>NZ_JBIVDZ010000001.1:404423-1116201 GCF_044747345.1 Streptomyces sp. NPDC090088 | reverse complement strand
CGAAGCCCTCGAACCTGCCGGAGCCACCGACCCGGCCGAAGCCACCGAACCCGCCGAAGCCCTCGAACCTGCCGGAGCCACCGACCCGGCCGAAGCTACCGAACCCGCCGGAGCCACCGACCCGGCCGGAGCTACCGACCCGGCCGCGCCACGGCTCCTCGGCGCGGCAGCCACAGCAGCATCAGCACCGCTCCGCCGAGGAGCAGCCCGGTGCTGGTGCGGAACGCGGTCGCGTACCCCTCCGTCAGGGCGGCCGCCCCGCCGTCCCCGCCGGTCCGGGCCGCCGCGATCGTCGACATCACCGCGAGCCCCAGCGAACCGCCCATCGTCCGCGAGGTGTTGACGAGCCCCGACAGCAGCCCGGCCTCCGCCGGCGCCGCCCCGGACGTGGCCAGCGAGGCGAGCGGGGTCGCGGCCAGACCCGCGCCGAGCATCATCAGGATCCCCGGGACCATGATGGCCGTCGTATAGGCACCGTCCGGGCCCAGCGTCGACTGCCAGGCGAAGCCCGTCGCCGCGACGAGCGTGCCGCCCACCGCCACCGTCCGCGTCCCCGCCCGCCGCATCAGCCGGGGCGCCAGCTTGGAGCCGACGAGCACCGCGACCGAACTGGGCACCAGGGCGAGACCGGCCTCCAGCGGGGAGTAGCCGAGGACGTTCTGGGCGTAGAGCGTCATGAAGTACCACATGCAGAACATCGCCGAGCCGGACACCAGCATGGCCGCGTTGGCGGAGGCCACCGCGCGCCGGCCGAGCAGCCCGAGCGGCATCAGCGGGGCCGCCGTACGCGCCTCGACCGCCAGGAACAGCCCGAGCAGCGCGAGTCCGGCGGCCAGCGGGACCAGGGTGGCCGCCGCCGTCCATCCCTCGGCCTCGGTCTGCGAGATGCCGTAGGCCAGCGTGCCGAGGCCCGCCGTCACCAGCAGCGCGCCGGGCAGGTCGAGCCGTCGGCCGTCCCCGGCGCGGCTCTCCGTCAGCCACCGCAGTGACCCGGCGAGGACGACCGCGCCCACCGGCACGTTGATCAGCAGGACCCAGCGCCAGGACAGCACGTCCACCAGCACCCCGCCGACCAGCCCGCCGGCCGCGCCGCCCCCGGCGCCGACCGCCGTCCAGGTGGCGATCGCCCGCGCCCGGGCCGCCCCCTCCGGCACGGCCGCCGTGAGCAGGGTCAGCGTCGAGGGCGCCAGAACGGCCGCCCCCAGCCCCTGCACCGCCCGGGCCAGCAGCAGCTGCCAGCCGTCCTGGGCGAGCCCGCCGCCGAGCGAGGCCAGCGTGAACAGGCCGAGCCCGACCAGGAACATCCGCTTGCGGCCGTAGAGGTCACCGGCCCGGCCGCCGAGCAGCATGAACCCGGCGAAGGCGATGGCGTACGCGTTCACCACCCACTACAGTCCGGACGCGCTCAGCGCCAGATCGGCCCGCATCGACGGCAGCGCCACGTTCACCACGGACACGTCGAGCACGACCAGGAACTGTCCGGCACACGCCAGCGCCACCACCAGCCAGGTGGGGGACGCGGTGCGGCGGGATATGTGCGAGGTGTCCGCGGCTTCCAGCATGAGCGTCATGCTCTCAACCCGGTTACGGTCCTTGCATCGGCTTTTCGGCCCACCCTGACCTCGGTCCTCCGGCCTACCCCGCCCTCCGGAACAGCGTCACCACCGCCGCCCCGCCCAGCCCGATGTTGTGCGCGAGGCCGACCCGGGCGCCCGGCACCTGCCGGTCGCCGGCCGTGCCCCGCAGCTGCCAGACCAGCTCGGCGGTCTGGGCGAGTCCGGTCGCGCCCAGCGGATGCCCCTTGGAGATGAGCCCGCCGGAGGGGTTCACCACCCAGCGCCCGCCGTAGGTGGTGGCGCCGGACTCGACGAGCTTGCCGGACTCGCCGGCGGCGCACATGCCGAGCGCCTCGTACGTCAGCAGCTCGTTGACGGAGAAGCAGTCGTGCAGTTCCACGACGTCGACGTCCTCGATGCCGAGGCCCGAGCGGTCGTAGACCTGGCGGGCCGCCGCCCGGGACATCGGCTGTCCGACGACGTCGATGCAGGAGCCGGACGCGAAGGACTCCTCGGTGTCGGTCGTCATCGCCTGCGCGACGATCTCGACGAGTCCGGTGAGCCCGCGCCGTTCGGCGAAGCGCTGTGAGACGACCACGGCGGCCGCCGCGCCGTCGGAGGTGGGCGAGCACTGGAGTTTGGTGAGCGGGCGGTGGACCGTGCGCGCGGCGAGGATGTCGTCGACCTCGTACACGTCCTGGAACTGGGCGTACGGGTTGTTCGCCGAGTGCCGGTGGTTCTTGGCGGCCACGGCGGCGAGCTGCGCCTCGGTGGTGCCGTACCGCTCCATGTGCTCGCGGGCCGCGTCGCCGAAGATCTGCGCGGTGGGCGGGGTCATCTCGAAGCCGTGCCGGGCGGCCATCACGCCGTAGTGCCGGGCGACGGGGGACGTCGAGAAGTCCCCGCCGTCGGCTCCGCTCCCCAGCGCGCCCCTCTTCATCTTCTCGAAGCCGAGGGCGAGGACGCAGTCGGCCGCCCCGCCCTCGACGAGCTGCCGGGCGAGCATCAGGGCGGTCGCGCCGGTGGCGCAGTTGTTGTTGACGTTGTAGACGGGGACGCCGGTGAGGCCCAGTTCATAGGCGGCCCGTTGACCGGCGGTGGAGGGCTGGAAACAGTAGCCGATCGGAACCTGTTCCACCTCGCTGTACGAGATCCCCGCATCGGCGAGCGCGGAGCCGCCCGCCTCCCGGACCATGTCCCAGTACTGCCAGTCACGGGTCTCGGGCTTCTCGAACTTCGTCATCCCGACCCCGGCGACATACGCCTTCACGGCACTCATGGCGCGTGAGACTAGAACACGTTTCACAAAGAGGCCAGACCCTGACGGCAGATCAGAAACCCATGGGACGGTCAAGGATTCGTTAGAAGCTCGAAGCAACGGAATAGTTGCCTGTGCATACGAGGTTTACCGGGCACTTATCCAATCGGGGAGGCCTCACTCAATGACGCACACGACGACCGACCAGCCCACCCGGGGCGCGAGCGGGGCCGTGGTCCCGGTGCTCGCCTTCGCGGGCATCGTGGTCGCGGTGATGCAGACCCTGCTCGTCCCGGTCATCAAGGACCTGCCGCAGCTGCTGGGCACCGAACCCAGCAACGCCACCTGGGTCCTGACCTCGACGCTCCTCTCGGGCGCCGTGGCCACCCCGATCATGGGCCGCCTCGGCGACCTGTACGGCAAGCGGCGGATGCTCGTCCTCAGCCTCGCCGTGATGGTGGTCGGCGCGCTGATCAGCGCGCTCACCAGCGAACTGCTCACGATGATCGTGGGCCGCACCCTGCAGGGCTTCGCCATGGGCGCGATCCCGCTGGGCATCGGCCTGATGCGCGACATGCTGCCGCGCGAGAAGCTCAGCTCGGCGATGGCCCTGATGAGCTCCTCCATCGGCGTCGGCGGCGGTCTCGCGCTGCCCGCCGCGGCCCTGGTCGCCCAGCACATGAACTGGCACGCCCTGTTCTACGGCGCCGCCGGCCTCGGTGTGCTCTCCATAGCCCTGACCCTCCTGGTCGTACCGGAATCCCCGATGCGCGCGGAGGGCTCGTTCGACGTGGCCGGCGCGCTGGGCCTGTCCACCGGCCTGGTGCTGCTGCTCCTTCCCATCACCAAGGGCAGCGACTGGGGCTGGTCCTCCGGCACCACGCTCGGCCTGTTCGCCGCCTCCGTCGTCGTCCTCCTCCTGTGGGGCGTGTTCGAGCTGCGCCACTCCGCCCCGCTGGTCGACCTGCGCACCACCGCCCGCCCGGCGGTGCTCTTCACCAACCTCGCGTCGATCATGGTCGGCGTCAGCTTCTACGTCGTCTCGCTGGTCCTTCCGCAGCTGCTGCAGCTTCCGAAGGCCACCGGCTACGGCCTCGGCCAGTCCATGGTCGCCGCCGGCCTGCTGGTCGCTCCGCTGGGCCTGACCATGATGTTCACGGCCCCCGTCTACGCCCGCCTGTCCGCCAAGTACGGCCCCAAGACCACCCTCATCCTCGGCATGCTGATCATCGCGATCGGCTACGGCGCCGGCCTCGGCCTGATGAGCGCGCCCTGGCAGAGCCTGGTCATCGCGGTCGTCCTCGGCGCGGGCATCGGCCTCGCGTACTCGTCCCTGCCGGCGCTCATCGTGGGCGCGGTCCCGGCGTCGGAGACGGGTGCGGCGAACGGTCTCAACACGCTGATGCGGTCCATCGGTACGTCGGTGTCCAGCGCCGTCATCGGCATGGTGCTGGCGAACACCGCGAACCACGTGGGCGGTGTCGCCATCCCGACGATGCACGGCTTCCGGGTCTCCTTCCTGATCGCGACGGGTGCGGTGGCCGTGGGCCTGGTGCTCGCGCTGTTCCTGCCGAAGCGGAGCGTGCCGGAGGCTGCCGCCGCCCAGCACACGCAGCTGCGCGCCAGCAGCGAGGAGGATGCCGCGCTCGCCAACGCCGAGTCGGTGCTCCGGGGTTTCCGTGGGCGGGTGCTGTCCGCCGAGGGCACGCCGGTCGCCCGTGCGAAGGTCACGCTGATCGACCGGCGGGGGCGGCAGGCGGGGGCGACGCTGTCCGGCGAGGACGGGGCGTATGCGCTCGCGGTGCCGGCCGAGGGGGCGTATGTGCTGGCCGCGACGGCGGTGGGGCACGGGCCGCTGGCTTCGTCCGCCACGCATGCGGGGGATGAGCGGGCGGTGGATCTGGATCTTTCGCTGCCTGGTGAGACGGTCAGCGCCTAGTGGGGTGCCGCGGTCTGCCGGTTGGCGGGTGCGGCACCATCGTGGCTGGTCGCGCCCACGCGGCGGAGCCGCAAACCGATACGGCCCCGCGCCCCTGACGGGGCGCTTCCCGTACCCCCTGTCGACATCGTCGGCGGGGGGTACGACAGCATGGGGCGCCGGAGCGTCGTACTACCGAAGGGACCCCCATGGCAGCGCCCGAGCCCAGGACTCTCGCCGCGTTCGAGAAGGCCAAGGGGTTCATGCCCCTGCACGAGGGACTGGCGTTGCACACGGCCGCTGTCGAGGCCGGGGCGCTGGGGCTGCCCCTCCTCGAAGTGGGGACGTACTGCGGGCGTTCCACGCTGCTGCTGGCGGATGCCGCGCGGGCGGCCGGGGTGACCGCGCTGACCGTGGACCATCACCGGGGCAGCGAGGAGCAGCAGCCGGGGTGGGACTACCACGATCCGGAGACGGTGGACCCGGAGATCGGTCTGATGGACACGCTGCCGACCTTCCGGCGCACCCTGCACAGGGCGGGGCTGGAGGACCATGTCGTCGCGCTCGTCGGCCGGTCGCCGCGGATCGCCGCACTCTGGAACTCGCCGCTCGGGTTCGCCTTCATCGACGGCGGGCACACCGACGAGCACGCCACCGCCGACTACGAGGGCTGGGCCCCCCATGTGGCCGAAGGCGGGCTGCTGCTGATCCACGACGTCTTTCCCGACCCGAAGGACGAGTTCACCGGACAGGCCCCTTACCGCGTCTACCTGCGCGCCCTGGAGTCCGGCGCGTTCACCGAGGTCTCGGCCCACGACTCGCTGCGTGTCCTGCGGCGAACGGGGGCGGGGATCTGAGGGCGCGGTTAGAGTCGCAGACGTGTCGTACACAGGCCCGGAATTCGATCTCCCGCAGCAGCGCCGGTCGCGGCGGGTGCCGCTTGCTGTCGGTCTCGTCGCGCTGGTGCCCGGTGCGCTGCTCGGGTGGGTGGTGTACGAGGGGGTCGGGAAGCCCGGTGGGAGTGGCGGGCAGGCGGGCGCGGCGACGACCCGGTCGGCGCCGGTCTCCCCGAGCGACGACGCGAAGGTGCCCAGTCCCAGTGCGGTGCCCTCGCTCAAGGGGAAGGTCGTCGTGATCGATCCGGGGCACAACCCGGGGAACTTCCAGCACACGTCCGAGATCAACCAGAAGGTGAACATCGGGACGAACTGGAAGGAGTGCGATACGACGGGGACGTCCACCAACGCCGGTTACAGCGAGGCCCGGTTCACGCTGGACGTCGCGCACCGGTTGCGGGCGCTGCTGGAGAGGCAGGGCGCCACGGTGCGGCTGACCCATGACGGGGACCGGCCCGCCTGGGGGCCGTGTGTGAACAAGCGCGCGGAGATCGGGAACGCCGCGCACGCCGACGCGGCCATCTCGATCCACGCCGACGGAGCGCCCGAGGGCGACCGCGGGTTCCATGTCATCCTGCCCGCGTCCGTGCACTCCGGTGCCGCCGACACCCGCCCGATCGTGGCTTCCTCGCGCACCCTCGGGGAGCGCATCGAGAGCGACTTCGCGAAGGTCACCGGCAGCGCTCCGTCCAACTACGTAGGCAACGGCACCGGTCTCGACGTACGTAAGGATCTCGGCGGTCTCAATCTGTCAACGGTTCCCAAGGTGTTCATCGAGTGCGGCAACATGCGCGATAGCAAGGACGCGGCACTGCTGACGAGCGGGGCCTGGCGGCAGAAGGCGGCACAGGGAATTTCTGAGGGGATCGTGAGTTTCCTGCGCGGGTAGGCATCGGCGGACAGGTCCGGGCGGACACCCTGATCGTCCGGACGATAGTGTCCTTCCTGAGATTCCTACGATTTCCGCAATCGATTCCTAGGATGTGGGGCACACCCCGCGACGCCTCCTCCGCCGACGAGACGACCTACGAAGGACCTGAAGTGAATATCCGCTCCCTCACTAGAGGCGACGGCGTGGTGATCGGAGCAGCGGTGTTGCTGTTCATCGCGTCGTTCCTCGACACGTTCGACACGGCCGGCAACGGTAACCCGAACGCCTGGGACAACCTCGGCCTGGTGATGAGCATGTACGTCGGCGGCATCGCCGGCGCGGTCCTGATCGTCCTCGCCCGCGCGCTACCGCAGCCGCTCAAGTTCGTCGGGCTCGATCTGGGCCAGATCGGCGTCGGCCTCGCCGTGTTCTCGCTGTGGACCGCGTTCTGGTCGACGATCGATCCGCTGGGCCCGTTCAGCGACAGCGTCGCCGGCGTCAGCATCGGCGCCGGCTCCGGTCTGATCCTCGGCCTGATCGCCGCGCTGCTCCTGGCCGCCGCCGCGATCGCCACCCCGCTGGTCCCGGCGCTCCAGGCGGCCCTGGTCCCGGCCCCCAAGCCGCAGGCCCCGCAGCCCTACGGCGCCCAGCCCCCCGGCGGCTACGGCTACCCGGGTGCCGCCGCCCCGCAGCCCGGCCAGCCGTACGGCGCCCAGCCGCAGCCCGGCCAGCCCTTCGGCCAGCAGCAGCCCCCGGCCGCCGCGCAGCAGCCGCCGGCCCCCGAGTTCTCGCCGTTCTGGTTCGCCGTCCCGGTGGCGCGGCCGCTGTTCGCGGAGGACGGCTCGACCGCGCCGATCGCCGAACTGGCGCCCGGCACCTGGTACTTGGCGGTCGAGCAGCGAGGCGGCGCCCTGGTGGCCCAGACGCAGGACGGCCGCCGTGGCGTGCTGCAGGACACCTCCGGGATCCAGCGCGGCTGAGCCGACCGCCGGAAGACCGACTACGGCCCCTTGCCCTTCCGGGTGAGGGGCCGTTGTCGTACAGTCCGTCCGGACTTCGGCCTGATCTACCGTCAGGAGGCTGGCATGCGGCTCGGGTTGGCACTCGGCTACTGGGGGCGCGGGCCCTCCGCGGACCATGTGCCGCTGGCGAAGGAGGCCGAGCGGCTCGGGTACCACTCGGTGTGGACGGCGGAGTCCTGGGGCTCCGACGCCTTCACCCCGCTGACCTGGATCGCCGCGCAGACGTCGACCATCCGGCTGGGTACGGCCGTCGCCCAGATGGCGGCCCGCTCGCCGACCACCACCGCGATGCACGCGCTGACCCTGGACCATCTGTCGGGGGGCCGGGTGATGCTGGGGCTCGGGCTGTCCGGGCCGCAGGTGGTGGAGGGCTGGTACGGCCGCCCGTTCCCGAAGTCGCCGCTGACCGCGACCCGGGAGTACGTCGACGTCGTACGGCAGGTGCTGCGGCGGGAGGGGCCGGTCGAGTCGGACGGGCGCTTCCACTCGCACCCCTACCGGGGGCCGGACGGCACCGGTCTCGGCAAGCCGCTGAAGCCGATCACCCATCCGCTCCGCGCCGACCTGCCGGTCCTGCTGGGCGCCGAGGGGCCGAAGAACGTGGCGCAGACGGTCCGGATCGCCGACGGCTGGCTGCCGCTGTACTGGGCGCCGAGCCGGCCCGAGGTGTACGGCCCGGCGGTCGCCGAGCTGCCCGAGGGGTTCCTGGTCGCGCCGATGGCCCAGGTCAAGGTCTGCGACGACGTGGCCGCCGGGCTGCTGCCCGTGAAGGCCATGCTCGGCTTCTACATCGGCGGGATGGGGCACGCGGCCCGCAACTTCCACGCCGACCTGATGGCGCGCATGGGGTACGAGGCACAGGCGCGGCGGATCCAGGAACTGTTCCTCGCCGGGCGGCGGGAGGAGGCCGTACTGGCGGTGCCGGACGCGTTCGCCGACGAGATCTCGCTGGTCGGGCCGCGCGAACGGATCGCCGAACGGCTGGAGCTGTGGCGCAAGGGCCCGGTCACCGACCTGCTGGCGCTGGCACCTGATCCGCACACGCTGCGGGTGCTGGCCGAGCTGAACTCGTAGTCGCGAGCAGCGGCGAGAACGGGCCCGCGAGGGCCGGCGGGAGCGCCGGCCCTCGCGGCGGGGGAAGCGGCGCCGGGGTCTTCGGCCGAACACGGGGCGAACGACACACCGGCGCCGAACCGCCTTTGTCAGTGGGTGAGTTGGGATGCCTTGGGCACCTGGTTGGTGACCGTGGCGCCGGCGCTCTGCCCGGCCTCCTTGACCTGGTTGATGATGTCGTCGAAGGAACTCGCCGCGTTCCCGTCGCCCTTGCGGAGCTTGGACGGCAGGTCCTTCAGGGCGTCGATGCCGGCGGACAGCGGTGCGATCGCCTTGGCCAGCAGCGGATCGCCCTGGGCGTTCTTCTTGGCCGCCTTGAGCCGGTTGTAGGCGAAGGCGCCCGCGGCACCGGCCTTGATCAGCGCGAAGGTGCGGCCGTGGGCGCCCTTCTTGAACTTGCCGGCCTTCCAGGGCTTCACGATCCACTGGTAGGTCGCGCCGGCCGCGAGGGACGCGTTCGCGACGAACCGCGTCTTGGCGAACTTCTGTTTCTCCGCGGACGTACTCGGACTGGGCGTGTCGGCCACGGCGGCCGCCGCCGCGGCATTGTCGATGGACTTGCTCCGGGTGCCGCCGGCGCAGGCGGTGACGCCGGCGACCAGGGCACAGCAGAGGGTCAGTGCGACGACGAGGCGCCGTATCGGTACGGGCACGGGGTCCTCCCGTGTGTCTCGGTGTCCTCCCCGAGCGGGTACTTCCTCCGGCAGCCTCACCCAGATGGCGGCACCTCGCCACTCGGGGGAACACCGTCAAGGTTTCAAGGACCGTTCAGCGGCAAGCCGCAGGGTATGTCCTCTGAACGCGGTGCCAATCAGGCCGGTAGGGTCGTCGCGGTCGTCGCCGACGTCATGGCCCTCATCCTGGGCCTCTGGATCCTGATGTACCTGCTGGACGCGAACCGGGCGAACAGCCTGGTCCAGTTCGTCCACAACGCGGCCGACTGGCTCGCCGGCTGGTCGCGCGACCTCTTCACCTTCGACAAGGCCTGGGCCCGCGTAGTCGCCGGCTACGGCCTCGCGGCAGTGGTCTACCTGTTCATCGGCCACGCCATCGCCAACCGAATGCACCGCCACTGAAAATCACCGGTCGGTGAGGCGCCCCCGAAGGGGCGCGGGGAACTGCGCGACCAGCCACAACACACCCGCACCCGCGCTACCACAGAACCCCCCACCCCGCTAGGCGCAGCAATCCACCTCAAGCCCGCCCGGAAGCTCCTCGCCCCCGAACACCGCACACGTCGCGTCATGCCCACCCAGCGCCGCGACCGCCAGCAACAGCGACCCCGCCGTCCACGTGGTCAGCTCGCGCGGCCACACCGCGTCGTCCTCGAACACGTACCCCGTCCAGTACAGCCCCGACTCCGCGTCCCGCAGATGCTGGATCGACTGAAGGATCTCCAGCGCCCGGTCGGACTCCCCGACCGCCCACAGCGCCAGCGCCAGCTCCGCCGACTCCCCGCCCGTCACCCACGGATTGGGTACGACACACCGCACCCCGAACCCGGGTACGACGAACCGCTCCCAGTCCTTCTCGATACGGGACTTGGCCTCCGCACCGGTCAACGCCCCGCCCAGCACCGGGTAGTACCAGTCCATCGAGTACCGGTCCTTGTCCAGGAACCGCTCCGGGTGGAGCCGGATCGCGTGCCGCAGCGCGCCCACCGCCAACTCCCAGTCCGGCTGCGCCTCTTCGCGCTGCTCGGCGATGGCGAGCGCACAGCGCAACGCGTGGTGGACCGACGAACTCCCGGTCAGCAGCGCGTCGTCGGCGGGCGTGCCGTCGTCGTCCCGGCGCCAGCCGATCTCGCCGCCCGGCTGCTGCAGCCGCAGCACCCACTCGACGGCCGCGTAGACGGCGGGCCACATCCGGTCGAGGAAGGTGTCGTCGCCGGTGGAGAGGTAGTGGTGCCAGACGCCGACGGCTATGTAGGCGACGAAGTTGGACTCGCGGGCCCGGTCGGTGACGTCGTCGTGGGCGCCGTCGGCGTAGGCCGCGTACCAGGAGCCGTCCTCGTTCTGGTGCCGGGCCAGCCAGCCGTACGCCCGCTCGGCGGCCTCGTGCTCCCCTGCCGCGTCAAGGGCCATCGCGGCCTCGGTGTGGTCCCAGGGGTCCAGGTGGTGCCCCCGGAACCACGGGATCGCGCCGTCCTCCCGCTGCACGGCGAGGATGCCGCGGACGGTCGCGGCGGCCTGCTCGGCGGTGAGGACCCCGGGCAGGACGAGGTGTTCTGTCCGGGGGGTGGTCACTTGGCGGCCACCTCGGCGTTCCCGGCCTTCTCCGACACGGGGGGCAGGTGCGGCTTGGTCGCGTAGACGACGAAGCTCTTGCCCATCACCGGGTTCAGTGCCTGCTCGGCGACCCGCGTGGCCAGCGGCTTCTTCATGATGTCCCAGACCAGCAGCTTGTGGTACGCGCGGACCGGCAGCGCCTTGTCGTTGTCGACGCCGAACGCGCACTTCAGCCACCAGTACGGCGAGTGCAGGGCGTGCGCGTGGTGGGAGCCGTACGGCCGCAGACCGGCTTCCTTGATCTTCCCGACCAGTTCGTCGGCCTTGTAGATGCGGATGTGGCCGCCCTCGACCTCGTGGTAGGCGTCGGAGAGCGCCCAGCAGACCTTCTCGGGGCCGTAGCGCGGCACGGTGACCGCTATCCGCCCGCCGGGCCTGAGCACCCGCACCATCTCGGCGAGCACGCCCTTGTCGTCGGGGATGTGCTCCATCACCTCGGAGATGATGACGACGTCGAAGGACTCGTCGGGGAACGGCAGGGCGAGGGCGTCGCCCTCCATGGCGGTGGCGGTGGCGCCCGCCGGGGCCTCGCCGGCCTCCTTCATCGCCGCGAACCACTTGGCGACCTCGCGGATCTCCTCGGCGTTCTGGTCGAGGGCCACGACCTGGGCGCCGCGCCGGTAACACTCGAAGGCGTGGCGGCCGGCTCCGCAGCCGAGGTCCAGGACTCGGTCGCCCGGGGCGAGCGGGAACCGGGAGAAGTCGACGGTCAGCACGTGGCCCTGCTTTCGGGAGTGGAAGCGACGTCTACGAGGGGGGTGGCCGCGGGGCGGCCCGGAGTCGTGGGCGCGGACCGCTCCCCGGTACGGTCGGCGATCGCCTCGCGGTAGCGGGCCACCGTGCCCTCGGCGGCGCGGGCCCAGGTGAAGTGCCGCAGCACCCGCTCACGGCCCGCACGGCCGAGCCGGGCCCGCAGCCCGGGGTCGCCCAGCAGCCGGCCGAGCCCGGCGGCCAGCGCGCCCGCGTCGCCCGGCGGTACGGCCAGGCAGGTCTCCCCGTCCCGGCCGGCGACCTCGGGGATCGCGCCGCCGGTCGTGGCGACCAGCGGGGTGCCGGTCGCCATGGCCTCGGCAGCGGGCAGCGAGAAGCCCTCGTAGAGCGACGGCACGCAGGCGACCTCGGCCGACCGGACCAGGTCGACGAGTTCGGCGTCCGAGATGCCCTTCACGAACTCGACGGCGCCGGCGAGGCCGTAGCGCTCCATCGCCTGGGCGACGGGTCCCTCGGTGGGCCGCTTGCCGACGACGACGAGGTGGGCGGCGGGGTGCTCGGTCCGTACCTTGGCGAGCGCCTCGACGAGGAAGACCAGCCCCTTCAGGGGCACGTCCGCGCTGGAGGTGGTGACGATCCGGCCGGGCACCTGGGGCACGGCGGGATTCGGCGCGAAGAGATCGGTGTCGGCGCCGATGTGGACGACGTGGATACGGTCCTCGCGGACGCCGAGGTGGTCGACGATCTCCTGGCGGGAGGTGCCGGAGACGGTGAGCACGGAGGGCAGCCGGCGGGCGACCCGCTTCTGCATCCGGGTGAAGGCGTACCAGCGCCGTACGGAGTACCGCCGCTGCCAGCCCTCGGCCGCGTCCAGCTCCAACCGCCGGTCGACGGTGATGGGGTGGTGGATGGTGGTGACGAGGGGTGCGCCGACGTCGCCCAACAGGCCGTACCCGAGGGTCTGGTTGTCGTGGATGACGTCGAACTCCCCGGCGCGGGCGCGCAGATGGCGGCGGGCGCGCAGGGAGAAGGTCAGCGGTTCCGGGAAGCCGCCGGTCCACATGGTCGCCACTTCGAGGGCGTCGATCCAGTCCCGGTACTCGTCGCGCTTCGGGGTCCGGAAGGGGTCCGGGGAGCGGTACAGGTCGAGGCTGGGCAGCTCGGTGAGGGTGAGTGCGGGGTATCCCTCGTCGAGGACCGGGTACGGCTGTGAGCCGATGACCTCGACCCGGTGGCCGAGGCGGGCCAGCTCGCGTGACAGGTGCCGTACGTAGACGCCCTGGCCGCCGCAGAACGGGTTCCCTTTATAGGTGAGGAGCGCGATGTCGAGCGGTCGCTCGCCGTCGGCGGCGGGTTCCTCCTTGGTACCCGCCCGCCTGGCCTCAGCGGTCACTCCGGGCCCCCTTCTCCCTGCTCTTTCCCGCGAGATTACGCCGGGACGCTAATCTAGAACAAGTTTCAGACTTGATCGTTCAAGAGGCTCTGAATCTACCGGCAGGTAGGGGCGGAGTGAGCAGTGGATCAGGTGATTCGCGCCACGGCGCGAACCCCTGCCATGCTGTCTGATCACTCGCCCCAACGCTGCCCTCACCGACTGTCACGGACGGGACCCATGCCTGCGGAAGCCAAGGTGGACACCGGCGCCAGATCGGCCACCCCGCCGCTCACCGAGCGGCAGGAGGCCCGGCGCCGCCGGATCCTGCACGCGAGCGCCCAGCTGGCCAGCCGGGGCGGTTTCGACGCGGTGCAGATGCGCGAGGTGGCCGAGTCCTCCCAGGTGGCCCTGGGCACGCTCTACCGCTACTTCCCCTCCAAGGTGCACCTGCTGGTCGCGACCATGCAGGACCAGCTGGAGCACATGCACGGCACCCTGCGCAAGAAGCCCCCGGCGGGCGACACGGCCTCCGAGCGGGTCGCCGAGACCCTGATGCGGGCCTTCCGCGCCCTGCAGCGGGAGCCGCACCTGGCCGACGCGATGGTCCGGGCGCTCACCTTCGCCGACCGCAGCGTCTCCCCCGAGGTGGACCAGGTCTCCCGCCAGACGACGGTGATCATCCTGGACGCGATGGGCCTGACCGACCCCACCCCGGCCCAGCTCTCCGCCGTCCGCGTCATCGAGCACACCTGGCACTCGGCGCTGATCACCTGGCTCTCGGGCCGTGCCTCCATCGCCCAGGTGAAGATAGACATCGAGACGGTCTGCCGGCTGATCGACCTGACGGAGCCGGGCGAGCGGCCGTAGGCGCACGGAAAGACCTACGAGACGGGTTCCCTTCGCCGGCATGGTCCGGATCAGGTGATGGGGGTCGCCGTCCGGCCTTACCGCTGCCTTCCGGCCTCTCAGCCCGACCGTCGACGTCGGCACCGGCGGATGCTTCTGCATCTGCGTCACGCCAGAGTCGGCTACTCCGCTCGGACTCCCTCACTCGCCTCGTAGGCTGCTTTCAGGATAGAACGCGCAGAGCGGATGACAACACCCCAATGGCGGATTTTCTGGACTTTTTCTGATGGGTGCCGCCCAGTCCCGGTCAGCCCCCTCCCGGCGCCTGACCCACCGCCTCCAGCCCGCTCCAGCTCCGCCCGACGGCCGTCTCCGCCGCCCACCGCTCCAGCAGCAGCCGGGCCTCCGCCTCCGGGGCCGCCAGGGACACCCGCTGAGCGCCGGCGTGGGCCTTGCGCAGCTGTTCGTGGGTGCCCTCGCTGCAGCAGGCGCAGAGCAGCCGCAGGCCGCTCGCGGGCTCGGCGCCGAAGTCGTTCTCGACGAAGAGCTCGATCAGCGCCTCCAGGTCGGCGACCTCGCCGGCGCCGACCGTCACCTCCAGCGTCGGCAACTCGGAGGGGCGCAGGAGCAGCAGTTCGTCGAAGACGGGAAACTCACGGCCGTCGACCACCCGGTGCCCCTTGGGCTCGCCGTCGTGCACGACGATCTCGCCGAACCGCCGCCCGGCCGAGACCGGCACGTTCCGCACCCGCCCGCGCGTCGGGCACAGCCGGTCGATCCACACGACCTCGCGCTCGCCACCGGTGTCCAGCCGGACACAGGCCTGCCCGAACCGCCCGTCGATCTCGCCCTCCCCCGGCGGGAGTTGGATGCCGAAGCCGCTCCAGGCGTCCCGGGCCGTCGCCCAGTCCCCCTGGACGGTGGCCGCGATGCCGAGGTTCCAGAACGCCGGATCGCCCTCCCCGCGCGGCGCCCTGGCGGCGGCCTCCCGGCCCAGGGCGTAGGCCTTGGCCCAGTCGCGCAGGAACTTGTGGGCGAGCGCGGCGTCGTACCACCACACCGCGCTGCGCTCCTCGTCCGGGAAGTGGGCGAGGACCCGCTCGAAGAGCCCGGCGGCGGTCAGCCACTCCTCGGCCTCCCAGGCCTCGTAGGCCTCCCTGATCAGCGCCTCGGCCTCGGACTTGCGCACGTTTCCCACCCTGTTCGGCCCGTCGGAACCGCAGGAGCGTACCTCAGGCCGCGCGGACCGCCGCCCGCGGGAAAGTACCTGGCGGGGCGGACCCGCCGGACCGCAGAATCTCCCCCATGGCACTCATCCACCACACCACTCTCAAGCCCACCAAGGTCGAACTCCTCGCCGGCTGGCTGCCCACCCGCCCCTGGTACCGCGGCTCCGCCGCACCGGAGTTGACGAAGGCCGGCGGCTTCCGGCTCGACGACCCGGAGGGCGCGGTCGGGATCGAGTTCATGGTGGTCACCGAGGACTCGGGGGCGTATCTCGTCCCGCTCACCTACCGCGGCGCCCCGCTCGCCGGCGCCGAGCACGCGCTCGTCGGCACCATGGAGCACGGTGTGCTCGGCAGCCGCTGGGCCTACGACGGCTGCCACGACCCGGTGCTGACCGCCGGGCTGCTCGCGCTGATCGAGGGGCGCGTCCAGGCGCAGGCGCAGAGCGTCAGCGACACCCCCGACCGTGAGGTCGTCCGCTCCTACGCCGGCCAGGGCCCCGTCGCCGGTCTCGGCGCCCCCGTCGACACCGACGAGAGCACCGAGTTCGCCGTGCCGGACACCGGCCTGGTGCTGCGGCTGCGGCGGGTACTGACCCCCGGGTCGACCCCGCCCGACGGCGCGGTCGGGCAGGTCAGCGGGGTGTGGGAGCAGCCGGACGGCAGCCGCGCCCACGCCCTGTTCGCGACCCTGCAGACCCTTTAGCCCCCCTGGTCCGCCTACTCCTCCGGCGGGAACACCGGCTCCCCGCTGCCCAGCAGGGTGATCGTGATCGCCTCCACCGGGCAGTTCTCGGCCGCGTCGAGGACCTTCCCGTTGGCGTCGGTCTCCGGGTCCACGGGGTGGGACTGCATGGCGGAGTCGAGGCGGAAGGAGCCGGTGGCGCGGTGGACGCACTGGGCCGAGCCGATGCAGATCGACCGGTCGACCTCGACGTGCCAGCGGTCACCCATGGCGGCGCCTCACCCCTCCCAGCCGGCGGGCAGGTGGATCATCTTGTGCTCGAGGAACTCGCCGTACCCCTCCGGCCCGAACTCGCGCCCCAGACCGGAGTTCTTGTAACCGCCGAACGGGCCGAGCATGTCGAGGCTGAAGGTGTTCACGGAGTACGTGCCCGTGCGGACCTGCCGGGCGACCTCGATGCCGTGCGCCACGTCCGCCGTCCAGACGCTGCCGCTCAGCCCGTAGTCCGAGTCGTTCGCGATCTTCAGGGCCTCGGACTCGTCGCCGTAGGGGAGGAGGCAGATCACCGGGCCGAAGATCTCCTCCCGGGCGATCCGCATGGAGTTGTCGACGCCGCCGAAGAGGGTGGGCTCGACGTACCAGCCCTGGTCCAGACCGGCGGGACGGCCGCCGCCGGTGAGGATCTTCGCGCCCTCCTCCTGCCCGATCCGGATGTAGTCCAGGTTCCGCTGCTGCTGGCGGCGGGCGACGAGGGGGCCCACCTGGGTCGCCGGGTCGAGCGGGTCGCCGACCTTGAGGGCGCCCGCCGCGGCGGCGAAGGCGTCGGCGAACTCGTCGTAGCGGGAGCGCGGGAGGAGGATCCGGGTCTGCGCCACGCACGCCTGGCCGTTGTTCATCCAGGCCGCCGGCACGATCCCGGCGACCGCGGTGGCCACGTCGGCGTCCGGCAGCACCACGGCCGCCGACTTGCCGCCGAGTTCCAGGGTCACCCGGGTGAGGTTCTTCGAGGCGACCTCCATCACGCGTTTGCCGGCCGCGACGGACCCGGTGAAGGAGATCTTGTCGACACCGGGGTGGGCGACCAGGTACTCGCTCACCTCGCGGTCCGCCGGAAGGATGGACAGCACCCCGTCGGGCAGCCCGGCCTCCTTCGTGATCTCGCCGAGGATGTACGCGTCCAGCGGTGACTCCGGCGACGGCTTCAGCACCACCGTGCAGCCGGTGAGCAGGGCCGGGGCGAGCTTGGCCGCGGCCACGAACTGGGGCACGTTCCAGGGCACCACGGCCGCCACGACCCCGACCGGCTCCCGCCGCACCAGGATTTTCCCGAGCACTCCGTCGCGCGTCTCCTCGTAGGTGAAGTCCCGCGCCACCCTGATCGCCGCGTCCCACACCATCATCGCGCCGAGCGCCTGGGCGAGGACGCTCCAGGAGTACGGGGAGCCGTTCTCCGAGGAGATCACCCGGGCGATCTCCTCGTGCCGCACGGCGATCGCGTCCTTGATCCGGGTGACGACCTCGATCCGCTCGTCGAGCGTCATCCGAGGCCAGGGCCCCTCGTCGAAGGCCCGGCGCGCCACCGCCACCGCCCGGTCCACGTCCTCCCGAGAGGCGTGCGGCACCCGCCCGAAGACCTCCTCGGTATGCGGCGAGATCACCTCGATGACGTCCTTGCCCCGGGGGTCGGTCAACTCCCCGCCGATGAACAGCTGCCCGTACTCCAGGAACTCGGTCATGGCGCCCCGCCACCCTTCCTGACGATGTCTCAGAACTGATACCAGTTCTAGTTCAAGGAAGCCAGGGGTGCGGACGAATAGGTCCTGACCTGCGATTTCAGTACCGGTGAGGAATGCCTCGGGCCGACCCCGGGAGCCGTTAATCCTCGTTCAGGGCGAGTTCCGGCGGTGCCGGCCGCCGGGACCACGGCCCGGCAGAGGACCCCCGGGCGGCAGCGGACGGTGTCCTGGAGCGTCGGCGGGGCCGCGTCGGCGGGACCCTGGCCGGCGGGCCCTGCGGCACTGTCCCGCGCGCGCCCTGCCGGTGGCGGGCAAACGGCTCTGACCAGCGGTTTCGGGAGGGTGACCAAGGGCGGGCCGGTCAGGGCGGCGGCGGTCTGGTTTCCCGTCGGCTCCGGGACGCGCGATCCTGGTGACATGCCGACCGTGGACCTTCGAACAATTTCGGCCCGGAGCGCATCCCACGCTTCGTAAGGCCCATCCCATGCTCATACGGCCCTCGGCGCGACGGGTACCGTCGCGCCTTCCGGAAGGAGGCCGGGCGATGATCGTCCCGTCGTACCGTGACCGCAGCAGCGCGACCGCAGCTCCGCGCGTCCCCCGCCGGGCCGCGACCGCACACAGAGTCAGCACCGCCGCCGTCATGGCGGCCATGCTCCTGGCGGGCTGCGGCACGGGCACCCCCGGGGCAGCCGCCCCGCACTCCAGCGACCCCGGTCTGTCCCCGGCGCCTTCGTCCGCCGTGCCGTCGTCCCTCAGGGCGGATCCCGCCGCGACGGCCGCCGCCACCCCGGCCACCACGTCCGCCACGGCCACCGGCGCGACCCCCGCCGCGTGCACCAACAGCAGCAAGCTGGCCGGGTGGTCGAACCGCCGGCTGGCCATGCTGACCATCTCCGTCCCGGTGTCGGAGACCTCGGTGGCCGACGCCACCAGCGAGGTGAGCGCCGGTGCGGGCGGGGTGGTGCTGTTCGGCAGCAAGGCGCCGGCCGACCTCGGCTCCCGGCTGACCACCCTGAAGTCCCATGTACCCGGCCATCTGGGCCTGCTGGTGATGACCGACGAGGAGGGCGGCGGCATCCAGCGGATGGCGAACCTGGTCGGGGACCTGCCCTGGGCCGCCTACATGGGCGCGCACTGGACCCCGGCGCAGATCCAGCAGAACGTCGCCAAGGTCGCCACCAGGATGGCGGCCAACCAGGTCAACATGAACCTCGCGCCGGTGGTCGACGTCGACGGCCGCAACGAGGCCCCCAGCAAGACCAACCCGGACGGATGGCGGTCCTTCAGCGGTAACACCGCGGTGGTCTCCAAGGCCGGTGTCGCGTACATGAACGGGATGCGCGACGGGGGCGTGATACCCGTCGTCAAGCACTTCCCGGGTCTCGGCGGCTCCACCTACAACTCCGACTTCGGCCCGGCCCGTACCCTGCCCTGGTCCACCCTGCAGAAGGTGGCGATCCCGCCGTTCACCGCGGCCATCAAGGCCGGCGCCCCGGCCATCATGATCGCCAACAACATCGTGCCGGGCCTGGGCACCAACCCGGCGAGCCTGTCGCCCACCGCCATCAACTCCGAGCTGCGCGGCAAGCTGGGCTTCAAGGGGCTGGTGGTCACCGACTCGCTCAGCGCCAAGGCGATCTCCGGAGCCGGGTTCAGCGTCCCCGCCGCCGCGGTGCAGGCCCTGCGCTCCGGCGCCGACATGGTCCTGTTCGACCTGGGCGGCAACGTCGGCTCCCAGACCACCGCCATCGCCACGGCGATCACCAACGCGGTGACCGGCAAACACCTCGCCCGCAGCCGCCTCATCGACGCGGCGGGGCACGTCCTGGCCGTCCGGCACGTCAACCTCTGCTCCTGACCGCGCCCCGCGCCGTTCCCAAGTGACCTTCGCCTCTCTGCATCTGACGTTCAATCAGGTCTGGTTATAGTGAGCGAAGGCCGTGGGACGGCGCGGGGGCGGAGGGCGGCGGGATGGCGAACAGTCAGGACGGGCAGGGCGAGCGGGACGAGCGGGACGGACAGGCCCGGGAGGGCGGGACGGCCGCGGTGGCGCCGGAGGTGACCGTGAACGACCACGGCGGAGGTGTGCGCTCCGTCGAGGTGCCCATCCCGGACAACCCCCTCGGCCACACCCTCGTGTACGTCGTCGACACCGACCGCGGACCCGTGCTGGTCGACACCGGGTGGGACGACCCCGGGTCCTGGGACGTGCTGGCGGCGGGGCTGGACGCGTGCGAGGTCGGGGCCGGCGAGGTGCACGGCGTCGTCATCACCCACCACCACCCCGACCACCACGGGCTGTCGGGGCGGGTGCGGGAGGCCTCCGGGGCCTGGATCGCGATGCACGCGGCCGACGCGGCGATCGTACGGCGGGCGCGGGAGACCCGGCCCGAACGCTGGTTCACGTACATGGCGGCGAAGCTCACGGCCGCCGGGGCGCCCGAGGAGCACGTGGCACCGCTGCGGGGCGGACCCCGCCGCCGGAGCACTCCGGCGGGGCTGGCGCCCGCCCTGCCCGACCGCGAGATCGTCCCCGGCGAGCTGCTCGACCTCCCCGGCCGCCGGCTGCGCGCGATCTGGACGCCCGGGCACACGCCCGGCCATGTCTGCCTGCACCTGGAGGAGGCCCACCCGGCCGAACTCCCCGGTCACGGACGCCTGTTCTCCGGTGACCATCTCCTCCCCGAGATCACCCCGCACATCGGCCTCTACGAGGACCCCGACGACGCGACCGTCACCGACCCCCTCGGCGACTACCTCGACTCCCTGGAACGCATCGGCCGCCTCGCCCCCGCCGAGGTCCTCCCGGCCCACCAGCACACCTTCGCCGACGCGCCGGGCCGGGTCCGGGAACTCCTCTCCCACCACGAGGAACGCCTCGCCGACCTGCTGTCCCTGCTCCGACAGCCGCTCACGCCCTGGGAGTTGGCGGTGCGGATGGAGTGGAACCGGCCCTGGGACCGGATCCCCTACGGATCGCGGAACATCGCCGTCTCGGAGGCGGAGGCGCACCTGCGCCGCCTGGTGAAGCTGGGGCAGGTGGAACCGGTGGCGGGGACCGAACCGGTCACGTACATGGCGGTGTAGAAACGCCTCTCATGGACCCTTCGGAACGACTGGACCCTTCGGAACGACTGGACCCTTCGGAACGACTGGACCCTTCGGAACGACTGGACCCTTCGGAACGACTGGACCCCTTGGAGCGGCTGGACCCCTTGGAGCGGCTGCTCGCCGAGCGCGCCTGCGAGCGTCTCGTCATCGACTTCGTCCACCGCCTTGATCTCGGCGAACCCTCCTCCGTCGCCGAGCTGTTCACGGAGGACGGCCGGTGGGAGTGGCCGCCGCCGGGCGACGGACGGCGGGCCGAAGGGCGGGCGGCGCTCGCCGCGTACTTCGGCTCCCGCCCGGCGGGGCGCCTCTCCCGCCGGATCATGTCCAACATCCTGGTCACGGTCACCGGGCCGGACACGGCGACCGCCACCTCGTACTTCCAGACGTACCGGGTCGACGGGTACGAGGGCGGCATGGTCCCGGCCGCGCCGCCCGTCCAGATCGGCCAGTACGAGGACACGTTCCGCAGGGAGGAAGGGAGGTGGCTGCTGGCCTCCCGGTCCCTGGTCCTCCCCTTCGGCGGGCCGACTCCGCGGGCGGCCGGGTGAGGTGCCGCCCCCGTTACCTCTCCAGCCCCGCCGCCTCGCGCTCCGCGACCGAGAGCGGCACCTCCCCCAACGGCCCCTTGCGCCCGGCGAAGAAGATGTTCCACAGCATGTCGGGTGCGAACAGCCGCGTCGGCGGTGTCGTCAGGCTCATCACGTCGAGCAGCCCGTGCAGCGCGCGCGGGTTGCCCGAGCCCGCCGCCACCGCCTTGTCGACGTACGCCGTTAGCAGGCGTTCCACCGCCGTCGGCGGCTCCGGTGCCGCCCCCGGGTAGTACGCGTCCTGCCCCACCGCCAGATTCCACGCGTTGCCCACCGGCCGGGCCACCGCGCGCTGGATGCGGCGGGCGGTGCCCAGCGCACCCGCGTCCTGCCGGCCGAGCACCTCGCGGACCGCGATCGCGCTCTGCGCGGCGACCGAGAGGCCGTGGCCGTAGACCGGGTTGTAGCCGGCGACCGCGTCACCGACCACCGCGAACCCCTCCGGCCAGACGGGGACGTTCTCGTAGTAGCGGCGGCGGTTGGCCGTGCTGCGGGTGGTGACCGGGTCGGTCAGCGGCCGGGCGTTCGCGATCAGCCGGCCGATGATCGGGTCCTTGAGGCCGGTGAGCGCGAAGTGCTCGAACCCGGCGGGTTCGGCGGTCGGCTGGCCGCCGCGGGTGCCGCAGACGGTGACCAGCCAGCGGCCGCCCTCGATGGGGAGGAGGACCCCGCCGCGGCCCGGGGCGTTGCGCGGGTCGGCCTGGACGTTGACCACGGGGTAGCGGGGCAGGGCGGCGGTGGCGGGCGGAGCCTCGTAGACGCGGCTGGCATAGGCCACCCCTGCGTCCACGACGCGCTCCGTGACCGGCGGCAGGCCCAGTTCCGTCAGCCACTCGGGGGTCCGGGAGCCGCGGCCGCTGGCGTCGATGACGAGATCGGCGAGCAGGACGCCGTCCCGTCCGCCGGCACCGTCCTCACCGCCGCCATCGGAGTCGGTGCCGGTGCCGGAGACACGTATGCCGGACACCCGGTCCCGGTCGCCCACCAGCCCCGCCACCCGGGTGCCGTCCCGCAGTGTCACCCCCGGCCTGGCCAGCACCTCCGCCCGGACCACCGCGTCCAAGAGGTCCCGGCTGCATACGATCATGCTGTGCCGCGAGTCGGTGAACCGCCGGAACCACTGCCCCGTCGGCGCCTTGCTCACCAGGTCCTTCATCACGTCGACGAGTCCGGCGCCCCGGCGGACCAACTCGTCGGTGACGCCCGGGAGCAGGTCCTCCAGGGCCGCCACGCCGCCGGACCACAGGAGGTGCGCGTGCCGGGCCTGCGGCAGGCCCCTGCGGTGTTCGGGGCCCTCGGGCAGCCGGTCGGCCTCGACGACCGTGACCTCGTCGAAGCGGGTGGCGAGGACCGAGGCGGTGAGCAGTCCGGCGGTGCTGCCGCCGATGACGATCGCGGTGCGACGGCCCGCTGCGGTGGCTCGGTCGGGCATGTCAGGCATGGGTGCTGAGACCTTCTGTGGCGGCCGCCTGCCGGCGGAACGTTTCTATGACCGGTGCGTGGACCCGCAGCGCGTGCGCCACGGACTCCAGTTCGCTGTCGGGGACATCGGTGGGGGTGTCGTCGGCGTCGGCGTGGCCTTGGGCGGGGTGGCCTTGGGCGGGGTGGGCCGTGGCCGGGCCGTCGGCCACGGCCCGCGACGCGTCCACCGCCACCAGGATGTCGACCGCCGCCGCGATCCCGCGCGCGGCGGACCCGTCGTACCCCTCGGCCGTCGCCCGGCGCCGGATCCGCTCGCGCCGCTCCCCGCTGAGCCGGGGGGCGAGCCTGAGCAGGCCGTCGTTGATGGCCGCCCGGCGCAGTTCCAGCCGGAGTTCGGCGCCCGAGACCCGGCCGGTGGCCGGGGCGGGGGCCGCGCCGACGGTCAGCATCGCCCGCCACAGCGGCTCCAGTCGCCGGTGGGTGCGGCGCAGCCGCCGGTGTTCCTCGCAGAGCGGGCCTATCTGGCCGGCGAGGAAACCGACCGAGACCAGGAACGCCTCGGCGATGGCGAACGGCGGGGCGACGTACGTGGAGAGGTAGTCCCAGTCGTGGCCCGTCCAACGGGCGGCGACGGCGGCCGTCTTGGCGACGTCGAAGACGAACCCGAGCGCGTAGGCGACCTGGAGGCAGACCACGGCCCGGCGCAGCCAGGTCTCGGCGATCTCCTGGAACCAGGCCCACAGGATGCTCGCGGCGACCACGGCCGACACCATGTGCGCGAGGAGGTAGAGCAGCGTGTGCTCGCGCATCCAGGGGGTGTCGGCGTAGTACGTGTCGAGGTCGCGGAGCCGTTCCACGTGGTGGTCGCCGAGGGCGAAGGTCACCCAGAGGCCGACGATGGTCACGGCGTACGCGGCCCACACCAGGCGGGTCCTGCGGCGCCGGGCGGCGGACGGCGGTTCGCGCCAGGTGATG
Organism: Streptomyces sp. NPDC090088; assembly: GCF_044747345.1. NCBI lineage: Bacteria > Bacillati > Actinomycetota > Actinomycetes > Kitasatosporales > Streptomycetaceae > Streptomyces > Streptomyces sp. NPDC090088. The sequence continues at coordinate 1,092,602 of NZ_JBIVDZ010000001.1, read as the reverse complement.
ATCAGCCAGAGGCAGGCGCCGGAGTAGGCGGTCAGCAGCGAATAGACCCAGACACCGGCGAAGTTGGGCACACCGGTGAGCTCGTTGATGCGGTGCAGGTTGCCCGGCGGGAGCGAGGCGAAGACGATCGCGCCGATGCCGAGCAGCAGGGCGGTGGCCCGCAGGATCGGGTCCTGCCAGGCGCGTCTGAGCAGCGGCAGTTTGATCACGAAGGCCACGGCCATCAGCACGGCCGGGATCGCGTAGGCGGCGAAGGAACCCGCCATGTCCCAGTGCCGGCCACCGCCCATCACGGGCCGCCGATGTTGCCCAGCGAGGACGACAGCCGGTCGGTCAGGGTGTCCTGGGTGGTGCGGCCGGTCGCCGCGTACGGCCCGACCACCTTGCGGAACTTGGCGGCCAGCCGCAGCCCGCACTCCTCGGCCTCCCACTCGGCCTGCGCGGCGGGGGCGGCGGGCGAGCGGGTGGCCAGCGCGACGACCCGGTCCCAGGGGACGTCCTCGTTCGACCGGGCGAGCAGCCGGCGGGCGGCGGCGGGCGTGCCGTCCGGGTAGTGGACGTCCAGCGTGCCGTAGTGGATGTGGCCGATCTCGTGCCCGGCGATCACGAACTTGTGGGCGTCGGCGGCCCGTTCCTCGACGACGACGATGTACTCGTCGTCCGTGGCGAGGGTGATCCCGGAGACGTCGAGTCCCGGCGGGAAGGCGACGAACCTGAGCCGGACCGGGCGGTCCAGTGCCGGGCCGAGGGTGTCGCACAGCGCGTGCAGGAACGCCTCGGGTCCGGTCGGCGGTTCCAGCGTGCGGGCGGTGTCCCGGACGAGCCGGTCGAGGAACCGCTTGGGCGATCGTCTCGGGCTCATGCGTCGTCGTCCTCCCGGGTGGTCGGCGTCGTTCCTAAGGGCATGGGGTGTCCTCGAAGTCGTGAGTCGGCCTGCTCCGGGCTCAGTTGGCGGCGCCCTCGGAGGTGATGATCATCTCGGCCAGGTCGGCGAGGGTGGCGAGCTGCCGGGCGTTCATCTGCGGGGCACGGGCGGCCAGCCGGCCCAGTCCGCTCTCGCGCAGCCGGGACAGCGGGTCGGCCTGTGCCTCGTACCACTGGAGCACCGGCTGGAGCGCCTCGTGGAGCGCCTCGGGTTCGTCGGCGGTGAAGAAGCCGGGCGGCAGGCCGAAGAACCGCCGTAGCCGGTCGGTGTGTTCGAGGCTCGGCAGGCCGCTCTTGCGCCATTCGCTCAGCCACTGCCTGCTGGTGCCGGCGATCGCCGCCAGCTCCCCCAGCGAGTACCGCTTGCCGTCGGGCCGGCGCCGGTTCTCCCGGATGAAGTCCAGCCGCTGCCGCACCCGTTCGGCGAGCCCCGCCTCGGGCGCGGCCCGGCCGGCGAGCAGTTCGGCGACGGCTCCGACGGGGATCCCGGTGCGGTACGACAGTTCGGCGACGTCCAGCACCTCGGACAGCCGCCCGGGCCGTCCGGTCAGCTCCCCGAGCCGCTCCAGAACGCCGGTCAGCGGGGCATGGGCGTCACTCACCAAGATCCCCCTGAACACATGTCAACGACCGTTCGGCGTCGGCGGGTTGCCCGGCCGAGCAGACGCGAGGCTATCGAATCCTCGGTCCCGGCCACCAGACATGACAAGGACCACTGCGGAACAGGGCAGCAATCGTTGACATATGACGGTCCGACAGGAAAGGATCACCTCACCAGGCCACGGTCGAACCGACCCGCCCCGGGTGCCGCCGATGGGGGAGCGGCACCCGGGGCGACCAGCCGCCCCGCCTCCTCCCCAGAAGGTGAGGCGAACCGATGTCGCAGCCTGTCCTGCTCCTCGGGGCCGGTCGTCGGCGTGCGTACGACGAGTTCGTCCTGACGCGCGTCGCCGCGGCCCGCCCGGTGGTGCTGGTGGACCCCGCGCCGCCCGACTGGGCACGTCCGTGCCTGGCCGGTCAGCTCGCGGCGGACCCCGGCAAGGACGGGGCGACGGCATCGGCGGTGGTGCGGTTCGCGGCCCGGCACCGGGTCCGCGGCGTGCTGACCCACTCGGGCGAGTACGCGGTCGCCGCCGCCAGGATCGCCGGGCAGTTGGGGCTGCCCGGCCTCTCCCCCGCCACGGCCGCCGCCTGCGCCGACCCGGCCGCGCTGCGCGCGCTGCTGGCGGACCGCACGGTCCCGGTCGACGATCCGGGCGCCGGTCCGGGCGCGCCCCGGGTCTCGGCCGAGACGGTCGTCCTGGACGGCGAGATCCGCATCGCGGCCATCACCCGTACGACCCTGGGCCCGGCCCCCGCCCGGCAGCCGCTGCGGCATCTCGTGCACGCCCACGACGGCCTGCTGCACAACCGTTTCCTGCGGCTGGCCGTCGACCGCACCGTGCACGCCCTCGGTCTCACCCGGGGTGTCCTGCACATCGGGCTGACCCTCACCGACCGCGGCCCCCGGGTCACCGGCGTCACCCCGTACCTCCCGGGCGACCTGATCCCGCTCCTCGTCCGGCGGGCCACCGGTGTCGACCTCGCCCAGGCCGCCGCGGCGCTCGCCACCGGCGAGGTCCCGGACACCACGCCCACCCGGCAGCGGGCGGCCGCGATCCAGTTCGCCTACCCGGCCGCCACCGGCCGCCTCGACCACCTGGACCTCTCCCCCGACGCGGCCCAGGAACCCGGTGCCGACCGCATGATCCTCACCCAGGACACCGGCAGCCACGTCACCGAGGGCCGGCACGCCACCGCCGACGACCGGCTGGCCCTCTGGGTCGCGACCGCCGACACCCCCTCCGCCTGCGAGGACGCCCTCCGCCGCATGGCCCGCCACCTCACCGCCCACATCGCCCCGTTCGCCACGGCGGCCTAGCACCCGGCGCACGGCGGACGGCCGAGCACGCCCTCCCGACCGACGAGGCCGAAGCCAAACCGGCCGACGGTCCCATAGTTCGACCGGGCGACAGTCCCGCAGCCCGACCGGGCGACAGTCCCGCAGCCCGACCGGGCGACAGTCCCGCAGCTCGGTCCGGCGGCAGCCCCGGAACCGAGCCGGCCGGTCGCCGGTCTACAGCCCGGTCAGTCGCCGTATCAACTTCTCCGCCTCGCCCAGGAGTTCGACCTCCCGGTGGCTCATCGTCGGGTTGAGGGCGCGCCGTCGGAGTGCCTCCGTCAGGCCGGCCCCGGTGAGTTCGGAGGGGTCGGCGAGGAGGGCCGCGAGGAGGGGGTGGACGTCGGGCATCTCGCCGACGGCGACCTGGGCGAGGATCACCGCGGACATGGCCCAGTCGAGGCCGGGCGGGCCGTCCTCCGCGTTGGTCCAGTCGATGACCCGGGGACCGTCGGGGGTGAGCATCACGTTGTCGGGATGCAGGTCGAGGTGGAGCACGCGGGCGCCGGGGTCGGCCGGGTCCCGCCCGGGCACGGCGTGCAGCCGCCGCAGCAGCGAGGCGAGCAGCGCGCCGCCCTCCTCCGCGCCCATCTCCCCCGACAGCAGCACCGCCAGCATGGTCGGCCCCGCCAGCCGCTCCATGACCAGCTCGGTCCGGGACCCGGAGGGCCGCACCCGGGGCGCCGGGTACCCGTGCTCCCGTACGTACGTCATCACCGCGCCCTCGGCCGCCGCGTCCCCCCAGCCCTCCCGGTCCCGGCGCAGCACCCACGCCTCGTCGATCTCGTACACGTCGGCCGAGCGGCCCGAGCCGAGCAGTCTCCCCGTCATGGCATGACCATAACGAATCGGTCCTGCGCACAGCCCCCTCTCAGTTTCTTGTAGACGGCCGGTAAAGTAGCCGGGTCGTCATCACCCGTACGGGGGGAAGCCGGTGCAATTCCGGCGCTGACCCGCAACCGTGATCCGCCGTCGGCGGTGAGCCGGACTGCCCCGCCCGGGACGTTGATCGGCTCAGGTGCGCCGGTGTCCGCCGGCGCACGGCACCGTCGAGGTTCGCGGAGCCGAGCCGCCGGGGTGTCCCGTGCTGCCCGGCTCCCCCGCAGGGAGAGGCACCCGCCGACCATGAACGTCCTCCGCCGCAGCGCCGCGGTGCTGGCCGCCACCGCCGTCATCGGTGCCGCCACGCCCGCCACGGCCGCACTGGCCGCCGGCACCCCGTCCCCGTCCGCCTCGGCCGTGCTCCCGTCGGGCCTGTACGGCAGCGCGGACCCCACGTTCGACGGCGTCTGGCGCCAGTCGCTCGCCCTGCTCGCGCAGCGCACGGTCGGGGTGACCCCGGCCGCGAAGGCGGTGGACTGGCTGGCCGGGCAGCAGTGCGCGAGCGGCGCGTTCGCCGCGTTCCGCGCCGAGCCGACGGCGGCCTGCGACGCCAAGGTGACCGTCGACACCAACAGCACGGCCGCCGCCGTACAGGCGCTGACGGCCGTCGGCGGGCACGACGCCGCCGCCGGCAAGGCCGTGACCTGGCTGAAGTCGCAGCAGAACAAGGACGGCGGCTGGGGCTACGCCCCGGGCTCGCCCAGCGACACCAACTCCACCGGCGTGGTCGTCGGCGCGCTCGCGGCGGCCGGCGCGAGCGCGGACAAGTCGCCGTACGGCCTCCTCGCCACGTGGTCCATCCGGTGCGGCCAGGACGGTGGCGGCGGTCTCGCCTACCAGCCGGGCAAGGACGGCAAGCTGACCGCCAACGCGGACGCGACGGCCGCCGGGGTGCTCGGCGCCCTCGGCAAGGGCTTCGCGCCGACGGCCGGGAAGGCCCCGGCGGACGGCCACGTCTGCGCCGACTCCGACCAGGCCCTCACCCGGCAGGAGGTCGCCCGCAACGGCGCCGCGTACCTCGCCGACGCCGTCGACGAGAAGGGCCACCTGGTCTCCGTGCTCGCCGGCGCCAAGCCCCAGCCGGACTACGGCAACACCGCCGACGCGGTCGTCGCCATGGCCGCGCAGGGCGGGACGCGGACCGCGAAGAAGCCGTACGCCTGGCTGGAGGCGAACTCCGTGCGGTGGGCGAGGCAGAGCGGGCCCGCGGCCTACGCCGAACTGGTCTTCGCCGCCCACGCGATGGGCAAGGACCCGCGGAACTTCGGCGGTACGGACCTGGTGACGGCCCTCAACGCGACCGGGCCCGCCCCGGTGGCGGCCGCCACCAGGCACGCCGAGGAGAAGAACGACGGGAAGAAGTCGTCGGGCACGAATGTCTGGTGGATCGTCGGCACCGGTCTCGTCGCCGGGATCGGCATCGGCTTCCTGCTCAGCGGCCGCCGGAAGCAGCAGCAGCTGTGACCGCCGTCCGCCGTGCGGTGCTGCTGCTCGTGGCCGCGGTGGCGCTGTGCGCGGTCGCCGTTCCGGCGCAGGCCGTCGGGTACCGCTACTGGTCCTTCTGGGAGCGGGACGGCTCGCGCTGGACGTACGCCACCCAGGGGCCCTCCACGGCGCGGCCCGCCGACGGTTCCGTCGAGGGTTTCCGGTTCGCGGTGAGCGAGGACTCCGCGGACGCGTCGCAGCCGCGCGGGACGGCGGACTTCGGGAGCATCTGCGGCAGCACGGACGCGGTCGCGGGGAAGAAGCGGGTGGCGCTGGTCGTCGACTTCGGTACGACGGCCGACGCGCCGTCCGGGGAGCGCCCGCCCGCTCGCCGGACCGCGTGCGCGGTGGTGGCTGCGGACGCGACGACGGCGGAGGCGCTGGCGGCGGTGGCGAAGCCGCTGCGGTACGACGCGAACGCGTTGTTGTGTGCGATCGCCGGGTATCCCGGGAAGGGGTGCGGGGAGGCGATGACGGCGGACGGTACATCGGGCGGCGGTGGCGGGCCGTCGGTGGGGTTGCTGGCCGGGGCGGGAGTCGTCGTGGTTCTTGCCGCGGGGGCGTTCTGGCAGGCGCGGCGGCGGAAGAATGCGTGAACGCGGCAGTCGCTCGGCTGCGGGCGGGTGGGGGCTGGTCGCGCAGTTCCCCGCGCCCCTGACGGGGCGCCCCACCCCCCGGCACCCGTACCGCTCCCCCGTTCATCCCGGTGCCTGGTGGCTCTGGTCGCTCTCGCTCGGGGTCGCCGCGTCCCGTACCGCCAACCCCCTCCTCCTCGCCCTTCTCATCAGCGTGACCGCTTACGTCGTGGCCGTCTGCCGGAGCCGGTCCGCCCCGTGGGCCCGCTCCTACGCGGGCTTCGCCAAGCTGGCCCTCGCCGTTCTCCTCGTGCGTCTCGTGTTCACCGTCGTCCTCGGCTCGCCGATCCCCGGTTCGCACACGCTCGTCACCCTTCCCGAAGTCCCGCTCCCGCACTGGGCGCAGGGCATCCGGCTCGGCGGGCGGGTCACCGCCGAGGGGGTGGTCTTCTCGTTGTACGACGGGCTGCGGATCGCCACGCTGCTGATCTGCGTCGGGGCGGCGAACGCGCTCGCCAGTCCGGCGCGGCTGCTGAAGTCGCTGCCCGGGGCCCTGTACGAGCTGGGCGTGGCCGTGGTCGTCGCGCTCACGTTCGCGCCGAACCTGATCGCCGACGGCCGACGGCTGCGGGCGGCGCGCAGGCTGCGGGGCCGTCCCGATTCGGGGGTCCGCGGGCTGCTGCAGGTCGGACTCCCGGTGCTGGAGGGCGCGTTGGAGCGGTCGGTCGCCCTGGCCGCCGCGATGGACGCGCGGGGATACGGCCGCAGCGCGGACGTCCCCGCCGGGGTGCGGCGTACGACGGCCGCGCTCACCCTCGGCGGTCTGCTGGGCGTCTGCGCGGGGACGTACGGGCTGCTGGCGGCGGACGGCGGCGGCTACGGGGTGCCCGTGCTGCTCGCCGGGGTGGTCGCCGCGCTGGCGGGGCTGCGGCTCGGCGGCCGGCGTTCGATGCGGACGCGGTACCGGCCGGATCCGTGGGACGCGCGGGCCTGGCTGGTGTCGGGGGCGGGGGCGGCCGTCGCCGCGCTGATCGCCGTGGCCGCCGTACGCGATCCGGACGGGCTGCGTCCCGGGGTCGTACCGCTGGTCGCCCCCACGCTTCCGCTGTGGCCGGCGGCCGCCGTGCTGCTGGGTCTGCTGCCCGCGTTCGTCGTGCCGAAGGAGCCGTCGTGATCCGTTTCGAGGATGTCTCGGTGACGTACGAGGGCGCGGCCGGGCCCGCCGTCCGGGGCGTCGACCTCGAAGTGCCGGAAGGCGAACTCGTGCTGCTGGTGGGGCCGTCGGGCACCGGGAAGTCGACGGTGCTGGGCGCCGTGAGCGGGCTGGTGCCGCACTTCACCGGGGGCACTCTGCGGGGCCGGGTGACGGTCGCGGGGCGCGACACCCGTACCCACAGGCCGCGCGAACTCGCCGATGTGGTCGGCACGGTGGGGCAGGATCCGCTCGCGCACTTCGTGACCGACACGGTGGAGGAGGAACTCGCCTACGGGATGGAGTCGTTGGGGATCGCCCCGGCCGTGATGCGGCGGCGGGTGGAGGAGACCCTCGATCTGCTCGGGCTGGCCGAGCTGCGGGGCCGGTCGATCGCCACGCTGTCGGGCGGGCAGCGGCAGCGGGTCGCGATCGGGTCGGTGCTCACTCCGCACCCCCGGGTCCTGGTCCTCGACGAACCGACCTCCGCGCTCGACCCGGCCGCCGCCGAGGAGGTGCTGGCCGTCCTCCAGCGGCTGGTGCACGACCTGGGGACCACGGTCTTCATGGCCGAGCACCGGCTGGAGCGGGTGGTGCAGTACGCCGACCGGGTCGTGCTGCTCCCGGCGCCCGGGGCGGCGCCGGTGTGCGGGACGCCCGCCGAGGTGATGGCCGTCTCGCCGGTGTGTCCGCCGGTGGTGGAGCTGGGGCGGCTGGCGGGGTGGTCGCCGCTGCCGATGACCGTGCGGGACGCCCGGCGGCAGGCGGGCGGGCTGCGCGAGCGCCTCGCCGAGCGCACACCGACACCGACACCGGCAGCGGCTTCGGTATCGGCATCGGTATCGGCATCGGCGCCGCAGGGTCGGGCGTCCCGCGCCGACGCCCTCGCCGAGGTCCGCTCGCTCGCCGTCCGCCGGGACCGGGTGGATGCCCTGCGGCACGTCGATCTCACGGTCGCGCCCGGCGAGACCGTGGCCCTCATGGGCCGCAACGGCGCCGGGAAGTCCACGCTGCTGAGCGCCCTGGTCGGACTGGTGGCGCCGGGCTCCGGCACGGTCCGGGTCGGTGGCGCGGTGCCGCATCGGACGCGCCCGCGTGACCTCGTACGCCTGGTCGGACTGGTCCCGCAGGAGCCCCGGGACCTGCTGTACGCCGACACGGTGGGCGCCGAGTGCGCGGCCGCCGACCGGGACGCGGGGGCGGCGCCCGGGACCTGCCGCGGTCTGGTGTCCGGCCTGCTTCCCGGGGTCGCGGACGGCACCCACCCCCGTGATCTGAGCGAGGGGCAGCGGCTGGCGCTCGCGCTGGCCGTCGTCCTGACCGCCCGGCCGCCGCTGCTCCTGCTCGACGAGCCGACCCGGGGGCTGGACTACGCGGCGAAGGCCCGGCTGGTGGACGTGGTGCGCGGGCTCGCGGCGGACGGGCACGCGATCGTGCTGGCCACGCACGACGTGGAGCTGGCCGCCGAGCTCGCGCACCGGGTGGTGCTGCTCGCGGAGGGGGAGGTGATCGCGGACGGGCCGACGGACGAGATCGTCGTCTCCTCGCCGTCCTTCGCCCCGCAGGTGACGAAGATCCTCGCGCCGCAGCGGTGGCTCACGGCGGCCCAGGTGAGGGAGGCGCTGGCATGACGGACCCGGTGCGGCTCGGTCCCCGCTCGCTCGCGGCGCTGCTCCTGGTCAGCGCGGTCGGTGTGGTCGCGATCGGCTGGCCCTTCCTCGCCCCGCCCTCCTCCCGGATCGCCTCGCACGCCCAGGACGCGCCCTGGCTCTTCGCGGGTCTGCTGGTGCTGCTGGTCACCGTGCTCGGGGCGACGATCTCCGAGTCGGGGCTCGGCCCGAAGGCGGTGGCCATGCTCGGCGTGCTGGCCGCGACCGGGGCGGCGCTGCGGCCGATCGGCGCGGGCACCGCCGGGATCGAGCCGATGTTCTTCCTGATGGTGCTGAGCGGGCGGGTGCTCGGGCCTGGCTTCGGGTTCACCCTCGGCTCGCTCACGATGTTCGCGTCCGCGCTGCTCACGGGCGGGGTGGGGCCGTGGCTGCCGTTCCAGATGCTGGCGATGGGCTGGTTCACGATGGGGGCCGGGCTGCTGCCGGGCGCCGGACGGCTGCGCGGGCGGGCGGAGCTGGTGCTGCTGGCGGTCTACGGCTTCGTCGCCGCCTTCGCGTACGGCATGACCGTGGACCTGGCGGGCTGGCCGCTGCTGAGCGGTACCGCCTCGAACATCGCCTTCGACCCGGACGCCGGGCCCGCCGCCAACCTGGCCCGGTTCCTCGCCTACAGCCTGGCCACCGCCATGGGCTGGAACCTGGGCCGGGCCCTGTGCACGGTCGTCCTCACCCTGGTGCTCGGTCCGGCGCTGCTGCGGGCGCTGCGGCGGGCGACCCGCAGGGCCGCGTTCGAGACCGCGGTCACATTCGACGGCCCCGGGGCGTGACGCGTCGTACGCGCGCGGTGAGGCGACCGGTGAAGCACCCCACATGACGCAGGTCACCTACGACCCGGAGTAGTAGCCAGACTTCTCCCATATATCCGATTCGCCAGGCCCTCTGACCTGCACATTGAGAGCCACGCCACACAACGGACCATCGGCGCCTATGCGACCACCACTAGTAAAAGGGGTGATTGCGGGCAAGGTTCCGGGCTGCTTGTCTGGACGACGTCGCCAGGCGCCACGAGCCCACAGCGGGCCGCGGCGCCGACGCATACGGACACCCGTCCCGCGGGATTCCGGAGCACGGCGACTTCCTGTCCCCGACGAACGAGGTTCTCCGTGTCCGTGTCCATCATCCGCCGCATCGCTTCCCCGAAGAAGGTCCTCACCGCCGCCGCCGTGGCCGCCGCCACCGCCGGTATGGCACTGAGCGCGGCGCCCGCCCAGGCCGCCACCACCTCGGCCTCCTCCGCTCAGGCGATCGCGCACAAGATGATTCCGGACGCCGCGCAGTTCAACGCGTTCAGCAAGATCGTCTCGCACGAGAGCGGCTGGAACCCCTCCGCGACCAACTCGTCCTCCGGCGCCTACGGCCTGGTCCAGGCCCTGCCCGGCTCGAAGATGGCGTCCGCCGGCTCCGACTGGAAGACCAACCCGGCCACCCAGATCAAGTGGGGTCTGGACTACATGAACTCCCGCTACGGCAGCCCCACGGCCGCCTGGAGCTTCTGGCAGGCCAACGGCTGGTACTGAGCCGCCCGACCAGCTCTCCCCTGCGCTTCCGGCACCCTCGCCCCTTTCCTCTGGGCGAGGGTGCCGACGTATGCCCGGACGGGCCGGCGGCGCCGGGAGCCGTCGGCCCGGGTTCGGAGGGGACTACGGCCGTTCCGTGGTGACCTGGAGGTGCTTCACCCCGTTGATCCACGCCGAGCGGAGCCGGTCCGGGTCGCTGACCAGCCGCAGGTCCGGCATCGCGTCGGCGATGGCGTTGAAGATCAGGTCGATCTCCAGGACGGCCAGGGACTTGCCGAGGCAGTAGTGCGGGCCGCCGCCGCCGAAGCCGAGGTGGGGATTGGGGTCGCGGGTGATGTCGAAGGTGTCGGGGTCGGTGAAGACCTCGGGGTCGTGGTTGGCGGAGGCGTAGAAGACGCCGACCCGGTCGCCCTTGCGGATCAGCTTGCCGCCCAGTTCGGTGTCCTGGGTGGCGGTGCGCTGGAAGGAGTTGACCGGGGTGGCCCAGCGGACGATCTCCTCGGCGGCGGTCGCCGGGCGCTCGCGCTTGTAGAGGTCCCAGGCGTCCGGGTGGGTCAGGAACGCGTGCATGCCGTGGGTGATGGCGTTGCGGGTGGTCTCGTTGCCGGCCACCGCGAGCATCAGCACGAAGAAGCCGAACTCGTCGGAGTTCAGGTTGCCCTCGTCCTCGGCCGCCACCAGCGTGGAGACGATGTCCTTGGCCGGGCACTGCTTGCGGTCGGCGGCCATGTTCATCGCGTACGCGATCAGCTCGGTGGCGGACTCGGCGCCCACCGCCTCGGTGATCGCGTACTCCGGGTCGTCGTACGAGATCATCTTGTTGGACCAGTCGAAGATCTTGGCCCGGTCGTCCTGCGGGATGCCGATCAGCTCGGCGATCGCCTGGAGGGGGAGCTCGCAGGCGACCTCGGTGACGAAGTCGAAGGGTCCCGAGTGGGCGCGGGCCGCCTCGACGATCGCCCCGGCCCTGCTGCGCAGCCGTTCCTCCAGGGCGCGGATGGAGCGCGGGGTGAAGCCGCGCTGGATGATCTGGCGGACCCGGGTGTGCTCCGGCGGGTCCATGTTGAGCAGGATCAGCCGCTGGGCGTCGATCGCGTCCCGCTGCATGTGCTCGCCGAAGCGGATGATCGCCGTGTTGAGCCAGGACGAGAAGATCTCGGGGTGCGTGGAGACGTACTTGACGTCCGCGTGCCGGGTGACGGCCCAGTAGCCGTCGTCCGCGAACCCGGCGAGGCCGTGCGGCTGTTCGATCCAGCGGACCGGTTCCGCCTGGCGCAGTTCGGCGAACTCCGGGAGCGGCACCCGGTGGTGGAGCAGATCGGGGTCGGTGAGGTCGAACCCGTCGGGCAGCGCGGGACAGGGCATTGGCGACTCACTCCCACCGTGTACGGGCCTGGACATGCGTTCTGGACTTCGGTTCTGACGACCCATCAGAAAGGGTCGGCTGCCGCGAAGGTAATAACGGGTTCTACAAGTCGCAAGGGGCACGGGCGCTCCAATTGCATGCAACCCCCTTGCGGTTGTGGACAGGCTGTCAGCAGACTGCACACAGAACTAGTACGCGTTCTAGTTCTGCGTGGCGGGCCGGGCCGGGACGCCCCTGCGCCGCGCGGGTGACCGAGGAGAGGACCGAGCCCCCATGGCCGCGGAACCCGTGATCGTCGAAGCCGTACGCACCCCCATCGGCAAGCGCGGTGGCGCGCTCGCCAACCTCCATCCCGCCTATCTCCTGGGCGAGACCTACCGAGAACTCCTCGGCCGCACCGGCATCCCCGCCGACTGCGTCGAGCAGATCGTCGGCGGCACGGTGACCCACGCCGGCGAGCAGTCCATGAACCCCGCGCGCACGGCCTGGCTGACCATGGGGCTGCCGTACGAGACGGCGGCGACGACCGTCGACTGCCAGTGCGGCTCCTCCCAGCAGGCCTCGCACATGACCGCCAACATGATCGCCGCCGGCGTCATCGACGTCGGGATCAGCTGCGGGGTCGAGGCGATGTCCCGCGTACCGCTGGGCTCCGGCTCCAAGCACGGGCCGGGCAAGCCCTTCCCCGACGAGTGGAACGTCGACCTGCCCAACCAGTTCGAGGCGGCCGAGCGCATCGCCCGCAACCGGGGCCTGACCCGCGCGGACGTCGACGCGCTCGGGCTGCTCTCGCAGGAGCGGGCGGCGCACGCCTGGGCCGAGGAACGCTTCAAGCGGGAGACCTTCGCCGTCCAGGTGCCGACGACGGAGGAGGAGCAGCACGCGGGGCAGGGCATGTGGCGCCTGGTCGACCGGGACGAGGGGCTGCGGGACACGTCGGCGGAGGCGCTGGCGGGCCTCAAGCCGGTCATGCCCACCGCCGTCCACACGGCAGGCAACTCCTCCCAGATCTCCGACGGCGCCGCCGCGATCATGTGGGCCTCGAAGCGGATGGCCCGCGCCCTGAAACTCCGCCCCCGGGCCCGGATCGTCGCCCAGGCCCTGGTCGGCGCCGACCCGCACTTCCACCTCGACGGCCCGATCGACGCGACCCGCGCCGTGCTCGGCAAGGCCGGCATGTCCCTCAAGGACATCGACCTGGTCGAGATCAACGAGGCGTTCGCGTCCGTGGTCCTGAGCTGGGCCCAAGTCTTCGAGCAGAACCTCGACAAGGTCAACGTCAACGGCGGCGCCATCGCCCTCGGCCACCCGGTCGGCTCCACCGGCGCCCGCCTCATCACCACCGCCCTGCACGAACTGGAGCGCACCGACAAGGAGTTCGCCCTGGTCACCATGTGCGCGGGCGGCGGCCTGGCGACCGGGACGATCATCCAACGGCTCTGAGAAACGCCCCGCGGATCAGCGCCCCGAAAGGGGCGCGGGGAACTGCGCCACCAGCCCCCACCGCGCCGCAGACGAACGACAGCGCATCGGCACTTCCAGCCGGCGTCACCCGGGAGCCGACGCCACCACCGGCTCCCGGTCTTCCTTCTCGGCCCCCACCGCCCGCAGGGCCCGCGGCCCCTGCAGCAGATAGCCGACCCCGAAGCCCGCGCCGACGACCACCGCACCTCCCACCGCGTCCAGCACCCAGTGGTTGCCGGTGGCGATGATCGCCGACACCGTGAGGAGCGGGTGGAGCAGGCCGAGGGCCTTCATCCACCACTTCGGGGCGACCACGGCGATGACGATCCCGCACCACAGCGACCAGCCGAAGTGCAGCGAGGGCATCGCCGCGTACTGGTTGGTCAGCTGGGTGAGCGTGCCGTAGTCCGGCTTGGCGAAGTTCTGCGGGCCGTGGACCGTGTCGATGATGCCGAGGCCCGGCATCAGCCGGGGCGGGGCCAGCGGGTAGAGCCAGAAGCCGATCAGGGCGAAGCCGGTGGCGAAGCCGAGGGCGGTACGGGCCCAGCGGTAGTCGACCGGCCGGCGGACGCACAGGACCGCGAGCACGCTCAACGGCACCACGAAGTGGAAGGACTCGTAGTAGAAGTCGAAGAAGCTCCGCAGCCAGCCGACGCCGAACACGGCGTGGTTGGCCCAGTGCTCGATGTCGAGGTGCAGGAACCGCTCGATGTCGTGGATCTGGTGCCCGTGGCGCTCGGCCCGCAGCCGCCCACTGGTGCCGTCCCCTCCCCCGGCGGCGGCGAGCCGGATCTGCTGGTAGGCGAAGTAGACGAGCCGTATCGCGAGCAGTTCGAGGAAGAGGTTGGGGCGGGTCAGGACCCGGCGCAGCGAGGACGTCAGCGGTATCCGGCGGAAGCGGGACGGGACCGGCGCCGCGTAGTCCGTGGGGACCGGGCGGGCGAACTCCGGGGCGGTCCGGGACACGAAGGGGACGAGCGTGGCCGCGGCCAGCGCCGCGAGCAGCACGGCGTTGTCGCGGACGGGCACGAACAGCGCCTGGTTCGGCAGCAGCGCCTTGGCGGGCAGGGTCATCACCAGGACGACCACGACCGGCCACACCGGGCGGTCGGCGGCCCGCCGCCCGGCCCGGCCGACCACCGCGAGCAGCACCCACAGCAGCTGGTGCTGCCAGGCGGCCGGCGACACCGCCACCACCGCGCAGCCGGTGATCGCCACCGCGAGCAGCAGCTGCCCGTCCCGGGCATAGCGCACCGCGCGGCGCAGCGCGAGGACGGCCACGGCCGCGGCGAGCGCCAGGAACAGGACGATCTCCAGCGGCCCGCTCAGCCCGAACCGCAGCAGCGCGCCGTGCAGCGACTGGTTGGCGAGCGCGTCCGCCTTGCCGCCGAGGCCGGTGCCGGCGATGTGGTGGATCCAGTAGGTGTACGAGTCGTGCGGCATCGCCGCCCAGGCCAGCGCCGTACCCGCGGCGAAGGTCGCGCCGGTGGCGAGGGCGGCCCGGCGGCGGCCGGTGAACCACAGCAGCGGCGCGAACAGCAGCACGGCCGGCTGCAGCGCGGCGGCCAGGCCGATGCACAGCCCGCTGCTCCGCTCCCCGCGCACGGTGAAGCAGCCGAGCAGCACCAGAAGCACCGGGATGATGCTGGTCTGGCCGAGCCAGAGGGTGTTGCGGACCGGCAGCGAGAGCATCAGCAGGCTGATCGCGACCGGGGCGGCCAGCAGTGCGGTACGGCGGCTCACCGGCTGGGGCAGCGCCCGGGCGGCGACCAGCCCGAGGGCGACCACCAGCAGCAGGGTGCCGAAGGTCCAGCCCCAGCCGAGGGCCTGCTCGGCGGCCCGGGTGAGCGGCTTGAGCACCAGCCCCCCGAAGGGGGTGCCGGTGAACCGCGTCGAGTCGTACAGCGACCCGTTGACGTGCAGCACGCCCTCGGGTCCGACCCAGGTCTCCAGGTCCGTCAGCCGTTCCCCGCTCGGCGTGCGCAGCACGACGGCCAGCTGCCGTACGACAAGGACCGCGGCCACCGCCCACAGGCCGAGCCGGACCATCCTGAACCGCGCACCGGCCACCGCCCCACCGAAGGCGTCCCCCGTCCGCCCTCTGTGCTCCACGTTCGCCACGCCCCGTCGGCCTCCCGCCCCGTCCCGCACACCGCTCGTTCGCTCTGAGAACCCTATGAGGCTCCCACCACCTCTGGACAGAGACGCAGGCAACCCCCTCTTCACCTGACGTCCGCCCGCGTTTGGTCCGGAAGACGATAGTGGGCAGGGGGTGCGGTTGCCTCCACGGAGCGCGACAAGGATCACAGTGCGCGCCCCGCGTACGCCCTCAGGAGTGGGCAGACGTCCCTGCGTACACCGCATTTAGCTGCACCGTGCACCGAAGCACGTACAGGCCGTAACGCCCCCAAGTCCCCCTATGGTCACTTTTCGACCCGTCCGCCGCCGCACGGGCCGTGCCCCTTGTCCCCCACGAAAGGCAGGCGAGCCCCGTTTTGGCGACCGCCACAGCTGTCACCCCGTCCGTCCAGGTCCCCGGCCCCCGCGCCGCCGCCCCCGCGCCCGCGCCCGCGCCCGCGCCCACGGTCACCGACCCCGCGCTGGTGAAGCGCGCCGTGAAGGCGGCCGCGCTCGGCAACGCCATGGAGTGGTTCGACTTCGGCGTCTACAGCTACATCGCCGTGACGCTGGGCAAGGTCTTCTTCCCGTCCGGCAACCCGACCGCCCAGCTGCTGTCCACGTTCGGCGCGTTCGCCGCGGCCTTCCTGGTCCGCCCGCTCGGCGGCCTGGTCTTCGGCCCGCTCGGCGACCGGGTGGGCCGCCAGAAGGTCCTCGCCGTGACCATGATCATGATGGCGGCGGGCACCTTCGCGATCGGCCTGATCCCCTCCTACGCGACGATCGGCGTCGGCGCCCCGATCCTGCTTCTCGCCGCCCGCCTGGTGCAGGGCTTCTCCACCGGCGGCGAGTACGCGGGCGCGTCCACGTTCATCGCCGAGTACGCCCCGGACAAGAAGCGCGGCTTCTTCGGCAGCTGGCTGGAGTTCGGCACGCTGGCCGGCTACATCGGCGGCGCCGGCCTGGTGACCCTGATGACGGCCCTGCTCTCCTCCGACGACCTGACCGCCTGGGGCTGGCGGATCCCGTTCCTGATCGCGGGCCCGATGGGCATCATCGGCCTCTACCTGCGGATGCGCCTGGAGGAGACCCCGGCGTTCGCCGCGGAGATGGCGAAGTCCGAGCGGTCCCGCCCCAAGGTCCCGCTGCGCGAGATGATCACCGGCCAGTGGCGGGCCCTGCTCCTGTGCATGGCCCTGGTCCTGGTCTTCAACGTCACGGACTACATGCTGCTGTCGTACATGCCCAGCTACCTGACGAGCGAGCTGAAGTACGACGAGACGCACGGCCTCCTCGTCGTCCTCGGCGTGATGGCGCTGATGATGGTCGTCCAGCCGTTCGCGGGCGCCCTCACCGACCGCGTCGGCCGCCGCCCGGTGATCGCCGCGGGCTGCGCGGGCTTCCTCTTCCTCTCCGTCCCCGCGCTCCTCCTCATCCGCGACGGCAGCCTCCTCGCCGTCGCCCTCGGCATGGGCGCCCTCGGCCTCCTCCTGGTGTGCTTCACCGCGGCCATGCCCGCCGCCCTCCCCGCCCTCTTCCCCACCCGCGTCCGCTACGGCTCCCTCTCCATCGGCTTCAACATCTCCGTCTCCCTCTTCGGCGGCACGACCCCCCTCGTCGTCACCGCCCTCATCGGAGCAACCGGAAACATGATGATGCCCGCCTACTACATGATGGCCGCGGCAGTGATCGGCGGCTTCGCCGCCTGGCGCATGACGGAGACGGCGGGCAAGCCCCTTCCGGGCTCGGCACCCGCTGTGGAAGCAACCTGACGGCAGCGCCCCGCCGGGGGCGCGGGGCCGCACCTATACGGGGCTCCGCCGCGCGGGCGCGACCAGCCCCACCGACCCGCACCCGACCGACCACGGACGGGCGCCCCGCCAGGGGCGCGGGGAACTGCGCGACCAGCCCCCACTCACCCGCACCCGACCACCACCCCCCAACCCCCCGGCACATTCCCACCTGCGCCTTCGAACCAACCGACCACCTCGTCCGTACCGTCGGTAGACAGACGGTGGCTGTCCGGAACGGCTCCTGGTACCACGCCCTCCGCTATACCGTCTGAAGTCCTGATCGACGGTAGGGCGGAGGGCATCGGTTCATGAGCGGCCAGCGTCAACGCAGACACTTACTCGCGGTCCTCCTCATCCTCGCCGCCCTCCAGCTCGGCAGCCTCGCCGCCCCGGCGTACGCCTGCGCCTGCGGCGCCCTCGTCCCCGACGCCGGCCGGCAGGTCGCCGTCGCCCGCGAGGAGTCGCTCCTGCGCTGGGACGGCACCCGCGAACAGATCGTGATGCGGCTGACCGTGTCCGGCGACGCCGACCGCGCCGCCTGGATCATGCCCGTCCCGCACCGCGCCACCGTCGCCCTCGCCGACCCCGCCCTCTTCGACCAGCTGCACACCCTCACCGCCCCGGCCCACCGCACCCGCTACCACTTCTGGCCCCAGGACGGCGACTGGCCCCTGACCACCGGCAGCGGCACGCCCCCCGGCCCGCCGCGCACCGCCCGGCCCCCCGGCGTCGGCGTGGTCGGCCGCCAGCGGCTCGGCCCGTTCGACGTGGTCCAGCTGACCGCCACCGACTCCACCGCCCTGGACGGCTGGCTGCGCAGCAACGGCTTCCCCTTCCCGCCCCGCCTCAGCACCGCCCTGAAGCCGTACGTCCGGCACGGCTGGGAGTACGTGGCGGTCAAGCTCGCCCCGCAGACCGCGGACACCGCGCTGAACGGCGCCCTCGACCCGCTCCACCTCGCCTTCGCCAGCGACCGGCCGGTCTACCCGATGCGGCTGTCCCGGCTCGCGACCACCCCGCAGTCGCTCGGCCTGTACGTCCTCGCCGCGCACCGCATGGAGCCGAGCGCCGCGATCGGCGGCGAGCGTCCGAGGGTCGTCTTCGCCGGCCGCCTCAGCCACCCGTCCGGCGAACTGCGCGAACTCGCCGCCGGCACCCCGTACCTGACGGCGATCGGCCAGGAGTTCCCGCGGCCCTCCCGGATCTCCGCCGACCACGTGCTGCGGCGGGCGTCCTCGGACACCCCTTTCCGGCAGGTCGTCTACACGGACCGGCTGCGCGAGGTCGCCGGTATCCCGGCCTGGCTGCTGACGGTCGGCGGCGCGCTGCTGCTGGTCGGCACGGCCGTCTCGCTGGCCGCCGTACACCGCTCCCGCCGCCCGTCCGGACCGCCGCCACCGCCGACGGCGCCCCCGCCCCCGGCACAGCCGCCGACCCCGCCCGTGCCACCCGCGCCGCCCGAGCCGCCTGCGCCGATCGGCTGAGTTCCGTCCGGCACGGGGCGGTGGATCACCGGCGCGTCCGCCGCCTCAGTAGTGCTATCCAGGTAGCTGTGACCGGACAGCTACCCGGACAGGCGAAAGGCAGCGGACGCATGAGCGGCTCTCAGCTCTGGGACGACGTCGACTTCTACTTCACCAGCCACCTCTCACCGGACGACGAGGCGCTCCAGGCGGCCCTGCGCGAGAGCGAGGCCAACGAACTCCCGCACGCCAACGTCACCGCCAACCAGGGCAAGCTGCTCCAGCTCCTCGCACAGATCCAGGACGCGCGGAACATCCTGGAGATCGGCACGCTGGGCGGCTACAGCACCATCTGGCTGGCCCGCGCCCTGCCCGCCGACGGCAGGCTGATCTCGCTGGAGTACAGCGCCCGGCACGCCGAGGTCGCGGTCCGCAATCTCGCCCGCGCGGGCCTGGAGCGGGTCGTCGAGGTGCGGGTCGGGCCGGCCCTGGAGTCGCTGCCCAAGCTCGCCGACGAGAACCCGGCCCCCTTCGACCTGGTCTTCATCGACGCCGACAAGGCCAACAACCCGCACTACGTGGAGTGGGCGCTGCGGCTCACCCGCACCGGCAGCCTGATCGTCGTCGACAACGTGGTGCGCGGCGGCCGGGTCGTCGACGCCGAGAGCGCCGAACCGGACGTGGTCGGCACCCGCGCCGCCATCGAGCTGATCGCCGCCCACCCGAGGCTGACCGGCACGGCGATCCAGACGGTCGGCAGCAAGGGCTACGACGGCTTCGCGCTGGCCCGGGTGCTCGACTGAGCGGCGTCCCGCGGGGCGCCCGCGGGGTGCGGCTCAACCCTCGTGGTAGAAGCCCACGTTGACGCTGCGCGGGGCGGTGCGGTCCCGGACGACGATCTCGCCGGAGCCGCCCCGGGGCAGCGCCACCGTGCCGCCGTAGGTGAGGGCCTGGGCGTACTCGCCGACCTTCAGCAGCACCTCGGAGGAGGGTTCGGCCTGGGAGCCGCGCAGCCAGGTGACCTGCCAGCCGCCCTCGGGCCCGCACAGGAACTCCAGGTGCACCCGGGAGACGAACAGCCAGTCGTCCGGCGTGGTGAGCCGGCAGACGGAGGCGTCGCGGCCCACCCGCAGCACGGCGCCCGGGTCGCTGGGCGCGTCGGCCATGAGCATTCCGGCCGTCTCGCCCGTCGCCCCGGATACGGAGGCCATGGTGAGTTCGAGCACGTGCGTTCCCCCTGCGCGGTTCCTGGGTCTTTCCTGAGATCCTTCCTGGATCTCGGCCGCATGATAAAACGCCCGGCGGGATCACGTCCGGCACAATGGAGTCATGACCGAGCGAAAGCCACCCGGGGTGCCGTTCGAGTCCTGGGTCGACAAGCAGATCCACGACGCGCAGCGGCGCGGTGAGTTCGATCAACTGCCTGGCGCCGGCGAGCCGTTGCCGGCCGTCCTGGACGCGCCGTACGACGAGATGTGGTGGGTCAAGCGGAAACTGGCCCGCGAGGGCCTCGCGTTCCTGCCGCCGACGCTCGCGCTGCGCAAGGAGGCCGAGGACGCTCTGGCGGCCGCCTACGCGGCGCCCTCGGAGCGGATCGTCCGCAGGATCATCACCGAGGTCAACGTCAAGATCCGCGACATGATGTTCAAGCCGCCGCCCGGCCCCCCGCTGGGCAAGAAGCCGTACGACGTCGAGGAGGTCGTACGGGAGTGGCGGGAGCGCCGGACGGCGGCGGGTGCGGTGGACGCAGTGGCCCCGGAGTCCCCGCGGTCCCCTGGGTCACAGGCTTAGCAGCCGGTCCGCCAGTTCGCGGTAGTCGCGCAGGGCCAGCCGGAGCTGTTCGGTGTCGGCCTCCCCGCCGGACCGCCAGCTGCCGCGCAGGGTGCGGCGGCGCTGTTCGACGGCCTCGGTGACGCGGGCGCCGAGTTCCTCGACGGCCCGGTCGGCCTCCTCGACAGCGGCCCGCGGCTCGTCGACGAACCCACTGACCGCGTGCCGCAGGCGCCGCTCCAGCCGTCCGCACTCCTCGTGCGGCAACAGCCGCCCGCCCCGCCCCGCGTCCGTCCGTTCACGCCCGGGACCGCTGCCAGCCACGAGCCCCGCCGGCCCGGGCGCCTCCCGGCCGTCCCCACGCGACGGCTCCGCCGGTCCCGCCGGGACGTCGCCCTGATCGGTCGCCTTCTCCTCCCGTCCCACGACCGCGTCACGGCCGGAGGCCGAAGCGTCACCCCGACCGGCCGCCCTCCGCTCCCGCCCCGCCACCACGTCACCACCGGAGGCCGAAGCGTCACCCCGACCGGCCGCCGTCCCCTCCCGCCCCGCCACCACGTCACCGCCAGGGGCCGTAACGTCACCCCGGCCTGCCGCCGTCCCCTCACGCCCCGCCACCACGTCACCACCGGAGCCCGAGGCATCACCCCGGCCGGTCGCCTTCTCCCCGCGTCCCGCCAGCGCGTCACCGCCAGGGGCCGTAGCGTCACCCCGGCCGGTCGCCGTCCCCTCCCGCCCCGCCACCGTGTCACCACCGGAGCCCGAGGCATCACCCCGGCCGGTCGCCTTCTCCCCGCGTCCCGCCAGCGCGTCGCCGCCAGGGGCCGTAGCGTCACCCCGGCCGGTCGCCGTTCCCTCGCGTCCCGCCGCCGTGTCACCGCCGGAGGCCGGGGTGTCGTCGGTCGGGCGGTGGGTGGGGTCTGTCCTTGCGTCGGTCATGTCGGTCAACTCTCCTTCGGACGGCTCTGGTCGGCGGAGCCGGGCGCCGGGGCGCCGGTGTCGGCGCCGACAGCGGTGCGGTGGCGGGCGGGTTCGCGGGACGAGGAGGCCGACGGGGCGACCAGGTCGTCGAAGAGGAGGCGGGCCTCGATCAGGGCGGTCCGCATCTCCTCAGTGCCGGCCCGGCTCTGCGGGGTGCCGCCCACGGGCGCCGACGCGGCGCGGTGGACGCGGCGGTAGCCGTCGACGTGGTCGGCGTGGTGCACCGAGAGCGCGGCCACCTGGTCCTCGTACTCGGCACCGGCCGGGAAGCCGCGGGCGGCCGCCAGTTCGGCGAGCAGCCGGTCGGCCTCGGTCACCGACTCCCGTGGCGAGTCGACGAATTGTTCCTGCGCGGTCGTCCAGCGGGCCGCCCAGCGTTCGCGCTCCGCCGGTTCCAGGGGCCGCTCGCGCAGGCCGCCGTGGCGGTCCACCCGCTCGGCGAGCTCCCGCTCGGCCGCCCGCGTGTCACCGCCGTGCTGGGCGACGGCACGCTCGTACTCGGGCCCGAAGCGCCGCTTCAGGCCGCCCGGGCCGCGGCCCCTGGCGCGCGGGGCCAGTACGGCCGCGACGACGACCACGGCGGCCACGATCACGATCGCGATGATCAAACCTGGGGACATGGGTGCCCTCCGGTGTCTCGGCCCGACGGGCCGGCTCGCCCTACGGGTGACCCGAGCGGCGGCCCGCAAACCGCCGAGGGGCGTTCCCGGCAACCGCCAACGGGCCTCCCCCGCCCGCATATCCGGCGCATATCCGGTTGCGCGGGCACCCCCGACCGGCCTGGAATCAGGACCCATGACCTCCTGGACCGTCACCCCCGAACGCCCCGACTCGCCCGTCGCGCTCGCCCTGTGGCGGGCGTACTACACCGAGGTCAGCGACCGCTGGTACCTGCT
Organism: Streptomyces sp. NPDC090088; assembly: GCF_044747345.1. Lineage (NCBI taxonomy): Bacteria > Bacillati > Actinomycetota > Actinomycetes > Kitasatosporales > Streptomycetaceae > Streptomyces > Streptomyces sp. NPDC090088. Next base: position 1,070,567 of record NZ_JBIVDZ010000001.1, on the reverse strand, counting down.
CCACGAGGGCCGCCGCACCGACCCGGCCGAGCTGGAGCGCGAGGTCGCCGCCCGGACCGGTCCCGAACTCGCCCCGCCCACCGGGCGGTTGCTGATCGCGCGGTACGACGGCGAGCCGGCCGGCAGCGCGGGCGTACGGCTCCTGGACCCGGCCACCGCCGAACTCACCCGTGTCTTCGTGCGCGAGGAGCTGCGCGGCAGGGGCGGTGCCCCGCTCCTGGTCGCGGCGGCGGAGGGCGCGGCGCGTGCGCTGGGCGCCCGGCGGATCGTCCTGGACACCCGCTCCGACCTGGTGGAGGCCCGCTCCCTGTACGCGCGGCTCGGCTACACGGAGACCGGCCCGCACAACGACGACGTCTACGCCGAGCACTGGTTCCGCAAGGAGCTGGCGCTCACCTGACCGGGCCCGCCGACGGGTGCTGCGGCTGCTCGCGTTCGGTGCCGCACAGCTCGTCGGTCAGCTCCCGTACGAGGCGGTCCAGGTCGGTGGGGCGGTCCGGGCTCCACCAGTCGCCCAGCAGGTCGGCCAGGGACGCCTCGCGGGCCTTCGCGAGGCGTTCGGCGACCTCGCGGCCCTGTTGGGTCAACGTCAGGTCCAGGCCCAGGCGTTCGGCGAGGTGCCGCTCCTCCAGCTGGCGGGCGCCCTCCAGGACGACGGTCATCGGGACCGGGCCGCGCTCGGCGAGCTGCCCCGGCTCCACCGAGCCGTACTTGCGGATCCGCAGCAGCAGCCAGCCGGCGGCGGGCAGCAGGTCCACCCCGGCCCGCTCGTTGATCTTCCGGTAGACCTCCCGGCGCCCCTCGCGGGTGCCGAGCACGGACAGCGCCCGGCAGCACTCGTCGTAGGAGGACCGCTGGACCGGGTTGGGCGGGATGGTCTCCGAGGCGTCCGGCGCGGTGACCGACCCGCGCAGCCGGTCCTCCTTGAGGAACCAGGCGAGGACGAAGCCGAGGAGGGCGACCGGGGCCGCGTACAGGAAGACGTCGGTGATCGAGGACGCGTACGCGTGCAGGGCCGCCGGGCGCAGCGCGGGCGGCAGGGCGGCGATGCCGCGCGGGTCGGCCTGGAGGGCGCCCGGGGTGGCGCCGGGCGGGAGGCGGACGCCCCGGAAGGCGTCGGCCAGCTTGTCGGCGAGCCGGCTCGCGAAGACGGAACCGAAGACGGCCACGCCGAAGGAGGCCCCGATGGAGCGGAAGAAGGTCGCGCCGGAGGTGGCGACGCCGAGGTCCTCGTACGAGACGGAGTTCTGCACGATCAGCACCAGCACCTGCATCACCAGGCCGAGGCCGAGCCCGAAGACGAAGAAGTAGGCGCTCATCTCGGCGGTGGAGCTGTGTTCGTCGAGCCGGTGCAGGAGCAGCAGGCCGAGGGCGGTCACGGCGGTGCCGGTGACGGGGAACACCTTCCAGCGGCCGGTGCGGCTGACGATCTGGCCGGAGAGGGTGGAGGACAGCAGCAGGCCGATCACCATCGGCAGCATGTGCACGCCCGACAGGGTCGGCGAGATGCCGTGCACGACCTGAAGGAAGGTCGGCAGGTAGGTCATCGCGCCGAACATCGCGAAGCCGACGATGAAGCTGATCACGGCGGCGAGGGTGAAGGTGCGGATGCCGAAGAGCTTCAGCGGCAGGACCGGTTCGGCGGCCCGGCGCTCGACGGCCACGAAGGCGAGGGCGAGCAGCACCCCGAGCACCGCGAGCCCGATGATCTGCGGCGAGCCCCAGCGCCAGGTCGTGCCGCCCAGCGAGGCCACCAGCACCAGGCAGGTGGCGACGGCGGCGATCAGGAGGGTGCCGAGGTAGTCGATGACGTGGTGGGCCCGGCGGCGCGGGATGTGCAGCGCGGCGGCGATCACGGCGAGCGCGACGACGCCCACGGGCAGGTTGACGTAGAACACCCAGCGCCAGCTCAGCTGCTCGGTGACGACCCCGCCGAGCAGCGGCCCGAGCACACTGGTCGCGCCGAACACGGCACCGAACAGCCCCTGGTAGCGGCCTCGTTCGCGCGGCGGCACGAGGTCGCCGACGATCGCCATCGACAGCACGATCAGGCCGCCGCCGCCCAGCCCCTGCACCGCGCGGAAGGCGATCAGCTGGCCCATGTCCTGGGCCGTCCCGCAGAGCGCGGACCCGATGAGAAAGATCACGATCGCGATCTGGAAGAGCCGCTTGCGTCCGTACTGGTCGCCGAGCTTGCCCCACAGCGGGGTGGCGGCGGTGGAGGCCAGCAGATAGGCGGTGACCACCCACGACAGATGCTCGAGACCGCCCAGGTCGCTGACGATCGTCGGCAGCGCCGTCGCCACGATCGTCTGGTCGAGCGCGGCCAGCAGCAGGCCGAGCAGCAGCGCGCCGATCGGGACGAGCACGTTGCCGGGGACGTGCTCCGCGTCCTTCGCGGTGGGGTGCGTCGTGTCCAGGGCCATGGAGACCTCCCGGGGCTTCGGGCCATCTTCCATCGTGGACGGTGTCACCCGTTATGGCCCGTCGAGTCCCCTTCACGGCCCCTGAAACATGGGGTTCCTGCGAACGTACGTGTGGGTGCTCCGCATAGTCTGTGGAGTTCGTGAGATGCGTGACAGGGGTGGGACGAACACCGTGACGGATACGACCGGGGGCCATCAGTGCCCGGAGTGCGGGGCGCCGAAGGAACCGGACGGCTCGCCCTCCTGCGACTGCAACCAGCGGACGTCCGACGCGCTGCGTGACGCGCGCACGGCCGAGCAGGCCGCCGCGGAGGACTTCGATCCGCTGCGGATACGGCCGTACATCGACATCGAGACCGGCGCGGGAGCGGGCGCCGGCGCCGACGGCGGGGAGACCGAGCCGCTGCCGGTGGTGGCGCAGCCGACGGTGCCGTTGCGGGCGGTGCCGGAGCCGACGGGTCCGACTCCGGGGCCGGCGACGGACGCCCCCGGCGGCTCCCCGGCCGAGGAGCCGCGGCGCCGGCCCCGGCGGGCCCTGCTCCTGGCGGCGGCGGTCGCGGCGGTGGTGGGCGTGGTGGCGGTGGCGGGCATCGTGAGCGGCGCCTTCTCGCACGCGACGCCGACGCGGGACACGGCGGGCCCCGAGGACGTACGGCAGAGCATCCCGGACGTGACCCCGAGCACGGCGTCCCCCTCGGCCGCGACGCCGAGCACCTCGTCCTCGCCCTCGTCCTCGCCGTCCCCCTCCGCCAGCCCGAGCGCGTCGCCGAGCACGTCCTCCTCGCCGTCGAGCGCGGCCCCCTCCCGGACGGCGTCCCGCTCGGCGAGCCCGTCCGTCTCGGCGTCGGCGATGGGCACGGGCGAGTCCGCGCAGCCCACCTCGGGCGGGGTCCTGCGCCCCGGCGACTCCGGCGCGGAGGTCACCGAGTTGCAGCTCCGGCTGGCCCAGCTGAACCTCTACTCGGGGAAGGCCACCGGCCACTACGACCAGAAGACCGAGGACGCGGTGCGGACGTACCAACTGGCACGGGGGATCCTGACCGACGAGTCGGGGGTGTACGGCGCGGCCACGCGGGCGTCATTGGAATCGGAGACGACGGAGCCGTAGGGGGCGGGCCGACAGGGGGCGGTTCGGTGCGTGGTCGGGTGCGGGTGCGTGGGGGCTGGTCGCGCAGTTCCCCGCGCCCCTAAAGGGGCGCTGCCCCCCGCCCCGGGCCTCAGCCGACGTGCAGCTGGATCAGCCCGGCGCCGACGCTCTCCACCCGTACCCCCGTCAGGTCCCGCACCACCGCGTCCGGCCCGTGCACGGCGGCCCGGGCCCCGACCCCCACCACGCGCATCCCGGCCGCCCGCCCCGCCGCGATGCCCGCGCCGGAGTCCTCGAAGACCACGCAGTCGGCAGGGGCGACGCCCAGCTCGGCCGCGCCCTTGAGGAAGCCCTCGGGGTCCGGCTTGCTCGCGCCGACCGACTCCGCCGTGATGCGTACGGTGGGCAGCGGGAGGCCGGCCGCGGCCATCCGGGCGGTGGACAGGGGCACGTCCGCCGAGGTGACGAGCGCGTGCGGCAGGCCGCTCAGCGAGGCGAGGAAGGCCGCCGCGCCGGGCACCTCCATCACGCCGTCCATGTCGGCGGTCTCCTCGGCCAGCATGCGCGCGTTGTCCGCGAGGTTCTGCTTCACCGGCCGGTCCGGCAGCAGTACGGCCATCGAGGCGTGCCCCTGGCGTCCGTGGACGACCTTCATGACCTCGTCGCCGTCCAGCCCGTGCCGCTCGGACCAGCGCCGCCAGATGCGTTCGACGACGGCGTCGGAGTTGACGAGGGTGCCGTCCATGTCGAGCAGGAGGGCGCGGGCGGTGAGAACGACGGTGGCCGGCATCGGCAGCTCCTAAACGGGCCGGGCGGAGAACAAGGCGGCCCCGCCCGCCGGTCAGGGAAAACGGGCGGGAGCCACTTTGTTTCTCTACGGTACAAAACAGAGGGGTGATTCCGCCAGCGCCTTCGCCGACCGTTCACCCACTCTTCAGCTCAGCCCGCGATCGCCTCCCACAGGCTCCACACGCCCAGCGCCAGCATCAGCACGGCGGCGATCTGCGTGATCAGCCGCAGCGGCACCTTCTTCATCAGCGCCTTGCCGCCGACGATGCCGAGACCGGCCACCGCCCACAGGCCCAGCACGGCGCCCAGGCCCACGGAGAGCGGGTCGTCGTAGCGGGCCGCGAGGTTGGCCGTCATGATCTGCGTGAGGTCGCCGAACTCGGCGACCAGGATGAGCATGAACCCGGTGCCGGCGACCTTCCAGAAGGACTGGTCGGCCGGCTTGCGGATCTCCTCGTCCTCCTCGCCCTTCTTCAGCAGCAGCACGGCCGCACCTCCGAGGAAGAGCACGCCGGTGAGCGCGTGCACGATCTGCTGCGGGAGCAGGGTCAGCACGCTGCCCGCCGCGACGGCGAGCACGACATGCAGGAGGAAGGCCGCGGCGACACCGGCGAAGACGTACGACGCCCGGTAGCGCGTACCCAGGACGAGGCCGGCGAGGGCGGTCTTGTCGGGGAGTTCGGCGAGGAAGATGACGCCGAAGACGAGCGCCGTCACGGTGATGCTGATCAAGGGTCCTCAATCGGTAGGGGCCGCCCCACCGAGAGTGCTGCACTTCGCATGTGACACACGACACCTCGGCACGGCAGCACACACGGTCCACCCGTGCCGCGTACGGCACAGGCGTGCACTGCTTGCCGAAGGTCTCGCTGGCGGCCTCCTGATCAAGGTCCGCCTCCGGGCGCCGGCTCAGACGGGCTGAGCAGTATGTCGACGGTCCGGCGAAGAGCTACTCCCCTTCAACGCCGACCACGATACGTGACCCGGCCATCGATCCCAAGGCCGAGGCTCCCACCTGTGAGTCACGTCCCACACCTTGTCGTGTCATGAACACGTCATTAGTTTCTTACCGAACGCTCACCCATCGGCAACACGGCGGCGCGAGCATTCCCTCGCTCGCGCTCCAACACCCCACCCCCACCAGGGAGTTCGCATGCCGAAGTTCTACGCGCGTCGACGAGTCAGCATACTCGCCGCCCTTACCGGACTCATAGCCTCTGCCGCACTCTTCAACTCCCCGAGCGCCTCCGCCGCCCTCCCCACGCCGGTCAGCGCCTCCACCGCCCGCACCTACCTCGCCTCGCTCACCGTGGCGACCGAGAACCGCACCGGCTACGACCGGGACCTGTTCCCGACCTGGATCACCATCAGCGGCACCTGCAACACCCGTGAGTACATCCTCAAGCGGGACGGTACGAACGTCGTCACCAACTCCGCCTGCACCGCCACCAGCGGCAGCTGGTACTCCCCCTACGACGGCGCCACCTGGACCGCCGCCTCCGACCTCGACATCGACCACCTGGTCCCGCTCGCCGAGGCCTGGGACTCCGGCGCGAGCGCGTGGACGACCGCCCAGCGCCAGGCGTTCGCCAACGACATCACCCGCCCGCAGCTCCTGGCCGTCACGGACAACGTGAACCAGTCCAAGAGCGACCAGGACCCGGCCGAGTGGATGCCCTCGCTCACCTCCTACCGCTGCACCTACGTCCGCGCCTGGGTCCAGGTGAAGTACTACTACGGCCTCTCCGTGGACTCCGCCGAGAAGAGCGCGCTCACCAGCTACCTCGCCGGCTGCTGAGTCCCGGAACCTCCCCGCGGTCCTCCGTCGTTCCGTACCGTACGGGGCGACGGAGGAGGGGATCGTGGCCGAACTGCGCCTGGGACCGCTGCTGAGGTACACCGACGGCTCGTCGGCGACCGTCTGGGTCGAGGCGAGCCGTCCGTGCACCGCCGAGGTGCGCTGCCAGGACGGTGCCGGCGGCGCCGCGCGCACCTTCCAGGTGGCGGGCCACCACTACGCCCTCGTCCCGGTCACCGGGCTGACCCCGGGCACCTCACCGTCGTACGAGGTGATCCTGGACTCCACCCGGGTGTGGCCGCTGCCCGACTCCCGGTTCCCGCCCCCGGTGATCCGTGTCCCGGCGGAGGGCGACCGCCTCGACGTGGTCTTCGGCTCCTGCCGCTGGGCCGCGCCCCCGGCCGACGGCCACGACCCGGTCGGCCCGGACGCCCTCGACAGCCTCGCCGCGCGCCTCGCCGCCGGCGGCGAACGGCCCGACGTGCTGCTGCTGTTGGGCGACCAGGTGTACGCCGACGAGACCTCGGAGGCGACCCGCCGCTGGCTGGCCGCCCGCCGCGGCCTCGCGGACCCGCCCGGCGCCGAGGTCGCGGACTACGAGGAGTACACCCGCCTCTACTACGAGTCCTGGCTCGACCCCGAGGTGCGCTGGCTGCTCTCCACGGTGCCCAGCTGCATGATCTTCGACGACCACGACGTGATCGACGACTGGAACACCTCCGCCGCCTGGCTCGCCGACATCCGGGCCACCCCCTGGTGGCAGGAGCGGCTGCTGAGCGGGCTGATGTCGTACTGGGTGCACCAGCACCTCGGCAACCTCTCCCCGGCCGAGCTGGCCGCCGACCCGCTGTACGCCGCCGTGCTCGACTCCCCCGACGGCACCGACGCGTTGCGCGCCTTCGCCGCCAAGGCGGACGCCGACCCCGCCTCGGTGCGCTGGAGCTACCGGCGGGACTTCGGGCGGGTGCGGCTGCTGATGGTGGACACCCGGGCGGCCCGGGTGCTGGACGAGCGGAACCGTTCCATGCTCGACCCCGGCGAGGCCGAGTGGCTGCGCGAACAGGCGCTGGCCGACCGGGAGTCATACGACCATCTCCTGGTCGGCACCTCGCTGCCCTGGCTGCTGCCGCACCTCATCCACGACGTCGAGACCTGGGACGCGGCGCTGTGCCGGGGTGAACGGGGCGCCCGCTGGGCGGAGTTCGGGGAGCGGCTGCGCCGGGCGGCGGACCTGGAGCACTGGGCGGCCTTCCCGGCGTCCTTCGCGGAACTGACCGATCTGTTCGCCCGCGCCGGTTCGGGCCCGGAGGCGCCCGCGACCATCTGCGTGCTCTCCGGGGACGTCCATCACGCGTACATCGCCGAGCCCTCGTGGCCCGCCGGGGTCCCGCTCGACTCGCGTGTGCTGCAAGTCACGTGCTCCCCCGTGCACAACTCCGTGCCGGCGACGATACGGGCCGGTTTCCGGTTCGGCTGGAGCGCCCTGGCCCGGCTCCTCGGGCGCCGGTTCGCCCGGCACGGGCGCTGTGCGCGACCGCCGGTGACATGGCGGAAGAGGGGCGGGCCGTGGTTCGGCAACCAGCTCATGACGCTGACGCTGCACGGCCGTTCGGCCCGGCTGCGGCTGGAGCGGGCCCGCCGCGACGGCGGCCTGGAGACCGTGGAGGAGTCCGCCCTCACCACCTCATGAGGGACAACTGTGGCGTGTGGGACGCGCGTTGGCTTCTGTTAACCGCAACGGCATGATGAGGCGGACCGTCCGCTTCCGATGTCGGCGGATTCCTCGTGGGCGCGGGCTGTCCCGTGTCCGCGGATGTCCCGCGGCCATCGGTGCGGGGACGGTCTTCCTGCCCTGCGCACCCCACAGCCCGGGAGTCACGTCCTTGTCCTCCTCGCCCCAGGAATCCGTGCCGGTCTCCGTCGCCCTGGTCGGCGCCGGCCCGCGCGGCACCAGCGTCCTGGAACGCCTCTGCGCCTCCGCCCCCGAGCTGCTGCCCCCGGGGCGGCACCTCACGGTCCATGTGATCGACCCCGCGCCGCCCGGCCCGGGCCGGGTCTGGCGCACGGCGCAGTCGGCGGAGCTGCTGATGAACACCGTGGCGAGCCAGGTCACCCTGTTCACCGACGACAGCGTGGACTGCTCGGGCCCGATCCGGCCCGGCCCCAGCCTGCACGCGTGGGCGGCCGGCGAGCTGGGCCCCGACGACTACCCGACCCGCGCCCACTACGGCCGCTACCTGGAGTGGGTGTTCACGAGCACGGCGGCCCGGGCACCGGAGACGGTCCGGATACGGACCCATCGCGGCCTGGCCGTACACCTCGGCGACGACCCCGACGGCCGCCAGACGCTCACCCTCGACGACGGCCGCACCCTGCCCGGCCTGGCGGCGGTGGTCCTCGCCCAGGGCCACCTCCCGGCGACCGCGTCCCCCGAGGAACGCCTCCTGTCCGCCCACGCCGCCCGGCACGGTCTGCGCCACCTCCCGCCCGCCAACCCGGCCGACGTCGACCTCACCCCGATCGCGCCCGGCGAACCGGTGCTGCTGCGCGGCCTCGGCCTCAACTTCTTCGACCACCTGGCCCTGTTGACCACCGGCCGGGGCGGCCGTTTCGCCCGCACCCCCGACGGCGGCCTGCGCTACACCCCCTCCGGCCGCGAGCCCCGGCTGTACGCGGGCTCCCGGCGGGGCGTCCCGTACCAGGCACGCGGCGACAACGCCAAGGGCCCGTACGGCCGTCACACCCCGCTCCTGCTCACCCCCGAGGCGATAGCGGGCTTCCGTAAACGCGCGGACTCCGGCGAGGCGCCCGACTTCCTCGCGGAGGTCTGGCCGCTGGTCGCGAAGGAGGTGGAGACGGTGTACTACACCGCCCTGACCGGCGATGCGGAGTTCCCCGAGCGCTTCCTCGCCGCCGACGGCCGGGGCGCGGAGGCGGCCGTGCTCGACGCGGCCGGCGTCCCGGAGGCCGTCCGCTGGTCCTGGGAGCGCCTCCAGCGCCCGTACGGGGAGCGGGGGTTCGCGGATCCCGCCCAGTGGCGCGGCTGGCTCCTCGGCCATCTGCGCGAGGACGCGGCGCAGGCCGCCCTCGGCAATGTGCGCGGCCCGCTGAAGGCCGCCCTGGACGTGCTGCGGGACCTGCGCAACGAGATACGGCTGGTCGTCGACCACGGCGGCCTGACCGGTACCTCCCGACGCGCCCACCTGGACGGCTGGTACACCCCGCTCAACGCGTTCCTGTCCATCGGCCCGCCCCGCCGCCGTATCGAGGAACTGACCGCGCTGCTGGAGGCGGGCGTGGTGGAGGTGCTGGGCCCGGGCCTGGAGGTCGGCCAGGAGGACGGCGCCTGGGTCGCGCGCTCGGCCGAGGTGCCCGGCTCGGCGGTCCGGGTGACCACGCTCGTCGAGGCCCGTCTCCCGGAGCCGGACCTGCGCCGCACGGCGGACGAACTGCTGGCCGCGCTGGTGCGCGAGGGCGCCTGCCGCCCGCACACGGTCGACGGCCACGAGACCGGCGGCCTGGACGTGACGGCACGCCCCTACCACCTGGTCGACCGCCAGGGCCTGCCGCACCCCCGGCGGCTGGCCTTCGGCGTCCCCACCGAGGGGGTGCACTGGGTGACCGCGGCCGGGGCCCGTCCGGGCGTGGACTCGGTGACGCTGTCGGACGCCGACGCGATCGCCCGGGCGGTACTGCGCACGGCCGCGGCGGAGGCGGGGACGCCGGCCGGCGGGGGCGGGCGCGACACGCCGGTTTCCGTATAACCCTTTGCCGAACTCAAGTGCCCCCCGTGACACTCCTGTCACACCCCCGGCGTACGCTGTATGGCTGTCGTCGGGGGGCGCAACAGGACAATCACGGGGGAACCGTCGTGTGGGAAAGTATGGGGTCGCTGGAGGCCGGGCCCTGGATCTACGCCATGGTGGCGCTCTCCGTGCTGCTTGATGTGTTCCTGCCGGTCCTGCCCAGCGGGGTGCTGGTCATCACCGCGGCCACGGCAGCGGCGGCGGGCACCGGCGCCTCGGCCGGGCAGGTCCCGCACGTCGTGCCCGACATCCTGGCGCTGACCTTCTGCGCGGCCACCGCGTCGGTCCTCGGCGACCTGGTCGCCTACCGGCTGGCCTGGCGCGGCGGGGCCCGCCTGGACCGTGCGATCGCCCGCTCCCGGCGGCTGAGCAAGGCGCAGGAACGTCTCGGCGACGCCCTGGCCCGGGGCGGTGGCGCCCTGGTCGTGCTGGCCCGCTTCGCCCCGGCCGGCCGCTCGCTCGTCTCCCTCGGCGCCGGTGCCACCCACCGCAGCGTCCGCGACTTCCTCCCCTGGTCCGCCCTGGCGGGCCTGACCTGGGCGGTCTACAGCGTCGCCCTCGGCTACCTGGGCGCGCAGTGGCTGGGCGCCACCTGGGTGGCGACGGCGGTGTCGGTGGCGGCGCTGTTCGCGGCGGGCGCGGGCGCGGGGTACCTGATGCGAAGACGCCGCCCGGCCTAGGCCGCGCCCTCGCCCGCGGTGCCTCGCACCGCCTGTCCCCGCACCTCCAGCCCGTCCAGCAGCTCGGCGGTGGCCTCGGCGACCGCCGCCACCGCCCGCTCGAACACCTCCCGGTTGTGCGCGGCCGGCGACCGGAACCCGGACACCTTCCGTACGTACTGCAACGCGGCGGCACGGATCTCCTCCTCCGTGGCCTCCTCGGGCAGCTGGGGCGGACGCAGGGTCTTGATACTCCGGCACATGTCCCCAGTCTCCCGCAGAACCCCTGCCTCCTGCGAGGATCTTCCCGAGGCGGCCACCGCTCCCGGGGCCGACCGACGAGAGGACAACTCCATGACGCACGAGTCGAACTCACCGCACCCGCCGCAGGCCCCCCACACGCCGAGCCCCCGGCTCACCGTCGCCGTCCTGGGCCCAGGCGGCGTCGGCGGCCTGCTCGCCGCCCTGCTCTCCCGCGCCGGCCACCGCGTCCTCTGCCTGGCCGGCGAGGAGACGGCGCACACCCTGCGCACCGGCGGAATCCAGGTCCGCAGCACCGCGTACGGCGACTTCACGGCCCCCGTCGAGGCCGGCCCGACCCTCCGCGAACCGGTCGACGCCTGCCTGATCACCGTCAAGGCCACCGCCCTGGACGCGGCGCTCACCCGGATCCCGCCCGCGGCCCTCGGCGACGCCCTGCTGGTGCCGTTCCTGAACGGCGTCGAACACCCCGCGCTGCTGCGCGCCCGCTACACCGAGGACCGGGTGGCGCCGTCCGTGATCCGCGTCGAGTCGACCCGCGTGGCCCCGGGCCTCGTCGAACACACCAGCCCCTTCGCGGAGATCGACCTGACCGGCGCCAAGGTCCCCCGCCCCCGTCTGGACGCCCTCGCCGAGGCCCTCACCGCCGCCGGCCCCGCCACCCGGGTCCTGGAGGACGAGACCACGGCCCTCTGGGCGAAGATGTCCTTCCTCGCCCCCCTCGCCCTCCTCACCACCCGCTACGCCCTCCCCCTCGGCGAGGCCCGCACCCGGCACCGCGAGGAACTGGCCTCGCTGCTCGCCGAGACCGCCGCGGTCAGCCGCGCCTGCGGCGCCCCCGTCGACCCGGCCCAGGCCCTGACCCGCTACGACGCCTTCCCGCCCGCCATGAAGTCCTCGATGCAGCGCGACGCCGAGGCCGGCCGCCCGCTCGAACTCGACGCGATCGGCGGCGCCTTGCTGCGCGCGGCCGACCGGCACGGCGTCCCCGTGCCGGTGACGGCCCGGATCGTACGGGAGTTGCGCGCGGCCGCCCGTTAGGCGGTGTGCCGCCCGGGGGTCCGGGCCGCGGCGAGGAAGGCGGCCATCTTCTCGCGGCTCTTGACCCCCGGCGCGGTCTCGACGCTGCTGGAGACGTCCACGCCGTAGGGGCCGAACTCCTCGATCACCGAAGCCACGTTGTGCTCGTCGAGGCCGCCGGCGATCACGACCCGCCCGGGCAGTTCCCCGACCCAGGCGGGGATGTCCGCGAACACGCCGCTGCCCGCGCTGGCGTCGTAGAAGAAGTACTGCAGGGCCTCCGGCTTCTCGGGCGGGCTGCCGGAGGCGAGGGCGAGGTTCGGGATGTCGGCCGTCTCGTAGATCTGAATGGTGTCGACGTGCTCGGCGACCCCGGCCGTCTCGGCGTGGGTCAGGGCCACGGCGAAGACCGGGATCCGCCCCCGGGCGTACCCGGCGAGTCGCACGGCGCGCTCGGGCGGGCAGTACCGCTTGCTCTTCGGGGTCACGACGATCCCGATCGCGTCGTACCCCAACTCCACGGCCCAGTCGATCTGCTGCTCCTGGGTGAGCCCGCACACCTTCACGAACGTCGGCTGCTGCCCGGTCATCCTTCTCCCTGCTCCGTTCTCCCGCGTCGCGGGCTCAAGGCGCGTACCCACGCAGCAGGAACGCGACCGTGTCGTCCAGACTCTGTTCGATCCGCTCCGGGGGCAGCGCGCCGGTGGTGGCGAGGGTGCCGAGGCCCTGCAGCGCGGCCATCAGCGGCAGGGCGACGCGCTCCACGGGCCCCTCGCGGACCTCGCCCCGGCGCTGCCCGCGCTCGATCAGCCCCGAGGCCACGGCGGACAGCCGCCGGGTGGCCGCGATCAGTTCGCCGGAGGCGTCGGCGTCGTACTTCGTCGTGTACATCAGATCCAGCAGGGCCGCGTTGCCGGCGGTGAAGGCGAGGTAGCCACGGGCGAGCGCGGCGAGCCGGTCCGCGAACGCCTCGCCGGCCCGCTCCACCGCCCCCGTCAGCACGGCCGTGAGCCGGTCGAACCCCTCCAGCGCCAGCGCGTCCAGCAGCGCCTGCTTGTTCCGGAAGTGCCGGCTCGGCGCCCCCGGGCTGACCCCGGCCTCACGGGCCAGCTCCCGGAGCGACAGCGCCCCCGGCCCCTTCTCGCGCAGCCCCTGCTCGGCGTGGCTCAGCAGCGCGGCACGGAGGTCTCCGTGGTGGTAGGGGCGGGTCTTCATGCGGATCACCCTACCTCTATGTGATCGATACCTACATTGTAATCATTGACTACATTGTATTCACTGAATACATTGGCGCCATGACCAAGCCTCCGCACACCACCGCCCTCCCGGATCTCCCCGCCCTGACCGGCCGCACCGCCGTGGTCACCGGCGCCAACAGCGGCCTCGGCCTCGCCACCGTCGACGGCCTGGCCCGCGCCGGTGCCCATGTCGTCCTCGCCGTACGGGACACCGAACGCGGCGAGGCCGCCGCCCGCACCGTCACGGGCGCCCGCGGCACCCTGGAGGTGCGCCGGCTGGACCTGGCCGACCTCGCCTCCGTCCGCCGGTTCGCCGGGGACTGGCACGGGGACCTGGACCTGCTCATCAACAACGCGGGCATCATGAACGTCCCCGAGTCCCGCACCAAGGACGGCTTCGAGACCCAGTTCGGCACCAACCACCTGGGCCACTTCGCCCTGACGAACCTGCTGCTGCCGCACCTCACCGACCGCGTGGTGACCGTCTCCTCCAACGGGCACAAGGTCCCCGGCACCCGGATCCGCTTCGACAACCTGGACCTGGCCGGCGAGTACACCCCGGTCCGCGCCTACGCCCAGTCCAAGCTGGCCAACCTCCTCTTCACCCTGGAACTGCAGCGCCGCCTCACCGCCGCCGGCTCCCCCGTCCGCGCCCTGGCCGCACACCCCGGCCACGCCACCACCGGCCTCCAGCGCCACGACCGCAGCCCCGGCCGCCGCGTCCTCATGCGGGCGATGAACCGCCTCGTCGGCCAGGACGGCACGGCGGGCGCCGCCAAGACCCTGTACGCCGCGACCCGGGATCTCCCCGGCGGCTCCTACATCGGCCCCGACGGCCTCGGCGAACAGCGCGGCGCCCCCGCCCTCGTCGGCCGCTCCACGGCGGCCGGCGACCCCGACACCGCCCGCCGCCTCTGGACGGTCTCCGAGGAACTGACCGGAGTACCCTTCCCCGAACGACTCCGCACGCCCGGCCTCCACGCCTGACCCCCCACCGCGACCGCCACGGCCGTCATGGCCTCCGCGCCACCCCGGCGACGGGGCGTATTCGCGGGACCAGCGCCGGGACACGGGCGCGGTAGGCGTCGTACGAGGCCCCGAACACCCCGGCCATCAGCCCGTCCTCGATCCGGACCCGGCGCAGCAGCCACGGCACGGCGACCACCAGGACGGCCGTCCAGACACCGAAGCCGCAGGCCAGCATGGCGCCGACGACCAGCCCGAGCAGCCCGGTGTAGATGGGGTGGCGGACCAGCCGGTACGGCCCGTCCGTGCGCAACTCGTGGTGCTCCTGGACCGTCGGGACACTCGCCCACATCGTGCCCAGCACCCACCGGGCCCACAGCAGCAGCCCGGTGGAGGCGACGGCGATCAACGCCCCCAGCAGCGCCAGCTCGGGCTGCCAGTACCGCAGCTGCCGCCAGAACCCCCCGGAACGCCCGACCGCCCACGAGAACACCCACGCGCCCGCCACCAGCAGCACCCGCCGCGGCAGCGTGCGACGCAGCCCCCGCACCCAGCCGCGCGCACCGGCCCGGCTCTTCACGCCGAAGTAGACGGCACCCGCGACCCAGGCCACGACGAAGACCAGCACGCAGACATAGGTGACAGCGACCAGCGCCGAGTGGAGTGAACCCATGCCCCAAGGCTCCTCCGACCACCCAACCGCTCACCAGCACCCACAGGTCGATGGAGAACCCTCCACCCACGGATGGAGAGCCCCGACAGCCGGCACCCCGAGGTCTCGAACACATGAACCCCACGAACGAGCTCGCCACCCAAATTCGAACAGGCGTACCATTGCCGCGTGGCTGCGACCTATGACTTTCCGAGTGACCTCCTCGCCGGTCAGGAGGAGCTGCATCAGGTCCGGGCCGAGTTGTCGGCCCTGCTGAAGCGGCTCCCCTGGTCGGTCGAGCCGCTGGACGGATTCAGCGACAAGGGCGGCTGGCGCAAGGTGGAGCGCCCCGCCTCCCCGGGCTGGACCGACGACCAGCAGGCAGAGGTGGAGAAGCTGCGCCGCCGCGAGCACGAACTCGCCGTGTTCGTCAGCGGCCACCGCTTCTGGGCGGACGTCACGGCACCGGACCGCATGGCCGCCCGAAGCCGCCTCAAGCACGCGCACAAGGAGGACTGACAACACGAGAAGACCCCGGCCGCGACGGCCGGGGTCTTCTTGTCGTCTTCCTGACGTGGGCGCGGACGGTTTCGAACCGCCGACATGCTGCTTGTAAGGCAGCCGCTCTACCCCTGAGCTACGCACCCGGGACGAGTCGACAGCCTACATTGCCCGGGGCACTGTCCCGCAAACGCGTATCCGGGCTGTTCTGTTCTCACAAACCGCGAACTGACCGGCCCGTGTCTTCGTCTTCCCCGGGTGGGACAATGTCATCACCGCCAGAACACTGGGCGCACCGCGGCACGGGAGAGGGAAGTGACGGCGACATCGGCGACACCCGGGCAGTCGTATTCGCCTCCCCCACGCTCTCGGCTGCTCCGGGACTCCCTCACCCTGGTCGCCCTGCCGTTGCTGGCCGTTCTCGTGGTCCCCGGTGCCTTCGCGGGCGGGGGGACGCGGCGGTGGTTCGGGGGACGGGCCGAGGGGCAGCGGGTGGAGGCGCAGGCGGCGAAGGACGCGGCGGCCGCCGCGTTCTACGAGCTGGACAGCGCCCAGCGGGATCTGCGGATCTCCATAGAGACCATCTCCGCGGTCGACGACTCGCCGGCGGCCCGGCGTGCCGTGTCCGACTTCGGGGCGCTGGGACAGCGGATCGACGAGGTCAGCAATCGGTACATCCAGGCGATCGACGCCTATGACCTGGACCGGGACGACCTGGAGGCGTCGACGGCGTCCCGGGCGCGCGGCGAGCTGAACCGGGCCAAGGACGAGTTGGTCGGGGTCAAGCGGGAGCTGGACCGGTTCGGGGAGTCGCTGGGGCCGCTGCTCGGCAAGGCCGAGACGCAGCTGGCGCGGCTGGCGCCGGCCGTGGAGCGGGCCCGGCAGGCGCTGCTGGCGGCGAGCAACGCGCTGGACGCCGTGCGGGAGACCCGGCTCAGGGCCGACGACCTGGCGGCCCGGCTGGCGGCGCTGTCGCCGGAGCTGACGAGGCTGAACCAGGGGGCCGGGCAGCACGGTGTGCAGGCGACGCTGGAGCGGGCCGGGCGGGTGCAGCGGGAGGCCGAGGCGATCCGGGTCGAGGCCGAGCGGCTGCCGGAGCGGGCCGCGGAGATCGATCACCGGCTGGTGAGTCTGCGGACCCGGGCGCAGGCGCTGACGACCCGCGCCGGGCAGGTCGATCCGGTGCTGAGCGAGCTGCGGCGGCGGTTCTCGGCTGCCTGCTGGCAGGATCTGCAGCAGGTGCCCCGGCAGGCCGTGGAGAACGTCCGGCAGGCCGAGCTGAAGCTGACGGAGGCGCAGGCCGCGCGGGACGCGCAGAAGTGGGCGGACGCTACGTCGCTGCTGTCCACCGTGCGGGCGCTGCTCAACAGTACGGACGAGGCGGTGTCCGCGGCCGGCGACCGGCTGGGGCGGCTGAACGCCGTACAGAAGGATCCGCAGGCGGAGATCGACCGGACCCGGTTCGCGATCCGGGACGCGCAGCGGCTGGCGATGGCCGGGCGGACCAGTCCCGATCCGCGGCACGCGCGGCCGCTGGACGACGCGGTGGCGCGGCTGGACCGGGTGGTCGGGACGCTGGAGGGGCGGCATCCCGACTACTGGCATTTCCTGACCGAGACGGAAGCGGTGCGGCAGAACGTGGCGCGGGTGGTCGGGCAGATCCGGGAGGACCGGGGCACCGGGCATCCGTGAGCCGTTGCCGAGCGGTCGGCGCGGGCGGATATTGGGTAGGCGACCCGCACTCGACAGCAGGAGGCGGACATGGCCTCACACGTGACGCACCCGGGGACGCGGCGGCGGAAGATCGATTTCGACGAGGCGTTGCCCGTCGATCACCGCCTGAACCTGGTCTACCGGATCGGGGCGGGCCTGATGGGCCTGTTCCTGCTGGCCTTCGGGATCCTCGGGCTCACCGACAACATCGGTTTCTTCGACACGGGCGGGAACACCGCGATCGGCCTGAACACCAACGGTTCGCTGAGCGTGCTGTCGATCTGTGTCGGGCTGCTGCTGTTCGTCGGGATGGTGATCGGCGGGAACTTCGCGTCGACGCTGAACATGGTCCTGGGGGTGCTGTTCATCCTGAACGGCTTCCTGTTCCTGGGCCTGCTCGGCACGGACTCGAACTTCCTGGCGTTCAGGATCCAGAACGTGCTGTTCAGCTTTGTGGTGGGGCTGGTGCTGATGGTGTTCGGGATGTACGGCAGGGTCAGTACGAACCTGCCGCACGACAACCCGTACTGGCGGGCCCGCCACCCCGAGGCGGAGCAGCGGGCCGAGATCACCGGTGATCAGGTGCGGTAGGCGTAGTAGTACGCGTTCGGGTACGACGCGATGAGGCTCGCCAGCGACCTGCGGTAGGTGTTGTTCGAGTGGTACGTGACGTACGGGACGCCGTTGCTCTTGTACGTCACGATCATCGTGTGGTCCTTCGAGCCGTCCCGGTCGAAGTCGACCTGGATGACGTCGCCGACCTCGGCCTGGTAGACGTTGGCGAGCGGGGTGGTCCGCTTGGAGTTCTGGGCGAACCAGGACCACTCGTTGACGCCCACGAACGAGTCCGACTGGATGTCGGCGTTGCCGAACCACTTGGTGTAGTCGTAGACGTAGCCCGGGACGTGCTTCCAGCCGCCGGCCTTCAGGGACTGGCTGACGAAGTTGGTGCAGTCGCCGCCCGCTCCGTGGCCGTTGAAGTCCGGGTAGTCCGTGTTGTAGTTGTTCCAGTACTTCTCGGCGTAGGTGGCCATCGCCTTGTAGTCGTACGTGCCGCCGGTCAGCGTCTTCGGTACGGCCACCGGGTTGCGGGTGGTGGCGGCGCGCGGGGCGTCCGGCGTGGTGTTGCCGTCGTCGCCGGTGGCGGGCGCCTTGACCGCGGGCTTGGACAGGGTGTTGACGGCGAGGCCGCCGTCGTCCGTGTCCTTGATGGTGGTCAGCTGCCAGGTGCCCCGCTGGTCGGCCTTGAAGGTCAGCTCGTGGTGGGCCTGGAAGCCGGTGGTCTTCGGCTCGCTGCCGGTGGCCTTCGCGTAGGTCAGCGTCGTGGTCTCGGTGACGTCGGCCTTGGCGGTGCGGCCGGTGACCCGGGTCGCGTCGAGCGTGACCTTGGTGCTGGCGGTGCTGTACGTCTCGCCGGCCTTGGCGATGCGGCTCTGGCGGCCGCGCAGCTGGGTCAGCGCGGAGTCCTCGTCGCGCGACTGGGTGCTGGAGAGCCGGACGTCGCCGGAGAAGCGGGACGTCTGCTGCTTCTTCGAAGCCCCCTGGACCAGGGCCTGGGTGCGGTCGGTGAAGACCGCGTCGGCCAGCTTCTGGAAGGTCGCCTTGGTCGCGGCGTCCACGGTCGGGTCGTCGACGACGGCCGCGCCCGCACTCCAGTTGGGCACGAGGGCGACGCCGGCGACGACCGAGGCAGCCGCCGCCGTGACTATGGCCGTACGGCTCCGCTTACGGCTCAGTTTTCTGGATTTCAATGGTGTTCCCCTCTACGCCGGTACACCTACCGGGCGACGGCATCTTCGCACGACGTGTGTGACTCCTGTGAAGGGGGTTGCAGAACTGGAATCAGCCCTCCGCGCGCCTCACTTGACGATCGAGGACCAGTCCGCCGGGGCCTGTGCCGGGTCCAGGGAACGCAGCCGGGCCAGGGTCTCCGGGTCCTGGGCGTCGAGCCAGTCGGAGAGCTCCTTGAAGGACACGCACTTGACGCCCTTCTTGGTGCATATCTTCGGGACGACCTGGTCGATGGCCTTCATGTAGATGCCGCCGTTCCAGTTCTCGAAGTGGTTGCCGATGAACAGCGGGGCGCGGCTGCCGTAGTAGACCCGGTTGAAGCCGTTCATGTAGGCGTCGACGGTCTGCTGTTCCCAGGTGGCGTACTGGGAGGGGTCGCCGTCGGTCTCGCCGTTGGACTGGTTGTAGAGGAAGTTGAAGTCCATCGAGAGTGACTGGATCTTGTCGCCGTACGGCACCATCTGCAGCGGGAAGTTCCAGAGGCCGTCCTTCTTGGAGGGCCATATCTGGAGGTCGCCGGGGGAGCTGGCGTCGTACTTCCAGTTGTAGCCGTACTTCTGGAGGGCCTTGAGCAGGTTGGGCTGGCCCTCCAGGCAGGGGGCGCGGCCGCCGACGACCTCCTGCTTGAAGTCGAAGGGCAGGGCGGGGATGTCCTTGAAGCCGGTGTTGGTCTTCCAGTTCTCGACGAACTTGTAGAACTGGTCGATCTCGCTCTTCCACTGCGCGACGCTCCACTCGCCGCCGCCCTTGGCCTCGCAGAAGTGGCCGTTGAAGTGGGTGCCGATCTCGTTGCCCTGGTCGTACGCCTCGCGGAGCTGCTCCAGGGTGGTGCGTATGTGCGCGTCGGTGGCGTAGTCGATGGCGGCGTCGCCGGGCTGGTGCATCGGCCCGGTGTAGAGGTCCTTCTTGCTCTTGGGCAGCAGGTAGATGCCGGTGAGGAAGAAGGTCATGTGGGCGTTGTACTCCTTGGCCATCTCCCGGTAGTGCGAGAAGAGTTCGTCGTCGCCCTGGAGCGCGCCGTCCCAGGAGAAGACCACGAACTGGGGCGGCTTCTCACCCGGCTTGAGCTTCACGGGCTTCAGCTGGTCCTTCTGCGGCCCGGTGTAGGAGGTGGAGCCGTCGCCGAGGATCTTGGTCTTGCCGTCCCACTTGGGCGAGGCCGACGCCGAGGGGCTGGCCTTCCTGGTGCCGGAGGCGGTGGGGGCGGTGTCGTCCTGCTTGGTCAGCACCAGGTAGCCCGCGACGAGGGAGGCGACGACCAGGAAGGCGGCCAGGGTCAGGAACTCCGGGCGGGCTGGACGGCGGTCGCGGGCGGGCGCCTTGCGGCGGCGGCCGCCGGTTGTCGACTTCGTGCGGGGCTTCATGCGCGGCTCATTCTGCGGGTGGGTGGCGTGGGGAGCGTCGGGGCCTTGGTGGTCAGTCAAGGCCCATGGCCTGTGCCCAGACCGTGTACGGGACGTTGTCGGTGCCGGTTCCGGCCAGTCCCTTGAGCGGGAGCGGCTCCAGGGACTTGTTCAGGTCGATGCGGTAGACGACGACCGACGTCGTCACCTTGGAGACCGTGCCGGTGTACCAGGAGGCGGTGTCCTTGTCACTGGTGGCAAGGGTGTTACCCGCCTTTCCGGCCGCCGTGCCGGTGAGCGCGGTGGTCGGATGGGCCAGCCGGAACGATTCGGTGAGGGCCTGCTCGACGTCCTCGGCCACGTCGTCGCGGACCGCGCGGGTCGGCTGCGGGGTGTCCAGGGCGACCCGGTGGCCATTGCGGGTGATCTTGGAGACGGAGTACGGCTCGGTGTGGGTGCCGCCGGCCGCGAACGTGGCGTAGCCGCCCGCCATGCGGATCGCGCTGGGTGTGGAGCTGCCCATGGAGAGGGCGGGCACCTGGGCTCCGATGCTGTCGGAGAGCAGCCCGGAGGCGACCGCGGTGGAGCGCACCTTGTCGAGCCCGGTGTCCATGCCGAGTTGCATGAAGGGGGTGTTCACGGACTGCGCGAGGGCCTTGCCCAGGCTGATCTGCCCGTAGGACGTGCCGTTGTCGTTGTTCGCGAAGACCTTCTTGCCGCTGCGGTCCCAGTACGGCCCGTCCGGGGTGGTGACCGGGACCTTGTCGTCGCCGTCGTAGAGCGTCTCGGGGGTGACCTCGGTGGCGGATCCGCCGCGTTCCTTGTGGACGCCGTTCTGGAGGCCGGCGGCGTAGACGAAGGGCAGGAAGGAGGTGCCGGCCGGGACGGTGGTGGAGTTGGACTCGTTGTAGCCCTGTTTACGGTGGTCGGGTCCGCCGTACACGGCGACGATCCGTCCGTCGTCCGAGACCGAGGCGGCGCCGTAGTGGGCGGCCGCGGCCAGCTTGGAGTCGCTCTCCTTGGCCGCCTTGCGCGCCTTGGTGACGGCCTTGGTGAGCGTGTCCTCCTTCTTGCGGTCGAAGGTCGTGTAGATCTGGTAGCCGCCGAGGTCGAACTGTTTGTCCGAGATGTGGGCGGACTTCTTGGCGTACTGCTGGGCGAGTTCGACCAGGTAGTCGCTCTGGCTTCCGGTGTCGTAGGCCTTGTTGGTCTCGATCGGCTCGGGGAACTTCGTGTACTTTGCCCGCTCGGTCGCCGACAGTTTGCCGATCTTCACCATCCGGTCCAGGATCCAGGACCAGCGTTCCACCGCCCGCTGGTGGTTGGCCTTGCTGAGCGTCGGGTCGTAGAGCCCGGCCCCCTTGAGCAACGAGGCGAGCATGGCGGCCTCGCTGGCGTTCAGCTGGCCGACGTCCTTGCCGTAGTAGGCCTGGGCGGCGCGCTGGATGCCGTAGGTCCCCCGGCCGAACCAGCTGGTGTTGAGATACCCCTCCAGGATCTGGTCCTTGCTCATCTTGTTGTCGAGCTTGAGGGAGATCATCGCTTCGGTGAATTTACGGCTTACGGTCTGATTCTGCGTGAGATATACGTTCTTCACGTATTGCTGGGTAATGGTGGAACCACCCTCGGTGTCCCCCTGGCCGACCGTGCGATACAGGGCCCGGGCTATGCCTTTGACCGAGATGCCGGGGTCGGAGTAGAAGCTCTCGTTCTCGGCCGCGAGCACCGCCCAGCGCACGTCCACGGGTATGTCCTTGAGCGGCATGTCCTGCCGCTGCACCCAGCCGGTCCGGGCCATCGGCGTCCCGTCGGACCAGAAGTAGACGTTGTCCTGCTGGGTGGCGTACGTGTTGAGGTTGGACGGTATGTCCGTGGTCGCGTAGGCGACGACGAGGAACAGCCCGGTCAGGCCGATGCTCCCGAAGAACCCTCCCACCCACTGCCGCCAGGACGGCACCCAGCGCCGCCAGCCGGCCCGGCCGGGCCGCGGGTAGAGCGGGCGCAGCTTGCGCGCGTACGGCGCCAGGGGCGCGAGTCGGGGCCCCACGAGAGCCCGGATCCCCGCCCCCGCCGCCAGCACCCGCTCCCGGGGCGAGAGGCGGGCGCTGCGGCGCCGCTCGGCACGGCCGCCGGAGGCCGCCGACTCCTCCTCGGGCTGCCGCTGTTCGGGCACCCGGATCTGCATCGTGACGTCCGCCCGCAGGGCGGCCACGTTCAGATGCAGGGTCTCGTCATGGGTCGGCGGATCCGACTTCCCGCGCGGCGCACCCTTGCTCGCCCCCGCCTTCACGGCGTCGGCCTTCGCGGCATCGGCCTTCTCGGCCCGCTGGGCGTGCAGCTCGTTCCACAGAGCCTCCGCCTTCTGCCGTGCGACCTCCTGCGCACGCTGAGCGTCGTCGCCCTTCTGCCACAGAGCATGCTCCGCACGCAGGCCGTCGACCTTCAGGTGCAGCGTCGCGTCCGGCTCGAACGGCTTCTTCTTCCTGGAGCCGGCCTGGTCATGGCCGTCCTCCGGGTCGCCCGTCCGCTCCGTTGCGTCCGTCACGACTGCGTCTCCCCTCGCACTCGGTCTTGCGCGCGCGGTTAGACAGGTCGGGTGGACAGGGCCGCGGCAGGCGCGGCGCTATGAGCCCCCTCTTCCCCCGGTCTTTTGGCTCCTCGCGGCCAGCTCAAATTATCAGCGATCTTTTCAAAATCTCCGCACAAGTATCGGACAGAAAGGAACACTCATGAAATTCTGAGGTGAAGTGATGCCCGTCACTCCCGCATCACCGGCGTTAGCCTGTTCCCATGCCCCGCTACGAGTACCGCTGCCGCACCTGCGGCGACACCTTCGAACTCTCCCGCCCGATGGCCGAGTCGTCGGCCCCCGCAGCATGCCCTGACGGGCATGAAGACACCGTAAAGCTCTTGTCGGCGGTGGCCGTCGGAGGGACCGCCGCAGCAGCCCCCGCCGGTTCCGGCGGGGGCTGCTGCGGCGGCGGTTGCTGCGGCTAGCCCGCCGTACGGACCGCCTTCAGGAATTCCCGCAGGATTCGCTCTCCGGCAAGGACTCCCCGCTCCGGCAGCGCGGTAATGGCCGGCCCGGCCCACCCGGCGTCGGCCAACTCCCCGTGCCCCGGCCGCCATCCGCGGTCCGCGGCCAGCAGCAGGTCCGCGTCCAGCAGGGAGTCCCCCGCGGCCAGCGTCAGCCCGGCCCCGGTCCTGCGCGCCAGCTCCCGCATCGCCGCGCTCTTGGTCAGCGGCTTCGGTACGGCGTAGATCTTCCGGCCCTGGAGCGACACCGTCCAGCCACGGTTCTCGGCCCACACCGCGAGGCTCTTCACCCACTCCTCGGGCAGCAGCTCCCGCTCCACGACCAGGTAGGCGAAGAGATCCTCGGCGACCCGGTGCTTGCGCAGCCACACCGGGTCGGCGTGCTCCGTCAGATACGCCCGCACCTCGTCCAGCGGCGCGCACTCGTCGGCCAGCCGCGCCAGCACCTGCCCGTGCCAGTCCGGGTCGGACACCCCGTCCACCAGCAGATGCCCGCCGTTGGCGCAGATGGCGTACTTCGGGGCGGGCCCCGGCAGATTGATCCGCTGGTACTGCTTGCGGGTCCGCGTGGTGGTCGGCACGAAGACCGCCGCGTCCCCCAGCTCGGTCAGCAGTTGCGCGGCCGTCTCCGTCAGGTACGACAGCGGCCTGGCCTCGTGCACCTCCACGCAGAGCAGCCGGGGCGCCCGCGCGTCCGGCATGGTCAGCGCCAGCGCGCCCGCCGAGTAGATGAGAGTACGGTCCAGGTCGCTCGCGACGAGCACCGCCATCAGAGGTTCACCGCCTTGCCGTCGGCGCCGGTCGCCCCGCGCGTGTACTTCGGGTGGA
The DNA here is from genome assembly GCF_044747345.1 of Streptomyces sp. NPDC090088. Lineage (NCBI taxonomy): Bacteria > Bacillati > Actinomycetota > Actinomycetes > Kitasatosporales > Streptomycetaceae > Streptomyces > Streptomyces sp. NPDC090088. The sequence continues at coordinate 1,046,653 of NZ_JBIVDZ010000001.1, read as the reverse complement.
TCAGCCCGACACAGGTGTACGGCAGCTCGCCGACCTCCTCCACCGGTACCCCTCTCTGCTCCGCGAGCAGCCGTACGTGGTCGAGGTCGGCGCCCGCCCCGGCCCGCGCCAGGATCTTCCAGGGCACCCGGCGCAGCAGCACCCGCGTGGTCTCCCCCACGCCCGGCTTCACGAGATTCACGTCGTGGATGCCGTACTCCTCGCTGATCCGCTCGACGGCCGCCCAGCCCTCCCAGCTCGGTGTGCGGTCGGCCACGGCCAGCTCCTTCACGGCGCCGTCCACCGCCTCCACGACCTCACCGAACCGCGCCACGACCGCGTCCAGGAAGGCCACCGACACATCGGCGCCGGCCAGCTCGCGGTAGAACTTCGCGCCGTGGAAGTCGTTCGGCCCCACCAGGTCGGCCCGCAGCACGGTCCGCGAGATCAGCCCGGAGACGGTCGAGTTGAGGCAGGCGGAGGGGATCAGGAAGTCCTCCCGGGTGCCGTACGTCCGCACGCAGGACCCCGGGTCGGCGAGCACCGCGATCTCCGGATCGAAGCCGCTCACCCCTTCCCGCTCCTCGAACTCCTCGATCGCGTCGGCGAGTTCCCGGGTGATGGCGCCCTTGCCGGTCCAGCCGTCCACGAAGACCACGTCCCGCGGGTCGTGGTGCGCGGCCAGCCAGCGCAGCGCGTTGGCGTCGATGCCCCGGCCGCGCACGATCGACACCGCGTAGTGCGGCAGGTCGAGGCCGTACCGGAACTGCGCCCAGCGGCGCATCAGCACGCCCACCGGGGTCCCGGCGCGGGCCAGCGACACCAGCACCGGCCGCGGCGACCGCTCGGCCAGCACGGTCTCGGTGACGACGCCGACGGCCTGCGCGATCCGGGCGGCCGAGGTCTCCAGGGCCGCGTGGAAGAGCGCCTGGTACTGCTCGCTCGGCTGGTACTCCACCGGCAGCGACTCCGCGTAGTGCGCGCCGCCGCTCTGGATCGCCTCCTCGCGCTCCTCGGTCGGCGCCTCCAGCGTCACGTCCGAGAGGTCCTGGAGCAGCCAGCCGACGTCCTCCGCCGGGTACGAGGAGAAGGCGGGGCCGCGAAGGGGCTCGGGCAGCATGGCGGGGCTCTCTTCGGTCAGCGCGGGGACGTACGACGGTACAACCGCGAGCAGGACGTGCGGGGCATGCGCGCCGAGCCGGGCCGGCAGGCCGTCGGGCGCGTGCAGTTCGGGGGTGTCGCCGGCCGAGTCGACGAACAGGACGACGGCGTCGAAGCCGGCGCCCGCCACGTTGTACGCGTAGCGGTCGCCGGGGCCGTCGGCGGGGTTGTCGTGGGCCGGGAAGACCAGGCGGCTGCGGATGGCGTAGCCGGGGTCGTCGACGGCCAGCACGGGCGAGCGGGTGGTGGTGGAGTACCGCACCTCCGCGGGCACCAGCGCCTCCAGCTCACGGGCGATCCTGAGGGGGGCGTACATCAGCTCCTCGAAGCCGAGCGTGAGCACGCGGCGGGCGTCGGGGGGCAGGGCTTCGGCGAGCCTCGCGGCCATGAGGGGGAGGGCCGACTCCAGGCGTGCGCGGTGGGCGGGGGTGAAGCCGTGCCGTCCGCCGTCGGGGAGGCCGGGGGGCCAGTGCAGGTCGACGCGGGTGAGGTGGGGGGTGGCCGTGCGGTGGTCGGTCGGGTGCGGGTGGGTGGGGGCTGGTCGCGCCCACGCGGCGGTAGCCGCAGATTCAACACAGCCCCGCGCCCCTGGGGGGTTGGGCGCAACGCCCTCAAGGGGCGCGGGGAACTGCGCGACCGGCCCCGACGGCGCCGCACCCGACGGACCACCTGCCGCGGCACTCTCTTCGTACCGCGCCACCAGTTCCTGGCCCTTTTCCAGGACGCCCTCGGGCAGCTTCACGGTCCCCGAGGCCGCCGCCACCAGGTCCACCCGCGCGTTGATCTCCTCGGCGAACGCCGTCAGGCGCCCCGCGTCGGCAGGCGAGCGCATATCGACCAGAGCCACCACGACGTAACGTTTCCGCGGGTAACGGGCATGGAGGTCCCTGATCGTGTTCAGGACCGTGTTGCCCGTCGAGAACTCGTCGTCGACCAGGACCAGCGGGCCCTCACCGGACAGCAGGGCGGGGTCCTCCGGCAGGAGCAGGTGCGAGGTGGCGTGGGAGTGGGACTCCTCGAAGCCGCCCGCCGGGGTCACCCCCGGCACCGGGCGGCGCGTGGAGTGGAGGTAGGGGGCGAGGCCGATGCCGTCGGCGACGGAGTGGCCGAGGCCGGTCGCCGTCTCGGCGTAACCGACGACCACCGCCCGCGCCGCCTCCCCCTCACCGAGCAGGTCCCGCACCCGACGGCCGAGGGCGAAGCCATGCCCGTACACCACCGAAGGCGACTGCGGGACGTGCTTGCCGAGGACGTTGGAGACCAGCAGGTGGGCCCGCTTCGGGTTGCGGCGCAGGGCGAGGCCGAGGAGGGCCGTCAGGCCGTCGTCGCCCACGAGTTCGACGCCGAGCCGTTCGGCGACCCAGCTGCCGGACCAGTCCCCGTTGTTCGCTGCGATGTTCATGCGTTCCTTGTGTCGTCCCCTAGAACCCGTCACCCGGGTATTCCGGCGGCGAGCAGCTCCACGAAGCCGACGTCCTCGTTGGCGACGCCGAACACCTCGGCACGGAGCATGGTCCGCTCGGCCCAGGCGCGGTGCGGCTTCACCTCGTTCATCTTGTTCGTGTACGCCGAGCGAAGTACACCCCCGCCGCCCCGTTCCGGCCGCAGGATGTCCTGGGCGTCGGAGAACTCCTCGTGACTGACCACGGACAGCGCGTGCACGGGGATGACATGGGACGGGTGGATGCAGGTCTTGCCGAGCAGGCCGTTGGCCTGGTCGAGGGAGATCTCTCTCAGCAGGCCGTCCATCGCGTGCTCGATGAGCCGCTCGCGCAGTTCCACGGCCTGCTCCGCCAGGAAGGGGCTCTGCCGCAGCATCGGCTTGAACATGCGCTCGGGCACCCGGAAGTACTCCCAGACCGGCCCGGTCACCGTGAACCCGGTGCCGTCGGCCCGCCCCAGCATGTTCACCACGTCGGCGATGACGGAGGCGATGATCTGGACGTCGTAGGCGGTCATGTCGGGCGCCCGCCGCAGCCCGTAGGAGGAGCAGAAGTCGGTGACGCCGAGCCGCAGCGCGAGCACCTTGTCGCGGTACTTGTCGACGGCGCGGGCGATGCCCTCCAGGGCGTCCACCCGCGTCTCCCGGTACATCAGCTCGGGCGTCTCCAGGACGGGCATCCCGAAGAGCCGGCGCCCGCTGCGCGTCGAGGCGCCGTCCAGGGCCTGCAGGAAGGGGATGCCGCGCTCCTCGGTGAACTTCGGGAACACGAATCCGGACAGCAGCGACACGCTCCCGCCGAGCCGTCGTACGAGATCGGGGATCTGCTCGGGCTCGCGCACCCGGATGAAGAGCAGCGGCAGCTCCACGCCCGCGCGCTCACGCTCGGCCAGGTCGGCGAACTGCCGGACCAGGTTCTCCTCGCCCGCCGGCACGTCCTCGTCGCCGATGGAGTCCTCCAGGCACAGCACCATCGAGACCACGCCGAGCCCCGCCTGTTTGACGATGTCGTCGGCGAGCCGCGGCCGGGTGGCCGGGCTGTACAGGGTGGCGCCCAGGGCCGCGGAGAGCAGCCGGGCCGGGGAGTCGGCGGTGAACCCGCACGGCTCCTGGTGGAAGAGGCGCTGGCGCACCTCTGGTGCGATGTGCCCGAAATGACGCATAGAACTCCCCCGTGGCGTGGGCCTTGCCTGTGAAATGGGTAAAGGGTGGCCGGTAATAGTACGTACAAAGCCATGTCGGGGGTTCCCGCAGGGCATGAATTTCAGGTAACCCGCCTGTGTCGGTCGCGAGGCCCCCCGCGTTGTCGTGACCAGGACCGAGAGGGCAGGATGACCGCATGACGCACGCGATGTTGAAGGGCTCGAACGTCCCGGTGGACGCGGGCACGGTCCGGGCCGTGCTGCGCTGGACACCCGGGCAGGGAGTTCCGGACGTCGACGCCTCGGCGCTGCTCCTCGGCCCCGACGGTCGTGTGCGCTCCGACGAGGACTTCGTCTTCTACAACCAGCCCCGGCACCCCTCCGGGAAGGTCTGGCGGCTCGGCAAGAAGCGGGTGGCCGAGGGCCTCACCGACACGATCCAGACAGATCTGCCCGGTGTCGAGCCCACTGTCGGCCGAATCCTCCTGGTCGCATCGGCGGACGGCATCCCGTTCGAACACGTACCCGCCCTGCGCATCCTGCTGTACGACGCCACCGCCCCGGACGCCGAACCGCTGGCGCATTTCGACATCAAGCCGGAGACCGGCGCCGAGACGGCCCTGATCTGCGGCGAGCTGTACCGCAGGGGCGAGGGCTGGAAGTTCCGCGCGCTGGGCGAGGGCTACAGCAACGGCCTCAAGGGCCTGGCCACGGACTTCGGCATCTCCGTGGACGAGTCGGAGTCGCTGGAGGAGCCGCCGGCCTCCATGCCGCTGCCCCCCGAGCAGCCGACCACGGTCCCGGCCCAGCCGGCCTACGGCTACCCCCAGCCCGCCTCACCGGCCCAGCCCCCGGCCTACGGCTACCCCCAGCCCGCCTACACCCAGCAACAGCCCCAGTCGGGCTACGGCTACCCCCCGCCGGCCCCCATCCCGGCGGCAACGGTCCCCAACACGGACTTCCGGCTGCCTCCGCAAGGGCCACAATTCATCGGCCGCTAGGGATGCCGACCTGCTTTTAGGGGCGCGAGGCTGTATCAATATGCGGCTCCGCCGCGTGGGCGCGACCAGCCACACACGGCCCGCAGTCGCGCACTCACCATCGAACCCACCCCGACAGGCGATCTAACGCTCCGCCTTCGCCTTGTACCCCCGCCCCCACTGCAACCCCCACCCGTACAACCGGTCCAGCTCCCCCTGGAACCCGTACACGAACTTCACCTCGCGCCGGACGACCAGCTCCCCCTTCACGTTCTCGATCATCACCACCGCACAGGACCGCGCCTGCGGATGCCGCTCGTCGAGGCCTATCTCGATCCGCGGCCCGTTGCTCGGGTACAGCGTGACGATCGCGTGGGTCCGGTCGAACGCCGGCGTCTGGTCGTAGATGTACACGAACACCAGCAGCCGCTTGATGTCGTCCCGGTGATCAAGGTTGACGTACATCGTCTCGCCGGACGCGGACCCGAACCGGTCGTCACCGCTGAGCTTGACGTACGGCGGCGCGTTCACGTCCCCGAGCAGGCCGCCGAGCGGCTGCACGACCCCCTTGGACCCGTCGGCCAGCTCGTACAGCGCCCCGAGGTCGAGGTCGACGTTGACCATGCTCTGCCCGTGCCCGATCACCTCCGGCGGCCTGAGCGCCTTGAAGGGGTGCCGGAACAGACTCGTCTTCTGTTCGCTGTCGAAGTCGGACGTCCGCATCCGCCAGCTCAGGTTGACCCGCAGGTTGCCGGTGGCCGCGCCCTGCTTCGTGAGGGACACCTGCTGATGCCGTTTGGTGAGCTCGATGGAGTTGGACGCGGCGCTGCCCGAGTCGAACTCGGCCGCCCTGCCGCCCAGCAGTCCGTCGAAGAAACCCATTCCCGCCCCCAGAGACTCCCGCCGACGCCCGGGGGCGGCCGACCCGGTCGGCCGCCCCCATCAGAGCGTTCCTCGTCCAGAAGGGTGTCACACCCTCCTTTTCGGCCTGTCAGACGCCGGACGAGACCTCAGCCTTCTCGTCCGCCCCCGCTTTTCCCTCGGCGGCCGCCAGCCGCTGGTTGCGGCGTACGGAGGACCAGAAGGACCAGCCGATCAGGACGACGCCGACGAGGCCGGTGATGACCTCGTTGATCTGGTACTGGATGGTGACCATCAGGATGACGGCCAGGGCGCCGATGGCGTAGTGGGCGCCGTGCTCCAGGTAGACGTAGTCGTCCAGGGTGCCCTGGCGGACCAGGTAGACCGTGAGGGAGCGGACGTACATGGCGCCGATGCCCAGGCCGAGGGCCATCAGGACGATGTCGTTGGTGATGGCGAACGCGCCGATGACGCCGTCGAAGGAGAAGGACGCGTCCAGGACCTCGAGGTAGAGGAACATGAAGAACGCGGCCTGGCCGGCCAGCACCACCGGCGACTTCTTCTTCCCGGTGCGTTCGGCCTCCTCCTCTTCCTCGTGCTCGCGTTCTTCCTCGGCCTCCAGCCGGTCCTCGAAGAACCCGGAGAGACCGCCGACGATCATGTAGGTGATCAGGCCGGCGATACCGGCGATCAGGACCGTCTGTGCCTTGTCGGTGTGGCCGCCGCCGTGCTGGTGGGCGTGGGTGGCGAAGGTGAAGGCGGTGATGAGCAGGACGATCAGGGCGATGCAGACCGCCAGCATGTCGACCTTGCCGAGCTTGGCCAGCGGGCGCTCGATCCAGCGCAGCCACTGGATGTCGCGGTCCTCGAAGATGAAGTCCAGGAAGATCATCAGCAGGAACATGCCACCGAAGGCGGCGATCGCCGGGTGGGCGTCGGTGACCAGTTCCTGGTAGCGGTCCTTGTTGTTGAGCGCGAGGTCGACGGCCTCGATGGGGCCCATCTTGGCGGTGACCGCGACGATCACGACCGGGAAGACCAGCCGCATGCCGAAGACCGCGATGAGCACGCCGATGGTGAGGAAGATCTTCTGCCAGAAGGCGTTCATCTTCTTCAGGATTCCGGCGTTGACGACCGCGTTGTCGAACGACAGGGAGATTTCCAGGACGGCGAGGATCGCGACGATGCCGAAGGCCTCCCACCCCCCGTAGAAGACCGCGGCGACCAGGCCGAGCGCGGTGATCGCGAACGACCAGCCGAAGGTTTTCAGAAGCACTGGCTACCCAATCTTGTGTGTACGGGTCTCGCTCGCGCCGTACTCGGCTTTACCTACTGTTGACCACGCAGTCTAGAGGGCACCGGTGTCCTACGGGGGTGTCGGGCCCCACATCCGGACGGAGAAGGTGCTAGGAGACGTTCACGCCGAAGTCGAGGGCGATGCCGCGCAGGCCGGAGGCGTAGCCCTGGCCGACGGCCCGGAACTTCCACTCGCCCTGGTAGCGGTAGAGCTCGCCGAAGATCATGGCGGTCTCGGTGGAGGCGTCCTCGCTGAGGTCGTAGCGGGCGAGTTCCTGGTTGTCGGCCTGGTTGACCACGCGGATGAACGCGTTGGAGACCTGGCCGAAGGTCTGGCCGCGCTCGTCGGCCATGTGGATCGAGACCGGGAAGATGATCTTCTCGACGTTGGCCGGCACCTTCGGCAGGTCGACCAGAATCGATTCGTCGTCGCCCTCGCCCTCACCGGTGAGGTTGTCGCCGGTGTGCTCGACCGAGCCGTCGGGGCTCTTGAGCTGGTTGTAGAAGACGAACCACTCGTCGCCGAGGACCCGGTTCCCCGCGTCGCACAGCAGCGCGCTGGCGTCCAGGTCGAAGGGGGCGCCGGTGGTGGAGCGGGCGTCCCAGCCGAGTCCGATCATGACGTTGGTGAGGTTCGGTGCGGCCTTGGAGAGGGAGACATTGCCTCCCTTGGCGAGCGTGACGCCCATGGTGATGGTCCTCCCCTAGCGGTGTTTCTCCGGTTGTCCTGCGCGTCCGGCGCCGACCGTAAACGGTGCGGCGCCGGACAGAGCGGACTTTCGAACGCCCACGGGCGTTCGCCTGGCTCAGACGTTGACGCCGAAGTCCTGGGCGATGCCGCGCAGGCCCGAGGCGTAGCCCTGGCCGATGGCGCGGAACTTCCACTCGGCGCCGTTGCGGTACAGCTCGCCGAAGACCATCGCGGTCTCGGTCGAGGCGTCCTCGGACAGGTCGTAACGGGCGATCTCGGCACCGCCGGCCTGGTTGACCACGCGGATGAACGCGTTGCGGACCTGGCCGAAGGACTGCTGGCGGTTGTCGGCGTCGTAGATCGACACCGGGAAGACGATCTTGTCGACCTCGGCCGGGACACCGGCCAGGTTGACCTTGATCACCTCGTCGTCGCCCTCGCCCTCACCGGTGAGGTTGTCGCCGGTGTGCTCGACCGAGCCGTCGGGGCTCTTGAGGTTGTTGAAGAAGACGAAGTTCTGGTCGCTGGCGACCTTGCCCGCCGTGTCCAGCAGCAGCGCGCTGGCGTCCAGGTCGAAGTCGGTGCCGGTGGTGGTCCGGACGTCCCACCCGAGACCGACGAGGACCGCGGTCAGGCCGGGGGCCTCCTTCGTCAGCGATACGTTGCCGCCCTTGCTGAGGCTGACTCCCACGAGTCCTCCCATGTCGTGTCAGGGGCGGGGAGCCCCCGTCGTGCGTCGGATACCGGATCAACGTCTCGATCCTAGTGACGGGTTCCCGCGCCTCGCAGGCCCTGGACCCCGAAGAATTACCGGGTGTCGGCCGTCCCGACCCCTAGGGGTTCGCCCGGGGCCGAACGGGCCGGGCGGTTCAGAGCGCGTCGAGCGCCGTGACGTACTCGTCGAGGTCGCGGGCGTCCGGCAGACCGTTGACCACGGTCCAGCGCACGACGCCCTCCTTGTCGATGACGAAGGTGCCTCGGACGGCGCAGCCCTTGCCCTCGTCGAAGACGCCGTAGGCGCGCGAGGTCTCGCCGTGCGGCCAGAAGTCGCTCAGCAGCGGGTACTCCAGGCCCTCCTGCTCGGCGAAGACGCGCAGGGTGTGGATGGAGTCGTTGGAGACGGCGAGCAGCTGGGTGTCGCGGTCCTCGAACCTCGGCAGGTTGTCGCGCAGCTCGCACAGCTCACCGGTGCACACACCGGTGAAGGCGAACGGGTAGAAGAGCAGCACCACGTTCTTCTCGCCGCGGAAGTCGGACAGCTTCACGGCCCGGCCGTGGTTGTCCTTGAGCTCGAAGTCGGGCGCCTTGTCGCCGACCTGGATCGCCATCGCTGCATCCCTTCGTAAGGGGCTGTTGGGGTGAGGACACCCTATGCGGCGACCTTCGCGCGGCGATCACGGCAGGCCGGTGGACGGACCGGCGACCGGTCCGTCCACCGGCGGAGTTCAGCGCTTCTTGGCGGCACCCTTCGGCGTGTTCAGCCGGCTGCCGTTCCAGTCCTTGCCCACGCTGACGCTCTTGGTCTGCGAGAGGCCGGCGGTCGTGACCGCCTCGCCGATGTCGCTCGGCTCGACATAGCCGTCGCGGCCGGTCTTCGGCGTCAGCAGCAGGATCGAGCCACCCTCTTCGAGGTAGCCGAGGGCGTCGACCAGCGCGTCCGTCAGGTCGCCGTCATCCTCACGGAACCAGAGCACCACGGCGTCTGCCACGTCGTCGTAGTCCTCGTCCATCAGCTCGCTGCCGATGGTCTCTTCGATGGACTCGCGGAGCTCCTGGTCGACGTCGTCGTCGAAGCCGATCTCCTGGACCACCTGGTCTGGCTGGAACCCCAGCCTGACGGCAGGGGTGGTCCGCTCCTCCGCGTGGTCCGCGGTCGCGCTCACGGGTTGCCTCCTGATCATGTCTTGGTGATGAACTCAGCCACGCGCGTGCGCGAAGCATTGGCCGTAGTCCACACGGGCGGGACCGATCGCGCAAGTACCCGGCCGTTCAGACCGCCGAAACGGTGACGATCCCGGCCGTGTCGCCGCAACTCCCGGCACCGTATCGCGGACGGCTGTGGCTCACACCACTCCCTTTTGCCCGCTATGCACCTTTCGGAATCATCCTCACATGCGGTGGTCGAACGAGTTTGCCAAGCGCGTCACACCCCGGGCGTATCGTTGCGTTTTGGCCGGGCCCGAGTTACCTCGCGGTAGAGATGACGTGCGCTGCCCCGAGGTGGACGATGGACAGCGGTGCAGGCAGAGCGCAGGGAAAACAGCAAAAAATCAGGGAATCAGTGCCCCTCTGACAGGTAAGGAACAGCGTGGCTTCCGGATCCGATCGCAACCCGATCATCATTGGCGGCCTTCCGAGTCAGGTTCCTGACTTCGATCCCGAGGAAACCCAGGAGTGGCTCGACTCGCTCGACGCCGCCGTGGACGAGCGCGGCCGGGAGCGGGCCCGCTACCTGATGCTCCGCCTGATCGAGCGGGCGCGCGAGCGGCGGGTGGCCGTGCCCGAGATGCGCAGCACGGACTACGTCAACACGATCGCCACCCGCGCGGAGCCCTTCTTCCCGGGCAACGAGGAGATCGAGCGCAAGGTCCTCAACGCCACCCGCTGGAACGCCGCGGTGATGGTCTCCCGCGCACAGCGCCCGGGCATCGGGGTCGGCGGCCACATCGCCACCTTCGCCTCCTCGGCCTCCCTCTACGACGTCGGCTTCAACCACTTCTTCCGGGGCAAGGACGACGGTCTCGGCGGCGACCAGGTCTTCTTCCAGGGCCACGCCTCCCCCGGCATCTACGCCCGCGCGTTCCTGCTCGACCGGCTCAGCGAGACCCAGCTGGACGGCTTCCGCCAGGAGAAGTCGAAGTACCCGGACGGCCTCTCCAGCTACCCGCACCCGCGCTCCATGCCGGACTTCTGGGAGTTCCCGACCGTCTCGATGGGCCTCGGCCCGATCGGCGCGATCTACCAGGCGCGGATGAACCGCTACATGCACGCGCGCGGGATCGCCGACACCTCGAAGTCGCACGTCTGGGCGTTCCTCGGCGACGGCGAGATGGACGAGCCGGAGTCGCTCGGCCAGCTCTCCATCGCCGCCCGCGAGGGCCTGGACAACCTCACCTTCGTCGTCAACTGCAACCTGCAGCGGCTGGACGGCCCGGTGCGCGGCAACGGCAAGATCATCCAGGAGCTGGAGTCGGTCTTCCGGGGCGCCGGCTGGAACGTGATCAAGCTGGTCTGGGACCGCACCTGGGACCCGCTGCTCGCCCAGGACCGCGACGGCGTGCTCGTCAACAAGATGAACACGACCCCCGACGGTCAGTTCCAGACCTACGCCACCGAGTCCGGCGCGTACATCCGCGACCACTTCTTCGGTGACGACCAGCGGCTGCGCGCGATGGTCGAGCACATGACCGACGACCAGATCCTGCACCTGGGCCGCGGCGGCCACGACCACCGCAAGATCTACGCGGCGTTCAAGGCGGCCACCGAGCACCGGGGCCAGCCGACGGTCATCCTGGCCAAGACGATCAAGGGCTGGACGCTGGGCCCCAACTTCGAGGGCCGCAACGCCACGCACCAGATGAAGAAACTGACGGTCGCCGACCTCAAGGGCTTCCGCGACCGCCTCCACCTGCCGATCTCCGACAAGGAGCTGGAGTCCGGCCTGCCGCCGTACTACCACCCCGGCCGGAACTCGGAGGAGATCCAGTACATGCACGACCGGCGCAAGGGCCTGGGCGGCTACGTCCCGACCCGCGTCGTACGCTCCGAGCCCCTCGCGCTCCCGGACGACAAGACGTACGCGACCGTGAAGAAGGGCACCGGCCAGCAGTCGATCGCCACGACGATGGCGTTCGTACGACTGCTCAAGGACCTCATGCGGGACAAGGAGCTCGGCCGCCGCTTCGTACTGATCGCGCCGGACGAGTACCGCACCTTCGGCATGGACTCCTTCTTCCCGAGCGCGAAGATCTACAACCCGCTCGGCCAGCAGTACGAGGCGGTCGACCGCGACCTGCTGCTCGCCTACAAGGAGTCCCCGACCGGCCAGATGCTGCACGACGGCATCTCGGAGGCCGGCTGCACGGCCTCCCTGATCGCGGCCGGCTCGGCCTACGCCACGCACGGCGAGCCGCTCATCCCGGTCTACGTCTTCTACTCGATGTTCGGATTCCAGCGCACCGGCGACCAGTTCTGGCAGATGGCCGACCAGCTGGCGCGCGGTTTCGTCCTGGGCGCGACCGCCGGCCGTACGACCCTGACCGGTGAGGGCCTCCAGCACGCGGACGGCCACTCCCAGCTGCTCGCCTCGACGAACCCGGGCTGCGTGGCCTACGACCCGGCGTACGCGTACGAGATCGCGCACATCGTCCAGGACGGCCTGCGCCGCATGTACGGCGGCGACGCCGAGCACCCGCACGGCGAGGACGTCTTCTACTACCTGACCGTCTACAACGAGCCGATCCAGCACCCGGCCGAGCCGGCCGACGTGGACGTCGAGGGCATCCTCAAGGGCGTCCACCGGATCAGCGCGGGCACGGCGGGCACGGTCCCGGCGCAGATCATGGCGTCCGGCGTGGCGGTCCCCTGGGCGATCGAGGCCCAGAAGATCCTCGCCACGGACTGGAACGTCAAGGCCGACGTCTGGTCCGCCACCTCCTGGAACGAGCTGCGGCGCGAGGCCGTGGCCTGCGAGCAGCACAACCTGCTGCACCCGGAGGAGGAGCAGCGGGTGCCGTGGGTGACGCAGAAGCTGAGCGGCGCCGAGGGTCCGTTCGTGGCCGTGTCCGACTGGATGCGATCGGTTCCGGACCAGATCGCGCGCTGGGTGCCGGGCACATACCAGTCGCTGGGCGCCGACGGCTTCGGCTTCGCCGACACGCGGGGCGCGGCGCGCCGCTTCTTCCACATCGACGCGCAGTCGATCGTGGTCGCGGTGCTGACCGAGCTGGCCCGCGAGGGCAGGCTCGACCGCTCGGTCCTCAAGCAGGCCATCGACCGCTACCAGCTGCTGGATGTCGCGGCGGCGGACCCGGGCGCGGCGGGCGGCGACGCGTAGCGTCGGGCCGGCGGAGCGTTCGAGGGCGGCGGGGCCATGGTCCCCGCCGCCCTTGCTCTTTCTTTACGATGCGCACATGAAGGAACAGTCCGCGCAGGCACGTTGGGAGCAGATCACCCAACGGCCGTTGCTGGCACTCGCGGTGGCCTTCGCCATCGCCTACGCGCTGCCGATCGTGGACAGTTCCGCAGGGCATGTCCTCACCGCCGTGTGCACGATGGCCGAGTGGGTGGTGTGGGGTTCCTTCGCCCTGGACTACCTGGTCCGGCTGGGTCTGTCGCCCCGCCGCAAGGAGTTCGTGCGGACGCACTGGATAGACCTGTGCGCGGTGGTGCTGCCGCTGCTCCAGCCGCTGCGGCTGCTGCGGCTCGTCGCGACGCTGATGCTGGTGGGGCGGCGGGCCCGGATGGCCTCGCAGATCCGGCTGACGACGTACGTGGTGGGCGCGGTCGTCGGCCTGCTGATGTTCGGCTCGCTGGCCGTGCTCTCGGTGGAGCGCGACTCGCCGAACGGGAACATCCGCACGCTGGGTGACGCGTTGTGGTGGTCGTTCACGACGATGACGACGGTGGGGTACGGGGACCACGCGCCGACGACCGGGCTGGGCCGGATGATCGCGGTCGGCCTGATGCTCTCGGGGATCGCGCTGCTGGGTGTGGTGACGGCGAACATCGCCACGTGGTTCATCGCGCGCTTCGAGAAGGACGACGTGGAGGAACGGCGGCAGACGGAGGCGATCGAGGGGCTGACCGAGGAGGTACGGGCGCTGCGGGCGGAGGTCGCCGCCCTGCGCGAGGGGGTGGGTACCGAGGTCACGGCGTTGCGCTCACCGGCGCTGGCGGGGTGCCGCTGCGCCCACCCGTGCCGCCCCAGCGGCACTGCTGCCCGCAGTTGAGACGAGCCCCCCCCCACACCCGCAGCCGAACGACGGCCCGCTGCCCCCCTCCAGCAGCGCGCCGCAGCCCGGACAAGTCCCCGAATGCCCTGCGGAGGACCTGACCCACTGTGACCTGCGGCGCGTGCCGAGGGCGAGGAATCTTTAGCGGCGTCACCCTGATAGGTGAACTCCGCCCGGAGAAGCGTCAGATGTGGCCCACACCCGCATCGGCGCCCGCGTTCTCGCCGCGCTTGGTGAGCAGTGCGACCAGGATCGCGACCGCCGCCACGCCCGCCGCGACCAGCGAGGCGAGGCTCATGCCGGAGATGAACGTGTCGTGGGCGACGTCGGTGATCTTCGCGGCGATCGCCTCGGGCGTGCCCTTGGCGACCGGCGCGACCCCGACCTGGACCGCCTCGGAGGCCTGGGCCAGCTGCGCCGGGGTCAGCTTCGGCAGCCCCGCGTCGGCCCAGTTGCCCGCCAGGTCGCCGTCGACCTTGGAGGCCATCACGGCGCCGAGCACGGCCGTACCGAGGCTGCCGCCGATCTGCATCGCGGCCTGCTGGAGACCGCCGGCCACCCCGGAGAGCTCCATGGGCGCGTTGCCGACGATGACCTCGGTGGCGCCGACCATGACGGGCGCGAGGCCGAGGCCCAGCAGGGCGAACCAGACGGCCATGATCCCGCTGCCGGTGTCCGCCTTGAGGGTGGACATGCCGTACATGGCGACCGCGGTGGCCGCCATGCCGCCGGCCAGCGGGATCCGGGGGCCGAGCTTGGTGATCGCGGCGCCGGCCAGCGGGGAGCCGACGATCATCATCCCGGTGAGTGGGAGCAGATGCAGACCGGCGTCGACGGGGTCCATACCGTGGACGTTCTGGAGGTAGAACGTCACGAAGAACAGGCCGCCCATGAAGGCGATGGCCATCAGGACCATCAGCACCACGCCCGCGGAGAGCGGGACCGAGCGGAACAGGCCGAGCGGGATCAGCGGCTCCTTGACCTTCGTCTCCCAGTAGGAGAAGAGGGCGAAGCCGAGCACGGACGCGGCGATGAAGGCCCACGTCTTGCCGTCGCCCCAGCCCCAGGCCGGCGCCTTGATGAGTGCCCACACCAGGCAGAACATCGCGCCGGAGAGCAGCGCGATGCCGGGCAGGTCGAAGGAGCGCGGGGCGTTCTCCGCGCGGTGGTCGAGCAGCATCACGATGCCGAGGCCCAGGGCGATCGCGCCGACCGGCACGTTGATGAAGAACACCGACTGCCAGCTGACGTGCTGCACCAGCACACCGCCGAGGATCGGGCCGCCCGCGGTGGAGGCGCCGATGACCATGCCCCAGATGCCGATCGCCATGTTGAGCTTCTCGGCCGGGAAGGTGGCCCGCAGCAGGCCGAGCGCGGCCGGCATCAGCAGCGCGCCGAACAGGCCCTGAAGGACCCGGAAGGTGACGACCGCGCCGATGCTGCTGGACAGTCCGATGGCCCCGGACGCGGCGGCGAAGCCGACCACGCCGACGAGGAAGGTCTGCCGGTGGCCGAAGCGGTCGCCGAGCTTGCCCGCGGTGATCAGGGAGACCGCGAGGGCGAGGAAGTAGCCGTTGGTGATCCACTGCACCTGGGCGAAGGTGGCGCCGAGGTCCTTCTGGATCGCCGGGTTGGCGATGGCCACGATGGTGCCGTCGAGGGCCACCATCATGACCCCGACGGCCACGGTTATCAGGGTGAACCAGGGGTGGCCGCGCAGGCCGGAGGCCGGCGGACGGTCCACCGGGGCGGCGGGTGTCGCGTCCCCCGGTCCCGCCGCGTCGATCGTGGTCTGACTAGTCATGCGTGCGAGGCTAATGACAGCCACTGACAGTTGACAAACAAATTCACTAGTCAGTAACTGTCAGGCATGGAAACGCTGCGCGAACGCAAGAAACAGCGCACCCGGGACACGCTGCTGCGGTCCGCCCTCGAACTGTTCGTGACCCAGGGGTACGAGCGCACCACCGTCGACGAGATCGCCGAGTCCGTCGACGTCTCGCAGCGCACCTTCTTCCGCTACTTCGCGAGCAAGGAGGAGGTGGCCTTCTTCGTGCCGCGGATCACCGAGGCGCACTACGTCGAGGCGGTGCGCGGCCGCCCGGCCGAGGAGACCCCGCTGGAGGCGCTGCGCCGGTCGGTCATGGACAGCTGGGACACCATCGAGGAGGCCGTCGAGCGGTACGTCCCGGTCGAACTGCTCATGCGCACGTACAAGATGATCGAGGCGACCCCGGTCCTGTTCGCCGCCCATCTGCGGCGCCAGTCGGAGACCGAGGAGGAACTCGCGCGGATCATCGCCGAACGGGAGGGCGTCGACTTCGCCACCGACCCGAGACCCCGGCTGGTGGTGGCGCTCTTCGGCGCGGTCATCCGGGTGACCGAGCGGGAGTGGTCGGTCGGCGACGACTTCAGCGCGACGTCGATCCGCGAACTCACCGCGTCCTACCTCGATCAGGTGGGACCGGCGCTCACCGGGAACTGGCGGACGGGCTGAGTCCCGCCACACGGGCCTGAGATGGGGCTCACGTTTGCCGAAACGTGATAACTGTCACTCGGTTACCGCGAGACCCTCTCGTTCTCCTAGTGTGTCCTCCCAGTGACTTCCTTCGACACCTCCCCGCCACTCAACGTCTGGCGCGCGCTCCTCGCCCTGGCCGTGGTGTTCGTGATGCTCGCGACCACCGGCTGGACGGCCCTGCGCGCCCACCGCGAGACCACCGCCCTGCAGACCTCCCTCGACAAGTGGGAGCACGGCAGCGTCCACGGTCTCCACCTGCCGGACCCGGAGGCGTCGCCCGCGCGGCTCACCCGTTTCTTCGCCTCGCTCACCGCACAGGAGCGCGACCGGCTCGTCCACCGCTACCCGCTCGCGGTCGGCAACATGAACGGCGCCCCGGTCGGACTGCGTTACCGCGCCAACCACATCGCCCTCGGCCAGCAGCGCGCCGTCGAGAAGAAACGCATGCACGACCCCCGGCTCTCCGCGGCCGGGCAGCAGGACGCGGGCCGTCGTATGCACCGCTACGAGGCGCTGCTGGCGAACGGCCGGCAGATCCTCGCCTTCGACCCGGACGGCAGCGGCCGGGTCGCCGAGGTGTTCGGCGACCTCACCAGGGCCGAGCGGATCTCCGTCGTCGTCCCCGGCGTCGACACCGACCTGCTCACCTTCCAGAAGACGAACCGCCAGTACACCGCGCCGGTCGGCATGGCCAAGGCGCTCTACAAGGCGGAGCACACCGCGCGTCCCACGACCCGCACGGCGGTGATCGCCTGGGCCGACTACACCGCGCCCGACGGGCTCGGGGTGGACGCGGCCACCGGGATGGCCGCCGAGCAGGGCGCCGTACGCCTCAACGCACTGCTGCGGGCCCTGCCCGGCAGGGCGCCGGTGTCGATGTTCTGCCACAGCTACGGCTCGGTGGTCTGCGGGGTCGCCGCGCACGCCATGCCGGACCGGGTGGCCGACATAGCGGTGGCCGCGAGCCCCGGGATGCGGGTCGAGAAGGCCTCGCACCTGGACACCTCGGCCCGGGTGTGGGCGATGCGGGACGCCACCGACTGGATCCAGGACGTCCCCTACCTGGAGTTCGGCGGACTCGGCCACGGCGCCGACCCCGTCTCCTCCTCCTTCGGGGCGCGGGTGCTGTCGGCACACGACGCACAGGGCCACGCCGGCTACTTCGAGCCGGGCACCGACAGCCTGCGCAACCTCGCCGACATCGGGGTTGGCGCGTACGGCGCGGTCACCTGTGCCCACGACGATGACGGGTGCCGGGCGGGTTTGTCCGGCACCTCGACGGCCGGACGCGCGTAGAGACAGCAGGAAGTGCGGTATGCGCGGGGATGGGACTGGGAAGCACGTGCCGCATACGATGAGCCGCATGGGTGACGTACTGGCCGGATTTCATGCCGCCTGGGAGTTCGAGTCCGACTCCGTGCTCATCCGCTACGAACGGGGGATTCGAACACCGAAGCTGTTCCAGGCCCTGGGCGAACGCCGGGTGCCGCTGGCCGCGCTGGAGCGGGTGACGGTGTCGGCGGGCAAACGGGGCAC
This sequence comes from Streptomyces sp. NPDC090088, assembly GCF_044747345.1. Classification (NCBI taxonomy): domain Bacteria; kingdom Bacillati; phylum Actinomycetota; class Actinomycetes; order Kitasatosporales; family Streptomycetaceae; genus Streptomyces; species Streptomyces sp. NPDC090088. The sequence continues at coordinate 1,029,091 of NZ_JBIVDZ010000001.1, read as the reverse complement.
GGTCGTGCTGAGGGCCGAGCCGCGCGCCGGTGCGGATCCGCTGATCGAGGCGGCGGCCGGACAGCTGAAGGACGGCAGCGACCCGTACCGGCTGGTGCTCCCCGCCGAGCGGGAGACCCTCGCGGAGTACTACGCCGACGAACTGCGGCCGCTGCTCACCGGGTCCGGACCGGCCGAAAGGTTTCTGGTGGCCGCGCCCGAGGCGCCCCGGCAGTTCAAGGCGTACGACGGGAAGGCCAGCTTCGACGGCAGGGCCGTGCAGTTCCGGTGGTCCTGGACGGGCGCGTCCACGGCGAAGTGGAAGGCCGGCGACCAGAGCTTCGCGGTGACCGACCTGGCGGGTGTGGAGTGGCGGTCGCCCGAGGTCTTCGAAGGGCATCTGCGGCTGCTGCGCCGCGACCACGCGGGGGCGGCGGTACCGGCCGACCAGGATCCCGCGACCGTGGTGTTCGGGCTGGGGTACGGGCCCGTGCACGAGTCACTGCCCTTCGCGGCGGCGGTGCTGGAGGCGGTGCGGGCGAAGAGCTCGGCCGCGCTGCCGGCGTCGGCGGGGCGGCGGGATCCCGCCGACATCGCCGAGCGGATTCGTCATCTGGGGGAGCTGCATTCGGCGGGGCTGATCACCGACGAGGAGTTCTCCGTGAAGAAGGCGGAGTTGTTGGCGGAGCTGTGACAGGTGGTCTGTCGGCTGCCGGCCGGTGGGGGCTGGTCGCGCCCACGCGGCGGCAGCCGCAAATCGATACAGCCCCGCGTCCCTATCGGGGCGCTTCAGTTGCTGCCTTTTTCGTAGAAGCTGATCTTGCGGTCCAGTACCGACAGGGTGTCGTGTAGCTCTGCGATCCTCGACAGGACGTCTCTGCGGGTCTGTTCCAGGAGTTCGCGGCGGTCGGGGTAGGTCGTCTCGCCCTCCCGCACCAGCTCCGCGTATCGGACCATGTCGGCCACCGGCATGCCGGTCAGGCGGAGCTTGGTCACGAAGTCCAGCCAGTCGAGGTCGCGGTTGGTGTAGCGGCGCTGGCCGGTGTGGGAGCGGTCGATGTGGGACATGAGGCCGATGCGCTCGTACCAGCGCAGGGTGTGGGCGGTCAGGCCGGTGACGGCGACGACCTCGCTGATGGTGTAACGGTCCTGGCCCTCGGGGCGCGGGTGCCGCACGGGGGCGGAGGTACAGCTGTCGGCGAGAGTGCCGGATCCCTGGTCGGCGGGGGCCGCGGTCGTGGTCTGCATCACCGTCATACGCCCACGCTATGGCCTTCGAGTGGGCTCGAAGCAAGTGGATTCGGTAAGAAATACGCACGACGCGCGGGGCGGGTGGTGGCTAGCGTGCCCGGCATGAGTCTCGTACGCCGTGCAGGGCCCGAGGACGCGCCGGAAGTGCTGCGCCTGCGCCAGGTCATGATCGACTCCATGGCGGAGGTGGACGGCCCCACGGGGTGGCACGCCGAGTCGCTGCCGACGCTCCGGGCCCGGCTCGGCGCGGCCGACGGGGACTTCGCCGCGTTCGTCGTCGATCATCCGGAGCGGCCGGGGGCGCTGGCCGCACTGGTCGTGGGGACACTGGAGTACCGGATCGGCCGGGCCGGCAATCCGCACGGGCGGGTCGGCCAGGTCTTCAGCGTGGCGACCGACCCGGACGCCCGGCGCCGGGGGTACGCCCGGGCGTGCATGGCGGAGCTGCTGGAGTGGTTCCGGGAGCGGGGCGCCGCACAGGTCGACCTGAACGCGTCGGCCCAGGCGGAGCCGCTGTACGCCTCGCTGGGCTTCGTCCGCAAGCCGGACCCCTCGATGCGGCTGACGCTCTGAGCCGCTTAGGCTCGGGGCCATGTCGTCCTTGAACAGCCTCGCGTCCATCGAGAACTGGCCCGTGCCGACCGCCGCGGCGGGCGCGGTACGGGCCGGCGGGACGGTCCTGGGCACCCATGGGCCGGCCGGGCACCGCTTCCCGCTGGCCTCCGTCACCAAGCCGCTCGCGGCGTACGCGGTGCTCGTCGCGTACGAGGAGGGGGCGCTCGACCTCGACGAGCCGGCGGGGCCGGACGGGGCGACGGTACGGCATCTGCTCGCGCACACCTCGGGGCTGGCCTTCGACGAACACCGGGTGACGGCGCCGCCCGGGGAGCGGCGGCTGTACTCCAACGCCGGGTTCGAGGTGCTCGGCGACCATGTGGCCAAGGCCACGGAGATCCCGTTCGCGGAGTATCTGCGGCAGGCGGTGCTGGAGCCCCTGGGCATGACGTCGACGTCGCTGGAGGGCTCACCGGCCAAGGACGGCGTCTCGTCGGTGTCCGACCTGCTGCGCTTCGCGGCGGAGCTCCAGGCACCGCGGCTGCTGGACCCGCGGACGGTGGCGGAGGCGACGCTGACCGTCCACTACCCGGGTACGAAGGGCGTGTTGCCGGGCTACGGCCATCAGAACCCCAACGACTGGGGGCTGGGCTTCGAGATCCGCGACGGCAAGGCACCGCACTGGACGGGGAGTTCGTCCTCCCCGCGGACCTTCGGTCACTTCGGGCAGTCGGGCACGTTCCTGTGGGTGGACCCCGAGGCGGGGGTGGCGTGCGTAGCCCTCACGGACCGGGCCTTCGGCCCCTGGGCGGTCGAGGCATGGCCGGTGTTCACGGACTCGGTGCTGGCGGAGCTGCGCGGCTGAGGCGGGGGGGCGCTCACCGCTACGACGTGCCCCGTCAGGGGCGCTGGGGGTCCCCCCGGCCGAAGGCTGGGGGAGGAACTGCGCGACCAGCCCCCACCGGCCCGCGGGCGCACGACGGGGGCGACTACCCCGCCATCTCCCACACCAACAGTTCAGCCGGCGTCAGCCCTTCCGCCGCCAAGTCCTTCGCCCCCACCACCCTCACCGAATCCCCCGGCCCCAACTCCTCCCCGCCCAAGCGCACTTCCCCCCGCACCACGTGCACATACACATACGCCCCGTCCGGCACCGCCGTCCGCTCCCCCGCCCCCAGCCGGCGGACGTGGAGCATCGCGCCGGCCTCCGGGACGGCGTACGGGGTCGAGTCGGCGATGCCGCGGACGATCTCGTAGGAGGGCTCGCCGCCGGGACGTACCGGGGCCAGCCACATCTGGACGAAGGTCAGCGGCTCCGCGCCGTCGTTGCGCTCGACGTGGCGGACGCCCCCCGCCGAGCTGAGCCGCTGGACGTCGCCGTGGCGGACCACCGTCTCGTGGCCCTCGGAGTCGCGGTGGGTGAGCTCGCCCTCGACCACCCACGTCACGATCTCGGTATGGCTGTGCGGGTGCTCGTCGAAGCCCGCGCCGGGCGCCAGCCGCTCCTCGTTGCAGGCGATGACCGCGCCGAAGCGGAGGTTGTCCGGGTCGTAGTGCGGGCCGAAGGAGAAGGCGTGCGACGACTCGATCCCGGTCGCCGGGTCGCCTCCCGGGTAGCGCTGCGCCGCGCGCCTGACGTCCATCACGGCACCACCGTAGACCGCTGCCGGCACCCGGCGGCGCATGCTCCCGTCCGGATAAGGCAGTCTTGTCCACGTGCCCGAACCCGTAACGCGCAAGTCCGATCCCCTGGCTCATCCGGTCCACCCGCACTCCGCGACCCTGAAGCGGCTGGAGAAGTCGTCCGGCAGCCTCGCCGCCCAGGCCATCGCACGCATGGACGAGAGCCTGTCGTGGTACCGGGCCATGCCCCCGGAGAACCGCTCCTGGATCGGGCTCGTCGCCCAGGCGGGCATCGCGGCCTTCACCGAGTGGTTCCGGCATCCCGACGCCCCGCAGGCGATCTCGACGGACGTGTTCGGGACCGCGCCGCGCGAGCTGACCCGGGCGATCACGCTGCGGCAGACCGTGGAGATGGTGCGGACCACCATCGAGGTCATGGAGTCCGCCATCGACGAGGTGGCGGCGCCCGGCGACGAGAACGTGCTGCGCGAGGCGCTGCTCGTCTACGCCCGGGAGATCGCCTTCGCCACCGCCCAGGTGTACGCCCAGGCCGCCGAGGCACGGGGTGCCTGGGACGCGCGGCTGGAGTCGCTGGTGGTGAACGCGGTGCTCAGCGGCGAGGCCGACGAGGGCGCGGTGAGCAGGGCCGCGGCACTCGGGTGGAACTCTCCGGACAACGTGTGCGTCGTGCTCGGCACCGCGCCCGACGGGGACAGCGAGCTGACCGTCGAGGCCATCCGGCGGGCCGCCCGGCACGCCAAGCTGCAGGTGCTGACGGGTGTGCTCGGGGACCGGCTGGTCGTCATCGCGGGCGGCAACGACAACCCGCTGGCCGTCGCCAAGTCGCTGATCGGCCCTTATGCCGCCGGGCCGGTCGTCGCGGGGCCCGTGGTGCCGGACCTGCTGGCGGCCACCCGGTCCGCGCAGGCCGCCGCCGCCGGGCTCAAGGCCTGCTCCGCCTGGCAGGACGCGCCGCGGCCCGTGCTGGCGGACGATCTGCTCCCGGAGCGCGCCATCGCGGGCGATCCGAGCGCGCGTGAGCAGTTGGTGGAGGAGATCTACAGACCGCTGGAAGAAGCCGGTTCGGCGCTGCTGGAAACACTGAGCGTCTATCTGGAACAGGCGAGCAGCCTGGAGGGCGCGGCCCGGATGCTCTTCGTCCACCCGAACACCGTGCGCTACCGGCTCCGACGTGTGACTGACGTCACCGGATGGTCGCCATCCGATGTACGATCCGCCTTCACACTGCGGATCGCGCTGATCCTGGGGCGTCTGGTCGATGGAGATCCCCAACCATAGGTTTTTGTCGGGGGCCCACAAAACCCCTTCGTGTTCTTCGTCCCTGTCCCCACGGGCGGCCGTGGCCGCCGACAAGAGAGAGTGTGAGAGTGCTCGTACTCGTCGCTCCCGGCCAGGGCGCCCAGACGCCCGGCTTCCTGACCCCCTGGCTCGACCTCCCCGGTGTGGAGGCCCGTCTGCGTGCCTGGTCCGAGGTGATCGGCCTCGACCTGGTGCACTACGGCACGGACGCCGACGCGGACGAGATCCGGGACACCGCGGTGGCCCAGCCGCTGCTCGTCGCCGCCGGACTGGTGTCCGCCGTGGCACTCGGTGACATTGCGCCGGGTGCGGTCGCCGGGCACAGCGTCGGGGAGATCACCGCCGCCGCCGTCGCCGGCGTGCTGAGCGAGGACGAGGCGCTGACCCTCGTACGCAAGCGCGGACTGGCGATGGCCGAGGCCGCCGCGATCACCGCGACCGGCATGTCGGCGCTGCTCGGCGGCGACCCGGACGTCTCGGTCGCGCACCTGGAGAAGCTGGGCCTGACCCCGGCGAACATCAACGGCGCGGGGCAGATCGTCGCGGCCGGCACCCTGGAGCAGCTCGCGGCGCTCGCCGAGGACAAGCCCGAGGGTGTCCGCAAGGTCATCGCCCTCAAGGTCGCCGGCGCCTTCCACACGCACCACATGGGCCCCGCGGTCGACGCACTGGCCGAGGCCGCCAAGGAACTCTCGCCCGCCGACCCGAAGCTGACCTACGTCTCCAACAAGGACGGGCGGACCGTCGCCTCCGGCGGCGAGGTCGTGGACCGGCTGGTCGGCCAGGTCGCCAACCCGGTCCGCTGGGACCTGTGCATGGAGACCTTCCAGGAGCTCGGCGTCACCGCCCTCCTGGAGCTGTGCCCCGGCGGCACCCTGACCGGCCTGGCCAAGCGTGCCCTGCCCGGCGTCAGGACGCTCGCCCTGAAGACCCCCGACGACCTCGACGCGGCCCGCGAACTCATCGCCGAGCACAGCTGAATTAGGAGCGCACTGCGATGTCGAAGATCAAGCCCAGCAAGGGTGCCCCGTACGCGCGCATCCTCGGTGTCGGCGGCTACCGCCCGACCCGCGTGGTGCCCAACGAGGTGATCCTCGAGAAGATCGACTCGTCCGACGAGTGGATCCGGTCGCGCTCCGGCATCGAGACCCGGCACTGGGCGGGCCCCGAGGAGACGGTCGCCGCGATGTCGATCGAGGCCGCCGGCAAGGCGATCGCGGACGCGGGCATCTCCGCCGAGCAGATCGGCGCCGTGGTCGTCTCGACCGTCTCGCACTTCAGCCAGACCCCGGCCGTCGCCACCGAGATCGCCGACAAGCTCGGCACGAACAAGGCCGCCGCCTTCGACATCTCGGCCGGCTGCGCGGGCTTCGGCTACGGCCTCACGCTCGCCAAGGGCATGATCGTGGAAGGCTCCGCCGAACACGTGCTCGTCATCGGCGTGGAGCGGCTCAGCGACCTCACCGACCTGGAGGACCGGGCCACCGCCTTCCTGTTCGGCGACGGCGCGGGCGCGGTCGTGGTCGGCCCCTCGCAGGAGCCGGCGATCGGCCCGACGGTGTGGGGGTCGGAGGGCGACAAGTCCGAGACCATCAAGCAGACCGTGCCCTGGGACAGGTTCCACGTCGGCGACGTGACGAACCTGCCCCTGGACAGCGAGGGGAACATCAAGTTCCCGGCGATCACGCAGGAGGGCCAGGCGGTGTTCCGCTGGGCCGTGTTCGAGATGGCGAAGGTCGCTCAGCAGGCGCTGGACGCGGCCGGGATCAGCGCGGACGACCTGGACGTCTTCATCCCGCACCAGGCCAATGTGCGCATCATCGACTCGATGGTGAAGACTCTCAAGCTGCCGGAGCACGTCACGGTCGCCCGTGACATCCGCACCACCGGCAACACGTCGGCCGCCTCGATCCCGCTCGCGATGGAGCGGCTCCTGGCGACCGGCGAGGCGAAGAGCGGCGACACCGCGCTCGTCATCGGGTTCGGGGCGGGTCTCGTCTACGCCGCCACTGTCGTTACCCTCCCCTAGGCACTCCGTGCCGGATCATGCATCCGGTGCGGGAACGCCGTCAGCACCACCGCAGCAACCGTCTGGAACATCTAAGAAGGAGCGCCTGACATGGCCGCCACTCAGGAAGAGATCGTCGAAGGTCTCGCCGAGATCGTGAACGAGATCGCCGGCATCCCGGTTGAGGACGTCCAGCTGGACAAGTCCTTCACCGACGACCTGGACGTCGACTCGCTGTCCATGGTCGAGGTCGTCGTCGCCGCCGAAGAGCGCTTCGACGTCAAGATCCCGGACGAGGACGTCAAGAACCTCAAGACCGTCGGCGACGCGACCAACTACATCCTCACGCACCAGGCCTGAGGCCCTTAGCCGGTCTCCGGCTGCAATGCCCCGCCACCCGGCGGTGGCGCCGTCGAATCCCGTATCCGTTGGAGAAAGAATTCCCGATGAGCCCGACCAATCGCACCGTGGTCGTCACCGGTATCGGCGCAACCACACCGCTGGGTGGCGACGCAGCTTCGTTCTGGGAGGCCCTGGTCGCCGGCAAGTCCGGCGTCCGCCTGCTGGAGCAGGACTGGGCGGCCGAGCTGCCCGTCCGGATCGCGGCGCAGATCGCCGTCGAACCGAGTGAGATCATCCCGCGCCCGCAGGCCCGCAAGCTGGACCGGTCCGCGCAGTTCGCGCTGATCGCCGCCCAGGAGGCCTGGAAGGACGCCGGCTTCACCGCCAAGGCCGGTGAGGACGTGTCCGCCAACCCCGACCGGGTCGGCGCCGTCATCGCCTCCGGCATCGGCGGTGTGACGACCCTGCTGGACCAGTACGACGTGCTCAAGGAGAAGGGCGTACGCCGTGTCTCCCCGCACACCGTGCCGATGCTGATGCCCAACTCGCCGGCCGCCAACGTCGGTATCGAGCTGGGTGCGCGGGCCGGTGTGCACACCCCCGTGTCGGCCTGCGCCTCCGGCGCCGAGGCCATCGGGTACGCCATCGAGATGATCCGCACCGGGCGTGCGGACGTCGTCGTGGCCGGCGGTACGGAGGCGGCGATCCACCCGCTGCCGATCGCCGCGTTCGGCAACATGATGGCGATGTCCAAGAACAACGACGACCCCGAGGGCGCGTCGCGTCCCTACGACTCCGGCCGTGACGGCTTCGTGCTCGGTGAGGGCGCGGGCGTGATCGTCCTGGAGTCCGAGGAGCACGCGAAGGCGCGCGGGGCCCGGATCTACGTCGAGGCGGTCGGCCAGGGCATCTCGGCCGACGCGCACCACATCACGCAGCCGGAGCCCTCGGGCAACGGCATCGCGCACGCCCTTCAGAACCTGCTCGACAGCTCGGACCTGAAGCCGGCCGAGATCGTGCACGTCAACGCGCACGCCACGTCCACGCCGCAGGGCGATGTGGCCGAGATCAAGGCGCTGCGGAAGGTGTTCGGCGACGACGTCGACCACATGGCCATCTCGGCGACCAAGTCGATGACCGGTCATCTGCTGGGCGGTGCCGGTGGTATCGAGACCGTCGCGTCGATCCTGGCGCTGGTGAACCGGACGGCTCCGCCGACCATCAACCTCGCCGAGCTCGACCCCGAGGTCAACGCGGACGTGGTGCGCGGCGAGGCCCGGCAGCTGCCCGAGGGCCGGATCGCCGTACTGAACGACTCGTTCGGCTTCGGCGGGCACAACGTGGTCCTGGCGTTCCGGACGATCTGAGAAACGCCGTTTCAAGGCTTGTGGCCCGGACTCTGAAGAAGAGTCCGGGCCACAGTGCGTTTCGTTGTCGGCCGACCGCCGGTGGGGACTTCTCGCGCAGTTCCCCGCGCCCCTTTCTTTTTAGGGGCGCGGGGAACTGCGCGAGAAGCCACGACGGCGCCGCGGTCGGCAACCGGCGTCAGACCACCTGGTGGAGCCACCTCACCGGGGCGCCCTCGCCCGCGTAGCGGAAGGGCTCCAGTTCGTCGTCCCAGGGCTTGCCGAGGAGTTTGGCGATCTCGGCCTCCAGGTCGGTCTCGCCGCGCTGTGAGCGGGTCATGGCGGCCCTCAGACGGTCCTCGGGGATGAGGATGTCGCCGTGGATCCCGGTGACGGCGTGGAAGATGCCGAGTTCGGGGGTGCAGCTGTAGCGCTCGCCCTCGGCCTTCGCGCAGGGTTCGGCGGTCACCTCGAAGCGGAGCAGGTGCCAGCCGCGCAGGGCGGACGCCAGTTTGGAGGCCGTGCCGACCTCGCCCTGCCAGGAGAACTCGGAGCGCCAGGTGCCGGGTGCCGCCGGCTGCCGGATCCAGTCGAGGTTGACGCGCGTGCCGAGCACCCCGGCGACGGCCCACTCGACGTGCGGGCACAGCGCGCGCGGCGCGGAGTGCACGTACAGAACTCCACGTGTCGTCACCGGGACCTCCGGGCAGAGCGGGACATCTTGCTGGCTGGCTGGCGGCTGTGGCACGACGGCCGCGTTGATGGCGAGGCTACCGTGCGGTGGCGCAAGGAGTGTGACGTACCGTCGGTCCCACAGCCAGGAAACCCCTGCCATTCACCCAGGGGGACGCTTGTACAGGGGTGGACCGTTGCAGGGCGCGGCGCGGGAACTCCCGTGCGTTGTCATTACGGGGGACGAACAGGCCGACCGAGAGGACCACCGGGGAATGCGCAAGCAGCGACGTCGGCGTTCGCGTGCCCTGGTGGGAGCCGTCGCCGCCACCGCCGCGCTGGGGGTGGCCGGGTGCGGTGTGTTCGGCGGTTCGTCGGCCGCGCCGGACGGCGGCCGGACCCGGGCCGCCCGGACCGTGCAGGTGTGGGACCGCAGCCCGGCCTCGATCGCGGCCGTCGGCGACTCCATCACCCGGGGATTCGACGCGTGCACGGTGCTCTCGGACTGCCCGGAGGTGTCCTGGGCGACCGGCACCAGCGAGCAGGTGGACAGCCTGGCGGTACGGCTGCTGGGGCGGGCGAAGGCGGCCGACCACAGCTGGAACTACGCGGAGACCGGCGCCCGGATGGCCGACCTGTCCGGGCAGCTGGCCGACGCGGCGGTGCGCAGGCCCCAGTTGGTGACGGTGATGGTGGGGGCGAACGACGCCTGCCGCACCTCGGTGCGGGCGATGACCTCGGTGGCCGCCTTCCGCACCCAGTTCGAGGAGGCGCTCGGCACCCTGCGCAAGTCGCTGCCGAGGACACAGGTGTACGTGGCGAGCGTGCCGAACCTGAAGCGGCTGTGGTCCGAGGGGCGGACGAACCCGCTGGGCAAGCAGGTGTGGAAGCTGGGCATCTGTCCGTCCATGCTCTCCGGCGCGGACGACCTGACCAGCGCGGCGACCCTGCGCCGGGACAAGGTCCAGCAGCGGGTCGAGGACTACAACAAGGTGCTGGAGGAGGTCTGCGCCAAGGACCGGCGGTGCCGTTTCGACGGCGGGGCGGTGTACGCGTACCGGTTCGGGACCGATCAGCTCAGTCACTGGGACTGGTTCCATCCGAGCACCGACGGCCAGTCGAAGCTCGCCGCGATCGCCTACCGGGCCGTCACCGCCAAGGACCCGGTGGACTAGACCCTTGGCTTAGGGTTTCCACATGAGCGAACTTTTCGGCACACTTTCCGACGGCACCGAGGTCCACCGGTGGACGCTGGAGCGCGCGGGGACCCGGGTGCGGATCCTGTCGTACGGCGGGATCGTGCAGTCGGTCGAGGTCCCGGACCGGGACGGGCGGACGGCGGACGTGGTGCTGGGGTTCGCCGGTCTGGACGGCTATCTGGAGCACCCGGGCCCGTACTTCGGCGCCCTGGTCGGCCGGTACGCCAACCGGATCGCGCACGCCCGCTTCCCGCTGGACGGCGTGACCTACGCCCTGGAGCCCAACAACGCCCCCAACTCCCTGCACGGCGGCGCCCACGGCTTCGACAAGCGGGTGTGGGAGGCGGCGGGCGTCGAGCACGGGGTGCGGCTCACGCGCGTCAGCCCGCACGGCGAGGAGGGCTTCCCGGGGCGGCTGGAGGTCACGGCGACCTACACGCTGGACCCCTCCGGGGCGCTGCGCGTCTCCTACGAGGCGGTCACCGACACGCCGACCGTCGTGAACCTCACCAACCACAGCTACTTCAACCTGGCGGGCTCCGGGAACGCGGGCGGCCATGAGCTGCGGATCGCCGCCTCCCGCTACACACCCGTCGACGGCGACCTGATCCCGACCGGGGTCCTGGAGGACGTCTCCGGCTCCCGTTTCGACTTCCGCACGGCCCGCAAGGTCGGTTCCGGCTACGACCACAACCTGGTCCTCGACAAGGGCGTCACGGCCGCCGCGCAGGAGATCGCCGAACTGCACGATCCGGCGTCCGGCCGCACCCTCACGGTGTCCACCACCGAACCGGGCGTCCAGCTGTACACCGCCGAGCACCTGACCGGCCCCTTCGCCCCCGGCGACGGTGTCGCCCTGGAGACCCAGCACTTCCCGGACTCCCCCAACCGGCCGGAGTTCCCGAGCACCCGCCTCGACCCGGGCGCGGTGTACCGCTCGGAGACGGTGTACGCCTTCGGGGTCCGCTGACAGCCGCAAGCCCCGGTCCAGGGGTCAGGTCCCGGACCGGGGCTGCTCAAGGGGGGCGTGGCCCGCTCCCGACCTTAGCCGTGGCTGTGAGCCGGCGGCCGGTGATCGGGCGCCCCGCCGCGAACTCGTACGAACCCTTCACAAACACCCGCGACCCGGCCCGCGACCCGGCCCGTGGCGGGCCACGGCCTCAGCCGGCCACCGCCGCCACCACCTCGATCTCGACGAGGGCCTCGGGCCGGAACAGCCGGGGCACCTCGAAGGTCATGCTGGTCGGCGGGGTGCCGGTGAGGAACTCGCGGCGTACGGCGCCGTATTCGGCGAGCCGGGAGATGTCGGTCAGATACGTGCGGATGTTGACGACGTCCGCCAGGGTCGCCCCGTGCGCGCGCAGCAGCGCGCCGAGGCCCTCGAAGACGCCCCGGCTCTGCTCCGCGAGGGTCGCGCCCTCGGCGATCTGGCCGGAGACGAACAACAGGGCGCTGCCGTCGGCGTGTTCGACCCGGGCGACCTGGGAGTAGTAGGGGCTGGCGGGCCGCGGGGCGTCGGCCGGGTTGTCCAGGGTGACCTTCACGGGGCTCCTTCCGTGTCCGTGCGGTCGACGCTAGGCGGGCCCGAGTGATGCGACAAGCGAATGTCTAGCATGGCTGCCATGCCGAATCCGCACCCCTCACACCCCTCACAGCCCCCACGGCTTCCGCAGCTCACGCAGCCGCCCCTCCCCGACGTCTCCAGCGTCTGGCTGCGGGTGTTCCTGGACGTCGCGCGGCACGGTTCGTTCACGGTGGCCGCGCGGTCGCTCGGCTGGACGCAGTCGGCGGTGTCCCGGCAGATCTCCTCGCTGGAGGCGGCGCTGGGCGGCGGTCCGCTCTTCGACCGGCTACCGCGCGGGGTACGGCTCACGGAGGCCGGACGGGTGCTCGTCCCGTACGCCGAGGCGGTCGCCGAGGCCCTGCACGGCGCCGCGCGGGAGCTGACCGCGCTGCGCGAGGTGGCGGGCGGGCGGCTGCGGTTCGGGGCGTTCGCCAGCGCCGACGCGGCCCTGGTGCCGCACGCCCTGGCCGCGTTCCGGGCCCGGCACCCGGAGGTGCGGCTGTCCCGCGAGGAGGGGCTCACCCCCCGGCTCCTGGACCGCCTGACCGCCGGCCATCTGGACCTCGCGGTGGTCTCGACGACGGGCCGCGCACCGCTGGAGCCGTACGAACTCCACCACCTCCTCGACGAGTCGCTGTACGTCGCCGTCCCGGCCGGCCACCCGCTGGCGGGCTCCGCGGGCCCGGTCCGGCTCGGCCTGCTCGCCGACGCCGACTGGATCTCCGGCAGCTCCGGCGTCGAGGGCACCCTGCTGGAGGCGGCCCTGCGCCAGGGGTTCCGTCCGCGGGTGGCCCATGTGGTCGGCGAGTGGACCGCGAAGCAGGGCTATGTCGCCGCGGGCCTCGGCGTGGCCCTGGTCCCGGCGCTCGCCGCCGAGTCGGTCCGCCCTGACGTCGCCCTGCTGCCGGTGCTCGACGAGGGCGCCCCGGCCCGGGCGGTGTACGCGGCGACCGCCCGGGGCCGCTCCCTGTCCCCGGCCGCCGAGTCCTTCCTCGGGGCGCTGCGGGAGGCGGCCGCCCGCGTCCCGCACGGCACACCCGGGGGCACCATGGCGTAGACCAGTTCCCACGGGCGATACTGCGGCCGTCCGGCACCACGCACCCCACTGCGACGGAAGGCCAACTCCCTTGACATACCTGCGCGTTCGGATCGGTGTTCTCGGAATCGCCCTGTTCGCCGGGGCACTCGCCCCGACGTCCGCCCGTGCCACGGAGGCCGCCGCCCCCTCCCCCACCGTCGAGGAGCAACGGCTCGACAAGGCGGTGCCGCAGGAGATACTCCGGCGGTCCGGGTTCGACGACGTGGCACCGGAGTTCACCCGGGCGCTGGGCGGCGCGCACTCCTACGCGCAGGCCCGGCGGATCGTCGTACGCGAGGGGTCGGCGCTGTGGCGGCGGGCCGTGGACCGGGCGCAGGGGCGGGGGCCGGCCGGGGGTGATCTGAGCCGGGACGATGACCGGCCGCTGTACTGGGCGCGGCTCGGGATGACCCGTGAAGTGCGGACCTGGGAGCCGGGGTTCGGGGTGAGCGACACCCAACGCGGCGCGCTGCTGGACGTGTTGGAGCGGACCTCGCGCGGGCAGACGGACCTCCGCTATCCCGGCGGGCACATGAGCGGGCACATGAAGCGCATCCTCGTCACCGGGTTCGACCCGTTCACGCTCGACCGCGACATCCGGATCTCCAATCCCTCCGGAGCGAGCGCCCTGGCCCTCGACGGGACGGTCCTGCAGACCGACGAGGGACCGGCCCGGGTCGAGACGGCCGTCTTCCCGGTGCGCTGGGACGACTTCGCGCAGGGCACCGTGGAGCGGACCCTGCGGCCGTACCTGCCGAAGGTGGACCTGTTCACGACCGTGAGCCAGGGGCGCGTCGGGCGGTTCGACGTGGAGCGGACCAACGGGGCCTGGCGGGGCGGCTATCCGGACAACGAGAACCTGAGCCGGACGGAGACCGTACCGGTCGCCGACCCGGCCTCGCAGCCGCAGTGGACGACCACGACCCTGCCGTACGCCGCGATCGTGGCGGCCGACACGGGGCGGTTCCCGGTGTACGACCACACCGAGGTGACGGAGATCCCGGCGGGAGGGACCGATCCCGTCGTCCGGGCGGACGGGCCGACCGCCGGGTCGACGGCGCGGGCCGGGGGCGGCGGGAACTACCTCTCCAACGAGATCGCCTACCGCGCCACCCTGCTGCGGGACCGGCTCGGCCTGCACGACACCCTGCCGGGCGGCCATGTGCACACACCGGTGCTGGAGTTCGGCGCCGGCAACACCACCGAGGTGACCGACCCGGACTTCGTGCGGAACCGGGTGGACATCATCGACCAGGTGCGGGCGATCGTGACCGTGGCGGCCGACGCGAGCTTCAGGGACTGACCGGTTCGCCGGTCTCCGCGTCCTCCTCCGCCGTCTCCTCGCCCAGCAGGTCGCGGGCGAGGAGGGTGGCGCCCGCGACCGCGCCCGGCATCAGGAACACCGCGACGAACGGCACCAGGAAGGCCAGGCCCAGGGGCGTGCCGAAGCCCCACACCAGGGTCTTGCGGGAACGCAGCAGGGTGAGCCGGGTGCGCAGGTCGATCCCCCGGCGCTGGAGGGCGACGGCGGCGAGTTCCTCGGTGAGGAAGAACCCGGTCACGAAGAAGCCGAGGACCGGTACGGCGGTCTGCCCGACGAAGGGGAGGAAGCCGAGGGCGAAGAGCAGCAGGCCCCAGAGCGCGGCGCGGACCAGGACGCGCAGGCTGTCGCGGGCCGAGATCCACAGCTCGTGCCAGAACGGCAGCCCGGACTCGGGCGCGGTGCCGTCGGGCGAGACGTCCTCGTCGACCTTCTCGGAGAGGTTCTCGTAGAACGGCTGGCCGACCAGCAGCGTCACGGCGGTGAAGGTCAGGACGGCCCCGAGCAGGCCGAGGGCGAAGAGCACGGCGGTGAGGAAGCCGCGGAAGAGGCCGAGCCAGGGGCTGGACCAGTCGTCGGCGAACGGGGTGGCCCAGGCGACGAAGTCCGCTCCCCATATCGCCAGCGAGACCAGGGCCGCCGCGTACAGGACGAGGGTGATCAGACCGGGCAGCAGCCCGAAGCCGAACTGCCTGCCGTGCCGGCCGACCCATCGCTGGCCCTTGAGGAGATATCCGAAACCGACACCGAGATCACGCATGGCGAAAACTTTACCGGGGCCCCGCCGGGGCGCAGTGGGGGGACGCCGGCGCGAAGACCTGCTCGTCGCTGTTGAGTCGAACGGGTACATGTCGACGTACCGATCTCAGGGTAGGGCGTTGTTCACAGTGGGAGCTGCTTGCGGCGGCTCGGTTGAGGAGAGCGGATGACGCAGGAGATCACCGTCCAGGGCACGGTCGCGGAGGGCTTCGAAGTGGTGCGCGAGGAGTTCGCCGCCTTCGTCGCCGGCGAACCGGCCGACTACGAGGGACAGTTGTGCGCGTACGTGCACGGCCGGCGGGTCGTCGACCTGTGGGCCGGTGAGGGGGCCGGCGGGAACTCCCTGTACGGCGTGTTCTCGTCCACCAAGGGCGCGGCCCATCTCGTCGTGGCGATGCTGGTGCAGGACGGAACACTGGAGCTGGACCGTAAAGTCACCTACTACTGGCCGGAGTTCGCCGCCGAGGGCAAGGGCACGCTGACCCTGCGGGACCTGATCGCGCACCGGGCGGGCCTGATCGGCACCGACAGCGGGTTCAGCCCGCAGGAGCTGACCGACGACCGGGCGATGGCCGAACGCCTCGCCGACCAGCGGCCGTTCTGGCGCCCCGGCACCGCCTTCGGCTACCACGCGCTCGTCATCGGGGCGCTCACCGGCGAGGTGGTACGGCGCGCGACGGGCCGTACGCTCCAGGACGTGTACGAGGAGCGGGTGCGGGCACCGTACGGCCTGGACCTCTTCCTGGGCCTGCCGGCCGCGCACGAGCCGCGCTTCCGCACCACCCTGCCGCTGCTCCCGACACCCGAGCAGCGGGCGCTGCTGGACTCCCTCCCGTCCGGTCCGCAGACCCTCGCCGGGATCGCCTTCAACGAGCACACGGCCGAGCCCACGGACCTGGCGTCCCTGCCCAACGACCGCCTGGTGCGCGCCAAGGGCCCGGCCTCGTTCGGCGGGGTGGCCTCGGCGCGCGGTCTGGCCGGGATGTACGCGGCCCTGCTCAGCGAGGTCGACGGCAAGGCCCCGCTGCTGAAGGAGGACACGGTGGCCGAGTTCGGCCAGATCCACTCGGTCGGCTACGACCTGGTGGCCCGCACCCACAGGTCCTACGGCCTCGGCTTCCAGGCGACGGCGGACACCTGGCACCCGTTCCTGGGCGCGGGCACGATCGGCCACAGCGGAGCGGCGGGCTCCCAGGCGTTCGCGGATCCGCGCAGCGGCATCGCCTACGGCTACACCCGCCGCCGCTTCGCGTTCCCCGGGGGCGCGGCCCCGGAGAACGACCGCTTGGCGCTGGCTGTACACAAGGCGACGCTGACCATCTGAGGAACGCCGCCGGAAACGCGCCCCGTCAGGGGCGCGGGGAACCGCGCGAGCAACCACGGACTACCCGCACCCGGCACCAAGACCCCATCCGGCAGACGAGTGGGCCGCACCCCACGCCCCCGAGGGCGCGGCCTACTCGCCGCACACGACCCTCGCCCCACCCCAGTCCGCATGGTCATGGGCGTTGCCGTCCCCACTGTCCCCGACGACGAGATGCAGCTCCTGCACGCCGGTCACATCGACGTCCAGCGCCATCCCAGCCGACTCCCCCGTCCGCACCGGCGTCGTCGCCACCGTACGGCCGTCCCCGACCAGGGAGAAGACGACCGACCCGTACGGCGCGACCTCGTCGTCGATGCCGACCGTGGCCGTGAACCGGCTGCAATTGCCGCCGAGGTAGAAGGCCACGTCACTGTCGGCGTGCACGCCGAGTCCCTTGGCGAACGGGGTGCCGCGAAGAGCCATCGGCTGTCCGTCCCCCGCCGCCTGCTCCCCGTTGGACGTGTCGCGCTCGACCGGCCCCCACCCGTTGGCGGCGGAGACGAAGGACAGATCACTCACGAAGGGGCTTCCGGCGGGCGCCGGGATCGGCACCCGCGTGCTCGCGCTGCCGTACGTCCAGTGCCGTACGCCGTCCCGGTCGTACGTGGCGAGCGGCAGGAACGTGTTGGTCACCGGGGTGTCGGTGGCCGTGGGCGCGGTGACGGTCCAGCTCGCGGTGACCGAGTGGCCGGGGGCGACCCTCGTGAAGGACACGGGGGTGGTGGGGGTGGCCTGCCAGTTCGCCGGGATGCCGGGGGTCAGGGTGAGGGCGTTCGCCGCTTCGCCGGTCGCCGGGAGCCTGAAGGTGGTGGTGAGGGTCGCCGACGCACCGCGCCGGACCGTCGCGGGCAGGTCGGCGCCGAGCGTGGCCGGGGCCGCGGCGGGATGCCGTAGGGGCGTGATGCTCAGGTTGTCGAACTCGTCGGTCTGATAGCCCACCACGCCCAGGCCGACCTGTCCGGCCGGGTACGCGGAGTCGTCCACCGCGCCGATACGGCGGCCGTCCACGCTCGCGGTGATGGTGGTGCCGCTGAAGCTCAGGCCCAGGGTGTGCCAGCGGTGGGTGCCCAGGGCCCTGGTGGTGCCGTCGGCGAGGGTGGTGAGCCGGCCGCCGGTGTCGCTCTTCACCACGGACCAGGCACCGGTGTCGGCGACCCGGAGGAAGTAGCCCGCCTGGTGGGACTGCGGGCGCTGCTGCTCGCCGGCCCTGCCGATGAGTTCCACGGTGCCGGGCCGGTCCAGGTAGACGTCGGAACTGACCGTGTAGTCGCGCCAGTCGGGGTCGCCGAGCAGGGCGAAGGCGTCGCTGTCGTCCTGCCATTCGATGGGCTGCTGCGCCGCCATCTGCCGTACGCACCGCCCCGGCCTGCCGCCCGCGCACGGCGCGGTCTCGAAGGAACCCTGCATGTCGGAGAGGTACCTGGCCTCCCGGCCCTGGGCGGGCCCCTCGAAGGAGTCGCGGTAGGGCAGCGCGAGATGGCCCTGGGGCGGGCTGACGGCCGTGCCCCGGCCCTGGCCGGTGGTGGTGGTCAGGGAGTAGACGTGGCCGGGCTGGAGCGTGACGGAGAAGTGCCCGTTCTGCGGGGTCACATCGCCGGTGTGGACGAAGCCGCGGCCGTTCGAGGCGAGGTCGGTGGACCAGATGTGCACGGTGCCGGTCGGCAGTCCGCCGCCGACGGTGAAGTCCGCGGTCTGGGCGCCGCTCGCGGTGGAGGTCTCGACGATCGTGCTGTAGGCGGAGTTGTCGGCGGGCTTGAGGGTGACATAGCTGCCGTCGGTGCGGTCGCCGCCGAGGTAGCCGCTCGCCTGGTCGACGAACTTCCAGCCGGGACGGGTGACCTGGGTGACCTGGGCGGTGGTCCAGAGGCTGGTGCCCAGTTCGTACGCCCCGGACCACGGCTGGTCGGCGACCGCGAGGCCGACCGTGTCGTACGGCAGGTTCGGGTAGACCGCCGCGAGCAGGGGCCAGTTGAGGTAGGCGGTGTACCGGCCGTCGAGGTAGCCGCGGGTGATCGAGCGGATCAGCGCGCCGGCGCCGGTGTTCTCGTCGAGGGAGCCGTTCTCGCTGGCCCACAGGGGCTTGCCGCTCGCCTGGGCGGTGTCGGAGCTGTAGCAGGTGTCCGCGGTGCCGCCGTCGCCGCCCTCGCAGGGGTAGTGGACGCCGACGACGTCGACGGAGTCGGCGAACCGCTGGTCCTTGACGATGTCGTCGGCGACGTCCAGACCCGAGTCGGCGGCGACGATCCGCACCGGGAGATGCCGGGCGGCGAGCGCGGCGTGCAGCTTCTCGTACCAGCCGATGTCGTAACCGCGTTCGTTCCAGCCGCCCAGGTAGTCGATGTCCAGGCCGTGCTGCCGGGCACAGCCGAGCCAGTCGACCAGGTAGTCGATCACGTCCTGCGACCAGAAGTCGCCCCCGCCCGGGGAGTTGTCCGTGTTGCCGATCCAGCCGGGGGCACCCCAGGCCAGCCCGTACAGCTCGATGTGCGGGTTGCGCTTCTTGGCCTGCTCCATCAGCCACCACTCGTAGCCGCTGTCGCAGTGCACGGTCCCGCGCGTGTGCTCGATGCTGGGCTCGGATCCGTCGGTGGAGTTGGTGTCGCCGCCGATCTCCACCTTGAGCATCTGCAGGGCGGCCCCGTAGCCGGGCTTGAAGAGGTAGTCGAGGATCCGGCCGCGTTGCGGCTCGGGGTAGTCGATGAGCAGCCGCGAGTTGCCTCCGCCGCCGCTGATGGCGCCGATGCCGTCGAAGGTGCGCCCGGTACCGGAACCGTCCACGGTGATCGCGGTGGTGGCGCCGGTCGTGGCGGTGGTGGCGGCTCGCGCCGACAACGTTGTCACCATGGAGAACACGAGGACGAGGCAGCTGACGACAGCCACACCCCAGGAGGGCGTGCGGTACCGGACGGACTGGAGCATGCGGCTCTCCCGACCCTGAGACACGGCGGAGGCGAACGCCTCCGCACATATGGCTACAGGAACGCACGCGCCCAGGGAAGAGTCCGGTCAGAATCCAACACGGCGAGCCGAGTTGGGGAACCGCCGGGGATACGGCGGGGACCGCACCCCACGTCCAAGGGTGCGGCCTCCGCGAAGCGCGCCGACGGATCTCAGCCGGGCGTCACGCCGGTCAGAGCTTGACGATCATCTTGCCGGTGTTGTCGCCGCGCAGGACCCCGAGGAACGCCTCCACGTTGTTCTCGATGCCCTCGACGACCGTCTCGCGGTACTTGAGCTGCCCGGAGGCCACCCACGGGCCGACCTCGGCGACGAACTGCGGCTGCAGGTCGTAGTGGTCGCCGACCAGGAAGCCCTCGATCCGGCCGCGGGTCTGGATGAGACGCGCGAGGTTCTTCGGGCCGGGGACGGGCTCGGTGCTGTTGTAGACGGAGATCATGCCGCAGACCGCGATCCGGCCGTCCCGGTTCAGCTGGCCGATGGCCGCCTCCAGGTGGTCGCCGCCGACGTTGTCGAAGTAGACGTCCACGCCGTCGGGGGCGGCGGCCCGGAGCTGCTCGTTGACCGGGCCGTTCTTGTAGTTGAAGGCCGCGTCGAAGCCGTACTCCTCGACCAGCAGCTTGACCTTCTCGTCGGAGCCGGCCGAGCCGATCACCCGGGAGGCACCCTTGAGCTTGGCGATCTGGCCGACCTGGCTGCCGACCGCGCCGGCCGCGCCGGAGACGAAGACGGAGTCGCCCTCCTTGAAGGAGGCGGTGCGCAGCAGGCCCGCGTAGGCGGTGAGGCCGGTCATGCCGAGGACGCCGAGGTACGTCGACAGCGGCGCGGCGCCGGCGTCGACCTTGACCGCGCTCTTCGCGTCCACGACGGCGTACTCGCGCCAGCCGAGGAAGTGCAGGACGTGGTCGCCGGCCGCGATGCCCTCGGCGTTCGACTCGACGACCTCGCCGACCGCGCCGCCCTGCATGACCTTGCCCAGCTCGAAGGGGGCGACATAGGACTTGGCGGCACTCATTCGGCCGCGCATGTACGGGTCGACGGAGAGGTACTTGTTCCGTACCAGCACCTGTCCCTCACCCGGCGTAGGGACCTCCGCCTCCACCAGGGCGAAGTCCTCGGGCTTCGGCCAGCCGACGGGACGGCTGAGCAGGTGCCACTCGCGGTTGATCATGACGTGCGCCTTTCCGGAATACTTCAGTACCTGAAACAACCATGCTCCTGAATATTTCAGGATGTCAAGTAACGGGGTACCCTGGAGCGCATGTCCACCCCACAGTCCAGCCAAGCGAAGCCCCGCCGCCCCGACGCCCTGACCCTGGAGGTCGTCGAGCTCATCGGGGATGTCGTGGCACGTTTCTACGCGGACTACGAGGAGGCGGCGGGCGAGCACACGCTCACCGGGGCGCAGGCGCGGCTGCTCAGCCTGCTGTCGCTGGAGCCGCTGCCGATGCGGAAGCTGGCGCTGAAGCTGAAGTGCGAGCCGTCCAACGTGACGGGGATCGTGGACCGGCTGGAGGCGCGCGGGCTCGTGGAGCGGCGGCCCGATCCGGCCGACCGCCGGGTGAAGCTGGCCGCGGCGACCGACGAGGGCCGTCGGGTCGCCCGCGACCTGCGAGACGGGCTGCGGTTCGCGCGCGAGCCGCTGGCGGGGCTGTCGGAGGAGGAGCGGCTGTCCCTGCGGGACCTGCTCCACCGCATGCTGGAGGCGTGAACGCCGGGGGTTACGCGAACTGGCCCGGGCGGTAGTCGCCCGCCGGCTGCTGGAAGATGACGTTCAGCCGGTTGTAGGCGTTGATCAGGGCGATCGTCGCCACCAGCGCGACGAGTTCGTCCTCGGTGTAGTGCTTGGCCGCGTTCTCCCACACCGCGTCGGGGACCCCGCCCGCCGCGTCGGCGATCCGGGTGCCCTGCTCGGCGAGTTCCAGGGCGGCGCGTTCGGCGTCCGTGAACACCTTGGCCTCGCGCCAGGCGCCGACCATGTGGAGGCGCTGCTGGGTCTCGCCGGCCTCGGCCGCGTCCTTGGTGTGCATGTCGAGGCAGAAGCCGCAGCCGTTGATCTGGCTGGCGCGGATCTTGACGAGTTCGAGGGTGGCGGCGGGGATCGAGGTGCCCTCGGCGGCCTTGCCCGCGCCGTTGAAGGCCTTGATCAGCTTGGTGGCGACGGGGCTGGCGAAGAGGTTGAGACGGGCTTCCATGGTGTGCTCCCTGTGGGGTTGCTCAGTGGGTTGCACACCTATGACGGGGGGCGTCGGCCGTATGTGACATGTTTGCTGGATTTGCTTTGGCGGTTGTTCGGGTGCGCGCCAGCGGGGGCTGGTCGCGCCCACGCGGCGGAGCCGCAAATCGATACAGCCCCACGCCCCTATCGGGGCGCTTCAGCTCACGAACACCACCAGAGGAACCGCGTACACGTGTCGCTCGGGGACGGGCTCGGGGACGGGTTCGAGGTGGTGGGGTCGGACGTCGGGGTCGAGCCCGTCGTGCTCGTCGCCGTCGACGTCGGCTGCCCGGTGACCGGGTCGGTCGTCGCCGACTGGGCCGAGGTGTCCTTGGGGGTCGCCGACGGGGAGTCCGAGGCCTTGTCCTTCGACGAGGAGGAGGGGGACGGGGAGGCGGAGGGGTCGGCGCTGGCGGAGTTCGCCGGGCCGGTGGCGCCGGAGGTGTCGCCGAGGGGCTCGGCGGTGGCGCCGGGGGACGAGGTGGAGGTGCCGCCGTCGGTGGTGTCGCCGCCCGCCGAGGCCGGGCCGGGGGTCGTGAACGGTATGGCGTCCGTGCCGAGTTCGGCGAGGCTCAGGCCGCCGGCCGCCAGGACGCAGGCCGCGCTGACCAACAGGATCCTGCGGCGCCGCCGGCGATGGGCGGCCGCCTTGCGGTCGCGACGGCTGCCGTCGGCCGTGACGGGCTCCTCGGGGGCGTCGGCGGGACGGCCCCGGCCGCCGCGGCCGCGGGCCGCCCGGCGCCGTTCCGCCCGGCCGCCCGCGGGCGGTTCACCGGCCTCGGCCTCGTACCCCTCGGCCCCGTGGCCGTCGTGTCCGTCGTGTCCGTCGGTGTCGTACCCGTCCGACGCGAACTCCGGCTCCGCGTACTGCGCTTCTCCGGCCGTGTGCGGGTGCGCTGCGGTCGCTTCCCGCGCGGACGCGCGTAGCGTTTCGATGGGAGTGCCGCACCCCGGGCAGGCGAGGGCGCCGTTGAGGTGCCGTCGGCACGGGAGGCAGTAGTCCATGACGCGGGAAGACTAAGTTCCCCACGGGTCACTTAACTAGCCGGGCCTGTGAAGGTTCTGTGCGGGACCGAAAAAACTATCGAAAGCCTTGTCGAAACCGTTACCTGTTCGACCCATTGACACCTAGACCGCCCCGTCCTTACTGTCACGCCAGCATTTCGAACGTGTGACGAAATCTCGAACAGCTGAGGGGCAACTGCCGTGCGCATCACCGGAATCAGCACACACGTGGTCGGGACGCCGTGGCGCAACCTGACCTACGTCCAGGTGCACACCGACGAAGGCATCACGGGAGTCGGCGAGACCCGGATGCTCGGTCACACCGACGCGCTGATCGGCTACCTGCGGGAGGCCGAGGCCAATCACATTCTGGGCTCCGACCCGTTCGCCGTGGAAGACCTGGTGCGCCGGATGAAGTACGGCGACTACGGCCGGGCGGGCGAGATCGTCATGTCCGGCATCGCCGTCATCGAGATGGCCTGCTGGGACATCAAGGGCAAGGCGCTGGGCGTGCCGGTGTGGCAGCTGCTCGGCGGGAAGGTGACCGACAAGGTCAAGGCGTACGCCAACGGGTGGTACACGACCGAGCGAACGCCGGAGGCGTACCACAAGGCAGCCCAAGGAGTGATCGAGCGCGGGTACAAGGCGCTGAAGATCGACCCCTTCGGCACCGGGCACTTCGAGCTGGACCACGAGCAGACGCTGTACTCGGTGTCGCTGATCGAGGCCGTGCGGGACGCCATCGGGCCCGACGCCGAGCTGATGCTGGAGATGCACGGCCGCTTCTCCCCCGCCACCGCCGTGCGGCTGGCCAGGGAGCTGGCCCCCTTCAAGCCGGCCTGGCTGGAGGAGCCCTGCCCGCCGGAGAACCTGAAGGCGCTGGAGAAGGTCGCCGCCAAGGTGGACATCCCGGTCGCCACCGGTGAGCGCATCCACGACCGCATCGAGTTCCGCGAGCTCTTCGAGAGCCAGGCCGTGGACATCATCCAGCCGGACGTCGGCCATATCGGTGGTATCTGGGAGACCAGGAAGCTGGCCGCCACCGCCGAGACGCACTACGTGCTGGTCGCGCCGCACAACGTCGGCGGGTCCGTGCTGACCGCCGCCTCCCTCCAGGTCGGGTTCACCTCCCCGAACTTCAAGATCCTGGAGCACTTCAACGACTTCGCGGACGCCGAGATCAAGAAGGTCGTCAAGGGCGCGCCGGAGGTCGTGGACGGGTACTTCCACCTGTCCGAGGAGCCCGGTCTCGGGGTCGAGTTCGACGCCGACGCGGCGGCGGAGTTCCCGCAGCAGCAGGCCCGTTTCGACCTCTGGGCGGACGGCTGGGAGCAGCGCAAGCCGAAGGGGACGTCGAAGTGAGCGCCTCCCCCGCCTCCCAGGTCGTCGTCGAGGCGCCGGGCGTCCAGCGGGTCGAGGAGCACACGCCCCGCGAGCCCGGTCCGGGCGAGGCGCTGGTCGCCGTGCACGCGGTCGGGATTTGCGGAAGCGACCGTGAGGTGTTCCAGGGGAACCGGCCCGAGGGCTATGTGCGCTACCCGCTGACCCCGGGCCACGAGTGGTCGGGGACGGTACGGGCGGTGGGCGCCGGGGTGCCCGGCGGGCTGGTCGGCCGCAAGGTCGTCGGCGAGGGGTTCCGCAACTGCCAGGTCTGCGACCGCTGCCACGCCGGTGAGACCACGCTGTGCACCGACGGCTACGAGGAGACCGGCTTCACCCAGCCGGGCGCCATGGCCGCCACCCTGACCCTCCCGGCCCGGCTGCTGCACGTCCTGCCGGAGGACGCGGACCTGACCGCCGCCGCTCTCCTGGAGCCCGCCGCCTGCATCGCGGCCGCCGCCCTGAAGGGCAACGCCCAGCCGGGCGAGCGGGTCGCGGTGGTCGGCACCGGGACGCTGGGCATGTTCGCCGTGCAGTTCCTGCGGGCGGTCTCGCCGGGCGAACTGCTGGTGGTCGGGACCCGGAACGACCGGGAGGCGCTGTCCCGGCAGTTCGGGGCGACCGACTTCCGCACCAAGGACCAGGAACTGCCCGACGACTTCGACGTCGTGATCGAGACCGCCGGGTCCGCGTCCGCCGCGCGCACCGCCGCCTCCCTGCTCAGGCGCGGCGGACGCCTGGTCCTGACCGGTATCCCGGCCGCGGGTGCCGACGGCCTGGACCCGACCGACCTCGTCGTACGGCAGCTGGAGGTGCACACCGTCTTCGGTGCGCCGCCGGACGCCTGGTCGCACACGGTGCGGGTCTTCGGGGCCGGCCTCCTCGACCCGCTGCCGCTGGTCACGCACGAGCTGCCGCTGACCGAGTTCCCGCACGCCATCGAGCTGGTGGGGGCCGGTGATCCGAAGGTGGGCAAGGTGCTGCTCCGCCCCTAGTCGTACGCCGGCCGCGGCGTGACCTGACCTCGCCGTGGCCGGCGTACCACCAAGTCTTTTCGCTACCCCGAGCCGCGAACCTTGTCCGAAATACCGAACACGAAGGACAGCTTGTGACGACCGACGCTTCCGTTACGGCGGCCCGCCGACCCGGTGAGCAGGCGCTCACCGCCCTCGGTCTGGGTGCGCCCGCCCTCGACCCCGCCGACGCCTCCGCCCACAGCTTCCCGGGCGGCGGCAAGTGGCGCACCGAGATCCCCTCCTGCGAGGGTCCCGAGGCGCTGGCCGTCGTCCTCAAGGAGTCCTCCCGCCTGGACGTGCCGATCCACCGGATCAGCCAGGGCAGCGGCGTGTGGATGCTCACCGACGCCGAGATCACCGAGATGGTCGAGGCCACCGGCGAACGGGACATCGAGCTCTGCCTGTTCACCGGCCCGCGCGGCACCTGGGACATCGGCGGCTCGGTGCGCTCCGACTCGCGGGGGGCCGGACTGCGCGCCCGCGGCCACGACGCCGTCGCCGGCTGTGTCGAGGACGCGGTCCGGGCCACCGAGCTGGGCGTCAAGTGCCTGCTGGTCGCCGACGAGGGCGTGCTGTGGACGCTGCACCGGGCGCGCGAGACCGGGATCATCCCGGCGGACACCACGCTGAAGGTGTCGGCGCTGATCGGCCCGGTCAACCCGGCGTCCTACGCGGTGTACGAGCGTCTCGGCGCCGACTCGCTCAACGTGCCCAGCGACCTGACGCTCGATCACCTCACCGAGATCCGCCGGGTCTCCGGCGCCCCCATGGACATGTACATCGAGGCCCCCGACGACCTCGGCGGCTACATCCGGATGTACGAGATCGCCGAGCTGATCCGGCGCGGCGCACCGCTCTACCTGAAGTTCGGCCTGTCCAAGGCTCCCGGCATCTACCCGTGGGGCACCCACCT
Source organism: Streptomyces sp. NPDC090088 (assembly GCF_044747345.1). NCBI lineage: Bacteria > Bacillati > Actinomycetota > Actinomycetes > Kitasatosporales > Streptomycetaceae > Streptomyces > Streptomyces sp. NPDC090088. Next base: position 1,003,218 of record NZ_JBIVDZ010000001.1, on the reverse strand, counting down.
GCGGGACGTGACCCTGGACACCGCCCGGGAGCGGGTGCGGCGCGGCCGCCTCGCCCTGGACCTGCTCGCCCGGCACGGCGCGGACGGCGACATGGCGCCGCTCGGTTCCCGGCTGCCCGGCCCGCTCAACCGCTTCCCCGCCGACGCCTGAACCGCCGACGGACCAGACCCAGCACAGCCCTCTCAACGACGAGACGAACAGGACTGATCACATGCGCAACCGCAGAGCTGCACTGACCGCCATAGCCGGGGCCGCCTCCCTCGCACTGACCCTGTCCGCCTGCGGCCAGAGCGGCGAGGGCGGCAGCAAGGAGGACAGCGGCAGCGCCAAGGGCGGCACGATCGGCATCGCGATGCCGACGAAGTCGTCCGAGCGCTGGATCGCCGACGGCAAGAACGTCGTCAAGAACCTGGAGTCCAAGGGCTACAAGACCAAGCTGGTCTACGGCGAGGACGACCCGGACACCCAGGTCTCCCAGATCGAGAACCTGATCACGCAGGGCGTCAAGGGCCTGATCATCGCGGCCATCGACAACAAGTCCCTGAACAACGTGCTCCAGGAGGCCGCGGACGCCAAGATCCCGGTCATCGCCTACGACCGGCTGATCCTCGGCACCAAGAACGTCGACTACTACGCGTCCTTCGACAACGAGAAGGTCGGCGTCGAGCAGGGCACGTACATCGTGCACAAGCTGGGTCTGGACAGCGGCAAGAAGGGCCCGTTCAACATCGAGCTGTTCGCCGGCTCGAACGACGACAACAACACCAAGTACTTCTTCAACGGCGCGATGAGCGTGCTCCAGCCGTACATCGACAAGAAGCAGCTGGTGGTCAAGTCGGGCCAGACCGCGCTGAACAAGGTCACCACGCTGCGCTGGGACGGCGCGACCGCGCAGTCGCGCATGGAGGACATCCTCACCTCCTCGTACAAGTCCGCCAAGGTCGACGCGGTGCTCTCGCCCTACGACGGCATCTCGATCGGCATCCTCGCCGCGCTGAAGTCGGACGGCTACGGCTCCTCCAGCCAGCCGCTGCCCGTCATCACCGGCCAGGACGCCGAGCTGGCCTCGGTGAAGTCGATCATCGCCGGTGAGCAGACGCAGACCGTGTACAAGGACACCCGGCAGCTCGCCAAGGTCGCCGCGACCATGGTCGACGACGTCCTGAACAAGAAGACCCCGCAGGTCAACGACACCAAGACGTACGACAACGGGTCCAAGGTCGTCCCCGCCTACCTGCTGCAGCCGGTGAGCGTCGACAAGACCAACTACGAGGACGTCCTGGTCAAGGGCGGCTACTACACGGACGCCGAGCTCAAGTAATCCGCCGACCCCTGATCGACAAGCACTGATTGGAAGGCAGACCATGGCGGGACCCGTCCTGGAAATGCGCTCGATCGTCAAGACCTTTCCCGGCGTCAAGGCGCTGTCGGACGTCACGCTGACCGTCCGCCAGGGCGAGGTCCACGCCATCTGCGGGGAGAACGGGGCCGGCAAGTCGACCCTGATGAAGGTCCTCTCCGGCGTCCACCCGCACGGCACCTACGAGGGGGACATCCTCTTCGAGGGCGAGCTCTGCAAGTTCGGTGACATCCGGGCGAGCGAGCAGCGCGGCATCGTGATCATCCACCAGGAGCTGGCGCTGTCGCCGTACCTCTCGCTGGCGGAGAACATCTTCCTCGGCAACGAGCACGCCAAGGGCGGGTTCATCGACTGGCGGGAGACCCTGCGGCACGCCACCGAGCTGCTGCGCCGGGTGGGTCTGGACGACCACCCGGAGACCCGCGTCACCGACATCGGCGTGGGCAAGCAGCAGCTGGTGGAGATCGCGAAGGCGCTGTCGAAGAAGGTGAAGCTGCTCATCCTCGATGAGCCGACCGCGGCTCTGAACGACGAGGACAGCGGCAAACTTCTCGATCTGATCCTGGAGTTGAAGAACCAGGGCATCACCTCGATCATCATCTCCCACAAGCTCAACGAGATCCGCCGGGTCGCCGACTCGGTGACGATCATCCGCGACGGCCACTCCATCGAGACCCTCGACGTGAAGTCGAAGGAGACGACCGAGGAGCGGATCATCTCGGGCATGGTGGGCCGCGACCTGGACCACCGCTTCCCCGAGCGCACCTCGTACGAGGGCGAGGAGGACGCGGCGCCGGCCCTGGAGATCCGCGACTGGACCGTGCGGCACCCGATCGACCAGGAGCGCAAGGTCGTCGACGACGTCTCGATCCACGTCCGGCGCGGCGAGATCGTCGGGATCGCGGGTCTGATGGGCGCCGGCCGCACCGAGCTCGCGATGAGCGTCTTCGGGCGGACGTACGGCCGTTACGACGGCGGGACGGTCCTCAAGGACGGCAAGGAGATCCGTACGAAGTCCGTCGCGGAGGCGGTCGACCACGGCATCGCCTACGTCACCGAGGACCGCAAGCACTACGGCCTCAACCTCATCGACACCATCAACCGGAACATCTCGCTGACCGCGCTCAAGAAGGTCGCGAGGCGCGGGATCGTGGACGAGCACGAGGAGCGGCAGGTCTCCGAGGGCTACCGCAAGTCCATGAACATCAAGGCGCCGACGGTCTTCGAGCCGGTCGGCAAGCTGTCGGGCGGCAACCAGCAGAAGGTCGTCCTCAGCAAGTGGATCTTCGCGGGTCCTGACGTGCTGATCCTGGACGAGCCGACCCGCGGCATCGACGTGGGCGCCAAGTACGAGATCTACACGGTCATCGACCAGCTCGCCGCCCAGGGCAAGGCGGTCGTCTTCATCTCCTCCGAGCTGCCCGAACTGCTCGGCATGTGCGACCGCATCTACACCATGGCCGCGGGCCGCCTGACCGGTGAGGTGCCCAGGGCCGAGGCCACGCAGGAAGTGCTGATGCGCCATATGACGAAGGACAAAGAGGTAACGCGATGAGCACGGATGTCACCGCCAAGAGCCCGGCGCCCGCGCCGCCGGGCAAGAGCGGATCGGCCGCCGACGGGAACCTGCTCCAGCTGGTCCTCGACGGGCTGCGCCGCAACATGCGCCAGTACGGCATGCTGATCGCGCTCGGTCTGATCGTCGCCCTGTTCGCCGTGTGGACCGACGGCGACCTGCTGCTGCCGCGCAACGTCTCCAACCTGGTGCTGCAGAACAGCTACATCCTGATCCTGGCCATCGGCATGATGATGGTGATCATCGCCGGGCACATCGACCTGTCGGTCGGCTCGCTGACGGCGTTCGTGGGCGCCTTCGCGGCCGTGCTGACGGTCAATCACGGCATAGCCTGGCCGATCGCGCTGGTCATGTGTCTGGCGATGGGTGCCCTCGCGGGCGCCGCCCAGGGTGTGCTGATCGCCTACTTCGGCATACCGTCGTTCATCGTCACCCTCGCCGGGATGCTGCTCTTCCGCGGTCTCACCGAGATCCTGCTCCAGGGCCAGACCATCGGCCCGTTCCCGAACGGTCTGCAGAACCTGGGCAACGGCTTCCTCCCCGAGGTGGGCCCGCACACCAACTACCACAACATCACGCTGCTCCTGGGCATCGTGCTGATCGCCGCCGTGGTCTGGCAGGAGTTCCGGGACCGGCGCCGTCAGCAGGAGTTCGCCCTCGACGTGCCGCCCACCCGGCTGTTCCTGCTGAAGCTGACCGCGCTGGTCGCCGCGATCCTCGTCCTGACCATGCTGCTCGCCAGCTACAAGGGCGCCCCGATCGTCCTGATCGTGCTGGGCGCGCTGGTCGTCGGCTACGGCTACGTGATGCGCAACGCGGTCTTCGGCCGGCACATCTACGCGATCGGCGGCAACCTGCCGGCGGCCAAGCTGTCCGGCGTCAAGGACAAGAAGGTCACCTTCTACGTCTTCCTGAACATGGGCGTGCTCGCGGCCCTGGCCGGCCTGGTGGTAGCGGCCCGGCTGAACGCGGCCTCGCCGAAGGCGGGCGACGGCTTCGAACTGGAGGCGATCGCCTCCTCGTTCATCGGCGGCGCCTCCATGAGCGGCGGTGTCGGCACCATCCTCGGCGCCATCATCGGCGGTCTCGTCCTCGGCGTGCTGAACAACGGCATGAACCTCCTCAGCGTCGGCACCGACTGGCAACAGGTCATCAAGGGCCTCGCCCTGCTCGCGGCGGTCGGCTTCGACGTGTGGAACAAGCGCAAGTCCGGTTCGTAAGTCAGCTCGGGCCCCGCCGGAAGGCGGGGCCCCACCTTTGTGGGAGCCGCACATGGAACTGAACAGACGCACGGTCATCGCGGGAGCCGCGGCGGCGGGCATCGCCGCCACCACCCTCGGCACGGGCAGCGCCGAGGCCGCCTCGGGAGGCAGGAAGCCGGTGAAGGAGTCCTTCGGGAAGCTCGCCGACGGCACGAAGATCTACCGCTGGTCGCTGGAGAACGGCGGCACCCGGCTGAAGGTCCTCAACTGGGGCGGTGTCGTCCAGAGCCTGGAGATCCCGGACCGGCGCGGCCGCTACGCCAACGTCTCGCTGGGCTTCGACAACATCGACGACTACGTCGCGAAGACCCCGTACTTCGGCGCCCTCATCGGCCGCTACGGCAACCGCATCGCCAAGGGCCAGTTCACCCTGGACGGCAAGTCCTACCAGCTGTCCGTCAACGACGGCGTGAACAGCCTGCACGGCGGCACCCAGGGCTTCGACAAGCACGTCTGGGACGTCGAGCCGTTCACCAAGGGCTCGGACGTCGGCCTGCACCTGCACTACACCAGCGTCGACGGCGAGATGGGCTACCCGGGCACGCTCAAGGCGAAGGTGACCTACACCCTCACCAAGCGCGGCGAGTGGATCATCGACTACGAGGCCACCACCGACAAGGCCACGGTCGTCAACCTCACCAGCCACGTCTACTGGAACCTGGGCGGCGAGGGCAGCGGCACGATCGAGAACCACGAGCTGACGATCGCGGCCGGCAAGTACACGCCGACGGACTCCGGGCTGATCCCCACCGGTGAGCTGGCCACCGTCCACGGCACGCCGTTCGACTTCCGCGAGACGAAGACGATCGGCCGGGACATCCGCGCCGCGCACGTCCAGCAGGTGCAGGCCAAGGGCTACGACCACAACTGGGCCCTCGACAAGGGGATCACGGCCAAGCCCGAGCACGTGGCGACGCTGCGCGAGCCGCGCTCCGGCCGCACGCTGAAGATAGCGACCGACCAGCCGGGGCTGCAGTTCTACTCCGGCAACTTCCTCGACGGGACGCTGACCGGCACCGGTGGGAAGACCTACCGCCAGGGTGACGCGCTCTGCCTGGAGACGCAGCACTTCCCGGACTCGCCGAACCACGCGAACTTCCCGTCCACCGTGTTGCGGCCGGGGCAGGTTTACAGGACGCGGACGGTTCACACGTTCGACGCCTGAGGTTGTGGGGAACTGTGCGGCCGGTAAGGGGCCTGTCGCGCAGTTCCCCGCTCGCCTTTCAGGGGCGTTGCACAGCCGGATAACAAGAAGAAACGTAAACTCACACTTTTTTCACACCCGTTGAACAGAGGATCAGCTGTCTCCGTATTGAGGGGTGGCCCGTGCTCCCCCGCGCGGGCCACCCTGGACGACGGGCCCGGACGTCCCCAACGGGCCCGCCTCATACGGAGGTTCAATGGCCGGCAACGTCACCTCGTTGTTCCGCAGCGGTGCTCACAGCCCGTCGATGGCGGCGCTGGCGCGCGAAGGAGGCGACGGGACCGGGCCGGTTGACTTCTGCATCCCCTGTAACCCCTACTTCCCCACCCCGGCCATGATGGAAACAATGGCCGCCCGGCTGAAGGACATCATCACCTTCTACCCGAGCAGCGCCGACACCATCACCGCCGAGCTGTGCAACCTCCTCCAGCTCCCGCCGCAGGCCGTGGCCATGGGCAACGGGTCCACCGAGCTGATCACCTGGATCGACCACCTGCTGGTCCGCGAGTCCCTCGCCATCCCCGTCCCCACGTTCGGCCGCTGGACCGACCAGCCGATGGAGACCGGCAAGCGGGTCGACATGTTCCCGCTCCAGGAGTCCAACGGTTTCGTCCTGGACCTCGCGCAGTACGCCGACTTCATCCGCAAGCGGGGCACCAAGGTCGCCGTCATCTGCAATCCCAACAACCCCGACGGCGGCTTCATCCACAAGCAGGCCCTGGTGCAGTTCATGGACGCCATGGCCGACCTGGACCTGATCGTCATCGACGAGTCGTTCCTGGAGTTCGCCGACGCCGAGCAGGAGCCGAGCGTCGTGCAGGAGGCGATGATCCGGCCGAACGTCATCGTGCTGCGCAGCCTCGGCAAGAACTTCGGTCTGCACGGCATCCGGTTCGGCTACATGGTCGCCAACCCGTCGCTGGCCGGCAAGGTCCGCTCGATGCTGCCGAAGTGGAACCTCAACGCGTTCGCCGAGTACGTCGTCTTCATGCTCAAGGAGCACGGCGCCGAGTACGCCCAGAGCCTGCTGCAGGTCCGCAAGGACCGCCTGGAGATGGCCAGCCAGCTCGCCACGCTGCCCGGTCTGACCGTCTACCCCTCGCAGGGCAACTTCCTCTTCGTGCGCCTTCCCGTCGGCGCCGAGGGCACCGTGGTCCGGGACCGGATGCTCACCGAGCACCGGATCCTGGTCCGCGAGTGCGGCAACAAGATCGGTTCGTCCAGCCGCTTCCTGCGTCTCGTGGTGCGCCCCGAAGTGGACGTACGTCGCCTGGTGTCCGCCATGGAACAGGTGCTCTACGGGACCAGGAGGGGAGCCGCCGTGCCCGAGCTGGGCAATGGGACCAGCTACAGCTCGGGTACGGCGGCGGTGGACCGGCTGGTCAGCGAGACCAACGGGGCCGGGATGCAGCTCGCGCAGGCCGTGGGCGCGATGCCCGGCCCGGGTCTGGCCGCGGCTCCCGCCATGGCACCGGCCATGGCCCCCGCCATGGGGCCGGGGCTCGCCGCGGCCCCGGCCGCCGGTGTCGGCATGCCGCTCCCCGTCGGCGGTCAGCCGGTCGGGATGCCGATGCCGGCGGCCGCGCAGATGCAGCAGCCGCAGCCGATGATGGCGCCGGTGCCGCCGATGGCACCGCCCGTCGCACCGGCGCCGATGCAGATGCAGATGCAGATGGCCGCGCCGCAGCCCGGGCCGACCCCGCCCGGGGTACCGGCGCGAGGTGGGCTGACCGCGGCGCAGGTGCGAGGGGCTACCGCCCCCGCACAGGCGCCCGGGTTGTCGCCGGCGGCGGCCACCGGGTGGCCCAACGCCCAGAGCTGGCCCAATGCGGCGGGGATGGGACAGGCCGGCTGACGCCGAGCGCCGTAGGGGTTCCGTGCGCGGCCGGGTACGGGTTGTCCGTGGCTGGTCGCGCAGTTCCCCGCGCCCCTTACGGGGCGCTTCTGCCGGACGGCGTGGAAGGGCGTCGTCGCCGGTCGCGCCCGCGCGGCGGTAGCCGCATATTCGATGCAGCCCCGCGCCCCTGACGGGGCGCTACACCCGCACGGCGTGCAGCAGTGAGGCTCCCAAGGGGAGGGGGTGGCAGGCTGCCTGTTTGAAGCCTGACTCCTCCAGCAGGCGTCCGTAGTGGGCCTCTTCTCGTTCCCGGCCGCCCACGTTGCACAGCATGTGGATGTCCCAGGCCGCTGCCGTGGTGCTGGGCAGCAGGCGTTCCACGACGAGGAGTTCGGCGCCCGGGCGCATGGCGTCGGCGCAGCGGTGGAGGATGGTGCGGCAGCGGTCGTCGTCCCAGTCGTGCAGGACGCGGGAGAGGAAGTAGACGTCGCCGTCGGGCGGGACGCCCTCCGTGAAGTCGCCGGCGAGGAAGGTGACGCGGCCGGTCAGGTCGGCCAGGGCCGGCCGGGCCGCCTCCAGGGCTTCCGGGCGTTCGAGGAGGACGCCCTCCAGGTGGGGGTGGGCGCGCAGCACCCGGCCGAGCAGGGCGCCGTTGCCGCCGCCGATGTCGATGACGCGGCGTGCGGCGGAGAAGTCGAGGAGGTCGGGGACCGGGGTGAACATCTCGGCGCTCGCGGCCATCGCCCGGTGGAAGAGGTCGCCGAGTTCGGGGTGGGCGGCGAAGTAGGGGAAGTGGTGCTGTCCGTAGCGGTGGGCGAAAGCTTCCTGCCCGGTGCGTACGGCGTACGGCAGGCCGGCGAAGGAGTCGTAGAACAGGCCGCCGTAGAGCAGCGCGAGCGGGTGCAGGGAGAACTCGGTGCCGGTGCGGAGGGGTTCGCCGAGGGCGGTGAGGCGGTAGGTGCCGTCGGACGAGGTCAGCAGGCCGAGTGAGGTGAGGTAGCGGAGCAGGCGGTGCAGGGCGTCGGGGTCGGTGCCGGTGCGCCCGGCGAGGGTGGCGAGGCCGGGGTGGTCGGTCAGGTGGTCGGCGAGGCCCAGTTCGGCCATGGTTCGGACGGCCTGGGTGGCCCAGGCGCCGGTCATGACGCCGAGGAGGGCGAGGGTGGGGTCGGGGACGGGCTCGTGGCGGCCGGGGAGGCGGAGTTCGAAGCGGCGGTGGTCGGGGGCGCGGAAGTAGAGGACGGTGACGTTCTCGTGGCTGTTGTGGCCGCCGCCGTCCGGGACCGCTCCGCCGCGTTCCGTCAGCAGGGTGCGCAGTCCGGCCGGGATCACCGGGCCCGGCGCGGTCACGGCGAAGGCGTGGTGGGACTCGTGGCCAAAGGCCCGTTCGTCGGCGGCGACCGCCTCCAGCGGGGAGCCGGGCGGTACCGGCAGCGCGAAGATCTCCACGGTCCGCCCGCCGACGGGCACATGGACGATCCCGACGGGGCTGTCGCCGAGGAGCGCGCCGTAGCGCCGCCGTACCCGGTCGCGGACGATCACGCTCGCCCTGACGGCCCCCGGTTCCATCCCGGCGCGCCGCAGTTCGTCGCAGAGTCCGTCGAGGGTGGCGGGGAAGACGAGGACGGCCGTGTGGTCGTAGACGAGGTGGCGCGAGACATCGGCCCGTTCCTCGGACGTCAGCGCGGGCAGCAGGTCGGTGAGGACCCGGTCGGTGTCGTGGGCGCGGACGTGGTCGGCCGCGTGCCCGATCCGTTCCAGGTCGGCTTCCGTCAGACATGGCTGTACGACGGAGAGGTTCATGAAGGGTTCCTGATGATCGTGGGGAAGGGAGAACCGGGGAGCTTTGGGCCCCGGGGATCAGATGCCGGTGTAGTTCTCGGCGAAGAAGTCCTGGTGGGCGCGGGAGGTGCGCAGGCTTTCCAGGCGGGCGTACTGCAACTCCCGTGTGTACCGGGCCTCGTCGTCCGCACCCACCGGGCCGTGCAGCAGGCCGCTCATCCAGTGGGAGAACTCGTGGGCCCGCCAGACGCGGGGCAGGCAGTCGGCGGCGTAGCGGGCGAGGCCGGTCCGGTCGTCCTGGGCCAGGGCCGCTTCGAGGGCGCGGGCGAGCGACTCGGCCTGGAGGACGGCGAGGTTGGCGCCCTTGGCGGCGGACGGGCTGATGAGCCCGGCGGCGTCGCCGGCCAGCCAGAGCCGCCCGGCGCCCGGCACCGCCAGCACGTCGGAGCGCAGGTCGACGAGCGTCTTCTCCAGGACGGCGCCCTCGCGCAGCGGCCCGAACTCGGCGGCCCGCATCCGCGTCACCAGTTCGTCCCAGATCCGGTCCTCGCTCCAGTCGGCGGGGTCGGTGCCGCGCGGGCACTGGAGGTAGTACCGGGTGACGGTCGCGGTCCTGGCCATGTGGCCGGCGAACCCGCGCTCGTGCAGGGCGTATCCGACGGCCTCCAGGCTGGGCGGGGCCGCGGCCAGCACGGCCAGCCAGGAGACGCCGTGGTCCCGGCGGGCGGTGCGGACACCGCGGGCCGTCAGCGCGGCGCGGCCGGTCCCCCGGTGTCCGTCGCACCCGGCGACGTACCGCCCGGTGACGTCCGCGTCCCCGCGCACCCGCACCGTGCCCTCGGTGACCGCCGCGGCCTCGGCGCCGAACCGGATCTCGCCGCCGCGCCGCAGGTACTCGGCGACCAGGTCCCGCACCAGTTCCTGCTGGGGGTAGACGGTGTGCGCCTCGCCCTGGCCCAGCTTGCCGTAGTCCAGGGTGAACTCGCCCCGGTCGCTGCGGAACAGGCACGTGGTGTGGGTCTTTCCCCGGGCCATGAGGCCGGCCGCCAGGCCGTGCTCGGTGAGCACGCGCACCGAGTGGGCCGCGAGGAACCCGGCCCGGGCCCGGCCCTCCACCGCCGCGCGGCTCCGGCGCTCCAGGATCACGCAGTCGATGCCGCGCTCCAGCAGGAGGTTCCCGAGGACGAGCCCCGCGGGGCCGGCGCCGAGAATCACTACACCGACCTGTGCTGTTGCCATGCCCGCCCCTGGGAGTCGCCTTCCAACCAGGAGGTTTCCTATCAGGCACATCTCGGATATAAGCGGCCGAAATGGATCAATTACCCCTAAAGGGTTTCTGTTCGAGGCGAAGATCGATAACGGGGGCGCGGGGCCGACCCGGGCGCGGGCCAAACAGCACGGTGCCCGTCCGCTGAGAACGCGGACGGGCACCGGATCGAGCGCCGGGCAGGCCTTGCACCTGCATTTCCCCGCAGGAAGCGGGGCGTCTTTCCTTGGACCACCAACGCAGCACCAGCCACCGGAAGTTACGGCGACCAGCTCTGAAACGATCATACCGTATCCGGCGTGCCCTCCTGCTCCCCGTCGAGCCGGCGCACCAGGCCGCGCAGCACGGGCCCGTACTCGGGGTGGGCGAGGGCGAAGGCCATCTGGGCGACGAGGTAGTCGGCCGGGTTGCCGGTGTCGTACCAGCGACCCTGGATGACCTGCCCGTACACGGCCCGGCTGGTGGCGTAGGCGTTGATGGCGTCGGTCAGGTACACCTCGCCGGTGCGGTGCTCGTACCAGCGGCGGGTCTGTTCGCGCAGTTCGTCGATGATGCCGGGGGTGACGACATAGCCGCCGATGGCCGCGTACGGGGAGGGCGCGTCGGCCGGGGCGGGCTTCTCGACCAGGCCGGTGATGCGCAGCTGGCCGTCGCCGAGGTCCTCCTTGACGATGGGCACGCCGTAGCGCTGGGAGTCGGCGGGGTCCATCGGCAGCAGGGCGAGCACCGGGCAGCCGGTCTGCTCGTAGGCGCGGATCAGCTGCTGGGCGCGGGGGACCTCGGCGACGAACACGTCGTCCGGCCAGAGCACCAGGACCGGCTCGTCGCCGAAGGAGCGGGCGGCGTTCAGCACGGGGGTGCCGTTGCCGTACGGGCCGTACTGGTCGAGGTAGGTGATGTGACCCTTGCGGGCCAGCTCGGCGACCTCCTCGACGGCGTCCGCGTAGGCGGCCTTGCCGTCGGCGCGCAGCTGCTCCACGAGCCCGGGGTTGGGCCGGAAGTGGTCCTGGATCAGGCTCTTGCCGCCCGAGACGACGATGGTGATGTCGGTGATCCCGGAGTCCACCAGCTCGCGCACGGTGTGCTCGATCACGGGTTTGTCGCCGACCGGGAGCATCTCCTTCGGCGTGGCCTTGGTCAGCGGCAGCAGGCGGGAGCCCAGTCCGGCGGCGGGGATCACGGCCCTGCGGATCGTCGGCGACATCAGGTCTCTCTCGGTCGGACGGCACGGTGTCCGCCGACGCTACCAACGGGCCCTGTGCCGCCCGGGAAACGGCAGTCGTACGGCAGCTGTCACCAGGCCGTTTTCCGGGCGAAGCCGGAACGACGTGCCGGCTTCGCCCGGTGCCCTCAGTAGGCCACCGGCCAGCCCGTGCTCCAGTCCAGCAGGTTGATGCCGAGCTTGGGTGTGCCGCTGTCGCCGCCGTCGTAGTAGTGGTAGACGATCAGGTCGCCGTCGGTGTCGTTCATGATCGACTGACCGCCGGGACCGATGACCGTGCCGTGCGACTCAAGGACGGCCGTGCCGCCGTTGTTCGTCATCGCGACGCCGCTCTTGTCGTAGTACGGGCCGGTGACCGAGGTCGCGCGCCCCACTTTGACCTTGTAGGTGCTGCTGGTGCCCTGGCAGCACAGGTCGTAGGAGGCGAAGAGGTAGTAGGAGCCGTTGCGTTCGACGACGTACGGCGCCTCGACCGCCTTGCTGCCCGTGGGGCGGGCGGCGAGGGAGTAGCGGGTGGTGTCGCCGGAGTACTGCTTCCCGGTCGACGGGTCGATACGGATCATCTTGATGCCCGTCCACCAACTCCCGAACGACAGCCACCACTTGCCGTCGTCGTCCACGAACAGGTTGGGGTCGATGGCGTTGTAGTCGCTGGCGGACGTCGAGGTGTAGACGACGCCGTAGTCCGACCAGGAGCCCGGCAGGCCCGTTGTGGAACCGGCCAATCCGATGGCCGAGGTGTTGGAGCCGAAGGTGGAGACGGCGTAGTACATCAGGTACTTGCCGCCGTGGTACGAGATGTCCGGCGCCCACGCCTCCGTCGCGTACGCCGACCACCAGCTCGGCTTCGTGGTGAACGCGTCGGAGCCCGCCGTGAAGGCCACGCGGTTCGTGGACGTCTTGTACGCGAGGCCGCCGCCGGTGGAATACAGCAGGTAGCGGCCGGCGGAGGTACGGATCATCGTCGGGTCGTGGACGACGACGTCACCGGTGACCGTGCCCGGGTTGGGGTACGCCGACGCGCTCGTCGGGACCAGGGCGAGCAGGATCGCGGCGGGGAGGGCGAGGAGTGCGGTGCGGGTGCGGCTCACGCGAAGCCTCCTTCGTGAATTGTCCGAGATGTCGAACAGTGATCGCCAATTCGGACGGACCGTAGAATCGAATCGTTTTGCCGTCAACGGTTCTCACGGGGATCACGTGTCAACTCACCTGTCTCAACAGCAGACTTGACTGACGCTCACTTTGCCCAACTGACAGCTTGCGAACAGCAACCGTTCCTACGGTGCCGTGTCCATGACAGACACCTCAGAGGGCGCCCGCTCCGTCGGACGCCGTACCGTACTCGTCGCCACCGGGACGACCGCCGCTGCCCTGGCCGTAGGCGCAGCGGTCTCGACCGAGGCCCCCGCGGCAGCCGCCGCCCCCGACCTCCAGCCGGCCGCCGCCGCCGCGGTCTGCACGCTCACGGAGGAGATGACCGAAGGTCCCTACTACCTCGACGGCGCGCTGGTCCGGGCCGACGTCACCGAGGGGAAGGCGGGCATCTCCCTCAAGCTCGCCCTCACCGTCGTCAACTCCGCCTGCACGGTGATCCCCAACGCGCTGGTGGAGATCTGGCACTGCGACGCCCTCGGCGAGTATTCCGGGTACGTCGGCAACAACGGCCACAACGAGGCCGACGACGGCACCTTCCTGCGCGGTGGCGTGCTCACCAACTCCAGCGGCGTCGCCAACATCACCACGATCTACCCGGGCTGGTACCGGGGCCGCTGCGTCCACATCCACGTGAAGGTCCACACCGGCGTCACCCTGACCTCCGACGGCTCCTTCACCGGCGGGTCGACCCTGCACACCGGCCAGCTCTTCATCAACGAGACCATCACGACCGCGGTCGCGGCGGTCTCGCCCTACTCGACCAACACGGTCACCCGCACCACGCTCGCCCAGGACGGGATCTACGACGACGGAGGCGCCTCCTCGGGTCTCATGACCGTCACCGGCTCCGCCTCCGCCGGCTACACCGGCACGCTCACCCTCGGCGTCTCCAGCTGACGCCACGGGCCCCGGGGAAGGTGCGTCCCCCGGGGCCCGCCTCAGGGTCTGCGACGGAGGGGCAGGTCCACCTCGGCCCGCACGGTCTTGCCCGGTGCGCCACCGCAGTCCCGCTCCACCACCTCCCAGCGGTCGGCCAGCGCGTCCACCAGCACCAGCCCGCGCCCGCCGTCGTCCAGCACCCCTCGCGGTGCCACGACCCCGGGTGCGGGCGGCCGCCGTTCCGCCCGGGTGTCGGTGACCTCCACCCGCACGCTCCCCGTCACCACCGACACCCGCAACTCGAAGTCCCGCCCCGGCACCCGCCCGTGCGTCACCGCGTTCGCGGCCAGCTCCGCGACGATCACGGACACCTTGTCGATGACATCCGGCGCCGCGAACACCCCTCCCCACGCGTGCAGTTGGGCGACGGCGAGATGCCGGGCGAGCCGGGCACCCCGCGGGGTGGCACTGAGTCGCTGGGCCAGTGTTCGACTGACGGTGACCGCGGTGGGGGGAGCGTCCATGCCCCCAATCTGGCCCCCGGAACGGGCACTTCTCCAGGTCATCGCCGCGTACGCCGACGGCGCGTACACGGTCACCGACTGGACCGTACTGGTCACGGGCCGTCACCATGAGGGGCGGGAGGTGGCCTACGTGGGCGATGGAGTCGAGCCGGAGTCGTCGGACAGTCTGCGGACTTTCGGGGCGGTGGTCCAGGCACTGCGGGAGCATGCGGGGCTGAGCCGCGAGGAGTTCGGGGAGCGGGTGCGGTTCTCCAAACACACGGTGGCATCGGTGGAGCTGGGCCGCCGCATGCCGGACGAGTCCTTCGTCGAGGCGGCGGAGCAGGCCCTCGGCAACACGGGGGCCTTACGGCGGGCGGCGGGGTATGTGGCTCGGCAGCCGGGGTTGGCGGCTTGGTTCCGGCGGTGGGCACGGATGGAGGCTACGGCGATCACGCTGTACACGTACGAGAGCCGCATGCTGCCGGGACTTCTCCAGACGAAGGCCTACGTGGATGCGCTGTCCGCGGCTCAGCTACCACCCCTGGACGACACGGAGATCGAGGAGCGGTGGGCTGCGCGAGCGGAACGCCAGAAGCTGCTGCGGGAACGGGCGAACACCGCCTTCAGCTTCATCCTGGAAGAGCACCTGTTCCTCCGACGCACAGGGGGCCTGGAAGTCACACGAGATCTCATCGACCACGTCCTGGAGGTCGCCGGGCTCCGGAACGTCGAGATCCAGGTCATGCCTCTCGTCCAGGAGTCGCACTCGGGCCTACAAGGTCCGATCCGCCTGCTGGAAACCCCCGAGAACAGGTGGTACGCCTACAACGAGGGCCAGGAAAGCGGTCAGTTGATCACCGACCCGAAAGTGGTCAGCGTTCTCCAGAGGCGGTATGCCAGGATGCGTTCGCAGGCTCTCACCATCCAGGACTCCGTGAGCCTGTTGCAACGGATGCGAGGGGACCTATGAGCACATCCGACCTGGCGTGGTTCAAGAGCAGCTACAGCAGCGCTTCCGGCGACGACTGCATCGAAGTCGCCCTCTCCTGGCACAAGTCGAGCTACAGCAGCAGCGGAGACGGCGACTGCGTCGAAGTGGCCGCCTGCCCCGCCACCATCCACGTCCGCGACTCGAAGAACCCGCAGGGCCCCCAGCTGACCCTCTCCCCCGCCACGTGGGCCGACTTCCTCACGCACGCCGGGAAGCGGCTGTCCTGACCTGTTTGATCCAGGCATCCGACACGCTCTTGGGAACCGTGGCGGTCAGGCCGCCCTCCTTGGTGAAGGCGAGTGCCCCGTTGTAGGCGCCGCCGCCACAGCCGTCGGACTGGTGACTGAGCCTCTTGTCGGTGGACGCGTCGATGAAGGGCTTGGTGCTGCCCTTGCGGGTGACCCGGAAGCGGACGGTACCGAGGTCGGGGCCGATGTCGTCCGGCAGCGGGAGATTGACGCTCGTGACGTCCTCGGCCGGTATCCGGTCCTCGACGCACCGGCCGTGCGCGCAGAGCCGGACGGAGGCGCCGGCGAGACCGTCGTAGCCGTCCTGCGCGAAGAACACGCCGACCTGGGTCACCACACCGACACCGGCGCAGGGTTCCGCGCTCCCCGCGCACCCGGACAGGCCGACGAGGAGCGCGACGGCACCGCCGAAGACCCGCGCGTACCGGACCGTATTCACCACTGCGCCCCCCTTGCCACCTGCCCATCATCACCCACAGCGGCGGTGCGATGATCGCCGCATGAGACATCGAAGACAGGTGCTGCTCGCCCTCCTCACGACCGCCCTCCTCACGTCGTGCTCCGGCGGGGGCACTGCCCTGGACGGCAGTTCGCACGGGTCCGACATCGCCGGATTCGACCACGCCCAGGTCGGCGACGAGTACTGGGTGGCGATGCCGCCGCTGTCGAACAAGACGGGGAAGCCGCTCACCGTCGTCGACGCGAAGATCGTCCATGTGCCGGCCGGGCTGCGCGTCACGGGTTACCGGGTGGACACCGCCGCCGGCGGTTACCTCATCGGGCCGTCACCCGTCGCCGCCACGGACGACGTCAGGACCGGTCCGGTCCGGGTCGCGGCGCACGACCAGTCGGACCAGTACTACGAGGCGCGGGTCAAGGTGACCGGAGCCGTGCACGGGGACCTGACCGACTGCCGCTTCACGTACCGGCAGGGCTCCACCACACACCACCAGGACCTCGGCTGCGACACCCGGATCCGCCTCGGCAAGCCCCTCTGAGGCGGTCGTCCCGAATAGGAAACGGCTGTTGACAGTACGAACCGGAAGGACACCGCGTGACACCGCAGATCCTGCGTGCCAAGGACAGGACGCCCGCACCCTGGAAGAACGGTGGAGGCGTGACATCGCAGGTCGCGGCTGATCCGCCGGGCGCGGGGACGGACGATTTCGTATGGCGGGTCAGCCTGGCCGACGTGGCGTCCAGCGGACCGTTCTCCGCGTTTCCCGGAGTCGACAGGATCATCACCGTCGTAGACGGACCGGGCATGGCCCTCACCGTCGACGGGATCCCGCACGTGATCGACGCGCCGTACGAGCCGTTCGCCTTCCCCGGTGACGCGGTCACGGAGTGCCGGCTGCTCGACGGGCCGATCGTCGACTTCAACGTGATGGTGCGGCGTGCCGGGATGACAGCGCGGGTCCGCGTGGTGCGCTCCGACACATCCGTACGGGCCGCTGCCGGGACCCGTGTTCTGGCGATCGTCCTGGACGGTTCGGCCGAACTCCAGCGGGCCTCGGTCCGCCTCGGCCGCCTCGACGCGGTCCTGCTCCCGGAAGGGGACGGCGACAGCTTCGGAGTGGACGGGGTCCTGGCGATCGTGGACCTCGTGGCCCGGCCCGGCCACTGACCGGGCCCGCGTTCACGCGCCCGGCTCGAACAGCTTCCAGTTCCCCTCGGAGACGACCTCGACGCCGCCGTCGTCGGTCACCTTGATGGCCGTCCGGGCGTCGATGGCGTAGGCCGGACCCGCCATCCCGGCGGCCCACCGTTCCGCCTCGGCCAGGGTGTTCTCCGGGCAGTCCGGGCTGTCCAGGTGCGGGAAGAGGGAGAAGTCGACGACACCCAGCGCGCTGTCGTCGCCGGCGGGGGGCTCCCAGCCGACGAAGAACTCCCCCACACGGGGCGTCAGCGCCATGCTCCCGGCGCTGAGCCCCACGTAGACCGTGTCGCGCAGCGAGGGGAAGAGGTCGGCGAGTCCGGACTCCCGCATCCAGTGGCACAGGTACAGCGCGTCGCCGCCGTTCACCAGCAGGGCGTCCGCCGCCCGGACCCAGGAGACCCAGCGCTCCCTGTCGATGCCGGGCAGCGCGGTGAGTTCCAGCACGCCCACCGACCGCCACCCCAGCCCGGTCATGGGGCTGGGGGACCGGCCGCTGATGAAACGCCAGGGCCCGCCCGGATCCCCGTACGGGCCGCCGTACCCGGCGGTCGGTATGCAGAGGGCGTCGGCCTCGGCGATCGGTTTGCCGAGGAGATCGACCAGTGCCGCCAGAATGCTTTCGTTCCTGACACCGGAGTCGGTGAGGAGCAGCTTCATCGAGCCCCCGCTGGGTAGGGTCACCGTTCGATGGCAGGATAGGCGGCGAGCGATAGAATCGTGCCATGTCCGCCGACATCGACTTCCTGCCCACCCGCCCCCACCGGATCGTCGTGCTCGCGCTGGACGGGGTCTACCCGTTCGAGCTGGGGATCCCGAACCGGGTCTTCCCCTGCGTGCCCGGCGCCTACGACGTGGTGACGTGCGCGGCGACCGAGGACCGTACGGTGGCGACCAGCGCCGACTTCACGATCACGGTCGGGCACGGGCCGGAGGCGCTGGAGAGCGCGGACACGGTGGTCGTGCCGCCGTACGACATGGCGCGGATCGCGCAGGAGCTGCCCGGGCCCGTCGCCGCCGCGCTCGCACGGATCCGGCCCGGGGCCCGCATCGTCTCCATCTGCACGGGGGCGTTCGCGCTGGCGGCGGCCGGGCTGCTGGACGGGCGGCCCGCGACGACGCACTGGGCGCTGGCGCCCCGGTTCCGGCGGATGTTCCCGCAGGTCGCGCTTGACCCCGACGTGCTGTTCATCGACGACGGCGATGTACTGACCTCGGCGGGGGCGGCGTCCGGGGTCGACGTGTGCCTGCACGTCGTGCGCGCCGACCACGGCAGCGCGGTCGCCAACAGCGTGGCCCGGCAGTGCGTCGTACCGCCGTGGCGGGACGGCGGACAGGCGCAGTACATCGAGCAGCCGGTGCCGGACGAGGGCGCCACCGGCACGGCGGCCACCCGGGCCTGGGCCCTGGAGAACCTCGAACGGCCGCTCGCGCTACAGGAGTTGGCCGAGCACGCCCGGATGAGCCGGCGCACCTTCGCGCGCCGCTTCCAGGAGGAGACCGGCGTCAGCCCGGGCCGCTGGCTGATCCAGCAGCGGGTGCACCGGGCCCGCCACCTCCTGGAGACCAGCGACCTGCCCGTCGACCGCATCGCCGCCGAGGTCGGCTTCGCCACCGGCACCTCCCTGCGCCAGCACCTGCACACGGCGATCGGCGTCTCCCCACAGGCGTACCGGAACACGTTCCGGACCGCGGCGGCCGGCAAGGCGTGAGCGGTCCCGCCGGGCCGCGGGGATGTGCGGTCCTCCCCGCGTCGCCGTCCGACCCGGACGCGCCGCACCGGCCGATGGCGTCGGCCGGCGGGCGCTGACGGACGCGGGGAGGACCGCACCGGGCGGACCCGCGGAGAGGACCCCGCGGCCGCCGGCCCTCGCCGTCTACCTGGCCGGGCACTCCTTCCAGGCCATGTGGTAGACGGTGCTGATGTCACCGTCGGTGGAGTCCATGGTCATGAAGCTGACCTTGCCGGGGTTGGCGCTCCCGGCGTTCACGCGCAGCTCGGTGTTGATGTTGAAGTTGCGCTGGACCCCGCAGGGCGCCCAGACCAGCTGGGCCCAGTCGGTGGTGTCGGTGGCCTGCCAGTTGTCGTCGTAGGGGCCGTTGAAGGGGTGGCTGGCGGCGGCCGTGTTGGACGAACCCTGGAAGTAGTACGAGGCACGCTGGGTGCCGGTGGCGCCGGACTGCAGGGACGCGAAGCCGCGGTAGTCGGCGCTGGCGATGGCGTACGTGAAGCCCTGCGGCACATGCACGACCAGGTTGAGCTGGCAGTTGCGCCGGAAGGCGGTGGGGTCGGAGTTGCCGCCGGCCTGCGCGAGGTAGGCGCTGTAGGTGACGGTGAAGGCGGTGTTGTCCTCGGAGACGGCGACGGCGGTGGTGCCCGCCGGGCACCCGGAGCCGTTGACCGTGGCTATGTTGATCACGATCTTGTCCGGCGGCGGGTCGTCGAACACGGGCGACGAGGAGGCACGGGCCTGAGCGGGCAGCCCGGCGGCGAGCAGCGCGGTGAGCGCCCCGCCGAGCAGGAGTCGAAATCTCCTGGGTCCCATGGTTTCTCCAGTTCGGTGATCGAGTGGGGGGTGACACCCACGGCCGTCACGCACGACCCACAGGGTTCATCTGGTTCATCCTTGAAGAACCTGTGAGTTTTCTGTGAAGGCCGGGGCGCTCGAATCGTAGGAACCCCCACGCGCACCGGTCAGGGCGAACTCCGGCCATTCACACCACCGGATTTCACAGCCCCGCCACCGTCACGGGTTCTCCCAGGCCGCCGGTTCCGCCGCCAGGGCGCGGACCGGCTCCGGGAGCGCGTCCGCCGCGATGTCCGCCACCGTGACGCCTTCGAGGATCTTGCGGACGTTGGCGCGCAGGGCGATCCACAGGGGCAGCAGGGGCTGGGCGGTGCCGGTGTAGGCCAGGCCCGTCGGGCGTTCGCCGCGTACGGAGACGATCGGGCCGTCCACCGCGCGGATCAGGTCGGCCACGGTGATCGCGGAGGCCTCCCGGGCCAGCCGGTAGCCACCGCCCCCGCCACGCCGGCTGTCGACGATCCCGGCGCGCCGGAGGTCACCCAGAATGCCCTCCAGGAACTTGTGCGGAATGTCCTGGGTGGCGGCGATCTCCTCCGCCTTCACCGGGCCGCCGTCCTGCCGTACGGCGAGCTCCAGTACCGCCCGTACCGCGTAATCCGCCCGTGCCGAGATCCTCATGGGTCCATTGTGGGGCGTCGGCCCGTGCAGAATGACCGGACCCGCGCCCCGTAAGATCGCCCGGGAGGATCCCTTGGCGCTCAGCAGACGTACCTTCAGTGCCCTCGCCGGCTCGGCCGCGCTCGGTTTCGCCCTGGGCGGCAGCGGCGGCCCCGGGGCGCCCTCGGCGTACGCCGCGCGCAGCGTGCCCACCGGCCCGCCCCCCGCCCCGCCGGGCGCGGACGGCGAGCGGCACACCATCGGCTACGACCACTACTCCCTCGTCGTCGACGGCAGGCGGCTGGTCGTCTGGTCCGGCGAGCTGCACCCCTTCCGGCTCCCGAGCCCGTCCCTGTGGCGGGACGTGCTGGAGAAGATGCGGGCGCACGGCTACAACACGGTCAGCATCTACGTGGCGTGGAACTACCACTCCCCCGCGCCCGGCCGCTACGACTTCACCGGCGTCCGCGACCTCGACCTGTTCCTGCGCACGGCCGCCGAGACCGGGCTGTACGTCATCCTGCGTCCCGGCCCGTACATCAACGCCGAGGTCGACGCCGGCGGCTTCCCCGGCTGGCTCACCGCCACCGAGGGCACCGCCCGCACCACCGACCCGACCTACCTCGGCCATGTCGACCAGTGGCTGACGGCCGTCAACCGCATCGTCCGCCGCCACCAGCTCACCGACGGCGGCGGCTCCGTCCTGCTCTACCAGATCGAGAACGAGTACGACGGCCACGTCGCCGACCCGAGCGGCCCCGCCTACATGTCCCACCTGTACAAGAAGGTGCGGGCCGACGGCATCGACGTCCCCCTCTTCCACAACGACAAGGGCCGCAACGGCTACTGGATCCCCGGCTCCTTCGACACCGGCGGCGAGTCCGGGAAGTGGCTGTACGGCTTCGACGGCTACCCCTCCCCCGCCCAGACCCCGCCGGACTGGGGCGACTTCGGGATCGGCGGCCTCAAGGGCGGCGCCACCGCCAGCCCCCGCACGCCCGGGTTCGTGCCCGAGTTCGGGGGCGGCTGGTTCGACCCCTGGGGCGGGGTCGAGTTCGGCGGCAAGGGGTACGCCGAGTCCCGGCGCACCCGCGACGCGGCCTACGAACGCCGCTTCTACCTCACCAACCTCGCCAACGGCCTCACCCTCCACAACGTCTACATGACGTACGGCGGCACCACCTGGGGCTGGCTCCCGGCGCCGGTCGTCTACACGTCGTACGACTACGGCGCGGCCATCGACGAGGCCCGCAACGTCACCCCGAAGATGGCGCCGATGCACCAGCTCGGCCACCTCCTCCGGCGCGTCCCGGACTTCGCGAAACTGGACCGCGCGGCGGACGTCCACGTCGACGGGCTCAAGGCGTACCACCTCACCAATCCCGACACCCAGGCGCACGTCTACGTGCTGCGCAACGACGGCGCGAGCGAGGTGACCTCCGCCGTGCGGGCGGTGGTCGCCGACGGACACGACGACATCGAGGTCACCGTCCCGGCGCACGACGCCCGGCTGATCACCACCGGGCTCTCCCTCGGCAAGCGGAAGCTGCGGTACGCCACCGCCCAGCCGATGTTCGTCCTCACCGCCGGCCGCCAGGACGTCGCCCTGTTCACCGGCCGGTACGGCGAGATGGCCCACCTCGTGCTGGAGTGCCCGGCCGAGCCGTACGTCACCCGCCTCGACGCCGAGGCGGCCTGGGTCTACGACCAGGGCGTCCTGCACGTGACCGCTCCGCTCGGGCAGGGCGGACTCACCCGGGTCCTCGTCGAGCGCGGCGAGTCCGACACCCCGCTGCTGCTGCTCTTCGCCGACGACGCGACGTCCCTGCGGCTGTTCCCGTACGACACCCCGTCCGGCACGCTCCTCGTCTACGGCCCGGCGCTGCTGCGCCACGCGAAGCTCGACGGGTCGACGGTCCGGCTCACCGGGGACACGGTCGCCCCGACCGGCCTGGAGGTCTGGGGGCCGCGCGGGATCGCCTCGGTCACCTGGAACGGGCAGCCGGTACCGACGCGGGTGAGCGTCTCCGGGAGCCTGGTGGCCCTGTCGGACATGGCGGGGGCGCCGAAGCCGGCGCTGCCGGTGCTGGGCGGCTGGCGCCGGAGCGCCGAGAACCCCGAGTCGACGGTGGCCTTCGACGACTCCGCGTGGACGGTCGCGGACCACAAGACGTCGTTCAGCACGACGCCCGTGCCGGACGGGCAGCCGGTGCTGTTCGCCGACGACTACGGCTTCCACTACGGAGACGTCTGGTACCGGGGGCGGGTGGACGGCGACCTGTCCGACCTGGAGTCGGTCTCCCTCGCCTACAGCACCGGCACCCAGGGCATGCTGATGGCCTGGCTGGACGGCAAGCCGCTGGGGTCGCACCGGATGCCGGTGCCGGACACGAAGACGGTCCGGCAGGGGAGCTGGACGGCCACGGCCGCGTTCCCCGTCGCCGGGCCGAAGTCGAAGAAGGAGCGGGAGAAGGAGAAGGAGCAGCGGTCGCATGTGCTGTCCGTGCTGGTGCGGCGGATGCAGCACGACATGGACGGCAAGTCCGTGGACACCCAGAAGGCGGCACGCGGGTTGACCGCCGTGACCTTCAAGGGGGCCTCCCCCAAGGTGAGTTGGCGGATCCAGGGCCCGGTCGCCCCGGACCCCGTGCGCGGGCCGCAGAACAACGGCGGACTGTACGGCGAACGGGAGGGCTGGCATCTGCCCGGGTTCGCGGACGGTGCCTGGGAGGCGGCCGAACTTCCGCGCGCGGACAAGGGGATGGGGGTCACCTGGTACCGGACCGGGTTCCGGCTGGCCGTACCGGACGGGGTCGACGCGTCGGTGGGGCTGGTCCTGGAGGACGACCCTGAGCGGGCGTACCGGGTGCAGATCTTCCTGAACGGGTGGAATCTCGGGCAGTACATCAACGACGTGGGGCCGCAGCACACGTTCGTGCTGCCGAACGGGATCCTGCGGACTCGGGGAGCCAACACGTTGGCGCTCGCCGTGCTCGGCGACGGGACGACGGAGATCGGTCCTGGGTCGGTACGGCTGGAGTTGCTGGGGAGTGCGGCCGGAGGAGTGCCGGTGGTGGGGGTGGACTCCCCCGGCCGTTAGGTGCGGGTTGTGGGGGTTGCTCGCGCAGTTCCCCGCGCCCCTAAAAGAAGGGGCGCGTTGACCCCTAGGTCAGTCGAATCGCATTCCAGGAAAGGGGTTCGAGGACGGCGGTCAGAGTGCCGTCGTTCAGCGATGTGCCCTCGGCCGGATGAGGGGTTACCCGCTCCGGCTCCTCCAAGGTGTTGCGGGCGTTCGGGTCCTCGTCCGCCAGCACGCTGTGCTCCGCCACGGACGTCAGACCGAGTCCGCCCAAGGCCACTTCCAGCGGCAGGGCCTCCGTCCGGCTGCGGTTGACGGCGAAGACGGTGACCGTGCCGTCGTCGGCCCTGACCGCTGTGGCGTGCAGGAGGTCGGTCTCGCCGTACTTCTTCGTCTCGTGGGTCGGTGAGTCCACGCGGACGTCCAGGACCTGGCCCCTGCCGTACCGGGAGGCCTGGGCGAAGGGGAAGAAGGTCGTCTGGCGCCAGGCCGGGCCGCCGGGCTCGGTCAGGATCGGGGCGATGACGTTGACCAGCTGGGCCAGGCAGGCGACCGTGACGCGGTCGGCGTGGCGGAGCAGGGCGATGAGGAGGGAGCCGAAGACCACCGCGTCCAGGACGCTGTAGTTGTCCTCCAGCAGGCGGGGGGCCTCGGGCCAGTCCCGCGTGTCGGAGTTCTCGATCTCGTGCCACTTCGAGGTGTACCAGACGTTCCACTCGTCGAAGGAGAGGTTGATCTTCTTCTGGGACTTCAGCCTGGCGCCCACGTGGTCGCAGGTGGCGACCACGTTCTCGATGAAGGACTCCATGTCGACGGCGGAGGCCAGGAAGGAGTCGAGATCGCCGTCCTGGGGCTCGTAGTAGGCGTGCAGGGAGATGTAGTCGACCAGGTCGTACGTCTCCGCGAGGACCGTCGCCTCCCACTCGGCGAAGGTCGGCATGGACTGGCTGGAGGAACCGCAGGCGACCAGTTCCACGGACGGGTCCATCTGGCGCATGGCGCGGGCCGTCTCGGCGGCGATACGGCCGTACTCCTCGGCCGTCTTGTGGCCGGTCTGCCAGGGGCCGTCCATCTCGTTGCCCAGGCACCAGACCTTGATGCCGAAGGGGTCCTTGTCTCCGTGGGCGGCCCGGAGGTCGGAGAGGGCGGTGCCGGAGGGGTGGTTGGCGTACTCCTGGAGTTCCAGGGCCTCCGCGACGCCCCGCGTGCCGAGGTTGATCGCCATCATGGGCTCGGCCTGCGGGCCGACCTTCTTCAGGAAGGAGATGTACTCGCCGAGTCCGAAGCGGTTGGTCTCCGTCGACCGCCAGGCGAGGTCGAGGCGGCGGGGGCGGTCCTCGACGGGGCCGACGGAGTCTTCCCAGCGGTAGCCGGAGACGAAGTTGCCGCCGGGGTAGCGGAGGGTGGTGACGCCGAGTTCGCGGACGAGGTCGAGGACGTCCTGGCGGAGGCCTTCGGCGTCGGCCGTGGGGTGGGTCGGTTCGAAGATGCCGGTGTAGACACAGCGGCCCAGGTGCTCGACGAAGGAGCCGAAGAGGCGGGGGTTGACTTCGCCGATGGTGAAGGCGGGGTCGAGGGTGAAGCGGGCGGTGCGCATTTTCGCCTTTCGGGGGTGGTGGTTCTCAATCGTGGGCGGGTGCGGGTGGGCGGGGGTTGCTCGCGCCCACGCGGCGGAGCCGCAAATGGACACAGCCCCGCGCCCCTAACGCAAGCTGGGCCAGCCGTCTTTTGTCCAGCTCAGGGGGTTGAGCCCCAGCTTTGGCGTTCCGTTGTCGTCGGCGTCGTAGTAGTGGTAGGCCAGCCAGGTCTTGCCGTGGGTGCGGAAGGTGGACTCTCCGCCCGTGCCGATGTAGCGGCCGTGGCCTGCCAGGAGCAGGTCTCCGCCGCCGTTCAGCATCGGTGTGCCCGTGCTGTCGGTGTACGGGCCCGTCACCGTCGTCGAGCGGCCCACTCTGATCTTGTAGGTGGAGTTCACGCCGGCGCAACAGGCGTCGTAGGAGGCGAAGAGGTAGTAGTAGCGGCCGTGGTGGAGGATCGACGCGCCTTCGACGGCGTAGGGGGCGTCGGGGCGGGTGGCCAGGTGGGCGACGGTGGCGTCGGGCAGGGCCTTGCCGGTCTTCGGGTTCAGTTCCACCAGGCGGATGCCGGTCCAGTACGAGCCGAAGGCCATCCACAGCCTGCCGTCGGCGCGGACGATCGCCGGGTCGATGGCGTTCCAGGAGTCGGTGGTGCTGGAGGTGAAGGCGGGGCCGTGGTCGGTCCAGGTGCCGGGGAGGCCGGACCGGGAGGTGGCGACGCCGATCGCGGAGTGGTTGGTGCCCCAGGAGGAGACCGCGTAGTAGAGCCAGTAGCGGCCGTCGCGGTAGGAGAGGTCGGGGGCCCAGGGGTCGGCGGTGGAGTTGTAGTCGTACCACCAGGCCGGGGGTGTGGTGAAGGCGTTGCCCGCGTCGGTCCAGTCGTGGAGGTTCGTGGAGAGGCGGGCGCCGATGATGCCGCCGGTGGAGTAGGCGACGTACTGGCCGGACGCGAGTCGGTGGACGGTGGGGTCGTGGATGATCTGCTGGCCGGTGAGGGGGAGCGGGTCGGGGTAGGTGGGGTCGGCGGAGGCGGTGGTGGGGAGCAGGGCGATGGCCGCCGCCGTGAGGAGGGCGGCGAGTCCGGGAAAGCGCTTCGACACTCTCGGCTCCCTACTGGCCGGCCAGGCCCGTGTGGGCCACGCCCGCCACGATCTGGCGCTGGAAGAAGACGAACACGATGATCAGCGGGAGGCCCGCCATGAGGCCGCCGGCCATGAGCTGGGCCCACTGGATGCCGTAGGAGTTCATGACGGTCGCGATGCCGTTCGGCATGGTCATCAGGTCGGGGTTGTTGGTCACCATGTAGGGCCAGAGGAAGTTGTTCCAGGAGGCGATGAAGGTGAAGATGCCGACCGCCGCGAGGGAGGGGCGGGAGAGCGGGAGGACGATGGTGAAGAAGACCCGCCAGCGGCCCGCGCCGTCGATGAAGGCGGCCTCTTCGAGTTCGCGCGGGATGCCCTGGAAGAACTTGTAGAGGATGTAGACCATGGCGGCCGGGGCGCACTGGGGAAGGATCATGCCCCAGTAGGT
The DNA here is from genome assembly GCF_044747345.1 of Streptomyces sp. NPDC090088. Taxonomy (NCBI): domain Bacteria; kingdom Bacillati; phylum Actinomycetota; class Actinomycetes; order Kitasatosporales; family Streptomycetaceae; genus Streptomyces; species Streptomyces sp. NPDC090088. Next base: position 976,903 of record NZ_JBIVDZ010000001.1, on the reverse strand, counting down.
GTCGACCATCCCCATCTGCTGGACCGTGGTGAAGAGCGGGACGCCGAGGACGGCCGGGGAGACCATCAGGCCGGACATGACCAGGCCCATCAGGGCGCCCTTGCCGCGGAACTCGGTGCGGGCGAAGCCGTATCCGGCGAGGGCGCTGACCAGGACGACGACGGAGGTCACGCAGACGGAGACGACCAGGGAGTTCACGAACCAGTTGGTGATGTTGCCGGTGTCGAAGAGGGCCTTCCAGGCCTGGCCGGTCCAGTGCTTCGGGAGCCAGTGCGGCGGTACCTCGACGGCCTCGGTCTCCGACTTGAGGGAGGTGAACAGGCCCCAGAGGAGGGGGGCGAGGAAGAGCGCGGAGACGGCTGTGCCGATGGCGGTGAGGACTATCTGGCTCGGGGTCCACGTCCTGCGGGGCTTCACGGGTACGGCGGTCGTCATCGGGTGGCCTCCTCGGTGCGGTTGCGCAGCAGCCACATGCGCGCGAGGGCCACGGCGGCGATGATCACGAAGAAGATGATGGAGATCGCGGAGGCGTAGCCCACGCGGTAGCTGGTGAAGCCCTCTTCGAGGGTGTACTGGACGAAGGTGCGGGTGGAGCTCTCGGGGCCGGGGCCGAAGTCCATCATGACCACGGCCTGGTCGAAGACCTGCAGGGACGCGAGGATCTGGAGCGCGATCACCAGGCCCGTGATGTTGCGGAGCATGGGGAGCGTGATGTGGACGGCGCGGTGCCAGGCGTTGGCGCCGTCCAGCTTCGCGGCCTCGTAGAGGTGGGCGGGGATGGACTGGAGGGCGGCCAGGTAGAGCAGGAAGCTGAAGCCGACGGTCCACCACAGGGTCTCGATGACGATGGCGAGCATCGCGTACGACTTGTCGGTCAGCCAGGGGGTGTTGCCGCCGAAGACGTGGTTGATCATGCCGGTGCCGGGGTTGAACAGCCACTGCCAGAGGTTGCCGGCGACGGTGGAGGGGAGCAGGAAGGGGGCGAAGAAGCAGAGCCGCCAGAGCCACTTCCCGCGCTCGATGTGGTGGGCGAGCATCGCGAGGAGGAAGGCGAGGACCGTGATGCAGGGGACCACCAGGAGGGTGAAGTACGCGCTGTGGCCCAGCGCGTCCCACATCAGCGGGTCCTTGAGGGCCTCGCGGTAGTTGTCGAGGCCGACGAAGTTGGCGTCGGCGCCGGTGATGTTGGCGTCGGTGAGGCTGAGGTAGACACCGCGCAGCAGCGGCCAGATGACGAAGAGCGTGAAGAGGAGGAGGAAGGGCGCCACGAACCAGCCGCCGTGCTGGAAGCCCTGTCTGCGGCGGAGGGTGGCGCTGACGGCGGCGGCTCTGGTGCGGGCCGGTGCGAATACGGTCTCGGCGGTCGTCATGCGGCCGTACCTCCCTGCGCGGCGGTCTTGCCGTCCATGGGGTTCTTCATCGCGAGCAGCGTGGCGAGTTGCTTCTTCATCCGGCCGGCCGCGGCGTCGGGCTTGGCCGAGCCCACGGTCGAGGAGACGACGATCGGGCCGACGCGCTGGGCGAGGATGCCGGTGGAGCCCGCGAACCAGACCTTGGGCTCGTTGGCCTGGTGGTCCATCGCCGACACGTACTCGTTCTGCGGGTAGAGCTTCTGGTACGCGGGGGTGGACAGGGTCGGCTTGTAGGCGGGGATGTGGCCGCCGGCCGCCCACTGCTGGGCGTGGGTGACGACGTAGGCGGCGAGTTGGTGGGCGGCCTCGTCGGTGGCGCCGCCGCGGTCGGACTGGTGGGGCAGTACGAAGGAGTGCGACTCGGCGTGGGTGGCCCGGGTGCCGAAGACGGGCGGGAGGGGGATGGCGCCGTAGTCGAGCTCGGCGCCGGAGTAGACCGGCACCGACCAGTTGCCCTCCCAGGCGAAGGGGGCGCCGTTGATGAACTGTTCGGCGTTGACGGAGCCCATGGCGGGGTCGGCGTAGCCTTCGCTGACGTGCCGGCGCAGGAACTCCAGGACCTGGGTGGCCTTGTCGGTGTCGAAGGTGACCTCGGTGCGCTCGTCGTTGAACCAGGTGCCGCCGAGCTGGGTGTAGAAGGCGACGAAGAACCACCACTGGAAGTTCTGGTCGTTGATCCACAGGCCGATGGTCTGCAGGCCCTTCTTGGTGGCCTTCTTGGCCTCCTTGAGGACGCCGAACCAGTCGTCGACCGAGGTGACGGGCACGATCCGGTCGTCGGCGCCGAGCAGTCCGGCCTTCTTCAGCACGTCCTTGCGGTAGAAGCAGAGCTGGACGTGGATGTCGAGCGGGAGGGCGTAGAGCTTGCCGTCGATGACGCCGCGCTGCCACAGCCTGGGGTTGTAGTCCTGTTCGCGCAGGCCGTACTTGGCGAGCAGGTCGACGTCCCAGGCGTCCAGGAGGCGGCCCGGCGCGAAGCCGTCGACCCGGCCGATGTGCATGACGCCGAGGTCCGGGGCGCGGTTGCCGGCGGCGGCCATGGCGAGCTTGGTGTAGAAGGGGTTGCCCCACTGGAGGGTGGAGTCCTTCACCGCGATGTCCGGGTGTGCCTTACGGAAGGCGTCCAGCATCGCGATCATGTTGGAGCCGTCGCCGCCGCTGAAGAGGTTCCAGTAGCGCACCCGGGTGCGCGCGGTGGAGGCGAGCGCGTCGGCGCCGGTGCCCAGGGCCGCGAAGCCGAAGCTTCCTGCCACCGCCAGCCCTCCCGCCGTGCCCAGTAGTTGCCTGCGACTGAGGCCAGGTCGTCCCATTGCCTGCCCTTACACTCGTTCGACATTTCGGATTACGCTCGTAACTTCGAACGGGACCGTAAAATCGAAGCGCTTGCGCGTCAATGGGTCCGGCGTGACTTTCCTGTATCGGGCAGTCGTTCTCATGTGAACCACCGGCGTCGGAACCCATGACGCGGGCACTTCGGGACGCGTAATCTCGGACCGGCCGACGCAGCGCGGCGACCGCCGTGGGGGCGGTGCGAAGGGGGAGCGATGGACTTGGCCGGCGCGCGGCACCGGTGGGCCCGGATCGCCGCGAGGCTGTGCCCCTGGCGCTCCCGGACGAACGCGGGGATGCGCGTCCTCGCCGCCGACCTCGCCGCCGCCGTCCGCGCCCGGCCGCACCCGCCCGCCGGAGTGGGCGAGCTGTGCCGGGCGCTGTGCGAGGAGATGGCCGCGCGGCGCGCCGGGCGTCCGGTGGAGCTGCGGTTCGAGCGGTTCCCGGACGAGATCGAGGTCACCGGGCTGTGGGTGGAGTTCCAGGACTTCGACCTGGTCATCGTCGAGGAGCGGGCCGAGGCCGTGCAGCAACTGGTCATCCTCGGCCATGAACTGTGGCATCTGCACGCCGGGCACCGGCACCAGCACGGGGTAGGCCCGGCGGCGGCACGGGCGCTGGCGGACCAGCCGGGCTGGCGGGAGCGGGCGCTGACGGTGGCCGCGCGCAACGGCTCCCGGGAGAGCGACGAGGCCGAGGCCGACGACTTCGGGTACCGGCTGGCGACCGCCTTCCGGCCCTACGTCGAGAACCCGCACCGCAGCCCGCCCGACCCCGTCCAGCGGACCCTCGGCTATCGCGGGCGCGGTGGGGCGGCACGGTGACGACCGCCTCGCCGGCGCTGAACCCCTCGCGGTTCCTCAGCGAGTTCTACATCTCCTTCTGGATCCCGACCGCGGTGCTGACCACCGCCCTGGTGATCAAGCTGCCCAGCATCGTCCGGCTCTGGCGCGATCCGCTGCTGCGCGCGGTCGGCGGACTGCTGCTGCTCGGCTGCGCGGTGTTCGTGTTCTGCAGCCCCTCGACGATCACCGCCGTGAACCGGTGGGCCGGCGTGCCCAACATCTCGGCGCCCTGGTGCTATTCGCTGCTCACCGCGGTCGGCGCCTCCTGCCTGCTGCTGATCATCGCCTGGCGCAACGGCCTCTCCGACCGCTCGGCACCCACCCGGCGCGCGATCCGCTGGGTGGTCGCCGGCTACGCCGGGGTGATCGCCGCGCTGTGGCTGCTGTTCGCGCTCGCCGACGTGCCGGTGGAGCGGCCCCGGGACCTCGACACCTACTACGCCACCGCCCCGTTCATGGGCGAGGAGATCCTGCTCTACCTCCTCGCCCACTGCCTGGCCTGCGTCATCACCTCGCGGCTGATCTGGAACTGGGTGCGCACCGAGGGCCTCGACGCCTGGCTGCGCTGGGGACTGAAGCTGCTCGGTGTCGGCTACCTGCTCAACCTGATCTTCGACGCGGCCAAGCTGGTCGCGGTCGGCGCCCGCTGGTCCGGCGCGGACCTGGACTGGCTCAGCACCGACCTGGCCCCGCCCGTCGCCGCCCTCGCCGCCATCCTCATCGCCGTCGGCTTCATCCTCCCCCACGCCGGCCAGTACCTGCACGACCGCTGGCGGATCCGGCTCGCCCACCGCGAACTGCGGCCGCTGTACCGGCTGACCCGGACCGTGCACGGCGACGGCGTCCCCTTCGTCCTGCGCGCCACCCCCGAACTGCGCCTGACACGGCGGGAGACGTTCATCCGGGACGTCCTGCTCCCCCTCACCCGCCGCATCGACACCGACCTCGACCGCCGCTCCTACGACGCGGCGCTCGCCCTCGGCCACCCGCCCGACCAGGCCCGCGCACTGGCGTCGGCGGTGAGCATCCTGGACGCGGTCGACACCCGGGAGCGCGACATCGAGCCCGCGGACCACGGTCCGGACACCGCCCGCCTCCTCCAGGAGATCGGGGCGGTGTCCAGGGTGCTGCGACGACCCGAGGAGATCGAGGCGGTGCGGACCCGGGTGACGAGGGTTGCACAGCGCCCCGTCAGGGGCGCGGGGAACTGCGCGACCAGCCCCCACCGACCCGCAGCCGAACGCGAAGCCAAACCGACGTCTATCCCGCGAACGCCGGTTGGGCGACACCCTTCCCGGCCCCCGGAATCACCAGCAGGGAACCCGCCGTCGGATGCGGCCGCTCCAGGCCGACCCGGGCCGTCGTGACGTACAGGTCCGTCAGATCCGCACCGCCGAACACGCAGGCCGTCGTACGCGGGGTCGGCAGCGTGATGACCCGGTCCAGTTCACCCGTGGGCGTGTAGCGGCGCACCGCTCCCCCGTCCCACAGTGCCACCCACACACAGCCGTCCGCGTCGACCGTGAGGCCGTCGGGGTAACCCGCGCCCTCCTCGATCGTCACCAACGGGCGGCGGTTGGAGGGGAGTTCGCCGTCGTAGTCGAAGACGTCCACCCGGTTGGTCGGGGTGTCGACGTAGTAGACGTGGCGGCCGTCCGGGCTCCAGCCCGTGCCGTTGCTGACCGTGACGTCCGCCAGCAGCGTCGTCGCCGTGCCGTCCGCCGTCACCCGCGCCAGGGTGCCCCCGCCGGCCGCCTCGTCGTAGCGCATCGTGCCGGCCCAGAGGGAGCCGTCGGGGGCGACCGCCGCGTCGTTGGCCCGGCGGCCCGGGACCGGCTCGCGGTGGAGCCAGCGGAAGGTGTCGTCGGGGTCGAGGAGGGCGACGCCGTCCCGGAGGTTGAGGACCAGACCGCCGCCGGCGCGCGGCTTGACCGCGCCGACGTGCTGGTCCGTGGTGCGGATCGTCCGGCGGCCGGTCGCCGGGTCGTAGGTGTGGACGCGGGAGCCGAGTACGTCGATCCAGAGGAGACGGCCGGTGGCCGGGTCCCAGGTCGGGCCCTCGCCGAGGGTCGCCTCCGCCGCCACCGCGACCTCGTACGCGGTCGTCGTCATCCCACGCTCCGGTGGCCGAGGCGCTCGGAGAGTTCGGCGGCGCCCTTGGCGGCGAGCTGCTCCAGCTCGCCCCGGCGCTCGTCGCTCCAGCGGATCATCGGAACGGAGATGGAGAGCGCCGCGACGACCTGGCCGGTGCGGTCCCGGACCGGCGCGGCGACACAGGAGACGTCCGGGTTGGACTCACGGCTCTCCACGGCGATGCCGCGCGCGCGGATCTCGGTGAGGGCCTCGCGCAGGGCGTCCGGGTCGGTGATGCTGTTCGGGGTCATCCGGACCAGGTCGGCGTCGGCCGGGATGCGCGCGGACAGCTCCGGCTCCGGCAGCGAGGCCAGCAGCATCTTGCCGACCGAGGTGCAGTGGGCGGGCAGCCGGCGGCCGGCGGCGGAGACCATGCGCACGGCGTGCGTGGAGTCGACCTTGGCGATGTAGATGACGTCGGTGCCTTCGAGGATCGCCACATGGACGGTCTCGTCGCAGGTCTCGGCCACCGACCGGGCGACCTGCTGGCCCTCGGCGGCGAGGTCGAGCTGCTCGGCGTACCGGCTGCCGAGCTGGTACGGACGGACTCCGAGCCGGTAACGTCCGGGCTGTCCGGGTACGGGCACGATGTACGAGCGGGCGGAGAGCGTGGTCACCAGCTCGTGCACGGTGGTCCGTGGCAGCTGGAGTTTGCGCACTATGTCGGGGGCGGAGAGGGTCCCGTCCCCGTCCAGGAAGAGCTCAAGAATGTCGAGAGCCCGGGTCACGGCAGGCACAAGGCGTCCCACGTCCGGCCCCCTCCCTTGGGTAAGCGCCAGATCTCGTCGGAGCGGCGGAGCCGTTCGAGATATCAACAGGCGATCGGCATGACGAACACAGGCTAACCACCGAGGATTCCCCGGGCAATGGCCGGGAACGAGCCGGACACACGCAAGTGCACCATGGATCTCATGCAACTGGACTTCCAGCTGGTGCTGCTGCGCCGCATGGCCGACCACAACCCGGACCTGGTCGAGGACGCCCGCCGAGCCCTGGGCGCCTCGCTCGCGGACATGCGGGAGGCCAACAAGCGCTGGCAGGCGATGGTCCGCTCACCCAGATCCCGGTCGGCGGCGGCCCGCTACCGCTCGGTCCTCGGCCCGCCCGACACGGAGTCCAGACGCACGGTCGGCGACCTGGAGTGCGCGGTCTGGCAGTGGCCGCTCCCCCTGTGGCCCACCCTCCGCTTCGAGGTCCTGGCCGGGGCCGGCGGCGCGGTCTGGAACGAATGGCTGGTCCGCGCCCCCGGCGCCCCGGCCCCGAGGCTGGAGACCTTCGAGGACCTCACCCCCTGGTCCTGCACCCTCGACGAGGCCGCCCGCGCCTTCGCCCCCGCCCGCCCCCTGGAGGGCACCGCCCCCACCCGCTGGGGCCTGGCCCTCACCCTCCCCGACGGACGTCAGGCGGTCGCGGAGTTCACCTGGGGGCTGCTGCAGCGCACCGCGGTCATCGACGACGCGCCGCGCCGATGACCGCGGCCACCACCGCGTCCACCGACCCGGGGTGCAGGAACAGGAACAGGTTCGGCTCGATCAGCTCCAGCTCCATCACCCGGGGCCGACCGTCCTCCCCGTCGACCAGGTCCACCCGCGCGTACAGCAGCTCGGGAGCCTCCGGTACGGCGGCCAACGCGTGGTCGGCAACCGCGAGTTCGGCCGGGGTCGGGGTCCACGGCTCCAGGTCGGGGTGGGCGACCTTCTCCGCGTCGTACGCCGTGCCCCGGGTGAGCACGGCCCGCTTGCGGCTGGCGTGCAGCAGCCGCCCGCCGAAGAACTGCAGCGCCCGCTCCCCGCTGACGTCGATCCCGGAGACGTACGGCTGCACCATCGCGGTCAGGCCCTCGTCGTGCATCCGGGCGAGGTGCCGTACGGCCGTCCCGTGATCGGCGGGCGTGTAGCGGGCGGCGAACCGGGCGCCGGCGCCGAAGGTGGGCTTGACGACGAAGTCGCGGTCGGCGGGGAAGTCGGCGAGACCGGCCGGGTCCCCCGGCGCGAGATACCGGGTCGGCACGACGGGCACACCGGCCGCCGCGAGGTCGCCGAGATACCGCTTGTCGGTGTTCCACCGGAGCACCGACGCCGGGTTGAGGATCCGCGTCGCCTTCGCCACCCGCTCCACCCACGCCACGAACTCGTCCGCACGCCAGCTGTAGTCCCAGGTCGAACGGACCACGACCAGGTCGTAGCCGCCCCACTCCACCTCCGGGTCGTCCCACGGGTGCGCGACCGCGTCCGCCCCGGCGGCGGCCAGCGCGCGCAGCAGCACCGGCAGGTCCTGGTCCTTGCTCGGCTCGGTGCCGGGGTCGTAGGTGGCGAGGGCTATCCGGGGCACGGCGGGGGCTCCCTTGGCTGACGGCGGCGGCTGCGTTCCTGCGTTCTTCGGAAGGCTAGCCGCTGACCTGTTGACCTTCACCTTCGGTGAAGCCCCAGCATCGATGGCGGACGTCGAGGAACGCGAGGCAGCGCATGCAGTGGATGACCATCGGAGCCTTCGCCAAGGCCTGCCGGCTGTCACCGAAGGCACTGCGGCTCTACGACGAGCTGGACCTGCTGCGGCCCGCCCGGGTCGACCCGGACACCGGCTACCGGTACTACGCCGCCGCCCAGCTGGAACGCGCGCGGCTGGTGGCCTGGCTGCGGCGGCTGGGGATGCCGCTGGCGCTGATCCGCGAGGTGTGCGGGCTGCCGGCGGGCCGGGCCGCCCAGGAGATACGCGCGTACTGGGCGCGGGTCGAGGCGGAGACCGTCGTACGGCGGGATCTGGCCGCGTTTCTCGTCGACCACCTGTCAGGAGAAGAGACGAGAAGGGACACGACGACCATGCTCGAACTGCGCTATGCGGCCCACTCGGACCGGGGGCTCGTCCGGCCGGCCAACCAGGACACCGCCTACGCGGGACGGCGGCTGCTGGCCGTCGCCGACGGGACGGGAACGGCCGGGGACCGGGCCAGCGCCGCCGCCGTGGAGGCGCTGAAGTTCCTGGAGGACGAGGAGTTCCCGGCGGGCGGCGTGCTGAACCTCCTGGAGGACGCGGTGCGTTCGGCCGGTGCGGCCGTGCGGGAGGTGGCCGGGGGCAGCGCGGACATCGGTACGACGCTCACCGCGCTGCTGTGGACCGGGTCCCGGCTGGCCCTCGTGCACATCGGGGACTCGCGGGCGTATCTGCTGCGGGACGGGGAGCTGTTCCGGATCACGCACGACCACACCGTGGTGCAGTCGCTGATCGACGAGGGGCGGCTGACACCGGAGGAGGCGGACAGCCACCCGCAGCGGATGCTGCTGGCCAAGGCGCTGTCGGGAGGCGCGGAGGCGGTCCCGGACCTGAAGCTGCACGAGGCCCGGCGCGGGGACCGGTACCTGCTGTGCTCGGACGGGCTGAGCAGGGCGGTGCCCGACGAACGGATCCGGGAGCTGCTGGCGGGCGGGACGGAACCGGGGGACGCGGTGCGGGTGCTGGTCGAGGAGGCGAACGCGGCGGGCGGGGCGGACAACGTGAGCTGCGTCGTGGCCGATGTGGTGGCCGACGTGGCCGGTGCGGTGGCGTCGGCCGACCCGTCCGTCCCGGCCGGATAAGAGGCGCCGGGAACCGCGTGGCCTCGGGACCTGGTGTAGGAAGGGGCTGTCGAGGTTCCGACCGCTGTGTCCGATGTGAGGAGTCGTCGCGTGTCCCTTCTGTTTCCGGCGTTGGTGGACGGTCCGGGCGAGCAGGTCGCCCTGCGGTTCGGCGCGAGGTCGTTGACGTACGGGGAGGTCGCCGGCGCGGCGGGGGCCGTCGCCGGCCGGGTCCGGGACGCCGAGCGGGTCGCCGTGTGGGCGACCCCGGAACTGGAGACGGCCGTCGCCGTCGTCGGTGTGCTGCTCGCCGGCCGGGCGGCCGTACCGCTCAATCCCAGGTCGGGCGAGGGGGAACTCGCGCACATCCTCACCGACAGCGCGCCCACCGCGGTGCTGGCGGCCCCCGGCGCCGCCCTCCCGCCGGCCGTGGCCGCTCTGCCCCGGATCGACGTCGACGTGCGGGCCGCCGGCCCGGTGCCGGAGGACCGTACCGCCGAGGACGACCCCGCCCTCGTCGTCTACACCTCCGGCACCACCGGGCCGCCCAAGGGCGCCGTCGTCCCGCGCCGCGCGCTGGTGGCGACCCTGGACGCGCTGGCCGACGCCTGGCAGTGGACCGGCGAGGACACCCTCGTGCACGGCCTTCCGCTCTTCCATGTGCACGGGCTCGTGCTGGGGATCCTCGGGCCGCTGCGGCGCGGCGGTTCCGTGCGGCACCTCGGGCGGTTCGACACGGCCGGGGTCACCCGGGAGCTGAACGACGGCGGGACCATGATGTTCGGCGTCCCGACCATGTACCACCGCATCGCCGAGGCCCTGCCCGACGACCCCGGACTGGCCAAGGCGCTCGGCCGGGCCCGGCTGCTGGTCTCCGGCTCGGCGGCGCTGCCCCTGCACGACCACGAGCGGATCACGGCCGCGACCGGACGGCGGGTCATCGAGCGGTACGGGATGACCGAGACGCTGATGAACACCAGCATGCGCGCGGACCGGGAGGCGCCGGCCGGAACGGTGGGCGTCCCCCTGCCGGGTGTGGAGCTGCGGCTGGTGGAGGAGGACGGCACGGCGATCGCGGACCTGGACGGGGAGACCGTCGGGGAGATCCAGGTGCGCGGCCCGAACCTGTTCACCGAGTACCTCAACCGGCCGGACGCCACCGCCGCCGCGTTCACCGCCGACGGCTGGTTCCGCACCGGGGACATGGCCGTGCGCGAGCCGGACGGCTCGGTGCGGATCGTCGGACGCAAGGCCACCGACCTGATCAAGAGCGGGGGTTACAAGATCGGGGCCGGTGAGATCGAGAACGCGCTGCTCGAACATCCGGGGGTGCGGGAGGCCGCCGTCACCGGGGAGCCGGACGCGGACCTGGGCGAGCGGGTCGTCGCCTGGATCGTCCCGGCGGATCCGCAGGCGCCGCCGTCGCTGCCGGAGTTGGCGGACCATGTCGCCGCCCGGCTCGCCCCGCACAAGCGGCCCCGCGTCGTCCACCACCTGGACGCCCTCCCCCGCAACGACATGGGGAAGATCATGAAGCGGGCCCTGGGTGCCTGAGGGGACGGCCGGACGGCTCTCCGCCCGGCGGATCCTCGGCCTCGTCACCGACCCGGACACCTTCACCGAACTCCCTTACCCGACAAGGCAGTCCCGCCCTGACGGACCCCTCGCCTGGCAGGGGTACGACGCCTCGCGCGCCCGCGCCGCCGAACGCACCGGCGAGGAGGAGTCCGTCGTCGTCGGGACCGCGCGCGTCGAGGGCACGGCGGCCGTGCTGATCGCCTTCGAGTTCGGCTTCCTCGGCGGCTCGCTGGGCGAGCGGACCGGGGACCGGCTGGAGGCGGCGTACGTCCATGCCCGCGCCCACCGGCTGCCGGTGGTGCCGCTGGTCGCGACCGGCGGCAGCCGGATGCAGGAGGGCATGCTCGCCCTCTCCCAACTCCAGCGGGTGGCACGGCAGTCGGCGCTCACCCGGGAGGCGGGGCTGCCGCAGATCGCCGTGCTGCGCGATCCGACGACCGGTGGCGGCTGGGCCACCCTGGGGGCCGGCGCGGACGTCGTCCTGGCCCTGCCCGGCGCACAGGTCGGCTTCGCGGGCTCCCGGGTCCGGCCGCCGGACGCGGACCCGGCCGCGTACACGGCGGAGGCCCAGGTCGCGGCGGGGTCGGCGGACGCCGTGGTGTCCGCCGAGGAGCTGAAGCCGGTGCTGGGGCTGTGGCTGCGGCTGCTCACCACACCGGCCACGGCCCCCGCCGACCCGCCGCCCGCCCTCGGCGGCAGCGGGCTGCCCACCACCGGCTGGGAGGCCGTCCAGCGGGCCCGCGCACCGCGCCGTCCGCGCGCCGAGGCCTACCTGGACGCCTACTTCAGCCGCCGGGTCGCCCTGTCCGGCGACCGGTGCGGCGGCGCGGATCCGGGCGGGATGCTGTGCGGGTTCGGCGAGCGCGACGGCCGTGGCGTGGCCTTCGCCGCGCAGACCGGCACGGCGACCCGGCCCGCCGGGTACCGGACCGCCGCCCGGCTGATACGGCTCGCGGACCGGCTCGACATCCCCGTACTGACCCTCGTCGACACCCCGGGCGCCGCCAACGACGCCGAGGCGGAGCGGCAGGGAGCGGGCGCGGCGATCGCCGAACTCTTCGCCGAGGTGGCGGCGGCCCGCACACCGATCACCACCCTCGTCATCGGCGAGGGCGGCTCCGGCGGCGCACTGGCCCTCGCCGCACCCCACAACACCTGGGCCACACCCGACAGCTACTTCTCCGTCATCGCCCCCGAACTGGCAACAGCCATCCTCAAACGCCCCCCGGAGGAGGCCGAGGCCACCGCCGCCCAACTCCGCATCCGCCCCCAGGACCTGGTGGAGCTGGGCGTGATCCGCGGGATCGTGGACCACCCCGGCAACGCACCCACCACACCGCCACCGCCCGGACCACGTCCTGGGTGACGAGCCGCTGCGGGTGGGGGGTGCGGTCGGGTGCGGAGGCGGCAGGGGGGCGCGTCCGGCGGCGGTGGCCGCCGGGGCGTGGTCGGCCTGCGCCCCCCCCCTTCGGACCGCGAAACCCCCCATTCAGCCGCGCCCCGCCCGGCCCCCTCCCGAAGGCGCGCCGTCCTGATCGCCCGGAGGATGCGAAGCAGGCCGCCGACCGGCGGTGTCAGCCCACACGGCCCGCGCACTCGGGAGGATCTGCCGTGACCGTCAGTCTGGAGCAGTTGCGCCGCTGCCATTTCGCCGTCGATCTGGGGGCCGCCCGCACCCGGGTGTATGTGAAGGGCATGGGCCTGGTCGTCGACCAGCCTTCCGTCGCCGCCGTGAACACCCGTACCGGCGCCCTGATCGCCGTCGGCGAGTTCGCGGAGAAGATGACGGGCCGCACGCCCGACTACATCCGTGTCGTACGCCCCATCTCGGGCGGCACCATCGTCGACATCGAGATGGCCCAGCGGATGCTGCGGCATCTGCTCGGCGACAAGATCCGCCGGATGCTGCGCCGCAAGCCCCGGCTGCGCGGGGCGGCCTGCACCCCGCACGACGCCGATCCGCTGACCCAGCGGGCGACCATCGAGACGCTGGTGGGGCTGGGGGCGCGGCGGGTGGAGCTGGTCGACACGCTGATCGCCGCGGCCGTGGGGTGCGGGATGCCCGTGGAGCGGCCCGAGGCGACCATGATCCTGGTGTGCGGGGCCGCAGCGACGCAGGTCGCCGTGCTCTCCCTCGGGTCCATCGTGTGCGCCGAGCGGCTGCCGGTCGGCGGCGAGTCCGTGGACCACGCGATCGTGCAGCACCTGCGGCACGAGCACGCGCTGATGCTGCCGAGCCAGTCGGTACGGCCGTTGCAGCTCGCCCTGTCCGGCAACGGGCTCACCCCGCAGGGGCCGGCGTCGACGGAGATCCACGGCCGGGACGTGGTCACCGGGCTCGCCCGCAGCGTGCAGGTGGACACCGCGGCCGTCCGGGACGCCATCCAGACGCCGCTGACGGCCGTGCTCGACGGGATCGGGAAGGTGCTGCGGGACTGCCCGCCCGACCTGGTCGCCGATCTCGCCGACCGCGGGATCATGATGGTCGGCGGCTCGGCGCTGCTGCCCGGCTTCGACCAGCTGCTGCGGGAGGCCACCGGGATGCCGGTGCACATCGCGGAACGGCCGGACGTGTGTGTCGTCCAGGGCATCGGGGCGATGCTGGAAGGCCGGATCGAACCGCTGGTGCTGGATCCGCTGGCAGCGTAGGACGTACGCGATGTGAGTCGATGCGCCCCCTGCGCACCTTGTCGTGTCTCGATTAGGCTGTACTCACCGATGGTGACGGGAGGGGACGTTCCGTGACAGCCGAACTCACCGAGTACCTCGCCGGGGCGGCAGCGGTCACCCGCCTCGCCGTCACCCGCGTCGGAGTGACCGGGCACCGTTCGATCCCGCCGTCGCTCCTGCCGTTCGTCCACTCCGAGCTGCGGCGCCAGTTGAGCCGTACGGACGTGGAACTGGAGGCGCTCAGCTGCCTCGCGGCCGGCGCCGACCAGCTGTTCGCGGACATCGCCCTGGCGCACGGCGTCCCGGTGACGGCCGTGATCCCGGGCATGGACTACGAGGCCCATCTGGGCGACGAGGAGGCGCGGGCGACGTACCGCAGGATCCTCAGATCCTGTACGACCCGGGTCGACCTGCCCCGCCAGCCGACGCACGAGCAGGCGTACTTCGCGGCGGGCTGCTGGGTCGTGGAGCACTCCGACCAGCTGATCGCCGTATGGGACGGCCGGCCCGCGCGCGGTCCGGGCGGCACCGGCGACGTGGTGGCCTACGCCCGGCGCCGCGGGGTGCCGGTGACGGTGCTGTGGCAGCCGGGGGTACGGCGGGACTGACGCCGGCCGGTCCCGGGCGCCAGGCCACGGACGGCGCGTCAGTTGCCGAAGCGCACCAGCCACTCCGTGTGCGCCGGGGACATCAGGCGTTCGGCCTCCTCCACCGCCTCGGCCCAGCCCGACTCCGTGACCGTGGTGGACATGGCGATCCGGGTGGTCTCCAGGTCCTGTTCGATGAGGGAGTGGGCCTGGGTCAGCGGTCCGTGCCGCCGTACCTCCTGCCAGGCGACACCGGCCGCGGCGGCCGCGCTGAGCAGCCCCGCGAGGTCCGCGCCGCCGAGCAGGCCGACGGTCCGCAGCAGGGCGGCGGCCAGGGCGAAGAGGGTCAGGCCCGCGGTGACGCTCGACCAGCGGGCGGCGGCGCGGTGCGCGCGCGAGGCCCGGTTCTTGTACCAGACCGCCTGTTCCAGGAGCCGGTCGCGCAGATAGAGATCCCGGCGAGCCGGGTACGACTTGGCCCGCTCCGCGCGCATCCGCGCCGTGATCTGTCCCTTGCCGCGCTCCCCGACCCCGTCGCGGGAGTCCTCCCAGCCGCACTTGCGCAGCTCGCGCAGGCGGTCTTCGAGGCGCTCCGCGAACACCGCGTCCGGGTCGGCGACATCGGAGTGGAAGGGCCCGCCGTGCACCATGTACTGCCAGGCCAGTGTCTTCGTCAGCTCGGCCGCCGCCCGGTGCGCCTGCCAGTGGGCGCGGGAACGGCGGCGGGAGGTGCTCAGGCCGAGGGCTATCGTCAGCCCGTACAGCACCGCGGCCAGTACCGTCATGACGTGCCCGGAGGCCTGTTCGGTCAGCACGGCGGCCGTGGTGGCCAGAAGCAGCAGGAGCAGATGCGTACGCACCGCCCGGAACGAATCGCTCTGATGACGCAACGCCCACTGATCGCTCGACCGGAACAGCGGCGGCAGATCCTGATCGTCCAGCGTGGTGCTCGGAACCGGAGTGGTTGCAGCCCCCATGACGCCCCCCGAATGCCGTGCGCGCCCCCGAAAGCTCTCGCGCGCCCCCGAAATACCGGCCTGAGATGTCAATGAGGACGGAAAGCCGGTCCGTGCACAAGAGGGTCGCCGGGCATTCCTGGTATAGGGTCCGCCGGAACGAGGCGACGAGACAGACTGTCCCTTAGTTCGTAAATCCTGCCGCCGCCCACGAATCGATCTTTGGCGGGCGCCGGTAGGACACCCGTCGTTTCGACCATCCGAACCAGGGCTGAGAGGCACCATGAACATTCCGGTGACGCCCGTGCGGCGCACTTACCCCACCATCACGCCGGCCCTCCGGCACACCCGTCTGGCGGACATGGACCCGAGCACGGCCGTGGCGGCGCGCGACGCGGGCCGTGTGACGGACCTCCCCGACCGCCGCTCGGACCAGCAGGTCAGGTTCAATTCGGCTGTCTGATCCGGAAGGGCTGACGTGGCGCAAGGCGCTGATGAGGCAGCAATATCCGTACGGCGTCCCCGGTCGCCCGGCAGCCCTCCCCTGAGACAGCTGGTCCTCAAGATCCACAGCAGGTGCGATCTGCTCTGCGACCACTGTTACGTCTACCAGCACGCCGACCAGAGCTGGCGGTCCCGCCCCACCTTCATCCGGCCGGAGACCGTGCGGTCCGTCGCCGACCGGCTCGCCGAGTACGTGCAGGCACGGTCGCTGGAGTCCGTCTCGGTGATCCTGCACGGCGGCGAGCCGCTGCTGGTGGGCCCGGCCCGGTTACGGGACATCTGCGCGCGGCTCACCCGCACGCTCTCCCCGCTGACCACCCTCGACCTGCGGATGCACACCAACGCGGTCACCCTGAACCGGCGCCATCTGGACGTCTGCCGGGAGTTCGGGGTCCGGGTCAGCGTGTCCCTGGACGGCGACCGCGCCGCCAACGACCGGCACCGGCTGGACCGCAGGGGACGCAGCAGCCACGACCGCGTGGTGCGCGGCATCCGGCTGCTGCGGGAACCCGAGTACCGCCACCTGTTCAGCGGGATCCTGTGCACGGTGGACGTGGCCAACGACCCCGTCGCGGTGCACGACGCCCTCACCGAGCTCGCCCCGCCGCGGATCGACTACCTGCTTCCGCACGGCACTTGGGAGAACCCGCCCCCCAACCCCACCGGGACCGCCGCACCGTATGCCGACTGGCTGCTCGCGGTCTTCGACCGCTGGGAGGAACAGGGCCGCCCGATGCCGGTGCGGACCTTCGACTCCGTGCTCAGCACCCTGCGGGGCGGACCGCCCCTGACCGAGGCGATGGGACTGGCGCCCAGCGACCTCGCCGTGATCGAGACGGACGGCACCTTCGAACAGGCCGACTGGCTGAAGGTCGCCTTCCCGGGCGCTCCCGAGACCGGCTACGACGTCTTCCGACACGGTTTCGCGGAGTTCGCCACGCACCCCGGTGTGCGGGCCCGGCAGGCGGGCGTCGACGGCATCAGCGACACCTGCCGCCGCTGCCCGGTGGTGCGGTCCTGCGGCGGCGGCCTGTACGGGCACCGGTACCGCTCGGAGAACGGCTTCGACAACCCGAGCGTCTTCTGCGCCGACCTGCGCTCCCTGGTCGACGGCATCGCCGACCGGGTGACCGACCGCTCCTTCGCGCCCGCGGTGCTGGGGACCGACCGGCTCGTCTGGGCCCAGCTGGAGCTGGACCGGCTGCTGCTGCGCCGGACCCGGCAGCAGCTGGTGGCCGAGCCGGACGCGGCGGACGCCTGGCGGCTGCTGCTGGCCCTGGACGCCGACCCCGAGGCCGCCCCGCACCTGGACGAGGTGCTGGCCCACCCCTATGTACGCACCGGCCTGCACCACTCCCTGCGCGGCTCCGCCGACACGGCCAGGTTCATGTCGCTGACCGCCGCCGCGGCGCTGCGCGCGGAGGTACCGGCCACCCTCTCCTGGGACCAGCCCGGCACCCGGCTGCACCTGCCCACCTGGGGCACCTACCGGCTGGACGCCCCCGGCCGGATCCAGGTCACCGTGGCACCGGACGCCTTCCGGGTGCGCGGTGGCCACCAGGAGCCCGATGGCTCCTGGGTCCGGCTCGGCCACGTCCCCGCCTCCCCGCGCTGGCGCCCGCTCGGGCGGTTGCCGTCACACAACGGCCCGCTCGTCGACGACGCCGACCCCTACCGCGACTGCTATCCCGTCGCCGTCGTCCCGCCGCTCGTGGACGACGGGTTCACCGCGCGGCTGAGCCGGGCCTACGAGCTGCTGGACGAGGAGGCCCAGGACCGTCCGACCGCCCCGGACGAGTTCCGCCCCACCGTGCTCACCCCGCTGGCAGCGGGCAACGGTCTGCGGCTCGGCGCCCACGGGTTCGGGGCGCTGGGCGTGGCGGTGGACGTGACGCCCGAGCAGTTCGCCCGGGAACTGCCCCGCATCGGCCGCCGCGCCCGGCTCATCGCCCTGCGCGAAACGGCCGATCTGCACCGCCCGGGCAGCCCCGCGGGTACCCTGCTGGACCGGGCGGACGAGGCACTGGGGCGACGGGAGCCTCGGGAGGCCGCACGGGCACTCACGGCGCTCACCCTCCTTCCGGAATCCGAACTGACGGTCACCGGTGCCGTATGGGTGGCCGGCATGTGGTCGCAGTGGGCGAACATCTAAGAGGCATCTCGTGACCGAAGAGTCGCAGCCGGCGGAACTGACTCACCTCCTGCGCCGGCTGGGCGTCCGAAGGGGCGGCGTGCTGATGGTGCACGCCTCGCTGAGCGGCACCGGAACCGCTCCGGACCTGGTCCGGGACGCGCTGCTGGCCGCGCTCGGCCCCGGGGGCACGCTGGTCGTCCCCGCGTTCACCCCGGAGAACTCCGACACCTCCCGGGCTCATCGGGAGGCCGTTGCCGGCATGAGCGCCCTGGAGGTGGCCGAATACCGCAGGTCGATGCCGCCGTTCGACCCGGACGCCACCGAGTGCCCGACGATGGGAGCGCTCGCCGAGTGCGTGCGGTCGACGCTCGGTGCCGTACGCAGTGCGCATCCGCAGACCTCCCTCGCCGGGCTCGGACCTCAGGCGCGGGCGCTGCTCGGGCGGCATCCGCTGCGCGGCCACTTCGGCAGGCTCTCCCCGATGGCGCGGCTGTACCGCGCCGACGCCCAGATCCTGCTGTTGCGGGTGGGGTTCGAGGTGTGCAGCGCGTTCCACCACGCCGAGTACCTGATACGCCCCAGGCCGCCCCGGCGCACCTACCGGTGCGTGGTGGGCGAGAAGGGGAACTGGATCTCGTACCGGGATCTCGAACTGGACGACAGCGACTTCGGCGAGATCGGATCCCGGCTGCCGCGTGAGCTGCTCGCCCAGGCCGAGTGGGGGTCAAAGCCGGTCGTGTTGTGTGCAATGCGTGACGTTGTCACTCACGCGAAGATCCAGATGTCCGGATATCGCCGATCTTTGACCTGAAAGCAGTGAACCGCACGGTCTGCCGGTCGGGCACATTGTTGGTTCGGCCGTAGAGCGACCGTCGGCGGGGCAGTCCGTCAGCTCAGCGGCGGGCAGGGGGACTTGTGGGTACTGCGGAGCGTGCGGAGGACCGGGCTCCGGACAACCGCCCGTATTTCTTCCTGTCGTACGCCCACACTCCGCCCTGGGGCCCGGACAGCGGGGATCCGGACCACTGGGTACGCGTCCTCTTCAACGACCTGTGCAGTCACATCATGGCGCTCACCGACCTGCCGGCCGGGTCGCCCGCGGGCTTCATGGACCGGCAGATGCGTTCGGGAGAGGGCTGGCCCGAGAAACTGAGCCAGAACCTCGCCACCTGCCGGGTGTTCGTGCCGCTCTTCTCACCGCGTTACTTCACCAGCGAGATGTGCGGCCGCGAGTGGTACGCGTTCCACGAGCGGATGCTGCACGCCAAGTCCACCGGGGCGGCGCCGGTGTCGGCCATGGTGCCCGCCCTGTGGACGCGTGTCGACTTCGGGGAACTGCCCGACTCCGTCCGCCACATACACGTGGAGAACTCGTCGTCCGGCGGGCGATACCTCACCAACGGAATCTACGGGCTGATCAAACTCAACCGGCTGCGCGACGAGTACGAGGAGACCGTGTTCGCTCTCGCCGAGCGCATCGTCCAGGCCGCTCACGAGACCCGGCTGCCACCCGGGCGGCCCCGGGACTACGAGAGCACGCCGAGCGCCTTCAAGCCGCGCGGCACAGGGCCCCGGCACATCCGCCTGACGGTGGCCGCGCCCACCCGGGACTCCGTCCCGGAACACCGCGACGCCCAGCCGTACGGCGACGACGTACTGGACTGGAACCCCTACCACACCGAGTCGACACGGGCGCTGTCCGCGCATGCCGAGGAGCTGATCCGCTCCCTGGACTACCGGGTCACGGTCGCCGCCCTCGACGACGAGAGCCCCGGCGAGGAGCCTCCGGAGTCCGTGGCGGGGCGGCCCGGCATCGTGGTCGTGGACCAGTGGGCCCTGACCGACGAGGAACGCCGGAGCAGGCTGAAGGTGTTCGACGGGGCGGCGCACCCCTGGGTGAGCGCGATCGTGCCGCGCTGCCGGGCGGACCTGCAGAACCACGGGGAGGAAGGGCGCCGGCTCGCGGAGGAGCTGGAGCGGGTGATGCCGGCCATCCTCGACAGGGCGCGGCGCGGCGACTGCCGTTACGCCGTCAACGGTGTGCCCACGCTGACGTCCTTCACCAAGGTGCTGCCCGACGTCGTGGCCTATACGTCCCGGCAGTTCCTGAAGAACGCGGAAGTCCGACTGCCACCGGGCCCCCACCTCCCCAGACCTCGGCTGACGGATGTCGGCCCGCCGCCCGGCCCCGGCTCGGAAGACCTACCCGGAGGAGAGGCATGACGGCCTCGCGGGACGGACGCGTCATCACCTTCTACTCGTACAAGGGCGGCACCGGACGGACGATGGCGCTGGCCAACACGGCCTGGATCCTCGCCGCGAACGGCAGACGCGTCCTCGCCGTGGACTGGGACCTCGAGGCTGCGGGACTTCACAGCTTCTTCCGCCCGTTCCTGGATCCCGGTGCGCTCACGGCCACCGGCGGCGTCGTCAACATCCTCCAGGACTACGCCTGGGCGGCGACGGACGGAACCACCCGCACCGGGCCCTGGCACCTGGAGTTCGCGGATGTGGAGCAGCACGCCGTCTCGGTCGCCCCCGAGCGGCAGGGACTCGGCTTCGAGAACGGCGGCTCGCTGGACTTCCTCTCCGCCGGCCGCCGGTTCCGTGCCTATTCGGGCATGGCCTCCTCCCTGGAGTGGGACAACTTCTACGACCGCCTCGGGGGCGGCCTGTTCCTGGAGGCGCTGCGCGACAGCATGAAGCGGTCGTACGACTACGTCCTGATCGACTCCCGCACCGGACAGTCCGACACCGCGGACATCTGCACGCTCCAGCTGCCCGATGTCCTCGTCGACTGCTTCACGCTCAGCGACCAGTCCATCGAGGGCGCCGCCGAAGTGGCGCACAGTGTCGGCGACGAGCACCGCGCCCGGCGGATCAGGGTGCTGCCGGTGCCGATGCGCGTCGACGAGAGCGACCGGCGCAAGGTCGAAGCGGGCCGTGCGCTGGCCAGGGTGCGGTTCGCGGGGCTGCCGACGGGGCCGGGCGGGGAGCGGCTGAGCGCCGAAGAGCTCACCGCCTACTGGGACGGCGTCGAGATTCCGTACAAGGCGTACTACGCCTACGAGGAGACCCTCGCCGTGGTGGGGGACAGAAAGGGCGACCCCAAGTCGCTGCTGTCCGCCTACGAACGGCTCACCGCGTTCGTGTCCGACCACGAGATCACGGCGCTGCCGCAGATCCCGGAGCCGGTGCAGCTGCGTGGCCGGGACGCGTTCATCCGGCGCCTGCCGCGGACCACCGCGCCGCGGGTCGTGATCGCGTACGTGCCCGAGGACCGGCTGTGGGCCGACTGGATCGAGTCGTTGGTGCAGCGGGCCGACGGCACCGGGACGCTGCACGATCTGACCACCGCCCCGCTGGACCGCGTCGACCCCGGCACCTTCGCCCTCGTGCTGACCTCCCGTGCGCTGTTCCGTTCCCCGGGCATCGAACACGTCCGGCATCTCCCCTTCGACCGCGACGGGCGCCGGGGAGCGGTGATACCGGTACGGATCGACGAGGTTCGACTGCCGGACGCGTACCTGGGCCAGGCCGACCCGGTCGACCTGAACGGACTTGACCAGGCGGCATGTGAAAGCGCGTTGCTTCGTGCGCTCGAACTGCCCGGGCAACTGCCGAAAGGGGGAACGGCGGCACCGCGATTCCCCAGCCGTGACCCTTTCTGCTGGAACGTGCCGCAGCGCAACCTCACCTTCACCGGCCGGAGCCGGATCCTGGAGAGGCTGCGGGAGTCCCTGCACAGCGGCCTCACGGCGGTACTGCCGCAGCCCCAGGCGCTGTTCGGGCTGGGCGGTGTCGGAAAGACGCAGATCGCGCTGGAGTACGTGCACCGCTTCGCCGGCGACTACGACCTGGTGTGGTGGGTGCCGGCCGAGAACGTCGACAACGTGGTGGCCTCGCTCGCCGAACTCGGCGCCCGCATCGGCGCGCCCGGCGGCGAGGACATGTCCCTGGCCAGCCAGGAGACGGTACGCATGCTCTCCCAGGGCAACCCCACCAGGCGGTGGATCCTCGTCTTCGACAACGCCGACGACCCCCGGGAGCTGGCCGGTTACCTGCCCACCACCGGCGGCGGCCACATCCTGATCACCTCACGCAACCAGGTGTGGTCGCAGCTGGCCCCCGCTCTGCAGGTCGACGTCTTCCGGCGCCAGGAGAGCGTCGAGCACCTGTCCCGGCGCGCCCGGGGCCTCACCCCGACGGAGGCGGACCAGGTCGCGGAGGCCGTGGGCGACCTGCCGCTCGCGGTGGAACAGGCCGGCGCCTGGCTGGCGGAGACCGCCGTGCCGACGGGCGAGTACCTGCGCCGCCTCGCCGAGGAGACCGCCGCGGTGATGGGGATCAACCAGCCGGCCGACTACCCCGAGACGGTGGCCGCCACCTGGAACATCTCCATCGAGCGGCTGAGCCGGCGTTCGCCCGCCTCGGTACGGCTGCTCCAGCTGTGCGCGCTTCTCGGCCCCGAGCCGATCTCCGCGGAACTGCTCTACGAAAGCGACGAACTGCTGCATGATCTCAGCTCCTACGACGCGAGCTTGCGGGATCGTCTGCTGCTCGGCCGGCTGGTGCGCGAGATCGGCCGGTTCGCGCTCGCCAATATCGACCAGCCCTCCAACTCGATCCAGGTGCACCGGCTCGTGCAGGCGGTGATCCGCTCGCAGATGACGGAGGAGGAGCGGAGCCGGGCCCGGCACACCGTGCACAGAATCCTCAGCGAAGCCCGCCCCGCGGGGGAGGACGAGCCCACCGACGACCAGGCCAACTGGCCGCGGTTCGACCTCATCTGGCCGCATCTCGCCGCCTCCGGCATCCGCGACTGCACCGAGGCGGAGCCGCGCAGTCTCCTCGTCGACCGCGTCCGCTACCTCTGGAAGCGCGGCGAGTTCGCCCGGGCACAGCAACTCGCCGAGGACCTCCTGGCCCACTGGAAGGAACCCCTCGGCGAGAACGACGCGCAGTACCTGAGCCTGCGCTTCCAACTCGCCAACGTGCTGCGCTCGCAGGGACTGTACGCCGACGCGCGGGAGCTGAACGAGGACCTGCGGGAGCGGCAGCGGCGCGTACTCGGCCCACGGCATCCGCACACGCTCAGCACCACGTCCGGCCTCGCCGCCGACATGGCGGCACTGGGCCGGTACGTCGAGGCGGTGGAGCTGGCGCGCGAAGCGCACGACGGCTTCAACGACATCTTCGACGAGGCGCACCCGCGCACGCTGAAGGCGGCCAACAACCACGCCCTGGCGTTGCGCATGGTCGGCAAGTACGACGATGCCCGGCGGATCGACGAGGCCAACCTCGCCCGCCGGGTGCGGATCCACGGCCCCGATCACATCTACACGCTGTCGTCGGCGGAGAACCTCGGCCGCGACCTGCGGGAAACCGGCCGGTACACCGATTCGGTGGCCCTGCTGTCGCGGACGTACGAGCAGTACAAGCGTGCTCTCGGCAAGGGCTTCCCGGGCACGCTGCGGTGCGCCAAGTCACTCGCGCTGTCGCTGCGCCGCGTGGGCGAGCTGGCGGACGCGCGGCGGCTGACCTCCGCGACGCTGGAGCAGTACCGGGCCCAGTACACCGTGCCCACCCCGGGCGGACTCGCCTGCGAACTGAACCTCGCCGCGGATCTGTTCGCGGCCGAGGACCGGGAAGCCGCGCGCGACCTGGCCCAGCAGGTGCTCGCCGAGTACATGAGGAATCCGGGTCCGGCCCACCCCCACACCCAGGCCGCGATGAACAACCTGGGCATCTACCAGTGGGGCTGCGATGCCGTGGAGCAGGCCGGGGAGGTGTTCCGGCAGGCGCTGGAACGCATGACCGAGACGCTCGGCGCCCACCACCCGCACACCCACTTCTGCTCCGCCAACTTCGCCAACGTGCTCGCCGACAGCGACCGTCCGGAGGAGGCCTGGGAGCTGGAGCGGCGCAGCGCCGACGCACTGCGCACCCACCTGGGCCCCCTGCACCCCGAGACGCTGGCCGTCCTCGGCAACGGCGCCCTCACCCTCGAAGCCCTCGGCCGCCAGGACGAGGCCCGCGGGCGGCACGAGGAAGCCGTCAGGGGGCTGACGGGCCAACGTGATCAGCTCGGCGAGAACAACGGCATCACCCGGTTCGTACTGGAGGGACGGAGGGTGTACCGGGACCTGGAGCCCCTGACCCTGTGAGCGCGTCCGGCGGGCGGGGCGCCGTCGGTCAGCCCTGCCGCTTCCCCGTCAGCAGCCAGTCCAGTACGCCGGGCAGGGCACGCAGCGCGGCGAAGTGCGCGGCGTTCGGCTCCAGGACGGCCTCGGCGCGCGGAATGCGCGCGGCCAGCCAGGAGGCGTGGGAAGCGGGCGTGAACACGTCCTTCGCCCCGTGCCACAGCAGCACCGGCACCCTGATGTGCGCCGGGTCGAATCCCCACGGGCCGGTCAGCGCGATCATGTCGTCGATCCAGCCGTACGGCGAGGTGCGCAGCGCCTCGTAGTAGTTCCGCAGCAGCATCGACCGAACGCCCGCGTCGGAGACGACCAGCCGGTCGTCCTCGGTCAGACCGGACCGCAGGTCCTCCAGCAGCCGCTCCGGGTTGCCGCGGATCGCGGCCGCGCGGGAGATGATCCGTGCCGCGTACCGCTGCGGGTCGGTGAACGCCGTACGGAACTCGTCGACGTTGGACGGTGTCATCCCGGCGAACCAGTCGAGCCCCTCGGCGTCTCGCGGTGCGAGCCCCACCAGAGCGGCCGCCCGGGTCACCCTGCCCGGCAGCAGGGCCGCGCAGGCGAGGGCGTGCGGGCCGCCGCCGGAGCGGCCGGCCACCGCGAACCGGTCCAGTCCGAGCGCGTCCGCCACGGCTGCCACGTCCTCGACGGCGTCGGCCACCCGTCGGCCGGGGCTGCGGTCCGAACCGCCGTATCCGGGGCGGTCGAAGCTGATGAGCGCGGCACCTTCCTGGTGGCAGAGCATGGGCCAGGTGCCCACCCGGCTGCCGGGTGTGCCGTGCAGGAGGATCACCGGCCGTCCCCCGGGGTTCCCCGAGACGGCCACCTCCAGTCGCCGCCCGCTCGCGGTCCGCACCAGGTCGAGCACTCCCGCGTCCTCCTCCTGCGCCCGCAGCCGGGCCCGCATCGCCCGAAATGTGCCCATGGCGTCGAGACACGAAACGAATGCGCAGGCCAACGGGGCGGAACAGGGCGGGGCCGAGGCGGCCGACCTGCTCGGTGGCGAGGTGACGGACGGCTGTGCGGGAGCCGGAGCCGAAGGGATGGGACGGCGGTCAGGCCTGCCGGTGCCTCCGCCGTCTGCCGGCCCCGGCTAGTACGGCAGGATGCGCCCGGAGGGCGTCCTGCGGTCGATCTCCTGGCCCCGAGGGGCGGGGCGACGAACAACGCGCACGCGGATCCGACCGTCCATGACGCCCTCCTCTTGCCGAGCACTGCCCGCACCTGCTGTCCGGTAGGAGGGCTCTGCCCCGCACGTGGCAGGTCCAAGCCTCGTGCGGGGCAGCAAAGTTGGCGGCGTCAGCTCAGGCCGAGGCTGGACAGGGCCGTCGTCCAGTCGGTCACGATGGCGTCCTGGGCGTCGGAGAGACTGACGGTGCCCGCGCAGACGGCCTTCTTGAGCTTGTTCTCGACGGTGTCCTTGTTGGCGGCGGTCTTGGTGCCGTACTCCGGTTCGGGCCAGAGGTTCAGCTCACTCTTGGGGGCGCCGCCGAGTTCCAGCGGGACGAAGTGGTCCTCCTCGTAGTCGGAGGTGCTGGTGTCGGTGTAGCCGTACTCGACGATCTGCTTCTTCTTCAGCGCGGTGGTGTAGGAGCTGGACGGCCGTACGGTCGCGGTCCAGCCGGAGACGCAGATGGTGGAGTCGATGGTGCTCTGGGTGACGTCGGGGTTGAAGTCACCGGGCTGGCAGCTGGGGTCGGGGAGCGGGAGGTAGGCCTGGCTGCAGGACTGGGCGTGGGCCGTGCCGGTGGTGAGGGTGAGGCCCGCGACGGTGAGGGCGAGAGCGGAGAGCGTCGTGACGAGGGGGCGCTGCGTTCGGGACATGTGGGGGTCTCCCGGTGAGGTGCCGCCCGGCACGGCGCCGGGCAGTCGTGGGCATGACAGCACCGGGGGTTCTATGCGGGTAGACCTCTTTACCCGGGACGGGAGTTGCTTAGTTGAAGATTGGACCCGGGGCGGGCAGCCGTAGGCCAAGCCATGGCCAGGGCTTGGTTGTCGGCGCAACGGTCCACTTCGACGCGGGCGCCGGGGGCGGGAAGTCCGGCCGCCTTGCATGTTCGACCAGTCGGACATTGTTCGAAAACTCTTGACGACCCCGTGTACATCGTTTGACACTCTCGCAACGCGACGTCATCCGCAGTTAACGACAAGGGACTTGGCAGGAACCCCCATGACAGCCGCCATGCCGCACACCGCACGACCCCGTGGCCGCGCGAGACGCCGGGCGGGTCACCTCGCCGCCCTGGCCGCCGCCTCGACCCTGCTCGCCCTCGCCGGACCGGCGCTCCCAGCGGCGGCCGAAACCCCCACCGCCGACAGCCTCACCACCGGCCTCGCCCTCTGGTACCCCCTCGACTCCGCCGACGGAGCCTCCGACGCCTCCGGCAACGGACGCGACGGCACGGTCAACGGCACCGCCGACTGGTCGTCCTCCGGCCAGGGCCTCGGCTTCAACGGCTCCGACACGTACGTCAAGGTCCCGGACGACGTCATGAAGGGCATGGACGCCATCACGGTGTCCCTGGACGTGCGGATCGACTCCGCCCAGTCCACCCCGTACTTCCTCTACGGCTTCGGCAACTCCAGCGGCAGCAGCGGCAACGGCTACCTCTTCACCACCGGCAACTCCTTGCGCACCTCCCTCGCCACCGGCAACTGGTCGACCGAGCAGACGACCAAGCCGTCCGACTCCCACAACCTGACCCGCGCGGTGTGGAAGCACCTCGCCTACACCCAGACCGGCACCACGGGTGTGCTCTACGAGGACGGCGTCGAGGTCGGCCGGAACACCTCCGTCACCATCACCCCCGGCGCCATCGGGTCGGGCAGCACCGTCGCCAACTACATAGGAAAGTCCGTCTACTCGGGCGACAAGCTCTTCAAGGGCCGCATCCGCGACTTCCGCGTATACGACCGCGCCCTCGACTCCTCCGAGGTCGGGCAGCTCGCCCTGCCCGTCGACACCCAGGGCGTCGCCGACGACAAGGCGGCCCTGAGCCTGGGCGACACCGATGCCGTGACCGCCGACCTGGACCTGCCGAAGACCGGTACGGCGGGCGGTTCGGCCATCACCTGGTCCAGCGACCACCCCGACGTCGTCTCGGACTCCGGCAAGGTGACCCGGCCCGCCGCCGGCTCCCTCGACGCCCGTGCCACGCTCACCGCGACCCTCACCAAGGGCACGGTCACCGACACCAGGACCTTCGACATCACCGTCCTCGCCGACTTCGACGACGCCACCGCCGCCGAGCGGGCCGCCGGCGCCCTCACCGTCCACAACGTCGACGACGCCCGCGGCAACCTCACCCTCCCCGCCACCGGCGCCTACAACACCACCGTCACCTGGTCCTCCGCCGATCCGGACACCGTCTCCGCCGACGGCACGGTCCACCGCCCCGCGCACGGCGCCGGAGCCACCACCGTCGACCTGACCGCGACGGTCACCAGGGGCGAGGCGCACAGCACCCGCACCTTCACCGCCCGCGTCCCCGAACTCCCCGCCCCGGCAGCCCTCAAGGGCTACATGTTCAGCTACTTCACCGGCGAGGGCACCGCCGACGGCGAACAGCTCTACGCGGCCCTCAGCAAGGGCGACGACCCGCTGAACTGGCGGGAGCTGAACGACGGCAAGCCCGTCCTGACCTCCACGCTCGGCGAGAAGGGCCTGCGCGACCCGTTCATCATCCGCTCCCCCGAGGGCGACAAGTTCTACCAGATCGCCACCGACCTCCGGATCTACGGCAACGGCGACTGGGACGCCGCCCAGCGCACCGGCTCCAAGTCCGTCATGGTCTGGGAGTCCACCGACCTCGTCCACTGGACGGACCAGCGGCTGGTGAAGGTCGCCCCGGACAGCGCGGGCAACACCTGGGCGCCCGAGGCGTTCTACGACGCGAAGCTCGGCGAGTACGTCGTCTTCTGGGCGTCGAAGCTGTACGGCGACGAGGCGCACTCCGGCGACACGTACAACCGCATGATGTACGCGACCACCCGGGACTTCTACACCTTCAGCGAGCCCAAGGTGTGGATCGACCGCGGCTGGTCGGTCATCGACTCCACGATGATCCAGAAGGACGGCACCTACTACCGGCTCTCCAAGGACGAGCGGAACAACACCTCCTCGACGCCCAACAGCAAGTTCATCTTCGAGGAGAAGAGCGACTCGATCCGCAGCACCGACTGGACCCCGGTCGCGGAGGGCATCGGCAAGGGCGCGATGAGCGCGGCCGAGGGGCCGCTGGTCTTCAAGTCCAACACGGAGGACAAGTGGTACGCGTTCCTCGATGAGTTCGGCGGGCGCGGGTACATCCCGTTCGAGACCGACGACCTCGACTCCGGTGTCTGGACCCCGGTCGCCGACTACGACCTCCCGGCCAAGCCCCGCCACGGCACCGTGCTCCCGGTCACCCAGGCCGAGTACGACCGGCTCCTCCGCGCCTACCAGCCCGACCAGTTGGTGGAGAGCGTCGAGAGCGTGCAGGTGAGGACGAGGACGGGGCAGGCCCCGGTCCTCCCCGCCACCGTGATCGCCACGTACGCCGACGGTGTCGACCGGCCCGTGGCCGTCACCTGGGACGACGTCCCGGCGTCCGCCTACGCGCAGCCCGGCACCTTCACCGTCACCGGCAGCCTCCCGGACGGCACCGCGATCCCGGTCCGGGCCGAGGTCACCGTGTCGGAGGAGGGTCCCGACGTCCCGGCCGACCTGCTGCTGCACTACGACTTCGACGAGAGCGGCGGCAACATCGCCGTGGACAGCAGCGGGCACGGCTACCACGGCACGTACGTCCGCACGCCCGCGTTCGGCACGGGAGTCGAGGGCGGCTCCTTCAAGATGTCCGGGGACGCGACGAGTTCGCCGTACGTGAAGATCCCGAACGGGGTGCTGAGGAACGCCGGCAGCGTGACCGTGTCGACGTACGCCAAGTGGCGGGGCGGCGACAGCTTCCAGTGGCTGTTCGGACTGGGCCCGGACAGCGACAAGTACCTCTTCGCCACCCCGTCCAACGGCGGCTCCAGCCTCTACTCGGCCATCACCAAGGCCAGTTGGTCGGCGGAGTCCAAGCTGACGGCCGGCTCGCAGCTCACCCCGGGCCAGTGGCGGCACGTCACCGTCACCCTCGACGGCACCACCGGCACGATGGTCCTCTACGTGGACGGCGTCGAGGCGGCCCGCACCACGACCACCATCAAGCCGTCCGAGCTGTACGACGCGAGCAAGGACTACACCGGCTACATCGGCCGCTCCCTCTACTCGGCCGACCCGTACTTCGGCGGCGAGGTCGACGACTTCCGCATCTACGACCGGGCGTTGTCGGCCGCCGAGGTGATGGAGCTCAGCGGCAACACGGCCGGAATCGCCAGGGCGACCCAGCCGGGTCTGAAGGTCGACGCCATCGTCGACGACGCGGACAGCAGGATCACGCTGCCGATGACCGGGGGCTCCGATCTCACCGCCCTGGCACCGGAGTTCACCCTGGCGCACGGCGCCGCCATCAGCCCGGCCTCGGGGAGCGTGCACGACTTCAGCAAGCCGGTGACGTACGAGGTGACGGGCTCCGACGGCAAGCAGCGCACCTGGACGGTCTCGGCTCTGATCATGAAGAGCCCGGTGCTGCCGGGGCTCAACGCCGACCCGAACATCGTCCGCTTCGGCGACACCTTCTACCTCTACCCGACCACCGACGGCTACGACGGCTGGAGCGGCACGCAGTTCAAGGCGTACTCCTCCACCGACCTCGTCCACTGGACGGACCACGGCGTCATCCTCGACCTGGGCCCGGACGTCAGCTGGGCGGACAGCAGGGCCTGGGCGCCGACGATCGCCGAGAAGGACGGCAAGTACTACTTCTACTTCTGCGCCGACGCGAACATCGGGGTGGCGGTGGCCGACTCGCCGACCGGGCCCTTCAAGGACGCCCTCGGCAGGCCGCTCCTCAAGACCGGTGACTTCAGCGGCCAGATGATCGACCCGGCCGTCTTCACGGACGACGACGGGCAGTCGTACCTCTACTTCGGCAACGGCCACGCCTATGTGGTCCCGCTGAACGCCGACATGACGTCCATCGACACGGCGAAGGTCGAGGACATCACGCCGAGCGGCTACAACGAGGGCTCGTTCGTCATCAAGCGCAACGGCACCTATTACTTCATGTGGTCGGAGAACGACACCCGGGACGAGAACTACCGCGTCGCCTACGCCACCGGGCCCTCCCCCACCGGCCCCTGGACCAAGCGGGGCGTGATCCTGTCCAAGGACCTCTCCCTGGGGATCAAGGGCACCGGCCACCACAGCGTCGTACACGTCCCGAACACCGACGACTGGTACATCGCCTACCACCGCTTCGCCATCCCCGGCGGCGACGGCACCCACCGCGAAACCACCGTCGACAAGCTGGAGTTCGACGCGGACGGACTGATCAAACCGGTCGTGCCGACGCTGACCAGCATCGATCCGGTGACCGTCGTGCACGCGGGACCGGACGTCAGCGGGACGGAAGGGGACGCGATCCCGCTCGCCGGCACCCTCTCCGGCGCCGGTACAGCGAAGTGGACCGTGCCCGCGAAAGCCCCCTGCACGGTCACCGACCCGGCGTCCGCCGCGACCACCGTCACCTGCACCGACAACGGCACCTACACCCTCACCCTGACCGGCGGCCGCAGCACCGACACCGCCACCGTGACCGTCGCCAACGCCCCGCCGGTCGTCACCGACGCCCGCGGCCACGGCGACCGGCACCCGAGTGTCACGGTCCGCTTCACCGACCAGGGCGCGTCCGACACCCACACCTGCGTCGTCGACTGGAAGGACGGCAGCCGCCCGACGCGGGGCACGGTCCGTGGCTCGGTCTGCCGTGCCGAGCACCTGTACCGGAAGGCGGGCGGGCACCGGCCGGTGGTCACCGTCAGCGACGACGACGGGGGGACGGCCACCGTGGTCGTACCCCTGCCGCCACGGCACCCCGCGAAACCACGGCCGCGTAACACGTGAATCACAGGAGGTGCCCGTAGGTTCCCGTGACCATGACAGTCAACAAGCACAGGAACCGCCGGGCACCCCGCATCCTGGCCTACGGGGCGGCCGGCGCCTTGACGGTCGCGGCCGGGGTGACCGCCGTCGCGTCGGCGAGTCAGCCGGTCACGACGGCGGCCGTCTCCTGCTCCTTCACCAAGTCCGCCTCCTCGGCGAGCACCGGCGACAACCCCCGGCACGTGGTGACCGGCGATCTCGACGGCGACGGGAACGCCGACGTGGTCGCCGCGGACAACGACGCCGACACCGTCTCGGTGCTGCTGGGCAACGGCGACGGCACCTTCGGCACGGCCACGGACTACGCCGTGGGCGACAAGCCGTACCAGACCGTCATCGCCGACTTCGACGCCGACGGCAACCCGGACCTCGCCACCGCCGACTTCGACGGCGGCACGGTCAGCGTCCTGCTCGGCAACGGTGACGGCACCTTCGGGACCGCCACCCAGTACACGGTCGGCTCGGGCGCCCGTTCGCTGGTCGCCGGGGACGTCGACGGGGACGGCGATCTGGACATCGCGGTGGCCGAGGAGTCGGCCGGGCGGGTCAACCTGCTGCTGGGCGACGGTGAAGGTGCGTTCACCGTCTCCTCGCAGACGGTGACCGTGACCCGGCCGCACGGCCTCGTCCTCACCGACTTCGACGGCGACGGCAACCTCGACGTCGCCACCGCCAGCGTCGCCACCGCCGGCGGGATCAGCGTGGCCCTCGGCAACGGCGACGGGACCTTCGGGGACGTCACCGACTACAGCAGCGTGGCCCGGCTCTACTCGCTCACCCAGGGCGACTTCGACGGGGACGGGACGACCGACCTCGCCACGATCAGCAACGGCTCCGACACCCTGGAGGTCTACGCCGGGAACGGCGACGGCACCTTCCAGGACCCCGTCGACTACACCACGTCCGCCCTGCCGGTCGCCGTCAACTCGGCCGACGTCAACGGCGACGACATCCCGGACATCCTGGTGTCGTCCAACAACGGCAGCTCGGTCAGCGTCTACACGGGCACCTCGGGCGGCTCGCTCACCGAGCTGACCGAACTGTCGGCGGACGGCGCCTACGAGGCGGCCGCCGCCGACGTCACGTCCGACGGCACCCAGGACCTGGTGGTCGCGAGCAGCAGCGACGACGCGGTGGACGTGTTCACCGGCTCGTGCGGCTGAGTCAGCCCAGGGTCAGGGTGATCGCCCCGCTGTAGTCCCCGCCCGGCTCGATGGCGGTCGGCTCCCCGTCGACCGTCATCGAGACCGTGCTCCCGGCGGGCGCGGTCACCGCCGAGTCCGCCGAGAGCGTCAGCCGGCTGAGGTACGACGTTCCGGTGACCGTCCACTCGGATCCCGCGGTGAGCGAGACCAGCACCCCGTTGTTGACGACCGGCTGCGCGGTGTTGGTGACATGGCCGAGCTGGGCGTACTCGGCGGAGGTGATGGTGTCGATCGCGTGCCGGGAGGCGGAGGCCGACAGCACGCCCGTGACGGCCGACGCGTCGAAGGTCAGCGCCATGTTCCGGCCGGTGCGCATGGCGTTGTAGAAGTCGCCGGTGAGGGCGATGGCGGTGAAGGCGGCGGTGGTGTCGGTGTCGTGGGCGGTGGAGACGTCCCAGGTGCCGTCCTTCACGGGGTCGTCGGTGGGCTCGGTGTAGACGCCGGCGTTGGACCCGGGGTTGTCGGTCTCCATCACCTGGAGGACGACGCCGTTGCCGGGGGTGAGGGCGGCGCCCTGCGAGCCGTCCACGGTGATGGTGGCCCGTACCGCCTTGTCGAGGAAGGTGGTCGCGGCGGTGGTGAGGAGCGTCCCGCCGCTGATGTGGAGCGTGCCCGCCCCGTGCCACATCACCCCGAACTGCCGGGAGGTGATGGTGGTGCTCTGCTCGGGCAGGGCGGCCAACTCGTCGCCGGTCAGGCCCAGTTCGAGGTCGGTGTTGAGCTGGGCCAGGTCCTCGCGGGTGCTGTCGCCGTAGTACAGCGTGCTGTTGGAGGCGCCGATGATGGTGGCGTAGGTGCCGGTGTCGAGGGTGCAGCCGAGGATCCGTTCCGTCACGTCGCCGTCGGCGAAGGAGCCGTAGCCCTCGTCGCCGAGGTTGCTGATGGCGCAGTTGACGGCGGTGGCCTGGGCGCCCGAGACGGAGTCGGTGGAGAAGGCGCCCCAGGTCTCCGAGGCGATGGTGGAGTTGAGGTAGGTGGCCCGGGTGCCGGTGCCGATGAGGTTGGTGGCGCGGACGTTCCCGGAGATGCCGAGCCGCCAGGGCACGACGAGCATGTCGGCGCCGCCGCCGAAGACGTAGTCGGCGGGCAGGGTCCCGTTGAGGCACTGGATGCTGGAGTTCTTGACGACGACATCGGCGCCGTCCTCGGCGACCAGCCCGCTGCGTACGACCCCCTTGTTGGAGACGGTGACCCCGTCCAGGACCAGCCGTGTCCCGGACCCGGTGCCGACGAGGGCGGCGCCGTCGCCGACGAAGTCGCAGCGGCCGTTGCCGGTGAAGCCGATCGTGGTGTCGGTGACCGTGTACGCGGCGCCCTCCGCGACGTAGAAGCCGTCGAAGGCCTCGCCGGTGGAGGTGACGGCCACCCCCTGCGCCGCCGTGTCGGTCACCGTGCCGCCGACCAGCGCGGGGGTGGCGGACTTGGCGGCGACGATGCCGTCCTCGCCCACGTACAGCGCTTGCCGCAGCGGGAAGGTGACGCCCGCGAAGGTGGCGGGGTTCTGCTCGGCGACGGTGAGCACGATGGCGCCGGTGTAGGACCCGGGGGCGATGGTGGTGCCGGTGGCGAGGGTGGCGGTCAGCACGGAGCCGGTCTCCACGCCGTCCACGGTCAGGGTGAGGCTGTATCCGTCGGGGACGGCAAGGGTGCCGCCCTCGGCGATCGTCAGGGAGTTCAGGGTGGTGGTCGTGGCGACCAGGTAGGTCTCCCCGGCGGCCACGCTGAGCGTGTCCCCCGTGTCCCCCGTGTCCCCCGTGTCCCCCGTGTCCCCCGTGTCCGCCGCGCGGGCGGTTCCCGGGAGCGCCGCCGAACCGGCCCCCGCGGCCGCCAGCACCACCAGGGCCCGCACCCGGTCCCTCATCGACGGCTCGTACGCGCTGCTGCCTGTCGCACTGCTGCCTGTTGCCATGAACGACTCCTCCGCGGTCACGACTTGCCTACGGACGGTTCCGGATCGCGGTGCAGTCTGCCCCAACAGCCGGGAAACTGTCGACAGTTGGGCGATATTCTCAGGATCGCTCATCAGAAACCGACCTACTGTCGACACTCATCGGGAGGGGCCGAGGGGCGGTCTGCCGGGGTCGAGGGACGGTCTAAGGTCGTCCGGTGACGAACAGCAGCGCGACGCGTTCCCACGACCTCGACGGCATACGTCCGGCGACGGCGCCCCCCGGCCGGCTGGAGCGCCTGCGCCGTTTCGGATACGCCGGTCCCCCGCGTACCCCGGGCGCCGGCGCCGGTGTCCGGGAGCGCCTGGTGCCGCCCTTCCCCGAACCGGGCATCCGGGTATGGCAGTTGCTGGGCGTCGGCCCGGACCGGGCGTACCGCCTCGCGCGGGCGACGGCGTGGCTGGGTCCGCTGCTGGTCGCCGCCGTGGCCGGTGCCATCCGCTTCTGGCGTCTGGGGCGGCCGCGGGCGATCGTCTTCGACGAGACGTACTACGCCAAGGACGCCTGGGCACTGCTGCACCTCGGCTACGAGGGCACCTGGCCGGACCGCAAGGTCGCCGACCCGGAGATCCTGGCGCATCCGCAGGTGATCCCGCTCTCCGACACCGGCTCCTTCGTCGCGCACCCGCCGACCGGCAAGTGGGTGATCTCCGTCGGCGAGTGGCTGTTCGGGCTCGACCCCGTCGGCTGGCGCTTCATGACGGCGCTGCTCGGCACCCTGTCGGTGCTGATGCTGTGCCGGATCGGCCGCCGCCTGTTCCGTTCGACGTTCCTGGGGTGCCTGGCGGGCGCGCTGCTGGCGGTGGACGGTCTGCATGTGGTGATGAGCCGCACCGCGCTGCTGGACCTCGTCGTGATGTTCTTCGCGCTGGCGGCGTTCGGCTGCCTGCTGATCGACCGGGACCGGGCGCGGGCCCGGCTCGCCGCGGCCCTGCCGACCGGCGCGGACGGCCGTGTGCGTCCGGACGCGGACACCGGTGACCGCGCCCGGACGGGAGCCCGGCCCTGGCGCCTGGCGGCCGGGGTCCTGCTGGGCCTCGCCGCCTCGACCAAGTGGAACGGCCTGTACGTCCTGGTCTTCTTCGTGCTCCTGACGCTGCTGTGGGACGTCGGCGCCCGCCGGGTCGCCGGGGCCCGCCACCCGTACCGGGCCGTGCTGCGCAGGGACCTGGGCGGCTCGGTCCTCGCCCTCGTCCCGACGGCCCTGCTGACGTATCTGGTGACCTGGACCGGCTGGTTCCTGTCCGACGACGGCTGGGGCCGGCACTGGGCCGACGGCCGCGGCGGCACCTGGTCGTGGATACCGGCCCCGCTGCGCAGCTTCTGGCACTACGAGTACCTCGTCTACCAGTTCAACGTGGGCCTGCACACGCCGCACAAGTACCAGTCGAACCCCTGGAGCTGGCTCGTCATGGGCCGCCCCGTGCTGTTCGCCTACGACTCCCCGCCGCCCGGCAGCTGCGGCGCGGCGTCCGCCTGCACCAGCACCGTCCTCGCCCTGGGCACCCCGCTGCTGTGGTGGTCGGCGTGCTGCGCCCTCGTCTACCTGCTCTACCGCTGGGCCCTGCGCCGCGACTGGCGGGCCGGCGCCATCCTCTGCGCGGTGGCGGCCGGCTACCTCCCCTGGTTCCTCTACCAGGACCGCACTGTCTTCTCCTTCTACGCCGTCGTCTTCGTGCCCTACCTGTGCCTGGCCGTGGCGATGATGCTGGGCGCCGTACTGGGCCCGCCGGGTGCGGACCGGCGCCGGCGCACCCGGGGCGCGGTGGCGGCCGGCGTCCTGGTCCTGCTCATCGTCTGGAACTTCGTCTACTTCTATCCCATCTACACCGGGCAGACGATCCCGTACTCCGGCTGGCAGTCCAGGATGTGGCTGGACACCTGGGTCTGAGCCTCACCGGGTGCGGGCAGGGGCCGGGGCGGGGCGGGCCTCGGTGAGGGTCTTCTTCGGGTGGTGGCGGGGGACGACGTCCTGCGGGAAGGTCAGCTGGGCGTTCATCCACTTCAGGGCGGCGGGCATCTCCCGTACCCAGGTGGGGAAGTTGTGGCTGCCGTTCTCGGGGAGGATGGAGACGACCCGCATGGGCGCCTTGACGGCCTTGATGAAGGCCTCGGTCTCCGGGTAGCCCTTCTCGCCGTGCTTGCTGTTGGCGACCAGGACCGAGACCTGCGGGACGGGCAGGTGCTTCAGCCGCCACATCAGGTCGTGGCCGTCCGCCCGGGCCTGGCGGCCGGGACCGCTGCCGAAGAGGTTGCCGGTGGTGGGGTCGTCCTTGACCTTGTAGTCGGGGGAGAGCGCGGCGGCGGTGGTGTAGACGCCGGGGTCGCGCATGGTGAGCTGGAGGGCGCAGCTGCCGCCCGAGGAGTACCCCATGACGCCCCAGGAACCGGCGTCGTGACCGGCCCGGTAGACGGACCTGACGGCCTCCGGCAGGTCCTTGGCGAGGAACGTCTCGGTCTGCGGCCCACCGGGGACGTCCACGCACTCGGTGTCGCGCGGCGGGGCGATGGTGGGCCGGATCATCACCATGATCGTCGGCTGCATCTCGCCCTTGCCCTGCAGTTCCCCGGCGGTCTGCGAGACCCGCAGGTGCTCGGCGAGGTTGAAGATGCTGCCCGGGTAGCCGCTCAGCGCGACGATCACCGGGAAGCGCATCCGGTGGTACGCCTTCTGGAAGTACTGGGGCGGCAGATAGACGAAGGCCGGGTCGACCACGCCGGTACGCCTGCCGATGATCTTGACCGACTCCACCCGCCCGACGGACGCGGCCGGTCCGTCCGGCAGCCCGCTGACCCGGCTCAGCTGTTCGTCACCGGCGGGCTGCACCAGCGCGCCGCGGACACTGCTTATGCCGTTCACCGAGCCACCGCCGTTCCCGCCGGCCGCCTGGGTCACGCCGACGGGAGCGGTGTCGACGTGACCGAACAGCTCGCCCCAGGAACCGAAGAACTGGTACGACGAGTTCACCGCGCACGCGAACGCCGCGACGATCGTCACCTGGGTGACCCCGATGACCGCCAGCCGCCCCAGCACGGACCACAGTCCCGGCCTGGCGAAGCGCGGCCAGAGCCAGACCAGCAGCGCCACGCACAGGGCGGCGAGTGCCGCCAACGCGTATACGGTCGTTCGACTGGTCAAACCCATGTCGTCAGTCCCTGACTTCCCTGCCTGTGCACTTTGCCTACGCACAGGAGGAGGGCGGAGGAGCCTTCCGCGTTCCGTAACGAGGGATTCAGGAAGAAGTCATTGCCTGTTCCTTTATGTCACACCGTGGGCCGAGTACGGCCCGGGCGCTCACCTGACGTCGACGAAGTCGCCGGCCGCCGTGGCCGGGCCGGTGGTGGCGCTGCCGGTGAAGACGTAGCGGAAGTAGCCGTCCGTCTTCGCCTTGGTGGTGGTCCTCAGGGTGCCGCCGCTGCCGGTGGTGACGGTCTTCAGGGTGGTGTAGGTGGTGCTGCCCTTCTTGCGGAACTGCAGCTTCACCGACCGCCCCTGGTAGCCCTTGTAGGTGCCGCCCGCCCAGTCGGCCCGGGTCAGCTTCCCCGTGACCGTGACGGTCCGGCCCTTCTTCACCGGCTCGGGCGAGGCGTTCACCGTGACCTTGGCGTACCGCTTGATCTGAGCCGTGCCGGCGACGTCGGCGTCGGTCCAGTCGTCGGTGGTGTCCTGCGCCTCGGCGAGGACCTTCCAGGTGCCGGCGAGGCCGTTGTGGTGGAGGTCCCGCGCGGCGTCGACGGTGAAGCTCAGCGTGCAGGTGGAGACGGCGGGGTCGGTGGCGGAGACGGTGCAGGTGCCCGCCGGCGGGTAGTGCGGCAGGACGCCGTCGGCGTCGTCGGTGTTGGGGCCGTGCCACAGGTAGGCCCAGGAGGCGGCCACGCCGTCCGGGTCCGTGGCCGTCCAGGTGAGGGTGACGGTCTTCTTGGTGGTGAGGCCGAGCACGATGTCCTTGCCGCCGTTGACGACGACGTCGGAGAACACCGTGGGGCCGGACGCGGCACGGTCCGCCGCGTGGGCGGTGGCGGCCGGAACCACGGACGCGGACAGGGCGGTGGCGAGGGACACGGCGGCTACGGCCGGGCGGATACGCATGAAGGGCCCCCTTCGGGATCGACGGGCGCGCCGTCTCCCCGCGGCACGGCCCGATGACGCTTGACGCCACCTAGACATGCGGGGGCCGGTCGTGGTTGCCCTGAAGTTCCGCTGTCGTTCACGGATTCCGGTCAGGACCGGCGGAGCACCCGGTTCGCTCCCGCGGCGGCCGTGGTCGCGAGGATCCAGCCCGCGCTGACCAGGACGACCACCGCCCACTGCATGGCGCCATGAGCGGCGAACGCGCGCTCCTGCCCGAAGTCGACGACCGGAAGCAGCAGGTCGAGGGTGTACACGGCGGGCTGGAAGTCCGGCGGCACCCCGTCGCCGTCGGGGACGGGCGGCCAGGTCGCGAAGAGCGCGGTGCCGACGGTGAAGAAGACGGCGAGCAGCAGCACCGCGCGCAGCGGCCGGTAGCCGTAGCCGACGGTGAGGTCCTGCAGGAGGCTCCAGACCCGGGCGGGCCAGGCCAGCGTGGTCCGTCTGCGGCGCTGTTTGGCGAGCAGTACGACGCGGGCGTCGGCGTCCCGGCCGTGGCGCTGGTAGTTGGCGGCGAGCTGCTCGTAGGGCTGCGGGGCGAAGCCGGCCGGGTCGCGGTCGAGCCAGGTCAGCCGGCGTCGCCCGGGCAGCGCCGGCTTCGTGCTGTCGTAGGCGAGGCCCTCCAGGACCAGTGCGCGGGGCCAGGTGGCCGCGTCGTCGCGCAGGACGCCGATCCGGGTGTGGCTCAGGTCGACTATGCCGTCGGGTGCCTGACGGGGTTTCAGGGTCAGCTCGGCCGCCGCGGACCGCCGGCAGATCAGCGCCCGCTCCCCCGCCGGGACGTCCAGCAGGGCGTTCTCGAAGCAGAGTCTGGCCCGTACGGTGATGCTGCTGAGGGAGATCCGGCCGTGCGCGGTCAGGCCGTCGCAGCAGTTGAACTCGGCGCCGACCTCTATGCCGTTGGCCCGCAGCGCGGCGGCCCCGGCGAGGCCGGTGAGCTCCGCGCCCTCCAGGAGGACCGAGCCGCCGATCCGGGCGTCGCAGAGGTCCACGGTGCCCCGCGCGACGAAGCCGTCGCGGCAGTCGAGGTCCCCGCCGACATGGAGGCGGTGCGCCTTGAGCGCGGTGCCCGCCGGATGGTCCAGCCGGGCCCGCCCGAGCACGACGCTCCCCCGCACCGAGGTGTCCCGCATGTCGACGCTCCCGCGCACGGTGAGCCCCGCCCCGGCCTGTATGTCGCCGTCGACCGAGGCGCACAGCAGTTGCAGCGCGGGTTCGCCGCCGCGCGCGTCCGCGCCGGTCAGGGTGGCGTCCTCCAGGTGCAGCGAACCCCCTATCGAGGCGCCGTAGAGGTTGATCGTCCCGTCGCTGCTGAATCCCCGGTCCAGGTACAGGCCGCCGCCCACGGTCAGTTCGGGGGCCTGCAGACCGGCCCGGCCGCCCTGGATCCTGGCCCCGCGCAGGCCGAGCGTGTCCTGCACCCGGGAGCTCTTGAGACGGATCGGCCCGGTGCACACCAGGCCGGTCGCCGAGAGGTGCTCCTGGACGGCGAGCGACTGCGCGTCGACGGCCGCCCGGCCCTCGGGCGCGGTCACCGTCGAGCCGTCGAGCAGCAGATGGGTGCCGACGCTCAGGGAGCGCAGGTTCAGGGTGCCGTCGAGGGCGCAGCCGACGATCTCGCACTCCTGGCCGACCCGCGCCCCGACCGCGCTCAGCCCGGGCAGGGCGCAGTCCTTCAGCTGCAGCACGCCGAACTGCCCGCCGTCGAAGCAGGGGGGCTCGTCGAAGCGGCAGGACTCCAGGCGGATCGCGCCCTGGACGGCCGCCTCGGCGAGGTCCAGCGCGCCGGTGATCCGGGCACCGCGGAGCCGGAGCCGGGCCAGCCGCCCGGGAACGGGGCGCGGCGCGGCGACCAGCAGCCACCGCAGGGCCTCGGCCCGGACCTCCGGCACGTCCGCACACCACTCGCCGTGCCGGTACGCCTCCCACAGCCGGCGTTCGTGCGGCTCCCAGTCCTCCGGCGGGCCGTCCTGCGACACCCTGCGGTCCCCCCTTCACACGTCACGTCACACATCGCACATCACACGTCACACGAGCGGTGGCAAAACACGACGTTGCTACCCGACCGGTGGGGAACTCACGCCTGTGAAACGGGGGTTGGCATGCGTGCGCAACGGACGGGGCCCGCCCCGCGCATGCCGTGGGGCGCGCGCCGGCCGTGCCCTCCCTCGCCGGCACCGGGCGGTCAGAGCCGGTCGGAATGCGCCCTGTTGACGCCATCCGGTGTTCGGCAGCGGGCTCGGACGGGCATCGTGAAGACAAGGCGGTACGGCGGCGGAGCCGTGCCGCGCGACGGTGTGGGCCGGGGGGCGCGAAGGACCTGTCGACTCTCTCAGCAGGCCGGTGTCCGACTTCCGGCGTGGCCTGCGCGCCCCCTACCATCACACCCTGCCCATGGGTGCTGACCCACGGCGGCCGCGCGGCGCCGCGTACGCGCGGGCATCGCCCGTGCCGGGCACCGCGCGGACCGTGACGGAGGGGGAGAGAAGGCCATGGTGACAGCGCGGGGCGCCCGCTCACCCCGACCGTTCGGGGCGGTTCCCCCGATCGTCCTCGCCGGCGCCGGGGCGCTGGCCGCCGGCACCGTGTGCGGGCTGGTCCTGCAGGTCACGGGCGTCGCGGACACCTCGACCCTGGTGGACTCCCGCAGCTATGTGTTCGGCGCCGGGCTGCTGCTCGCCG
Organism: Streptomyces sp. NPDC090088; assembly: GCF_044747345.1. Taxonomy (NCBI): domain Bacteria; kingdom Bacillati; phylum Actinomycetota; class Actinomycetes; order Kitasatosporales; family Streptomycetaceae; genus Streptomyces; species Streptomyces sp. NPDC090088. The sequence goes on along the minus strand of NZ_JBIVDZ010000001.1, from coordinate 936,009 downwards.
TGGGCCTGTACGGCAGCACGTACGGCATCGACCTGAAGGCGCTCCGCGCCGACCTGCGCGGGGTGGTGGCGGCCGTCACCCTGGGCGTGGTGCTGAAGGCCGCGCTGATCACCGGGACGATGCTGCTGGTCTTCCACAGGCCGGAAGCGCTGGTTCTGGGGGTCGCGGTGGCCCAGATCGACCCGCTGTCGGTGGCCGCCCTCGGCCGCAACGACCGTATGTCGCCACGGGCGCGGTCGCTGCTGACGGCATGGGCGTCCTTCGACGACCCGATGACCGTCCTGCTCACGCTGTACCTGGCGGGCGTGGCCTACCCGTTGACCGGCGGCACGGGCACGCCCGGGATCACCGGCGGCGGCACCGGCGGCTATCTGGCCGGGCTCGGCCTCAACGCCGCGCTGCTGGCCGGTGTGCTGCTGCTGTGGTTCACCGGGCGCCGGCTGGCCGCCAAGGCGCCCGACACCCCGCCGGCCCGGCGGACCGTGGGTGGCGCCGCGGTGCTGCTGGTCGGGGCGCTGCTGGTGCTGGCCGCCGCACAGCAGCTGATGCTCGCGGTGGCGCTGGCCGGTCTGGTGGTGCGCTCCACCGTCCTCGGCAGGGTGCTCGACCGCGCGGTCGGCGGCGCGTACCTCGCCGCGTTCTCGGCGCTCGGGCTGCTGCTCGCGCACGGGGTGGCGTGGTGGCCGGGACTCGTCCTGGGCGTGGCGGCGTTCGGCGCCCAGGCCGTGGTGGCGCTCACCGTGATGCCGTTGTTCGTGAAGGGGCTGGCGCGCACCGACCGGATCGAGCTGGGCCTCGGCCAGCAGAACGGCATCACGGCCGTCCTCATCGCCCTCACTCTTGAGCGTGATTTTCCGGGCACCGCCGCCACGGTCGGTCCCGCCGTCATCACCGTCAACATCCTTTACGGCGCCGGGCAGGCGCTGCGCTCCCGCCCTCCGCGCCGGCGGCGCGGCGGCGGTGCCGGGGAGGACGCCGGGGAACTCGCCGCCGAGCCCGGGCGTCAGTCCGGGTACGGCCGGGAGACCGCGGGCGAGAACGTGCTGGAGCGGCGGTCGGTCGCCTAGCCGCCGGCACCCGCAAGTCGTACCAACCACCGGACGCCGGTGGCCGAACGGGGAGAGACGCATGAGGCAGACGACGGAACGCGGTCGGCACGGGTTATCGGAACGGGGTGCCCGCGCACCGGAAGCCCGCGCACCGGAGGCCCGTGCGCCAGAAGCCCCTGCGCCAGAACCCCGCCCGCTGGATGCCCGTGCCCGGCCCACGCTGCACACACCCGCGCGGCACACACCCGCGCGGCACACGTCCAAGCGGCACACGCCCGCGCAGCGCCCGCCCGCCCGGCGCACCGGCGCGTTACGGCAGCGGCCGCGGCTCCGCGCGGTCGCGCTGACCGCGGTCTGCGCCTGCGGGGCCGCGCTGTTGCTGTCGGCCGCCGCCCCGGCGTGGGCCGGTCCTGCCGGGTCCAAGGAGCGGGACGTCCAGCTCGTGTACTGCCTGGACCCCGCCCGGCTCGACAGTCTGGTCGCCGCGGCGGTGCGGCTGCGGCTGCTGCGCGCGGACAGCACGACGGGCCCGGCCGGGGTGCGGCCCGTCGGCTCCGCCGAGCGGCTGACCGCGCAGGAGTGGGCCGACCGGCACGAGAGCGACTTCGCCCGGGCCTGTTCCGCGCTGATGGCCGCCTCGTCCGACTCCCCCGCCACGGCGGCCGGGACGGACGGGGGCGGCGGGGGTGGCGGCTGGCTGTCGGCGCTCTGGCAGGGCGTGCTGCTGTCGGCCGCCGGTGCGCTGCTCGCCCTGGGCGGCCAGGCCTCGGAACGCGTCTCCGCCGAACGGCGGGAGCTGCGCAGGCGGTTGGTCGCGGAGGAGGCCGCGTTCCGGTCGACGGCGCGCGCCTATCTGACGGATTACGAGAGCGATCCCCGGGGCGCCGATCACCCGGCGGTGCGTGCGGCGCGCGAGGCGCTGGCGGCCACGCTGCTGCGGGTGCCGGGCCCCGAGGTCCGGCGGCGCGCCGCCCGGCGCCTCGCCGAGGGGCTGCCGCTGCCCCGGCCGCTGCCCGCCGTGCGCAACGGCACGGTGCTCGGCGCGGACGCCCGCACCGGCGAGGCCCGCGGGCCCGGCGAGGCGCTGGACGCCCTGCCGGGCGCCGTGTCGGACCTCGACCGGCCGCCCGGCTACTGGAGCCTGCGCGCGGTACGGGAGCGGGGCACACGGAGCGCACGGAACACACCGCGGACGCCGGACACCACGCCGGGGGCGGCCGTATGACCCAGTCCGTGGAGACGAACCCGTACGGCGTCCGCGTGCCGGGCGACGGTTCCGGGCTGTGGTGGACGACCGAACCGCTGGACGACCATCCGCTGGTGGCCTGGGAGGAGGACAGCCATGTCCGGGCGTGGGTGGACGTGGACCACGCCGAGGAGCAGGTGCGCAAGTTCGAGGCGAGCCTCGCCCGGCTGCCCGAGATGATCCTGCCGCAGGTGGACCGCGGGCACGTGGTGGTGGTGACCGGGCCGGTCGGCATGGGGAAGACGACCCTCATCCACCGGTGCGTCCATCTGATGCAGGAGCGGCTGCGGGAGGCCGCCGTGCGGGCCGAGCGCAGCCGGCTGGGACCCGACGACATCCGGCCGCCGCGTCCGGTGGTGGTGATGACCGGCGGGTACCGCAACCACGCCGACTCCGTGAGCGTGGACGAGCGGGGCCGGTTCGCCACCACCGAGGGCATCAACGGCGCCATCCGGAAGAAGATCGTCTCCGAGCTCGAACTCCGGCTCACCGACGCCGTCAAGGGCCGGGTACCGGTCGACGGAGCGGTCTTCGACACGTTCGCGGAGATCAGCCGGCTGCTCGCGGAACAGGACGCGATGCTGCTGGCCCTGGTGCCGCACCTGGGCTGGCGGGACGACATGGGCTCGGTGCGCACCGAGTTCCTCAGGAGCTGTCTGAGACACGCGCGCAGCCGGATCGTACTGTTCGTCGAGGTGGGTCACCACGACCCGCGCACCGCACACGACGAGGTGATCGCGGTCCTGGGCAGCCAGCCCGCGCTCACCCACCTCTCGCTCGGCAGCCTCAGCCCGGAGGACACCGTGAAGTTCAGCCAGGCGGCCCGCGGGGACCATCCCGACCCCGACGCCCTGCCGTCGACGGCGCCGGACGCCCCCCGCGATCCGGAGGCCTGGCGCCACTCGGACGTACGGGAACTGCGGAAGATCTGCTTCAGCGTCGCCGAGGAACAGCGCAGAAGACACGGCCGGGTGCGGGTCACCGCCTCCGACCTGCCCACGCCCACCCCCGATCTGGCCTCCCTGGCCCGCGTACCGCCGAGGGCGGAGCGGGCGGCGGTGACCGCGGCGGCGGCCCGGCCGTCCGGGGCGGCGACACCCGCTCCGCTCCCCGTGCCCCCGCAGCCGGCACCCCCGCCCTCGCCCGGCGCCTGACCGGCCCTTGCCCGGGCCGCCCGCGTCCCAGGACCCGGTCCCCACATCCGCCCCCGCCCCCGCCCCGCCGCTCGGAACGCCCGAACCGGACACACGAGGAGTGCCCCCGTGGCCCCAGACAGTGGAGAGATCTGGCACAGGAACCCGTTCCCCCGCAGCCCTGTCGTACGCCTGGGGCCGTCGTCCGATCTGGGGGACGCGGCGGTCCAGGGCGCCGACTCCGGCAACGCCCATATCGACACCCCGCTCGTCGCCGACCTGGAAGGGCTCGTCGACGACTACTTCGCGCCGCCCGCCGCGGGCGGCCGACGCGGCCTGGCCGTCGCCCTGGTGGGCGGGTTCGGGCTGGGCAAGAGCCACGCGCTGCGCCGGGCGTACCAGAAGGTGCGCGCGGACCGCCCCGAGGCGTCGATGTGGACCGTGGACGAACCGGCCCAGGACATGGGGCGGCTCTACCGGGACCGGCTGCGCGGCCCCACCGACCTCCCGCAGGGCCGCCAGGCCTTCGAGGAACTGGTCCGGGACTACTACGCGTACGTGACGGCCGGCTGGGTCGGCGCCCAGGAGGACGACCCGCGCCGCGCCGCCCTGCAGGACATCGCGGCCGGTCTGCGCGACCGCACCCTCGACCCGGACAAGGTGGTCTCGGCGCTGCGCTACGACCCCGAGGTGATCCACGCCGATCTGCGCGGCACCCTGGGCGAGGTCACCGAGCACCGCGGGTTCGCCACCGCGCTCGCGCTGCTGCTTGAGCCGCCGTTCAAGCCCATGGTGTGGCAGTGGCTGCGCGGCGGGGAGCCCGCCGAGCCGCTGCGCGAACGCGGGGTCACCGAGCCCATCGGCCCGGCCGCGGACCGCGCGGACACCGTCGCCGGCATCGACCGGGTCTTCGACGCGCTCGCCGTCCAGGGCTTCCTGCACGGCCGGGTCGGCCGGCCGTACGTACTGCTCCTGGACTCCCTGGAGAAGGTGCTGGACTGGCGGGAGGAGCTCCGGCGCACCTTCATGGACGCCTTCGAACGCCTCGTCAACATCTACACCAGCCACGGCGGTCTGCTGGTGTTCTGCACCTCGACGGACGGGCTGCGCGCCCTGCGCCCCAGCGTCCACGAGCGGATGGTGCAGCTGTGGGCGAACGGGCTGGACGAGGACCGCACCCGGCAGCTGGTGGCCCGCTATCTGGCCGCCGGCGAACCGGCGGCCGACGCGGCCCGGCCGGCCACCGGGCCCTTCGACGAGGAGGGGCTGCGGCTGGTGCACGGGCTGGCCGAGGGGGTGCCCCGCCGGGTGCTCAGGATCTGCCGGGAGGCCTGGCAGATCAGCGAGGACGACGACGGGCTGGTGCGCGCGGTGCCCGGGGCGACGGTGCTGACGGCGACCCGCCGGCTGCACGAGCGGGTGACGTACGAGCAGGTGCTCAGCGATGTCCACGACGCGCTGGACCTGGGCCAGTGGCGGATCGCCTCGCGCGACCCGGTGCCGGTCCGGCTGTCCCGCTCGGCGGACAAGCGGGAGGAGGTCATGTACTGGCTGTCGCCCGCCCCGAACTCGTATCTCGCCGTGATCTACGCCCGTTCGCTCCTGCTGGCCGACGACGCCGAACGGGTCACCGCCCTGGTGCACGGGCTGCGCAGCGCGGTGAGTCCGGGACGGTTCGAGGCGCTGCTGGTCGTCAACGGACTGGTGTCGCAGGCGATGCAGGACCGGCTCTGGCGGTCCATCGGGTCCCGGCCGCTGGTGTACCGGCAGACCGGCTTCCCGCAGAGTGTGCACGAGGCGCTGCTGCAGCTGGCGCAGCGGCTGGTGACGGAGCGGCGCGACGGCGACCTGGTCGAACTGGGCGAGCAGCTGCGCCGCGACCTGGACCAGCAGACGGCGCAGCTGGAGGAGCTGAGCCGGGCGATGGCCGCGCTGGCCCTGGAGCCGCGTCCGGGTACGCCGGTGACGGCCGCGGTGCTGCCGTCCGGCTCCCGGGGTGCCGGCGGCGCGTCCGGGGAGGAGCTGCCGGGGCCGGTGGGGCGGCGGTTCCGGGACGCGCTGGTGATGCTGGAGGGGGTCACCCGGCGGGCGGCCGACCGGGCCGTGGCCCGGCGCTCCGCGACGACCTCGGCGGAGCTGAGCGTCTTCGGCTGCGCCACCCTCGTCCAGGCCCTGACGGAGAAGTTCCGCAGCTCCGTGGCGGTCTGGTCGGCGGCCACCGCGGACACCGCGCCGACCGAGCGTCAGCTCGTCGAACTGCGCCGGATCTGCCGGGAGTACGAGCGGGCGGTCGAGGTGCTGCCGGTGCATCTGCTGGGCGACGCCGACCAGGCGCACGCGCCGGCCCCCGCCGGTACCGTCGAGGGCCTGGCCGAGGAGGTGTGGGGGACGCTCAGCGCGACGGCTGCGGCATGACCTCCGGCACCGCCCGGGCCAGTTCCGCCAGGCGCCGGTCGGCGTGGCCGACCTGCCGCTGGTCGAGGGTGACGCCCAGCATGAAGGAGCGGGGCGAGGTCCACAGCACGTAGACGGCGCCCTCCTGGACGTCGAGGACGATCCGGTCGAGCGGGGCGCGGTCGACGACCGGCGGGCCGACCGGGCCGATCGCGTCGGTGAGGCGGACCAGATGGCCGCGCAGGCTGCGGGACAGGTCGCGGTAGGCGGTGCGCCGGGTGCGCACGCTGACGCCGAGGAAGCGCGGGCCGAGGGAGTGCGCCTCGAAGACGTCGCCGACACAGACCAGGGTCCAGTCCTGGTAGTAGGCGGCGTAGTGCAGGTCGGTGGTGTTCACGTGCTCGCGCCACAGGTCGCGCATCCGCTGCTCGTACGCGGTGTCGGCGGCGGCGGCCGTGCCGAAGTCGATGCGCGGGCTGCCGTCCGCCACCGCCTGCGGGCGCGGCCCGTCCGGATGGGGCGCGGCCCCGGTGTCGCCGCCGAGCAGTTCGTCGGGCAGGGAGTGCACCTCGGTACGGACCCGGGCCAGCAGGCGGTTCATCGTGGTGTCCATGGCCGGCACGCCGTCGGGGCCGTCCGCGGTGGCCGCCAGGAACTCGCCGGGCCGGGCACGGCCGCCCCACAGTCCGCCGCGCTGATTGACGACGACGGTACGCATCAGCTCACCGGTGCCGAGCGGGCGCAGCACCCCGCCGAGATCCTGCGCGGACAGCAGCAGCCGGCTGCCGGGCAGGGCCTCGTTGCGGGCCTCGTCGCCGGCCTCGGTGACCAGGGAGCTGAGCGGGGCCCGGTCCAGGCGCAGGACGGCGAAGTCGAGGATGCCGTTGCTGTAGTGGCAGAGCGACCGCACGGCGGGCGTCGCGGCGACCGCCTCCTCGCACATCGCGGTGATCCGGCCGTGGCCGGTGACGGTCCAGTGGGACTCCTTGAGCGTCTGCGTGTGCTGGGTCGCGGGTGCTGCCACCGGGGTCGCCTTTCCGTGGGGTGCTGCGCTACCGCCTCGCGCGGGTCACACGCCGGGCAGTTCCAGGTCGATGTCGTAGCCGGAGGTCGGTGCGGGGCGGCCGGTGTCGGTGCCGGCGAGCCGGTCGAGGTGGGCGCTGACCCGTTGCCCGTCGGGCCGGTCCACCATCCCCAGGTCGCGCAGCCGGTCCAGCGCGGACCGGCCGAACGTGACGGCCTCCTCGGTGCGGCCGGCCGCCGCGAGGGTGACGGAGAGGGAGTGCTCGGCCGCCGCGACCCAGGGGTGGCCGCGGCCCACCGAGTGGCCGAGGAGGGCGGCGGCGCCGCGTCCGACCGCCTCGGCCTCGGCGAGCCCCGCCCCGGCGTCCGGCAGCCCCGCCTCGGCCGAGTCCCGCAGGTAGACGCCGTGCCGCACCTGGCACAGCGCGCTGAACGGGTGGCCGAGGCCGAACAGCCGGGCGACGGCCTCGGCGCACTGCCGTGCCTGCTGCTCGGCCTCCTCGGCCTTGCCGAGCGCGTGCAGGTCGGCGGCGTAGCTGAACTGGCAGCGCAGGGTGTCGTAGCGGTCGGCGCCGAACCGGCTGAGGTAGACGCCCAGGGCCTGCTGGTCGCGCTCGTGGGCGAGTTCGTAGCCGTAGCGGGGGTCCTTCACGGCGGGGAAGCCGTCGGCGAAGCGGCGTTCGCTGATCGCGAGGCCCACCTCGGCGCGGAGCCGGACCATGCCGGAGGCGTCGCCGAGCCGGCGCAGCTGCCGGCGCAGCAGGTCGCGGGACTCGCCGTCGCGGCCGACGCAGCGGTAGAGGTAGGCGAGCAGGTCGGCCTGTCCCCAGGCGACCGGGTCGTCGGGGCCGCCGACGGCCTGGCGGTGGCGGAAGCGGTTCTGGACGCGGGCCAGGGCCGGGGCGACCCGCCCGGTGAGCGCCTCGGTGAGGGCGAGGTTGTGCTCCACCTGGACGGTGGCCTGGTGCTTGGGGCCCAGCAGCAGCGTCAGCCCGTCCAGGGCGGGCCGCAGTTCGAGCAGCGCGTCCTCGAACCGGCCGAGGGCGCGCAGGGTGGCGGCGTAGGAGTCGGCGGAGAGCAGGGTGCGCGGGTGCGTGAGGCCGAGCAGCCGGCGGTGGCCGCGCAGGGCCTCCTGGGCGAGTTCCCGGGAGTGTTCGTAGGCGCCGCGCAGCCGGTGCGCGCGGGCGGTGAAGTTGAGCAGGCGCAGGTATTCGGGGGACTGTTCGTCGCCGTCGCGCCGCCACTCCTCGCGGGCCCGTCCCGCGATGTCGAGGAGGCGGTCGAGGTCGGCGGTCTCGGCGCGCCCGCCGAGGGCGCCGAGGTGTCTGAGCAGCGAGCGGCGCACCCGGGGCCGGGGGTCCTCCCACATGCGCAGCGAGTACACCTCGCGGGCCCAGTCGGCGGGCAGGTCCTGGTTCTCCTGCTGGCTGTACTCGGCGAGGACGCCGCGCAGCACCGACTCGATGTGCTGTCGCTCCTCGGGGTCCATGCGGGCGCGGATCAGGTCGCGCAGTCCGTGGTGCTGGGCGAGCGGCTGCTGCCGGCGGTCGAAGTCGACGTCGAGCAGGCCGACCCGGCCGAGCGCCCACAGGGCGACGCTGACCATGTGCTCGTCGGGCAGCTGGACGTCGTCGGGGTGGCGGGGGACGGTCCGGGTCCGGCCGTTGCCGGGGTCGGCCTCGTCGTCGCGGCCGAGTTCGGACAGGATGCGCCGGGAGCGCAGCAGTTCCAGGCCCATGCCGCGGCCGGTGAGCAGGGAGGCGGCGTCCAGCAGCCAGCCGAGGGCGTCCCGGTCGGGGCTCTCGGCGCTCCAGGCGGCGGCACCCGGGGTGGTCAGGGCGAACCGCCGGGCGACCTGGACCATCACCTCGACGGCGGAGACGGCGGGGACGGTGCGCAGCAACTCGCTCTTGTCGGCGCGGAATTCGGCGACCAGGTCCGCGACGGCGGCGCGGACGGCGGCCTCCGGGGTGAGGTGGTCGTCGGTCCGGTGCAGCGCGGTGCGTTCGGCGAGGCAGTGGCCGGCCAGGTTCAGGGCGTGCGGCACGGAGTCGACGACGCCGGCGATCTGGGCGGCCTGCTGTGCGCTGATCTCCGGGACCCGGTCGGTGAGCAGCGCGCGGCTCTCCTGCGCGGTCATCGCGGGCATCGCGAGAGGGGTCAGGTGCGGTGGCCGTTCCTCGGTGTCCGGGGCCCGGTCCGGCTCCACCCGGCTGGTGATCAGGACGTGGCCGTCGCGGTGCGGTACGGGGAGCAGGCCGTGCAGTTCGGCGGGGTCGACGGCACCGTCGTAGACGATGAGCCAGCTGCCCGCGTCGCCGTCGGGGCGCGAGAGGCGGGTGAGGAGGCGGGAGACGGTGTCGGCGGCGGGGGCGCCGAGCCGGTCCTCGCGGGTGCCGAGGCGGCCGGCCAGCCGGGCCAGGCCGCGTTCGACCCGCAGGAGTTCCCAGGCGCGCACCCACCACACGACGTCGTACCCGGGGCCGAGACGGTGGCACAGCTCCAGGGCGGCCTCGCTCTTGCCCCAGCCGCTGGGGGCGTGCAGCACCAGGCAGGCGCCGTCGCCGCCGGCCTCGCGCAGCCGCTCGCCGAGGGTGGCGAGGAGTTCGTCGCGGTCGGTGAAGGCGCGGTTGCGCGGGCCCAGGTTGGTGCTCTCCGGGAGTCTCGGGAAGAGGACGGCCGCGGCGGGGGCGCCTTCGGCGGTGCCGAGGCCGAGGCCGGCGTAGAGCAGGCGCTGCGCCTCGTCCTGGTCGGCGTGGCGCAGGTCGATGCGCTCGTGGTGGGCGGCCGCGGAGTGCGGGAACGACTCGTCGACCAGGACGATGCGGACGTCGGTGTGGGAGAGCGCGCCGATCTGGGCGAGCAGCGTGTCGTCGGCGTCGTCGGGGGCGAGGAACAGCAGGGCCGCGCCGTGTTCGGGCCGTTCGCCGGTGTAGGTGTCGGCGCGGCGCAGTTCGCCGTGCACGCCCTTGGCGGCCAGCCGGTCGCAGAGCCAGGCGGCCCAGGCGGCGTGCCGTACGGAGTGCACGACGGTGACATGGGTGAGGCCCGGGACGCGGTGGGCGCGCAGCCAGTCGGCGAGCCGCTCGTAGTAGGGGCGCAGCCCGGCCACCGTGCCGGCCTCCTCGGCCTCGACGGCCAGGCTGCGGCTGTCCTGGTAGAGCGGGTTGTACGGGATCTCCAGGAACGGCGTGTCCCGTTCGCCGACGGCCCGGGCGAACCCGCGGAACCGGCGGCGGGCCCGCTCGCGTGCCTCGCGGAGCCGGTCGTGCACGCCGACGTCGCTCTTCAGGCCGAGGGTGAGCAGCCGTACGGGGCGGTCGGTGCGGTGCGCGGTGAGGTCCTCGGCGAGGGCGGCGGCGCCGTCGATGGACCAGGCGGTCATCGCGAAGCAGAGGACGAGCGCGTCGGCGAACGCGGCCGCGTCGGCGGGTTCCGCCGCCTCGGGCGTGTCCGGCACCGGGGCCTCGACGAGGACGTGGTCGTAGGACCGGGCGACCGGGTCGTCGCCGAGCGCGGCGAGCGCGGTGCCGCCGACGGCGGCGGTGCGCACCTCGCCGGGGACCGGCGGCGGCAGAGGCGGGGCGGCCTCGGGGTCGCCGGACCGGCCGTCGACGAGCAGGACGCTGCGGCCCGCCTCGGCGAGCACGTCCGCGGTGTTGCGCAGGGTGGTGCTCAGGCCGAGGTTCTCCGAGGTCGCGAGGAAGACAGCGAACGGACCGGGGCTGTCAGGGGAGTTGGCGACGGGCATGACCTCTCCGCTCAGCGCGACACGACAGGGGAAGACGGCAGGGGAGGTGACGGCCGGACAGGATGGCCAACACCCCCATCAAGACGGGCAAACCGGGCGCGCGCTGCCGACAGTACAGGGCGGACACCACCGCCGGCGGCCCGGGCACCCCCTGTGCGCCCCATGCCTCAGGTGGTGCTCTCTTTGTGTCCCGTGACGAACGGATCGCCCTCGGCGCAGCTGTCGTACACCCGGCGCAGGGTCGCGCCCAGCACCGTGTCGGGCAGGGCGGCGACGTCCTCGGGCGACAGGACCGAGAGGTCGAGGACCGCCGACTCGACGTCGGGCACCGGAACCCCGGCGCGATCGGGCACCGGACTCCCGGCGCGCCGGATCCGCGCCTGCTCGCCGACGGCGTCCTCATCCACTGCCATGGTGTCCGCTCCACGGGTCTCGGGGGCCTGGGCGGGTCCGCCGTCCCAGCGTAGCTCCGCCGGGCCGTCGACGGCAGCCGTACGGCGCGCCCGACGGACCGTCAACTGCTTCCGCAAGGGCTTGCGTTGGCTCATTAACGATATTGACGCTGAACACACGGCGAACGAATACTGGTGGCACAGAGTGCGCCGCCGACCGCGTCCGCCGAGGTCCGCGGTGTACGCCGTCGGGGGGAAGCGGATGAGTCGACCGCCACTGCGCCATGCCGAGCCACCCTGGCCGCGGTCCGTCGACGTGGCGGAGCGCCGGGCGGCGGGCTGGGTCCCGCGACCGTTCCACTCCTTCGTGCTGAAGGTGCACAGCCGCTGCGACCTGGCCTGCGACTACTGCTACATGTACCGCTCCCACGACCAGAGCTGGCGCGGCCTGCCGCGCGCCATGGCACCGGCGACCGTACGGCGTGTCGCCGGGCGGATCGCCGAACACCTGTCCGCCCACGGCGTGTCCGAGGCCGGCGTGGTGCTGCACGGGGGCGAGCCTCTCCTGCTGGACGACGAGACACTCGTCCGCACCGTCGAGGAGCTGCGCGCGGCGGTCGGCGGCGGAGTGCGGCTGCGTCTGTCGCTGCAGACCAACGGCATCCGTCTGACGGAGGAACGGCTCGCGCTGTGCGACGCGTTGGGCCTGCGCATCGGGGTGAGCACCGACGGCGGCCGGGCCGCCCACGACCGGCACCGGCGCGGCGCCGACGGACGCGGCAGCCACGCCCGGGTGAACGCGGCCCTCGGACGGCTGGCGAGCGAGCGGCACCGCCATCTGTTCGGCGCCCTGCTGTGCACGGTCGACCTGCGCAACGACCCGGTACGCACCTACGAGGACCTGCTCGAACACCGCCCGCCGGCCCTGGACTTCCTGCTCCCGCTGGGCACCTGGCACACCCCGCCCCCGGGCCTGGACCCGAGCGGCCGGCTCACCCCGTACGCGGACTGGCTGTGGGCGGTCTTCGAACGCTGGTACGACGCACCGGTCCGGGAGACCGGGATCCGGCTCCTCGACGATCTGCTGGCCCTGCTGCTGGGCGCCGCCCCGCGCACGGAGTCGCTGGGCCTGTCCCCGGTGCGCTACGCGGTGGTCGACACCGACGGCGCCCTCACCCAGGACGACGCGCTGCGCACGGCGTACGACGGGGCGGCGGCCACCGGGCTCGACGTGTGGCGGCACTCCTTCGACGCGCTGCTGCTGCACCCCGGGGTCGCGGCCCGCCAGTGGGGCGCCGACGCGCTGTGCGCGCACTGCCAGGCCTGTCCCCTGCACCGGGTGTGCGGCGGCGGCCACTACGCCACCCGCTACCGGCCCGGCACCGGCTTCGCCAACCCCAGTGTCTACTGCGCCGATCTGGCGGAACTGATCCGGCGGGTACGGCACCGGCTGGGCATGGACCTGGCGCGTGCCGGAGAGAAGACGGAGAGGCTGCGGGGCACGGGGCCCCGGCCTGTGGAGGCGGTATGACGCCGGTGCCGCATGGGATGCCGGGCGTGATGTTCGACGCGGTCGCCGCGGGCGGTGGCGGGGCCGCGGCCCTGGAACTGCTGGCGCGCGCGGAACACAGCAGGCGCCTGGCCTGCGCCTACGCCGTGACGCGCACCGCCGGGGAGCTGGGCGGCGCGCCGGCCGGGGAGGCCGGCCGGGCCTGGGAGCTGCTCGACGCCGCCACCCGCGCGGACCCCGTGGCCACGGCGGCCGTCCTGTCCCATCCGGCGGCGGGCCCCGCGCTGTTCGGCCTGCTGGCGCGGCTGGTGCGCGAACGGGACGGAAGGACCGCCGCGGAGGAGACGGAGGAGTCGGAGGAGGCGGCGGCGGAGGGAACCGGGCACGGCGGGCCGCCGATCCGGTGGTTCACCGCGCTGGCCGCCGCCGCGGCGGTCCGGGCGGGGCTGCCCGGGCGGGTGGAGTGGCCGGTGGACGGCGACCGGGTGGCGCTGCCCTCGCTCGGCCGGACCCGCTTCCCCGGCGCCCGCCCCGGCGACCGGGCCCGGCTGCGGGTCACCGCGGACGGCCGGTCCCTGGTCACCCTCGCCGACGCGGCCGGGACCGACACCGACGGACCGGTACCGGTACCCGCGCGGGGGTACGGCGGCACGGGCCGCTGGCAGGGCGCCCGGCTGCTGGACACCCTGGACGGGGGCGCGCCGCTGCTGCTGGACGTCCTGGACCAGCCGTACTTCCCGAACGCGGCACCGCACCCCGCGGACCTCGGAGCCGGGGAGACCCGGCACTGGGAGACCGTGGCCCGGGAGGCCTGCGCACTGCTGCGCGCGGACCTCCCCCAGGCCTACGCGGAGCTGGCCACCGGCCCCCTGCTGCTGGTGCCGCTGCTGAGCCGCGGCCCCGGGCAGGTCAGCGGCAGCAGCGCGGAGGCGTTCGGCTGCGTGGCGCTGTCCCGTCCGCCCACCGGGACGACGTTCGCGGTGACCCTGGTGCACGAGATGCAGCACAACAAACTGGCGGCCCTGCTGCACCTGTTCGACCTCCTCGAACCCAGCGGCGCCGAGCGGTTCTACGCCCCCTGGCGCCCCGACCCCCGGCCGCTGCTCGGCCTCTTCCACGGGGCGTACGCGCACCTGGGCGTGGCACGGTTCTGGAACGCCCGCCGCGAGTCCGAGCCGGACCCGGCGCTGCGCGCCACCGCCCACGTCCTCTTCGCCCGCTGGCGCCTCGCCGCCCGCGAGGCGACCGTCACCGTCCTGGCCTCGAACCGCCTGACCGGGCTGGGCGAGCGCTTCGCCGGGCAGATGCTCACCACCCTGGACGCCCTCTGCGCCCTGCCGGTCCCCGCCGCCGCCCGGCATCGCGCCGAGTCCGCGGCCCACGCCCACCACACGGCCTGGCGCGCCCGCAACGGCACCACGTCGCGGGTGCCGGCGCGGGAGGGCTGAGAGCGCGCCGGCATTCCCGGACCGACCGCCCGGCCCTCCTCGGTGCCGCCCCGATCGACGGCTACGAGACCCCCTCTTCGCACGCACGTGCCTCCCCCTGCTGCCGCCCGCGTCCCAGCTCCGTCCCAGCGGCACCCCGTCCCCGCAGGTCACCGGCGTGTGACTGTCCCGGCGTCCCCGTCCGGGCCGGGTGTGCCCGGGCCGGGGTGCGGGCGGGTCAGCATGATCCGGGCCGGGAGTTCCCGGTCAACTCACATGAGGGGGAAACCAGATGGGACGGAGGACGCTTCTGCGGGGTCTGACCCTCGCCGTGGCAGCGGTCCTGCCCCTGTGCGGGCCCGCCGCGGTGCGGGCGGCCCAGGCCGTGACCACCGCGGCGACCGCGGCGACCGCGGTCGCGGTCTGTGGGCACACGAGCGAACAGCCCACGCTGCAACGGGGATCGACGGGGGACCCGACGGTCGAGGCGCAGTGCGAACTCGACCTGGCGACGAAGCCGAGCCGGTACACGCCGGTCGCGGCGGACGGCTCGTTCGGGCCGGCGACGGAGACCCGGGTGAAGGAGTTCCAGGCGTGTGCCGGGCTGAGCGTGGACGGGGTGCTCGGACCGCAGACCTGGGCGGCCCTGAACACCTGGGCCGCCGCGCCGCACACCTGCGCCACCCAGGGCACGTCGGCCACGGCGCAGGCGACCGTGTGCGGCCACACGGACACCCGCCCGACCCTGCGCGAGGGCGCGAACGGCGTCGAGGTCAAGGAGGTGCAGTGCCGGCTGAACCTGGCCATGGAGCCGTTCCACTACCCGCCGCTGACCATCGACGGCGACTTCGGGGGCGGCACCGAGGGCCGGGTGATCGAGCTCCAGCACTGCGCCGGGCTCAGCGCCGACGGGGTCGTGGGCCCCAACACCTGGGCGAAGCTGGTGGACTGGTCGAGTCGTAACGCGTACTGCACGCCACCGCGCCCGGCCGGCTACCCGATCGACGGCCTGGACACCGCCAAGTACCAGCACCCGGGCGGCGCGCCGATCGACTGGAAGGCCGTGAAGGCCTCGGGTGTCGAGTTCGCGACGGTCAAGGCCACCCGCGGCCTGAACGTCACCGACGAGTACCTCGCCACCGACCTGCCGGCGGCCCGGGCGGCGGGACTGGCCGTCGCGCCCTACCACTTCTACACGGGCTCGGCGGCCGACACGGGAGCCGCGCAGGCCGACCGGTTCATCGCCGCGGTGCGGGCGACCGGTTACACCGGGCAGCGGGCGGGCGACCTGCCGCCGGTGTTCGACCTGGAACGCATGGACGACGGCACCGGGCGCTGCCCGACCTACGGCACGGTGGCCGACGCCAAGGCCTGGCTGGACAAGGTGGAGGCGGCCTTCGGCCGTACGCCGGTCATCTACACCCAGAAGTCCTTCCTGGACGACTGCCTGGGCTCGACCACCGCGTTCGCCCGGTATCCGATGCAACTCGCGGACTACCGCCAGTCGATCACCCAGCCGCCGCTGCCGAACGGCTCGACGACCTGGACGATGTGGCAGTACACCGACGCCGCGCTCTTCCCGGGCATCAAGGCCCCGGCCACCGGTGACGTGTTCAACGGCACCCAGGCCGACCTGGACCGGCTGGCCAACCGGTGATCCCGGCCGCCCCCGCCGTCGTACCGAGGAGAACCCCCATGACCGCCCGGTTCGCCCGCGCGTCCCTCGTCGCCCTGCTCGTCGCCCTGGGCTTCACCGCCCCGGCGCCCGCCTCGGCAGCCACCGCCGCCAAAGCCGCCAACGCCACCGCCGCCACGAGTTGTTACGGCGGAGCGGTCACGGTGCACTACGGGGAGGTCCTCGACTTCGGCCCGTACCGGACCACGAGCCGCTGCGTCGACATCAACATGCGCGTCGTCGGAGGCGACGCGGAGTACGTCGTCGCCTGCGTGAAGTTCGAGAAGACCGGCGTCTGCAACCGCTGGACCAAGGTCGGCTGGAGCTGGACGACCATCGCCACCGACGTCCTGGACGGAACGAAGTTCACCGTGCCCAACGGCGTGGACCTGGAAGGCAGTTCCGCCACCATCCAGATCGCCTTCTGACCCCCGGCCACAGGGAGAGCACCATGATCCGCAACAGAACGCTGGCGTCGGCCCTGTTCACCACGGCCGCCCTGCTGGCCGTGGGCGTCGCGCCCGCGTCGGCACAGTCCTCGGCCGCCGCCACCAGCTGCTACGGCGGCGCGAAGACCCTGACGTACAAGTACCAGACGGCCGCCAAGGAGTACGGCACCTACACCACGTCCTCGCGGTGCAACGACATCAATCTGCGGCTCATCACGGACGAGCCGGGCGTGTACCTGGACGCTTGTGTGGTGTTCGTCGACCACACCGCCAAGTGCAACAACGACGACGCCTACACCACGCACGGTACCGAGTGGGGAACCGTCGCCACCGACGTCAAGGACGGCACCCACTTCGTCCTGCGCATCCACGCCTACGACACCGACGCGCAGAACGTGACGTTCCAGATCGCCTACTGACCTCCTCCGGCCTCTTCGAAAGGACGACCATGACCTTCTCCTCCCGTCCCCTGGACCGCCGCACCATGCTGCGCGGCACGCTGGCCGCCGGCGCCGGTGTCGCCTTCGGTCAGCTGCTGTTCTCCGGCACCGCGCAGGCCTACTCCTGGTCGCGCACCCTGGAACAGGGCGCCACCGGCGCCGATGTGACCGAGCTGCAGATCCGGATCGCGGGCTGGGCGGCGGACAGCGCGAGCCACAGCCGGGTGAGCATCGACGGCGACTTCGGCTCCGGTACGGCCGCGGCCGTACGCCGGTTCCAGGCGGCGTACGGCCTGACCGCCGACGCCAGCGTCGGACCCAACACCCAGGCGAAGCTCAACGCGCTGGAGCAGTCCGACGGTTCCACGCTCCACTTCAACTGGAGCGAGTTCGAGAACCAGACGGGCGGCGCCTTCAACGGCGGCAAGCTGAGCGCGTCGGCGGTGAAGGAGAACGTCCGCCGCTGCATGTACAAGCTGGAGGCGCTCCGCAAGAAGCTGGGCGACAAGCCGATCACGGTCAACTCCGGCTTCCGCAGCATCGCGCACAACGCCGAGATCGGCGGGGCCAGCGACAGCATGCACCTGTACGGCACGGCCGCCGACCTGGACGTGCCGGGCGTTGCCACGAAGACCGTCTACCAGAAGGCGGAGACCTGCGGGTTCTCCGGGCTGGAGACGTACACGGTCGACCACCAGCACGTCGACAGCCGGGCCGACCTCGGCCGCGACTGGTGGTGGGAGGACGGCACGATCTGAGGCCGTCGCATCCGGGGGATCGGAGCTCCGGGTACCGCCTCGGCGGTACCCGGAGCTCCGGGCATCAGTTCTTCGGTGTGTTCTTCAGTGCCGCCTCGCAGGAGGGCCAGTCGTGGAAGTCGTGCCGGACGCTCCACAGCCGGTGCGCCGCTTTGATGTTCCAGTCCGGGTCGAACGCCTTGAGCGGGGTGCCGTCGAGGTCCCGCAGCCGGGCGTCGGAGATCTGGAAGACGCCCCAGTTGCGGCTGCCGTTGGTGTTGGGCAGCACGTACAGCGGGTCGAGGAAGGAGGCGCAGCGGGCCACGGCCACGGCGGTGCCGGGATCCTCGGCGAACACCTCACGGACCCGCTTCGCCACCCTGGCCGGCGACCAGGTGGTCATGTTCACCTGGTGCGCGTACAGCGCCTTCTTGGTGGCGTCGTCGGCGACGCTGGTGGCGGGCAGCCCCGCCAGCACCTGGAAGGCGGTCAGCCGGCGCAGGGTCTCCGGCCCGAAGTCGCCGTCGATGGCGAGCTTGCCCTTGGCGCGCGCCAGCAGGGTCTGGACCTCGCGCACGCAGTCGTCGTGCTGCCCCATGCTCACGGTCCTGCACGCCGGGGAGTCCAGCACCTTGTCGCCGGACGCCGACGGGTCACCGTCGGTGCTGTCGCCGGGCAGCCACACGAACCCGGCCACCAGCACCACCGCGACCACGGCGGCCAGCACCGCCGCACGGGGGGACAGCTTGTCGGGCACCCGGAACCGCCGCGGCCGCCCGGTCCCCGCCACGGCCGGGGTGACGTCGTCCGGTTCGGCTTCCGCTTCCCGCCCGGGTCTCGGTTCCGGTTCCCGCCCGGCTTCCGGCGCCGGCTCCGGCCCCTGCTTCGGCCCCCGCTCCTGCTCCGGCTGCGGGCTCTCCTCGGCGGCCGTGGCCGGTGTGTCCCGTTCGGTGTCCGCCAGCGCCCACAGCCGGTGCGCCTCGCGGAGTTCCTCGGCGCTGGCGCCGCACACCTTGGCGAAGGCGTGCACCACCCGGTAGTCCGTCGGGACGCTGAGGCCGGAGCAGTACCGGTGCAGGCTGGACCCGCTGACGCCCGCCTCCTTGCCGAGCCGGTCGTAGCCCCGGCCGCTGCGGTCCTTCAGCATCCGAAGGCAGGCGGCGAACTTCTCGCCGTGCGGAGAGGCGACCACACGTCCCCCGTTGCTCGGACCTCTTACTGACGGGTAGAAGCTACCGCGAGAAAGCGGCACGCGTGTCTTTTCCCTGCCACAAATCGACCGTCAACATCCTTTCTAACAACGCGAGTTGACAAAGAGCGACCATCTGTCGCCGGTGCCGTCGCCGGGCCGGCGGCCGCACGGTGTCCTAGGCCGTTCCCGGTGCCACCGGCACGCACCGCCGGGCGAGGCCCGCCGCGACCAGGTAGGCGAGCGCGCCGACGGCCATGCTGACGCGCAGCCCGGTGCCGTAGTCGGCGGCCGTGGCGAGCAGGCTGCCGCCGAGCGCGACGCCGGTGGCGCTGCCGATCTGGCGGGTGGTGTTGAAGAGGGCGGAGGCGGCGCCCGAGTACGCGGCGGGCGCGGCGCCCATCACGGTCGCGGTCGAGCCGGTGAGGGCGAAGGAGGTGCCGAACCCCGCGGCCATCATCGGGGCCACCAGCAGCGGGTAGGCGGGGTCGGGTCCCGCCGCGGCCCAGCCGGCCAGCCCCAGGGCGGCCAGCAGCATGCCGGAGACCACCAGCGGACGGTGACCGGTGCGACGGGACAGCCGCCCGGACAGGACCGAGGCGAACATGGTCATCGCCACCGCCGGGAACAGCGCCAGCCCGGTGCCGAGGGCGCTGAAGCCGCGCTGGTGCTGGAAGTCGAGGCTGGCGGTGAACACCATGCCGTAGAAGCCGAAGTTGAACAGCAGGCCGATGGCGGCTCCCCCGCTCATCGCCGGGGCGCGCAGCAGGTCCGGCGGGAGGACGGGAGAGCGGGCCAGCCGCTCGCGCACCGCGAACGCCACGGCGGCCAGCGCGGCCAGGCCCAGCCCGGCGAGCACGGCCGGATCGGACCAGCCGCGCCGTCCGGCCTCGTTGAGCGCCGCGGTCAGCAGTGCCACCGCCGCCAGCACCGCGCACTGCGCCGGCCAGTCCAGGGCCCGGGCCGGGTGCCGGGGCGAGCGGGCCACGTGCCGCAGCGTCAGCACCAGGCAGGCCGCCCCGACGGGGAGGTTGATCAAGAACACCCAGCGCCAGCCCAGGGTGGCGACGAGCAGCCCGCCCAGCAGCGGGCCGGCGGCGGCCGCGATGCCCGCCATCGACCCCCACAGCCCGAAGGCCCGCGAGCGGGCGGCCGGGGTCGGGTAGGCCTGCTGGAGCAGGGCCAGCGAACCGGGCACGATCAGCGCCGCGCCGAGCCCCTCCGCCAGCCGCGCCGCCACCAGCGACGGGGCGCTCGCCGCGAGCGCGCACGCGGCCGAGGACAGCACGAACACCGCCACACCCCAGCAGAACACCCGACGGCTGCCCAGCCGGTCCCCCAGCGCGCCGCCGGTCAGCAGGAACCCGGCGAAGACCAGGGTGTACCCGTCGGTGATCCACTGGATGCCGGTGAGCGAGGCCGACAGCTCCCGGCCGATCACCGGCACGGCGACGTTGATGGCCGTCACGTCCAGGATCACCATGAAATACCCGGCGCACACCGCCAGCAGCGGTGCCCAGGACCGCCGCCCCGGCTCCGGGACCGACTCCGCGAACGCCACGAAAGCCACCATAGGCGACATGTCCGGGTCTGCAAGATCGCCCGGCGGCAGTAGCCTGGAGAGGAGTGGCACCGGGACGGACGGAGCCTCCCGATGCACTCCCCCGGGCCGAGGGGGACGCGAGCGAGGGAGGCCGAGCGCCATGCCCTGGAGTCTGAACGGCACGTATCTGGAGAGCTGCAACTGCGACGTGGTCTGTCCCTGCACCACCTCGGGCCTGACCGCCCCCGCCGACCACGAACGCTGCCAGGTGACCTTCGCGTTCCATGTGGACCGCGGCACCGTGGACGGCGTGGACGTCTCCGACCGCAGCGTCGCCGTCTTCATCGACGCGCCCCGGGTGATGGCCGACGGCGGCTGGCAGGTGGCGCTGTACCTCGACGCCGCGGCCGACGAGGGGCAGGCGGACGCGCTGGGCCGGGTCTTCTCCGGCCAGGCGGGCGGGCCGATGGCGGCGCTCGCTCCGCTGATCGGCGAGGTCCTCGGCGTGCAGCGGGTGCCCATCGACTACCGCGACGACGGCCGCCGCCACGCCGCCCGGGTCGGCGACGCCATCGACATCGAGATCGAGGACCAGGTCGCCCCGCAGTTCGGCGAGGACGGCCCGGTCATGAGCCTGACCGGCATCTTCCACCCGGTGAACAGCACGCTGACCGTCGCCCGCTCCACGCGGGCCACCGGCGCCGGCGTGTACGGCCGCTCCTGGGACTTCTCCGGCGGCAACGCCCACTCGGCGCCCTTCACGTGGTCCGCGTGACCGGTCGCCCGGTCGCCGTCCGCCGCGGGGCGAGCCCCGCCGCACTGCTGCTGGTCGCGGCGGCCGCCGCCTGGGTCTGGCTGGTGACCCGCTGGGGCGGCACGCAGACGATGCCGGGCACCATGGGCCTGGCCCTGCCCGCGTTCCTGGCCGTGTGGACGCTGATGACGGCCGCCATGATGCTGCCCGCCACGGCGCCCGTCGCCGCGCTGTACGCCCGTACCATCACCGCGCACCGCACACCGCGCATGGCCGTCTTCACCCTCGCCTACCTGCTGGTCTGGGCCGCGGCCGGGCTGCCCGCGTACGCCCTGGCGGCCGGCCTGGACCGGGCGACGGCCCTCCCCGCCATCGCGGGGACCGCGGTGGCCGCGGCCGTCTTCGCCCTCAACGGCGTCTACCAGCTCACCCCCCTCAAGGACCGCTGCCTGGCGAAGTGCCGCTCACCGGTCGGCCTGATGCTGCGCTACGCCTCCTACCCGCGCCCCTCGCGCGACCTGCGCGCCGGAGTCCACCACGGGGCCTTCTGCCTGGGCTGCTGCTGGTCGCTGATGGTGCTGCTGGCGGCCTTCGGCGCGATGAACCTCTGGGCCATGGCGGCCCTGACCGCCGTGATCACCACGGAGAAACTGGCCCCGGCCGGCCACCTGGTGGCCCGCGCCGTGGGCCTCACCTCACTCGCCCTGGCCGTCGCCGTCTTCTGGCTCCCCGCACTGGCCCCGGGCCTCACCGGTGGCGGCATGACCGGAATGTGAGGCCGGGACCTCACCCGTGGTACAGCACGCGGACGGCGTACGCGTCGGCCGGAAGCCCGACCAGGTAGTCGCTGAAGTAGCGGCGCCGCGCCTCGTTCGCGACGTCCAGCCAGTGCCCCTCCAGGGTCAGCAGGGCGTTCGAGGGCAGGACGTCGTCCATGGCGTGGCGCACCAAGCCGTCGAGGTCGTCACTCAGGCGGGCGATCGGGTCGCCGCCCACGACCTCCTCCAGTTCCGGGTTGTCCAGGAACGCCGCGACGACCGGCTGCGCGCGGTAGTCCTCCACGGCCTGTACCTGCGAATAGTTCTCGGGGTCGGCGAAGTGCCGGGCCCGGAAGTCACCGAAAGCACGGCCGGGCGGGTAGGCGGAGGCGAACTCCTGCCATGCCTCGAAGGCCCTGCGTGCCCTCGCCGCCGCCCGCGCACGCGGCGTTTCGAGATCCAGCAGCGCTCGCGGCCCGCCGTCGCACAGTGAAGGCGGCACGTTGCGCGGCTCCCCGGACAGAGCCTTGGCACCCCGGATGAGGCGCGGGTCGTCCTCGTGCCCCGCGACGACCAGGAACTCGCAGCCCCGGCCGTCGATCTGCCAGTAGTCCCACCAGGTCTCGACATCCGGATCGCCGACCCCGACGTCACGGTTGTAGTCGAACGGCGCCATCGCCGCGGTGACGGCCCGGACGACGTCCCCCGGATCGCACGGAGGCAGGCACACCGTGACCCGCTCCTTCGCCATGGCTCTTTCCCCAATCCCTCTTCACGCTCATCGTTCATGCAGTCGAACGCGATCTTCTCCTGGGGAAGCGGACGCCTGCTTCTCAGGGGTACCGAACCACTGGCCGGCAGCCTGTTCGAACGCGTCGCGGTCGGGGTCATGACCTGCCGCCCAGGCGACGACGCCGTCGGGCCGCACGAGCACGGCGCCCAGGGAGAGGTCGTTCCTCGCCGGACCCGCCGCATACCGTATGCGGCCTTCCCAGCTCAACGCCGAACCGTACCGCAGCAGGTCACCGAGGCGAGTGCCGTCCCGGAGGCGGAAGCCGGGGGCGTTGCGGCCGGCCAGCGGGTGCTCGCCGCCGAGGTCGTAGCGGTTCGACAGCCCCGAGAGCCGGTCGAACACGTAGGTCGTCCCGTCACCGGTGCCGATCAGATCGCGGATCACCTGCTGGACCGCCTGTGCGTGCGGGTCCGGCCGCATGGCCGCCACCTGGGCGCAGGAACACGGCGCTGGTGAGGGTGCCGAGGAGGACGAGGGCGGCGTTGAGGGCGATGGCCGTCCTCAGTCCGCCGAGGACGGCCGAGGCTCCCGTGCCGGTCATCGCGGCGGTGGCGACGGCGCTCATGACCGGCGTGCCCATGGTGATGCCGATCTGCTGGGTCATGGTCGCGAGCCCGGTGGCCAGGCCCTGTTCGTGGTCGGCGAGACCGGAGGTGGCGGTGACCATGAATCCGACGATGACGAGCATGTTGCCCACACCGCCGGCGAAGGTGGCGACCAGCAGCAGCCACAGCCAGGAGCGGCCGTCGCCGAGGCCGAGCAGCGCGGCCGTGAACACGGTCTGCAGGATGCCGCCGGTGATCAGCGTCCGCTTGCTGCCGATCCGCCCGATGACCCGCGGGGCGACCGAGCCGCCGACGACCGTCCCGATGCCCAGCACGCCGAAGGACAGACCGGCGGCCAGCGGGGAGAAGCCGAGCACCTCCTGGAGGTAGAGGGTCAGCAGGAAGACCAGCGAGGTCTCGGTGAGGAAGGCGATCAGACCGGCGACATTGCCCCAGGCCACCGAACGCCTGCCGAGCACCCCGAGCGGCACCAGCGGGGCGCTCACCCTGCGCTCGACGGCCCAGAAAACGATCAGCAGCAGCACACCGGCCGCCAGCGACAGCAGCGCGTTCGCGGAGCCCCAGCCGTGCTCACCGGCCTGGGTGAGGCCGAGGACGACGGCCAGCAGACCGAGGGTGACGCTGACGGCGCCGGGCAGGTCCAGCCTCGGGCGCCCGTCGGGCCGGGACTCCTTGACGACCGTCGGGGCGACGACCAGGACGGCGACGACGACGGGCACGTTGATGAAGAACGCCCACCGCCAGGAGAGCAGGTCGGTCAGCAGGCCGCCGAGGATCGCGCCGGTGGTGAACCCTGCGGACATCAGAGCCCCGTTGAGGCCGAGGGCCTTCTCCCGCAGCGGGCCCTCCGGGAACGAGGTCGTCATGAGCGCGAGGCCCGCCGGGGTCACCGCGGCGGTCGCGAGCCCCTGGAGGACACGGGCCGTGATCAGCACCTCCGGGTTCTGCGCCAGACCGCCCACCAGCGAGGCCGCGCCCAGCACCACCAGCCCGCCGAGGAAGAGCCGGCGGCGGCCGAACAGGTCCGCGACCCGGCCGAACAGCAGGGTGAAGCCCGCCGCGCACAGGGCGAACGCGGTGCCGATCCACTGCAGACGGGCCAGCGAGAAGCCCAGGCCCTCGCCGATCACCGGCAGCGCCACGTTCAGGATGGAGAAGTCCACGGCCAGCATGAACTGGGCCGCGAGCAGCAGCACCAGCACCAGCCGCAGGCGCGGGGTGAGGACGGCCGGAGCCGTTCCCGCGCCCGTACCGGCCGTCTCCGCATCGATGACGGACATGACGTCGAGTCCCCTTCGTTCTAGTTCGCCCTGGTTGGTCCGGGCTTCCGCGGTGCGTCTGTCGTGCGCACCGCCGGGAAAGAGACTCGTCTCGGCGCGGGACCCCAGCCAGCACCCTGTCTCGCACAGCCGCCGCAAGGGTGGTCATCACATGACCACCCTCACGGCTCACGACCGGCGCGGCGGGCGGGCATCATGGAGGCGAGCGAACGGGAGGCAGCGATGGACACTCCGTCCGAACTGGGCGTCTTCCTCAGGTCCCGCCGTGCCGCACTGCGTCCGCAGGACGTCGGCATCACCCCGCACCCGACCCGCCGCCGGGTCAGCGGGCTGCGCCGCGAGGAGCTGGCCATGCTCGCCGGGGTCAGCATCACCCACTACACCCGTCTCGAACAGGGCCGCGCGCTCAGCGCCTCGGACTCCGTGCTGGACGCGATCGCGCGCACCCTGCGGCTGACCGACGACGAGACGGCGCACCTGAAGGACCTGGCCCGCCCGACCGCCACCGCGGCCCGCCGCACCACACCCCGCGCGGAGCAGGCCGGCGCCTCGGCCCGGCAGTTGCTGGCGGCCATGTCGGAGGTGCCGGCCCTGGTCCTGGACCGCCGCAACGACGTACTGGCCTGGAACCGGCTGGGACACGCCCTGCTCGCCGCGCATCTGCCCGCGGACAGCCCCGGGACGCCGGGCACCCGGCCCAATGTGACGCGGATGCTGTTCCTGGACGACCGCTACCGGGCCCTCTACACCGACTGGGACGACGAGGCACAGCTCGCGGTCGCCTCGCTGCGGCTGATCGCCGGCCGGCACCCCGACGACCGCCGGCTGACCGAACTGGTCGGCCGACTCACCGTCCAGTGCGACGAGTTCGCCGCCCGCTGGGCCCGCCATCCGGTGCGCACCTGCGCCTCGGGACTGAAGCGGCTGCGCCACCCGCTGGTCGGCACGATGGACCTGAGCTTCGAGAACCTCCTCATCCCCAACACCTCCGGCCAGCGCCTGATCGCCTACACGGCCGAACCCGGCTCACCTTCCGAGGCAGCGCTGCGCCTGCTGGCAAGCACGGCCGCACACGAGACCGAGACCACCTCCGCGGCGCTGTGAGCCCGGACCCGCCGGCACCGTGTGTTCCGCTCGGCCGCCCTTCCCCGCCAGGCGGCATGCGCGGAAAACCCCTCCAGTACTGTCAGTCCCCCCTGTTAGCTTCGTGCACCTGTGCGATCCACAGGTATCAAGCACCCACAGGGGAGGGTCACTTGAACAGATTCAGATGGACGGGCCGACGGAGACGGACGGTGGTGGGGAGCTGTGCGGCGGCGCTGTTGGCCACGGCCGCCGGGACCGCGCACGCGGTGGACAACCTGCCGCCGAAGCAGCCGCTCGTCCAGGACCTCCGGTCGGGAGGCAAGGCCTGCGCGACCGGCGAGGACATGCCGTACGTCTCGGCGCCGCCCAGACTCAGCGCAGTGCTGTACGACCCCGAGGAGGACAACCAGCCCTCCGAGTCCAGCCCGGTCAGCGGCGAGTTCGAAGCCTGGTGGACGGACACGGCCGGGGTGGAGCAGCGGCGCGCCTACACCACCATCACCCTGTCGTCGGGGTCGACCCAGTACTGGACGATGCCGAACGACGTCCCGGCGAACACCGTCGTCTCCTGGCATGTCCGCGCAAACGACGGCAAGGCGACCTCCGCGTGGAGCGACGAGGACGACGGCTCGGCCTGCTCGTTCGTGTACGACGACGTGAGTCCGGAGAAGGCCACGATCACCTCCCCCGACTACCCCGAGCCCGAGGATGTGTTCTGGGTCGACGGAGTGGGCGTCTACGGCCACTTCACCGTGGACTCACCCTCCGACGACGTGGTGTCGTACACGTACGGCTTCCCGGATGGCCCTTACGGAACCGTCTCCGCGGAGCGGCCGGGCGCGGCCGTGACCATTCCGTACCTGCCGCTCACTTCGGGACCCAAGTGGCTGACGGTCCATGCGATCGACCGGTCGGGCCGCAGCAGCGCGGAGTCGCGTTACGACTTCAACGTGAAGGCCGGCCGCGCTCCCGTCGCCCGCTGGAAGCTGGACGACCCTGCGGGCTCCCGTGCGGCCGCCGCCGAGACCGGCACCACCGCCCGTGCCGGGACCGGCGTGACCTTCGGCGGCCCGGCGCCCGCGGGCACCGCGACCGCCGCCACGGTCAGCCTCGACGGCAGCGGCCACGGATTTCTCACTCCGGACGCCCCGGCGGCCGACATCCGCAGGACCTTCGCGGTGAGCGCGTGGGTACGGCCCGCCGAGACCGACCGCGACATGACCGTCGCCAGCCAGGACGCCGACGGGGCGCCCGGCTTCAGCCTCGGCCTGAACCGTCAGGACTCGGGACCCGTCTGGTCGTTCGCGATCGGCGGCGCGCGGGTGTCCGGCGGCGCCCCCGAGACCGGCGAGTGGACCCATCTGCTGGGGCTCTACGACGCCGAGATCGGAAAGGTGCGGCTGTACGTCAACGGCCACGAGGTCGGGACCGCCGCTGACGCGACTCCCGCCGAGGCGGCCGGCGCCTTCCAGATCGGGCGCGCCCGCGGGGCTGCCGGCTACCGGGACCGGTGGCACGGCGACATCGGTGACGTCCAGGTCCACGACCGGGTCGTGGTGCCGGACGAGGCGGCCGAACTGGCGTACCGCAAGCCGAAACTGCTCGGCCACTGGTCGCTGGAGAACGCCACGGACGGCGTGAGCCCCGAGCAGTCGGACGGCGCACCGCTGCGGCTCGGCACGGGCGCTTCGATCTACCGGGGCTCCGACGATTCCTGTATCCCGGACATCGACCCCGACTGCACTTACGTACCGCCGCCACTCGTCGGCGAGGGACATCTGCGTCTGGACGGCGAGAACGGTCATGCCGCTGCCGACGGACCCGTCGTGGACACCGGGGACAGCTTCACCCTCGGCGTCGTCGTACGCCTCGCGGACTCCGAGCCCGCCCACCCGATGACCGTGCTGTCGCAGGCCGGTGAGCACACCGACGCCTTCAAGGTGCGTTACGAGCCGTCCACGCACACCTGGCAACTGGTGATGCCGGAGAAAGACGAGGCCGGAGCCCCGGAGAGGGTGGTGTCCCGGATCGCGGGCGCGGACGGCGGCGAGGGTCAGGGCCATCGCCTCGCCGTGGTCTACGACGACGCCACCGACACGATCAAGCTCTACCTCGACGGCTACACCAACGCCGACGCGACCACGACCCTCCCCGACGGCTGGCCCAGCACCGGCGCCCTCCAGATCGGCCGGGCCGAGGTCGGTGACGGCTGGGGCGAATACCTGCACGGCGACGTGGACGAGCTACAGGCCTACTCCGGCGCACTGCGGGACAAGGACATCATCGCCCTGGGATGGAGCACGGATCCTTGCCTGTGCTGACCCTGATCCCTGACCTCCCCCGTCACTTCAACTCAACTTGGCACCTGATGCCATAACGTGAGCTCGTCCGATCGAACTACGAGTTCAGGAGCACCCCTTCAGCTGGTCGGTGTGACGCCCCAGGGCGTCGCCGGTGCCGATCCGTGAAGCGAGGGGGAAGGCGCCGTCACCGCGACATACACCGTGGCCGGCGATCGGCGGCTCACGGCCACCCGGTCTCCCGGCCCCGGGGTACTCTCGTCGGCCGGGATGACGACCCTCGAGACAGTGCCCTCCGCCGCACCGTCCGTCGGCTCCGCCGCGTACTGGACCTGGAGCACGGCTCGGCGAAGTCGCCCGGTCGGTGCGGCAGGTCGGACTTGGTGCAGTGGTGGATACGGGTGAGGCGGCCGAGGGCATCCGTCCACGTCTTGGTGGCGGGTGCGGCGCCGCCGGCGGGCTTGGCTCCCTGGGTTTCCCTTGTCCACGCTTGCTTTCGGCGGTGGAAGCGGTCAGCCCTTGACCGCGGAGCTGGCCACTCCCTGTACGAACCACCGCTGGAAGAAGGCGAAGACGACCAGGACGGGCAGCACCAGGAGTACGCCGAAGGCGAGGACCTGGCCCCAGTCGACGGGCTGCTGGCCCTGGAAGACGCTCATCTCCAGGGGGAGCGGGCGGACCGTGGGGTCGGAGACCATCAGGACCGGCCAGAGGAAGGCGCCCCACTGGGTGAGGAAGGTCAGGATGGCGACGGAGGCGAACACCGGCTTCGACATCGGGACGACGATCGCGAAGAAGGTACGCCAGGGACCGGCGCCGTCGATGCGGGCGGCCTCCTCGATGCTCGGCGGGATCGCCTTGAAGAACGTGGCGAACTGGTAGACGGAGAAGGCGTTGGCGATGAAGGGGATCGCCTGGACGTAGATCGTGTTGCGCTGCTCGTCGAGCATGTAGAAGAGGGGGACCGCGACCGCTTCGAACGGCACCAGCATCAGCAGCAGGACGACGGCGAAGACGGCGTTCTGGCCGCGCCAGCGCAGCCGGGTCAGCCCGTAGGCGGCCATCGAGTTGACGATCAGCCCGCCGAGGACGGTGACGGTGGCCACCAGCAGCGAGACGCCCATGAAGCGCCAGAAGTAGCCGGTCGCGTCGGAGTCGAAGTTGTTCAGGACGGCCGTGTAGTTGTGCAGGGTCAGGTGCGTGGGGAGGAAGCCGGTCAGGCCGCTCAGTACTTCGTCGGAGGGCTTGAAGCTGCCGATCAGCAGATAGAGCACCGGCAGGACGAAGACGAACGCCAGCACGCTCAGGACGGCGTAGTCGAGGAAGCGGCGCAGGGGGGTGCGGGTCATGATCAGTCCTCGTTGCCGGTGCGGACGACACGGCGCTGGATGAGCGTCAGGGCGACGACGATCAGGAAGAAGACGACGGTGATCGCGGACGCCTGGCCGATGTTGTTCTGGTCGAAGGCGGTGGTGACGGCCTCGTACATCACGGTGCGGGTGGCGTCCTCGTTCAGGCCGCCGCCGTGCACGAGGACGTAGATCTGGTCGAAGACCCGGAAGGACAGCACCGAGGTCAGCATCGCGACGAAGACGAGCGTGCCGCGGATGCCGGGCAGCGTGACATGCCGGAACTGCTGCCGGCGGGAGGCCCGGTCGAGTTCGGCGGCCTCGTAGAGCTCGCCCGGGATCTGCTGCAGGCCGGCCAGCAGGATGACCATCTGGAAGCCGACGCCCTGCCACACGGACAGCACGATGACCGAGGCCATCGCCGTGAGCCCGTTGCCCAGCCAGTCGAAGGCACCCCAGTTGCCGAGACTCACCGTGTGCAGGGCCGAGTTGAGCAGGCCGTCGCCGCTGCGGGCGAGGATCAGCCGCCAGATGACGGCGACCAGGGCCATGGGGAAGACCACCGGCAGGAAGAACAGGGACCGGAAGACGCCGATGGCCTTGAGCTTGCGGTTCAGCAGGATCGCCAGGCCCAGCGCGAGACCGGTCTGCAGCGGTACGACGACCACGGCGAAGGTCAGGTTGTTCAGCAGGGCCCGCAGGAACGGCCCGGCCATGTCGGGGTCGGTGAAGAGCCGCCGGTACTGCTCGACGCCGAAGAACCGCGGCGGCAGCGGTGAGCCGAGCCGCACGTTGTAGAAGGACAGGACGACGGCGTACCCGAACGGCACGCCGACGAAGGCGATCAGTCCGGTGAGGGCGGGCGCCGACATCAGCAGCCCGTGCAGCCGGTCACGGTTGAGGCGCCGGGGTCGCACGGACTCGGCGGCCGCCGGTGCGGGGCTCGGTTTCCGCCGGTCGGGCGTGGCGGGTGCGGGGTTCACGGTGGTCACGGTAGGAGTCCTCTTCCCGGCCGGGCGGTACGGACGCTGTCAGCGCGCGTCCGTACCGCCCGGCTGCTGGATGCCGGCCGGCTACGGCAGCTGGTAGCCGTCGTTGTCCGAGAAGTCCTGGTCGATGGCGCGGGCGGCCTTGGCCAGGGCGGTCTTCGGGTCGGCGCCGCCGTAGACGTCGCTCAGCGCCTGGCTGAACTTGGCAGTGACCGTCGGGTATCCGGCGGTGATCGGGCGGGTCACCGCCACGCAGGACTTGGTGATGTCACTGGCACCGCAGGGCTTGGCGAGCTGGTCGGCGAAGAGCTGGAGCGGGCCGCCCTCCTTGTACAGCGCGCTCGCGGCCAGCGCGGACCTGGTGCCGGCGGGGGCGCCGTTGGCCGTGGTCATCGCGGTGACGTTGGTGTCGCTCAGGAGGGAGTCGAGGAAGGCGCCGGCCGCCTTGCCGTTCTTGGTGGCGGCGCCGATGCCCCACTCCCAGGAGCCCTGGCCGGTCTTGGCGCCGTTGCCGAAGTCGGGCAGCGGCAGCACGACCAGGTCCTTGCCGAGCGCCTTGCTGTACGCCGGGTAGTTCCAGTGTCCGCCCCAGCTCAGGGCGACCCGGCCCTTGGTGAAGGCGTTCCCGTCGGTGTTGGGGTCCGTGTACTTCTTCCAGGACTGGAAGGTCTTCAGCGCCGAGGCCACGGCGGAGGTGTCGAGGGCGCCGGCCGCCTTGCCGTCCTTCAGCAGGGAGCCGCCGGCCGACCAGACCACGGGCGCGAAGGCGTAGGTGCCCCACTCGCTCGCGAAGCCGTTGTTCTCCTGGAGGTCCAGGCTCTTGCCGTCGGAGTCCTTGGCGGCGAGCTTCTGCACGGCGGCGGTGAACTCGGCCGCCGTCCAGTCGTCGGAGAGACCGGTGGGGTACTTGACGCCCGCCGCGTCCAGCAGCTTCTTGTTGGCGTAGACGCCGAGCCCGGAGTCGTACATGCCGAGCCCGTACTGCTTGCCGCCGATCCGGCCCTCCGCCTTGATGGCGTCGGTGGCGTTGGACAGGGTCTTGGCCGACACGAAGTCGCCGATCGCGGCGAGCTTCTTGTTGTAGACGAAGTTCGCCATGGTCGGGCCGTCGAACTCCATCACGTCCGGCAGCTTCGAGGCGTCGGTGGCGGTGATGGTCTTGGTGTAGTCGGCGTCGGGGATCAGCGTCAGCTTGACCTTGACCTTCTGCTGCGAGGAGTTGAAGGTCTTCACCGCGTTCTGCAGCGCGGTGGTCTCGCCGGCCTGGCCCTGGTGGGCCCAGACCGTGATGGTGCCCGTGCCGCTGCCCTGTTCGGCGGACGTACCGGTGCCGCTGCCGCCACCGCAGGCGGCCACCGCGGTCAGGGGAAGGACGAGGGTCAGGGCGGTCAGAGCCGTTCGGCGGGACCTTCTGCTGCCGGTGTTCATGAGCGGTGTGCCTCCGGGGTGCGGTGCGGGCGAGGGTGGGTGGTACGGAGGTGCATGGGGGGTGTGCGGGACGGGCACAGGGCCGATGGCTCGGTCATGTCGGCTGCCCGTGCGGAGGTTCGCTCTCGGCGCTCGGCTCCTTGACCACGAGGGGGAGCAGCTCCCAGGCGTCGACCGCGTACCCGAGGCGCGCGTCCGGCGCGGTGCGGGCCTGCAGTCGCCAGGGGGCGTCCCCGGTCGGGTAGAAGCGGAGGGTGAGGACCTGGCCGGTGCTGGTCAGGAAGAGTTCGGCGAGGGAGTGGTCGACGACCAGGCGCAGCTCGACCGGCCGGCCGGCCGGGCAGGGCATCCGGTAGGTGCCGCCGCGGGCGCGGGTGTCCAGCGAGGCGTGGTCGCGGTCGACGACCAGTTCGCCGGTGCCGGCGTCGAGGCGGATGTCCAGGTACTCGGCACCGCCCGTGCCGCCTGTGCCGTCCGTGCCGCCTGTAACGCCTGTGCCTTCAGCGCCGGTCAGCAGGCGCAGGGTCGCCGTGCCGGTCGTCTCCAGCCGGGCCGTCAGGTCGAAGGCCCGGCCCACATCGCCCAGCTCCACGGGCTCCGGCCCGTCGGCCGTGCCCTCGGCACGGACGACGTGCTCCCCGCGCAGGGCGAGCAGTTCGGCGGCGGGCTCCTGCCGCAGCGTGCCGTCGTCGCCGACCGAGATCTCGCGGGGCGCGGTCAGCACGCCGGACCAGCCGTCCGCGACCGCCCAGGCCTGCTCCCGGGCCTCTTCGGACCAGCCCCACAGCAGCCACCGGTCTCCCGGTGCGCGCAGCAGCGCGGGTGCGTAGCAGTCCGGACCGTGGTCCACGAGGACCGCCGGGCCGGCGTCGAGGGTGGTGCCGTGTTCCGTGCCGACCAGGGCCGCGACGCACCGTTCGCCGTCGTGGTGGTTCCAGGCGCTGAAGACCAGGGCGCCGGGCCGTCCGGCCCGCGCGGGCAGGTACTGGGGGCACTCCCAGCCCTCGCCGGTGTGCAGTCCGGTGCCGGTGCCGACCGGTTCCTGCCCGCGGGCGTCGAAGGGGCCCAGGTAGGTCCAGTCCTCCAGGTCGGGGGACTCGTACAGCAGGGCCGCGCCGCGGCCGTCCGCGAGGGCGGCGCCGACCAGCATCCGCCAGCGGTCGCCGTCCCGCCAGACGTACGGGTCGCGGTACATGGTGCAGCCGTCGGGCCATTCGGGGATGACCGGCTCGCCCCGCGGGGTGAAGGTCCGGCCGCCGTCGAGGGAGGTGGCGGAGGTGACCGGCTGGTGCTGGGGCGAACGGTCCTCGCGGTGCGCGGAGTAGAAGGCGACCAGCCGGTCCCCGTCGGAGACGGCGTTGCCGGAGAAGCAGCCGTCGGCGTCCACCCCGCCCGGGACCGGGGACAGGGCGATCGGCAGCGGCTCCCAGCTCAGCAGGTCGGGGCTGCGGAAGTGGCCCCAGTGCATGTTCGCGTGGGTCGAACCGTACGGGTTGTACTGGTGGAAGACGTGGTACTGGCCGTCGTGGAAGACCAGCCCGTTGGGGTCGTTGATCCAGTTCCGGGGCGGGCGCAGATGCGCGACGGGCCGGTACGGATCGCAGGGCGCGGTGGACACACACGTGCCTTTCGGTATGCGCGGGGAGCAGGCGGGGACGGACGTTCACCGGACGGGGCCGGGGTACGCCGGGGACGATCGCCTCGCGGAACGTGCTGGAAGTGCCTTCCGCCGGCACTCGTCGCGGGCCGCCGTGGCAGGGCGGCGCGGGCGAGGCGCGCGGAAGGTGTGCGGGAGTGCCGGCGCGGGGCCGACGGCGAGGAGCGCGCGGCTCGGTGCCCTCGCGCCCGGACGGCCGGGGCGGGGGGGGAGGAGCGCGGCGAACTCGCGCGGACCGGCCCGGTCCTGGCCGCGGGCGGACCGGCGGCCGTACCGGATTCAGCCGGCTGCGCCGGTGCTACGGCTCGCTGAACGTCTCGGCGGACATATGTGTACCCTCACTTTGTTCGAAGAACCGACAGGGACGACGACCGGTCGCAACGGTCGCCTGTCATGGTGTGAACTGCTTCGCCGTCCCGGGGTCAGAGTCGGGGCGGCGAAGCGACCGATGCCCGCGCCACCAGCGGGCAAAGCAGCTTCTCCTGGGTGTCCGGGCCCGGTGGCCGGCCCGGTGTCCTGGTGAGTGCGAGCAGCTGGGCCACGGCCCGTGCCCCCATCTCGTAGTGCGGCAGCCGCACGGTGCTCAGCTGCGGGTGGACGGACTCGCAGACCAGTTCCTGGTTGTCGAACCCGATGACGGACAGGTCGCCGGGGATGGAGAGTCCCAGCTCGGCGGCGGCCCGGTAAGCACCCGCGGCCATCCGGTCGTTGAAGCAGAACAGCGCCGTCGGGCGGTGCTCCGCCGTCAGCAGCCGGCGGGCGGCCCGGTAGCCGGCGTCCACGTCACCGCCGACCGTGTTGAAGGGGACCGCGGTCTCGTCGGCGACCAGTGACGGGTCGTACGCCACCCCGGCCTCGGCGAGCGCCCTGCGGTAGCCCTCCAGGCGGCCCTGCCGGGCGGGGAGGTCGACGGGCTGCACGGTGACGCCGATCCTGCGGTGCCCGTGGTCGAGCAGTTCGCGCACCGCCGCGTACCCGCCCTGGACCTCGTCGGGCACCACGGAGGGGACGGCGGGGTCGGCGGAGCGGGCGTCGAGCAGCACGGTGGGTGTCGAGCGCAGGCTCTCCGGCAGTTCCACGACACGGTGGTACATGGCCGCGTACAGGACGCCGTCCACCTGCCGCTGGAGCAGCATCTCGATGCTCGTGCGCTCCAGTTCGGCGTCGCCGCTCGTGTTGACCAGCAGCAGCACCAGGCCCTCGGCCGCGGCGGCCTCCTGGGCGCCGAGGATCATCCGGCCGGCGTGCGGGGTGGTGGCGATCTCGTCGCTGACGAGGGCGATGGTCTGCGAGCGCTGCGTGCGCAGTCCCCGCGCGAGACCGTTCGGCGCGTAGCCCAGCTCCTCGGCGACCTGGAGCACCCGCTGCCGGGTCTCCGCGCTGGCCCGCTTGCCCTCGACGCCGTTCAGGATGTGCGACACGGTCGCGGTCGACACACCTGCCGCCGCGGCCACGTCCTTGATCCCGATCCGGCGCGCCATTGCCCCTGCCCAAAGTAGTAGATACCGGGTTGGTAAATCGTTTAGCCAACCGCGTTCCCATGAGGGTGCCCACGGCCGGGGCTCATGTCAATGGCTTGTTACGAACTCTTGGCCACGGCATGTCGGCCCCCTGGGCTCCGACCCGCCTCCGGGCGAGGCCGGAACATCGGCGACCGGGCCGCGCCGAAGACCGGCCCCGGCGCCGGACCACACCGTCCGCACGGGCGGGAGCGGTTCGAACGAGCGCCGACGGCAGCGGAGTCGGGCTCATGAGCGGATTCAGCCCCGCGGCCCAAAGCCCCGCATCCGCAGGCCAGATGAGACGTTTCCGCAGGTCAAGACCCTGCACAGTGGCCGTTTTCCCAGCTCGGACCAGGTTCTGCGCGGAGTCGCACCGGTGAAGAGGTGTTCTCGACGGGCTCGCGTCCGCCGGGGCGGGCTCGTCCGCGTTCGGGCCACCCCACCGGTCGTACCGCAGCCTTTACGATGACTCCTGTTACCGCGGCGCAGAAGGAGACGCAGGGCATGCGACGGCTGGGTGATCTGGAGGCGGAGATCATGGACCGTCTGTGGAGGTGGAGGCGCTCGGCGACCGTGCGCGAGATCGTCGACGACATCAACCGGACCCGGCCCGTCGCCTACACCACCGTGATGACCGTGGCCAACATCCTCCACAGCAAGGGCTGGCTGGTGCGCGAGCAGAAGGACGGCCGGGCCTGGCTGTACGAGCCGGTCCGCACCCGGGAGGAGTACGCGGCCGCCCTCATGGAGGACGCCCTGAGCGCCAGCGAGGACCGCCCGGTGGCGCTGACCCACTTCGTGGACCAGATGTCGTCCGCCGAGATCACCGCGCTCCGCAAGGCCCTGCGCAACGCCGGAAAACGCGCCGACACGTGACCGGTGCCGCCGGGAGACCGACCGCCACGCGGGCGGGCGCGAGCCGCTCGGCATGAGTCGGCCCCGCGGACGCAGGTCCGCGGCGACCCGGAGGTCCTCACCCGGCATCGCCGTAGAGCATGCCGACCCGTCCCGCGGCGCCCGTCCGCCCGGACGGCTGCGGCGCCGCCGGGAGCGGGGACCTGCCGGCCGGGGGCGGGGTCGGGATCGCCATGCGCGAACGACCGAGGTTCGTCAGGCCTGGTAGGCCACCAGCGCCATCATCCCCGCCTCGCCGTGGTAGGCGTTGTGGCAGTGCAGCATCCACCGGCCCGGGTTGTCGGCGTCGAAGTGGACGGACACCGTCTTCTTCGGCAGCACGATGGTGGTGTCCTTGCGCGGGCCGTCGGTGCCGAGCTGGTAGGTGTGGCCGTGCAGGTGCATCGGATGCCACATCGCCGTCCTGTTCACGAAGTCCAGGCGGACCCGCTCGCCCTGCCTGACCAGGACGGGGTTCGCGGTCGGGTCGCCCATGTCGAACCGCTTGCCGTTGATGCCCCAGTCGTACTTGCCCATGCCGCCGGTCAGTTCGATGCGGTGCACCCGGTCGGCCTTCCTCGTCGGCAGCCGGACGTCGTCCGCCGCCTTCAGCCGGGAGGCGGTCATGATCATGCCGTTGAGTTCCTCCGGGCGGACGGTCGGCATCGGTGCGCTGCCGGAACCGGTTCGGACCAGCGCCATACCGCCGGCATCCTTGCCCTCGGCGAGGGCGACCAGCGGGAAGACACCGTCCGCGAGGGTGACCAGGACGTCGTACCGCTCCCCCATGCCCACGAGCAGGGCGTCGGCCTGCTCGTGCTGAACGGGGTATCCGTCGGTGTGGGTGACGGTCAGCCTGTGCCCGCCGAGCGCCACCCGGTAGGCCGTGTCACCGCCCGCGTTGATGATGCGCAGCCGCACCCGCCTGCCCGGCTTGCCAGAGTACACGTCCGGGTCCGCCGGGACCCGTCCGTTGACCAGGTGGTACGGGTACTTCACGTCGCCCGCGTCGCCGCCGAGCAGCTTGCTCCGTGCCCCCATGAGCGTGAACTTCGTCGACATGCCGCCGGAGCCGGACGGCGTGGCACTCGCGCCCGAACTCGCGCTGCTCATAGTCATGTTGCTCATGCCGCTCATGTCCATGCCGTGCATGCCGTCCATGCCCATGCCGCCCATGCCCTGCTTGAGCTCGGCGTAGACCTCGTCGGGGGTGCCGGTGACTCCGTCGACCCAGTCGTCGAGTACGACGACCCACTCGTCGTCGTACCGGAGCGGTTCCCTGGGGTCTTCCACGATCAGCGGGGCGTGGAGACCCCGGTCGAGCTGGACACCGACGTGCGGGTGGAAGAAGTAGGTGCCGGGGGCATCGGTGACGAAGCGGTAGGTGAAGTTGCGGCCGGCGCGTACGGCGGCCTGGGTGGCCGGGGGCACGCCGTCCATGTCGGCACGCAGGGCTATGCCGTGCCAGTGGACGGAGGTGGTGGTCCTGTCCGGCAGCTGGTTCGACAGCTCGGCGGCAAGGGTGTCGCCCACGGACAGGCGCAGTTCCCTGCCCGGGGTCCGGCCGCCGAAGGCCCAGCTGTCGGCCATGACCCCGCCGCCGAGGTCGAGCATGGCGCGCGCGGCGGTCAGGGTCACCTGCCGCGTCCTGCCCGTGGTCCCGCGCTTCTTCTCGGCGGCGGCGACCACCTCGTCGTCGGGGCCGACCAGGGAGGGGGTGGAGGTGGAGCCGCCGGAGCCGCTGCTGCAGGCGGCGAGCGCGCCCGCGCCCGCGACGCCGAGCCCGGCCAGCAGGACGGAGCGGCGGTTGATGCTGTTCATGTGGTTCATGCGGTTCATGCGGTTCACGTGGTTCACGTGGGGAGTCCTCTACTCGATGTGCCGTCGGCCGGACCGCGCGCGGGCAGCACCGCTCGCGTACCAGGGGGACGCGGCGGCGGCTCGCGGGATCCGGCCTAGATCAGCAGCCGGGAGAGGACGGAGAGATCGGGTGGCGCACGGTACGACGTCCCGGTCGGATCGCGCCGGGCGGACACGGAACGGACGGCATCCGGCCGGACGGCGGTGACAGCGGCAGGCGGCGGCAGGAGTTTCGCCACGCCCACGTCCCCGGCCGAGCAGTGCTGCATGCCGGGCCCCGAGCAGGCGCCGCCGTCGTCGTCCATCGCCGTGTCCACGGCCTTGAGGACCGTGCCGTGCGCGGCCGGGGCGGCCGCCGGGGTCATGGCGGCGGAGGTGTGATCCATGCCGGCCGTCGCGCTCATGGAGTGGGCGGGCATGACCGCGGACGTCGTGTCGTGGTGGACGAGCACGGCGAGCACGGCGAGCAGCGCGACCACCACGGCCCGCGCGCGGCGCGCCGCGCCGCCTCGCGGTCCGGTCCGCCCGTCTGCCACTGCCGTCATCGCTTCCCACGCTCTGTTCTGTCCGACCCGACCCACCCACTATACCCAGCGGGGGTATATGGCTCTACTAAGTGAGCTACGTACACGACATCGGCCGATGACCGGCCTCCGCAGGGCACGCGGCACCCGTCACCCCGAGGCGGCCGTCTTCTCGCCCGCCGGCGTCACGGCGAACCACGCGCCGTCCTTGCCCTGGCCGTTCATCTCGCCGGCCTTGGTGTCGCCCATGTAGCGGTACAGCGGCCAGCCGGCGAGGGTGACCTGCTTCATGCCGTCGTCGCGGGTGAGGACGCCGACCTTGGCCTGCACACCCATCCCCTGAGGGGTGCCGTCGGCCATGACCGGCATCCAGGTCTCCGCACAACTACCGGTGCACATCGACATGTTCACCTGGTCCTTGCCGTAGCGGTAGAGCGTGAAGCCCTGGGCGTCGGTGACCACCGCCCCCATGCCGGACATCGTCTTGGACATCAGCATGTTCGTGCTGACCATATGGCCCGTGCCGCTGCTCGCGGTGGGCGTGCCGCCGTCGGCGGGTGCCGTGGTCCCGGCGGACGCGGAGGCCACCGGCGCGGCCGCGCCGGTGTTCGCGGAGTCGTCACCGGACGACCCGCACGCGGTGAGCAGCAACGCCGAGGCGACGCCCGAGGCCATGACGAGGGCAATGCGGTGCGGGGACACGGAGTTCTCCCTTGTAGTCGCATGAGCTATCTACTGATGCCCTTAGTACGTTAGTGGACGGCGAACCGTTCAGGCACAGGAGACGCGTACGGCGAGACCTCTGCCGCTCCCCTTCACTACGTCACCGCCGTGAGCTCCCGTCCGGGACATGCGGCCAGGCGACCCGAGCGCGCCAGCAGTGCGACGCAGCCGGCGCAGAACGCGCCCGTCGCCGCGAGCACCCACCAGGTCAGTTCCGGACGTCCCAGACGGTCTGCGGCGTCCCAGACGGCGCCGGTGGTCAGGTTGCCCAGCGTGATGCCCAGACCGGCCACGGTGTTGTACAGCCCGTAGTGGGTGGCGACGAGGCGTCCGCCGGCCAGGGAGACGACGGTGTCCATCTCGAACGGGTAGACCATCGCCGTGCCCAGGCCCAGCAGGACCACCGCCGCGAACAGCGGTGCCAGTACCACGGCCCAGGCCGCCGGGCCGGAGGTCCCGGTCGCCGCACCGGTGTCGACGAGCGGCGGGAGGAAGGCCGTACTCATGAGCGTGATGCCGTAGACGATGGCGCGCCGGGACGACCAGCGCGCCCGTGCCCATGCGGTGATCTTCAGCTGGCCGGCCACGGCGACCGCGGCCGAGACCGCGAACAGGACGGTGGTCACCGCGTCGCCCCGGTCCGGGGCGACGCGGTGCGCCTGCAACGGCAGTGCCAGGTAGACCTGGAAGGACAGGACGTACGAGCCGATCATGGCCAGGGCGAAGAGCAGGAACGGGCGGTTGGCGACGACCGTGCGCCAGTCGGCCGGCACCCCGCCGCGGTCGGCCCGCGATGTGCCCCCGTGGGCGGGCAGCATGCGCAGCTGAATCACCGTCAGGGCGAGGAAGAGCAGGGCGGCCACGGAGCAGACGAGCCGGAAGTCCGCGGACAGCAGGGCGAGTCCGGCCAGCGGGCCCACGAACATCCCGGCCTGGTAGAAGACGTTGAAGACGGCGAAGGCCTCCACGCGCCGCTCCCCCGCCTCCTGCGCCAGATACGCACGGACGGCGGGATTGAACAGAGCGCCCGCGAACCCGGTCGCCGCCGACGCCGCGACCAGGGCCGGCAGTGACCCGGCGAAGCCGAGCAGCCCGAAACCGGCGGTCCGCAGGACGAGCCCGGTCACGATCACGGGCTTGTAGCCGAGCCGGTCGGCGAGCGTGCCGCCGACCAGGAACATGCCCTGCTGGGCGAAGTTG
Source organism: Streptomyces sp. NPDC090088 (assembly GCF_044747345.1). NCBI lineage: Bacteria > Bacillati > Actinomycetota > Actinomycetes > Kitasatosporales > Streptomycetaceae > Streptomyces > Streptomyces sp. NPDC090088. Next base: position 896,388 of record NZ_JBIVDZ010000001.1, on the reverse strand, counting down.
CGCACCCCGAGTACCAGGCCGACCGCCCAGGCGGCCAGGCCCAGGCCGTCCGCGAGGTGGACGGCGAGGTAGGGCATGAGCATGTAGAAGGCGGTGTTGATGGTGAACTGCTGGATCATCAGCAGCCTGCTGCATCCGTTGAACGAACGGAACTGCGCGGCAAGGGACTTCATCGCGCCGCCCCTTCCGGCACGGTGACGTCGGTGCAGCGGGTCCATCGCTCCACCGTGCGCTCGCCCGGGTGCGCGATCTCGTCCGGCTCGGCGGCGGGGTGGCCGCGGACGAGGTCGTGGGCGCGGCAGAACCGGTCGCTGTAGACGGTGTCCCAGTAGCGGTGCACGCCGTCGGGGAAGATCGCGGCGATCCGGGTCCGCTCCGGTTCGGTCCGGGCCAGCCAGTTCGCGACGAGTGCGACGGCGCCCACGCTCCAGCCGCCGCCGGCACCGTGGCCGCGGGCCAGTCGGCGGCAGGCCCACACCGCCTCCCCCGGGGCCACCCAGTGGACCTCGTCGAAGGCCGCGTGGTCGACGTTGCCGGGGTGGATGCTGCTGCCCAGGCCGCGCATGAGACGAGGTCCGGCGGGCTGGCCGAAGACGGTGGAGTTCACCGAGTCGACGCCGACGAGCCTGAGTTCCGGGGTGAAGCCGCGCAGGGTGCGGGCGATGCCCGCCGAGTGGCCGCCGGTGCCGACGGCCGCGACCAGGACGTCGATCCGTCCGAGCTGCACGATGAGTTCCAGGGCCAGCGAGGCGTAGGCGGCGACGTTGTCGGGGTTGTTGTACTGGTCGGGACACCAGGCCGACGGGGTACGGGCGAGCAGTTCGCGCACGCGCTCGCGGCGCGCCTCCTGCCAGCCGCCCACGGGACGCGGCTCGGTGACCACGTCCACGTGCGCTCCGAGCGCGCGCAACTGGTGCACCATCAGCGGCTCCATGCCGGGATCGGTGACGAGGGTGACCGGATGGCCGTACGTGATCCCGGCCAGGGCCAGGCCGAGGCCGAGGGTGCCGCTGGTGGACTCGACGATCGGCGCCCCTGGCCGGAGGGCGCCCCGTTCGCGGGCCGCGGCCACCATGTGGAGCGCCGGGCGGTCCTTGATGCCGCCGGGGTTGGCGCCCTCCAGTTTCGCCCAGAAGCCGCGGCCCGCCGGGTTGAAGGGCTCGCCGATCCACAGGACGGGGGTGTTGCCGACCAGCCCGGCCGGTGAGCGTCGCGGTGCCCCGGCCGGTTCGGGAAGTTCGTGTGCCGCGAGGAACGGGGTGATGTCGTGCGACGTGACGTCGCGCAGGGCAGTGCTCATGCTCATGTGGGGTCCTCTCGCGGCCCCGCTCGCGCTGGGGCCGCGTGTCCGCCGTACGGGTGGGCGCGCCGGAGGGCCCGGCGGTGCGCGCCGGGCGGCACGGTCACGTACGGCTGACGCAGACCAGGTTCAGCAGACGGGGGCCGGCGGAACACGGCACGGCTGCCGGGTCCCCGCCCCCTGGCGGGCCGCCCGACGGCACGGGATCCACCACGCGGTGCCGCAGGGAGAGCAGCGCGAGCAGCGTGAGCGCCAGGACCAGGGTCTGCGCGGGCACCCGCGGGCCGGCGGGCCGGTCGGCCGGATCGCAGCACAGGGTGCAGTGCCCGTCGTGTTCGTCCGCCCCGTGGTCCGAGGCACAGTCCGCCACCACCCACGCGGAGCGCGGGCTGTTCGCTCCGGCCTCCGGATGCGCGGCCGACGCGGCCGCGGTCGTCGCGTGCGGATGGCCGTCGTCCAGGTCCGCGGCGCACGCGACAGCGTGGGCCAGGAGCATCAGCACCAGACCCACGAGGAGGGCGAGGGCCGGCCTGCGCACCCTCGCGCAGCCGGCAGATTCCTGCGGCATGCGACAGATGGTAAGCATCTCGTCACGATGCGGCAGCTTTCATCCGCATATGGGTGAGCCAGCCGGAGGCCACGGCGCGGGCACGCGTATCCGGCCACCGTCCCGGACGAGGCCGTGATCGCCGTGCGTGCGGTGTCGCGAGCCCGGCAGCAGGGGCCCGCCTGTCCCCCGGCTCGTCGCGGTCACCCCGGCGGGGTCGCGCCCGGCGGCCCGAATCGGCCCCGCGCTCACCACCCGGGACGGGACTCCGGTGCGGGCCTTGTCGGAGTCATGGCACGCACGCCACCGTCAGGGGCAGCAGCGGAGCCACGACCGTGGCCACCACGATGCCCAGCCGGGCCACGCGGTGCGGCCGGGGCTGCGGTGCGAGGACGCGCCGCAGCCGGACGAGGACTCCCGACCCGCCCGCCCCCAGAGCCGCCGTCGGCGCTCGTCCAGCCGCGACCTCGCACATCGCCGTCGCCAACACCGCCCTGGAGTGATGCCGCAGGGCACGGTCGTCCGCGACCATCTCCAGCAGCAGGTTCGTCTGCTCCTTGGCGTGCCGGGCGAGCGGCAGACCGCGGAACGCGCGCGAGAACGCGTCCACCAGGATCTTCAACAGGTGGTGCCTGCCCGCGATGTGGGCGCGCTCGTGGTCCAGTACGGCGCGCAGTTGCTCCTCGGTGAGGAGGTCCAGCGCACCGCTGGTGACGACGACGCGGGCGCGGCGTCCGCCCAGGCAGTACACGGCGGGAACGCCGTGGTGGACGATCGTGGCGCCGTGCTCGGGCGCGGGTTCGCCGACGAGTGTGAGCATGTCCAGCTGCCGGTCGCGGGCACGTCGCGCCCGCCAGGCGCACCGGACCAGCCATCCGGCCGGCAGCAGGACGACCACGACGGGTGCCGCGATCGCCAGGACGTCGTCGAAGGTGGGCGGCGCGCCGCCCGCCGAGGAGGCGTCCGCGGGCAGTCCACACGCGGTGAGCAGCCCGATCACCCCCTCGTGCACATGCTGTTCGGCCGTCACCACGTGGTACACCGAGAGGGCGGTGGCGACGACGAACGTGGCCATGAGTCCCTGCCACGCCAGGACCGCGGCAGCCGGCGCCCGGTGCGCCCACGGGGCCCTGGCCAGCAGGGGCGGCGCCACGGCACCCACCAGGACCGCGTATCCGGCCAGCCCCGCGGCTGTGATCATGCGCTGCTCCGCCTCTTCACCGCTCGGAGCGCCGAGCGTAGCGCCTCCACTTCCACCGTACTCATCCGTTCCACGAAACCGGCCGGCGCCCTCGCCTGGGTCTCAGTGGACGTGCGGGCCTCCGGTCGTCCGCGGCTTTCCGCGCGGTACGAGCGCCACGGCGACCAGCGCGGTCGCCGCGGCCGCGACCGCGCCGAGCGTGAAGGCGTCCGTGAAACCGCCGACCGCCCCGTGCTCGATACCGGCCGCGGCGACCGTCGACATCACGGCCACGCCGATCGAACCGCCCACTTCGTGGAAGGTGTTGACGACCCCCGAGGCCAGTCCCGCCTCCTCGTCGGCGACCATGGCCAGTGCCGTGGTCGTGGCGGTGACGAAGACCGCGCCGAGGCCGAACGAGGCGGTCACCAGGCCGGGCAGCAGTCCGGCGTACACGTTGTCGTCGGCCGACAGCCAGGCCGGCGGGAGGCTGCCGCCCGCCGCGACGACCATGCCGGCCACGGCGGTGGTTCGGCTGCCGATCCGTCCGACCAGCCGGGATCCGAGGTGGGCGCCGATCCCGGTCGCCACGGCCACCGGCAGGAACACCAGCCCCGTCCTCAGCGGGCTGAGGCCGCGCAACCGCTGCAGGTAGACCGAACCGAGGAAGAAGAAGGAGATCAGCAGGGCGGTGGCGACGAGCATCAGGAACGCGCCCGCGACGACCGGGCGCCGGGTGAGCATCCGCAGGTCCATCAGCGGGGTCCGGCTGGTGCGTTCCACGGCGGCGAAGGCGCCGTACAGGACGAGGGCGCCGAGCAGCGGCAGGGCGGCACCGGCGCTCCCCCAGCCCGTGTCCCCGGCCTTCACCAGACCGTAGATCAGTGCTCCGGTGCCTGTCGTGACCAGGACGGCGCCGGGCAGATCGAGCCGCGCCGGCCGGGGCGTACGGCGCGGCAGCAGCGCGGGCAGGGCCGCGAGGGCCAGGACGCCGACGGGGACGTTGATGTAGAAGACCCATTCCCAGCCGGGGCCGGCGGTCAGCGCGCCGCCGAGCAGCACGCCGACCGCCGATCCGGTGCCGCCGATCGCGGCCCACACGCCGAGCGCCTTGTTCCGTTCCTCGCCGTGGAAGCTGGTGGTGACGAGGGACAGGGCCGCCGGGGACAGCAGCGCGGCGCCGACGCCCTGGAAGACCCGTCCGGTCAGCAGCACGGGTGCGCCGGTGGCGAGTCCGGTGACCAGCGAGGCCCCGGTGAACACCGCGAGCCCGGCCAGCACGGTGCGGTGGGCCCCGATCGCGTCGGCGAGCCGGCCGCCGAGCAGCATCAGACCGCCGAAGCAGAGCGTGTAGGAGGTGACGACCCAGGTGAGCGTCTCCCTGCCGAGGTGGAGGTCGGCGGCCATGTCGGGCAGGGCGACGTTCACCACCGTGACGTCCAGGATGAGCATGAACTGGGCCAGGCACAGCAGCGTGAGCATCAGCCGGCGGCGCGGCACCGACGGCCCGTGTGACGGCGCCGCGTGCTCCGCGTCCGCGGTGCGGTGAGGGTGGCTCATGACGACTCCTCCGTGCGGGAGGTACGCGCGCGGGGCGTACCGGCGAGTGGGGAACGGTGGGCCGCGGCGGACTCTCCCGCCCGGCCCGGCAGTTGACGCGGCGGGACAGGCAGGGCGTCCGAGGGAGCCCTGGACCGTGCAGCGAGGACGAACGGAGTTCCGCAGAGTGGCGCACCGGCGTGCCGCGGCGCGATGGCCGAACGGGTCACCGACGGCATCGGCCCTCCCCCGGGCTCGGCGAACGGATGTCCGCGGAATGCGACCGGTCCGGGCACACGGCCCGTCGCGCCTCCACGAGAATTGAACTGTACGGCACAGTTCATATGAACTCAACCGTTCAGTTCAGATGCGCGTACACTCCTGCCATGAGTCCCGAGAACGCCGTGCCACCCGCCAAACAGCCGCCCGCCGGACCACGGGCCGAAGCCAAACGCCGGGCCATCGTGAAGGCGGCCCGCGAGCTGTTCCTCAGGGACGGGTTCGACGTCAGCGTCGAGGCCATCGCCGACGCGGCGGGCGTGTCCAAGGTGACCGTCTACAACCACTTCGGCACCAAGGCGGACCTGTTCATCGGCGTCGTCAAGGACGCGCTGGACGCCCCGCTCGGCGGCACCCTCACCGAGGCGATCGACCGGATCACCGGCGCCGACGACCTCGCCGAGGCTTTCGTCGCCACGGGCCGGGCCTGGATCGAGGGCACCCGCGGCAATCCGGACGTCCTCGCCCTGCGCAACCTCGTCGCCCGCGAACTGCGCCGCTTCCCGGAACTGGGCGAGGCATGGCACCAGGCCGGCCCAGACCGCCACCACCCCGCGGTCTCGGAGACGCTCAGACAGCTCACCGAACAAGGACGCCTCGACATCCCGGACATCGACGTCGCGGTCCTCCAGCTCTACTCGCTGCTGCCCTTCCCCCACCTGGTCTTCAGCACGTACGGCACCGGCATCGACGACGACCTCACCGAACGCCTGCTCATCAGCGGCGTCGACATGTTCCTCGGCCGCTACGCACCACACCCGACCCGGGCGTAGCGGACCGGCACACACTGCCGCCCGAATTCCCGCCGCGGAGGCCTCATCGAATATCCGCGTCCTTGTCCACCGGCCCACTTCCATCGCATCCGTCGGGATTGCACCGCCCACGCGGACGCGACTAAAATTCAAGATCATCGGTAGCCGGCCGGTTCAGCCTGAGCGGCGGCCCCATCGATGGAGGACGGCCATGGCAAAGATCCTTGCGGTGCTCTATCCCGACCCCGCGGGTGGTTATCCTCCCGACTACGCCCGCGCCGAGATTCCGGTCATCACCGGATATCCGGGCGGTCAGACGACGCCGACCCCGCGAACCGTGGATTTCACCCCGGGGCAGCTCCTCGGCAGCGTGTCCGGAGAACTGGGACTACGCCGGTTCCTGGAGGACCGGGGCGACACCTATGTCGTCACCAGCGACAAGGAAGCGCCGGACTCCACCCTGGACCGCGAGCTGCCCGACGCGGACGTGGTGATCTCACAGCCGTTCTGGCCCGCCTATCTGACCCCCGAGCGGATCGCCTCCGCTCCCCGGCTCAAACTCGCGATCACAGCGGGGATCGGGTCGGACCACGTCGACCTGCCGAGCGCCATCGACCACGGCATGACGGTGGCGGAGGTGACCTACAGCAACAGCATCAGCGTGTCCGAGCACGCCGTCATGCAGATCCTCACGCTGGTCCACAACTACATGCCGGCCCACGACTGGGTGACCGCCAAGAAGGGCTGGAACATCGCCGACAGCGTCTCACGCTCCTACGACCTCGAAGGCTGGGACGTCGGCGTCCTCGGCGCCGGCCGTATCGGCCAGGCGGTGCTGCGCCGCCTCAGGCCGTTCGACGTCACGCTGCACTACTGCGACGTACACCGGCTGCCCGAGAACGTCGAGGAAGAGCTGGAGCTGACCTGGCATCCCGACGTTCGTTCGCTGGCCTCCTCGGTCGACGTGCTGTCGATCCACACCCCCCTGCATCCGCAGACGCGGAACCTCTTCGACGACGACCTGATCGGTGCCATGAAGCGCGGTTCGTACATCGTCAACACCGCACGCGCGCTCATCGTCGACCGGGATGCCGTGGTGCGGGCCCTCGACAGCGGACAGCTGGCCGGTTACGCCGGTGACGTCTGGTATCCGCAGCCGCCACCGCCCGACCATCCCTGGCGCACCATGCCGCACGAGGCGATGACGCCGCACGTGTCCGGTTCGACCCTCTCGGCGCAGGCCCGCTACGCGGCCGGTACCCGGGAGATCCTGGAATGCTGGTTCGACGGGCGCCCCATCCGTCCGGAGTACCTGATCGTCGACGGCGGTGGGCTCGCCGGGACGGGAGCGCGCTCCTACACGGTCGCCGGATGACGCACGCCGAGCCGGAGCGGCGCGGTCGTCGTGGTCCTCGCTCTCGCGGGTCCGCTCGCGGTCAAGGCCGCCGGGTGGCCCGGTGCACGAATGCGGGCGGCAGATTCGCCCACACCGCCCTTGAGCGTTCCAGCCGGTCGAAACGGCGGGCCAGTTCGGCGGCGAAGTGACGGGCGGGCGGGGTCCAGGCCGCGTGCAGGTAGGCGAAGGTGGTGAACCGGCCGCCGGGCGCGAGGACTTCGGTCACGGCATCCAGGATGTGCCCGCGCTGGATCCGCGGCATGACCGTCCACGGCAGCCCGGAGACCACCGCGTCGACCGGTTCGCCGACCGCGGCGGCCAACTCGGCCGCCGAACCCCGCACCACGGTCAGCCGCGTGTCGCGCCGGGTGGCCGACAGCCGGGCGGCGAGCACCGGGTTGAGCTCGACGGCGACCAGCCGTGCGCCGGGTGCGAGCCGGGCGAGGATCGCGTCGGTGAACACCCCGGTCCCCGGGCCGAGTTCGGCGACGGTCCGGGCCCGTTCCAGGCCGATGCCCTCGGTCATCGCGTGCGCCAGCCGTCGTGAACTGGCCGCCACGGCACCGGTCGTGAGGGGTCGTCTGAGGAACTCGGTGGTGATCGACATGGCGGCCATGGTGGAAACGCCCCGGGTGGCCGCACGTCGTATCCCCGGCCGGTGTCCGTACGACTGCGGGAGGACCCGGTGACGCCCGCCAGGACGATGCCGGGGCGCGGGCCCCGGTCGTAGCGTGAGGCGGTGCATCGGCTGATCGAGACCCTGCCCCGCCTGCGGCGCGGACATCCGTGGCTGACGGACGTCCTGCTGGTCGTGCTGGTCGCCGTGCCCCCGGTGATCCGCCCGCAGCCGGGCTGGCGGCCGGTCTGGGTACAGGCGGTCGTGTACGCCGCCCTGGTGCTGCCCCTGCTGTGGCGTCGCCGCCGGCCGGTGCTCGTCGCGGCCCTGGTGACGGTCGCGTTCTGGGCTCAGTTCCTCGGACAGGTGTGGGGACAGGAACCGGGACGCGGGGCAGTCGCCCTGGCCGCGGTCCTGGCCACCCTCACCGTACGCGGCCTGCGCCGGGCCGCCGCGGCGACGGTGATCTGCGCCGCCGGCTGTGTACTGCTGTGGGTTCCCGCCTGGCAGCGGGACTACGGGGGCCCGGGTGCCCGCGGTGCCTGGCTCACCCCGCTCGCGGTGGGGCTGCTGCTGGCCGGGGCCTGGGTGTTCGGCGAGTACGTCCGGGCCCGGCGCGCCTATGTCGCCGAGTTCGAGCGGCGGGCCGCGCTCGCCGAGTCGGAGCGCCTCGCCCTGGCCCGGGTCGCGGTCGCCGAGGAGCGGGCTCGCATCGCCCGCGAGATCCACGACGTCCTCGCCCACAGCGTGAGCGTGATGGTGCTGAACGCCGAGGGCGGCCGGCTGATGCGGCACACCGACCCCACGGTCGTCGACCGCACGCTCGGCGTCATCAGCGCGACCGGCCGCGACGCCCTGGACGAACTGCGCCGGCTCCTTGAGGTGCTGCGCACCCCCGACGCGGACGCCTCGGCCGGTGCCCCGGGCCCCGGCCCCGGCAACGGTGGGGCCGGCGAGTCCCTCTCGGCCGATCTGCGACGGCTGGTCGGGCGCCTCAACACGAACGGCACGCGCGCCCGACTGGACCTCGGCGGAGAGCGTGGCGGCCTTCCGGCGGACCTCACCGCCCAGACGTACCGCATCGTCCAGGAGGCGCTCACCAACGTCGTCAAGCACGCGCCGCCGGACGCCACGATCCGCGTACGGGTCGACACGGGTACCGACGGGCCCGGGCGGCTGGTCCGCGTCCGGGTGGAGAACTCGGCCGGAGCGGGAGCCGCCCCGACGCACCCCACCCCACTGCGCTCCTGCGGCCACGGACTCACCGGCATGCGCGAACGCACCGCCCTGTACGGCGGCAGCCTCGACGCCGGGCCCACACCCGACGGGGGCTACCGGGTCACCGCCACCCTGCGCCCCACCGGGCCCGACCCCACCACGGCGACCCCATGACCGGCCCGGCCCCCGCCCCGCCACCGTCGCGGGTGCTGATCTGCGACGACCAGGAACTGATCCGGATGGGACTGCGCATGGTCATCGACAGCCAGCCCGATCTCACCGTGGTGGGCGAGGCCGCCGACGGCGACGCGGCGATCGCCGGCGTGGCCGCCCTGGAGCCGGACCTCGTCCTGATGGACGTTCGCATGCCCGGCCTGGACGGGCTCGCCGCCACCGAACACCTCTGTGCGCAGCCGGACGGGCCCCGGATCCTCGTCGTCACCACCTTCGACCTCGACGAGTACGCCTACGCGGCCCTGCGCGCCGGCGCGAACGGCTTCCTCGTCAAGGACGCCCCCGCCGAGGAGATCCTGGTGACCGTCCGGGCGGTGCTGCGGGGCGAGGTCATGGTGGCGCCCTCCCTCACCCGGCGCCTGGTCGAACGCTTCGTCCTGCGATCCCCCACGTCCGCGCCCGCCCAGCGCGGCCGCCTGGCCGCGCTCACCGAGCGGGAGCAGGAAGTCCTCGCCCTGGTCGCCCGGGGGCTGGCCAACGGCGAGATCGCCGACCGCCTCTTCGTCGGGGAGACGACCGTCAAGACCCACCTCGGCCGCATCCTGACCAAACTCGGCCTCCGCGACCGCATCCACGCGGTGATCTTCGCCTACGAGAGCGGGCTCATACAGGCCGGGGACTGAACAGCTACGGTTCCTGCCCCACACCAGGGTCCAGCAGCCGGCGGATGCGCTCGTACTCGGCGGCCATCTGCGGTGTGGCGAGGAAGTCGCCGAGATCCGCGGACACCTCGTGGTCGATGTCCTCGATGGAACGGATGGCGAGTTCGTAGACCTCGCCGCGCCGGTTCTGCTCCAGGTAGCTCTGCCAGTGCGCCAACGCGCTGATGACGGTGAGGATTCCGAGGTCCAGATCGTCCTCGACCAGAATGCCGTCATAGACCGTCGCAAGCGCGTCGTGCAGCTCGGCGGCGCTGATGGTCAGCACGTTCGCGCAGGCGGTGGCCAGTGCCGCCCGGGCCGCTTCGGTGAGTTCGTCCTCGGCCGCATCGCGCAGCAGCTCCGGTCGCACCAGACGAGTGACCGTCTCCTCGGCGAAGGCACGAACGCCCCCCTCGGTGGCCCCGACGACCAGCCGCAGAACGTCCCCCTCAAGCTCGCTGTACTCCACGCCCGCAGCTTAGGCGGGGTGCCACCGAGACCTGGACCGAGGGTCGACGGGACGAGCCCGAGGCCCTTTCGGGCAGCGGACACAGGCGTGACGGGAGCGGGCCGACAGCAGCAGAACGCCACCCTTTCCCGCAGTCTTCAACTGGATCGAGGATCAGATGTGACTGAGCTGATAGACGAGGGCGCCGAGTCCGACGACAGACATGATGCCGGCCACGACTCTGAACCGGTCCGGCGTCATTCTCGAATTCCCGACAGCGGAGGTCAACTGGCCCAGAAAATCGTAGACTCGCAGCCCGAAGTTGCGGTAATCGAATGCCACGAGAAGACCGAAGCTTGTTGCAACAATGATACAGACAAGCCTGAAACTGAAACCGGCCCAATCCGCGGACGCGCCAGCCGATGCGACGGCAGATATCACAGATTCTCCCATATGATCACCGGCTCCTGTCCGCACAGGATACCGAGCCTTACTGAACCACACCAATGTATCAGCCCCCTGCGTCGCACATCGATCGCGGCGGAGACGCAGGAGGCCAAGCTTACAGATTATCGAGCGGCGTACTGTCTAGAAAACGGACTTGAAGAGATGAGCCACACTCGACGGTATATCGGCGATTCTGGTGATACCGGTCGTTCCTGATGCGAAACTCGCGCCGTATTCTTCTGCCAGACCCCAACCACCGGCGATGGAGTTCACCGTGTCACCTCTGGAATTCTTCGTCGCGTATGTTCCGCGCCAGCCGCCCCTGACCGGCCCGAACGATCCATCGATCCCGGATCCTTCCCCTCGAAGCTGTTGCAGGGAGTCCGCGTTGCTGAACAGACCATTTCCTGTCAGGCCCAGTCCGATATCGGGACCTACTTTTTCCTCGAAGCTGCCGGAGATTGCCCAAGCATTCTTGCCCTCGGGTGAACTGGTCCGGATGAGGCAGGCGCTCGCGTTGATGCCGAGAACTACTGAGGCACTGCCGTTTACGCACACGCCGGTGGTATTGAAATAGCTCTTCAGGTAATCGAATTTCTTCCACCACCATCCGTGGTCGGCGTTGCGGTTCTGCTGCTTGTGTGCGGGCGTGGTGCCACTGCTGTCGCTGTGTGCGGTGCCCGTGGAATTCTTGCGTGTTGTACTGCTGCTGCAATTGTGCGTGTCGCAGTAGTGGCTGGAGCCCTTGTAGTCCTTCGACGCGGGGTCGTTCTGGGAATGATAAGTGCCGTACGTGCCGTTGCTGCCGGAGCAGAAGTGCGGGTAGCAGGATTCCAGGCCTGTGGGATCGCTCTCGGTGACCGGGGTGTCGCCGGCGTAGGTGTAGCCGCCGAGTTCTTGGGGGCTGGTGGCTTCGAAGACAGGGTCGAGGCTGATGAATCGGCCGATGGTGGGGTCGTATTCGCGGGCGCCGATGTCGGTGAGACCGGTGGTCGTGTCGGTGGTCTTGTCGAGGAAGGTGCGGTTGTCGGCCCAGGTGGTGGTGGCGCCGCGGGAGTTGCCGTAGGGGTCGAACTGGCGCCAGGTGGGGGTCTGGGCGGTGTAGTCGAGGTAGAGGCTGTTGGTGCCGTGCTGGTCTGCGGCGAGCTCGAAGCCGTAGTTCGTGCCGGTTCCGGTGCGGACGATGGTGGCCCCGCCGGGCGCGGTGTAGTAGCGCACGCCGGTGGCGGTGCCGGCGGAGTCGTTGAGTGTGATCTGTTCGCTGCCGAGGTAGAGGGTGGTGGTGCTGGGGTCGATCTGCAGCAGCAGGTTGCCGTCGGCGTCGTAGATGTAGCTGGTGGTGGTGCCGGTGGTGCTGTTGGAGACGCTGGTCAGCTGTTCGGCGTTGTCCCAGCTGAGGGCCTGGTCGCCGGTGCTGGTGGTGCGGGTTTTGGTGTTGCCGGCGTCGTCGTAGGCGTAGCTGGTCGAGCCGGTGGAGCCGCCCGTGGTGGTGGTGCCGGTCAGGGTGTTGGGCTGGCTGCTGGACCAGGCGCTGTTGGTGACGGTGTCGCTGCCGGAGCCGGAGACGGTGTGCTGGGTCTGGGTGAGCCGGTTGCCGATGTCGTCGTAGGTCCAGCTAGTCCAGTACGTGCCGCCGCTGATCCCGTCGCCGACGGTGCTGTGGTCACTGCTGGAGGGTGTCGCGTTGCAGCTGTCGGTGGCGGTCCAGGCGGTGGTGAGGCGGTCGAGGGCGTCGTAGGTGTAGCACTGGGTCTCGGCCGTACTGCTGGAGCCGGAGCGGGTCTCGGTCTGCTGGGTGATGTTGCCGGACAGGTCGTAGGTGTAGGCGGTCTCGTCGACGCTGGCCGGTGTGGTGGTGGAACGGGTGACGAGCTGGTCCTTCAGATCCCCGGTGTGGGCGTCGTAGCCGTCGGTGACGGTGGCATACGAGCTGGCGGAGCCGAGCTGGACCTGGGCGACCTGGTCGTAGGCGCTGTAGGCGGTGCTTTGCACGTAGCTGTAGGCGGTGGTGGCTAGCGCGTTTGGTTCGTCGTCGTTGTTGTAGCCGTGGGTGATGGTCTCGGCGGGCAGTCCGCCGCCGAGGGCGTACCCGTCCGTCCACAGCAGCCCGTTGACGCTGGTGTAGGAGTGTGTGATCTTCCACGTCTTGCCGAGGACCGAGCCCTGTGCGGCGGACGGGATGATGGTCTCCTCGCCCAGGGACTCGCCGAAGACGTTGAAGCCCACCGCCTGCTGGACGTAGGCGTAGCCGCCGCTGTAGGAGGTCGCCGTCGTCACGTGTCCGACCGGGTAGGTCATGCCGGAGATGGCAGTGTTGGCGTTGTCGTAGACCCAGGCCGCGGTCTGGTTGCCCGGTGAGCTGGTGGAGGCGTAGGCGACCTGGTCGACGGTGGCGGCCGCGTACTGGCCGGTCTTCCGGTCGAGGGCGTCGTAGGTGTAGGAGACGTACTGGCCGCGGGAGTCCTTGGACTGCAACAGGTTGCCGTCGGCGTCGTAGGTCAGGTCAGAGGTGCCGGCCGTGGGGTCGGTCTTGGAGACGGCCTCGTCGGCCAGGTCGTACGTGTTCGTCCACACCTGGTGCTTGGCGTCGGTGGTGGTGGACTGCTGGTTGTGGCCGTCGTAGCCGTAGGTGGTGGCGCTGGTGGTGCCGCCGGTGACGTAGAAGTCCCCCGTGGCGGTGTTCAGCGGCGTGGTCAGCGTGGGCGCGGCGGTGTACTCGTCGAGCTCACTGGTGCGGCCGAGCGGGTCGGTGCGGGTGGTCTTGGTGACACCGCCCGTGGGCGGGATGACGGTGGTGGCGTCGCCGTTGTAGACCGTGGTGGTGGTCGTGGCGATCGAGCCGTTCTTTTCTGAGACGTCGTAGATCTGCCGGCCGAGTCCGTCGTAGGTGAACACGTCCTGGATGGGGACCTGGTTGTCGGCCACCGATTTCAGGGACAGGGTCGGTGTGGTGGTGGAGTCCCAGTAGTCGGTGTTCTTCTTGGCCGTCCAGCCACGGGAGTCGTAGAGGGTGTCGTCGATCAGACGGCCGCCCTGCGGGGTGTAGGTCTGGGTCTGGCGCGCGCGGCCGAGGGAGTCCTCGATGCTCACCGAGGTGAGGTAACCGCTGTTGTCGTTCAGGGTGTTGGTGATCACACCCGACAGGGCGCTGTTGGACAGCGTGTAGGTGTAGGTGAGGTTGGCCAGCGAGGTGGTGGCGCGGGAGTTCTTCCACACCGACGTGGCCCGGCCCAGCGCGTCGTACTGGACGGTGGTCACCACATGGTCGGCGTCGGTGCTGGTCAGCGTCAGGCCGCGCTCGGAGTCGTAGGTTTCGCCGGTGGTGTGGGCGACCCCGCTCACAGTGGGTTCGGTGACGGTCTTCGCCGTGGTCAGGTAGGCGGAGTCGACCGTGTAGGCGGTCGTGGTGGTGTTGCCGTTGCCGTTGGTGGTGCCGGACAGGCGGTGGTAGGTGCTGTCGTAGGTGTTCTTCGCGGTGGTCCGCCAGGTGAAGGCGCCCGTGCCGTAGTCGGTGGCCTTGCGGGTCATCGTGACCAGACCCATGGTCGGGGCGCTGGCCTGCGGGAATGTGGTGGCGAAGGTGGTGTCGTCGTAGAACGTCCGGGTGGCGGAAACCACCTGGTCGGGCCGGTTGACGCCGGCGGGTGCGCCAAGGGTGTTGAGCCCGCTGGGAACGGAGGATGTGGATCCCTCGGTGAACCCGGAGCAGGCGACCGAGTCCTCTTCGGTGCCGGAGACCAGGCCGACGAGGTTGGCGCTGGTGTTGGCCGGGGCGTAGGTGGTGGCGGTGCACCGGTCGTAGTCGGTGTCGGCCGGCACGGTGTGCGCGTATTCGTAGGTCGGCAGGCCGAAGCCGTCGTCGGAGCGGGTGGCGTCGTAGGTGGTGTCGGTCTCGTTGTAACGCCAGCTCGTCGTACCGCCGTCCGTCAGCCGCTGCCGGGTCCACTCCTCGGCGGTGCCGGTCGCGTTCGCGGTCAGGTCCGGCAGCCCCGACCGGGTGCGGGTCGCGGTTGCCGCGGAGATCCAGTACGAGGTGATCGTGGAGTGGTCGACGCTGCCGCCGCTGCCGAGGTAGGAGGCGGACTCCAGTATCTGCCCGCTGAGTTGCGGGGAGTCGGTGTGGCTGCCGCCCTGGGAGTCGGTGAGCGACACGTTGCGGGTCGAGGTGGACGAGAGCCAGTCGCCGTCCATGCCCTGGTAGTAGGAGTCGACCTGCTTGGTCTGCGCGTCGCCGGAGCCGTTGCCGGTGGTGGTGGTCACCTTCTGGTAGCCGCGCCACTGGCCGTAGGTGCGGTACTTCGCCTTGGTGTTCTCGTCGTCGTCGTAGTGCCAGGCCGCACCGCTGTAGGAGTAGTCGGTCTCCTTGGTCGCCGAGCCGCCGGTGGTGTCGGTCTCCAGGACCTCCTGCACCGCGTACTTGTTGAACCAGTCCAGCATCGGGCTGATGTAGCCGCTGGGCGTCCAGTACTCCGGGAAGCAGGAGGCCGTGTTCGAGGACGGCGTGGCTGAGGTCGAGCAGGCGGTCGGCAGCGTGTAGGAGATGCCCGTCACGCCACCGAGTTCGTTGGTGATCGCCGTGATGCGGTAGCGGAACAGGCCCGGGTAGGTGGCGGTGCTCACCCGGTTCTCCAGGGCCGAGCCGGTGAACTTCACCGCCGGCATGGCGATCGACGAGGTCGAACCACCGCCGGCGGTGTCCGAGCCGGTGCGCTGGATCTGGGACAGCCACAGCGTCGCGCTGGTCGCATCACCCGTCGACGGCTCCGTCTGCGTCAGTGCGTAGGAGTCGACCGTCATATACGCGCTGGAGGAGACCGAGTACTGCTGGGTGGTGATCGAGGCGAGGCGGACGGTGGAGAAGAACGACGGCCCGTGCGCGCTGCAGGTGGCACCGGAGGCGCAGATCAGGTCGTAGGGGACGTCCGGGTAGTAGGAGGCGTTGGAAGAGGTCTCCGCACTGCCGCAGTTGGTGCTGGTGGAGGTGCAGCGCGCCGACGTGCCGTACACGATCTTGTCGGGGACGGTGCCGTACGGGCCGGTGGCGGTGGTGAAGCCGTAGTCGATGTGCGCGAGGTAGGAGTCGCGCACGTACTTGACCTGCGAGTCCCCGTTGTGGGCGCCGTAGTAGTTGGTGTCCTGCTTGTAGTAGTACGCCATCGCGTCTCCGGTGGCGCTGGTGACGTAGTCCAGATGCCACTTGTAGGCCATCGTGCAGTAGCTGCTGGTGGCCGTGGAGTCGTAGCAGGGGTCACTGGAGTGGGCCGCGTACACCCGTTCGGAGTCCACCGAGTTCGTCGTGTCGTTCCCGGACGCCCAGCCGGGCAGTTCGTTGCGGCCGAAGTAGTACTTGGTGCCGTCCCGCTCCGTGATCACCCAGTACGACGTGTCGTAGGTGCCCGACCCGTTGGACGAACTGGTCACCTTCGTGACCGTCGCGCCGTTGTCGTCGGCCAACTTGTAGGTGGACGAGTCCTTGTCGTAGACGATCGACGTCGAGGAGCCGTTGAGGGACATGGTCAGGACCGGGCCGTCGTAGCACTCGTCCGAGGTGGTCACCGAACCAGCGCTGCCCTCAGGGGAGTCGGAGCACGGCGTGAACTCCTGCGCGACGAAGGAGTCCTGGGTGTTCCACCCGTCACCCACCCAGGACGACTGAGCCTGGGTGTTGGCCGTCTTCCCGTCCACGCTGCCGGAGTCGTACGACAGCGACGCGTCCGGCGCCAGCGACGTCGAAGCTGCCGGCGCGTCCACCTTGTAGGTGTAGGTGAAGTCACCCGAGGACCCCGACTGGGCCCAGGAACCCGCGGAGGACAGGGTCGAGGCGTAGTTGCCTCCGGCTCCGCCCTCCTGTCCGGTCGAGTCGGTAGCCGCGATCACCGTTGCGGCGCCGGAGGTCGAGGCCGTCTGCGCCGTTGCCGACTCGGAGGCCGAACCGTTGTAGACGGCCGATGTCGCTGTCCGGTGGGTGCCGGTGAAGGCAGCGCCCTTCACCGAGCTCGTGGCGTCGAAGGTGACTTCCGCGGACACGGCGGTGTTCTTGGGGTCGTTGAGGGAGGTCAGAGGCGTCTGCTCGCGGCACTTCGCCAGCTGAGGGGTGGTCAGCGCACAGGCGGGCAGCTCCACCAGACGCAGTCGGGAAGCGTAGTTCCCTCCGACGGCCTGGGTGAACGCGCCGTAGTCCAGGCCCACTTTCACCCGGCCCGAGCCAGACGCGGCAGTTCCGTCGCCCAAGGCGGCAGCGAGGGACCAGACCGGGCCCGATATGCCCAGTCGCGCGGACAGCGACCGCGACTTGACCGAGACCCCCAGCGTCGTCGGGCCGGCGTAGGCGCCCTTGCGGGGAGCTACGGCCTGCGCCCACACCGGGCTTCCCGACGCCGTGGCCTTCGAGCCCGTGGTCGCCGAGTGCTTCGGCGCCGCGAGTTTCAGGGTCCCCGCCTTGGCGGCCGGCCACGCTGTCCGGGTCGGCACGACGGTGTGGCGAGTGGCACCGGAGAGACGTACGCGCTTGTGCGGAACAGGCTTCAACCCCGTAACCGAACGGCCGAGATCCGCCTTCGGCTTCGCAGCCGATGCAGTGGCCTTCGCGGCGTCCGTCGTACTGGACAGGGTCAGCGCGGTCGCCGTCGAACCGAAGACCACACTCAGGCACAGGGACCAGGCCAGCACCGCGGCCCACCCCAGGAGGAGCCTCCCGGCCGTGCGCCGATACCGCGCCCTTATCGCCCCGCTGTTTCCGCACGCACGTCTGCCGGACACGGCTCCCCCTCGTCATGACGACATGCCGAAATATCGAACACCCGCCTCGGCCTATTGCCGCAGCGGCGATCGCATGACGGAAATAAATACATGAAGGTTCAATCCAGATGAATAAGAAGTGAGGAAAAACGAACCCAAGAAGGTCCGCAAAATTCAGCAGAACCAGACATTCAAGGCATGTACATGCTGTGATCCGGGTCACATAACCCCACGTCGGATAGCCGATTCTCATACGGTGGCGCGGCTTCACCCGAACAAATCCGGAACCCGCAGCCCTCGCCACGAGTGGGTCACCGCGACGGATCACCGCGACGGATCACCAAATAAGCATCAAGGGAGCTTTGCAAAACGTTGACGATCGCACGGGGAACTGTCGACGCTTCCCGGGCGGGGGTGTAGCGGAATTTTCCATCAGCATGGATATAAGGGGGGAATTAAATTGCAAAAGAATTCGCGGACGCCTCTGCCCCGTTCGTGGGCACGCCGCACACTCGTCGGTGCCACCGCTCTCGCGGTCACCGGCGCCTTGGGCCTCCCCGGCCTCGCCCAAGCGGCCACCTCAACGGCTCACGCCGGCACCACCGCCCGTGCTTCGGTCGGCGCTTCTGCCGGGCTGAGTGAGGAACAGGCCCTCGCGAAGGCCCGGTCCACCGGCAAGCCGGTCCAGGCCACGGCCGCTACGACGGCCTCCTCCACGCTCACCGCGAACCCCAACGGCACGCTGACGCTCAGACAGACGCTCGCCCCGGTACGCAAGTTGGTGCATGGCCGATGGAAGTCGCTGGATGCGACGCTGGTCCGGCACGCGGGCGGCACTGTCTCCCCCAAGGTGTCCACCAGTTCACTGGCCCTCTCCGACGGCAGCACAGTCGAACCGCTGGCGACCATGCGGGCCGGCAGCGGCTCCCTCGCCGTCTCACTCCCCGCAGCCTTCACCCTGCGCACGCCTGCCCTGTCAGGCCCCACGGCGACGTACCCCGACGTCCTGCCCGGTGTGGACCTCGCGGTCACCGCGCAGGACACCGGCGGGTTCAGCGAGGTCCTGGTCGTCAAGAACGCCACCGCCGCAGCGAACCCCGCACTCACCGACCTGAACCTGTCCACGAAAGCCACGGGCGTGACCCTGGCCAGTGACACGGCCGGCGACATCACCGCCAAGGACCGCAAGGGCCAGACGGTGTTCTCGGCCACCGCCCCCACCATGTGGGACTCCAGCCGGCCTGCCGCGAACACCCCGAGGGCGACCGACCCGCGCACCGGGCAGACCGTGGACAAACGCAGTGGCGTGCCCCTGGCCTCCAGCCCCGCTTCGCCGGGCGACGCCGCCCGCAGGACGAGTCTCAAGGCCGCCTACCACCGGGGGCACATCAGCCTGTCTCCCCCGCGCACCCTGCTGCGGGGGAAGAACACCGTCTACCCGGTCTACATCGACCCCTCCTTCACCGCTTCCGGTCAGACCGACACCGTCCAGGCATGGGCGTTCGCCGACAGCGAGTGGCCGTCCACCTCGTTCTGGAAGCCCGGTGCCGCCACGCCCGGCCCGCTGCACGTCGGCTACACCGACTGGACCTCGGACATCTCGACGAACCGGTCGTTCTTCCAGACGAGCATGCACAGCGGCCTGTGGGACGCGTCAGTGATCTCCTCGGACATCTCCTTCTACGAGAACTGGTCGGCCTCCTGCACCGCCAAGGCCCTCGACCTGTACTGGACCGGGTCCATATCGTCCTCCACCACGTGGAACAACCAGCCGTCCTGGCTCAGCAAGCTCGGTTCCCAGTCGGTCGCCCACGGCTGGTCCACCTCCTGCGGACCCGCCGACGTCACCTACTCCATCACCTCCCTGATGCAGCGGGCCGCCGACAACCACTGGTCGAAGGCCACCTTCGGGCTGCGCGCCGCCGACGAGGGCGACGACCTGGCGTGGAAGCAGTTCAGCAAGCAGGCCACCATCACCACCACCTACGACCACACCCCCAAGACCCCCACCTCGCTGACCACCAGCCCCACCACCAGCTGCACCGCCACCACCCCCACCTCGCTGGGCCTGGGTGACGTCACCCTGCGTGCCGGGGTGTCCGACCCGGACGGCACCACCAGCCCGCTCACCGCCAACTTCACCCTGAAGAACATGTCGAGCGGCACCACCTACACGCGGGCGATCAACGCCACCAGCGGCACCACCGCAAGCACCCTGTACTCCCACACCAGCAGCTCAGGCCCCTTCCAGGCACTCACCGCGAAGACCGAGTTCGCCTGGTATCTCACCGTCACCGACCAGCACCTGACCAGCAGCCAGTCCAAGACCTGCCACTTCTACTACGACCCCACCGCCCCCGGCGCCCCCACCATCGCCCCGGTCACGTCCACCACCAGCCAGTGCTCCGAGCTCACCGACAGCCCCTCGGGCGACAGCCTGTGCACCGTGGGCACAGCCGCGAGCTTCACCATCACGGACACCAACACCACCACCGCGCCCGGCAGTTACCGCTACCAGCTCAACGGCGGCAACCCGGTCAGCGTCACCGCCGCCACCACCAGCCCCTACACCGCCACCATCTCGCTCAAGCCGACCACCCAGACCGGCGTCCTGACCGTCACCGCCGTCGGCACCAGCGGCAACATCGGTGACACCTACGACTACCGGTTCATCGCCCAGGCTCCCGCCACCGCCGCCTACGACGACCTCAACGGCGACGGCAAGGCCGACCTGCTGACCGTCGGCGGCAAGAACTCCCTCCCGGCCGGGCTCTGGCAGGCCACCGGTACCGGATCCGGCAAGGTCGACGCGGTCGCCCGGAACATCGGCATCGACGGCAACGGCGTCTCCACCACCCAGACCGCCACCTCCTTCACCGGCACCCAGGCCATCACCGGCCACTTCTTCACCGGCGCCGGCTTCAACGACGTCCTCGACTACGGCTACGACACCTCGACCGGCGCCGTCAGCGGCGAGATCCTGCGCGGCCAGGGCGACGGCACCGACCTCCAGCCCGTCGACTCCCTCCCCGTCACCAACTCCACCGGCGTCTTCGCACTCACCTCCACCACCTTCGCCGACGACGGCACCGCCACCGACACCACCACCCCCGCCGCCTCCGTCGCCGGCGGCGGCAGCCTGTACAACACCGTCAACGGTGACACCGCCACGGGCTATCCGGACCTGCTGTTGCTGATCAACGGCTCCCTGTACGACGAACCCTCCGTCGTCGGTGCGGGCCTGTATCCCGGAGCCGACCAGGCAAGCGACCTGGCCGACTACAACCCGTACTGCCTCGCCCAGAACACCGGCACCACCACCAGCTGCACCACCGGCTGGAGCGGCTGGACCATCACCAGCACCCTCGACGCCAACGGTCTGCCGGAACTGTTCGCCCGCGACACCAGCACCGACACCAGCGACCCCTCCGCCGGCCAGCTGTGGTACCTCAGCCCCACCAACCTGCAGACCCTGACCTACGACGCCCTGTCCAACGGCGCCACCGACGCCACCCTCACCTCCGTCGAGGCCGCCACCACCGGCTGGGACTCCGTCAGCCAGCCCACCCTCCAAGCCGCCGACATCAACAAGGACGGCACACCCGACCTGTGGACCGTCAGCAGCACCGGCACCGCCACCGCCCATGAGATGGCCCTCTCCGGTAGCACCGCCACCTTCACCACCCCGACCGGCCAGGCCCTGAGCACCGACACCCACGACTGGCCCCTCAACGACTACGACACCACCGCCCTCACCGCCGACGACGCGGCCACCAGCGCGATCACCCTCACCGGCACCAGCGGCGTCACCGCCCCCGAAGGGGGACTCTTCGACCCCGACGTCCAGCTCGACGCCACCGACCACGACTACCTCCAGGGCAGCAAGGCGCTGGACCTGACCAAGTCCTTCACCGTGTCCATCTGGGCCGACCCCACCGCCTACGGGGGCGCCGTCCTCTCCCAGAGCGGCAGCGCCGACTCCGGCATCCTGCTCCTCCCCACCACCGACGGCTGGCAGTTCAGCCTCAACACCGGCGCCGGCACCGCCTGGGCCTTCGACACCGTCACCGGCGGCACCGTCCACCTCGGCACCTGGGCCCACCTGACGGCCACCTATGACAAGACCACCGGCGTGATGAACCTCTACGTCGACGACGTCTTCGTCACCAGCGGAAACCACACAGCGCCCAGCACCGGCGCCAGTGGCAACTTCCAGCTCGGCGACGACTGGCACACCAGCGCCCGCGCCGACTACTTCAGCGGCGAACTCGCCCGCGCCCGCACCTGGACAGGCGCCGTCGTGCCCCCGGCCCAGCCCTACACCCCGGCCGGCTACCACCAGGCCGTCACCCCCACCCGCATCCTCGACACCCGCTCCAGCAGCGGCCTGACCTACACCAGCGGCATCACCGCCGGAGCCAGCACGGTCGCTTCCGACTCCGTCACCCACCTCAAGATCGCGGGCGACACCGTCACCACACCCGTCAGCGGCGCCCCCACCACCATCCCCAGCACCGTCACCGCCGTCGCCGTGGACGTCACCACCACCGCGCAGACCGACCACGGCTACGTCACCACGTACGCCGACGGCACCCAGCGCCCCCTCACCTCGTCGACCAACTTCACCGCCGGCACCACCAGGACCGGCTACCAGATCGTCCCCGTCGGCAACGACGGCAAGATCGACCTCTACACCCACCTCGACAGCAGCACTGGCACCGCCGCCCTGATCGTCGACGTCACCGGCTACTTCACCAGCGACCCGTCGCTCACCGGCAACCAGACCTACACACCCCTGACCAGCGCGGTCCGCGCCCTGGACACCCGCTCCAGCGTCGCCCACACCAGCCTGACCAGCACCGGCACCGTGGCCGCCGGCACCAGCTTCACCCTCCAGGTCACCGGCCTCAACGGCGTCCCCAGCAACGCCACCGCCGTCGCCGTCAACTTCGCCGCCGCCAACGCCGCAGGCACCGGCCACCTCCAGACATACGCCACCGGATATACCCCCACCACCTCCACCAGCCTCAGCTTCAACACCGGCAACGCCCTCGCCTCACTCTCCGGCGACGTCCCCATCGGCACCGGCGGAACCATCACCGTCTCCGTCTACAGCAGCGCCACCGCGGTCATCGCCGACATCTCCGGCTACTACACCACCAGCACCACCGGTCAGAAGTTCCACACCGTCAACCCCACCCGCCTTGTCGACACCCGCAGCGGCATCGGCGGAAGCGCCACCGCCGTAGCCGCCCTCGGCACCTACACCCTCACCTCCGCCACCACCCAACAGGTCACCACCGCCACCACCCCCACCCTCGCCGCCACGCTCACCGTCACGGGAACCACCGGCAGCGGCTACGCCACCGCCTACCCCACCAGCGTCGGCAAGTCCAACCCCGCCACCAGCAGCGTCAACTGGGGCACCGGCGACACCCTCGCCAACCTCACCCTCACCCCCACCGACACCAACGGACAGATCAGCGTCTACAACAACAGCGACGGCACCGCCGACTTCATCGTCGACTCCAGCGGCTACTACAGCTGAGCAGCCCGCCCCACCGTCAGAGTGACCGCTTCCAAGAGGTCGAAGGCCCCCACGGGGGCCTTCTTCCGTGTGGACCACCGGCGTACAAGGGCCCCGGCCGACTCCGCCTTCTACTGCACGCCAACGTCGCGCGGTATCCGGCAAGGAGCCCGGTGCACCCCCGCAGGGGCCGTGTCCCTGCCGAGCTACGGACACAGGTCGCCGCCGATCCGGGTCATCCGCGGGCCGGGGAACTGGTCGGTGAACTCAACCCGGACCGGGACGCATACCCGATACCGGGCGACCCGGCCCCCGCTCTCATCGCCTGCACCGCCGCCGACGCCAGCCCCGACGCCGAACGCCCGCGCATCCTCGCGGGGCGGAGCCGCGTGTGCCCACCCGCCGGCCCTCTCCAGCCGATTCCGGCGCGAAGGACCTGGCTGGTGCGATCCTGTGGCGGACGCCCGCCCCTGATTGGCGCAGGGGCGCGCGTCGTGTCAGGGTCCCGGTCAGCCGGCGCAGAGGGTCAGGTCGACCGTGGCGCCGCTCTTGACGGTCTTCGGGGCGTGCGGGGACACACCGACCACCGAGCCCGGCTTGCAGCCCTTGACGACTCCCTTGGTGATGGCGCCGGTCTTCAACTGCGCCTTGAGGAGCGCCTGCTTGGCGAACGTCAGGTCCAGGTTCGCGAAGTCGATCGGAACGGTCGTGCCGTCGGGGGTGGCGTACAGCACGGTGGTGGCGTCGCCGTTGGTGGCCGTGCTGGTGGCCGCCGGGGTCGAGCTGCCGCTGCCCGCGGACGAGGTGGCCAGGGCCGTGCCCCCGCCCGCGGCAATGAGGGCGACGGCGACAGCGGCGATGCCGACGGTGCGCCTGCGCCGGGTGCGGCGCAGGATCTGGGGCACGTCGAAGTCGGGGGCCTCGGCGGAGTTCGCGAATCGGTTCATGGCGTCGATCAGTTCCTCTTCGAAAGGTGGGCAGCCGGAAGGCCGCGCGTCGCCGTACGAGGTCATCGGATTCCTTCCACGTGCCGCCGTGGTGAAGGGGTGGAGAGTGCGGAGCTCTGATCTCTGAGCTTCTCGATCCCGCGAGCGAGTTGAGAGCGCACCGTGCTGGGCGATATGCCCAGGTCGGCTGCGATCTCGGTGTCGGAGAGGTCGTGGAAGTACCTCAGCACCACGACCGTGCGCATCCGCATGGGCAGTTGCTGGAGAGCGCGCACCAACTGGTCCCGGTTGTCCACCTGCCCGAACTCGTCCCCCGGGGCGGCACTGTCGCCGCTTTCGGCTTCGGAGGTCACGGCCAGACGGCGGAACCTGCGCCAGCGGTCATGGGCCAGGTTCACCATGATCCGCCGCACATAGGCCTCCGGAGCGTCCTTCCCGGCGATGGTGCGCCATTTGCGGCAGGCCCGCTCCAGGGTCTCCTGGACCAGATCTTCCGCCGCCTCACGGTTGCCCGTCAGGACGAAGGCGCCCCGGAACAGTGCGGTCGACCTCGCGGCGACGAAGCCTGAAAGTCCGTCTCCATACGCTCCTCCCTTCCTGTCACCCCTCCTCAACGTGAGCACCGCCTCATCTGCTGCACGGCCGCGCTGAGACCTGGGTCACAGGTGTCGCTACCGTCCGGCGTCAACGGGAAGGACGACATTGATGAGCCGAGCGGACAGCAGTGCCCCACGGGTACGCGCAACCGCCTCGCCCTGAACCCGCGGCGACCTCGGCCTCGTCCCGGAACCGGTCACCGGGGCGCCCACTCGCCGACCGGCCGATGGCCCGGCTCCGCTTCAGACACTGCCGCCGCCAAGGAAGCTGCGACGACTTGGCCACAGATCGGCCCATGTATCCGATATCCGACTTGGCGGACCCTCACACCCTCGCCCCGACCAGGAAGACACCCGGCCAGAACGATTCTTCTCGCACAGCGAGTGGTGGGGCGGGTGGGACTCGAACCCACGGCCGACGGATTATGAGTCCGTTGAGGATCTTGGCGGCCCTTGTCGATCAATGCTCATCAGGACTCACCAGCATGCCGCCGGGGCACGCCAGGTCGGCCAGGCCCAGTAGAAACCGCCTTGGCCCAAGCGATCCCGCGAGCCACAAGGAGTTCCGTGGCGTGCGGTGGTGCGTACGGTCGAACCCGTTACCGGAAGGACTGCTGGTGCACCCCGGAGACATCGATCACCAAGGTCAGAGGCCGACAGACGTGATCCTGCCTCCGGAGATCAGGCTCGTGCGTCTCGCTGCTGAACTTCTTTGAGGACTCCGGCCACCGCAGCGAAGTCATTGTCCACGTGGAGAACGGTGTGCCCATGATGGACAGCTGTCGCACACACCAACAAATCAATCGCTCCAGCCGCGCGATGCTGGCCCCGCTGGGTCAGTTTGTACTGGGCGGTGTCGACCCAACGCCAGGCGTTCTTCGGAACCGGAGAGAGCAAGCAGAGCGCGTCCAGTTCCTCTGCGAGCTCATCCCGATGGGACGGACTGGTTGCCGAGTAGAGAAATTCGGCCCGTGTCGGCTCGCAGAGGTGGAACACCCCGGCGGCAATGTGCCCCTCCCAGGGACGCAACGCACCTGGGGTGCGAAACAGGTGCCACAGAGCCGAGGTGTCCACCAGATACGTGATCACTCGAACGCCTCGCGTCGCGCACGCTTCTCCGCGTCACGCGCCGCCGCGGCCTGCTCAAACTCACCACGCGCACCCCGCGCGGCCAACTTCTCCGCAGCCTCAAGCCGCTTGATCCGCGCCACGTAGTCCCGAAGTGCCGCGTTGACGGTCTCCTTCTTCGTCGTGACACCCATCAGCCGCATGGCCTCGGCCAGCGCCTCGTCGTCGAGATCAATCTGCGTGACGGACATCAGACACCTCCAACATCCACGATGTATGCATCCAAAATACATCACCAACATCGAGCGCGGCCATCGATCACAAACAGACCACGCGAGGGAGGCGCGCCGGGTGTCATGACGTTCACATGGGCCCGCTTCTCACTGCGGGGCGAGCCGACAGAGGCCTGCCCGCCGCCGACACGAAATACCCCATAAGCACCATGCCCGACTTAACCGGAATCGGCGTCCAGGATTTGTCCAGACGATGATGAAATCATGATCACCACGGGATCGCCAGGACCCTCATACTCTCGCCCCGACCAGGAAAGTTCCTGGTCAGAACGGTTCTGCTCGCGTAGCGAGTGGTGGGGCGGGTGGGACTCGAACCCACGGCCGACGGATTATGAGTCCATTGGGGATCTTGGCGGCCTTTGCCGATCATTGCCGATGTGCGTCGTTCTTGCAGGTCAGATGCGCTGATCGGTGTCAGCTCTGTGCAGTGCTTGTCGGTCTGTTCCTTTCCTTGTGGCCCCGCAATGGCCCCTGAGGGTCTTCGAGAGGGACGCCGGCCAGAGCGACCGCCCCACGGTGGATTCCCTCACCGACGGGTGGAGCATCGTCCCTGACGAGTTCATCCGCCGGGCACTGCCCCTCCAGCCCAGGCAGGCCGTGCCTCCCTCAGCGCGCGACTCGGGTCACCTCCGATCGCCGTTCGCGCAGCCCGGCGATGTACGCCTCGTAGTCCGCGGCCTTCTGCCGGAAGCGGACCGGTGTGGTCGGGTGGGTGTAGATCATGAACCGCTCGTCGCGGACGGCCTGGAGCACGGTGTCCGCCACAGCCTCGACGGTGATCGCGTTGCCCAGCAGGTACGGAGCCGCGTCGAGGATCGGGGTACGGACCGCCTCCGGGCAGATCACCGAGGTGCGGATGCCCTGGTCGGCGTAGGTGAACGCGAGCCACTCGGCGAAGCCCACCGCCGCGTGTTTGGAGGCCGCGTAACCGGGGCTGGTGAGTTCGGTGAGCAGCCCGGAGGCCGAGGCCGTGTTGAGCAGATAGCCCTCGCCCCGCTCCAGCATGTGCGGCAGGACGTGCCGGGCCGCCCAGACATGACTCATCACGTTGACGGCGAACACCTTGTCCCAGACGCCCTGGGGGGTCATCGGGTCCATCTCGTGGCCGATCCCGGCGTTGGAACAGAAGAGATCGATACGGCCCTCGTGGGCGAGGACGTCGGCGACGAGCCGTTCGATGTCGGCTTCTTCGCCGACGTCGGCCCGGACGTACCGGAGTCCGGCGGTCCCGGCCTCGGGCTGCGCCGCGAGGTCGGAGACGACCACCCGCGCCCCTTCGGCCGCGAACCGGGTCGCGAGCCCCTGCCCGATGCCACTGGCGCCGCCGGTCACGACGACGGTCCTTCCGTTCACGTCCACTGCGGGCTTCCTTCGTCCTGGTTCCGGTCGGGCTGTGTACGGGGTGCGGTGTGCACGGCCGTCACCAGGGCGGAGACGCCGTAGACGATCGCATAGAAACCGAACAGGGTGGCGAGGGTGAGAACGCCGACATCGGGACGGGCGGCGAGGACGACACCGAAGGCCAGGGTGGCCAGGCCGCTCAGGATCCACATCGCGCGATTGCCTGCGGGCGCGCCGCGCCGGAAGCCGAAGCCGACCTCGAACAGACCTGCGACGACCGACCAGATCGCGATCCAGACGGCGAGCGCCAGGGCGGTGATGCCGGGCCACACGAGCGCGGTCACTCCGGCGGCGAGCGAGATGAACGCCAGCAGGAGGTGGCCGACGACGGGGCCGGCGCGGTCACCGCGGAACGCGACGGCGGCGTCGTTCCCGGCGCTCATGAAACAGTTCACGGCGAACAGGATCACCAGGACGCCGACGGTGATACCCGGCCAGACGACCGCGGTCAGGCCGAGGACGACGGCCACGACGCCTCTCCAGGCGTAGGGGGAGGACCACACGCTTCTTCTCCTCGTGGATTCATGACTGGATTCATGACTGGACTCGGGGATGGACCGACGGATCTCACCAGTGGCCGTCGGCCAGGTACTCCAGGCCGTTGACGCCGGGCAGGAAGACGTGTTCGCCGCCCTTGGTCACGACGAACGCGGGCAGGCCGCGCAGGCGGCGCCGCACCGGCTTCGCCGCGTAGCTGAAGTCGGCGTCGGTGACGTGGTTGCCCGCGAGCGGGTCCTGGTCGGCGCCCGCCGAGATGAAGTCGCCGTCGTTGACCCACTGGGACTGGACGAACTCGAACTGCCGGGCCGGGTCGGCGTTGGCGAAGGCCAGGACCACGCCCCGGTCGACGCCGTCGTCCTCCAGGACGCCCTCGGGGAGCATCGGCCCGTAGGCGGCCCCCCGGCGCAGAAGCTGGTGGAGGCGGACGTCGACGATGGTGTCCTTGAGCGCGTCCCGCGGGTTGACCCGGCGGATGTGGGAGGCGACCGGGGTCCGCAGGCCGCGCGGGTCGTCGTCGTAGTAGGCGAAGTCGTTGAGCCGCTCGGGCTCCACGGTCACGTCCTTCTCCGGCGACAGGGCCAGCGGGCAACCGCTGCGCCAGCGGCCGGCCATCTTCGCGGCGAGCAGTTCGGCGCCGTACTCGTCCTCGGACCGTGCCGTCAGGAAGCGGCGGAACTCCGCGACCTTCTGGTGGAGTTTGCGGATGGACAGATACGTGCCGTTGCGCCACAGTGCCTCGGGGCCCGGGCCGGTGGCTGTCCGGCCCAGTTCGTTGACGTAGCCGAGGATGAACTCCCCCGGTTTCGCGAGGCTCTGGCCGCGCCTCGGGGTGCCGCCCTGCCCCTCGATGTACGGGCGGCTGATGCCGTCGGCGTAACCGAAGTGCTCGCGCAGGTTGTCCGGGGTGCGGATGTCGAGTCGGCTCACCCGGCGCACGGAGGGCAGGTCCTCCTGGGCGCCGTGGCCGATCGCCAGCTTCTCGGCGAACGCGGTCTCGTCCGGGGCCATCAGCAGCACCCCTATGTCGAAGGAGCCGTGCTCGGGAAAGTCCCAGTTCGCCGGGTCGCTCTCACCGATGTCGCCGAGGAACTCCTTGCGGGTGCGCATCGGCTCGCGCAGCTCGCGGGGGAAGCCGTCGAGGATCTCGCGCGGCAGCCCGATGCGGGCCAGACCCGGGTGGGTGAGGACGACGTTGAGCCAGGCGTCCTGGGCCGGATGCTCCCAGCCGGCGGCGGTGGTCACGTGGGGCAGCAGCCGGCGCAGCATGGCGCGGCCCTCGGCGGCGTCGCCGACCTCGTACAGCAGGTAGGAGCCGAAGTAGGGCAGGGGCCGTTCGCGGAGGATGGTGCCCTGGATCCGGTCCAGATCCAGGGCACCGACGGCGTCAGTTGGCCGCATCGAGAACCTCGGAGAGGGCGTCGCCCAGACGCTTCATGCGCTTCACGTCGTGGACACTGCTGTCCGAGGTGGCGTGGAAGTACAGGTCCGCCGAGTAGGAGCGGGAGATCACCAGCTCCGGGGTGCCCGGGTCGTCGTAGCCGTTGTAGCCCTCGACGATCTCGCCGAAGATCTCGTCCAGCCAGGGCTGGGCGCGGCCGATGTCGGCGAGGTAGGGCTTGAAGTCGCCGTCGTAGACGAGGGTGATGAGCATCCGGGTGTCGTTGTCGAAGAGCAGGATGCGGAAGTTGTCGACCGTGCCGACCTTGGTCTCCCAGTAGCCGGCCTGCGCCTGGATGCTCGCCACCCGCTCGCGGAAGATCTTGCCCCCGTTCGGGGTCAGCGGCGTGATGATGGTGAGCTCGCCCTTCTTGCCGATGCGCCGGCCCGGTCCGTCGGGCTGGTCGCTGATGGGCTGGGCGTGGGCGTAACGCTCGCCGGTGACATCGATGGCCGGTGCGGTGGTGTCGGTCATGGCGTGCTTCTCCTCGAAGGCTGTTCTCAGTCGTGGCATGTGCATGGTTCGGGTCACTTTTTTCATGGGCGTGTCACTCGTAGTGCTCGGCGAACGGGCAGGTGCGCCAGCCGCCGGTCCGGTAGGCGGCGGAGACCTCGTAGACCCCGCGACGGGCCTGGAGGATGGGGTCGTCGTTGAGCTCGATGCCGTCGGTGACCTTGGTCGGGTCGTGGTTCAGCACGGGGTCGCCGAGCTCTTCGGGTGTGACGGGAGCGGTGATCTGCAGGGTGCCGACCGTGACCCGCTCCCGGTCCTCGGGCCACAGAGCGGTCGGGTCGTCGAGGGGGTCGCCGTCCTGGCCGATCTCCAGGACCAGGTCGAAGCCGACCGGGCCGGTCGCCAGTCGCTCGTCGAACTCGTCCAGGAGGACCTCGCGGTCCATCGCGGCCAGTTCCTCGACGGGCCGGCCCTTCACGCCGGCCCGCGGGATCCAGTGGCAGCGGACGTTGGTGAGGACGTCGTCCTCGTCGAGGTAGCGGAATACGTGCACGGCGTGGAACTCGCTGTGCGCGAAGCTGGTCGGGGCCAGCGAGGCGGCGCGCATCCGGAGAACGTTCGCGACCTCCGGGTGTTTCGCCAGGAAGGGCCGCAGGGCGGCCTTGTCCAGCGGGCCGCCGGGCTCCGGCGGCGCGGCCAGCGCGATGGCTTCGAGGAGGTCCTCGGGGCGGCGGGCCGGGAAGAGGAGCTGGCTGAGCATCACCAGGTTGGTGGTGCGCCCGTTGGGGAGGTAGAAGCGGGTGGCCATGCCGACGGTGGCGCCGAACGGCGCGTCCGGGCGGCCGCCGCCCTTCGAGAAGCGCACCGAGGCCGGGATCAGGTCGCCCTGGAGGTGGGCCGCACGGGTGTAGTCGCGAGCGGCCGGCAGGGCGCGGAAGGCTCCGCGGTAGATCCGGCCGTCGGCGTGCAGGGCACGGTATCCGGGATGGAAGCCGAAGACTTCGTGGGCTCCGTCGACCAGGGCTTCCGCGTGGTCGTACTGGCTGAGTTGCGCCATGGGTACCTTCCGATGTCGCTGGGAACGCCCTCATCGTGGGCCGCGACAGCCGCCGTCCGGATGCGTCAAATGACGGTGAGCCGCGACGGCTCCGCCGCGGGCACGGCATCGTCGGATGACCGAGGCGGGCGGGGTGCGGATCGGGAAGGATGGGATGCGTCCCGAAGCGCCTCGCGTGGCGGGCCAGGGGCGGGTACGCGCCAGGGCGTGTACGGCCGGTCCGGCACTCGCACGGCGAGCGGTGGGACGGCGACGCGTCTGAGCAGGCACCGCGAGTCCGGCGCTCGCTCAGCAGACGGAGGCGACGCCCCTTCAGCCCGCGTGTTCAGCCCGCGTGCGACCGGTCCCGGTACTCACGTGGGGTCATGCCGTACGCCTCCTTGAAGGACCGGCCGAACCGGGAGGCGTCGGTGAAGCCCCAGCGGCGAGCCACGGCGGCGATGGTGTCGCGACGGGCCCCGGGCGCGGCCAGCTCCCGACGGGCCCCTTCGAGGCGCTGCCGGCGGATCCACTCGCCGGGGCTGACGCCCTCGCGGGCGAGTACGGAGTAGAGGTGGCGCAGGGAGATGTGGTGGGCCTTCGCCACCGCGCCCGGTGTGAGGTCACGGTCGGTCAGATGGCGGCGCAGGTACTCCAGGATGCGCGGGCCGAGGGTCTCCTCGCGGGCCGCGCGGGCCGCCACTTCCAGGTCACAGGCGTCGGCAATCACGGCCCGGACCATCTCCAGGGTGGTCGCGGCCAGGTGCTCCGCCGCCGGGCCGGTGTGCAGCTCGGGGGCGGCCGCCAGCCGGGAGAGGTAGGAGGCGCCGAGTGCCGCGACCGAGTCGCCGTCGCCGAGCACGCGCGCGGTGACGTCGGCGAGCACGGCGTCCGGCAGGCCCAGTTCGGCCACCGGAATCCGGAAGAAGTGCGTGTCAACCCCGCCGTCGAAGAGCAGGGTGTACGGACGGCGGGTGTCGTAGAAGCCGAGGGTGCCGGGCCGGATGGTGGCAGCCCTGCCGTCCTGGACGACGCTGCTGGTGCCGACGTGCTGGAGGCTGAGAAAGAGGCAGGGCTCCCAGTCGGCCGCGGCGAGCCGCAGCGATCGCTCGACGGTCGCCGAGCTGGCCCGGACGGTGCTGAGCTGGACGCGTCCGACGCCGGTGATCGACACCTCGCAGTACACGTCCTCGGGCCGTTCGGGCAGCGCGATGTGCACCGGTACGACGCGGTCCCGGATCGTCTGCCGTATCGCCTCGGCCCGGTCGTCGACGGTGTACGTCGAGGTGCTCCACTGCGTCTTCATGCGTTCCGGGGAGCGTAACCGACCTGGGCGGCGAGCCGGGAGACCCGTGGGCGCGGACGGACAGCCGGTGTGCACGGCACGCAGACGGCCGTGCACGCAGCGCCGGTTCCGGTGCCGTTCCGAGCGCCTATTCTCGGGACGGGCCGCGCCTGCCGCGGCCGGCGTCGACCGTTCGAGCAGCCCAGAGGAACCGATCATGACGGCCGTGACCTTCGACGTGCGGGACCTGGCCCCGGCCGACCGGGCCGAGGCGCTCCGCGCCGCCGTCGGCCTCTCGGTCCTGTGGGTCGACGTCGACCACCACGCCGTCGGCGCCATCACGGCGCGGGGTCTGATCCGCCGGGTCGGGGGGCTCACCCAGTTCTCCGCCCGGACCACTCCCATGACCATCCGGCGCACCCCGCGGCAGACCCGGGACGGCTCCGAGACGCGGCTCATCCTGGCCGTGCAGCGGTCGGGCACCGCCACGGTCGTACAGCACGGCCGCGAGGCCGTCGTCCACCCCGGTGAGATGGTCCTGGTGGACAGCTCGTGTCCCTTCACCGCGGTCAACGCGAACGGAACCCACCACCACTACTTCTGCCTCCCGCGTACCGGTCTCGCCCTGCCCGACCGGCTGCTCGGACGGATCACGGCGACCCGGCTCGGACCGGCCAACCCCGTGGCCGCCCTGGCGACGGCCCATCTCTCGCGGCTGGCCGACTCGCGCGCGCTGCCGGAAAGTCCCGCCGCACAGCAGCTGGAGCGGTCGACCGTCGAACTGGTCCGGGCCGTGATCGCCACCCAGCTGGGTGCGGCCGACCTGGCCCGCGGTCCGCTGGAGGACACGCTGGCGCTGCGGATCATGGAGCATGTACGGCGCCGGATCGACGATCCCGCGCTGAACGCGGCGCGGATCGCCGGGGAGTTCGGCATCTCCGTCCGGCGCCTGTACGCCGTCCTCGCCCGCGCGGACATCGAACTGGGCCAGTGGATCCGCGCCCGGCGACTGGAGGCGTGCCGCGCCGACCTGGCCGACCCGCACAAGCTCCGGCAGACGGTCGCCTCCGTGGCCCGCGGTCACGGCTTCACCGACGCCAGTCACTTCGGGCGGCTGTTCAAGGAGACCTACGGCATCCCGCCGGGCGAATGGCGCGCGCGGAGCCGCCCGGCCGACGGCACCCGGGCCTGAACGGCCGGGCAGGCGGAAGGAGTCCCATGTCTCCCGACATGTTTCACGACGTGCATGACGTGCATGACGTGCATCACGAACTGTCCCCGGCCGGCAGCCGGTTCCTCGGCCGTACCGCCGAACTGGCCGCTGTGCGGGGTGTCGTCGAGCGGGCGGGCGGCGGCGACGGCGGGGCGTTGGCGGTGCGCGGTGAGCCCGGCGTCGGCAAGACGTCACTCCTGCGGACCGCGGTGGCCGTGGCCGGCTCCGCCCGGGTGACCCACATCGCGGCGATCGAGTCCGAGTCGGACCTGCAGTACGCGGGACTGCACCTGCTGCTGTCGCCGTTCATGGCCTGTCTGCCCGCCCTGCCCGAGCCGCAGCGCCGGGCGCTCGGCACCGCGTTCGGCCTGGAGTCCGGGCCCGCGCCGCAGCGTTTCCTGGTCGGCCTCGCCGCGCTGGGTCTGCTGACGGAGGCGGCGGCCGAGCAGACCGTCGTATGCGTCGTGGACGACGCCCAGTGGCTGGACCGGGAGTCCGCGGACGCCCTCGCCTTCGTCGCCCGCCGCGCCGGAGCCGACCGTATCGCCCTGCTGTTCGGCATCCGCGACCCCGAAGGCGACGGCACCCCGCTCTTCGCCGGGCTGCCGGAGCTCCGCCTTGAGGGCCTGCCGGCGGACATCGCCAGAGACCTGATCAGCGGTGCGCACATCGACGACCGGGTCGCCGAGCGGCTGGTCGCGGGCACCCGCGGCAATCCGCTGGCCCTGCTGGAACTGGCCCGGGAACTGTCGGCCGAGCAGTTGACGGGCGCGGCGGCGCTCCCGGACCCGCTGCCGGTAGGACGCCGTCTCGAAGAGGTCTTCCGGCGCCGGGTGGCAGCGGTCCCGGCCGCCACCCGGACCCTGCTCCTGGTGGCCGCCGCCGAGACCTCCGGCAACGCCCACCTCGTGTGGCGGGCCGCAGGCAGGCTGGGTGCCGGCCGGCCCGCGGCGGTGGCGGCCGAGGAGCGGGGGCTCCTGGTGCTCGGGCAAGGGGTCGGGTTCCGGCATCCGCTGCTGCGCTCGGCGGTGTACCACGGTGCGTCGGCCGAGGAGCGCCGACTGGCCCACGAGGCACTGGCCGCCGAGGAGGGCGACCCGGACCGCCGGATCTGGCACCGGGCACTGGCCGCGGTCCACCCCGACGAGGACCTCGCCCATGACCTGGAACAGTCGGCGCGGCGGGCGGTGGACCGCGGCGGCTACGCCGCCTCGGCGCGGCTGCTGGGCCGGGCCGTGGAGCTGACCACGGACGCCGCCCGCCGCCCCGGCAGACTGCTGGCGGCGGCACGGGCGACCCTGGAGACCGGCAACCCTCTCGCCGCCGAGGCCATGCTCCGGCAGGTCGCCCCGCTGCCTCGGACCGGGTCCGCACGGGCGGAGCGGCTGCGGCTGCTGGCCGCGATCCGGTTCGCCCAGGGACAGGTACGGGAGACGGTCCCGCTGCTGCTGGAGGCGGCGGAACTCCTGCTCCCGGACGATGAACGGGCCGCCCGCGACACGTTGTTCCAGGCGCTGGAGGCGGCCACCTGGACCGGCAAGGCCGACATGACGGCCGTGGCGCGGGCCGTACGCGCGCTGGCACCCGGCGTCCCGGAGTCCGCGGGCCCGGACTCCGCCTCTCCGACCGACCTGATCAGCGCGGCGCTGACCGCCCGGCTGCTCGACGGTCCCGAGGCCGCCTACCCCCTGTACCGCCGTTGCGTACGGAGCCTGCTCGTCAGCGAGGACCTGCGCGGTTTCAACCTGGGCAGTGTGCTCGCCGGCGAGATGTGGGACCTGGCGGGTCTGCTGGCGCTCACCTCGCGCTGGGTCGAGCTGGCCCGGACCCGGGGCGCGCACGGCGCCCTGTCGCTGGCGCTGCTGCTGCGGGCCATACCCGAGCTGTGGCGCGGCAACTTCACGGCGGCGGCGGAGTTCGGCCGGGCCGCGGCCGACCTGTCCGACCTGACGACACGCCAGCAGGGTCGTACGGGCGGCGCTGTCGAGTTGCTGTACTGCGTGACCGGCCCCGAGCAGGCCGCGCGGGAGGCGGCCGGGGCCCATATCCGGGAGGCGACGGCGGCAGGCCGGGAGCACTACGGCGCCCTCGTCCCGCACCTCGCCCTGTGCCAGCTGGAGGTGGCGCTGGGCGACTACCCGGCCGCGCTGACCCACGGACGACGCGTGTTCGCCGCCGACACCCCGGGGCCGACCAGCGCGAACGTCCTCCCGGAACTGGTCGAGGCGGCCCAGCGGTCCGGGGACCCGGAGACCGCGCAGGCCGCCCTGACCCGACTGCACACCGTCGCGACCGCCAGCGGCACCCCTGTCGCCCTGGGCCTGCTGGCCCGCTCGCGCGCGCTGGTCGCGGACGACGACGAGGCCGAGAAGCTGTACCTGGAGGCGATCGAGCACCTGGAGGCGTCCGCCGCCCGGCCCCAGACGGCCCGCGCGCACCTCGTCTACGGCGAGTGGCTGCGCCGGCGCCGCCGACGGCGGGAGGCGCGGGACAGTCTGCGGACCGCTCTCGCCCTGTTCGAGGCCATGGGCGCCGAGTTCTACATCCGGCGCACCCGGACCGAACTGGCCGCCACGGGTGCGCGGTTGCGGCACCGCCCGGTGGAGTCCGCCGTCCATCTCACTCCACAGGAGGCGCGGATCGCACGGCTGGCCGCCGCGGGCGCCCAGAACCGGGACATCGCGGCGCAGTTGTTCCTCAGCCCCAGCACCGTCGAGTACCACCTGCGCAAGACCTTCCGGAAGCTGGGCTTGACGGCCCGCGGGCAACTGCGGGACGCGCTGGCGGCGATCGGGGACGAGGGGACTACGGATCTCAAGGATTCGGCGGGCCCTCCCCCGGACCTACGGTGACGGCACACGTCCTCCGCGACGAAGGGATCAAGATGTGGGGTACGGGCCCGCCGTTCACGACCCGATGCCAAGGGCTCGCCGCAGGGACTCCTGGTCGATGAACTCGTACTGCTCGACGATCGCCCCGGCCTGCCAGCGGCAGACCGTGGTGAACGCGACGTCGAAGGTGCGGCCGGTCGCCGCCGCCTCGGTCCCGTCGGGGAGCCGTACCGGCCGCGTCACCCGTCCGCGCAGCCTGGCGACGGTGCAGGTCTGGTCACCGTGTCCGAACGCAGCCACGTAGGGCTGGGTGGCCACGTGGTTCTCGGGGAAGAGGGTGCAGAAATCCCGTGCCCGGACGACGTGTTCGGCCCGTCCGTGCGGGGCTTCGTCACCAGCTGCCCAGGCCGTCAGGTCCGGGGCGAGGAACGCTTCGTACGCGTCCCAGTCGCGTGCGTTCCACGCGTCGTCGATGGCCCGCATCCGGGCCAGATTGGAGATCATCTCGGCGCCCTGCCGCCTTCCGTAGCCGCTCCGGTGTACCGGGACCGGCGCACCGTGAGCCATTCCAGGGCCCGGCGACCACGTCGGGCCATACGTCACCTGACGGTCTGTCCGCCGTCGCCATCACGGCGGCCACTGAGCATGGTGAGGAGCCTGCATGTCCAGCGAGCAGTCGTCCGGGCCCGGGCCCGTCGGCGGGGATGCTGTCGGGCTGCTGGGGCGATCGGCGGACCTGGAGTTCTTCGCGGAGCTGCGTCGGCGGCCGGCGAACGGGGGCGCGGGGACGGCTGTCCTGCTGGAGGGCCCGGCTGGCGTGGGCAAGACCGCGCTGCTGGAGGCCGCCGCGGACGGCGCACGTGCCGCGGGGTTCCAGGTGCTGCGTTTCGCCGGCGTGGAATCCGAGGTCACGCTGGCCTACTCCGGCCTGCACCAGCTGCTCTTCGGCATGCGTGACGGCTTCGACCGGCTGCCGCCGGGGCAACGTGCGGTACTGGAGGGGGTCCTCGGCAGCCCGGTGGCCCAGGCGCCGCCGGAGCGTTTCGCGGCCTCCGTCGCTGTACTCGAAGCCCTGCGGCGCACGGCGGAGGACGGTCCGGTCCTCGTCGTGATCGACGACGTCCAATGGCTCGACCGGACGAGCGGCGACGTCCTGGAGTTCGTGGCGCGCAGACTGTCCGGGCTTCCGGTGGACCTGCTGGTCGCGGGCCGGACGGGCCATGCGCACGCGCTCGACCGGCACGGACTGCTGCGCCGGCGGGTCGAGCCTCTGGAACGGCGGTCCGCCGCCGCCCTGCTGCGGGCGGCCCACCCCGGGCTGGCCCCGCACGCCTGCGAACGGCTGCTCCAGGAGGCCGCGGGCAACCCCTTGGCGCTGCTGGAGCTGCCGGCCCTGCTGACCCGGGAGCAGTTCACCGGTGCCGCCCCGCTGCCGCTCTCCCTGCCCGTGGACGACCGGCTGGAGGCGCTCTTCGCTCCGCGGCTCCGTGAACTTCCCGCGACCACCTTGGAGTTGCTGCTGGTCGCCGCGCTGGAGGGGACCGGCGGGCTACGCACGATCTGGGCGGCGTATCCGGGCGGGATGGAAGAGGCCGACGCCGCGCTCCCGGCCGCCGAGGAGGCGGGCCTGGTGCGGGTGGACGCACGGGCCGGCCGACTGGTGTTCCGGCATCCGCTGGTCCGCTCGGCCGTCGTCCGCACCTGCCGGCCCGGTCGGCGGCGGGCGGCGCACCGAGCTCTGGCCGAGGCACTGGAACGGGACCCGGAACGCCGGATCGGGCACCTGGTCGCCGCCTCCCTGGGGCCCGAGGAGCACCTCGCGGCCGATCTGGAGCAGGCGGGGCACGCGGCCCTGGGGCGCGGCAGCGCCGCTCTCGCGGTGACCGCGCTGCGCCGGGCCGCGGAGCTCAGCCCGGAGCCGGCCGAGCGCAGCCGACGGCTGGCCCACGCGGCGTACGCCGCCGCCCAGTCCGGCGCCCTCGACGTCACCGCGATCCTGGTCGACGACGGCTACTGGGAGCGGGCCTCGCCCCAGGACACCGCGCATGCCACCCTCGCCCGGGTGTACGCGCTGCTGGAGACGGACGGGGACGCGACGGCCGCCCACCGGCTGCTGACCGGCGTGATCGACAAACTGCTCGCCGCCGGGACGGGTGGTGCCCGGACGGGTGGTGCCGAGCAGGAGCCGTCGCCCGCCGCGGTCCGCGAGGTCGTCGGCGAACTGCAGTTCCTGCTCACGCTGGTGGCGTTCTACGCCCAGCGGGCCGATCTGTGGCCGGAGGTGCTGGAACGCTGCCAGGACGCCCCCGACCAGGTGCGGCTCTACTGCCTGGCCTTCGACGCCCCGCAGGAGCGGGCCCCGGAGGTCCGGCAGCGGATCCGGCGGGCGTTCGCCGCCCTCCCGCCCGACGCGGGCCCCCGGCCGGTCACCCAGCTCTCCATGCTCAGCGTCTACTTCGACGAGGCCTCCGAGTACCGCGAGCACTGGATGCGGGCCGCCCGACGCGCCCGGGAGGGCGGCACCTTCGTGCAGTGGTCGTACGGCACCATCCTTCTCGGTCACGAGGCCTTCTTCGCCGGCCGTTTCACCGAGGCCGAGGCGCTGGCCCGGGAGGGCCTGGCGACGGCGGAGGAGCTGGGGCACCGCCTCGCGGGATTCCGACTGGCCTCCCAGCTCGCCCTGGTGGCGGCCGTCCGGGGCGACGCCGAGACCGTCGGCACGCTCACCCGCACCATCCTCGCCTGGAGCGAACCGCGTCGGCTGGGCCTGCTCCAGGTGTCCGCCCGGCAGGCCCGCGCGCTGCTCGCCCTGGGGCAGGGGGACTATGAGACGGCGTACCGCGACTGCGCGCTGGTCAGCCCGCCCGGAACCCTCCCCCCGCTCAACCCGCGCGCGATCTGGTCGGTGTACGACCTGGTGGAGGCGTCCGTGTACACGGGCAGGACCGCCGAGGCACGCGCCCACGTCACGATGGCGCGGAGCGCAGGCCTCGGTGAACTCTCGCCCCGGCTGGCGCTGTTGACACACGCGGCGGCGGCCCTCGCCGGTCCGGTGGAGACGGCTGAGGCCGGGTTCCGGCGGGCGCTGGCGGTCGCCGACGTCCACGCCCCCTTCGACCGGGCCCGGGTCCAGCTCGCCTTCGGCCGCTGGCTGCGCGCCCACGGCCGCGACCCGGAGGCCGCCCGCGAGCACCTGACGGCCGCACTGCACACGCTGGAGGAGCTGGGCGCCGCGCCCTGGGCCGCCGCGGCCGGTACGGAGCTCGCCGCCCTGACACCGCCGGCGGAGCCGGGACCGCTCGATACGGAAGGCCTGCTGACGCCCCAGGAACTCCAGATCGCCGACCTGGCGGCCACCGGGCTCAGCAACAAGGAGATAGGCGCCCGGCTGTACATCTCCCCGCGCACGGTCAGCACCCACCTGTACAACATCTTCCCCAAGCTGGGCATCCGCTCCCGTGCGGCGCTGCGCGACGCCCTCGGGGCACAGGCCCGGGCGGAGTACGGCGGAGAGTACGTCGAATACGTCGACAGACCCGTCATCTGACGGTCGCGACCCGCGTCCCGCGCTTCCTAGCCTGCCGCCATGTCCGCACACGATGAACAGCAGATCCAGGCCGCCAACGACTCCGGCAGGACACCCGTGGTCTTCGTCCACGGGCTGTGGCTGCTGCCCAGCAGCTGGGACCGCTGGGTGAGCCACTTCGACCAGGCGGGATACGCCGCCGTCTCGCTCTCCTGGCCCGACGACCCGGACACCGTGGCGGAGGCCAACAGCCACCCCGAGGTGTTCGCCGGCAAGACCGTCGGGCAGGTCGCCGACCACCTCGGGGGCCTGATCGGCCGTCTCGACCGGAAGCCGGCCGTCATCGGCCACTCCTTCGGCGGACTGCTGGCCCAGATCCTCGCCGGCCGCGGCCTGTCCGTCGCGTCGGTCGCCATCGACCCGGCCCCCTTCCGCGGCGTCCTGCCCCTGCCCGTCTCCGCGCTCCGCTCGTCCGCGCCGGTGCTGAGCAACCCGGCCAACCGGCACCGCGCGGTCCCGCTCACCTTCGAACAGTTCCGCTACGCCTTCGCCAACGCGGTCAGCGAGGAGGAGGCGAAGGAACTCTTCGAGACGTTCGCCGTCCCGGCACCCGGCGCCCCGATCTTCCAGGCCGCCACCGCCAACCTCAACCCCTGGACGGAGGCCCGGGTCGACACCGAGAACCCCGACCGCGGCCCGCTCCTGATCATCTCCGGCGAGAAGGACCACACCGTCCCGTGGGCCATCGCCAACGCGTCCTACAAGCAGCAGCTGCGCAACCCCGGCGTCACCGAGATCACCGAGATACCGAACCGGGGCCACGCCCTCACCATCGACAGCGGCTGGCAGGAAGTCGCCGAAAGGGCCCTGACGTTCGTCCGCCGCTTCGCCTGAACAGATCCGGGCCGCCGCAACCGCCCCGGAGGGTGTGAGCGGCGGCCCGGCCCCACAGCCTCCAGAGACAGG
The DNA here is from genome assembly GCF_044747345.1 of Streptomyces sp. NPDC090088. Taxonomy (NCBI): domain Bacteria; kingdom Bacillati; phylum Actinomycetota; class Actinomycetes; order Kitasatosporales; family Streptomycetaceae; genus Streptomyces; species Streptomyces sp. NPDC090088. Next base: position 855,972 of record NZ_JBIVDZ010000001.1, on the reverse strand, counting down.
AACGCCACACCACCGTGTCCAAGTCCAACGTCCCGGCCCCGACGCCGATGCCGGCCTGGCTGCCCAGAGCGATCGTCGTCGCTCTCGTCCTCACGGCGGTGTTCGAGATGACGGTCTGGGCCGCCCGGCAGCTCCTCGGTCTGGGAGTGCTGCTGCTGGTCTCCTTCTTCCTGTCGATGGTGATGGAGCCGGCTGTGTCCCGTCTCCAGGCCCGCGGTATGGGCCGGGCCGCCGCGACCCTGCTCGTGTTCGCGGTGACCGTCGCCTCGCTCGCCGGTTTCGCCGCCGCCGTGCTCACCCTGCTGGTCGACCAGACGGCCGAGGTCTCGCACCGGCTGCCGACGCTGCTCACCACCTTGGTCGAACGGATCAACGACGCCTTCGGGACGACCCTCACCACGAGCCGCCTGACCGACGGCACGGGCACCGTCGAGACGTACGCCCGGCAGGCCGCCGACCACCTCTGGGGGCTGTCCACCACCGTCGTCGGCGGCGTCTTCGACCTGCTCACCGTCGCGCTCTTCGCGTACTACTTCACGGCCGACGGCCCCCGTCTGCGCCGCGCCGTCCTGTCGCTGCTGCCTCCGCAACGCCGGCCCGCGGTACACCGCGCCTGGACGGTCGCCCTGGCCAAGACCGGCGGCTACATGTACTCAAGGGCTCTGCTCGCCCTGTTCTCCACGCTCGCCCACACGGTGGCCTTCCTGGTCCTCGGCGTCCCGTACCCGGTGGCCCTGGGGATATGGGTGGGCGTCGTCTCGCAGTTCGTGCCCACGGTCGGAACGTACGTGGCCGCGGCCCTGCCGACCCTGGTGGCGCTGACGGTCGAGCCCATGGACGCCCTGTGGGTGATCGTCTTCGCGACGGCGTACCAGCAGGTGGAGAACTACGCCCTGCAGCCTCGCATCACCGCTCGCACGGTCGACGTCCATCCCGCCGTGGCCTTCGGCTCCGTACTCGCCGGAGCGGCCCTGCTCGGCGCAGTCGGTGCGATCATCGCCATCCCCACCGCCGCGACCCTCCAGGCCCTCGCGACGGCGCACCTGCCCCGCTACGCGGTCGCCCCCGCCCTGGATTCGACGGGCAACCGGCCCGAGGACCGCCCGATGTGACGGGGCGCCGACGCCGTTCAGCAGCGGCGGGGAAGACGTCGGTCCCCAGTGTCCCCTCGCACGACGACTCGCGTCGCCACCAGGGGCCGGGGTCGCCCCGTCGCCACGGCGCCGGATCTCGTGGTGCCGGATCCTGGACGCTCCGCGGCCGGGTCCGGCCGACGATGTCGCCGAGGTCCTCGTGGCCCAGGTCCGCCGGATGGTCGAGGACCTCGTCGAAATGGGCCGTCGGCGCACGACCCGGCACTCGACCGGCCGCGCCGCGGAAGGCAGTCCATGCCGCGCGGCCGACAGATGCGACAACGAATCGGCCCGTCGACACCGTCAGCCCGGGCACAGCTGCGCCGCCCCGGCCCCTGTACGGCCCCTGGATCTTGGCATCGGCCCTGGAGTCAGTCGCCAGGACAGCGAGCGAAAACCTCACTCACTGGCTCCACCGCAGGTCAGAGAGGTTCGGACTCGCCCGAGACCCGCCGGGCCCAAACCCCCGCGCAGCGGATTCAGTCCGTTCAGACGAAGTTGACGATCCAACACCCAGAAATGAACGTTTCCGCAGGTCACGGACCTGCACAGGTGGGGCGGGTGGGACTCGAACCCACGGCCGACGGATTATGAGTCCGCTGCTCTAACCGGCTGAGCTACCGCCCCATAGCGGCGTGTCGCGTACATGTGTGCGCGCCGTCTGCCGCAGCATAGCCGCTCATACGATCTCCTGCTTCGGATGGTCGGCGAACCGCGACGTTCACGACCTTCAGGACATCGGTGCAGGCCCGGCGGTTCCCCGGGACATGAAAAAGGACCCCACCAGGGGTCCTCGTTCAGCATGCTCCCCCGACTGGACTCGAACCAGTAACCTGCCGGTTAACAGCCGGCTGCTCTGCCAATTGAGCTACGGAGGACCGAGCTCCCCCGACTGGACTCGAACCAGTAACCTGCCGGTTAACAGCCGGCTGCTCTGCCAATTGAGCTACGGAGGAATGCCTCGTCGCATCGAACGCACCTACCTGGGTATTCGCCAGGGGGCGGGCGCTCGCTGCGACACATACATTAGCGCAAGCAGGGGGGTGCTCCGCCAATCGGTTCCCCCCACGAGACTCCCCCACGAGGGAAGGGCGGTCACCATGCGCTACAAGCTCACGTTCGTCGTCGGGCTCGCTCTCGGTTACGTGCTCGGTACCAGGGCCGGACGCGAGCGCTACGAGCAGCTGAAGAAGTCGGCCCGCCAGGTCGCCCAGAACCCCGCGGTCCGCAACACCGCCGAGACCGCCGCCCAGCAGGGCCGCGTCTACGCGGGCAAGGCCTTCCACTCGGTCAGCGCAAAGGTCGGCGACCACATGCCCGACTCCGTCGCCGCCCGCGTCCGCTCCCTGCGCGAGCGCAGCCAGGCCGACGGCAGCGACGACTGGGGCACCAGCAACACCTAGGTCCGCTTTTCGACACGCCCGGCCGCAACCTCCTGGGGGGCGCGGGGAACCGCGCGACCAGCCCCCACGCACCCGCACCCGAAACACCGCGCCCGCCCGAACGGCGCCCGTCGGCCGAACCACAGCGGAGCGTGCGGCAGAATTTCGGTCATGGGGATAGTCGCCGGGTTGGACAGCTCACCGGATTTCACTCGCATCGTGGTCTGCGACACGGACACGGGTGCGGTGCTCCGCCAGGGATACGCACCGCACCCGGTCGACACGCCGGAAGGCGCGGGCACGGGCGCGGGGCGCGCCAGTGACGTGGACCCGCAGGCCTGGCTGCTCTCGCTGGGGGAGGCCGCCGGCGGCGGTCTCCTCGAGGGCGTGCAGGCCATCGGCGTGTCGGCGCAGCAGAACGCGGTGGTCCCGCTGGACGCCCAGGGCAACACCGTCCGCCCGGCGATGGTCGGCGGCGACAAGCGCGCCCAGGTCGCGGCGGCCGATCTGCTCGACGCGCTCGGCGGGCGCGAGGCCTGGGCGCAGGCCGTGGGGTGCGTCCCCCAGGCGGCCCAGCCGGTGACCAAGCTGCGCTGGCTGGCGAAGACCGAACCGGAGAACGCCCGGCGCACCGCCGTACTGCTGCAGGCGCACGACTGGCTGGTGTGGCAGCTGCTGGGGCGGCCGGTGCGGCGGACCACCGATCGCGGGGGTGCCTCCGGGACCGGGTACTGGTCGGCGGCGACCGGCGGGTACCGGCCCGACCTCGTCGAACTCGCCCTGGGGCACCAGGTGATGCTGCCCGAGGTGATCGGGCCGTCCGACGCGGCCGGTACGACCCCGGAGGGGCTGCTGATCTCCGCGGGGACCGGCGAGACGATGGCCGCCGCGTTCGGGCTGGGGCTCGGGTTCGGGGACGCCGTCGTGTCACTGGGCGCCTCGGGGTCGGTCATGGCCGTGCATCCGGAGGCGCTCGCCGACCCCTCCGGGATGATCACCTCGCTCGCCGACGCCACCGGGATGCATCTGCCGGTCGTCACCACGCTCAACGCCGTACGGACCCTGCGCGGGACCGCTGAGCTGCTGGGCCTGGGTGATCTGGAGAGCCTGTCCGACCTGGCGATGAAGTCGACGCCCGGCTCGCACGGGCTGGTCATGCTGCCGTACCTGGAGGGCGAGCGGACGCCGAACCTGCCGCACACCGCCGGGACGCTGGCCGGGCTGCGCCGGGAGTCGATGAGGGCGGAGCATCTGGCGCGGGCCTCCTTCGAGGGGATGCTGTGCGGGCTCGCCGACGCGCTCGACGTGCTGCGCGGCCGGGGTGTGGAGGTGCGGCGGGTCTTCCTGCTCGGCGGGGCCGCCGAGCTGCCGGCCGTGCAGGCGGCGGCGCCGATGCTGTTCGGCGCGCAGGTCGTCGTACCGCAGCCTGCGGACTACGCGGCGATCGGGGCGGCCCGGCAGGCGGCCTGGGCGCTCGGGGTCTCGCAGGGGACGCTGGACCCGCGCACCCCGCCGGTGTGGCAGGGGGCGGCGGCCCAGGTGCTGGAGCCCGGGGACGAACTGGCCGTGGGGCAGGCCGTGCGGCAGCAGTACGTGTCGGTGCGCGAACAGACCCATCCGGGGGCGTTTCGGGCGTAATCGTGCGCCCCCGGTGCCGCAAGGCATCCGCTCTCGGGTTAATCGGTTGAGGTAACGCGGGTGGAGTGTCGGACGATAGGGGCCTAGGGCAAGCGACCCGCCCACCGCGGCGGGCACGCGAACCCACCCCACCGCCGACTCCGAGAGACGTAGCGTGCTCATACGACTTCTGCGGACCTATCTCAGGCCCTACAGGAAACCCATCTCGATCCTGGTGCTGCTGCAGTTCCTGCAGACCTGCGCCACTCTCTACCTGCCCACGCTCAACGCGCACATCATCGACAACGGCGTCGTGAAGGGTGACACGGATTACATCCTGTCCTTCGGCGCCCTGATGATCGGCATCTCGCTCGCCCAGGTGGTGTGCAACGTCGGTGCCGTCTACTACGGCGCCAGAACCGCGTCGGCGCTCGGCCGGGACGTGCGGGCCGCCGTCTTCGACCGGGTGCAGTCCTTCTCCTCACGTGAGGTGGGTCACTTCGGGGCGCCCTCGCTCATCACCCGTACGACGAACGACGTACAGCAGGTCCAGATGCTGGTCCTGATGGCGTTCACCCTGATGGCGTCGGCGCCCATCATGTGTGTCGGCGGCATCGTGCTCGCCCTCGGCCTGGACGTTCCGCTGTCCGGGGTGCTGGTCGCCGTCGTCCCCGTGCTGGGGATCAGCGTGACCCTGATCGTGCGGCGGCTGCGGCCGCTGTTCCGGGCCATGCAGGTGCGCCTGGACACGGTGAACCGGGTGCTGCGCGAGCAGATCACCGGCAACCGGGTGATCCGCGCGTTCGTCCGCGACGAGTACGAGCAGGGGCGGTTCGGGAAGTCCAACCGCGATCTCACCGAGATGCAGCTGGCCACCGGCAACATGCTCGCGCTGATGTTCCCGATCGTCATGACCACGGTGAACGTGTCGTCGATCGCGGTGGTGTGGTTCGGCGCGCACCGGATCGACAGCGGCCAGATGGCGATCGGCGATCTGACCGCGTTCCTCGCCTACCTCATGCAGATCGTGATGTCCGTGATGATGGCCACCTTCATGTTCATGATGGTGCCGCGCGCGGAGGTCTGCGCCGAGCGCATCGAGGAGGTCCTGGACACCGAGTCCAGCGTCGTCCCGCCGAGCGCGCCGGTGATCGAGCTGCGGCGCCACGGGCACCTGGAGATCCGGGGCGCGGGCTTCTGCTATCCGGGTGCCGAGGAGCCGGTGCTCAAGGCCGTCGACCTGGTGGCCCGGCCCGGCGAGGTGACCGCCGTGATCGGTTCCACCGGCAGCGGCAAGTCCACCCTGCTCGGCCTGGTGGCCCGCCTCTTCGACGCCACGGACGGCTCCGTCCTCGTGGACGGCGAGGACGTCTCGGGGCTGGAGCCGAAGCTGCTCGCCAGGACGGTGGGCCTGGTGCCGCAGAAGCCGTACCTGTTCGCGGGGACCGTGGCGACCAACCTGCGCTACGGCAACCCGGACGCCTCCGACGAGGAGCTGTGGCACGCGCTGGAGGTGGCGCAGGCCAAGGGCTTCGTGGAGAAGCTGGAGGGCGGCCTGAACGCGCCCATCGCCCAGGGCGGCACCAACGTCTCGGGCGGCCAGCGGCAGCGGCTCGCCATCGCCCGCACCCTCGTGCAGCGCCCGGAGATCTACCTCTTCGACGACTCCTTCTCCGCCCTCGACTACGCGACCGACGCGGCCCTGCGCGCCGCGCTCGGCCGGGAGACCGCCGAGGCGACCGTCGTCATCGTCGCCCAGCGGGTGGCGACCATCAGGGACGCCGACCGGATCGTCGTCCTGGACGAGGGACGGGTCGTCGGCACCGGCCGGCACCACGACCTCATGGCCGACAACGAGACCTACCGGGAGATCGTGCTCTCCCAGCTGACGGAAGCGGAGGCCGCCTGATGGCCGGGCCCATGGGACGCATGATGGCCGGGGGCGGCCCCGACACGCGCTCGATGGACTTCAAGAACTCGGGCAAACGGCTGATCGCCCGGTTCAAACCCGAACAGCTCACGATCTACGTGCTGCTGTTCTGCGTGGTCGCGAGCGTCGCCCTCAACGTGATCGGCCCCAAGATCCTCGGCCGCGCCACCGACCTGGTGTTCGCCGGTGTCATCGGCAAGCAGATGCCGGCCGGCACCACCAAGGACCAGGTCCTGCGGTCCATGCACGAGCGCGGCCAGGACACGGTCGCCGACATGCTCAGGTCCACCGACTTCACCCCGGGCAAGGGCATCGACTTCGGCCAGGTCGGCAACGTCCTGCTCTTCGCGCTCTGTACGTACCTCGTCGCCGGCCTCCTGATGGCGGTGGCGACGCGCCTGGTCAACCGGGCGGTCAACCGCACGATGTACCGGATGCGCGAGGACGTGCAGGGGAAGCTGGCGCGCCTGCCGCTGTCGTACTTCGACAAGCGGCAGCGCGGCGAGGTCCTCTCCCGCGCCACCAACGACATCGACAACATCGGCCAGACCCTGCAGCAGTCGATGGGCCAGCTCATCAACTCGCTGCTCACCATCATCGGCGTGCTCGCGGTGATGTTCTGGGTGTCCTGGATCCTCGCCCTGGTCGCCCTGGTCACCGTGCCGCTGTCCTTCCTGGTCGCGACCCGCATCGGCAAGCGCTCGCAGCCGCACTTCGTGCAGCAGTGGCGCTCCACCGGCAAGCTGAACGCCCACGTCGAGGAGATGTACACCGGGCACACCCTGGTGAAGGTGTTCGGCCGCCAGGAGGAGTCGGCGAAGCAGTTCGCCGAGCAGAACGACGCGCTGTACGAGGCCGGGTTCAAGGCGCAGTTCAACAGCGGTGTCATGCAGCCGCTGATGATGTTCGTGTCGAACCTGAACTACGTGCTGGTGGCCGTGGTCGGCGGCCTCAGGGTCGCGTCGGGCGCGCTCTCCATCGGTGACGTGCAGGCCTTCATCCAGTACTCCCGGCAGTTCTCGATGCCGCTGACCCAGGTCGCCTCCATGGCCAACCTGGTGCAGTCCGGTGTCGCCTCCGCCGAGCGGATCTTCGAACTCCTCGACGCGGAGGAGCAGCAGGCCGACCCGGTGCCGGGCGAGCGCCCCGCCGAGCTGCGCGGGCGGGTCGCGCTGGAGCACGTCTCCTTCCGCTACGACCCGGAGAAGCCGCTCATCGAGGACCTCTCCCTGACGGTCGAGCCCGGTCACACGGTCGCGATCGTCGGCCCGACCGGCGCCGGCAAGACCACGCTCGTGAACCTGCTCATGCGGTTCTACGACGTCTCCGGCGGCCGCATCACCCTCGACGGCGTCGACGTCACCCGGATGTCCCGGGACGACCTCCGCGCCGGGATCGGCATGGTGCTCCAGGACACCTGGCTGTTCGGCGGCACCATCGCGGAGAACATCGCGTACGGCGCCTCCCGCGAGGTCACCCGCGGCGAGATCGAGGAGGCGGCCCGGGCGGCCCACGCCGACCGGTTCGTGCGGACCCTCCCCGACGGCTACGACACGGTCATCGACGACGAGGGCACGGGCGTCAGCGCCGGTGAGAAGCAGCTCATCACCATCGCGCGGGCGTTCCTGTCCGACCCGACGATCCTCGTCCTCGACGAGGCGACCTCCTCGGTCGACACCCGCACCGAGGTCCTCATCCAGAAGGCGATGGCCAAACTGGCGCACGGGCGGACCTCGTTCGTCATCGCCCACCGGCTGTCGACCATCCGCGACGCCGACACCATCCTCGTGATGGAGAACGGCTCCATCGTGGAACAGGGCGCACACGCGGAACTCCTGGCCGCGGACGGCGCCTACGCACGGCTGTACAAGGCACAGTTCGCACAGGCGGTGGCCGAGGTGGACTGAGGTGGCTGGGCGCGGGTGGGTGAGCTTCTCACTCACCCGCACCCGGCGTCAGTCCAGATAACCCCTCAGCTGGTCCGCGAAGGCGTGGTCGCGGAGCTTGTTGAGCGTCTTCGACTCGATCTGCCGGATCCGCTCCCGTGTCACGCCGAAGATCCGCCCTATCTCCTCCAGCGTCCGAGGACGGCCGTCGGCCAAGCCGTACCGCAGCTGGACCACCTTCCGCTCCCGCTCCCCCAGCGTCGACAGCACCGCCTCCAGGTGCTCCCGCAGCAGCAGGAACGCCGCCGACTCGACCGGGCTCGTCGCGTCGCCGTCCTCGATCAGGTCGCCGAGGGCCACGTCGTCCTCCTCGCCCACGGGGGCGTGCAGGGACACCGGCTCCTGCGCCAGCCGCAGCACCTCGCCCACCCGCTCCGGTGCGAGGTCGAGATGCGCGGCGACCTCCTCGGGCGTCGGCTCGTAGCCCCGCTCCTGCAGCATCCGGCGCTGGACGCGGACCACCCGGTTGATGAGTTCCACGACGTGCACCGGGACGCGGATGGTGCGGGCCTGGTCGGCCAGGGCGCGGGACATGGCCTGGCGGATCCACCAGGTCGCGTACGTCGAGAACTTGTAGCCGCGGGCGTAGTCGAACTTCTCGACGGCGCGGATCAGCCCGAGGTTGCCCTCCTGGACCAGGTCGAGCATGGTCAGGCCGCGGCCGACGTACCGCTTCGCCACCGAGACCACCAGCCGCAGGTTCGCCTCGATCAGCCGGCGCTTGGCCATCCGGCCCATCACGACCAGCCGGTCCAGGTCCAGCGCCAGCTCGCTGTCGAGGTCGGACGCGCCGCTCAGCCTCTCCTCGGCGAACAGGCCGGCCTCGACCCGGCGGGCGAGTTCGACCTCCTCGGCGGCGGTGAGCAGCGGGATACGGCCGATCTCGCGGAGGTACTGGCGGAACAGGTCCGAGGAGGGGCTGCCGGTGTCGGCACGGGCGGCGGCGGGCCGTTCGGCGGGCTCGGGTTCCGTCTCGGGCGCGTCGGCCGTGAGCTCCTCCGGCGGCGGGCCCTCCGGCTCGGCCCCGGCGTCCGCCTCCGGCTCCGTCTCGGGATGCACCGCCACCCTGCTCTGCGGCGGCACACCGGCATAGACGTCGGTGTCGGCTTCCGGCTCGTCCGTGAGCGTGCTGCTGTCTGTCTGGGTCAGGGTCTGGGTCTGCACGGGGGCGACCTCCAGGATGATCGCTGCCAGGGGGTACGGCAGCGGTACTTCGGGAGCGGAGACGACGGCCTCGCCGCTGTCCGTCCCGTACGCGATGAGTGGAACGGCGGGGGTGTGGGACCCGTCGGTGACGGGCCGGCCGCGCTCCGAGGACTCAGGCACCGCACCCCAGTGTGGGGTAAGACACATCGCCGCCACGAGGGGCGTGCGGTGACTTTTTGCGTCCGGTCCGTGACCGCGCGGTTACCCTGCCCGGCCGCACCTTCCTCAGAGCGCGGCGGCGCCCTGCTCGCGCAACGCCTGACCGTACTGCTGGAGCACCCACAACTCGTTCTGCACGGCCGCGAGTTGGGCCGGGTCGCCGCCGCTGCCGAGGCGGGTGAGGGTGATCTGGATCTCGTGGATCCGGCGGTCGACGGCCCGGCGGCGGACGGTCACGAGTTGCTCGCCCGCGTAGTTCTCGTCGACCGTGCGCCGCATGATCGCCTCGACGGCGAGCTCCGTGACCATGGCGCGGACGGTGTCGTCGGGGGCCGTCTCACGGACGCGGACCAGGTACTCCTGGGGGTCCTGGACGCCGTACTCGGCGCCGCCCGCCTCCATGATGGCCAGGCGTACGGCCACGTAGGGCTCGGCGGTGAACTCGTCGAGCCCGTACGCGTCGAACGCCGGGGAGACCAGCTCCGGGCGCTGCAGGGCGAGCTTCAGCAGCTCGCGTTCGGTGGCGAAGACGGCGTTGCGGAGGTTGAGGGCGGGGCCGGAGACGGCGGGGCGCGAGGCGCCGGTGTCGTACGACGACTGCTGCGGACCACGTGCGGGGCCGGGGCCCTTGCCGCCCTTGTCGCGGGCCCAGCGGGCCAGCTGGGCCACCCGCTTGACCACGAACTGGGTGTCGAGGATGCCGAGCATGCCGGCCAGCTGGACGGCGACCTCGTGCTGGGCGCCGCTGTTCTTGATCCGGGCGACGATCGGCGCGGCCTCGTCGAGCGCGGCGGCGCGGCCCGCCGGGGTGTCCAGGTCGTAGCGGGCGACGATCTGGCGGAGCGCGAACTCGAAGAGCGGGGTACGGGGTTCGGTCAGGTCGGCGACCGCCTCGTCGCCCTTGGCGAGGCGCAGCTCGCAGGGGTCCATGCCGTCCGGGGCGATGGCGATGTACGTCTCGGCGGCGAACTTCTGGTCGTCCTCGAAGGCGCGCAGGGCGGCCTTCTGGCCGGCCGCGTCGCCGTCGAAGGTGAAGATGACGCGGGCCGAGCCGTTGTCCATCAGCAGGCGGCGGAGGATCTTGATGTGGTCGCCGCCGAAGGCCGTGCCGCAGGTGGCGATGGCGGTGGTCACCCCGGCGAGGTGGCAGGCCATGACGTCGGTGTAGCCCTCGACCACGACCGCGCGGCTGGACTTGGCGATGTGCTGCTTGGCGAGGTCGATGCCGTACAGGACCTGGGACTTCTTGTAGATCGCGGTCTCGGGCGTGTTGAGGTACTTGGGCCCGTTGTCGGCCTCGTACAGCTTGCGGGCGCCGAAGCCGACGACCTCGCCGCCGATGTCCCGGATCGGCCACATCAGGCGGCCGCGGAAGCGGTCGATCGGGCCGCGCCGCCCCTCCTGCGACAGCCCGGACAGCAGCAGCTCCTTGTCCGTGAACCCCTGCCCCCGCAGGTAGCGGGTGAGGTGGTCCCAGCCCTGGGGGCTGTAGCCGACGCCGAAGTGGACGGCGGCGGCCTGGTCGAAGCCGCGCTCGGCGAGGAAGAGGCGGCCGGTCTCGGCCTCGGGGCTGGTGGCGAGCTGCTCCGCGTACCAGCCGGCGGCGATCTTGTGCGCCTCGACCAGCCGGATCCGCTCGCCGCGCTGGTGGGCCGGGTTGTACCCGCCCTCCTCGTAGCGCAGGGTGATGCCGGCCTGGGCGGCCAGCCGCTCCACCGCCTCCGAGAAGGAGAGGTGGTCCACCTTCATCACGAAGGTGAGGGTGTCGCCGCCCTCCTGGCAGCCGAAGCAGTGGAAGAGTCCCTTGCTGGGGCTGACCTGGAAGGACGGCGACTTCTCGTCGTGGAACGGGCAGAGTCCCTTGAGGTTCCCGCCGCCCGCGTTGCGCAGCTGGAGGTACTCGGACACGACGGCGTCGATCGGGACCGCGTCCCGTACCGCCTTCACGTCCTCGTCATTGATCCGTCCTGCCACGCGTGAATTCTACGGGGGCGGACCGACAGTCCCGTCGCCCGGAGAGACCACGGAGGGGTCAGGGCAGGAGGCTGCCGAGGGGGGTCTTGGGGTCGGCGAGGGCCTCGGTGTCCACCGGTTCCCCGCTGCGGACGAGCTTCTGGATGTCCTCTGTGACATCCCACACGTTCACGTTCATCCCGGCGAGCACCCGGCCCTCCTTCACCCAGAAGGCGATGAACTCCCGCTTGCCCGCGTCCCCGCGGATCACCACCTGGTCGTACGACCCGGCCGGCGCCCATCCGCTGTACTCCATGCCCAGGTCGTACTGGTCGGTGAAGAAGTACGGCACCCGGTCGTACGGCGCCTCCTGCCCGAGCATCGAGCGGGCCGCCGCCGGGCCGCCGTTGAGGGCGTTGGCCCAGTGCTCCACGCGGAGCCTCGTGCCGAACAGGGTGTGCGGGAAGGACGCCACGTCACCGGCGGCGTAGATGTCCGGGTCGGAGGTCCGCAGCCGTTCGTCGACGACGATGCCGCCGCCGTGCTCCCGGTCGGCGATCTCCAGCCCGGCCGCCTCGGCGAGACCGACGCGCGGTGCCGCGCCGATGGCGGCGAGGACGTCGTGCGCCGGGTGCTCCTCGCCGTCGTCGGTGCGGGCGGCCAGGACCATGCCGTCCTGACCGACGATCTCGGTGAGCCGCACCCCGAAGCGGAAGCGGACCCCGTGCTCCTGGTGGAGCTGGGCGAAGACGTTGCCCAGTTCGGGCCCGAGCACACCGTGCAGCGGGGTCGGTCCGTGCTCGACGACGGTGACCTCGGCGCCGTACGTCCGCGCCGCCGCCGCGACCTCCAGGCCGATCCAGCCGCCGCCCGCGATGACGAGGTGCCCGTTGTCCCGGCCGAGGGCGGCGAGGACGCCCTTGAGGCGTTCGGCGTGCGCGAGGCGGCGCAGGTGGTGGACGCCGGCCAGGTCGGTGCCGGGGATGTCGAGGCGGCGGGGCTCGGCACCGGTGACCAGGAGCAGCTTGTCGTAACGGACGATCGTGCCGTCGTCGCCGAAGCGGACGGTCCGGGCGGCGCGGTCGATGCGGTCGACGGTCTGGCCGAGGTGCAGTTCGATGTCGTGCTGCGCGTACCAGGCGGGCTCGTGCACGAAGACGCTGTCGCGTTCCGCCTTGCCGAGCAGGAAGCCCTTGGAGAGCGGCGGCCGCTCGTAGGGGTGGTCGCGTTCGTCGCAGATCAGTATCACCCGGCCGCTGAAGCCCTCGGCTCGGAGCGTCTCGGCCGCCTTCGCGCCGGCGAGTCCGCCTCCGACGATGACGAATGTCTGGTCCGCGTCGACCACTTGATGCCTCCTCGTAAGGGTGCCGCCACATATGCCGCCCACATGCGCCGCACTGTGAGCCTCCCGCACGCAGCGTGATGCGGGAAGAGGGAGTGCCCCCCGCTGACGCGATCATGACCTGATCGGGTCAGACAAGGTCACAGATCGTTCACATACGCCCCGTCAGTCTCGCGTGCAACGAGCGCGCGGAGGCGTCGGTGAGCGAGGCGATCTGATCGACGATCACCCGCTTACGGGCGAGGTCGTCACCCGCCGTGTCGAACAGCGCCCGGAACTGCGGATCCAGGCCGTCGGGGGCGCGGGCGGTGAGCGCCTCGGCGAGTTCGGCCACCACGACCCGCTGATCGGCGCGGATCCGCTCCTGTTCGGCGCGCTGCATGACATACCGGTGGGCGATCGCCTTCAGCACCGCGCACTCCATCCGCGCCTCGCGCGGTACGACGAGTTCGGCGCCGTAGCGGGTCAGCCGTCCCCCGCCGTACGTCTCGCGCGTCGCGCCCTCCGCGGCCAGGCAGAACCGGCCGATGAGCTGGCTGGTGGCGTCCTTGAGACGGGCCTGGGCGACCGCGGTGCCGTCGTAGCCGTGCGGCCACCACTCCTCGTCCTGGAGCCGGTCCAGGGCGGCGGCGAGCTCGGCCGGGTCGGTGCCGGCGGGCACGTACCGGCCGACGGCGACGGCGTACACCTCCTGCCGTTCGGCTTCCGCGTGCAGGCAGTTGGGGTCGATGTGGCCCGCGTGCAGGCCGTCCTCCACGTCGTGCACGGAGTAGGCGACGTCGTCGGACCAGTCCATCACCTGCGCCTCGAAGCAGGTGCGGGTGCCGGGGGCCTCTTTTCGGACCCAGTCGAAGACCGGCCGGTCGTCCTCGTACACCCCGAACTTCGGGGACGCCGGGTCGGTGGGGTGCGCGCCGCGCGGCCACGGGTACTTGGTGGCCGCGTCCAGGGCGGCGCGGGTGAGGTTGAGGCCGACGGAGCCCTCCGGGGTGAACCGCTTGGGCTCGATCCGGGTGAGGAGCCTGAGCGACTGGGCGTTGCCCTCGAAGCCGCCGCAGTCGTCGGCGAACTCGTTCAGCGCCTGTTCGCCGTTGTGGCCGAACGGGGGGTGACCGAGGTCGTGGGAGAGGCACGCGGCCTCCACCAGGTCCGGGTCGCAGCCGAGGGCGGCGCCCAGTTCGCGGCCGACCTGGGCGCATTCGAGGGAGTGGGTCAGGCGGGTACGGGGACTGGCGTCCCAGACCTGGGTGGCGGTGCCCGGAGTGACGACCTGGGTCTTGCCGGCGAGCCTTCTGAGGGCGGCGGAGTGCAGGATGCGGGCGCGGTCGCGCTGGAAGGCGGTGCGGCCGGGGCGTTTGTCGGGTTCGGGGGCCCAGCGGTCGGCTGACGCCGGGTCGTAGGCCGAAGGTGCGGGTGCGGGGACTGCCATGGTTCGACAGTAAGCGGCGGGGGTGACAAATGGGGGTTTGGTGCGCCTACTGATCCGCCAAGTTGCGTTGTCGGGCGGGTGCGGGTGCGCCTTCTCGGGGGCGCGGGGAACTGAACTGCGCGACAAGCCCCCACGCACCCGCGGCGATCCACGCGCCCCTAGGCGGCCGCGGTCACCGGCGTTCCCAGGGCCCGCTGGTACCGGTGGAGGATCAGCTCGGCCATCGCGTCGTGGACTCCGAGGGGGGCCGAGGCGATCCAGGGAGCGTGTGCCGCGCACTCGGTGGCGAAGCGGCCCGGGGCCGTGAAGTAGGAGGCGAGGGCGATGTGGCGGCGCCCCCTCGCCCGCAGGGCGGTGATCGCTTCCGGGACGGTCGGGGTCGCCGCCGAGGCGTAGGCCGGGAGGACCGGGACGCCCAGGCGGGCCGCGAGGAGGTCGGCCGTGCGGGCGGTGTCGACCCTGGCGTCGGGGTCGCGGGAGCCCGCCGCCGCCAGGATCACGGCGCTCGCGGGCCGGGGGCGCCAGCCGGCCTCCCGCAGCCGGTCGTGCAGGGCGTCGACCAGGAGGGGGTGCGGGCCCAGCGGCTCCGCGACGCGCGTCCGGGCCGCCGAGGCCGCCGCCATCGCCGGGATGTCCTGCTTGACGTGGTAGCCGCGGCTGAGCAGGAGCGGGACGAGGACGGCCCGCGCGTCGCCGAGGGCGGCGAGGGTGTCCGGGAGCAGCGGCTCGTTCAGCTCTATGTGACCGAGGTGCACGGGCAGGCCGGGGCGCAGTTCGCGCACCCGCTCCATGAGCGCCCGCACGGTGGCCAGCGCCCGGGGGTCGCGGCTGCCGTGGGCCACCAGGACCAGGGCGGGCGGGCCGGGGCGCGGGGAAAGGTCGGTCACGGTCATGCGAGGATCCTCGCCGGGCGAGGTTGCACCGCCGTTGCCTGACCATCACGAGTGTTTTCCGGCACTTCACGCCACGCGTCCGCACGGTGTGAGCGAACCGGAACGTCCCGCGCTGCGTCCTCCAAGGTCGAAGCCGACTGGGGGGAACGACCGTATGAAGATCCGCCGACCGCGGCTGCCGCGCACCCGTACCGGCCGACGGCGGCTGGTGCAGGGCGTGATGGCCGGATGCGTGCTGGCGCTGCTGCCCTCCACCTGGCTGTACGTGTCGACGGCCGGCCGGCTGCACTCGGTGGCGGACGTGCCGCGCACCGATGTCGCCGTCGTCTTCGGCGCGGGCCTGTGGGACGGCGAACCGTCGCCGTACCTCGCGAACCGCCTGACCGCGGCGGCGGAGCTGTACAAGGAGGGCCGGATCAAGGTCGTCCTCGTCACCGGCGACAACAGCCGCAAGGACTACGACGAGCCCGACGCCATGCGCACCTACCTCACCCGGCACGGCGTCCCCGCCCAGCGCATCGTCAGCGACTACGCCGGCTTCGACACCTGGGACTCCTGCGTCCGCGCCAAGAAGATCTTCGGCGTGAACCGCGCGGTCCTGATCAGCCAGGGCTTCCACATCCGGCGCGCGGTGGCGCTCTGCGAGGCCGCGGGCGTGACGTCGTACGGCATCGGCGTCGACGCCAAGCACGACGTCACCTGGTACTACGGAGGGACGCGCGAGGTCTTCGCGGCGGCCAAGGCGGCCCTGGACGTCGTCTTCGAGCCGAACCCCCAGTTCCTGGGAAAGAAGGAACCAGGGGTCGCCAACGCCCTGGCTGCAGCGCGCCCCTAGGGGCGCGGCTCTGTATCAATGCGCGGCTCCGCCTCCCGCTCCTCCGGAAACGCCCCCATCCCCTGGACAGGTGGACGTCCCGGCGATACGGCGTGCGCCCCGTGAGGGGGAGCGTGTGTTCGTCCGTCGAATGCGTGCCCTTTGCGCGCGGGGGTCGTTGTACGTGCTGGAAGGATCTGCGGGCCGGCCCCTTGAGGACTCGACGGTGCGTGACCGGCCGACGGCGGTACGGAATGAGCCACAGGGGGTGCCGTCCGTCACAGGGTCATCGGCAGCCCCGGCCGTATCGGTGCTCACGTGGGCCGGGGCCCGGCGGGGAGGCCGTCGTCCCGGTCGCGTAACACGCGACTGTCACGTGCCGTAACACGCCGGAAGCACGCTGGCCGCATGGAGACCGCCTCGACGCCCACCCACTGCCCGTACTGCGCCCTGCAGTGCGGCATGGCCCTGTCGCCCCTGCCCACGGGGGGCGTCGAGGTCTCCGAGCGCGCGGACTTCCCCGTCAACCGGGGCGCGCTGTGCGGCAAGGGGCGTACGGCACCCGAGGTGCTGTCGCCCGCGGTGCGGCTGAACTCGCCGTTGGTGCGGAAGGACGGCGCGCTGGTGCCGGCCTCCTGGGAGGAGGCGCTGGACCGGGTCGCCGCCGGGCTGACGGCGGTGCGCACGGCGCACGGCCCGGACGCGGTCGGGGTGTTCGGGGGCGGCGGGCTGACGAACGAGAAGGCGTACGCGCTCGGCAAGTTCGCCCGGGTGGTGCTGGGCACCTCGCAGATCGACTACAACGGCCGCTTCTGCATGTCGTCCGCGGCGGCCGCCGGCACGAAGGCCTTCGGCCTGGACCGGGGTCTGCCCTTCCCGCTGGAGGACATCCCGAGGACCGGGTGCGTGATCCTGGTCGGCTCCAACCTCGCCGAGACCATGCCGCCGGCGCTCCGCTACCTCACCGAACTGCGCGAGAACGGCGGCAAGCTGATCGTCGTCGACCCGCGCCGGACGAAGACCGCCGAGCAGGCCGATCTGCATCTCGCCCCGCGCCCCGGCACCGATCTCGCCCTCGCGCTCGGCCTGTTGCACCTGGTGGTGGCCGAGGGGCGGACCGACGAGGCGTACATCGCCGGGCGCACGACCGGCTGGGAGGAGGCGCGGGCGGCGGCGATGGCGCACTGGCCGGAGTACGTGGAACGGATCACGGGGGTGTCCGTTCCGCGACTCCGGGAGGCGGTAGGGCTGTTCTGCGCGCCCGAGGCCGCGATGGTGCTCACCGCGCGCGGGCCCGAGCAGCAGTCCAAGGGCACCGACACGGTCGGCGCGTGGATCAACCTGTGCCTGGCGACCGGCCGGGCGGGCCGTCCGCTGTCCGGCTACGGCTGCCTCACCGGGCAGGGCAACGGGCAGGGCGGCCGCGAACACGGCCAGAAGGCCGACCAGTTGCCCGGCTACCGCAAGCTGGCCGATCCCGAGGCGCGCCGCCATGTGGCCGGGGTGTGGGGCGTGGACCCGGACAGCCTGCCGGGGCCGGGGCGCAGCGCGTACGAACTGCTCGACGCGCTGGGGACCGAGGTGCGGGCGCTGCTGCTGATGGGGTCGAACCCGGTGGTGTCGGCGCCGCGGGCGGGGCATGTGGAGGAGCGGCTGGGGGCGCTGGACCTGCTGGTGGTATGTGACGTAGTACTGTCCGAGACCGCGGCCCTCGCCGACATCGTCCTCCCGGTCACCCAGTGGGCCGAGGAGACCGGCACCACCACCAACCTCGAAGGCCGCGTGCTGCTGCGCCGCCGGGCCGTCACCCCGCCCGCCGGGGTCCGCAGCGACCTGGAGGTGCTGCACGGCCTCGCCGCCCGCCTCGGCGTGGAGAAGGGCTTCCCGGCCGACCCCGAGGAGGTCTTCGAGGAACTCCGCCGGGCCAGCGCGGGCGGCCCCGCCGACTACGCGGGCATCAGCTACCGCCGACTCGCCGAGGAACAGGGCGTGTTCTGGCCCTGCCCCGCCGAAGGACCCGCGTCCGCCGGCACCCCCCGCCTCTTCCTCGACCGCTTCGCCACCGACGACGGCCGGGCCCGCTTCGCCCCCGTCACCCACCGCCCGCTCGCCGAGGAACCGGACGACGAGTACCCGCTGCTCCTGACCACCGGCCGGGTGGTCTCCCAGTACCAGTCCGGCGCCCAGACCCGCCGCGTCGCGGAACTCAACGCGGCCGCGCCCGGCCCCTTCGTCGAACTGCACCCGCGCCTCGCGGCACGCCTGGGCGCGGCCGACGGCGACCCGCTGGCCGTGGTCTCCCGCCGCGGCCGGGCCGTGGCCCCCGCCCGGATCACCGCCACGATCCGCCCGGACACCGTCTTCATGCCCTTCCACTGGCCGGGCGAGGGCCGCGCCAACACCCTCACCAACCCGGCCCTCGACCCGACGTCGCGCATGCCGGAGTTCAAGGCGTGCGCGGTGCGGGTGGAGACGGTGCGGGTGGAGACGGTGCGGCCTTAAGGCCTGTCGCGGCTCCCGGCCCGTTCCGGTTCAGCGCGCCAGCCAGTCGCCCCCGCCGATCCGCCGCCCCTCGACACGCAGCTTCTCGGCCACGGCGGGCCCGGCGACGTACACCCAGGCCCGGACGGCGGCCCCGTCCCGCAGCCGTACGACATCCCGCTCCACACGCATGTAGAGGCTCGCCGGGTCGCCCGGCACGCACTCCTCCAACTCGTCGAGTTCCAGCAGCAGTCGGCCGTACGACTCCGGGCGCGCGGCGACGAGTTCGCCGCGCACCTCTCCCTCCGGTTCCTCGACCGCGTAGGGATAGCCGGGCCCGTCGTAGAGCACCGCGCCCGCCAGCCGGCCGGGTTCCTCCGTTTCCGTGCGCCCGCGCAGCAACGCGTCGTGGTTGATCTCGCCGGGGCGGAGCGTGCCGTAGACGAAGAACGGGAGGTGGCGAGGGGTGCGAGTGGTCACAGAACGGATTCTCCACCCACCCCACCTCCACACACATCTCCATGGAGGCGCTATGGACATGACATGTCGGGGGCCCTTAAATCTCTCTCACATCAGCGCCACCCCCACGCCTTCGAGGCGCATCTCCAAGGAGACCGATGAGCCGGACCCGGAACACCCGAGCCTCCCGTCTCGCCACGGCGGGCGTCGCCGTCACCAGCGCGACCCTGCTGGCCGCCGCGCTGTCCCCCGCCGCCCACGCCGACACCAGACCGACCAGGGCCGCCGCGATCGAGAACGCGGCGCAGGCGCTCGTGCAGTACGCGGGCACCCTGGGACTCACGTCCACCGAGGGCACCTCGGTCCGGGACGTGGTCGTGGACAAGAACGGCACCCAGCACGTGCGTTACGACCGTACGTACCGGCAACTCCCCGTCCTGGGCGGCGACTTCGTCGTCCACCTCAAGCCGAACGGCAGCTACCGCGGCGCCGACCGCGCGACCCGGGGCAAGATATCCCTCGCCTCGGTCGTGCCGAACATATCCGCGCCGAAGGCCGCCGACCTCGCGGTGAACGCGCTGCGGGCGGCGAACCTCGGCGACGCGCTGAAGCAGGTGCAGGCCAAGCCGCAGCTGGTCGTCGACGCCCTGCACGGCACCCCGAAGCTGGCCTGGCGCACCAACGCGGTCGGCAAGGACTCGCTCGGCAACCCGGTCGCCCGCACGGTGCTGACGGACGCCCGCACCGGCGCCCAGATCGACGCCTGGGACAGCATCGAGACGGCGACCGGCGACGGCCAGTCGCTGTACAGCGGCACGGTCCCGCTGCAGACCACGCAGTCCGGATCGTCGTACAACCTCACGGACCCCACCCGCGGCAACACGTTCACCGGGGACGCGGCGAACAAGACCGACCTGTGCATCTTCGGCATCTGCATCAGCCGGGCACCCAACACGGTGTTCACCGACGCCGACAACCACTGGGGCACGGGGGCCACTTCGGACCGCGCCTCGGCGGCCGTGGACGCCCAGTACGGCACCAACGAGACCTGGGACTACTACAAGAACGTCCACGGCCGCAACGGCATCGCCGGGGACGGCAAGGGCTCGTACAACCGCGTCCACTACGGCAACAGCTACAACAACGCCTTCTGGGACGACAGTTGCTTCTGCATGACGTACGGCGACGGTGACGGGACCACCTTCGGCCCGCTGGTGGCGCTCGACGTGGCCGGCCACGAGATGACCCACGGGGTCACCTCCAAGACGGCGGCGCTGACGTACTCGGGCGAGTCCGGCGGCCTGAACGAGGCCACCTCCGACATCCTCGGCACGCTGGTGGAGTGGTACGCCAACAACTCCTCCGACCCGGGCGACTACCTGATCGGCGAGAAGATCGTCCGCTCCGGCTTCGGCAAGACGGCGCTGCGCTACATGGACCAGCCCTCGAAGGACGGCAGCTCGGCGGACTACTGGAGCTCCTCGGTCGGGAACCTGGACGTCCACTACTCCTCCGGCGTCGCGAACCACTTCGCGTACCTCCTCGCGGAGGGCAGCGGCGCGAAGACCATCAACGGCGTGAGCTACAACTCGCCGACCTACAACGGCTCGACGGTCACCGGCATCGGCCGCGACAAGCTGGGCGCGATCTGGTACCGCGCGCTGACGGTCTACATGACGTCCTCGACGAACTACGCGGGCGCCCGGACGGCGACGCTCAACGCGGCCAGGGACCTGTACGGGGCGGGGAGCGCGGAGTACAACGCCGTGGCGGCCGCCTGGAGTGCGGTGAACGTGAACTGAGTCATGGCGGCGGCCGTCCCGGTGAGCGAACCGGGGCGGCCGCCGCATACACCCCGGACCGCACCGAATAGCACAATTCAAGGAATGGAACCCGCGAAGTTGAGGAATTCCGGAATACCTCCTGAGCGGAACCCATGGTGAAGATGTGCGGTTTCCGTGACGGCCCGCCGAATTCCCCAACGACCATGTCCGTACATGTACTTGCGGCAATTCCCCACGTGCACTAACTAGATAAAACATGAACTTGTTCAGCCGCCCCCACACCGCGCGCCGCACCCCCACGGCCCCGCCGCGCGCCACCAAGGCACCGGCCTCCCCCACTTCCGCGCCCGTCCTGCTCGACCCCGCCCTCGCCGCCCTCACCGGCGAATGGATCGTCGACCCGGCCCACAGCAGAATCGGTTTCTCGGTCCGGCACGCGATGGTGACGACGGTCCGCGGCGCGTTCACCGAATACAAGAGCCGCCTCTACTTCGACGGCCGCGACCCGTCCCGTTCCCAGGCGGAAATCATCCTCTCCACGGGCAGCGTCGACACGGGTGTGGAGCAGCGCGACGCCCACCTGGTCGGCCGCGACTTCCTCGACGCCGCCACCTTCCCCCGCATGCGCTTCCAGAGCACGGCCGTCCGCCTCAAATCCCCCGACGTGTACGTCATGACCGGCGACCTGACCATCAAGAACACGACGCGTCCGGTGGACCTGGAGCTGACCTACATCGGCCATGTCACCGACCCCTTCGGCTACCAGCGCGTCGGCTTCGACGGCACCACCACCATCAACCGCATGGACTGGGGCCTGGCCTACAACTCCCGGCTGGCGGAGGGCGGCGCGATGGTGAGCGAAACGGTCCGGCTGCAGTTCGACATCGCGGCGATCCGGACGGTGCCGGAGGGCGCGGGGTAGCGGGATCCCACGGCGAAGGCGTGGGCGCCGCCCGTCCTCGCGAAACCCGGACGACCGGCGGCTCGGAACGCCCCAGCCGCCTCCGGAGCGCTCGTGATCGCGGTCGGCTCTCGTCCGTCAGGCTGTGCGCACCGCCATCAGCAGTCCGCTCGCCCATGCCAGGCGGACGCATCGGAAGTCCTCGCGTTCGTCCAACTCGGCCAACAGGCGTCCGACGGAGGCCTCGTGGCCCTCCGGCAAGCCGGGCTGGGGAATGAGGTCGTCGATGAGGTAGGTCCCGCCGGGAGCCACCAGGTCCAGGGCACGGTCGAGGTGGGTGAACTTGCCCGGCCAGGTGTCCGCGAAGACGAGGTCGAAGGGGGCGCCGTCGAACTCCTCCAGCCATGCGCCGCCGTCCCCGGAGACGAAGGTGACCCGCCGGTCGGTGCCCAGTTGCTCCCGGGCGATGGCCTGGATGTCGGGGTCGAGTTCGACGGTGGTCAGGCTGGAGGCGGGGTCCATGCCGCTGAGGAGCCAGGCGGTACCTTCCCCGGCTCCGGTGCCGAGTTCGAGGATCCGGCCCGCGGGCCGGGCGGCGGCGAGTGCTGCCAGGAGGCTTCCCGTGCGGTCCTCGCTGGACATGACGAACCCCGCGTCGCGCGCCTTGGAGCGCAACGCGGGCAGTGCGGCGGGGAGACGGCTCGGCATATCGTCCATCCGCAGATGATGCGAGGACCACGTCCTCGCGGACAAGGTCGCAGGCTTCCGGAAGAGCGGTGCCGCCCTCCGGCTCCCGTCCGGGCGTACACAGTCCTTCCGCAGATTCAACCAGCTGGCCCATGGTGCTCGTTGGGCTATCACCGAAGGGAAGGTGTGACCGGGCTCGGGTGTCCATCATGAAGTCATGGCGGGGATGCAGAGGGTAGTCGTGATGGTTTCCGGGCTGGCGTTGGGCGTACTTGCGGGAGTCATCTGTTTTCTGAGCTGGGACCGCGCCAATCAGGTCGCCGGAACGGTGTCCGCGTTCGTCGGCATCGCCTCGCTCGGGGTTGCCCTCTGGGCCACGGTGTCCGCCACCCCACCCGCCTCTGGAATCAGCGTCGTCGTCTCCGATACCGGCAAGGCCTCCGCTCGTGACGGCGGGAGCGCGAACACGGGTGCGGTCATCCCCTCCAGCCTCGACGGTCCGACAAGGCTGGAGGTCAGAGATACAGCGGAGGCGGACGCCGAGGGCGGCCAGTCCAATACGGGGATCGCCCCTCAATAGAGGGCGGTGCCAGGAATGTTTGGGCGGGATGCGTATGGTCTGGAAAGGACGCGGGGCCGGCGCCGTGGGCGGACTGGCACAGGCACTCTGGCGGATCGTGGTCACGAAGACCGGCTCCGCGACGGCGACGGGCGGTGGATTCGCCTCCACCGGATACACAAAGCTGACGTTCAATACCACCGTCAATACCACCGTCGTCCGCGATGGTGCCGAGCCTCGGGGGCCTGCCGACCGGCCGTGCGTCGTGGGAACCGTGCCGACACCCGCCGGCAGGCTCCAAGCCCGGTCAGAGGCCGCCCGGTTGCGTTCCCACCTGGACGGCGGAAGTGACACCGGGGCGACCGGGCTGGTGTTGAGCGGGTTGGGCGGGGTGGGGAAGACGCACCTGGCGGCGGACTACGCCCGCACAGCATTGACCAAAGGAAAGATCGACGTCCTGGTGTGGGTGGACGCCACCGACCGCGCCGCGGTTCTGGAAGCCTACGCCAAGGCGGGTGAGGTGCTGTGCGGGGCTGACAGGCGGGAGCGCGACCGCGCCGCGGAGATGTTCCTCGGGCGGCTGGAGGCGGCTCCGGGACGCCCCCGGTGCCGCTGGCTGGTGGTGCTGGACGACGTGGCTGATCCCGGCGACCTGGACCGGCTGTGGCCACCGCCCCACCCGCACGGGCGGACGCTGGTGACCACGCGCCGCCGTGACGCCGCACTGATCGGTGCGGGGCGCCCCCGCATCGACGTGGGCACGTTCACCCACGACGAGGCGACCGCGTACCTGGTCGCCGTTCTGGGCGACTCCGGCGCTCCCGCAGAACCGGCACGGTGCGCCGCGCTCGCCCGTGACCTGGGGTGCCTGCCGCTCGCCCTGTCCCAGGCCGCTGCCTACCTCGTCGACGCGGGGCAGGGCATCGACGATTACCGGGCGCTGCTCGCGGACCGCACGCGGACCCTGGTCGACGCCGCCCCCGACAGCCTGCCCGACGGGCAGAAGGCAGTGGCCGCCGCCTGGTCCCTGTCGCTCGAACGTGCCGACCGCCTGCGCCCGGTCGGTCTCGCGCGCCCCATGCTGTGCGTGGCCGGCATGCTCGACCCCAACGGGATCCCTCAGAAGGTTCTCACCAGTGGCCCGGCCCTGGAGTACCTGGCGCGGACGCGGGCGCGCACCCAGCCCGACGGTGCGCCCGACACGCACGCGCCCGCCGGTGGTTTCGCGGCTCCGACAGCACGGGACGCCGCACTGGCCCTGCGTGCCGCGCACCGTCTCAGCCTGCTCGACCACATGCCGGACGACCACGTCAAGACCGTACGGGTGCACCAGCTCGTGCAGCGTACGACGCGGGACAGCCTCCCCGCCGAGGCCCGCGGACACCTGGCCCGCGTGGCCGCCGACGCGCTGATGGACGCTTGGCCCGAGTCGGAACTCGACACCCCCTTCGCGCAGGCACTGCGCGCCAACACCGCCGTTCTGTCGAGCGTGGCCGACGGTGCGGATCTGTACACCGACGGCGTTCACCGCGTGCTCTACCGCGCGGGCAGAAGCCTGGGCGAGTCCGGGCAGTTCGTGGCTGCCGCCGACCACTTCCGCGCCCTGCACGAGAAGGCCGTCCGGCATCTTGGCGTCGACCACCCCGACACCTTGGCCGCCCGGAACAATCTCGCGTCGTGGCAGGGGGAGGCGGGGGACGCGGCCGGGGCCGCCGAAGCCTTCGCGGCTCTGGTGTCCGACCGACGGCGTGTACAGGGCCCCGACCACCCCGACACCCTGGCCGCCCGCCACAACCTGGCCCACTGCAAAGGAGAGGCGGGAGATGCCGCGGGGGCCGCGGACGCCTTCGCGGCCCTGGTCTCCGACCGACGGCGTGTACAGGGCCCCGACCACCCCGACACCCTGGCCGCCCGCCACAACCTGGCACGGTGGCGGGGAGAAGCCGGCCACACCGCCCGGGCCGCTGCCGCGCTCGCCGAGCTCGTGCAGGTTCAGTTGCGTGTGCAGGGCGCCGATCACCCGAACACGCTGGCCGTTCGGCACAGCCTGGCCCGCTGGCGGGGGGAACTGGGCAATCCGGTGGGGGCGGCCGAGGCCTTGGCGACCTTGCGGGTGGATCAGTTGCGCGTGCAGGGTGCCGATCATCCGAACACCTTGTCCGTTCGGCACAGTCTGGCCCGCTGGCGAGGGGAGGCCGGTGATGCGGCGGGGGCGGCCGAGGCCCTGACGGAGTTGCTGGCGGATCAGTTGCGCGTGCAGAGCCTCACTCACCCGAACACCTTGTCCGTTCGCCACAGTCTGGCCCGCTGGCAGGGGCAGGCCGGTGATGCGGCGGGGGCCGCGGAGTCGTTCGCGGCCCTGGTGCCCGATCGGCGGCGTGCGCAGGGCCCCGACCACCCCGACACCCTGGCCGCCCGCCACAACCTCGCCTACTGGCAAGGGGAGGCGGGTGATGCCGCGGGGGCCGCTGACGCCTTCGCGGCCCTGGTCTCCGACCGACGGCGCGTACAGGGCGCCGACCACCCCGACACGGCCTTGACCCACTGGGAGGCCCAGTCCTGGGCCGCACGGGCAACAGGCGCCGGTAAGCCGGGAGTTGCGGACCGTTCACGGCTCCGCCGATGGGCGGCAACCCGACCGTGGAGGAAGAAGGCGGCACGGTCTTGAGGGCCGGCCCCGGGCAGGGCCGGGTGTTCCTCCGGGCAGGGCCGTGAGTTCCGCGCGCAGTCGGCCGCACCGCTGCCTGCCTCGCCGCCCCGGACGTCCACCGGCTCGACGCCGTCCGGCCTGCGCGTTCCGTGCCTCGCCGTCGCCCCTGGCCCTGCCCTTAGTCGCTGTCGCTGTCGCTGTCATGGATGCCGAGACTGGTGGAGTGACGTGGGATGCGAGGACGGGGGCGTGGGAGAGGTGTCGTTCCAGAGCGGGTGCCGCGAGTCGTCGAGCCACGCCTGGAACGACTCCCACCAGATCGTCGCCGGCGCTTTCCGCGCATGCGCATCAGGTTTGTCGGCACGGTCCAGCGCCGGCGCGTTGGAGAGGGCGATCCATACCAGAACCAGCGCGCAGGCGGTCCTCGTGGAGACAGCGCCAAGGCCTCGGATGCGGCTGCCCAGCGCGCGGCCGGAAGCCGTCGTCCAACGCGTGACGCTCTCGGCCCAATCACCGTACAGACGCAGCGCCAGGGGAATGCCCGCTCCCTTGTCGATAAGCCGCATCGTGTACGCGTACTCCGGAGCGAACAACACGGTCCCGACGAGCCAGGCCACCTTCGGGCTCGTCCAGGCGATGACCGCGCCCAGCGGGGACAGGACCCAGCGGACGGTCAGCTGAATCAGCACGACCCAGGCGACGACCAGCAGCGGCATGCGAATCGGGTAGACGAACCACGAGAAGGCGTCCTGCCACGCCTCCCACAGGCCCTTCAGGGGTTGGATCACCGCTGGCCGGTCCTTCTACTCTTCCCCGTCGGGGGCGCGGTTCTTCTGGCCACCGTTGTCGGGGTCCGCGCCGCCGTTCGTACCGTCGATTTGGCGGGGATCGTCGGCGGAGCGCGGCAGCAGCGATTCATCGGCACCGCCAGGCAGAACCCTGCCGAGCTGGGCGAGCAACTCGTGCACAGCGTGAGCCTGCTGGCGCTCATCACCGCTTTCCGCAGAATGCATGGCTTTGATGATCTCCAATTGGGCACGCAGCGCCGTACGCTTGTCGTCGCGCATGTTGCGAAAAATCTCCACGGCAATTTCTCGATTCTGCGCGATGGCCTGAGAGGCGATGCCGATCTCACCCTGCTCCAGAACCTTCGTGGCTTCATCGCGCAGCATCTGATCCAATGCTCCGGTACGAAAAATCTTGATTGCTCCTGGATCCGGACGCAGATCGAAGGTGATATCCACGATCTCGAACAGACCGTCACCACTCTCACCCGTGAACTGCTCTCGTCCGAGGCGCTCTTCGAGCTCTGCCACGGCGTCAAACGCGCAGCCCTTGGCCGCGCCGCTGAGCCGAGGCATGACCAGACGCCTGAGCTGCCGCTCCACATCGAGACTCTTCCGCTCCACCGCCTGCTTGGCATCGGCGATGCGCCAGTCGACGTCGACGGTGCCGTGGAAGCGCAAGCCCTTGTCGGCGCTGTCGAGTTCCACGTCGAGCGAGGTGCTCTCCTGGGCGATATTGACGACCCAGTACCTGCTCGCGGGCCGGAACCACCGCTGTCCGGATGTCGGCAACTCGCCCTTGGGCAGGCAGTGGAGTGTGGTGCCGAGGAGAAGCACCACGCATTCACCGGCTCCGGGGCGGGCTTCTCCCATGATGGAACGGGGCGAGACCATGGGAAATGGCCCGCGCACGGGTCCGTTCGGGACGCCCAAGTCAACTCCTCGGTCGCTGTTGTCACTCGGTGCGGAGAGCTGCCGCAGAAGGCCGGCGAAGCAGGAATTCCGACGGTCGGTCAATCACGCTAGCGTCGAGCGGGTGACGACCACCCGTGGCGTTCGCGTACTCCCGTTCCTGTCCCGGACGGGTTCCCCTCGTGACCGGTTCCGTCCAGTCCGAGCCCCTTCTTGCACGGCGGCCGCCTCGAAGAGCGACCGCCCCGGGAGATGCCTCGGCCGTAGCCCCGATCGGCGAAGAGTGCGCGGGGTCACCCGTTTCACTCCCCCCGGCACCCCCATTCGTGTGTTCTTCACACTATTCGCTGCGCAGCCCCTTTGACCTGCCCGAATTCCCCCGCAACCCGCGTCGTGAACCGCCTCTGTGACACCCGTTCATCCCACAGCTGACGGAATCTCGGGGAGCGGGGCCGGGCTGCCTGCTTTTACCTCGGTAGAGCAAGGGAGTGGACGAGCTCGACGGAGGAGCACCATGCGACGCACCGCCCGTCTGCTGGCCGGGACCGCGCTCGCCGTGGCCGCGGCCGGTGTGGCCGCCGCGCCGGCGTACGGCGGCGGCACCGGCACCCTGGACGTGTACCCGTCGACCGCGGCGCCGGGCGGCCAGGTCAGCGTGAACACCGCGGCCTGCGGGGAGAAGGGCTCGGCGGTCGGCGACGCCAGCTCCGTCGGCGCCGGCACGTTCACGCTGGCGCCGAGCGCGCACGAGGGCGAGGCGATCGGGCAGTTCCGGGTGCCGCCGAGCGCGCAGCCGGGGACGTACGAGATCGTCGCGAAGTGCGCCGACGGGACCCGGCAGGTGACCGGGGACCTGACGGTGGCGCTGACGCCTGCCGCCGCCGGGCAGCTGCAGCCCCACGGCAGTGTGAAGACGGGGGTCGGTGGTGCCCTGGGCACCGACCCCGTGCAGACCGCGGCGGGTGTGACGGCTCTGGCCGTCGCCGCCGCGGGCGGTACCTGGCTCCTGCATCGCCGGGCGAGAGGCGATGTGATCTGACGGACACCCTCCGCTGTCCGTCCGCCGGTACCGCACATCCCACCCCCTCCGGGTCCGACGCCCCTCGCGGCCCGGAGGGGGTAGGGGGTCACGTTCGCCAGAGGTTCTCACCACCGCCGGCGGCCGGTCCCCCTGTGAGACGTTCCCACCTCTGAAAGAGGGGTTCGCATGCGCAAGATCGGGGACACCGCGATAGCCGCCGTCACCGTCGTAGCCCTCGGCTCGGGCATCTGGCTCCTCGCACCCGGCGCCGGAGCGCACACCCCGCCGCAGCCGTCCGCCGCCGAGGGCCGCCCCGACCCGGTCGAGGAACGGCTGCGGGCCCCCGCGCTGCCGCACTCCCCGCCCACCCGGATCCGTATCCCCGCCATCCATGTGAGCGCCCCTCTCATGGGCCTCTCCCTCACCCCCGCCGGCAGCCTCGACGTCCCGCCCGCCGGCGAGAAGAACCTCGCCGGCTGGTACGAGGCCGGCACCGCCCCCGGCGAGACCGGCACCGCGATCGTCGCCGGGCACGTCGACAACACCGAGGGCCCCGCCGTCTTCTACGACCTCGGCGGCCTCAAGCGCGGCGCGACCATCGAGGTGGACCGGCAGGACAAGGCCGTCGCCGTGTTCACCGTGGACGCGGTGGAGGTCTACCAGGCCCGCGACTTCCCGGACGAGAAGGTGTACGGCGCCGCTCGGCGCCCCGAACTCAGAGTGATCACCTGCGGCGGCGGCTACTCACGCACCACCGGCTACCAGGGCAACGTGGTCGTCTTCGCCCACCTGACCGGCAGCCGCTGAGCCGTACACAACCGGGGCCCGCCCCCTCCGGCCCGCGCCGCAGCCCGGCCGCGCCCCCGCGTTTCCCCCACCTCACAGCCCCCGCCGGCCCGCCCCCGGACCCCTCACACCCATCCCCCGTCTCCGAAGAGGGCAGCGTTCCTCGTGGGAAACAGTGGTGATGCGGCCGGGTAACGTCGGCCGCGCACGCTCCTGGCATGACCTCGAATACGCGTGTGGTGGTGATCGGCGCCGGCCTCGCGGGCGTCCGTCTCGCCCGGCGGCTCGGTGAGCTCAAGAGGGCTGACGTCTCCGTGACACTCGTCGGCGACGAGGAGCACCGCCCGTACAACCGGGTGCTGCTCGCCGAGGTGCTGGCCGGCCGCTACGCCCCCGAGGTGATCGCCCTCCCGGCGCCCGCCGGCCTCGTCCGCGCCCGGGTGACCGGCATCGACCGCGCCGCCCGGACCGTCGGCTGCGCGGACGGCACGGAGATCGCATACGACACGCTGGTCCTGGCGACCGGCTCCAACCCGGTACTCCCGCCGCTGCGCGGGCTGTTCAGGGACACGTACCTCGGCCCGGCACGCCGGGCCGAGGAGCCGACCCGCTCCTGGGGCCGGGGGTCCGGGGGCGGTCCCCCGGGCGGGCACAGCACGCCGGACCACGTCCTCCCCGAGGGCGTGCACGCGTTCCGGACCATGGACGACTGCCTGGGACTGTCCAAGGCGGTACGGCCCGGGGCGCGGGCGGTGGTCGTCGGCGGCGGGCTGCTCGGCGTCTCCGCGGCCCGCGCGCTCGCCGTGCGCGGCGCGAAGGTGGTCCTCGCCCAGCAGGCGGAACGGCTCATGGAGCGCCAGCTCGACCTGGCCGCCTCCAAGCTCGTGCTGCGCCACCTGAAGGACCTGGGCGTCGAGGTGCACACCGAGTGCCGGGTGCGGGACGTGCGCTGCGCCGGCGGCGCGGTCCGCTCGGTGGAACTCGCCGACGGATACGTCCTCGACGCCGACCTGGTCGTCGTGGCGTGCGGGGTCCGGCCCCGGACCGGCCTGGCCCAGGACGCCGGACTCGCCGTCCACCAGGGCATCCTCGTCGACGACGAACTGCGCACCTCCGACCCGCGCATCCACGCGATCGGCGACTGCGCCCAGCACGAGGGGACGGTGTACGGCCTGGCGGCACCCGCCCTCGAACAGGCCGAAGCGCTCGCCGAGTCGCTCGCCGGGAACGGCGGCTCCCGCTACACCGGCACCCGTTCCCTCACCCGGCTCACCCTCGCCGGCACCGACTCCCCGCACACGACGTTCGACCTCGCCGCGTTCGGCGAGACCGAGGCCCGCCCCGGCGACGACGTCGTACAGCTCGCCGACGCCACCCGGGGCACGTACCGCAAGGTCGTCGTCCGTGACGACCGGCTGGTCGGCGGGGTCCTGGTCGGCGAACTCGGCACCGTCGGCGCGCTCGCCCGCGCCTGGGAGGGAGCAGAGCCGCTGCCCTCCGACGGCGGGCCGCTGCTCCACCTGCTCACCAACGATGGAGGCTCCTGATGACCACCGCCGCCCCGGGGGCCACCCCCACGATCGTGCTCGTCGGCCACGGCATGGTCGGCCAGCGCTTCCTGGAGGCGCTCGCCGAGCGCGGCCTGACCGCCACGCACCGCGTGGTCGTGCTGTGCGAGGAGCCGCGTCCGGCGTACGACCGGGTCGCCCTCACCTCGTACTTCTCGGGCCGGACCGCCGAGGAACTCTCCCTGACCGACCAGGAGTTCATCGAGACGCACGGCATCGAGCTGTACGTCGGCGACCCGGCGGTGACGGTCGACCGCGAGGCGCGGAAGGTGACGGCCAGGTCGGGCGCGGTGTTCGCGTACGACACCCTCGTCCTCGCCACCGGCTCCTTCCCGTTCGTGCCGCCCGTCCCGAACAAGGACGCCACCGGCTGCTTCGTCTACCGCACGATCGAGGACCTGCTCGCGATCGAGGAGTACGCGAGGACGGCCACGACGGGTGCCGTGGTCGGCGGCGGCCTGCTCGGCCTGGAGGCGGCCGGCGCGCTCAAGGGCCTCGGACTCACCTCGCACATCGTGGAGTTCGCGCCCCGGCTGATGCCCGTCCAGGTGGACGAGGGCGGCGGCGCGGCCCTGCTGCGCACCATCGAGGAGATGGGGCTGAGCGTGCACACGGGGGTGGGCACGCAGGAGATCGTCGTCGACGAGACCGGCGCCGTGACCGGCATGAAGCTGTCCGACGGTTCCGAACTCGCCACCGATCTCGTGGTGTTCAGCGCCGGTGTCCGGCCGCGCGACCAACTCGCCCGGGACTGCGGGCTGTCCGTCGGCGAGCGCGGCGGCATCACGGTCGACGAGCAGTGCCGTACCGTCTCCGACCCTCAGGTGTTCGCGATCGGCGAGTGCGCGCTGGCGGCGGACGGCCGGGTCTACGGCCTGGTGGCGCCGGGTTACGAGCAGGCCGAGACGGCCGCGGCCACCATCGCCGCCGACGAGGCCGCCTTCACCGGCGCGGACCTGTCCACCAAGCTGAAGCTGCTCGGCGTGGACGTGGCCTCCTTCGGCGACGCGCACGGCACGGCCGAGGACTGCCTGGACGTCGTCTACTCCGACTCCCGTTCCGGCCTGTACAAGAAGCTGGTCATCGGCCGGGACGGCACGCTGCTCGGCGGCATCCTGGTCGGGGACGCGGAGGCGTACGGCACGCTGAAGGCCTTCACCGGCTCCGTCCCGCCGGTCTCCCCCGAGTCCCTCGTCCTGCCCGCCGGCGCCGGGGAGTCCGTGCAGCTCGGCCCGACCGCGCTGCCGGACGACGCGATCATCTGCTCCTGCAACAACGTCCGCAAGGGCACGATCCGCGGCGCGGTCACCGAGCACAGCTGCACCACCGTGCCCGAGGTGAAGAAGTGCACCAAGGCCGGTACGACGTGCGGCAGTTGCGTCAAGGTGCTCGGCCAGCTGGTCACGGCGGAGCTGGAGGCGTCCGGCGTCGAGGTCGACAAGGGGCTGTGCGGCTGCTTCGCGCAGACCCGCGAGGAGCTGTACGAGATCGTCCTCGCGCTGCGCCTCAACACCTACCAGGACCTGCTGGACCGCTACGGCCGGGAGGGCGCCCGGGGCGGCGACGGCTGCGAGGTCTGCAAGCCGGCCGTGGCGTCGATCATCGCCTCCCTCGCCCCGACGATCGGCGCGAGCGGCTACGTCCTGGACGGCGAGCAGGCCGCGCTCCAGGACAGCAACGACCACTTCCTCGCCAACCTCCAGAAGAACGGCTCGTACTCGGTCGTCCCGCGGATCCCCGGCGGCGAGATCACCCCCGAGGGGCTGATCGTGATCGGCGAGATCGCCCGCGACTTCGGCCTCTACACGAAGATCACCGGCGGTCAGCGGATCGACATGTTCGGGGCGCGGGTGGAACAACTCCCGCTGATCTGGACGCGGTTGGTGGACGCGGGCTTCGAGTCCGGGCACGCGTACGGCAAGTCCCTGCGGACGGTGAAGTCCTGCGTGGGCTCGACGTGGTGCCGGTACGGCGTCCAGGACTCGGTGCGGATGGCGATCGACCTGGAGCTGCGCTACCGCGGCCTGCGCTCGCCCCACAAGCTCAAGTCGGCGGTCTCCGGCTGTGCCCGGGAGTGCGCGGAGGCCCAGTCGAAGGACTTCGGCGTGATCGCCACCGCGGGTGGCTGGAACCTGTACGTCGGCGGCAACGGCGGCGCCACCCCGCGCCACGCGGACCTGCTCGCGCAGGACCTGTCCGACGCCGAACTGGTCCGGCTGATCGACCGTTTCCTGATGTTCTACATCCGTACGGCGGACCGCCTGGAGCGCACCTCGACCTGGCTGGAGCGGATCCCTGGCGGCCTCGACCACGTCCGTGACGTCGTCGTCGAGGACTCCCTGGGCATCTGCGAGGAGCTGGAGTCGCTGATGGCGGCGCATGTCGCCCACTACGCCGACGAGTGGGCGTCGACCGTCAACGACCCGGAGAAGCTCGCCCGGTTCGTGTCCTTCGTCAACGCCCCCGACACCCCCGACCCGGTCGTCGGCTTCGTGCCCGAGCGGGACCAGATGAAGCCCGACCTGCCGCTGCTGTCCATCGGCATGCGCCCCACCGAAGAGGTCCTGGAAGGAAGCGCCCAGCGATGACCCTGGCACCCGAGACCACCGACCTGAAGGTCCAACTGCGGCTGGAGGACAGCTGGTTCACGGTCTGCGACCTGGACCGGCTGACCCCCGGCCGGGGCGTGGCCGCGCTGCTGCCGGACGGCCGCCAGGTCGCCCTCTTCCGCGACCGCGCGGACCGGCTGTACGCCATCGACAACCGCGACCCGTTCGGCGGCGCGGCCGTCCTCTCCCGCGGCCTGACCGGCACCCACCAGGGCCGCCCGTTCGTCGCCTCGCCCCTGCTGAAGCAGCGCTTCGACCTGGCGACCGGGCAGTGCCTGGACGACGAGACGGTGCGGGTGGCCGCGTACGAGGTACGGACAGCCTGAACTCCCCACCCTGCCATCCAGGATTACTTGACTGATCGTTCTGGAAATATCTAGGCTCTGGCACATGGCCAGGACCAAGGAGTTCGACCCGGACGCCGCGCTGCTGTCAGCCCTGGAGCTGTTCTGGCGGCGCGGCTACGAGGCGACGTCCATGGCCGATCTGGTCGAGCACCTGGGCATCGGCCGGGCCAGCCTCTACGCGACCTTCGGCAGCAAGCACGACCTGTACCTGAAGGCGCTGGACCGCTACCAGCAGGACCGCCTCCCGCCCCTGCTGCGGGCCCTGTCCCAGCCGGGCCCGGTACTGCCGGCCGTACGCGCGCTGGTACGGCAGTACGCCGACGAGTCGGCCACCGACGGCCTGCGGCTGCGCGGCTGCATGGTCACCAACGCGGCGGCCGAGCTCGCCCCGCACGATCCGGCCGCCGCGCGCAGCGTCGAACACGACTGGGACCGCGTCGAGACGGCCCTGCACGCGGCGCTCGTCCGGGCCCAGGCCCAGGCCGAACTCCCCGCCGACCGCGCCCCGCTGGCCCTCGCCCGCACCCTGCTGGTCCTGCTGCAGGGCCTGCGGGTGGTGGGCAAGGCCTCGACGGACCCGGCACGGGTCCGGGACGCGGCGGACCAGGCGCTGCGCCTGCTGGACTGACCGACGCTCCCCGCCGACGCGGGGATTTTTCTCGCCTCGATACTGAACCGATCGTTCAAGAAAAGGGAATGGGAGAGATCGCACTGATGGCTACCACTGGGGATCGATTCTCGGGTCGTACGGCGCTGGTCACCGGCGGCGGCAGTGGCATCGGGCGGGCCGTCGCCCTGGCGTTCGCGGCGGAGGGCGCGCGCGTGGTCGTAGCGGGCCGCCGTCCTGAGCCGCTGAAGGAGACGGTCGCGCTGATCGAGGAGCGGGGCGGCGAGGCGCTGGCGGTGCCGGCCGACGTCTCGCGGTCCGGGGACGCGGAGGCGCTGGTGGCGACCGCCGTGGACCACTTCGGTTCGCTGGACGTGGCGGTGAACAACGCGGGGGTCTTCCGGGGCGGGGTGCCGCTGGCCGACCTCCCGGAGGCCGACTGGCACGAGCAGCTGGCGGTCAACGTCACCGGCGTGCACCTGGCGCTGCGGGCCGAGATCCGGCGGATGCGGACCCAGCCGACGGGCGGCGCGATCGTCACCGTCTCCTCGAACTTCGGCGTCCACACCACGGCCCCCGGCGCCGCCGCCTACTCGGCGACGAAGGCCGCGGTGTCCGCGCTGAGCCGGGGCGCGGCGCTGGACCACATCCGCGACGGCGTCCGCATCAACGTGGTGAGCCCCGGCGCGACCGCCACCTCGATGTCACTGCGCGCGGGCGAGACGGACACGGACCGGGCGGAGCGGGCCCGGACCACCCTTCCCCTGGGCCGCGTCTCGGCCACGGAGGAGATCGCGGCGGCCGTGCTCTACCTGGCCTCGGACGCCGCGGCGTCGATGGTCGGCACGGACCTGCTGGTGGACAGCGGCGCCTCGCTGTAGCCGCGGGCCTACGAGGGCGGGGCGCCGGGGCCGCCGGAATTGACCGTCGGCCGTGGCCGTCGGACGTGGCCTGCCCTCGGCAGCGTACCCCGCGCTGCCCCGCACCGCCCGCGCACTGCCCCCGCACTGCCCGCGCACGGTCCGGCCGGCGCGTAGGGTGCCGGGGTGGTCGGCATTCCGGAGGCACTGGTGCGGGGCACGATCGACCGTGAGGGTGATCGTGGGGCGGCCTGGATCGCCGAACTCCCCGCGATCGTGTCCGACTTGCTGGAGCGGTGGGAGTGCGCGCCCGACGGTGAGGTGACGCACGGGGGTGTCGGTCTGATCGTCCCCGTACGACAACGGCCCACCGGCACACGCGCCGTCCTGAAGGTGTCCTTCCCGCACCCCGGAAACGTCCACGAGCCGGACGCGTTCGAGGTGTGGGCCGGCCGGGGCGCGGTGCTGCTCCACCGACGTGACGACGCCCGTTTCGCCCTCCTCCTCGAACGGGCCCACCCCACCACGCTGGCGGCACTGGAGTCCGACGACGAGACCGTGGTGACCATCGCGGGCCGCCTCAACCGCCGCCTGGCCGTCCCGGCGCCCCCGGCCCTGCCCCGCCTCCGGGACCGGGCGGAGCTCTGGGCGGCGGAGCTGCACCGGAACGCGGCGGAACTGTCCCACGTGCTCCCGCCCCGCGTGACGGGGGCGGCCGTCGCCACGGCCCGTGAACTGGGGCTCGCCCAGCCGGACACCCTCGTCCACGGCGACCTGCACGCACGGAACATCCTGCGGGCGGACCGGGAGCCGTGGCTCGCCGTCGACCCGAAGGGCTGTGCCGGCGACCCGGCGTACGACGGCGGCACCCTGCTGAAGTCCCGCGCGCTCTCGCTCATGCGGGCCGACCACCTCGCCAAGGCCGTCCACCGTCTCCTCGACGTCTTCGCGGACGCGGCGGAACTGGACCGCGAACGTGTCGGACGCTGGGCCCAGTTCCACGCCGTACAGGCGGCGTTCTGGGGCCGTCGGCACGGGTTCCGTATCGCCCGGAGCGGCCCCGGGCGGGACCGCGTCACCGAATTCGCCGACACACTGGCGGA
Source organism: Streptomyces sp. NPDC090088 (assembly GCF_044747345.1). Classification (NCBI taxonomy): domain Bacteria; kingdom Bacillati; phylum Actinomycetota; class Actinomycetes; order Kitasatosporales; family Streptomycetaceae; genus Streptomyces; species Streptomyces sp. NPDC090088. The sequence goes on along the minus strand of NZ_JBIVDZ010000001.1, from coordinate 820,049 downwards.
GTTGCTGGTCGCGTGACGTAGCCCGGCCGTACAGGATGCGCCCATGGCCCACCTCCACGACCTCGTCTTCGACGCCGCCCACCCCGCCTCGGCGGCCCGCTTCTGGGCCGCCGCCCTCGACGACTACGCCATCGCCCCCTACGACGACGCCGAACTGGCCCGCCTGCGCTCCCTGGGCATCGACAGCCCCGAGGACGACCCGACGGTCCTCCTGGAACCGGCGTCGGGTGGCCCACGCCTGTGGTTCCAGCTCGTCCCGGAACGGAAACAGGTGAAGAACCGCGTCCACCTGGACGTCCGGGCCGCCGACCCGGAGGCGGAGACGCTACGCCTGACGGCCCTCGGGGCATCGGTGCGCGCCCGCCACACCGATCACACCGTCCTGGCGGATCCGGAGGGCAACGAGTTCTGCCTCTTCCCCCTCACCTCCTGACGACCGCCCACCCTTCCCCCTTCACCGCCGCCCGCCGAACTCCCACTCGTGCACCTCGACATCCGCGTACCGCACCGGCGCCAGAACAGCCCGCGCCGCCTCCGGCCCCTCCGCCCGGACCAGCGCCGCCGTACCGACCCACACACTGCCGTCATCGGACAGCAACGGCCCGAACGCGATCAGCCCGTCACGCTCGCCCCCGCCCGGCAGCCCACCCCCACCACCCCCACCGTCCTGCACCGGCCCGAGCCCCACCACCAGGTACCGCCTGCCGCCGGTCCGCCCACCCGGGAACTCCCACATCGTGCGCCCCAGCAGATTCCGCCACCGCCGCAGCAGCACGTCCCGGTACACACCCGCCTGGTAGTTCGGCTCGTCGAAGGCGAACGCCCGGGCAGCCGCCGGATCCGGCAACTCGACAATGTGCACACTCCCGCTGACCGTCTCCCCGTCCGACCCGAACGTCGGCCCACGAGCGATCAGCTCGTCGTCGTACCGGTCCATGTACGACCAGTGCTCCTCCACCAACGCCCCACGCAGCACCCCGGAGCCGACCCGGTCCCGGTGATAACAGAAGAACTCCATGACCCCGAAGCCTTCCGCAGGTCACCCGCCGACTCAACCGCACATACCCACACCACAACGCCCGGAGGGACGACCCCCGATACCGAGTGCCGCCCCCTCCCGTCCCCCTCCCTCCGCTCCCTCCGCCTCAGTCCCGTCGAATCAGTTCCGGATCGATCCGCCGCCCGACCAACGGCAGCGCACCGAGGGCGGCGACCGCCATGACCGCGAGCGCGCAGACGAGCAGAACGGGGAGCCCGGCTCCGTCCCAGTAGACCGGGCTGCCTCCGGTGATCAGGTAGGTGGACTCGGCCATCTTCCCGGCGACCAGGGCCAGCGCCAGTCCCACGGCCAGCGGGAGCACGACCTGGGCGACCTGCACAGCGCGCAGGGTGCGGCGGCCGGCGCCGAGCAGGGAGAGCGCGGTGACCTGAGGGCGCCACTCGACGGCCCGGTCAGTGGCGGCGACAAGGTAGGCCGCTACGCCGATGACGAGACCCAGAACCATACCGACGGTCATGAAGGTCCTGATCACAGCGACCTGGAGGAGGTCGGTGAGGTTCACCCCCGGAGTGATGGGTTCGACCGTCGGGGCGACATGCGCGATGCCGTCCAGCACCGTGCGGACAGTGCGCGGGTCAGCGGCGCTGATCAAGGTGTAGGTCGGGGCCAGAGGCCTCGCCCCCGGAGGCAGCAGGGAGGGCGGCAGGACGACGGTTCCGCTTTCGAACGCACCGATAGAGGAATGGTCCTGATATCGGATGGTTTGCCTTGGCGCCGTGAAGGTCACACCGCGGTGCCCGTCGGCCAGTGGGAACCGGAGCTTCGCCCCTGGGGTGGCGCCGCGCCCCTGCACCTGCGACGGGTCCCACAGCCGTAGCGGGCGTCCGTCATGGCATGCACCGACCCTGGGGACCATCGTCCGAAGCTGCGCGCAGGTGGCCAGGAGCACGTCGAACCTCGTATTCGAGTCGGTGCTTCCGACACGCTCCGCAGAGGCCGTCACCGCGTGTGCGCGAATGCCCGGCAACTGTTGCACGGATCGCCACTGGCCGGCGGTGAACCGGGGCTCGTGCAGTTCGTAGAGCTGGACGGACGAGGTGTTCTTGGTGGACTGGTCGAAGTCGAGCAGCACCCCTTGGGCGAGCGACGCGGCGAACACCAGCAGGACCAGACCTGTTGCCACGCGGAGCGCTGCCCCGGGCTCCGTCTCGTGCCGGCGCATGGCCAGCCCGAGCGCGAGAGAGCTTGTGGACCGGGCGATCCGCTGGGCCACGAATCTGCACAGGGGCGGCAGGGTCGTCACGAGGCCGACCCCGAGGAGGACGACTGCCGACGGCATGAGCAAGGTGGTCAGCCGCGTGCTGGGGAGCACGTGCCCGGTGGCCCCGGCGGCACAGAACACCGTGGCGATACCCGCTCCGCCGACCAGGGGGAGGACACCCCAGACAGAGGGAGGTTTCCCCGCGGCCGTCCTACGGACAGCGAGAGGGTTCGCCGCGGCCTTGCGCGCACTGGCCCTGCCCACGAACCAGGCGAGCGCCGGACACCCGACGAGGCACGCCACCAGTGTCGGGCCGGTCAGTGCGCCGTCGTCCGGGTACCACCTGAATCCGGGAAGCCCGATCCTGGAGACGAATTGGTTCAGAGCCCAGAACTCGCCCACGCCCAGGACGGCCCCGAGCCCGGCCGCCGCGACCGTCTCGGCGGCGTTCACCCGCTGCACTTCGCTGATACTCATCCCCAGCAGCCGCAACGCGGCCAGTCTGCGGGCTCGTTCCGCCGCGGAAAGACGGGCGCACACCGAGAGGAACACGACGAGCGGCAGAAGGACGACGCAGGCCAGCGTGAAACGCAAGTTGTCCAGCATCGAGGGATCCATGGTGGTGAGCGGCACGTCGGCGTCGGGCCCGCCGAACCCGGTCAGGGCGGAGCCGTCGGGGAGTTCGGCGCGGCTCATGCCCACATAGGCGACGAGTTCGTCGGGGCGAGCCAGCCCCTGGCGCCCGATGACCCCCTTCTCCCTGCCCGGCAGGCGTTGGCCCAATTCCGGCTGCTCAAGCAGCAGATCGCGAAGGCGGGGCGAGACGAAGACCTCACCCCGTTCCGGAAAGGTCTTCAGCCCCGGCGGTGGCTCCACGGCCTTGGCTCCCCTGGCCAGGAAGATGCGGCTGAGGGCCTGCGAGCCGAAGGGATCGGCCCGCTCCAGCAACAGGGGAAAGGAGTCGCCCGCACCGGATGGTGCGTCGACCGGCTGCCGGGCCGCGACACGCGCGTCCTGTGCCCCCAGGATGCCGGGAATGGTGAGCACGATGGCCAGGCAGCACACTCCGACAGAACTGCCGAGTGCCATGAGCGCGAATCGCACTCGGTTCTTGCGCCCGCTCCCGAACAGCAGCCGCAGCCCGAACAAGAGCTCCTTCACCGGGCCGACACTCCCAGTGGTGTGAGCACACCGTCGACCATGGAGTATCTGCTGTCGGCCCGCGCCGCGATGTCCGCGTCATGCGTGACGAGTACGACGGCAGCGCCCTGCGAACGCGCCAGTGTGAGGAATTCTTCCAGTACCGCCTGCGCGTTGACGCTGTCCAGCGATCCCGTCGGCTCGTCGGCGAAAACCACCGTCGGACGGTGCACGAGCGCACGGGCAACCGCGATTCGCTGACCCTGACCGCCGGACACCTGCGACGGGCGCCGGTCCCGCAGGTCGCTTAGGCCCAGCCGCCCCAGTACTTCGCCGGCCGCCGCGAGGGCCTGCCCCTTGCGCTGCCCGGCCAGCCGGAGCGGCAGCGCGGCATTCTCCTCCACGGTCAGCTCCGGCAGGAGCTCGCCGTACTGGAAGACGAATCCGAACCTGTCACGCCGCAGCGCGCTCAGTTCCGCATCATCGAGTTCGCCCAATGGACGTCCCTGGAAGCGGACTTCTCCGCGTGTCGCGGGGAGGACGCCTGCGAGGCAGTACAGGAGCGAGGACTTTCCCGAGCCGCTCGGGCCGGTGATGGCCGCGATCTCGCCCCGATGTAGGGCGATGTCCGCTCCCTTCACGGCCCGCGACGATCCGTAGGAGAGATCGATTCCCTGAGCTGCGAGCACTTGAGACATGGTGACCCGCTCAGCGCTGACCCGCGTGGAAGTGCACAACACCGGTACAGGTATCAGGATGGAACGACCTGTCGAGGCAGACGCGCATGTCCGCGTCGTCCGTGTACCGCTGCGCACCGTCCCAGTTGGAGCGGTGCAGGTGAACCTTCGCACGGTCCTTTCCGTCGTACCGCACCCATGTGTGGCCCTCGACCCGGACTTCCGCATATCCGTTGTTGCCGTCGGCGGGCAGAGTGTCGCGCAGGTCTCCCTCCCACTCGAAGGAACCGTGGTTCCGTTCCGCCGAGTTGAACCGGTAGTGGCCGTTCTCCAGCGCCACCCCCGGCGTCTGCAGTTTCGGCAGGTCTCGCCATGGCGCCGCCAACGCCGTCCCCGCCCCTGCGAGAAACGCCCCCGCCACGACAACACCCATCAGCGCCTTCTTCATACGCCACCTCTCCCAGAGCCCCGGTCACCCCAACGACAACCGGAGTTACAGAGAGTAGCGAACCAACTACGTGGCGAATCCTTCAGCCTCTTGATCACCATCAGATCAGGTGATCCAGAACAGGACACCGGCCGAAATCCGACGCGCCCTCGCTGCTCCTGGCGGTGGCCACCGGCTGACGGCCCGGGTGATCGTCGTGGTCAGAACAGCCCGTCGGCTCACGCGACGCGGCGGAGCGTCTCGGGTGTGAGGTCGGCGAGGGTGGGGCAGCCGTCGACGGCCATGATCAGGTCGACCTCGGCGAGCAGGGACCGCAGGACATGGACGAGGCCTTCCTCGCCGCCGTACGCGAGACCGTATGTGTAAGGACGGCCGATGCCGACGGCGGTGGCGCCCCGGGCAAGGGCCTTGACGATGTCGGCTCCGGTGCGGACCCCGGAGTCGAAGAGGACGGGCAGGCCGTCGGCGGCCTCGACCCTGCAGGCCAGCCTGCACTCGGTCAGCGACATCCTCCGGCTGGAGACCCAGCTGGCCCGGGCCCACCCGACCCTTCTGTGGGCGGAGCCGTCGGTGTGAAGGGGAGGGCGGGTCGCGCGTGCCGGGCTGCGGGGGCGGAGAAATTACCGGGAACTCCGGCGAACATTTCCGGCGTGGCGCGCATCGAACCTGGTGTAGGGCACAAGAAGACGGCGCCGGACGCTGACGCGGCTCACGGCGCGGAGTACGAGTGGAGCACCGTCACCGTGAACGAACACCGGAACACCACCGACCAGACCCTCGTCACCCGTTCCACGGCGAGGCGCCGCTCCGGCCGCAGGCTCGGCCGTGCGGTGCTCGCCGTGGCCGCCGTCGCCGGCCTGGGCCTCGCCTGGGCGGGCACCGCCTCGGCCGCGGGCACCAGCGGCGCGAGGACCACGCCGACCTGCTCGGCCGCCGCGCTGAAGGCCACGTTCGGCGAGCAGCTCGGCGGTGGCATGAACCACGAAGGGGTCGTGATCAGGCTGCGCAACCTCAGCGGCAAGACCTGTGCGCTGCGCGGCTACCCCGGTCTGGGCCTGGAGAACTCCCGGCACAAGGCCCTCACGTCCCACACGCACTGGGGTGACACCTGGTACGCCAAGGACCCGGGCCGCAAGACCCTCACCCTCAAGGACGGCGAGAGCGCCGAGGCCGTCGTCGCCTGGACGCACGCCAACACCGGTACCTCGGGCGCCGTGCACGCCTCCTACCTGGAGATCACCCCGCCCGCCTCCACCCAGCACAAGACACTCGCCTTCCCCGAATGGGTCGACCACGGCGACCTCTCCGTCACCGCGCTCGCCAAGCACATCACCGTCAACCACTGACGCCGGCGAGCAGGCAGGGAGGGGCGGCACCCCCGCACAGGGTGCCGCCCCTCTTCTTGCGTGCCGGGGCCGCCGTCCATCGGTCTTGAGGGTCGGGGACGGACGGCGGACCCGGGGTTCGGCGGAGGCCGGAGAGTGGTCAGGGCCTCGGCGTCAGGCCTCAGCGGTGGTCGCTGCCCTGTGACTCGGTCGCGGCGCGGCCGGCCTCCAGGCGGGCCACCGGGATCCGGAAGGGGCTGCAGGAGACGTAGTCGAGGCCCACCTGGTGGAAGAAGTGGACGGACTCGGGGTCGCCGCCGTGCTCGCCGCAGACGCCCAGCTTGAGGTCGGGGCGGGTGGCCCGGCCGGCCTTGGCGGCCGCGGCGACCAGGGAGCCGACGCCGTCGCGGTCGATGGTCTCGAAGGGGGAGACCCCGAAGATGCCCTTCTCCAGGTAGGCGGTGAAGAAGGAGGCCTCCACGTCGTCGCGGCTGAAGCCCCAGACGGTCTGCGTCAGGTCGTTGGTGCCGAAGGAGAAGAACTCCGCGGCCTCGGCGATCTGGCCCGCCGTCAGGGCGGCCCGCGGGAGCTCGATCATCGTGCCGATGGAGAGCTTCAGGTTCGTGCCGGTGGCCGCCTCGACCTCGGCGATGACCTGGTCGGCCTCCTCGCGGACGATCTCCAGCTCCTGGACCGTGCCGACCAGGGGGATCATGATCTCGGCGCGCGGGTCGCCCTTGGCGTTCTTGCGTTCGGCGGCCGCCTCCGCGATCGCGCGGACCTGCATCGTGAACAGGCCGGGGATGACCAGGCCGAGGCGTACGCCGCGCAGGCCCAGCATCGGGTTCTGCTCGTGCAGCCGGTGGACGGCCTGGAGGAGGCGGAGTTCGTTCTCGTGCGGCTCCTGGCGGGACTCGGCGAGGGCCACGCGGACCGAGAGTTCGGTGATGTCGGGAAGGAACTCGTGCAGCGGGGGGTCCAGGAGGCGGACCGTCACCGGGAGGCCGTCCATCGCCGAGAAGAGTTCGACGAAGTCCTTCTTCTGGAGGGGGAGCAGGGCGCGCAGGGACTCCTCGCGGTCCTCCTGGGTGTCCGCCAGGATCAGGCGTTCCACCAGTTCGCGACGGTCGCCGAGGAACATGTGCTCGGTACGGCACAGGCCGATGCCCTGGGCGCCGAAGCGGCGGGCGCGCAGGGCGTCCTCGGCGTTGTCGGCGTTGGCGCGCACGCGCAGCCGGCGCTTGCGGTCGGCGAAGGCCATGATGCGGTGGACGGCCTCGACCAGCTCGTCGGCGTCCTGGGCGCCCGCGTGCATCCGGCCCTCGAAGTACTCGACGACCGGGGACGGAACGACCGGGACCTCGCCCAGGTAGACCTTGCCGGAGGAGCCGTCGATGGAGATGACGTCGCCCTCCTCGACCACGTGGCCGCCGGGAACCGTCATGCGGCGGCGCTTGGTGTCGACCTCCAGGTCCTCCGCGCCGCACACACACGTCTTGCCCATGCCGCGGGCGACGACGGCCGCGTGGGAGGTCTTGCCGCCGCGGGAGGTGAGGATGCCCTCGGCGGCGATCATGCCGTCCAGGTCGTCGGGGTTCGTCTCGCGGCGGACCAGGATGACCTTCTCGCCGGAGCGGGACCACTTCACCGCGGTGTACGAGTCGAAGACCGCCTTGCCGACCGCCGCGCCCGGCGAGGCCGCGATGCCGCGCCCCACGGGCTGGGCCTTGGCCTGCTCGTCGAAGCGCGGGAACATCAGCTGGGCGAGCTGGGCGCCGGTGACGCGCTGGAGGGCCTCGGTCTCGTCGATCAGGCCCTGGTCGACCAGCTGGGTCGCGATCCGGAAGGCGGCGCCCGCCGTGCGCTTGCCGACGCGGGTCTGGAGCATCCACAGCTGGCCGCGCTCGATCGTGAACTCGATGTCGCAGAGGTCCTTGTAGTGGTTCTCCAGCGTCTCCATGATCTGCATCAGCTGGTCGTACGACTTCTTGTCGATCTGCTCCAGCTCGGCGAGCGGGACGGTGTTGCGGATGCCCGCGACGACGTCCTCGCCCTGGGCGTTCTGGAGGTAGTCGCCGTAGACGCCCTGGTGGCCGGAGGCGGGGTCGCGGGTGAAGGCGACGCCGGTGCCGGAGTCGGGGCCCAGGTTGCCGAAGACCATCGAGCAGACGTTGACCGCGGTGCCGAGGTCGCCGGGGATGCGCTCCTGGCGGCGGTAGAGCTTGGCGCGGTCGGTGTTCCAGGAGTCGAAGACCGCGCGGATCGCGAGGTCCATCTGCTCGCGCGGGTCCTGCGGGAAGTCCCGGCCGGCCTCGGTCTTGACGATCCTCTTGAACTTGGTGACGAGCTTCTTGAGGTCGGCGGCCTCCAGGTCCGTGTCGACGGTGACCTTCTTGGCCTCCTTCGCCGCGTCCAGGGCCTCCTCGAAGAGCTCGCCGTCGACGCCGAGGACGGTCTTGCCGAACATCTGGACGAGGCGGCGGTAGGAGTCCCACGCGAAGCGGTCGTCGCCGGCCTGCTTGGCCAGGCCCTGCACGGACTTGTCGGAGAGGCCGATGTTCAGGACCGTGTCCATCATGCCCGGCATGGAGAACTTGGCTCCGGAGCGGACCGACACCAGGAGGGGGTTGTCGGCCTGGCCGAGCTTCTTGCCCATCCGCTGTTCCAGCGCGTCGAGGTGCGCACTCACCTCGTCACGCAGTGCCGCCGGTTCCTCGCCGCTGTCGAGGTAGACCTTGCACGCGTCGGTCGTGATGGTGAAGCCGGGGGGAACGGGGAGCCCCAGGTTGGTCATCTCGGCGAGGTTCGCGCCCTTGCCACCCAGGAGGTCCTTGAGGTCCTTGTTTCCCTCGGTGAAGTCGTAGACGAGCTTCGCTACGTGGGGTTCTTTGTTTTCCGACACGGGTCTCGACTCCCTCGAGGACGCGGTGGCTGCCCTGACGGCGAGGAACATACCCAGATCGAAGGCGCCTGGGTACGTCTACTTGCGTGTCATGCGCTCGTAACCAGTCGTCCGCCACCGGATCGAAAGTCAAAGCTTGGCAAGCGGTGACGCGGTTGTGTTTTCACTTCTTGAACACAAGAACGCTCAGCACGGCACTTTACCGCTCATGTGAGCGGTCATACCGCACACCTGATTTCGATCGATGAACGATCAAGGGGTGGCACCCAGTGCCACCCCTTGGAGAAGTGCAGTCGCCCATGATCCGCTCATCTGAGCGCAACCCTTATCAAGGGTGGCGAGAATCACGCTCCCACAGACGGGCGGATTTCACCATGCGGACGTGGATCCGGACGCCGCGACCAGCCGGAAACCGGCCCGTCACACACCCAGCGACAGCAGCCGCTCCTCCGCCCGCTCCGGCGCGTACAGATGCTCCACGACCAGCGCCCCGGCGCCGATCAGCCCCGCCCGCTCCCCCAGCCGCGAGGTGACGACGTCCAGGTGAGCGGTGGAGCGGGGCAGCGCCCGCTGGTAGAGCAGTTCGCGTACGCCGGTGAGGAACGGGGTGCCCGCCAGGTCCCCGGCGATCATCAGCACGCCGGGGTTGAGGAGGGTGACGACCGTCGCCAGCACGTCCCCGACGCTGCGGCCGGCGTCCCGCGCCAGGGCGGCCGCCTCCGGATGCCCCGAGGCGAGCAGATCGCGCACATCTGAGCCGGACGCCGCCGGAACCCCGGCCTCCGCCAGCCTCCGGGCCACGGCGCCGCCGCTCGCGACGGCGGCGAGGCAGCCGTAGGAACCGCAGCGGCACTGCACCTCCGCGCCCACCCGGATATGACCGATGTCCCCGGCGCCGCCGTCGATGCCCCGGTAGATCGTGCCGTCGACCACGACCCCGGCGCCGATACCGGTCGAGACCTTCACCAGGACGAACGCCGAGCAGTCCGGGTATCCGGTGCGCTGTTCGCCGTACGCCATCAGGTTCGCGTCGTTGTCCACCAGGACCGGGACGGCCGGCGCGCCCGTGTGCTCCGTGAAGGCCCGGGCCGTGCGGCCCCTTATGTCGTAGCCGTCCCAGCCCGGCATGATCGGCGGCTGGACGACCCGGCCGGTGTCCATGTCGACCGGACCCGGTACCGCGAGGCCGATCCCGCACACCTCCGTGGCCCGGTGGCCGGCCTTCTCCAGCAACTCGGCGAACCAGCGGCCGAGTTCGGCGAGCACGGCCTCCGGGCCGTCCTGGATGACCGCCGTACCGGAGTGCTCGGCGAGGATCTCCCCGGTCAGGGACAGTACGGCGGCCCGGGCATGGCGGGTCTCCAGGTCGGCGGCGAGGACCACCGCGTGGGAGTCGTCGAACTCCAGGGTGATGGAGGGGCGGCCGCCCAGCGGGGAGTCGACCGGGCCGCCCGCGCCCTCGCGCAGCCAGCCCGCGCGGAACAGCCGGTCCAGACGGAGGCCGACGGTCGCCCGGGAGAGTCCGGTGGCCTGCTGGAGGGCGCCGCGCGTCACGGCCCGGCCGCTGCGGACCAGTTCGAGCAGGTCGCCGGCGCTGGCCGGCCCGCCGCCCTTCCCTGTCCCACCGGCCCTGCCGGTCCTGCCGGGACGTCCGGTCATGCGCACCCCCTTGTGTTTCTCAAGCTTGCATTACATATTGAGTTTTGCGTGTTAAATAGACGTAACCCTACGGTAGCCACTGCCAAACCCGGCCGGCCGAACGTCTTCGGGGAGTCCCGAGTGGATCGCACTGCCCAGCTCACCAGCCCTGCACTCGCTCGCGGGATTGCATACGATCCGCCGCCCCTGTCCCCGACCGGGCCGGGGTCCCTGCACGTCAGGGCCGCACGGGTGCTCGACGGCAACTGGACCGGCGGTTCGACCGTGCCCTCCCGGAACCTGTATCCGCACCAGTGGTCGTGGGACTCGGCGTTCATCGCGATCGGGCTGCGGCACCTCTCGCCGCTGCGCGCACAGACGGAGCTGGAGACGCTGCTCGCCGCCCAGTGGGCCGACGGGCGGATCCCGCACATCGTGTTCAACCCCTCCGTGCCCCTCGACGCGTACTTCCCGAGCCCCGACTTCTGGCGCTCCTCGACCGCGGGGCGCGCTGCGGGCGCCCCGCGCACCGTACAGACCTCCGGGATCGTGCAGCCACCGGTGCACGCGCTGGCCGCCTGGCTGGTGCACCTCGCCGACCCGGGCCTGTCCCGGGCGCGCGGCTTCCTGGCCGGCGTCTACCCGCGCCTGGCCGCCTGGCACCGCTATCTGCTGCACCGGCGGGACCTGGGCGGCGGCGGGCTGGCGTCCGTCGTCCACCCCTGGGAACAGGGTATGGACAACAGCCCCTGCTGGGACGCCCCGCTGGCCCGGGTCGCCCCCGCCCCGGCCCGCTCCTTCCGCCGCGCCGACCTGGAGCACGGCGCCGCCGAGGACCGGCCGACGGATCTGGACTACGGGCGGTACGTGCGGCTGGCCGCCGACTACCGGGACGCCGAGTACGCCGACCGCAAGCGGGAGTTCGCCGTCGAGGACCCCGCGTTCAACGCGCTGCTCATCGCCTCCGAGCACGCCCTGGCCCGTATCGCACGGGAGTTGGGGGCGACCGGCACGGCCCGGCACGCGCGGGCGCAGCGGCTGACGGCGGCGCTGGTGGACCGGCTCTGGGACCCGGAGAGGGAGATCTTCCTCTGCCGGGACCTGCGGGCCGGCGGGAGCGGCGCGGGCGGCACAGGCGGCACAGGCGGCGCCAACGGCGCGGACGGCGGGCTGATTCCCGAGCGTGGGGTGTCCGGGCTGGTCCCGCTGCTCCTCCCGGAGCTGCCGCGCGAGATCGCCGCCGCGCTCGTCCGCACGCTGAGCGGCCCGCACTTCGGCACCGGCACCCTCCTGGTCCCCAGCTACGACCTGCTCGGCGAGGCCTTCGACCCGCACCGCTACTGGCGCGGCCCGGCCTGGTTCAACACCGGCTGGCTGCTGGAGCGGGGGCTGCGCGAGCACGGCGAGCGGGAGCGGGCGGACGCGCTCGCCGAGGCGGTCCTGCGGACGGCCGACGCGAGCGGGTTCGCCGAGTACGTCGACCCGTACACCGGCGAGGCGTGCGGCGCGACCGGGTTCAGCTGGACGGCCGCCCTGGCGCTCGATCTGCACCACCGGCAGCGGGCGCCGCATGACGAGCGTCAAAATCTGGACAAGAGCTGACAAAACGAGGTGTCTTCGATGGACACCGCACGTTCGACCTGAAGGACGAAGGAGGGGACCGGGGATGACGGACCGGCATCATCTGCTCGTGCACGGCGCGACGTTCGCCGCCGTGGACGACCGCGGCGACATCAGCGGCGTGCGGGGCGGGGGCTCCCCGGACGGCTTATTCGTACGGGACGCCCGCCACCTCAGCCGCTGGCAGCTGACCGTCGACGGGGCACTGCCCGAGGTGCTCACACCGGTCGGCGACGGGGACGGCACCCGCTGCGTCCTGGTCCCGCGCGGCGGCCGCCAGGAACCGCCCGCGCACACGCTCTTCCGTGAACAGGCCGTCGGTGACGGCTCGTTCGTCGAATCCCTGCGGGTCACCAGCAACCGCCCGGTGCCCACCACGATCCGCCTCGCGATCACCGCCGACGCGGACTTCACCGACCAGTTCGAACTCCGCGCCGACCACCGCACCTACACCAAGTCCGGTGCCGTCCGCTCCCGCCAGGTCCTCGACGACGGACTGGAGTTCACCTACCGCAGGGGCGAATGGCGGTCCGTCACGACGATCACCGCCGAGCCCGCGCCGGACGGCGTGGAGGAGACCGGCACCGGGGCCCGGCGGATGGTCTGGACGCTGGAACTCGCCCCGCACGGCACGACCGAGCTGGTCGTCCGGGTGATCGGCCGCCCGCACGGCGACCGGCGGGCGCTGCGCGTACCGCGCGACCCGGCCGCGCTCAACGAGCAACTCCTGGCTCTGGAAGGCGAGTTCGTGGAAGGCGTGGCCTTCCCGACCGGCTGGCCGGAGCTGGCGGCGGCCTGCGCCCGCGGCCTCGCCGACCTCGCCACCCTCCAGGTGCCGGCCACCGGCCCGGACGGCGAGGAGCTCAAGGTGCCGGCGGCGGGCGCCCCCTGGTTCCTCACCCTGCTCGGCCGCGACGCCCTCCTCACCTCCCTCTTCGCCCTCCCCTACCGCCCCCGGCTGGCCGCCGCCACCCTCCCCGCGCTCGCCGCCACCCAGGCGACCGAGGCCGGCGCGCACTCCGTGGCCCAGCCCGGGAAGATCGTCCACGAGGTACGGCACGGCGAGCTGGCCCACTTCGGGCAGGTGCCGTACGGCCGTTACTACGGATCCGTCGACGCCACCCCGCTGTTCCTGATCCTGCTGGGCACGTACGTGGAGCAGACCGGGGACGTGGAGCTGGCCCGGCGGCTGGAGCGCAATGCCCGGGCGGCCGTCGGCTGGATGCTGGACCACGGCGGACTGACCTCGCGCGGCTATCTCGTCTACCGCGCGGACAAGGGCGGCCTCGCCAACCAGAACTGGAAGGACTCCCCCGGCGCGATCTGCTCCGCCGACGGCAGCCGGCCGATGGGCACCGTGATGGCCGCGGGGGCACAGGGGTACGCGTACGACGCGTTGCGCCGGACGGCGTGGGTGGCGCGGACGGTGTGGGCCGACGAGACGTATGCCGCGCTCCTGGAGCAGGCCGCCGCCGATCTGCGGGACCGGTTCCAGCGGGACTTCTGGATGCACGAGTCCTCCTTCCCGGCGCTGGCCCTCGACGGGGAGGGCCAGCCGGTCGACGCGCTCGCCTCGGACGCGGGGCACCTGCTGTGGTCCGGGCTGCTGGACAAGGAGTACGGGGAGGTGGTGGGCCGGCGGTTGCTGGAGCCGGACTTCTTCTCCGGCTGGGGGGTGCGGACGCTGGCCGCGGGGCAGGCGGCGTACCACCCGCTGTCGTACCACCGGGGATCGGTGTGGCCGCACGACAACGCGCTGATCGCGCTGGGGCTGGCGCGGTACGGGCTGCACGACGAGGCGCGGGCGGTGGCGCACGGGCTGGTGGACGCGGCCACGGCGGGCGGGCACCGGTTGCCGGAGGTGCTGGCCGGGTACGGGAGGGACACGCATCCGGAGCCGGTGCCGTATCCGCACGCGTGTGTGCGGGAATCGCGGTCGGCGGCGGCGCCGTTGGCGTTGCTGACCGCGGTGGGTGGGGCGTAGGGGGCCGTGGAGGGTCGTGTGTAGGCTGCGGGCCGGTGGGGGCTGGTCGCGCCCCGCGGCGGAGCCGCATATCGGCACAGCCCCGCGCCCCTGCGGGGCGCTTGTTTGGGGCGCGAGTTGATATGCGTTTGCCCGGTGTTTGCCGTTGGCCCTGAACAGGGGTCATGCGCAAGACGTACGGAAAGTTGGCGGGCCCAGGCCTCCCCAGCGTTGGTCCGCCGCCTCCGTTTTACGGGTCTCGCACGGAAGGACCTCCGGGTTGTCTCAGCACACGAGCATTCGCCAGCCATCGGACACACCGTCCGGGCCGTCCGAGCGCGAAGCCACGCCGGAGGAGTCCGAGGTGCTGAGGTCCGAGCGGGAAGCGGCTTCCGGTGTGCCCGGGACTCCTGCGGCCGGGGACGAGTCGAGCGACACCGCGTCCGAGGCCGAGGCCGCTCCTGAGGCCGAACCCGAGTCCATAGCCGCCGACGAGACCGAAGCCGCATCCGAGACCGACGCCACCGGCGCCGCTTCCGAGGCCGACGCCACCGGCGCCGCTTCCGAGACCGACGCCGGATCCAAGGCCGAAGCGGAAGCCGCCTCCGAGGCGGACCCCGAGACCCAGGCCGAGGCCGACTCGGGATCCGAGGCCGACGCCGGATCCGAGGCCGACGCCGAAGCCGCCTCCGAGGCGGACACCGAGGCCCAGGCCGGGAGCGACCCTGAGGCCGTCGCTGAAGTCGGGTCGGAACCGGAGGCTGCCGACGCCCCGGCAAGCTCCGCCGAAGCGGCCCCCGTGCCCGACATCTCCCGCCCCCGTCGCCGGGGTTGGGCCGCCTGGAGTGGGCGGGTTCGGGAGCGGCGGGAGAAGTGGCGGGAGGCGCATCCCGGGGCTGCCACGGCGCTGTCGGTCGGTGTCGACGTGCTCTGCGCGGCGCTCGTGATCGGGGCGCTGGTGATGCCGAACACCGTGGTCGAGCTGGGGCCCGCGAAGTTCGTGCGGCTGCCGTCCGAGGGGATCATCGCGGCGGCCGTCGCGCTGGCGCTGCCCCGGCGGCCCCGGATCGTGCTGGCCGCGGTGTTCGGTGTGGTGCTGGGCGCGCTGACCCTGGTCAACGCGCTCGACATGGGGTTCAAGCAGTACCTGGGCCGGAGCTTCAACGCCATCCTGGACTGGAGCCTGCTCGGCGACGCGGAGTCGTACCTGGAGGACACGCTGGGCCGGACGGCCACCCTCGCGGTCAGCGTCGGCGCCGTCGTCCTCGTGCTGCTGATCTTCGTGCTGCTCGCGCTGGCGACGATCCGGCTGAGCAACCTGCTCGCCCGGCACCCCGGTCGGGCCACCCGCGGCACGCTGATCGCCGGTGTCGTCTGGATCACCTGCTCCTCCTTCGGCGTCCAGCTCGCCGGCGGTGTGCCGCTCGCCGCCGACAGCACCGCGACCACGCTGGAGATCAAGGCACGCCAGGTGAAGGACACCCTGCACGACGAGGCGGAGTTCCGGAAGGTCGCCAAGGTCGACGCCTTCGGGAACACCCCGCCCGACCAGCTGCTGACCAGCCTGCGCGGCAAGGACGTGGTCTTCACGTTCATCGAGAGCTACGGCCGCAGCGCCATCGAGGACCCGATCGAGGCACCCGGCGTCGACAGCACCCTCGCCGTCCGGACCCAGGCCCTCGCGAAGGCCGGCTTCCACGCGAAGAGCGGCTGGCTGACGTCGGCGACGTACGGCGGCAGCAGCTGGCTCGGCCACTCCACGACCATGTCGGGGCTGTGGGTCAGCAACCAGCAGCGCTACCGGACCGTCATGGCGAGCAACCACCTCTCCATCACCAAGGCGTTCCAGAAGACCGGCGACTTCGACACCGTCGGCGTGATGCCGGGTATCCAGAAGGGCTGGC
Organism: Streptomyces sp. NPDC090088; assembly: GCF_044747345.1. Classification (NCBI taxonomy): domain Bacteria; kingdom Bacillati; phylum Actinomycetota; class Actinomycetes; order Kitasatosporales; family Streptomycetaceae; genus Streptomyces; species Streptomyces sp. NPDC090088. The sequence goes on along the minus strand of NZ_JBIVDZ010000001.1, from coordinate 804,171 downwards.
CGGAGCAGAGCTACTACGGCCTCGACAAGGTCTACAACGCCTTCCAGCTCGGCTACAAGGGACCGAAGTTCAGCTGGTCGACGATGCCCGACCAGTACGCGCTGCAGCAGTTCCAGGACCGGGTGCACAGCAAGAAGCCGGCCGACGGCAAGTCCCGGATGTCGTTCGTGATCCTGACCTCCAGCCACCAGCCGTGGGCGCCGATCCCGAAGATGGTGCCGTGGGACCAGCTGGGCGACGGCTCGATCTTCGACGCCATCCAGAAGGCCGGCAACAAGGCGTCCGACGTCATCGCCGACACCACCAAGTCCCGCCAGGAGTACGGGAAGTCGGTCCAGTACTCGGTGACCGCGCTCACCGAGTGGCTGGAGCGCTACGGCAACGACAACACGGTGCTCGTCTTCCTCGGCGACCACCAGCCGATCGCCCGGGTCAGCGGCAACCACGCCAGCCGGGACGTGCCGATCTCGATCGTCGCCAAGGACCCGAAGGTGCTTGACGCGATCGACTCCTGGAACTGGACCGACGGGCTGCGCCCGGCGCACAACGCCCCGGTGTGGAAGATGAGCGCCTTCCGCGACAAGTTCCTGACGGCGTACGGGTCCACTCCGCACCCGAAGACGAACTAGGGCTCCGGCGGAAGCGCCGCGATCAGCCCGGCCGCGGCGCCGTCGTGGCCGGTCGCGCAGTTCCTCGCCCAGCCTTCGGCCGGGGGGACCCCCAGCGCCCCTTACGGGGCGCTCAGCCGCCGGAAGTGTCCAGTTCCGCGTCTTCGCCGATGCCCGCGCAGTCGTAGGGGTCCTTCAGCCAGCCGTCCGGCAGGACCACGCGGTTGTTGCCGGAGGTGCGGCCGCGGGGGCCGTCGGCGCCGGTGGGCCAGGGCTGGTCGAGGTCGAGTTCGTCGAGGCCGGCGCGGAGTTCGGCCAGGGACGAGGTGATGGCGAGACGCTTGCGCATCTCGCTGCCGACCGCGAAGCCCTTCAGGTACCAGGCGACGTGCTTGCGGAAGTCGACGACGCCCTTGGACTCGTCGCCGATCCACTCGCCGAGCAGGGTGGCGTGCCGGACCATGATGTCGGCGACCTCACGGAGGGCCGGCTTCAGGACGTCCTCGGGGCGGCCCTCGAAGGCGGCGACCAGGTCCGCGAACAGCCACGGGCGGCCCAGGCAGCCGCGGCCGACCACCACACCGTCGCAGCCGGTCTCGCGGACCATGCGGAGCGCGTCCTCGGCCGACCAGATGTCGCCGTTGCCGAGGACGGGGATCTCCGGGACGTGCTCCTTGAGGCGGGCGATGGCCTCCCAGTCGGCGGTGCCGCCGTAGTGCTGGGCGGCGGTGCGGCCGTGCAGGGCGATCGCCGTGACGCCCTCCTCGACGGCGATCCGGCCGGCGTCGAGGTAGGTGATGTGGTCGTCGTCGATGCCCTTGCGCATCTTCATGGTGACGGGCAGGTCGCCGGCGCCGGCGACGGCCTCGCGGAGGATCGCGCGCAGGAGGTTGCGCTTGTAGGGAAGGGCGGAGCCGCCGCCCTTCCGCGTCACCTTGGGGACCGGGCAGCCGAAGTTCAGGTCGATGTGGTCGGCCAGGTCCTCGTCCGCGATCATGCGGACGGCCTTGCCGACGGTGGCCGGGTCGACGCCGTACAGCTGGATCGAGCGTGGCTTCTCGCTGGCGTCGAAGTGGACCAGCTGCATGGTCTTCTCGTTGCGTTCGACCAGTGCCCGGGTCGTGATCATCTCGCTGACGAACAGCCCCTTGCCGCCGCTGAACTCCCGGCACAGGGTCCGGAAGGGCGCGTTGGTGATCCCCGCCATGGGGGCGAGGACGACCGGCGGCAGGACGGTGTGCGGGCCGATCTGGAGGGGCGACTCGGGCGTGGGCATTGCCCCATTGTCGCGCATGCGCGGGAGGCGCCGGTCCGGGGCGCCCAATGATCATGTATCGGTCATTAGTTAGCGGCACTATTAGTTAGACACACTATCGAAGCGGGCGTACGATGGCTGACATGCCCGAGCTCAGCCCCCGCCGCCGGATGCTCGTCCTCGCGATCTGCTGCATGAGTCTGCTGATCGTGAGCCTCGACACCACCGCGCTCAACGTCGGCCTGCCGTCCATGCAGCGCGAACTGCACGCCTCGACGGCGGGTCTGCAGTGGACCATCGACGCCTACACCCTGGTCCTGGCCTCGCTGCTGATGCTCGCGGGCTCGACGGGCGACCGGGTCGGCCGCAAGAAGGTCTTCATGACCGGGCTGGTCGTCTTCTCGATCGGCTCGCTGCTGTGCTCCCTCGCGCCGAACCTGGAATCGCTGATCGCGTTCCGGATGGTGCAGGCGGTGGGCGGCTCGATGCTCAACCCCGTCGCCATGTCCATCATCACCAACACCTTCACCGAGCCGCGCGAGCGGGCCCGGGCGATCGGCGTGTGGGGTGCGGTGGTCGGCATATCCATGGCCGCCGGCCCGCTGGTCGGCGGCCTGCTGGTGGAGTCGGTCGGCTGGCGCGCGATCTTCTGGGTCAACATCCCGGTGGGCCTGGCGGCGGTCCTGCTGACGCTGCGCTTCGTGCCGGAGTCCCGGGCGCCGAAGGCCCGCCGGCCCGACCCGGTCGGCCAGGTGCTGGTCATCGCCCTGTTCGGCTCGCTGACGTACGCGATCATCGAGGCACCGACCGCCGGGGCGGCCACCGTGCTGCCGTTCGCCGCGGTGGCCCTCGCCGCCCTGGCCGGACTGCTCTGGTACGAACCCCGGCGCGACGAACCCCTCATCGACCTGCGTTTCTTCCGCTCGGCGCCGTTCAGCGGGGCCACCGTGATCGCGATCAGCGCGTTCGCGTCCCTGGGCGGCTTCCTCTTCCTGTCGACGCTCTACCTGCAGAACGTGCGCGGCCTGGACGCCCTGCACGCGGGCCTGTGGATGCTGCCGATGGCCGTCCCGATGTTCCTCTGCGCCCCGCTCGCCGGCCGCCTGGTCGCGAGCCGTGGTCCGCGGCTGCCGCTGGTGGTGGCCGGTGTCGCGATGACCGCGAGCGCCGTGCTGTTCGCGGCCTTCGAGGCGGAGACCTCCGACACCACCCTGTTCCTCGGGTATGTCGTGTTCGGCATCGGCTTCGGCTTCGTGAACGCCCCGATCACCAACACGGCGGTCTCCGGCATGCCGAGGTCCCAGGCGGGCGTCGCGGCCGCGGTCGCCTCCACCAGCAGGCAGCTGGGCCAGACCCTGGGCGTGGCGGTCATCGGCGCGGTGCTGGCCTCGGGCATCACCGGGTCCGCGTACCGCACGACCTTCGTGACCGCCGCCCGCCCCGGCTGGTGGATCCTCGCGGGCTGCGGCCTCGCCGTCCTCACCCTCGGCGCCCTGACGAACGGCCGCTGGGCCCGCACCACGGCCGAACGCGCGGCCCAGCGCCTGGAGTCGGCGGAGATCCGCCAGGTGGTGGGCGCCGGAGAGCCGGTCTAGGGCCTCGGGTCCGGGACGACCCCCGTCGGTCAGCAGGACCTGATCATGCGCTGGTGGCGGGTCCGCACCGCCCGGCGCAGCGCGCCCAGGGCCAGGGACTGCAGCAGGGCCGACACGACGATCATGGTGACGAAGAACCAGTTCGGCATGATCGCCGGGTCCCAGACCGTGCGGCCCAGCGCCGCGACGGGCAGGAACGTGGGGAAGGTGACCAGCGGCGGCCAGAGCCAGGCGAAGTCGGGGTCCGGGTCCTGGACGAACAGGGAGTCGACGGTCGCCTTGGCGATGACGACGGCCACCAGGGTGAGATAGGCCGCCGACAGACGGTTGCCGACTGTCAGCCGTATCAGCGTGCGGACAAGACCTGGTCCCATCGGTCGCCCCCTGCGGTCGTGGTGTTCCGTCCCCTCCTTGCATGGTGGTTCGAACGGCCGTGCCCTGTCCTGAGTACCCGTACTCAACCGCGCCCGGCGGCCACCATCGCGTACAGCTGGTCCAGCCGCTGCCTCGACTCCTCGTCCGTCGGCACGTAGGTGACCATCCGCGCCCCGGCCTCGGGGGTCAGCCACAGGTCCGTGTGGTCCAGGTTGAGGAGGCCGACGTACGGGTTGAGGAACTGCTTGGTCCTGGTGCGGACGCCCACCACCTCGTACCGCTCCCAGTTGGCGCGGAACTCCGAGGACTCCGCCGTCAGCCGCTTGACCAGCATCTTCCAGGCCGGCTCGCCGAGATGGCCGGCCATGGAGGCGCGGAGCTTCGCGGCCATCAGACGGCGGGTCTCCTCCAGGTGCACGATGGAGCGGTGCCACTCGGGGTGGGTGTACACGAGGATCATGCAGTTGCGGTCCTCGGCCGGGACCGCGTCGAGGTCGCACAGCAGCCGGGCGTAGGTGCGGTTGTAGGCGAGGATGTCGTAGCGGCTGTTCTGCACGCAGGCCGGGATGGGTTCCAGGGCCCGGAGCATCTCCTGGAGCGCCGGAGTGACGCCCGTGCAGCTCGCGGCCGGGGTCGGGTCGATGGCACCGGACAGCTGGAAGAGGTGGGCGCGCTCGCTGCCGTCGAGCATCAGGGTGCGGGCGAGGGCGTCCAGGACCTGGACGGAGACCTGGATGTCCCGGGCCTGTTCGAGCCAGGTGTACCAGGTCACCCCGACCGCGGAGAGCTGGGCGACCTCCTCGCGGCGCAGCCCCGGGGTGCGGCGGCGGGTGCCGCGCGGCAGACCCACCTGCTCCGGGGTGATCCGCTCCCGGCGGCTGCGCAGGAAGGCCGCCAGCTCGCTGCGGCGGATGCAGGCGCTGCGGGCCGCCGGTGCCGCCGCGGAAGCTGCGGAAGCCGAGGAAGCCGCGGAAGCCGCCGCCGGGACCGCCGTCTCATGGGCCGAGGTCGTCATGGTCCCAGCCTGCCGCCTCGCGGATCCTGTTGCCAGGTACTTCTTCTACCAGGATGAACAGACTCTGGTACCAGGCTGAGCGGCACAGCAGGCTCGGTGTCATGACCGAAACCGTCACCCCTGCGACCGTACGGTCCCCGTCCGCGCCACCGGCGCTCGGCGGGCCCGGGCTCTTCACCGTCCTGCTGGCCGCGGCCCTGCCCCTCATCGACTTCTTCATCGTCAACATCGCCCTGCCCACCATCGGGACGGACCTGCACGCGGGCGAGGCCGTCCTGGAACTCGTCGTCGCCGGGTACGGCGTCGCCTACGCCGTGCTGCTGGTGCTCGGCGGCCGGCTCGGCGACCTGTTCGGGCGCCGCCGGCTCTTCCTCGGCGGTATGGCCGCCTTCGGACTGACCTCGCTGGCCTGCGGACTGGCGCCCGGCGCCTGGTCGCTGGTGGCCGCCCGGGTCGCCCAGGGCGCCTCGGCCGCCGCGATGCTGCCGCAGGTCCTCGCCACCATCCAGGCCGCCACCAGCGGCGGCCGCCGCGCGAAGGCCATGAGCCTGTACGGCGCCACCGCCGGCCTCTCCATGGTGGCCGGGCAGATACTCGGCGGGGTGCTGGTCGCCGCCGACATCGCGGGCACCGGCTGGCGCTCCGTGTTCCTCGTCAACGTGCCGGTCGTGCTCGTCGGGCTGCTGCTCGGCGCCCGGTTCGTGCCCGAGACGAGGTCGCAGCGGCCCGAACCCGTCGACGGGCCCGGCACCGTGCTGCTCGCCCTCTCCCTGCTCACCCTGCTCGCCCCGCTCACCGAGGGCCGGGCCGCGGGCTGGCCGCTGTGGACCTGGCTGTCGCTGGCCGCGTTCCCGGGCGTGGCCGTCGCCTTCTACGCCGTGGAGCGCCGCGCCGACCGGGCCGGACGCACCCCGCTGGTCCCGCCGAGCCTGTTCGAACTCACCTCGCTGCGCCGGGGCCTGGTGCTGATGCTGCCGTTCTCCGTCGGCTTCAGCGGGTTCATGTTCGTGATCGCCGTGGCCCTGCAGAGCGGGGAGCACATGGACCCGGTCCCGGCCGGGCTGGCGCTCGCCCCGATGGCCGTCGTCTTCCTGTTCGTCTCGCTCGCCGGACCGCGGCTGATCGCCCGGTACGGCAGCCGGGTGGTGTCCGCCGGGTCGGTGCTCCAGGCGGTCGGCCTGGTCCTGGTCGTCCTCGCCGCCCGGCGGGACTGGCCGCACCTGGACTTCACCGCGCTGCTCCCCGGGGTCGCGATCGCCGGCGCCGGCCAGGCCCTCCAACTCCCCAACGTGCTGCGGCTGGTGATGTCGGAGGTCCCGCCCGCGCGGGCCGGCGTCGGCAGCGGCGTCATGGTCACCACCCAGCAGTCCGCCCTCGCCCTCGGCGTCGCCACCCTGGGCACCCTGTTCCTCTCCCTCGCCCCCCACCAGGGCATGCGGGACGCCCTCGTCACCACCCTCCTGGTCCAACTGGGCCTGGTGGTACTGACCGGCCTCCTCAGCCTCCGCCTGCCCCGCACGGTCGGCTGAACCAGCCCCGGTTCGGCAGCGCCCCGCAGGGGCGCGAGGAACTGCGCGACCAGCCGCAACGGCGCCGCAGCCGAACAACAACCCGTCCGTCCCGGCGCCACCAGCGGAGGCGGAGCTACCCGCCCAGCTCGAACCAGACGATCTTGCCGGTGCCCAGCCGGGTCGTGCCCCAGCGCCGCGCCAGCCGGTTCACCAGGTACAGCCCGCGCCCGTGCTCCTCGTCGGGCGAGGCCCGCCGCAGCCGCGGCAGTTGCGGCACGTCGTCGCCGACCTCGCAGCGCAGCACGTCCGTGCGCAGCAGCCGCAGGCTGATCGGGCGGGAGGCGTGCCGTACGGCATTGGTGACGATCTCGCTGACCAGCAGCTCCGCGGTGTCGGTGAGGTCCTCCAGGCCCCAGCCGGCCAGGGCCTGCCGGGTGAACCGGCGGGCCCGGCCGGGCGCGGTGTCCTCCGGGTCCAGCGTCCGGTACGCCACATCGCTCGGCGCGATCCCGTCGAAGCGGGCGGCGAGCAGCGCGATGTCGTCGTCCCGGTCGCCCGGGCCGAGCATGTCGAGGACCTCGTCGCAGAGGGCTTCGAGCGGCGGCGGCCGGTCGGGGCCGGTCAGCTGGGCGGTGACGGCGAGCTTCTCGCGCAGCTGCTCGATGCCGGTCCACACGTCGCGCAGCCGGGACTCCACCAGGCCGTCGGTGTAGAGGAGCAGGGTCGCCCCGGCGGGCGCCTCCAGCTCCACCGCCTCGAAGTCGATGCCGCCGACGCCGATCGGGGCGCCCGGCGGCACCGACAGGACCTCCGTCTTGCCGCCCGGGTGCAGCAGGATGGGCGGCGGATGACCGGCGTTGGCGACGGTGATGCGGTGCGAGACCGGGTCGTAGACGACGTACAGACAGGTCGCCATGCGGTCGGTGCCGAGTCGCTGGGCCTGTTCGTCGAGGTGGTGCAGGACCTCCTGCGGGGGCAGGTCGAGGCCCGCCAGGGTCACCGCGGTGGTGCGCAGCTGGCCCATGACGGCGGCCGAGGTCATGGAGTGCCCCATGACGTCGCCGACGACGAGGGCGACCCGGCTGCCGGGCAGCGGGATGGCGTCGTACCAGTCGCCGCCGACCCGGGCGGTCTCGGCCGCCGGGAGGTAGCGGAAGGCCAGCCGGGCGCCGGTGGGGCGGGGCAGGGCCTGCGGCAGCATCGCGCGCTGCAGCCGGTCGGCGATGAAGGCCTCGCGGCTGTACAGCACGGCCTTGTCGACGCCGAGCGCGGTGTGGGTGGCGAGCTGGGCGGCGACCAGCAGGTCGGCGGGCTCGAACGCGGGACGCTCCGGGCGGCGCAGGAAGACCACGGCGCCGGTGACCCGGCGGCGGCCGCGCAGCGGGGCGAGGATGGCGTGCGAACCGGCCCAGCCGTTCAACGCGCTGTCCTCGCCGACGAGTTCGCTGAGCGCGGCGCGGGTCGCCCGGTCGTCGGCGAACACCGGCCGGACCCCGCGCAGGACCTCGGCGAGCGCGCCGCCGGGCACCACCTCGCTCCAGTCGCCCGCGTCGAGGTCGTCCTGCTCGTCGTCGACCGTCTCGGCCGGCCAGACCAGGTCCTCGGCGCCGGGGCCCTTCATCCGGTCGGTGCGGCGCAGCCGCAGCACGGCGGGTCCGGTGGGGCGTTCGTCGCCGACCGGCAGCGGGTCGCGCAGGTAGACGAGGGCCGCGTCGGAGTACGTCGGTACGGCGGCCCGGCACAGGCCGAGGACGATCTCGTCGGTGTCGAAGCCGCGGGCGATCCGCCGGGTGGCGGCGCCGACGTACCGCAGCCGGTCCTCGTCCGGGGCCTTCGGCACGGCGGAGGCGACGGGATCCGCGGCGGTGTCCTCGCTCACGCCGAGCGCGGCCTGCGCGCACAGTGCGTCGGCGAGGGCGATGTCGTCCGCCACGAAGTCCTCCCGGTCCGGTCGCCGCAGGAGCACCGCGAGGCCCACGACCGCGTCGGTCGCGCGCAGCGGCGCGAGCAGCACCCGGTCCCCCTGCGGCAGCCGGGGACCCTTCCCCAGCAGCTCACGGAGTGCCTTGTCGACGTCGTCGTCCGCTCCCCTGCCCCGCGTTCTGCCGCAGCGCAGGAACCCGGCCAGCACACCGTCGGACGGCACCTGTGCCGTGGCCGGGGGAATCCCGCCCATGACAGCGCCGAGGTCGGCCGGTGTCCCGTCCAGCAGCAGGGTCAGCGGCGCGCCCCGGTCGGCCCGGCGGTCCGCGAGGTAGACGAACGCGCCGTCCGCGAGGTCCGGTACGGTCGACAGGCAGAGTTCCCTGACGACCTGGGCCGCGCCCTCGGCGCGCGCGATCCGGCGGCCGGAGACGGCCAGGAAACGTTGAGGATCCGGCAGCATCGCCTCTCCGTGCCGGTGGCCGCTTCACAAGGTCGCTCTCATCTTGAGCCAGGGTCAATTTTCTGTCCAGGGTTTCCGCCGGTACACCAAGTCCGCTTCCCGGTCCGACGGTTGGGTCGCGAAGGTCCAAATGCCTGCACAGCGGCCGCGATCGGACCCCCGGACACGGCTTGGCCAACTCGGTGTGAAGAAATCCCCGTTGATGTTGGTCTTGCTGCACACTCCTCCCGTCGACACGTGCCGAACGGCAGAACGGGCACATATTCCGGAGGCGTTATGTCACAGATCGACTCGAGCAAGGTGAGCCGGTGGGACCAGCACGGGCGGGAGCACACGGTTCGGGTGCAGCGCACCGGTATCCAGCGGACGATCAGGTGTGACACCTGCGGCTGGAAGCAGAGCGCGCAGTTCCTGCCGTGGCTGAAGGCGGAGGAGCACCTGGCCGAGGCGCACCAGGCCACCGTGGACCCCGCGGGGGCGCAGCCCTCGCGATGACTTTCCGCCGGAGTGGGAGTCGTACAGACGACCGCATCCGAGGGAAGGACGACCGATGACCGTGACCGCGCTCCGGGCGACTCTGCGCCGCCATGTCGAGGAGGGGACCGTTCCGGGGGCCGTCGGGCTCGTCGCCCGTGGTGCGGACGTCGAGGTGGTGGCCGTCGGGGACGTGGATGCCGAGGGGTCGGCGCCGATGGCCCGGGACTCGGTGTTCCGGATCGCGTCGATCACCAAGCCGATCACCGCGGCGGCGGTGCTGATGCTGGTGGACGAGGGCCGGATCGGGCTCGGCGATCCGGTGGAGAAGTGGCTGCCGGAGCTCGCGGAGCCGATGGTGGTGCGGACTCCCACGGGCCCCGTCGAGGACGTCGTGCCGGCGGACCGCCCGGTCACCGTCGAGGACCTGCTCAGCTTCCGCGCCGGCTGGGGCCTGGCCGCCGACTTCTCGCTGCCCGCCGTGCGGGCGCTGATCGCGGTGCAGCGGCACGACGTCCCGTTCCGGGACTGGCCGGACCCGGACACCTGGCTGGGTCTGCTCGCCCGGGTGCCGATGCTGCACCAGCCGGGCGAGGCCTGGCTGTACGGCACCTCGTCCGCCCTACAGGGCATCCTGGTCGCGCGCGCGTCGGGCCGTACGTTCCCCGACTTCCTCGCGGAACGGGTCTTCGAGCCGCTGGGCATGCGGGACACCGCGTTCGAGGTGCCGGCGTCGAAGCGGCACCGCTTCACCTCGTCCTACCACCCGGCCGAGGACGGCACCCTGCGGCTGTCGGACACCCCGGACGGGGGCTGGAGCGGGCCGCCGCGCTTCCCGTCGGGCGGCGGGGGCCTGGTCTCCACGGCCGACGACTGGCTGGCGTTCGCCCGGCTGCTCCTGAACGCCGGGGCCGCCCCGGACGGCCGCCGGCTGCTGACCCCCACCTCGGTCAGCCGGATGACCACCAACCACCTCACGGCGGCCCAGCGCGACGCCGCCGCGCTCTTCCTGGAGGGCCAGGGCTGGGGGTACGGCGGCCAGGTCGACGTGACCCCGGCCGACCCCTGGAACGTCCCGGGCCGGTACGGCTGGGTCGGCGGCACCGGCACCACCGCGCATCTGGTCCCCGCCACCGGCACGGTCACGGTCCTGATGACCCAGGCGGCGATGACCGGCCCGACGCCGACCCCGCTGATGCGGGACTTCTGGCGGGTCACGGCCTAGCCCGCCCCGCTACGCCGTTCGGGTGACATGGGACGGGGCGAATCGCGAGGTCAGCGCACATATCGCGACCTGCGGACTTTACGGATTCAAAGGGCGTCCCGCGCCCCTCGCGGAACCGCCCGGACGGCCGTTCGGGTCGCCGCCCGGCGCGACCCGGCCAAGCCTGGATGAGTCCTCGTCCCCTTCGACAGGAGCTCTGCCATGCACCGCACCCCCCGCCACCCGGCGTCCCGCGCCCTCGCCGCCGGTGCCCTCTCGCTGGCCCTGCTGTCGGCCGGCAGCGCCGGCGCCTTCGCCACGGAGGCCAAGCCGAAGCCGAGCCCGTCCCCGTCCGCCACGGCCTCGATCACGATCAAGCCGAGCGCGACCTCGGTCAACGCCGGTGGCTCGGTGACCTTCACCGGCCGCACCCAGGGACTGAAGGTCGGCTGGCCGCTGGTGCTCCAGCACCAGAAGGGCGGCAAGTGGATCCCGCTCAAGGCGACCACGAAGACCAAGAACGGCAGCTCCTACTCGCTGACCGCCAAGCTCAACACCGTGGGCACCGAGCATCTGCGGGTCTCGGCGGTCGGCAAGAAGGTCTACTCCCCTGCCGTGACGGTCAACGTGACCTGAGACCGCGTACCAGCAGCTCCACCAGCGAGGCGAAGTCCGCCTCGGCCTCCGGCCGCTCCCACTCGCGCGCGTAGCCCGGGTCGTGGAAGCGGCCGGTCGCGTGGAAGACGGCACGGGCCGCGGCGGCGGGGTCGGAGACGGTGAACGCGCCCGTGCCGACCCCGTCCCGGACGATCTCGGTGAGCTGTCCGGTCAGGTCGGCGATATGGCCGCCCACCGCGGGGCCGTTCTCGTCGACCAGCACCATGTAGGTGGCGAACAGCTCCGGGTCGGCGCCCGCCTTGCGGCGCTTCGCCTCGAACAGGGCCCGCAGCCAGTCGCGCAGCCGGGTCTCGGCGTCCCGGTCCTCGGCGGCGATGCCGGACAGCGCGGCGGAGGTGCGGTCCAGCCACCGCTTGGTCACCGCCTCGCGCAGCGCCGCCTTGGTCCGGAAGTGCCGGTAGACACTGCCGTGGCTGACGCCGAGCGCGCGGGCCACGTCCACCACGGTGGCCTTCGCCGGGCCGTGCCGGCGCAGCACTTCCTCGGTCGCCTCGAGGATGCGCTCGGCGGTCAGGACCGGGGTCGGGGTCGGGGACGTCGCTGCCATGGCCTAGACGGTACCTGGCAGCGTGGTCAGTGCTCGGTGCCGAGGTGGCTCATCTGCGCGGCCGGGTAGCGGGTGCCCGCCGCCGCGTCCGCCGGTACGGCCTCCTCGATCGCCGCCAGGTCGGCCGCGTCCAGGGTGACGTCCAGCGCGCCCAGCGACTCGGCGAGCCGCTCGCGGGTGCGGGCGCCGACGAGCGGCACGATGTCGTCGCCCCGGGAGAGCACCCAGGCGATGGCGATCTGCGCGACGGTGACACCCTTCTCGTCGGCGATCTTGCGCAGCGCCTCGACGAGGTCGAGGTTGTGCTGCAGGTTGTCGCCCTGGAAGCGCGGCGAGAAGGCCCGGAAGTCGCCCGCGCCGAGCTGCCGGTCGCGGGTGAAGTGGCCGGAGATCAGGCCCCGGGAGAGCACACCGTACGCGGTGATGCCGATGCCCAGTTCACGGGTGGTCGGCAGGATCTCCCGCTCGATGTCACGGGTGATGATCGCGTACTCGATCTGCAGGTCGGAGATGGGCGCGGTGGCGGCGGCCCGCCGGATGTTCGCCACGCTCGCCTCGCTGAGGCCGATGTGCCGGACGTGTCCCTTCTCCACCAGTTCGGCGATGGCACCGACCGTCTCCTCGATCGGCACGTCCGGGTCGACGCGGGCGATCCGGTAGACGTCGATGTGGTCGACGCCGAGCCGTTGCAGGGAGTAGGCGGCGAAGTTCTTCACGGCGGCCGGGCGGCCGTCGTAGGCGTTCCAGCCGCCGTCCGGGTCGCGCAGGGCGCCGAACTTGACGCTGGTCAGCGCCTTCTCGCGGAGTTCGGCGGGGGCGGTGCGCAGGGCTTCGCCGATCAGCATCTCGTTGTGGCCCATGGCGTAGAAGTCGCCGGTGTCGAGCAGGGTCACGCCGGCGTCGAGGGCGGCATGGACGGTGGCGATCGACTCGGCGCGGTCGGCCTCGCCGTACAGCGCGGACATGCCCATGCAGCCGAGGCCGAGGGCGGAGACCTGGGGGCCGGTGGATCCGAGGGAACGGGTGTGCGTCGTCATGGCTCCACCTTGGCATGACAGCTGACAGATTTCAATATCTGTCATTCCATAGTCGTCACACCCCTCCCGAAATGGTCCAGACCTATTGACGGAAGGTCTGGACCACGAGCACTGTCATGTCTACGACACCTCACCGCACCCCCACCGGGAGGACCGCTCATGCTCCGCCGTACGCTGCGCCTGCTCGCCGCCGGTCTCACCACGGCCGTACTGGCCCCGCTCGCGATCGCCACCGCGCCCACCGCCTCGGCCGCCGACACCTGCGCGGTCAAGTCCCGTCCCGCCGGCAAGGTCCTGCAGGGCTACTGGGAGAACTGGGACGGCTCGGCCAACGGCGTCCATCCGCCCTTCGGCTGGACCCCGATCACCGACTCCCGGATCGCCGCCCACGGCTACAACGTGATCAACGCGGCCTTCCCGGTCATCCGCTCCGACGGCACCGCGCTGTGGGAGGACGGCATGGACGCGGGCGTGAAGGTGGCGACGCCCGCCGAGATGTGCGCGGCGAAGGCGGCCGGCCAGACGATCCTGCTGTCGATCGGCGGCGCGACGGCCGGCATCGACCTCAGCTCGGCCACCGTGGCGGACCGGTTCGTCGCGACGATCGTGCCGATCCTGCAGAAGTACAACTTCGACGGCATCGACATCGACATCGAGACCGGCCTGGTGGGCAGCGGGTCGATCTCCCAGCTCTCCGCCTCCCAGGCCAACCTGGTCCGCATCATCGACGGGATCCTGGCCCGGATGCCGTCCAACTTCGGCCTCACGATGGCCCCGGAGACGGCGTACGTCACCGGGGGCAGCATCGCCTACGGCTCGATCTGGGGCGCCTACCTGCCGATCGTCAAGAAGTACGCCGACAACGGCCGCCTGTGGTGGCTCAACATGCAGTACTACAACGGCAGCATGTACGGCTGCGCCGGCGACTCCTACGCGGCGGGCACGGTCGCCGGCTTCACCGCGCAGACCGACTGCCTCAACAAGGGCCTGGTCGTGCAGGGTACGACGATCAAGGTGCCGTACGACAAGCAGGTCCCGGGCCTGCCCGCCCAGTCCGGAGCGGGCGGCGGCTACATGTCGCCGTCCCTGGTCAGCCAGGCCTGGAACCACTACGGCACCTCCCTCAAGGGCCTGATGACCTGGTCGGTCAACTGGGACGGCTCGAAGAACTGGACCTTCGGCGACAACGTGAAGGCGCTGCAGCGCCGTTGAGCCCGGACCGCCGGGGCGGGGTACGCCGGACGGGGACCGTCCCCGCCCTCCGTTCGACAGACCCCGCCCCGGCTCCGAGAATGGAGATGTCGGCGAGCAGTCTCCCCGGCGGCGCCTGCCGCCGGCCGGCCGTGCGCACTCCGCGCCGCCCGAGGAGACGGCCATGACGCTCCGTATCGCCACGTTCAACGCCGAGAACCTGTTCCGCCGGGCCACGGTCTTCGACCTGGCGGACGCCGCTCTGCGCAAGCAAGTCCTCGACGAGTTCGCCGAGTTGGTCTCCCTTCTCGACCATCCCGCCTACTCCGACGGAGACAAGCACCGGATCGCCGAGCTGATCGAGAAGTACAAGGCCTACGACCTGGACCCGGAGAACCCTCCGCCGATCTACATCAACCAGACCCGGGGCGGCACCGCCCAGCTCTTCAGGAAGAGCGGGCCCGACGCCGACCCGGTCATCACCGTCACCGCCAAGGGCCGCCCGCACTGGGCCGGTTGGGCCGAGCTGGTGCAGGACGACGTCGACCTGGACGTCGTGAAGAACACCGGCCGGGTGGTCACCGAGATCAACGCCGACGTGCTGCTGATGGTCGAGGTGGAGGACCGGCTCTCGCTGGACCGCTTCAACACCCAGATCCTGGGCGGGCTGCTGCACAAGCGCCCCTACCCGTTCAACCTGCTGATCGACGGCAACGACAGCCGCGGCATCGACGTCGGGATCCTCAGCCGGCTGCCGATCAGGTCGGTACGGTCGCACATCGCCGACAAGGACGCACACGGGCAGCCGGTGTTCAGCCGGGACTGCCCGGAGTACGAGATCGATCTCGACGGGTCCCCGCTGTGGATCCTCGGCAACCACTTCAAGAGCAAGCGCGGCGGCGGACTCGCCCGGCGCAAGGCCCAGGCGGAGCGGGTCACGGAGATCTACGAGGCCGCGCTGGAGCGTTCCCCGCACGTCCTGGTCGCCGGCGACCTCAACGACTCCCCCGACAGCGAGCCGGTGCGGCTGCTGCTGGACACCGGGCTGCGGGACGTGATGAGCCACCCCGGCTACGCGGGCGACCCCGGCACGTACGGCACCGGGCACACGCTCAGCCAGAAGATCGACTATCTGCTGCTGTCGCCGGAGCTGTGGGGGCTGGTGCGGCACGTGGACGTGGAGCGGCGCGGGGTGTGGGCGCCGAGGACGTTCAAGTCGTTCGACACGGTGACGTCGAAGGCGAACGAGGCGTCCGACCACGGGGCGCTCTTCGCCGACCTGGACCTGTGAACACGGGCCTGCGAACACGACGGTGCCGGGCCCCGCGCGGGGACCCGGCACCGGTACTGCTCACTGGCTTCAGCTGCCGATCAGGCGGCCCGCGAGGTAGCCCTCGATCTGGTCCAGCGACACCCGCTCCTGCTTCATCGAGTCACGCTCACGCACCGTGACGGCGTTGTCCTCAAGCGTGTCGAAGTCGACGGTGACGCAGTACGGCGTGCCGATCTCGTCCTGGCGGCGGTAGCGGCGGCCGATGGCGCCGGCGTCGTCGAACTCGATGTTCCAGTTCTGCCGCAGCGCCTGGGCGAGGCCCTTGGCCTTCGGGGACAGCTCGGGGTTGCGGGACAGCGGCAGGACCGCGACCTTCACCGGGGCGAGGCGGTGGTCCAGGCGGAGCACGGTGCGCTTCTCCAGCTTGCCCTTGGCGTTCGGCGCCTCGTCCTCGACGTAGGCGTCGAGCAGGAACGCCAGCATCGCGCGGCCGACACCGGCCGCCGGCTCGATGACGTACGGCGTCCAGCGCTCCCCGGCCTCCTGGTCGAAGTAGGAGAGGTCCTGGCCGGAGGCCTTCGAGTGCGCACCGAGGTCGTAGTCGGTCCGGTTGGCGACGCCCTCCAGCTCGCCCCACTCGTTGCCGCCGAACTGGAAGCGGTACTCGATGTCAGCGGTGCGCTTGGAGTAGTGGGAGAGCTTCTCCTTCGGGTGGTCGTACCACCGCATGTTCTCCTCGCGCAGGCCCAGGCCGGTGTACCAGTTCCAGCGCTGCTCCATCCAGTACTCCTGCCACTTCTCGTCCTCGCCCGGCTTGACGAAGAACTCCATCTCCATCTGCTCGAACTCGCGGGTGCGGAAGATGAAGTTGCCGGGCGTGATCTCGTTGCGGAAGGACTTGCCCATCTGCGCGATGCCGAACGGCGGCTTGCGGCGCGAGGTGGTCTGCACCTGGGCGAAGTTGGTGAAGATGCCCTGGGCGGTCTCCGGGCGCAGGTAGGCGACGGAGCCGCTGTCCTGGGTGGGGCCGAGGTGGGTGGAGAGCAGACCCGAGAACTGCTTGGGCTCGGTGAACTGGCCCTTGTTGCCGCAGTTCGGGCAGTTCACGTCCGCCAGGCCGTTCTCCGGGAGGCGGTTGTGCTTGGCCTCGTAGGCCTCCTCCAGGTGGTCCGCGCGGAACCGCTTGTGGCAGGCGGTGCACTCGGTCAGCGGGTCCGTGAAAGTGGCGACGTGACCGGAGGCCACCCAGACCTCGGGGGCCAGGATGACGGACGAGTCGATGCCGACCACGTCCTCGCGCGACGTCACCATGTAGCGCCACCACTGGCGCTTCAGGTTCTCCTTGAGCTCGACACCCAGCGGCCCGTAGTCCCAGGCGGCGCGCTGACCACCGTAGATCTCACTGCACGGGAATACGAAGCCTCGGCGCTTGCTCAGGCTGACGATGGTGTCGATCTTGTCGGCGGCCACGGTGCTCTCTTCATTACGACGACGGGCGACGAAGCGAGACGCTTCAGAGCGAATGCTTCAGCGTACCGGCGGGGCCTCCCCCTCAACCAAATCGGATCCCCTTACCGGCCTCTCACCGAGGCTTGTTGACAACGGTTTCCATGTTTGTTGAAAATGACTCTCATGAACGTACGACGAGGCCTGATACCCGCGGCCGCCGCGACCACCGTCACCGCACTCGGCATAGCCACCCTCACGGCCTGCGGCGGCGACGCCACGGCGGCCCAGACCGGCAAGTTCGACGTCGTCGCGTCGTTCTACCCGATGGCCTTCCTCGCCGATCGGATCGGCGGCAGCCACGTCCACGTCACCAGTCTCACCTCGCCCGGCCAGGAACCGCACGACCTGGAGATCAGCCCCAAGCAGATCGTCCAGGTCGAGAAGTCCGACGCGGTCCTCTACCTGAAGAACCTCCAGCCCTCCGTCGACGACGCGGTCGCCCAGTCGTCGGTGCAGACGAAGATCGACGCGGCCTCGCTGACCACGCTGGAGAAGCACGGCAACGAGGTCGGCGGCCACGCGGCCTCCCACGACACCTCCGAGAACAAGGAGCTGTCCGGCCTCGACCCCCACATCTGGCTGGACCCGGTGCGCTACGCCCAGGTCGCCGAGGGTGTCGGCAAGGCCTTCGAGAAGGCCGACCCGGACCACGCGGCCGACTACAAGAAGAACACCGCGGCCCTGGTGAAGAAGCTGGACGCCCTGAACACCCAGTTCAAGACCGGCCTCGCGAACACGAAGTCCAAGGTCTTCATCACCACCCACGCGGCCTTCGGCTACCTCGCCGAGCGCTACGGCCTGACCGAGGAGGCCATCAACGGCCTCGACCCCGAGTCCGAGCCGAGCGCGGCCCGCGTCAAGGACCTGGAGACCATGGCCAAGGCCGACGGCGTCACCACCGTGTTCTACGAGACGCTCGTCAGCGACAAGACCGCCAAGACCATCGCCGCCGACGCCGGCCTCAAGACGGACGTCCTCGACCCGATCGAGGGCATCACCGCCAAGTCCCGCGGCAAGGACTACTTCGCGGTCCAGGAGGCCAACCTCAAGGCGCTCCAGCAGGCGCTGGGCGCCAAGTGACACGCCACGTGACAGGAGGAGACGACGAGATGAGCGGCGAGCCCGTCATATCCCTGCGCGGCGTCACCGCCGAGCTGGGCTCGCGCCCCGTCCTGCGCGGCATCGACCTCACCGTGCGCCGCGGTGAGGTCGTCGCGCTGCTCGGCGCGAACGGCTCCGGCAAGTCGACCGCGATCCGCACGGTCATCGGCCAGGTGCCCGTGAGCGGCGGCGAGATATCCCTGTTCGGCACCCCGCGCCGTACCTTCCGCGACTGGTCCCGGATCGGCTACGTCCCGCAGCGCACCACCGCCGCCGGCGGCGTCCCCGCCACCGTCACCGAGGTCGTCTCCGCGGGCCGCCTCTCCCGCACCCGCTTCGGCCTCTTCCGCAAGGCCGACCACGCGGCCGTACGGCACGCCCTCGGCCTGGTCGGCATGGCGGACCGGGCCAGGGACAACGTCGAGGCGCTCTCCGGCGGCCAGCACCAGCGGGTGCTGATCGCCCGCGCGCTGGTCGCCGAACCCGAGCTGCTGATCATGGACGAGCCGATGGCGGGCGTCGACCTGGCCAGCCAGGAGATCCTCGCCGAGACCCTGCGCGAGCAGGTCGCCCAGGGCACCACGGTCCTCCTCGTCCTGCACGAACTGGGCCCGCTGGAGCCCCTGATCGACCGCGCGGTCGTGCTCCGCGACGGCTGCGTGCTCCACGACGGCCCGCCACCGCGCGCGGTCGGCCAGCACGCCCTGCCCGGCCACGACCACGTCCACCCCCACGACGAGCACACACCACTGCGCACGGGACTGCTGAGCTGATGGACTTCCTGAACTACGCCTTCATGCAGCGGGCCCTGCTCGCCGCCGTCCTGGTCGGCATCACCGCCCCCGCCGTCGGCATCTACCTGGTCCAGCGCCGCCAGGCCCTGATGGGCGACGGCATCGGCCATGTCGCCATGACCGGCGTCGGCCTCGGCTTCCTGCTCTCGGCGTCCCCCGTCTGGATGGCCACGGCGGTCTCCGTCCTCGGCGCGATCGCGATGGAACTGATCCGCTGGTACGGCCGCACCCGCGGCGACATCGCCCTCGCGATGCTCTTCTACGGCGGCATGGCCGGCGGCGTGATGCTGATCAACCTCGCGCCGGGCGGCTCCAACGCCAACCTGATGTCGTACCTGTTCGGCTCGCTGTCGACGGTCTCGGAGTCCGACGTCACCGCGATCTGCCTGCTGGCCGCCTTCGTCCTGCTGGTCACCCTCGGCCTGCGCCGGCAGCTGTTCGCGGTCAGCCAGGACGAGGAGTTCGCGCGGGTGACGGGCCTGCCGGTACGGGCACTGAACCTGCTCACGGCGGTCACCGCGGCGGTCACCGTGACGGTCGCGATGCGCGTGGTGGGCCTGCTCCTGGTCTCCGCGCTCATGGTCGTCCCGGTCGCCGCCGCCCAGCAGCTGAGCCGCAGCTTCGCCGCCACCTTCGCGATCGCCGTCGCGATCGGTGTGACGGTGACGATCGGGGGCACGATCACGTCGTACTACCAGTACGTCCCGCCGGGTGCGACGATCGTGCTGCTGACCATCGCCGCGTTCATCGCGCTGAGCGTGCTGGCCACCCCGCTGGCCCGCCGACGCGCCCGCGCGGCCGCCGCCCGGCGCCCTGCGGGAGATCCGGCGGAGTGCGCGATTCCGGCCGGCCGGGGGGCCGCCGACGAGGTCGGCGTCTGAACGCCCTCGGCCCGGGCTGGCACAATGGCCCGGCAGAGGCGAAGAGGCGAGGAGGCAACCGGTGACGACCGCTGGACAGCCCGTGAAGGGCCGCTCGACCCGTCAGCGGGCAGCCGTGGCGGCGGCCCTGGACGAGGTCGAGGAGTTCCGCAGCGCGCAGGAACTGCACGACATGCTCAAGCACAAGGGCGACTCGGTCGGCCTCACCACGGTGTACCGCACGCTCCAGTCCCTCGCCGACGCCGGCGAGGTGGACGTCCTGCGCACCTCCGAGGGCGAGTCGGTGTACCGGCGGTGCTCCACGGGGGAGCACCACCACCACCTGGTCTGCAGAGTGTGCGGCAAGGCCGTCGAGGTCGAGGGCCCCGCCGTCGAGAAGTGGGCGGAGGCCATCGCCGCCGAGCACGGGTACGTCAATGTGGCCCACACTGTCGAAATCTTCGGGACGTGCGCGGACTGCGCCGCGGGGTGCGCCGCAGGTTGAGCCGACGCGTTCGGGTGCGGGTGCGTGGGGGCTGAGCGCGCCCACGCGGCGGTAGCCGCATATCGGACACAGCCCCGCGCCCCTGAAGGGGCGCTTCAGTCCCGGCCGAAGCAGCGCTCCAGTTCGTTCAGGTTGTAGAACTTGCTGTTCTTCGCGATGGGCTTGCAGCCTGCCTTGAAGGCGATCTCCTTCTCGTTGTAGAGCATGCGCACCAGGTAGTCGTCGCCCTTCTTGAAGACGTCCCACTGGATGTTGGAGGCGAGGGAGGCGACGTCGGCGCCGCGCCAGGGGTTGTTGGCGTAGGTGTAGTCGGTGCCCGGGGTGGCGGGCTGCTCGCTGCCGGGGAGCCGCATGAGGGCGGCCAGCGGGATGATCTCCTCGGCGTGGGTGAAGCGGAGTTCGGCGCCGAGGGTGCTGGTGCCGTCGCGCTTGGCCTCGACCTGCTTGAAGAGGTCGTCGAGGAGGGGCTGGGCCATCTTGTAGGTGATGTCGCTGTCCGAGAAGCTCGGGCCCTTCTCGTAGAAGTCCTCGGCGTCGCCGAGGTAGCCGAACCAGGCCGCGTCGCGCGGGGCGAGGTAGCGGTCGAAGTCCCAGCCCTTTCCGTCCGGGCTCTCCTCGCTCATGGCGGGCGCGATGGCGTAGAGGTTGTAGACGGCGGTGGCGGCGGTGATGTCGTCGGCGGTGGCGGCGAACTCGCCGTTCACGACGCGCTGCACGAACGCCGGCTTGAAGATCTTGCCCAGGACCCGGGCGGCCGCCCGGTGCGAGGCCGGCTGGTCGGTGACCGACTTGAGGGTGGCGGCGAGACGCTCGTCGCTCGCCAGCCACTTCTGGTAGTCGGCGCCGCCGGACGACTTGTGGAAGTAGAGCAGGTTCTTGTCGACGCGCGCGGTGCCGAGGGAGGCCTTCAGCGCGGGGTCGGCGTCGGTGAGGGCGGTGGAGAAGACCGTACCGCTGTCGACCGCGCGGCCCTGGCCGGAGCTGACGACGTCGATCTTCTCGCCGTTCGCGGCGATCGAGGAGAAGAGGGACGGCAGGCGCTTCTCCAGGCGGACGGCGGTGGCGCGGAGCTCGTCCTTGCCGCGCCCGCTGAGGTTGCCGTAGCCGACGGCGCTCATGGCCGCTTCGAGGGCCTGCACGTCCGGGCCGAACTTCTCGCCGAGCCGGGTGAGCTGGCCGTCGGTCTTCGCCTGGTTCCACAGGGCGAGGATCGTGTCGCCGTCCTCGCCGTCGGTGGCGGAGCGGGAGCCGTGCCGGGAGACGTTCTCGGTGAAGACGGCGGTGTAGCCGGCGGGCGGCTGCTGGTAGGTCCGCGGGTTCTGTCCGGGGGAGTAGACGGCCTTGGTGCCGTAGCTGTCGCGGTGGGTGAGCCCGGTGTCCGTGGCGTGCGCGGGCAGCGCGGTCAGGAGCAGGGCGCCGAGGGAGAGAACAGGGATGACGCGCTTCATGAGGACCGTTCCAGAGGCGGGGGACCGGGGGGTGGCCGTGGATCTTCCGCATCCTCGACGGCCCTCATGAACGGCGGATGGCGGTCAGTTGCCCTCCTGGTTGCCCTCCATGGCAAGTAGCTCCTCGTTGGGGATGGCACCGCCGAACCGCCGGTCCCGGGAGGCGAATTCGAGGCACGCCCGCCACAGGTCACGGCGGTCGAAGTCGGGCCAGAGCACGTCCTGGAAGACCATCTCGGCGTAGGCGCTCTGCCAGATCAGGTAGTTGGAGGTGCGCTGCTCGCCGCTGGGCCGCAGGAACATGTCCACGTCCGGCATGTCGCCGTAGTACATGTGCTTCTGCAGGGTCTTCTCGCTGATCTTCGACGGGTCGAGGCGGCCCGCCTTCACCTCCTCGGCGATCGCCTGCACCGCGTCGGTGATCTCGGCCCGGCCGCCGTAGTTCATGCAGAAGTACAGGGTGAGCCGGTCGTTGTCCTTGGTCTGCTCCTGGGCGACCTGCAACTCCTTGGCGACCGACTTCCACAGCCGGGGCATCCGGCCCGCCCAGCGCACCCGGACACCGAGTCCGTCGAGCTGGTCGCGGGACTTGCGGATGAAGTCGCGGTTGAAGTTCATCAGGAAGCGGACCTCTTCGGGCGAGCGCTTCCAGTTCTCGGTGGAGAAGGCGTACAGCGAGATGTTGCGGACGCCGATCTCGATCGCGCCCTGCAGCACGTCCAGCACCTGCTCGGCGCCGACCTTGTGGCCCTCGGTGCGGGGCAGCCCGCGCTCCTTCGCCCAGCGGCCGTTGCCGTCCATGACGATGGCCACATGGCCCGGTACCAGCTCGCCCGGGAGCTTCGGCGGGCGGGCGCCGGACGGGTGCGGCTCCGGCGCCTGGTACTCGCGGCGCTGACGCCCCAGGATCCCGCGTACGACCATGTGCTTCTCGTCTCCCTCTAGCTCTTCTCTACATACCTGAGCGAGCGCAGCCCGCGCTCCAGATGCCAGTGCAGATAGGCGGACACCAGCCCGCTGCCCTCCCGCACGTACCGCGCCTCGGCCGTGTCCGCCGTCTCCCAGTCTCCCGTAAGCAGCGCGCCGAGGAGGACCAGGGTCTGCGGCGAGGGTACGACGCTGCCGGGCACCCGGCAGTCGACGCAGACCGTGCCCCCGGAGCCGACGGAGAAGAAGCGGTTCGGGCCGGGCATGCCGCACTTGGCGCAGGCGTCGAAGCTGGGCGCGTAGCCGTTGACGGCGAGGGAGCGCAGGAGGAAGGCGTCGAGGACGAGGTGCGGGGCGTGCTCGCCCCGGGCGAGCGTCCTGAGCGCGCCCACCAGCAGCAGGTACTGCTGCACGGCCGGCTCGCCCTCGTGGTCGGTGAACCGCTCGGCGGTCTCCAGCATGGCCGTCCCGGCGGTGTACCGGGCGTAGTCGGCGACGATCCCGCCGCCGTACGGCGCGATGGTCTCGCTCTGCGTGCACAGCGGCAGCCCGCGCCCGATCAGCTCACTGCCCCGCGCGAAGAACTGCACGTCGACATGGGAGAACGGTTCCAGCCGCGCCCCGAACTTCGACTTGGTCCGCCGCACCCCCCGCGCGACGGCCCGCACCCGCCCGTGTCCCCGCGTGAGCAGGGTGATGATCCGGTCCGCCTCGCCGAGCTTCTGGGTACGGAGGACAATGCCGTCGTCCCGGAAGAGACTCATGGCGCACCGACCCTTGGCTGAGGGCGCGGGGGCCGACCCCCGCATGGCCGCGGCATGATCCGGTCCGCCTCACCCGGCTTCTGGGTGCGCAGCACGATGCCGTCGTCGCGGAACAGGCTCATGGGCCCATTCTGCCCTGCCGCGGCGGGGGGCCGTTCCGGAACGGAACCTTCAAGGGACCTCGCCGCGACTGCGGGCGTTGGCGTGGGCGGTGGCCGCGCTGAGCCGTTCGGCCTGGGTCGCGACGCGGACGGCGTCCGGGTGGGCGTCCCACTCCCGTCCTCCCCCGTACGGCCGCAGCTGCACGTAGGGGCCTTCGTGCCCCATGACGATGCCCAGCCGCCCATTGCCGGTGTCGACGGCACACGAGCCGATGGGGAGGTTCTTCGCGTTCACCTCACCTGGCTCCCCCGCCCCTGGGAATTTCACGCTTCGCATCACCGGGGTGGCGCTGCGTGCCTAGACTCGGCCGGAGTCTGTCCCGGTCACCACCGCTCCGGCGGCCCCTGCATCAGGCCCGCCCCCGCGAGGTACTTGCCCACGCACTCGGTCTCCGCCTCCGACAGGGCGACCTGGGGCTCGGCGGTCGCCGGGCAGGCGATGATCCCGCGCAGGTGCAGCGCCGCCTTGAACGCTCCGAGCGCCGCCGAACTGCCGCCCATCCGGGCCGGGTCACCGATGCCGACCATGCGGAAGAGGGAGCACAGCCGCTCCTGTTCGGCCCGGGCCCGGTCCCAGTCGCCGGCCCGGCAGAGGCGGTACAGGCGGACGTAGCCGTCCGGGTCGACGTTGGCGAGACCCGGGACGACCCCGTCGGCGCCCAGCGCGAGGGCCGAGTCGACGGTCAGCTCGGAGCCGGTCAGCACGCTGAAGCCGGTGAGCCGACGGCTGCCCATGACGACCTCGCGGAAGCCCGCCAGGTCACCGCTGGAGTCCTTCAGCCCGGCCAGCACCCCGTCGGCGGCCAGCTCCAGGACCAGGTCGGCGGGGAGCTTGGTGTGGACGGCGACCGGGATGTCGTAGGCGATCACCGGGACCGGCGACCGGTCGGCGACCAGGCGGAAGTGGCGGGCGATCTCGGCGGGGTGGGTGCGGGTGTAGTAGGGGGCGGTGACGACGATCCCGTCCGCGCCGGCGGCCGTGACGGACGCGACGTGGTCCAGGACCCGGGGCGTCGTCATGTCGATCACCCCCGCGAGGACCGGGAGCCGGCCGGCGGTGTGCGCCACCACCGTCTCCGTGACCAGCCGGCGCTGCCGGTCCGTCAGATACGCCACCTCCGACGTCGAGCCGAGCACGAACAGGCCGTCCACCCCGGCCTCCGTCAGATGGTCGACGAGCCTCTTCAGGGAGGGGACGTCCACCTCGCGGTCCGGTGTCAGGGGGGTGCAGACGGGCGGTACGACACCGGTCAGCGGGGTGGGCAGCGTCATCAGGGCTCCTGGGGCAGGCTGTGGCTCGGCTGGTCCTCCTCCAACGGATGGTGACAGCGGTAGCGGTGACCCTGGCGTGACGCGGCCGTGAAGTCAGGCATGCGGACGGCACAGGCGTCGTCCGCCCGCCAGCAGCGGGTACGGAACGGGCACCCGGACGGGGGGCGGGTGGCCGAGGGCACCGGGCCGGTCAGCGGGATGGGGTCGACGGGATTCAGCAGGCCGGGGGTGGCCGAGAACAGGGCGCGGGTGTACGGGTGCCGGGCGGCGGCCGTGACCTCGGCGGCCGGGGTCTCCTCGACGATCCGGCCCAGGTACATGGTGATCACCCGGTCGCTCATCCGCCGGACCGTCTGGATGTCGTGGGAGACGAAGACCATCGCGAGACCGAGGCGTTCGCGCAGGTCGAGCAGGAGGTTCAGGATCTGGGCGCGGACCGAGACGTCCAGGGCGCTGGTCGGTTCGTCCGCCACCACCAGGCCGGGGTCCAGGGCGAGCGCGCGGGCGATCGCGACGCGCTGGCGCTGGCCGCCGGAGAGCTGCCCGGGGAGGGCCTCGGCGAGCGCCCCGGGCAGCCCGACCAGGGCCATCAACTCCCGTACCCTCTCCTCCCGTTCGGGCCGGGTGCCGCGTTCGTGGACGTCCAGCGGGTCGCGCAGGATACGGCGGACGGGCAGCCGGCGGTTCAGGGCCGTCGACGGGTCCTGGAAGACCATGCCGGTGCTCGCGCCGACGGTCGCCCTGCGGTCGGCCGCCGGCATCGACCACAGGTCGCGGCCGTGGAAGGTGACCGTGCCGGCGGTCGGCCGCTGGATGCCCACCAGCACCTTGGCCAGCGTGGACTTCCCGCACCCCGACTCGCCGACCACGCCGACCGTCTCGCCGGGCGCCACGGTGAGGTCGGCGCCGGTCAGCGCGTACACCCGGTCGCGGCCGAGCAGGCCTCCGCCGCGGGCCTTGTGGACCACGTGGACGCCGGTCAACTCCACCGCGCTCATGTCACCGCCTCGGTGCTCGCCAGGTCGGCGGCCGGGTGGTGGCAGGCCGCGGTGTGGGTGGGGGTGCCGAGCAGGGCCGGCGGGGTCGTCCGGCAGACGTCGGTCGCCGCGGGGCAGCGGTCGCTGAACCGGCAGCCCGCCGGGAAGTCGGCGGGGGACGGGACGACGCCCCTGATCTGGGTCAGGCGCTCGGCCCCGGACTCCAGTGACAGGACGCTGCCGAGGAGGCCGCGGGTGTAGTGGTGGGTCGGGGCGCCGACCAGTTCGGCGGTGACGCCGGTCTCGACGATCTGGCCGCCGTACATCACCACCACCCGGTCGGTGACGTCGGCGACCAGGGCGAGGTCGTGGGAGACCAGGATCAGTGCGAAGCCGAGTTCCTCGCGGAGGCGGAGGAGGAGGTCCATCACCTGGGCCTGGACGGTGACGTCCAGGGCGGTGGTCGGTTCGTCGGCGATGATCAGGCGGGGGTCGCGGGAGAGGGCCATCGCGATGAGGACGCGTTGGCGCTGGCCGCCGGAGAGTTCGTGCGGGTAGCTGTGGAGGGTGCGGGTGGGGTCGAGGCCGACGAGGGCGAGGAGTTCGGCGGGGGTGTGGTGGCCGCCTCGTCGTGTGAGTTGCTTGAGTTGGGCGTTGATGGTCATGGAGGGGTTCAGGGAGGACAGGGCGTCCTGGTAGACCATCGCGATCTCGTGGCCGAGGAGGCGGCGGTGGGGGGTGGTGAGGTCCACCGGCGGCTGCGGGTGCGTTGTGGCTGGTCGCGCCCACGCGGCGGTAGCCGCAGATTCAATACAGCCCCGCGCCCCTGAAGGGGCGAACCAGATCTGTCCGCTGACCCGTGCTGTCTTCGGTTGCAGGCCCATGATGGTCAGAGCCGTCAGGGATTTGCCGCAGCCCGACTCGCCCACCAGGCCGAGGACTTCGCCGGGATACACCTCGAAGCCGATGCCGTCGACGATGTTCACGCCTTTGTGGCGGTCGGCGAAGCCGATGGTGAGGTTCTCCACCGACAGCACGGGCCCGTCCTCTCTGGGCGGAAGGGGACGGGCCCGAGCGCGGAGCCGCTCCCCCGCCGCCGTCAGGCCCAGCAGCTCCGGAACCTCCCCCGGCTCGCGTACCTCCACGGGCTCCGTCGGTTCCGTCTCTCTCGGGGCCGGGGACGCCCACGCGTCCGAGACGCCCTCGGAGAGGATGTTGAGGGAGAGGACGGTGAGGAGGATCAGGAGGCCGGGGAAGACCGTGGCCCACCAGCCGCCGGTGAGGACCATGTTCTTGCCGTCGGCGATGACGCTGCCCCAGGAGGGGTCCGGGGGGCGGACGCCCGCGCCGATGAAGGAGAGGGAGGCCTCGAAGACGATGGCCTCGGCGACCTGGACGGTGCAGAAGACGAGGATGGGGGCGGCGCAGTTGACGGCCACGTGGCGGAGCACGATGTGCGGGGTTCGGGCGCCGATCACGCGTTCCGCGGTGACGTAGTCCTCGCCGTACTGGTCGAGGACGTTCGCGCGGACCACCCGGGCCACCGGCGGGGTGAAGAGGAAGGCGATCGCGCAGATCAGGACGGTGAGGCCGCCGCCGAAGACGGAGACGAGGACGGCGGCCAGCGCGATGCCGGGGAACGCCATCACCACGTCCAGGCAGCGCATCAGGGTCTCGTCGACGGCTCGTCGGGAGGTGGCCGCGAGGGCCCCGAGCAGCGCGCCGGCGACGAGGGCCAGGGCGGTGGCGCCGAGGCCGATGGCCAGGGACCAGCGGGCGCCGTACATCAGCCGGCTGAGGATGTCCCGGCCGAGGCTGTCCTGGCCCATCCAGTGGCCGGCGGAGGGGTGCCCGGTGCCGTCGGCGGGGGCCTGCTGGGCGAGCGGGTCGTCGGGGGCGAGGAGGGGTGCGAGGAGCGCCACCAGGACGACGACGGCCAGGAAGGCGAGGGCTGTCCCGGACAGCGGGGTGAGCCTGCGCAGCCGTACGCCGGGACGGGCGAGGGCGGCGGTGAGGCCGGCGCGGGTGAAGGTCGTCATGTCGCCTCCCTCAGACGCGGGTTGACCAGCAGGTAGAGGATGTCGATGACGAGGTTGACGACGACGAAGCCGGTGGCGGTGGTGAGGACGACGCCCTGGACGACGGCCGGGTCGCCGTTCTGGACGGCGTC
This sequence comes from Streptomyces sp. NPDC090088, assembly GCF_044747345.1. Lineage (NCBI taxonomy): Bacteria > Bacillati > Actinomycetota > Actinomycetes > Kitasatosporales > Streptomycetaceae > Streptomyces > Streptomyces sp. NPDC090088. The sequence continues at coordinate 776,534 of NZ_JBIVDZ010000001.1, read as the reverse complement.
GATCATCAGCTTGCCCATGCCGGGCAGGGCGAAGACGGTCTCGATGACGACGGCGCCGCCGAGCAGGTAGCCGACGCGCAGGCCGAGCACGGTCAGGGGGTTGACCAGGGCGTTGCGCAGGACGTTGCGGCCTACGACGACGTGGGGTGGCAGGCCGCTGCCGATCGCGGTGCGGACGTAGTCCTTGTCCAGTTCCTCGACGACCGAGGTGCGGACGATTCTGGTGAGCTGGGCGGCGACCGGCAGGGAGAGCGCGAGGGCGGGCAGGGCCATGGTCTTCAGCCAGCCGGTGACGGAGTCCTCGGGGTTGATGTAGCCGCCGGCCGGGAACCAGCCGCGGTCGACCGCGAGGTACTGGATCATCAGCAGCGCGAGCCAGAAGGCGGGGGCGGCGACGCCGATCAGGGAGAGCACCCGGATGGCCTGGTCCGGCCAGCGGTCGCGGTGGATGGCCGCGGTGACACCGCCGGCGAGGGCCAGGACGACGGCGATACCGAGGCCCAGGAAGGTCAGCTGGAGGGTGAGCGGCAGGGCGGTGACGACCTGGTCGAGGACCGGGGTGCGGGTGAGGGCGCTGGTGCCGAGGTCGCCGTGGAGCAGGTCGCCGACGAAGTGGAAGTAGCGAACGGGCAGGGGGTCGAGGAGGCCGTTGTGGGCGCGGAAGGCGTGCAGCTGCGCCGGGGTGGGGTTGGCGCCCTGGAAGAACGCGGACGCCGGGTCGACGTCGGAGAAGCCCATCACCAGGAACACGAACAGGGCGATGCCGAGGAGCAGGGGCACCAGCAGGGCGACGCGGCGCAGCAGGATGCGCAGGACGGCGGTCATGCCGTCAGGCCCACTTGGCGGTGAGGACGTTGATGCCGGGGTAGGGCTGGGCCCTTATGCCGGTGAGTCTGCGCGGGTCCCAGGCGGTGATCAGCTCGTTGTGGACGACCGGGTAGAGGACGGCCTGTTCGGCGACGACGTCGATGTAGTCCTGGATCATCGTCCTCTTCTTCCCGGGGTCCGGTTCGCGGGTGGCCGCGTCCATGGCCTTGAAGAGCTGCCTGGCGACAGCGTTGTCGGCCCAGCGGGCGTAGCCCGTCCAGAGGTTCTCGGGGCCGTAGTTGTAGTGCATGATCAGGTCGGCGTCGAGGCCGAACTGGTTGGGGTTCGAGACGGCGGCGACGACCTGGTAGTCCTGCTTCTGGTCCATCTTGGTGAAGACGGCCGTGGTCTCCTGCGGGGACAGGGTGGTGCGGACCCCGATCGCGTCCCAGGACGACTTGATGGTGGGCAGGCAGTCGACGAGCCAGCTCACGTTGACGGCGAGGATGTTCACCCGGAGTCCGCCGACCCCGGCGGCCTTCAGCAGGGCCCGTGCCCGGTCCGGGTCGTAGTCGTAGACCGTCTTCGCCCGCCGGTAGGCGGGGTTGGTCTCGTTCAGGAACGAACTCGCGGGTTTCCCGTGGCCCTTGAGGGCGACCTCGACGATCTTCGCCTTGTCGATGGCGTAGTGCAGGGCCTGGCGGACCCGGACGTCGTCGAAGGGTTGGTGCCGCGTGTTGAACATCAGGAACGCGTTGTTCATCCCGGCGCCGCCGCCGACCGAGAGTCCGCCCTGTTCGAGGCGGGGGATGTTGGCGTACGGGATGTTGTCGGAGATCTGCGCGCCCGCGTCGGCCCCGGAGATCCGCGCCACGCGTGAGGCGGCGTCGACGATCGTCAGCCAGTTCATGCGCTGGAAGGCGGGGGCGCGGGGGCCGTTGTAGCGGTCGTACGCGGCGAAGGTGGTGTTCGACTTCGGGTGGTGCCCGGTCTGCCGGTACGGCCCCGAGCCGACCGCCAGTCCCCGGATCGCGTCGTCCCAGGCGCCGGGCCGGGAGAACACGTGCTTCGGCATGATCTTGGCGAGGGTGAGGCGGGCGATCCCGTCCGGGAAGGGGAAGCGGAGCACCAGGTCGACGGTCCGGCTGTCGACCTTGCGGGCCTCCTTCAGCCAGCTCGCGAAGAAGCCGTGGGCGAGGGTGGGGGTGCCCGGGTCGAGGATCCGGTCGAAGACGAAGACCACGTCGTCGGCGGTGACCGGTTTCCCGTCGTGGAAGGTGGCGCCGGGGCGCAGGGTGAACCGCCAGGTCGTGGCGTTCGCGTCGGAGGGCAGCCGGGTGGCCAGCGCCGGGTAGGGGGCGCGGGTGATCGGGTCGGTGTCGGCCAGGCCCTCGTAGAGGTGGTTGTTGGCGGCCATCGCGAACGCGGACGCGGTCTGGGTCGGGTCCCAGCTGCCGTCGTTGCCGTAGCCGATCACGGCGGTGAGGGTGCGGTCGGAGCCGCCGCCGAGGTCGATGGTCGACTTGGGGCCGCAGGCCGTCAGCGTCGGCAGGGTGGTCAGCGAGGCGGCCGCGCCCAGGGCCCCGGCGTGTTTCAGGAACGTCCTGCGGCCGTGGGTCGCCTCGTCGCGCACGGAGCCTCCAGTGTGGGGGAACGGAGACGTCGGACGTCCTGTGTAAGCGCGACCATAAGAGGGGCTTAGGGGGCGGTCAAGGCAAGGCGCGCGAATGGCGTAAACCGTCAGAGGTGGGACCAATGGCGCTCCGACGGCACCCTGATGGCACCCCGGAACGGCGGGAGTCGGCACCGGCCGCCGGGTGGGCGGCCGGCGCCGGGGTGCTACGCGGGAGCGGTCAGCTGGGCCGCCACCGCGGCGCCGTCCAGCCAGACGTTCTCCCGGGAGATGCGGCCGTCGCGGAACTCGAAGACGTGCAGGATCCGGAAGGTGATCCGGCGGCCGCCGCCCGGGATGCCGAGCATGGCGCCCGGGACCGTGCCCGTCATCACGTTCTCCATGGTCACGGCGGAGTCGGAGTAGTAGGTGCGGGTGCGCTCCTCGCTCTCGGCGCGGAAGTCCTTGCACAGCTGGCGGTAGAAGTCGAGCGCCGCCGGGATGCCGTGCTTCGGGCCGTTCGGGTCGCCGACGACGTCGTGCTCGATGTCGTCGGTGTAGACGGCGACCGACCCCTCCGGATCACCGCGTTCCTCGGCGCTCATGTGCGCCTCGATCAGCTCTTCCATTTCGGCGGGTGTCATGGAGCCCATGGTCAGGAGCCCCCTCTCTCGTCGCGCCGCGTGCTCTCGCACGGAGCCGCGGCCCCCGTAGTGAGACACTGCTACCATAATGAGAAACGATTCTCACGACAAGAGGGGTTCTCGTCATGGAGGGGAGCGAAAGAAGCGCGGAGGGCGTGCGGGACGGCCGGCGCAACCAGAAGCTGCGCACCCGCCGGGCTCTCCTCGACGCGGCCGCCGAGCTGCTGCGCGAGGGGCACCCGGTCACCATCGCGGACGCGGCCGAGACGGCCCGGGTCTCGACGGCCACCGCCTACCGGTACTTCTCCAGCCCCCAGGAGCTGCTCCGGGAGACCCGCACGCTGATGCGCGCCCCGGACCTCACCGCGGACCTGCCCGCCGACCCGGCCGGGCGGGTGGACGCGATCGTCGCCCGGGTCGCCGACATGCAGCTGGCGAACGAGCCGGCCTGGCGGGCGATGCTGAACGCGAGCCTGGAGCGGTCCCTCAAGCAGGGCGACGACGGCCCGGAGGACGAGTTCCCCGTCCGCAGCCGCAACCGCCTCGACCTGACCCGCACCGCCCTGGCCCCCCTCACCGACACCCTCCCGCCCGCCGCACTCCGCCGGCTGACCATGGCGCTCACCCTGGTCTACGGCGTGGAGTCCCTGGTCTCGACCCGCGACGTCTGCGAACTGGAGGCCACGGAGGCGAAGGAGGTCATGCGCTGGGCGGCCCGCTCCCTGCTCGACTCGGCGCTCCGCGAGGAGACCGAGGACTAGGGGCGGCCCGCAGCGGCGCGGGACCGCATCCACGGGCGGCTCCGCCGCGCGGGCGCGCGACCGGCCACGACCAGCCGCGACGGCGCCCGCAGTCGCCCGCGGGCACCTCGCGGCACGCCAGCGCCTCGCGGCACACCGTCAGGCGATCCCGCCGTTCGCGTACAGCACCTGGCCGTTGACCCAGCGGCCCGGGCCGGCCAGGAAGGCGACGGTCTCGGCGATGTCGGCGGGGGTGCCGAGCCGCTCCAGCGGGGCCTGTGCCGCGAGCCGTCGTACCGTCTCCTCGTCCTTGCCGTCGAGGAAGAGCGGGGTGGCCGTGGGGCCGGGGGCGACCGCGTTGACCGTGATGTCGCGGCCGCGCAGCTCGCGGGCGAGGACGAGGGTCATCGCCTCGACGGCGCCCTTGCTGGCCGCGTAGGCGGCGTAGCCGGGGGCGGCGAGCCGGGTGACGGAGGTCGAGAAGGTGATGACCGCACCGCCGGCCCGGACCCGGCGCGCGGCCTGCTGGGCGACGACGAAGGTGCCGCGGATGTTGGTGCGGTGCATACGGTCGAGGTCGTCCAGGCCGAACTCCGCGACCGGCCCGAGGGTCATCACCCCGGCGGTGTGGACGACCACGTCGATCCCGCCGAACTCCTTCTCCACCACGTCGAACGCCTCGGCCATGGCGGTCTCGTCGGCGACGTCGCCCCGGACGGCGACCGCGCGCCCGCCGGCCCGCTCGACCGCGGCGACGACCTCCTGCGCGGCCTCGGCGTTGCCCGCGTAGTGGACGCCGATCGCCACGCCTTCCGCGGCCAGCCGCTCGGCGACGGCGCGGCCGATGCCACCGGACGCTCCGGTGACCAGTGCGACACGTGTGACCTCAGACATCGTGATTCCACCTCTCCGGGGAGGACTACTAATGAACGCTGAGTCCATATAAGCAGATGGTGGACGCCCCGTCCATATGTCACAGTGAGTGGTCGACGGCAGACGGTCGACGGACACGGGCAGGAGGCATCAGGTGCAGCAGGTCGAAGGGACTCCCGGTACGCCGGTGCGGCGCGGGCGGGGACGGCGGCCCGCGGACGAGGTGCGGGCCGACATCCTCACCGCCGCCGGGGCCCTGCTCCTGCGGGAGGGGATGGCGGCCTTCACCATCGAGCGGGTCGCCCAGGAGGCCGGGGTCAGCAAGACGACGATCCACAAGTGGTGGCCCTCACGCGGCACGCTCGCGCTCGACGGCTACTTCCACGCCGTCGAGTCCACCCTCGCCTTCCCCGACACCGGCGACATCGCGGCCGACCTGACGACCCAGGTCCGCGCCTTCGTGCGGCTGCTCACCGGAACGCCGGCCGGCCCGGTCATCGGCGGGCTCATCGGCCGGGCCCAGACCGACCCCGACCTCCTGGCGGCCCTGCTGGAGCGCTACTCCGGGCCCCGGCGCGAGCTCGCGGTCACGGCGATGCGGCGCGCCCAGGACCGCGGCCAGCTGCGCGCCGACGCCGACCCCGAGATCCTGGTCGACCAGCTCTGGGGCGCCTGCTACCACCGCCTGCTCCTCCCCGACCAGCCCCTCACCGACGCGTTCGCGAGCCGGCTGGTCGCCAACCTGCTGCACGGCGTCGGGACCGGCTGACCCGGACCGGCCGGAGCGGGCCCTAGGGCAGCGTCTTCTCGTAGGAGGCGTCCTGGTCGGAGTCGTAGACGAGCTTGCCCGTCTTGTCGTACCCCTTGAGGTGCGGGGCCTCGGTGACCTGCCGGTGCAGGGTGCCGGTGGCGACGAACCAGCCGTGGTCGAGGAGCGCCTGGCCCGTGCTGCCGCCGTAGGAGAAGGTCATCCTGGCCACCGCGCCACGGTAGTTGCCGATGATCCCCCAGCGGAACGGCAGTTTCCAGTTGCCCTTGTCGATGACCGACTGCTGGTACAGCTTGCCGCTGTTGATGTCCGGGACCACGGGCAGCTTCCCGTCGCCGAAGGGGTCCCCGGAGCTGATGTTCAGCCCGGCCTGGCCGTCGCTGATGTTGCAGATGATCCGGGTCGCCGTCGGCTTCTCGCGCACCGCGACCACGAAGTAGCCGTCGCCGGGGGCGTTCGAGTCGCCGGTGCTCCGCATCGCGAGGATGATCCGGTAGTCGGCGGGGCGGCCCAGGTCGATGTAGGTGGGGTCCTTGGTCGAGTGGTTCGCCTTGTTGGTGTCGAGACACTGGCCGAGCCCCTGCTTGGCCAGCCCGAAGGTGATCCCGTCGAGGAGCTGGCCCGCGGACGCGGGCGGCGCGGGCTCGGCCGACGCGGACCCGCTCGGGGTGGCGGAGGGGGTCGGACGCGCGCTGCTGTGCGCGGTGGGGCCGGGCCCGGCCGGGCTCGTCACCGTGCTGCCGCCGCCCAGCGCGTACGCGCCGACCGGCACCGCCGCCAGCGCCGCCAGCGCGGCCCCGCCCACGGCGAGTCGCCGGCGCCGCTCCAGCACGCCCCGGCGGCGGATCTCCGGATACGGCACCGGTGACGGCCGGACCGCCGATGCCTCCCCCGCCAGCAGTGCCCGGACCTGTGCCTCGAAGTCCGGCCCGACTCCGCCGTCCCGCTGTTCCGCGCTCACCTGCCGCCTCCCTGCCCGGACCCCGCGTGGCTCATGGTCTGCGCGAGCCCCGGGAACGTACGCAACTTCGCCAGGCCCTTGGACGCCTGGCTCTTGACCGTGCCCGTGGAGCAGCCGAGCACCTCGGCCACCTCCCCCTCGGACAGGTCCTCCCAGTACCGCAGCACCACCACCGCGCGCTGCCTGGGCGGCAGCTGGGCCAGGGCCGCGAGCAGCGTGCCGCGCTCGTCGGCCCGGGTCACGGCGTCGTCGTACCCCGGGTGCTCCGGCGGCGCGGCGGTCAGCGACTCCGCGACCCGCCGCTTGCGGAAGCGGTCGCTGTTGCAGCTGACCAGCATGCGGCGGACGTACGCCTCCGGATGGTCGGCGCGGGAGACCCGGCGCCAGGACCGGTACGCCTTGGCGAGCGCGGTCTGGGTGAGGTCCTCCGCGTGGTGCGGGTCGCCGGTGAGCAGAACGGCGGTCCGTACGAGATGGGACCACCGCGCTCTGACGAATTCCTGGAACTGGGCCTCGAGTTCGGCCTGCATCAGCCACCCCCTCGCCCTCCAGACCACCGGGCGCCCGGATTCGGTTGCCCGGTGGTGCGAAAGGTTTCCTCAGGGGGCCGGGAGGCGCCGGAACTCGATCGTCTCGTACGCCGTGCGCGTCCCCGTCTCGTACAGCACCCCCACCGTGCGCTTGTCCACCTGGACCAGGTCCGAGTAGGCCGCCTTCCGGTCGGACAGGGTGCGGAGCCGGTCGAAGGTGACGCCCTGGTCCGTGCTGCTCCACAGGGCCATGGACCTGCGGGCGGTCGGGACCGAGGGCGCCGAGAAGAGCAGCGGGGCGTCCGTGCCCCGGAGTTGGAGGACCGAGCCCTCGACCACCGGCACCTCGTCGAGGGTCGGCTGGACGGTGTAGACGGCGTCCAGGGTCTCGCCGCCGTCGCTCGACCAGGCGTCCAGCCGGTTGCCGGGGCTGGAGCCGTTCTGGTCGCGGGCGTTGAAGTAGAGGCGTCCGCCGGGGAGTTGGGCGGCGGTCGTCTCGTTGGCGTTGTCGTGGCCGGTGTAGGAGTCGTCGACGAAGCCGAGATGCCAGGTGCGGCCGTGGTCGTCGCTGTAGAGGGCGTGCCCGCCGTAGTACTTGGCCTCGCTGCCGGTGTCGGCGGAGCCGGCGCGCGGGGCGGCGGAGTGGTCGGCGGCGACGACCAGGCGGCCGCGGTGCGGGCCCTCGGTGAGGGCGACGGCATGGCCGGGTCCGGTGGCGTACCAGCGCCAGCCGGAAGGTTTCACCTGGGCCGTGATCTCCCGCGGGGCGGTGAAGGACCGCCCGTCGGTGTGGCTGCGCTGCACGAACACCCGGCGGCTCTGCGCCTTGGTGACCTGGCCGCGCATGATCTGCGCCTCGCTCACCGAGCCGTCGTTGTACGAGGTCACCAGGACGATGTCGCCGGTGCGCGGGTCGACGACCGGAGCCGGGTTGCCGCGGGTGTCGCCCTTCCCGTCGGCCACCACCTGGAGCGGACTCCAGGTGCAGCCGCCGTCGGAGGAACGTCTCAGCACGACGTCGATGTCACCGCTGTCCCCGGCGGTGGTGTGCCGGCCCTCCGCGAAGGCCAGCAGGGTGCCGCGCCAGGTGCGGACCACGGCCGGGATGCGGTACTGGGCGTAGCCGCCCTCACCGGAGACGTACGGCACGGAGGACTCACAGGTCGCCGCCCAGGCCCTGGGCTCGACCGTGAACGCCCCCAGCAGCAGGGCGGCGGCGACGGAGATCCGGCTCACGCGGGTCACAGGAGACACATGGCTCACTCTTCCATGGTGCTCCGGTTCACCCGTATCGCATCCTCACAACGGCCAAACGGGTCACGGCGGTTGCAAAACCCGACGGAGTGTCAGGACCGGAGGCGGAACGCGGCGCGCAGACCGCGCCAGTGACCGGTCACCAGGCAGAGCGGGCGGTAGTAGCGCAGGAACACGCGGACCTGGACGCTGTCGGCACCGTAACGGCGGACGGTGTCGTCCCGCACGGCGTCGAAGAGGAACGCCGCGCGGCGCGGGTGCAGGGCCCACACTGTGGCGCGGGCCGCGTTGCCGCGGGCCCGGGCGGTCATCGGATGGTCGGGGCCCTGGATCCGGGCGCGGTCGGCGGCGAGCGCGGTGTACCCGGCCAGCGAGGCGCGCACCCGCAGCGTGCGGCGGTCGACGAAGGCGACGAGCCGGCGGGCCTCCAGCGTCCAGGGATGCTCGGGACCGTACAGCTGTTCGTAGGAGGCGAGCCGGGTCCGCGCGGCCTCCCGGGCCCGGCGCCAGCGGCCCGAGACCCGCAGCGCGTGGCTCCACCAGTCCTGCTGCGCCAGGGTCATCGTGTGGTGCGGACCGAAGTGGGCCGTCAGGTCGTCGAGAAGCCGTTTCTGCAGGACGGCGTTGCGGTGCACCAGGCCGACCGAGCTGTAGCCGGAGCCCAGCCTGCGGCAGGCGACGACCGTGCTCGGATTCCAGGGGCCGGACCGGGCCTGCCAGGCCCGCAGCACCCGCCCGCGCAGCCGCAGGGCCTTCAGCCGCCGCTGCGCGGTACGCAGGTCGTCGGCGATGTCGTCGAGCGCGCCGATGGTGAGGGGGTGCTCGTCGCCCAGCGCACCGCGCAGCCACGTGTGCAGCTCCCGGTTGAGTCTGCGGGCCGCGCCGCGCCTCCGGTTGCGCCGCAGAGCCTGGACCAGGTCCTGACGGGTGAACACGGTGAGCAGACTGTCGGCCCCGTAGTACCGCTCGTGGTCGGCGACGCTCCGTTCGGCCAGCGTGAGCTGTTCCCGGTACCGGCCGGCCCAGTCACAGGCCGAGGCCGTCCGGCGGCGGGCCAGCAGGGTGGCCGGATGGTCCTCGCCCCAGCGCCGGGCGATGTCCTCGGCGACCCGGCGCTGGACGGCCAGGGCCGCCTCGTACTGCTGGCCGTGCTGGAGCGTGCCGACCAGGTCGGCGCGGGCCCACACCACGTTGATGTGGTCCTCCCCGTACAGCCGGGCGTTCTCGGCGACGGCCCGCTCCCGAAGCTCCCGCGCCTCCTGGTACCGGCCCGTGGTGAGCAGCAGGCCGGCCAGCCGGCTCCGGGCCGAGAACACCTTCGGGTGACCCGGGGGCAGCGTGCTCTCGGCGTCCCGCAACGTGTCGCGCAGCAGTTCCTCCGCCTCCGCGTGCCGTGCGGCCGCGGTGAGGGCGTCACCGAGGGCCAGCCGGACCTGGACGGTCTGCGGATCGCGCGGTCCGCACAGCCGCTCGTGGTCAGCGAGCAGTGCGCGGGCGCCGTCCACCGCCTCCTCGCGGCGCCCGTGCCGCACGCACAAGGAGACGTGGTAGCTGCGCACGTCCAGGGTGGCCGGGTCCTCCGCGCCGAGGATCCGCTCGTGGTCCGCGAGCAGGGCCTGGCTCTCCTCGTAGGCCTCCCGGTGGCGGACCGACTGGTCGAGGGACCAGACGAGTTGGCGGCGGGCCCGCAGGACGCTGCCGTGCTCGGGGCCGAGCAAGGCGGTCTCCTCGGCCACCAGCCGCCGGAACAGGTCGGTGGCCTCCTGGTCCCGGTCGGCCATCTGGAGGCAGTAGGCGAGGGTGTCGCGGACCACGAGAGTCTCGACGGCCGACGGTCCGAACGCCTCCTCGGCGTCGGCGACGGCCTCCTCGGCCAGGGCGAGGGCCTCGGCGTACAGCTGGGCGTCCGCGCAGCAGCGGGCCAGGCGGTTGCGGGCGAACAACGTCTCCCAGGAGCCGGGGCCGTGGGCGAGCCGGCACTCCTCCACGTACCGGCGCAGCAGGAGGACGCCCTCCTCCGCCTCGTCGACCGCCTGGTAGGCGTCGGCGAGGCCGACGAGCGAGTCCGGGCCCGCCGCCGTCGGCCCGGCCGCGCCGAGCACGTCCGAGCGCAGCCGTGCCACGGCGCTCACCGCCTCCTGGCGCCGCCCCGCCGTCGCGTAGGCGTTCGCGAGTTCGTCCAGCGCCTCGCGCGCCTCGCGGTGATCGGATCCGTGCGTGCGCCGCGCGGCACGCTCCAGTTCCTCGAACATGGGGACGGCGAGCTCGAACCGTCCGCCGTCCAGGTAGGCACCGGCGAGGTCCCGGCGGGCCTGTTCGAGTTCGGGGTCGTCGGGGGCGAGGGCGCGCCCGGCGAGTTCCAGCCGCCGGACGTAGGCCGTGACCGCCTGCTCGCTGCGCCGGGCGGTGCTGTACAGGTCGCCCTCCAGCTCCAGGGCGAGCCGCAGCGCGGGGGCGTCCTCGTCCAGGGCCGCCTCGCAGTCGGCCCGGGTCCGCACGGCCAGGGCCAGCGCCCTCGTGGTCGCGCCGACGTGCCGCAGATGACCGTAGGCCGCCCAGCGCCGCAGCAGTACCAGATCGGTCCACAGGTCCGGGCCCGGTTCGACGGGGGCATGGCTCGCGACCGACCAGAGCGCGTCGATCTGGTCGACGAGCTGGCCGGCGAACTCCCTCCGCTCCCAGGCCTCGTGGACGGGCACCCGGACCTCGCCCAGGTACCGGGCGACATCGGCCACGACGGACCCGAGGGCCGCGCCCGCGCGTTCGCGCACCACCCGCTGGACCAGCCGGTGCACGCTCGGGGCGTCCGTGCCGGTGTTCGTGGCGAGCGAGGCCTGGAAGAGGGCGCCGAGGGCGTCCGTGACGGCGGTGGGGTCGTCGACGCCCGCCTCGCGGGCCGCCCCGTGCAGCAGTTCCCGGGGCACGCCGGCCGGGGACAGCACCGAGAGGATCTCCAGCACCGTCCGTACGACGCCGGCCGGGCCCGCCTGCTCGGCCTGTTCGAGCGAGATCAGCACCGCCTCGGCCAGCCGGTGCGCGTAGCGCTCCCCCGGCACCTTCTCCAGCGCCGAGTCCAGCGGATAGGCGCGCAGCCGGTCCAGGTAGGGCCGGTAGCCCGTGTCCCGGGACCGGATGACGTGCGCGGCCTGGGCGAGCGCCAGCGGCAGCCGGCCCAGCTCCGCGGCGAGTTCGGCCGCCCCGTCCTCGTCCACGCCGACCCGTTCCCGCAGGAAGGCCAGCGCTTCCTCCTCGCTGAAGACGGTGACGTCGACCCGGGCGGCGGCCAGGTACTCGAAGGCCCGGGAGGTGGCCGTGACCACCACCTGGGCGTGCCCGGAGGTGGGCAGCCAGCGCAGCACCTCGTCGGGGTCGGTGGCGTTGTCCAGCACCAGCAGGCACCGGTGGCCGGGATGGCGGCCGATCCAGTCGAGGGCCGCCCGGGCCGCGGGCACCGCGTCGTCCCCCGCCTCCCGCACCCCGAGCTGGTCGGCGAGGTCGGCGAGGCCCGAGGCCAGCTGCCCGCTGTTCTCCGCGGTGATCCAGGCGACCACGGGCCACCCGTCCTCGATACGACGCCGGGCGTAGGCCGCCGCGAGCTGGGTCTTGCCGACGCCCCGGGCACCGGTCACCGCGTGGACCACGGCGAGTTCGTGCCGTTCGGCGGCACCGGCGAGTTCGGCGAGCAGATCGCGGCGCGGCTGGAAGCCGACCGGTTCCCGGGGCAGGTCCCCCATCCGGATGAGGAGGGGAGCCGGTTCGGGCGGCGGTGCGGAGCCGGACACGGTGACGGTGGCATGCGGCAGTTCCAGGCGTACGGCGTCCGGCGGCGGGCCCGCCCCGGGCCGGGCGGCACGCGGGGCCCACCACGCGCCCCAGGTGCCGCCGACCGTCGCGGCGACGGTCGCCGCGGCCACCCCCACGGCGACCCGGCCGTCGTCGGACCGCGGCAGCAGCGGCACGTCCGCCGCGTAGAACAACAGGAAGACGGCCGTGAACGCGATCACGTTCAGAGCCACCACCAGCATCCAGCGCATGCCCGGTCTCATGCGCTCCCCCTCGTCCCCCGACGCCCGTCGAGGACGTTCGCACGCGTTCCCCGGGTCCCCTGCGGGTCCGGCGAAGTCCTCCGGTACGCAAGGAAGTTCCCCGCCCGGCCGGACGGGACACCCGGCCGCGCCGGAAATCCACCGCGGCCCGGAGGACGGAAGACGCGCCCGCGGAGAACGCCGGAGCCTCACGGGGAGAACGCCGGGCCCAGGGAGCCGAGAGCCGATCGCGCGGAGCGCCGGAGACGGGGCGGGTGACGCTCAGGACGGTGTGCGGGCCGCTGCCAGGAGGCGGGTGACGTCGTGGGCGCAGATGGTGAGGGCCGCGCCGACCGTGCCGAGGACCTCGCGTTCGGCGGTGGTGTAGGGGCCGTCGGCGAGGGCGATGCGGGCGGCCTGGAGGAGGAGGGACTCGCGGCCGCCGGGGGCGAGATGCGGGGCGAGGGGGTCGAGGGCCTCGTGCAGTTCTATCGCGAGGCTCGCGCCGCCGGGCTGCTCGAACACCCGGCCGGTGTCCGCGGCGAGGGCGTCGACCAGCGCGCCCAGCCGGTCCTCGGTGGCGTCCTCGAAACCGGCCGCTCGGACCGTGGCCGCGGCCGCCTCCAGGGCCGTACGGGAACAGGTGCCGCCGGCGGCGAGGACGGCGAGGGCGACGGTGTGCACGGCGTCGCGGAGCATCGCCGAGAAGCGGGTGGTGGTGGGGTGGTCGAGGACGTCGGTGCCGTAGTGGTGGCGGCAGGCGGCGCACTCCACGACCGGTCCGGTGGTGCCGCGCGGCAGCACGGGCACGCCGAGCAGGGTGAACCGGCGGCGGCCGGTGAGGCGCTGGTAGTTGCGGTCGCCTCCGCAGCCGGGGCAGAAGAACTGGCCGTCGCCGACGGGTGTCCACGCGGTGCGGGTGCCCAGAATGCGGGCAGGCCTGACGGTTCGGCCGTCTCGTCCCCGTACTGGCAGCACGTCGCACCTCCGTAACGCCGTGGCAACATCGCCACCGCTGGCGTGATGTTAGCCACATGGAGGAGGTGGAGTCAGTACCCCGTACGAGACCTTTCCGTGACCTCCACGGCCGGATGGCCGAGAAGCAGCGGGGCCCTGATCGCCGTAACAGGTGATCAGGGCCCCGAAACCGCCGGTCAGAGGGGTTATCGCGTCGCGCGGTTGACGGCGGAGACGACCGCCTTCAGCGACGCACGCGTCGTGTTCGCGTCGATGCCGATACCCCAGAGGATCTTGCCGTCGATCGCGCATTCGATGTAGGAGGCGGCCTGCGCGGAGGCGCCCTCGCTCATCGTGTGCTCCTGGTAGTCCAGGAGACGTACGTCGATGCCCAGGCCCTGCAGCGCGTCGAAGAACGCGGAGATCGGGCCGTTGCCGGAGCCGGTCAGGACGGTGTCCTCGCCGTCGACGGTCGCCTCGACGGTGAGGGTGTCGGTGCCGTCGGTGTCGGTGGTCGACTGGCCGGTGCGGACCTGGATACGGCCCCAGGGGTTCTCCGGGTTCGGCAGGTACTCGTCCTGGAAGACCGCCCAGATGTCGGCGCCGGTGACCTCGCCGCCCTCGGCGTCCGTCTTGGCCTGGATCAGCTTCGAGAACTCGATCTGCATCCGGCGCGGCAGGTCCAGCTTGTGGTCGTTCTTCAGGACGTAGGCGATACCGCCCTTGCCGGACTGCGAGTTGACCCGGATGACCGCCTCGTAGGAGCGGCCGACGTCCTTGGGGTCGATCGGCAGGTACGGGACCGCCCACTCGATGTCGTCGACGGTGACGCCCTTCGCGGCCGCGTCGGCCTCCATGGCGTCGAAGCCCTTCTTGATGGCGTCCTGGTGGGAGCCGGAGAAGGACGTGTAGACCAGGTCGCCCACGTACGGGTGGCGCGGGTGGACCTCCATCTGGTTGCAGTACTCCCACGTACGACGGATCTCGTCGATGTCGGAGAAGTCGATCTGCGGGTCGACGCCCTGCGAGAACAGGTTCATGCCCAGGGTGACCAGGTCGACGTTGCCGGTGCGCTCGCCCTGCCCGAACAGGCAGCCCTCGACGCGGTCGGCGCCGGCCATCAGCGCCAGCTCGGCGGCGGCCACGGCGGTGCCGCGGTCGTTGTGCGGGTGGACGGAGATGACGACGTGCTCGCGGCGGGAGATGTTGCGGCTCATCCACTCGAAGCGGTCCGCGTGCGTGGACGGGGTCGAACGCTCCACCGTGGCGGGCAGGTTGAGGATGATCTCGCGGCCCGGGCCGGGCTGGTAGACGTCCATCACCGCCTCGCAGACCTCCAGCGCGAAGTCCAGCTCGGTGTCGGTGAAGATCTCCGGGCTGTACTGGTAGCCGAACTCGGTCTCGGGGCCCAGCAGTTTCTCGGCGTACTCCATCACCAGGCGGGTGCCGTCGACGGCGATCTGCTTGATGTCGTCCTTGGAGCCGCGGAAGACGACCCGGCGGAAGACCGGGGCGGTGGCGTTGTACAGGTGGACGGTGGCCCGCCTGGCACCCTTCAGCGACTCCACGGTCCGCTCGATCAGGTCCTCGCGGGCCTGGGTCAGTACGGAGATCGTGACGTCGTCGGGGATCGCGCCCTCTTCCTCGATGATCGAGCGCACGAAGTCGAAGTCGGTCTGGCCGGAGGCCGGGAAGCCGACCTCGATCTCCTTGTAGCCCATCTTGACCAGCTGGTCGAACATCCGGCGCTTGCGCTCGGGCGACATCGGGTCGATCAGGGCCTGGTTGCCGTCGCGCAGGTCGGTGGAGAGCCAGCGGGGGGCGACGGTGATCCGGTTGTCCGGCCAGGTGCGGTCCGGGATGTCGACCTGGTCGTAGCGGCCGTACTTGTGGATCGGCATGCTGCTGGGCTGCTGGCGGTTCGCCATGATTGCGGGGCTCCTAGTGGGTGTCCGGAAGGACGGCCGACGACGCAACGCGAAGCTCCGCGGGGAGGGAGTCGACCTGGACTACAGGCCCTCGCCGCGGCAGCTAAGAAGAAGCAGCCCGAAACGCATGATGCTCCGCATGCTAGCCGAGCCCCTTCGGACGCGGGGCGCCGTATCAGTATGCGGGACCAGGGGGAGGAACAGGACAAAACGTGCGCCATACCACTCCCCCTCACGGAGCGTGGTCAATTGTCACGGTATTTCACCAATCATGGTTGCGGGTAGTGACAGCCACGTGACGCAGTGCGAGGGTGCCGTGCATGACGACCCACGGGGGCTCCGAGCCCGTCATCCGCCGCACGCCCGTCTTCTGCGGGATCGTGCCGCCGCACATCCTCGACCAGCTCGCCCAGCACGAGGACGGCACGCTCGCCGACTCCGCGCTGCGCACCCTGCAGCACGACTCCGCGGCCCGTACCCGGCGCCGCGTGACCGCCGTGCGCACCCTCGGCGCGATCGCCGCCCCGGCGGGCCCCGACGCCACCCCGCGCCGCACGATCTACGACGCGCAGCACGGCACCGACCTGCCCGGCACCAAGGTCCGCGAGGAGAGCTCCGAGCCCGGCCAGGACGCCACCGTCAACCGCGCCTACGCCGGCCTCGGCGCCACCTTCGAGCTGTACCTGAAGGCGTACGAACGCGACTCCATCGACGGCAACGGGCTCGCGCTCGACGCGACCGTGCACTACGACCGCGACTACGACAACGCCTTCTGGAACGGCGAGCAGATGGTGTTCGGCGACGGCGACGGCGTGATCTTCACCGACTTCACCAGCTCCGTCGACGTCATCGGCCACGAGCTCACCCACGGCGTCACCCAGTACACCGCCAACCTGGAGTACTACGGCCAGTCCGGCGCCCTCAACGAGTCGGTCTCCGACGTCTTCGGCTCCCTCATCAAGCAGTACTCCCTCGGCCAGAGCACCGACCAGGCCGACTGGCTGATCGGCGAGGGCCTGCTCGCCCCCGGCGTGCACGGCGTGGCGCTGCGCTCCATGAAGGCCCCGGGCACCGCGTACGACGACCCCCGCCTCGGCAAGGACCCGCAGCCCGCGACCATGGCGGAGTACGTGAGGACCAGCCGGGACAACGGCGGGGTGCACATCAACTCCGGCATCCCCAACCACGCCTTCTACCTGCTCGCCACCGCCCTCGGCGGCAACGCCTGGGAGCGGGCCGGGCAGATCTGGTACGACGTCCTCACCGGCGGCGAGCTGGCCTCGGACGCCCGGTTCACGGACTTCGCCAAGCTCACGGTGACCGCCGCCAAGGCCCGCTACAAGGAGGGCGAGGAGACCGAGGCGGTCCTCAAGGCCTGGGCCCAGGTGGGGGTGCAGACCGGCTGAGTACGTACTACACAGGGACCCATGCGTATTCAGGTGAGGCGTACGGGCGGGTTCGCGGGCATCGAGCGCCGGGCCGAGGTGGACACCTCGGGCCGGCCCGACGCCCACGAGTGGCAGACCCTGGCCGAGCGCGCGCTCGCGGCCGGCCGGGGCGCTCCGCCGCCCGGGGTGCCGGACGGGTTCGCCTACGAGATCACGGTGGACGGACGGACGGTGTACGCGGCCGATCCCCGGCTGACCGACGAGCAACGCGAACTGATCTCCCGGGTGTTGAAAGAGGGCGCGTAACGGGTAGTTCCCGTCCGGGCGTTGACTTACGTAACCGGGGGTAAGGATGATCCCGGCCATGCTGAGTGACTCGGTCAATCCGATGCCCCCCTTCCCGCGGTTCCCGGACGGCTTCCTCTGGGGTGTCTCGACCTCGGCCCATCAGATCGAGGGCGCGGCCGACGAGCGCGAGCCGTCCGTCTGGGACGCGTTCGAGGCGGAACCGGGCCGGATCAAGGACGGTTCCACGGCGGCGGTGGCCTGCGACCACGTCCACCGCCACCGCGAGGACACGGCCCTGCTGGCCGGCCTCGGCGTGGACGCGTACCGCTTCTCGATCTCCTGGCCGAGGGTCCGCTCGACGGGCGGCCTGGACTTCTACGACCGTCTCGTGGACGACCTGTGCGCGGCGGGCGTACGCCCGGTCCCCACCCTCTTCCACTGGGACCTGCCGTCGGCCCTCCAGGAGGCGGGGGGCTGGCTGGAGCGGGACACCGCGAACCGCTTCGCCGAGCACGTCGCCACGGTCGTGGACCGGCTCGGCGACCGCGTCAAGAAGTGGATCACCCTCAACGAGCCCGCCGAACACACCCTGTTCGGCCACGCCCTGGGCGCCCACGCCCCCGGCAAGCAGCTGATGTTCGACGCGCTCCCGGTCGCCCACCACCAGCTCCTCGCCCACGGCCTGGCCGTTCAGGCGCTGCGCGCAGCCGGCGCCGGCGACATCGGCATCGCCAACTCCCACGGCCCGACCTGGCCGGCCTCCCAGGAGCCGGCGGACCTGGAGGCGGCCGCCTTCTACGACCTCCTCCTCAACCGCCTGTTCGCCGAGCCGGTCCTGCTCGGCGCGTACCCGGACGGCATGGGCGACCTGATGCCGGGCGACGTCGCCGCCGACCTGAAGGTGATCTCCGAACCGCTCGACTGGTACGGGATCAACTACTACGCCCCGACCAGGGTGGGCGCCCCGCAGGGCACCGAGATCGAGTTCGGCGGGCTCACCCTCCCCGCCGAACTCCCCTTCTCCGTCCAGGACATCGAGGACGTCCCGGTGACGGACTTCGGCTGGCCGGTGGTCCCGGAGGGCCTCACCGAACTCCTCACCGGCTTCCGCGACCGCTACGGCGACCGGCTGCCGCCCGTCGTCATCACCGAGAACGGCTGCTCCTACGAGGGCCTCGACGACCAGGCCCGCATCGCCTACCTGGACGGCCACATCCGGGCGCTGCACCAGGCGGCCGAGGCCGGCGTGGACGTGCGCGGGTACTTCGTCTGGTCCCTCCTCGACAACTTCGAGTGGGCGGAGGGCTACGAGCGCCGCTTCGGCCTGGTGCACGTCGACTACGCCACCCAGACGCGGACACCGAAGGCGTCGTACCACTGGTTCCGGGACGTGCTGAGGGCGCAGAGATGACGACGACACGTGAGCCGGCCGGGGAGCCGGCCGCCCTGGCGGAACCGGCCGAGAAGGTCGGCCGGGGCTGGACGTCGGCCCTCTCCCTCGCCAACGGGGCGATCTGGGTGGGCTGGTACGGCCCGCTGCAGATCCTGCTGGCCTCCCAGGCCAAGGACTTCGCGCCCGGCTCCGGGATGTCGAAGGAGACGATGCTGGCGTGGGTGACCGGGGTCGGCGCGGTGGTGTCGCTGGCGGCGAACCCGGTCTTCGGCGCGCTGTCGGACCGTACGACGTCCCGCTGGGGCCGCCGCACCCCGTGGATCGTCGCCGGCACGGCGGGCGGGGCCCTGTCCCTGCTGCTGCTCGCGGGCGCCGGCGGGATGTGGACGATGATGCTGGGCTGGGCCCTGGTCCAGCTGACGCTGAACGCGGCCTTCGCGGCGGTGACGGCGGCGGTGCCGGACCGGGTGCCGAGGCTCCAGCGGGGTGCGGTGGGCGGCTGGCTGGGGGCCGCGCAGATCCTCGGCGTGGTCGGCGGCACGGGCCTGGCGACGGCCGCCGGGGGCGTCGGGGCGGGCTATGTGGCCTGCGCGGTGTTCACGGCGCTGGGCGTGCTGCCGTACGTACTCCGCCACCCGGACCTGCGGCTGGCGCCCGCGGACCGGCCCGCGTGGTCCTGGCGGGGTTTCCTGGCCGGTTTCTGGCTGAGCCCGCGCCGCCATCCGGACCTGGGCTGGGCGTGGCTGACCCGCTTCCTGATCAACCTCAGCAACGCGCTGGTCCTGCTGTACCTCCTCTACTACCTCCGCGACCGCCTGCACCACCACGACCCCGAGCAGGGCGTGCTGATCCTGACCGCCGTAAACGGGCTGACGCTGATGGCGACGGTCGTGGTCGGCGGGGTCTGGTCGGACCGGCTGGGCCGCCGCAAGCCCTTCGTGGTCTGGTCGGGGATGCTGATGGCGGCGGCGACGGCGCTGCTCGCGGCCTGGCAGACCTGGCCCGGGGCGATCGTCGCGGCGGCCTTCCTCGGCATCGGCTTCGGGGTGTTCACCTCGGTCGACTTCGCGCTGATGACGGACGTCCTGCCGAAGGCCCTGGACCGGGGCAAGGACCTCGGCGTCATCAACGTCGCCAACGCCCTGCCGCAGGTCGCGGCCCCCGCCCTCGCCGCGCCGATCGTCACGTATCTCGGCGGCTACCGGGTCCTCTACCTGGTGGCGGCGGTGATCGGGCTGGCGGGGGCGGGGCTCGTGGGCCGGATACGGGGGGTCGACTAGGGCCCGCTCTAGAGGGCGCCGGCGTCCCGGGCGGTCCAGACGCTGGGGTGGATCGGCCGGAAGCCGAGGTCCCGGCGGATCTTCCGGTTCGACATGATCCCGAACCAGGGGTCGCGGTCGCCGCGCTCGCTCAGGCCGGCCGGCACCTCGACACCGTTGAGCTGGTACAGCTCGACCGTCGTGACGGGGGCGTCGTCGGCGATGTTGTAGACCGGGCCGTTCACGGCCGGGGCGTACAGCAGCCGCAGCAGCCCCTGTCCGACGTCCGCGTGGTGGGCCATCTGGAGGCGCTGGGCGGGGGCCCAGTTCACGGCCCAGCGCAGGGAGTCGGCGAGGTGGGGGTCCCCCTCGCCGTAGACGAAGGGCAGCCGCCCGATCCGGACCTCCATGCCGTCCGCCAGCGCGAGCAGCTCCCGCTCGGCGGCCGCCTTGGACTCCGCGTAGGCGCCCCACATCTCGCCGCCGGGCCGGCTCTCGTCGTCCTCGACGAGCGGGCGGCCGCGTCCGGTGCCGTACACGTTCCCGGTGCTGACCTGCACGAACCGTCGTACGCCGGCACCGAGCGCGGCCCGGCCGAGCGCGACGGCCGCGTCCCGGTTGACGGCCCAGGCCTCCTCGTCGGGCACCCCGCGGAAGGAGGCGGCGACGTTCACCACGGCGTCCGTCCCGGCGACGGCCTTGCCGAGCGCCTCCTCGTCCCGCAGGTCCCCGACGACGACCTCGGCGCCCAGCTCCGCGAACGGCTCCCCCCGGGCCGCGTCCCGCACCAGCACGCGTACCCTCCCCCGCGCTCGGCTTCGCTCGCGCGGGGGGACCCCCATCCCCGCCTGGGCCCCCATCCGGGCCTCGGCCAGCAGCCGGGGCACGAAGCGCCGCCCGACCTGGCCGGTGGCACCGGTGACAAGAGTGATCATGACCGTCTCCTTCGCTCTGGTGCCCCCACCCTCGCCGTCCCGCGGCGGCACCGGGAGAGACCTTCCGATCAGGGGATCGACGGTCCCTGGATAAGGCGGGCGGGCGGCGCCACCCTGGAGACATGGACCGCCCCGAACTCGCCGACTTCCTGCGCCGCGCCCGTACCCGCCTGGACCCCTCCGACGTGGGCCTGGCACCCGGCGTCCGGCGGCGCACACCGGGGCTGCGGCGCGAGGAGGTGGCGTCGCTGGCCGGCATGTCGGCCGACTACTACACGCGCCTCGAACAGTCCCGGGGCCCGCGCCCGTCCCGCCAGATGCTGACGGCGCTGGCCCGCGCCCTGCGCCTGACCGAGGACGAACGGGACCACCTGTTCCACCTGACCGGCGAGGAGCCCCCGCGCCGGGAGACCGCGAGCACCCACGTCCGCCCCGGCCTTCTCCTGGTCCTGGACCGGCTGCACGACACCCCGGCGCTGGTGTCCACGGACTGCGGCGAGATCCTGGCCCAGAACGCGCTGTCCCGGGCGCTCAGCGGCGATGTGCTGGCCCGCCCGCCGCGCGAGCGCAACCTGCTGCGCCGCTACTTCCTGGACCCGTCAGCCCGCGACCTGTTCCCGCCGGAGGACCGCCCGGCGCGGGCCCGCGAACACGTGGCGAACCTCCGCGCGGTGGCCGCGTCCCGCCCCGCCGACCCGGCCCCCGCCGCCCTGGTCGCCGAACTCCTGGCCGGCAGCGAGGAGTTCGCCCGCCTCTGGGCCGACCACGAGGTGGCCGTACGCCGAGCCGCCACCAAACGCTTCCGCCACCCCACCGTCGGCCTCCTCGAACTCGACTGCGAGGTCCTCCTCAACGCCGACACCCACCAGCAACTCGTCGTCCACACGGCCCGCCCGGGCACGGAGTCCTACGAACGCCTGCAACTGCTGCGCGTGGTGGGCCTCCAGGACATGGCACCGACCCGGACCTGACCCCGGGGCCGGCCTCAGAACCCCAGTCGGCGCAGCTGCTTCGGGTCCCGCTGCCAGTCCTTGGCGACCTTCACGTGCAGGTCGAGGAAGACCGGGGTTCCCAGCAGTGCCTCGATCTGCTTGCGGCTCTTGATGCCGACCTCCTTCAGGCGCGTGCCCTTGGGGCCGATGACGATGCCCTTCTGGCTGGGGCGCTCGATGTACAGGTTGGCGTGGATGTCCAGGAGGGGCTTGTCGGCGGGGCGGTCCTCGCGGGGGAGCATCTCCTCGACGACGACGGCGATGGAGTGCGGGAGCTCGTCGCGGACGCCTTCGAGGGCCGCCTCGCGGATCAGTTCCGCGATCATGACCTGCTCGGGCTCGTCGGTGAGGTCGCCCTCGGGGTAGAGGGCGGGGCCCTCGGGGAGGAGCGGGACGAGCAGGTCGGCGAGCAGGCTCACCTGCTTGTCGCCGACCGCCGACACCGGCACGATCTCCGCCCACTCGAAGCCCAGCTCCTTGCCGAGCTGGTCGATCGCGATCAGCTGCTCGGCGAGGGTCTTGGAGTCGACGAGGTCGGTCTTGGTGACGACGGCGACCTTGGGGGTCTTCCTGATCCCCGCGAGTTCCTTGGCGATGAACCGGTCGCCGGGACCGATCCTCTCGTTCGCCGGCAGGCAGAAGCCGATCACGTCGACCTCGGCCCAGGTGGTGCGGACCACGTCGTTGAGGCGCTCGCCGAGGAGCGTGCGCGGTTTATGCAGGCCGGGGGTGTCCACGAGGATCAGCTGGGCGTCCTCCCGGTGCACGATGCCGCGCACGGTGTGCCGCGTGGTCTGCGGCTGGTTCGCGGTGATCGCCACCTTCTGCCCGACCAGAGCGTTCGTGAGGGTGGACTTGCCCGCGTTGGGACGCCCGACGAAACAGGCGAAGCCCGCCCGGTGGACGGCCTCCGACGATTCCGACGGCTCGGTTGACTGGCTGCGAACGCTCATGGCCCCCATTCTCCCTGATCCACGACACCCCGCCGCACCGTGAGATTTCGGTAACCCCACGGCAACGAAACGTCACGGAAACACAGCCGTACGCGACCGGAAACGGGAACCGGTGACCCTCTGACGAGCCCCCGCCCAGGTTGGAGACGCCCCGTGTACCTCGCCGCCGCGCACGCCGACACCGGTGACACCGCCTGGCTGCTCGCCGCCACCGCCCTGGTCCTGCTGATGACACCGGGCCTGGCCCTGTTCTACGGCGGCATGGTCCGCACGAAGAGCGTCCTCAACATGCTGATGATGAGCTTCGTGTCGATCGCGCTGGTCACGGTGGTGTGGCTGGCGGGCGGCTACTCGCTGGCGTTCGGACCGGACGCGGCGGCCGGGCTGATCGGCGGCCTCGAACACGCCGGGATGAGCGGGCTCGGTCCGGACAGCGTCCAGGGCACCGTGCCCACCCTGCTCTTCGCCACCTTCCAGCTCACCTTCGCGATCGTCACGGCCGCGCTGATCAGCGGCGCGATCGCGGACCGGGCGAAATTCGGGGCCTGGCTGGTGTTCGTCCCGGTCTGGGCGCTGCTCGTATACGTTCCGGTGGCGCACTGGGTGTGGGGCCCCGGTGGCTGGATCGCGCACCACCTCGGGGCGCTGGACTTCGCGGGCGGTCTGCCGGTCGAGATCACCTCGGGGGCGTCCGGTCTTGCGCTGTGCCTGGTCCTCGGCCCCCGGCTCGGCTTCAAGAAGGACGCGATGCGCCCGCACAACCTCCCCATGGTCGTCCTGGGCGCCGGTCTGCTCTGGTTCGGCTGGTTCGGCTTCAACGCGGGCAGCGCGCTCGGCGCGAACGGCCTCGCGGCCGCCGCCTTCCTCAACACCCTGGCCGCCGGCTGCACCGGCCTGCTCGGTTGGCTCTTCGTCGAGCAGAAGCGCGACGGCCACCCGACGACCCTGGGCGCCGCGTCGGGCGCGGTCGCGGGCCTGGTGGCCATCACCCCGTCCTGCGGCTCGGTCTCACTCCTCGGCTCCCTCGTCGTCGGCCTCGCGGCGGGCGTGGTCTGCTCGTACGCCGTGAGCTGGAAGTTCCGGTTCGACTACGACGACTCGCTGGACGTCGTCGGCGTCCACCTGGTCGGCGGAGTCATCGGCACCCTGCTCATCGGCCTGTTCGCGGAGAAGGCGATGACCGGGGGCGCCGAGGGCCTCTTCTACGGCGGCGGGCTCGCCCAGCTCGGCAAGCAGGCGGTGGCGGTCGTGGTCGTGGCCGCGTACGCCTTCACCGTGACGTACGGCATCGGCAGGCTGCTCGACAAGGTCATGGGCTTCCGGGCGGACGAGGACCAGGAGCACACCGGGCTGGACCTTACGGTGCACGCCGAGACGGCTTACGATCACGGGGTCCTGGGCCACGGCGCCCCGGTCGGCCACTCCGTCCTCCCCACCGCCCAGAAGGTCACCACCCAGCCATGAAGCTCGTCACCGCGATCGTCAAGCCCTACCGCCTCGACGCGGTGAAGACCGCCCTCCAGGAACTCGGCGTGCACGGCCTGACCGTGACCGAGGCCAGCGGGTACGGCCGGCAGCGCGGCCACACCGAGGTGTACCGGGGCGCCGAGTACCAGGTCGACCTGGTCCCCAAGGTCCGGATCGAGGTCGTCGTCGACGACGCCGACTCCGAGCCGGTGATCGAGGCGATCGTCAGGGCCGCGCAGACGGGGAAGATCGGGGACGGGAAGGTGTGGGCACTGCCGGTGGAGACGGTCGTACGGGTGCGGACGGGCGAGCGCGGCCCCGACGCCCTCTGAGACGCTTCAGCAGAGGCGTCCCCGAGCCCCGGCGGGTCCTGGCGATCAGCACGCCGCCCGCCACCCCGGCGACGAAGGCCAGCGCCACCACCAGCCACGGCAGCGCGAGGAACGAGGCGCTCGCCGACTCCTTGGTGCCGGTCGCGCTGGCCGTCAGCGTCACGTTCCCCCAGTCGAACTGGGGCGCGTCCCGCCAGGGCGCGGTGAGCCGGACCCGCTCCCCCGGCAGCAGCTCGGAGGGGACGCCGGTGAGGTCGCGGCTGAGCAGCGTCCGGCCGAACAGGCCCTGCGCGCGCAGCCGTACCTTCGGGTCCAGGGTGACGTTCCCGGTGTTGTGCAGGGTGTAGGAGATCGTCGCCGTGCTGTCGCCGAGGCCGGGGACGAGCGGCTGGTGATGGGTGAGGTGCACGTTCTCGACGGCGAGGGCCGGCAGTGTCGGCCCGCTCACCCGCAGATAGACCCGGGCGCCGACGGCCCGCTGCACCCCGAGCGCCAGGGAGCCCGACCCGGGGTCGACGCGCTCGTCCAGCGCCACGATCGCGCCGGGATGGTCACCGGGCTCGGCCCCCTGGGGCACCCGCAGGGTGAAGGGCACCGTCACCGTCTTGTGCGGCGCCACCGTGACCCGCGCCTTCGTGAGCTTCGCCCAGGCCCCCACGCCCCGCATCCGCTCCTTCACGGTCCGGACGGCGAAGCCACCGTCGCGCGCGGTGTTGTAGGCGTCGGCCGCGTACAGCCGGAAGGTCAGCGGTTTCCCGGTCTTGTTGGCGACGGCCACCTTGTCGGTGATCGTCTGCCCGGGGTCGAGGGAGAGGTAGAAGTACGGCCGCGCCGCGATCTTGGAGGCGACCGGGTACACGGACCAGCTGCCGTTGTCGGCGGCGCGCGCGGGGCCCGCCGTGAGGAAGACGCCCGGGAGCAGGGTCAGGAACAGACTCAGGAGGAGGACGTACGGCTTGGCGCGACGCATGGGTGCGGACCCCCGGTCGGAAGCGGTCGGGTGACGGCCGGGCCCCCGTCTCCGGGAGCCCGGCCGCCACGCGGGGAGTTGGCTCAGGTGAGCGTCAGGGTCAGGACTCCGGAGTACGACCCCGGAGGCGTGAACGCCGGTACGTCCAGGGAGAGTCCGGCGTCGACCGTGAACTGACCGCCGGTGAGCGTGGAGTCCGGCGTCGACGCGAGGGTCGCTCCGGAACCGCCGACGGCGCCCGCCGAACCGGCCGCACAGGTGCTGGGGCTGCCGGTCTTGGTCGCGCAGGCGGGGGTCCAGCTGAGCTTGCCCGCGTCGATCTTGGCGCCCGGACCGGTGAAGTCGGTGACCTTGCCGGTGAGCGACCAGCCGGCCGGCCCGCCGCGGAAGTCCTTGACGGTCACGGTCTGCAACGCGCCCGTCGAGGCCCCGCCCTGACCGAAGTCGACCGCCGACAGCGCGACGGAGTCCCCGGCCTGGGACATGGACAGGGTGCCCGCCTTGACCGTGGTCGTCAGCTTCTGACTCCCGTCCGGCACAGGCGTCGTGTCGTTCACGACGTAGGCGGCAGGACCGGCCCCCGCGGTGTCGCTCCACGCGCTCCCCTCGTACGCCACGATCCCGGTCGTCGTCTTGTCGTTGACGACGATCGGCGCGCTGAAGGAACCGTCGGAGCCCGCGGTCGCCGTGGCCGTGTCCGCGGTCTGGCTGCTGCCCGACCGTCCGGCCAGCGTCACGGTCGCGCCCGGCGTGAAGTTCTGCCCGCTGACGGTCACGCTGTCACCGGGGTTGCCGGAGGCCTTGTCCAGGCTGATGGCCCGGTTGTTGACCGGGGTGGTCGAGGTCGCCGTGACGGTCTCCGACACCGGGGCGGGCGGGTTGGTGACCGTGCACGGGGTGTCCAGCTCCAGGATGTAGCTGGTGTGGATGTTGTAGTCACTGGGCGAGAGCGTGATGGCGCCCGCCGAGGTGACGGTGAACGTCCCGGTCATGGAGAACGACGGGAAGGTCCCGTACCCCGGCACCGGATCGTTCTTCTTCGGCCCGGTCACCGTCACGTCACCGGTCTGCGCGCCGCCCAACGTCACCTTCCCGGTCGGCGTCATGATGTCGGCCGGCAGGGCGAGTGCGGTGGGGTTGTTGGCGGCGGGCGTGACCACGGTGTAGGTCACGGTGACCGTGTCGCCGACCTTCGGGCTGGTGTTGTCCACCGAGATGTTGGCGGTGGTGGTGCCGTCGATCGGCGGGAGGCCCGCGACGGCGGGCGGGATGCAGTGCGTGGCGAAGTCGACGTTCGTGCCGGTGGCACCGGCCGGACAGGCCAGCGCACCGCCCGCCGTGACCGCGAGCGCGGTCGCCCCGAACAGTGAGATCCAGCGCCACCGTCGGGATCTTCGTGATCCTGGGGGTGAACCCATCTTGGCCCCCTCCTGAGGGTTGCGGGCGCAGCGGCTCCTCTGCGCCGACAGGGGGCCATTGATGTGGAGGCCGCGTGAGAAGTCAATGGAGATGCCGCAGAAACCTGACGGTTCATCAGCTTCTGCGGCATCCGGAACGAACCCGTCAGCCGGCCCGGTCAGAAGACGAAGGGTCCGGGCGACTGGGCGGCGCTGGACGTACAGGTGACGGTGATGCCGAAGATGACCATCTTCAGCGAGCCGCCGTAGAAGTCGAGACTGTCGCCGGAGGCCACGGTGCCGGGGAGCGGGCCGACGGTGACGGCGCTGCCGGCGGCCATGGCCGGGTTCACGGTGCCGCTGAAGGTCCGGGTGGCACCGGTGGAGTTGGCCATGGTCAGCGTGGAGGCGATGGAGTTCGCCGACAGGGCGAGCGGGGTGGTGATCGCGGTGGAGGTGAGCGTGAGGGTCGCGCTCGTGCCGCTCTGGGTCGCGGTGAGCGTGGCCGCGCCGCCGCCGAAGATGCCGCAGCTGGCGGTGACGGTCGCGGTGGTCGGAGTGACGGCGGCTGCCGTGGGCGCGAAGGCCAGCGCCGTGGCGGCGAGGGCCCCCGCCGCGAGTGCCGCACCGGTGGCGATTCGTTTCATGGGGATCGGTCTCCCTTCCCGTTACGTGGGAATGCCATGTGGGGATGACGGCCCCGGTCCGGGTGGATGCGGGCACACCGCGGGGCACTGGAACCGACGCACCATCAGAATCTGACGGCCCGTCGGATTGCACGTTCCCATTGATGCGTCAGAGACACAGACCGACAAGGTTGAATTCCGGCCTACCTTCCTCCGGGGGTTGGCCGAAGGGCGCGCGTCGGACCGGTGGGGTGGTTGCGGTATCGGCGCGAGTGCAGGCGCGCGGGGGTTGCTCGCGCAGTTCCCCGCGCCCCTTAGGTGGGCTCAGTCAGCGCCCCTTCAGGGGCGCGGGGAACTGCGCGAGCAACCACGACGAGGCCGCACCCGCCTACGCACCCCCACCACCCCAGTCAACCAACCCCACCCCTCCCCCGACGGAGTCAACAAGTCCTCGCTTCTCGGCGGACCGAGTCGGGTGGGTGGGTGGGCCGGTGGGCCGGTGGGCAGAAAGGTCACGCGGAGACGGTGAGCCGAACCTCCCCGTCCGGCCCCGCCAGCAGCACCGGCGTCCCCGGCCCCCCAAGATCCCGCACGGCGGCCAAGTCGTCGGCGTCGACCTCCTCCGCCCCGCTCACGACCGCCGCCGCCTCCAGCGACTCCGCCCCCGACGCCACCGCCATCGCCACCGCCGTCCGCAGCGCGCTCAGCGCCAGCGAGGGCAGCTCCACGCTCCCCGCGACATACGTACGGCCGGTGGAGTCCCGTACGGCCGCCCCCTCGGGCACCCCGTTGCGGGCCCGGGCCGAACGGGCCAGGGTGACGATCTTGCGGTCCTCGGGATCAAGCGCGCTGCTGTCGGTCATGCCCCGAGCATACGAACAACCCGGCCCGCCCCCTCGTTCACCCCGCCACCGGGTACATCGCCCCGCGCCGCCCCTCCGGCGAGGCCAGCCACTCCAGCTTCGCCGCGGTCCCGGCCTCCTCCAGCGGCGTGTGCAGCACGATCGTCAGGTCCGGCCGGGCCGGCACCCTCATCGCCGTGGACTCCAGGCACAGCAGCCCCACCAGCGGATGCTCCAGCTCCTTGCGGATGAGCCCGGCGTCCTCGATGTCCCGCTCCGCCCACAGCTCCGCGAACTCCGCACTGGACTCCGTCAGTTGCGCCAGCAACGCCTGGAACCCCTCGTCGTCCGGCCGCGCCGCGCTCGCCGCCCGGAACTGCGCCACCACCGTCCGCGCGTTGCGGTCCCAGCTCGCCGACCGGGACCGGTACAGCGGGTCGGTGAAGAAGTCGACGAGACAGTTCTGTGTGATGTCCGGCCGCATGCCGAGCACGAACGCCGCCGCGTCGTTGTACATCACGCAGTTGTAGTAGATGTCCATGATGTGCGCCGGATACGGCATCCAGGTGTCGATCAGCCGCCGCAGCCCCGCGCCCATGTCCTGCCGCTCGGGCGCCGGCCGGGGCGCCGGAGGGTTCAGCCCGGCCAGCAGATACAGGTGCCGCCGCTCGGCGTCGCCCATCCGCAGCACCCGCGCCACCGCGTCCAGCACCTGCGGCGACACGGAGATGTCCCGCCCCTGCTCCAGCCACTGGTACCAGGAGGCACCCACCCCGGCGAGCACGGCGACCTCCTCCCGGCGCAGTCCCGGCGTGCGCCGCCGCGCCCCGCCGTCCGGGAGTCCGGCCTCGGCAGGCGAGACCCTGGCCCGCCGGCTCCTCAGGAACTCCCTCAGTTCGCGCCGCTGCTGGGCCCTCAGCGCATCCGCGACAGCCACGTACCGATCCCCCTCGTCGCCGTGTCTGGTGGTGCCACCACCACCATAAGTTCCGACTCCCCACGGCTATTCCGTCCGCCGGATGCTCGTTGCCATGGCGACCGACACGATCACCGAACCCACCACCCCTCTCACCCCGCCCGGCACCCCGCGGCTGTCGAGGCGCGACAAGCTCGTCCTCTTCGTCCTGTGCGCGGCCCAGTTCATGGTCGCCCTGGACTTCTCCGTCCTGAACGTGGCCCTGCCCGCCCTCGGCACCGACCTCGGCATGAGCCGCTCCGCCCTGCAGTGGGCGGTGACCGCGTTCGCGCTGCCGTCCGGCGGCTTCCTGCTGCTCTTCGGCCGGATCGGCGACCTCTACGGTCGCCGGAAGCTGTTCCTGAGCGGACTCGCCCTGTTCGGCGCGGCCTCGCTGCTGGCGACCCTGGCCTGGGACCCGGCGTCCTTCCTGACCGGCCGGGCGTTGCAGGGGCTCGGCGCGGCGGCGATCGTCCCGACCGGCATGTCCCTGCTGACCACCACCTTCCCGGAGGGCCCGGCCCGGGACCGCGCCCTCGGTATCTCGGGCACGCTGCTGTCGCTGGGCTTCACCGTCGGCATGGTGGCCGGCGGCCTCCTCACCGACGTCCTCGGCTGGCGCTCGACGATGGCCCTGCTGACGGCCTTCGCCCTGATCGTGCTGCCCCTCGCGCCCGGTCTGCTGCCCGAGTCCCGCACCCCCGACCGCCCGCGCCTGGACGTCCCCGGCGCGATCACGGTCACCACCGCCCTGCTCTCCCTGATCTACGCCCTCTCCACGGCCGCCGGGAACGGCTTCGCCCGCGCGGACGTCGTCGCCGCCCTCGTCGCGGGGGTGGTCCTGCTGGCCGCGTTCGTCGCGGTCGAGTCCCGTGCCGCCGCCCCGCTGGTCTCACTGCCGATGCTGCGCCGCTCGACCGTGGCCTGGGGCAATGTGGGCGGGCTGGTCACGTTCTCGATGATGTCGACGGTCGTCTTCGCGCTGACCCTGTACCTCCAGGAGGTCCTGCGGCTGTCGGCGTTCGAGACGGGCCTGGTCTTCGGTGTGCAGGGCGTGCTGTCGGCGGTCGCCGGCACCCTCGCCCCGAAGGTCATCGGCCGCTACGGCGCCCACCGCACCCTCGTCGGCTCACTGGCCGGCCAGGGCGCCCTGGTCGCGGCGCTGCTCCTGCTGAACGCCCACACCTGGTCGGTGTGGGTCGCCACGGCCGCCGTGTCCCTGGCCAGCATGTGCCACCTGGGCGCGATCATCTCGTACGGCCTGACGGTCACCGCGGGCGTCCCGGACGAGCAGCAGGGCCTGGCCACCGGTCTGGTGACCTCGACCCAGCAGGTGGGGCTCACGATCGGCATCCCGCTGCTGGGCGTCCTGGCCACCACCTCGCCCAGCCTGCTCACCGGCGTCCACACGGTCCTCGCCCTGGACGCGGCGATCGTGCTGGCGGCGGCCGTCCTGGTCGCGCTCGGCCTGCGCCGCGCCCGGCCCGGCGAGCGGGTCTAGGGCCGGTCCAGCCGCAGCCGCTCCGCCCTCGGCAGCCCGGCGACGACAAGGTCGTAGGAGTCCTCGACCAGCTCTCTCACGAGCCGGTCGGGGAGTTCGCCGTCCACGGTGACGGTGTTCCAGTGGCGCTTGTTCATGTGGTAGCCGGGGGTGATCAGGCCCTCGTGGTCGGCGCGGAGCCGGATCGCGTCCTCGGGATCGCACTTGAGGTTGACCTTGAGCGGCTTCGCGTCCATCCAGCTCAGCGCGAACATCTTGCCGAGCACCTTGAAGACGGAGATGTCCGGGTTGAAGGGGAAGTCCTCCTCGGCCGCGTTGAAGGAGAGGCAGAGGGCGCGCAGCTGGTCCGGGGTCACTCGGGGTCGTCCTCCGAGGCGTCGGGCACCGGCACCGGCTCCACCAGCACCGTCACGATCTTGTTCCGGCGGCCGGCGGCCGACTCGGCGGTGAGGGCCAGCCTGCGGCCGTCGGGGAGTTCGACCTGGGCGGAGGCACCGGCGATCGGGACCCGGCCGAGGGCCTTCGCGAGCAGCCCGCCGACGGTCTCCACGTCCTCGTCGTCGTACTCCTCCAGGCCGTACAGCTCGCCGAGATCGGTGATGTCGAGGCGGGCGGTGACCCGGTAGCGGTCGTCCCCGAGGTCGGTGACGGGCGGGAGTTCACGGTCGTACTCGTCGGTGATCTCGCCGACGATCTCCTCCAGGATGTCCTCGATGGTGACGATCCCGGCCGTGCCGCCGTACTCGTCGATGACGACGGCGACGTGGTTGCGTTCCTTCTGCATCTCGCGCAGCAGGTCGCCGGCGTTCTTGGTGTCGGGGACGAAGAACGCGGGCCGCATCGCGGTGGAGACCAGGTCGGCCTCGGCGTCCCGGCTGATGTGCGTCTTGCGGACCAGGTCCTTCAGGTACACGATCCCGACGATGTCGTCCTCGCTCTCCCCGGTGACGGGTATCCGCGAGAAACCGGACCTGAGCGCGAGGGTGAGGGCCTGCCGGATGGTCTTGTAGCGCTCGATGACGACGAGGTCGGTGCGCGGCACCATGACCTCCCGGACCAGCGTGTCGCTCAGCTCGAAGACGGAGTGCACCATGCGGCGCTCGTCGTCCTCGATCAGGGACTCCTGCTCGGCGAGGTCGACCAGGGCGCGCAGTTCGGCCTCGGAGGCGAACGGGCCGCGCCTGAAGCCCTTGCCGGGGGTGAGCGCGTTGCCGATGAGGATGAGGAGATAGGGGATCGGGCCCATGATCCGGGCCAGCGGCAGCAGCACGTACGCGGCGGCCGTGGCCGTGTTCAGCGGGTGCTGGCGGCCGATGGTGCGCGGGGAGACGCCGACGGCGACGTACGACACGAGCACCATCACGCCGATCGCGGCGAGCAGCGCCTGCCAGGTGCTGGGGATCTCCTGGAGGCACTCGTAGGTGACCAGGGCCGCGGCGGCCATCTCGCAGGCGACGCGGACCAGCAGCGCCACGTTGAGGTAGCGGGTCGGGTCGGCGGCGAGTTCGGCGAGCCGGGCGCTGCCGCGCCGCCCGGACTTCACCGCCTCCTCGGCGCGGAAACTGGAGACGCGGGCGATACCGGCCTCGGCGCAGGCGGCCAGCCAGGCGACGACGACCAGGGCGATCGCGCCGAGAACGATCTGCGGACTCATTCGAGGACGACCCGCCCGACTAGGAGACCGTCGGCGCCGGCGAGGGCCCGGTCAGGCCCTGCTCCGCGCGCCAGCCGTCCACGATGGCCGCCTGTAGGCCGAACATCTCGGCCTTCTCGTCGGGCTCCTCGTGGTCGTAGCCGAGCAGGTGCAGCACGCCATGGACGGTGAGCAGCTGGAGCTCCTCGTCCATGGAGTGCTGGGTCTCGGCCTCGGCGCCCTGCTTGGCGGCGAC
The DNA here is from genome assembly GCF_044747345.1 of Streptomyces sp. NPDC090088. Taxonomy (NCBI): domain Bacteria; kingdom Bacillati; phylum Actinomycetota; class Actinomycetes; order Kitasatosporales; family Streptomycetaceae; genus Streptomyces; species Streptomyces sp. NPDC090088. Next base: position 744,247 of record NZ_JBIVDZ010000001.1, on the reverse strand, counting down.
CTCCGGGCAGAGCACGATGTCGCCGAGCAGCCCCTGCGGGGGCTCCTCCTCGTCCTTCGACGGCGGCCGCAGCTCGTCCATCGGGAAGGACATGACATCGGTGGGCCCGGGCAGGTCCATCCACTGGATGTGCAGCTGCTCCATGGCGTCGGCGTCCACGACGATCACCGAGAGCTCGGAGAGCGGGTGGATGCGCATCCGTGCGAGCGCGTAGCGGGCGATGTCGAGGATCGCCTGCTCGTCGACCTCGGTTCCGGACTCGTTGTTGACGTCGATCGACATGGCGCGGTGCTTGTCTACTTCCCCTTGTGCCCGGACTTCGAGCGGCCGCCCTGGTGCGCGCCGTTCTCCGTGCCGTGCTGGCTGTCGAACTTCTCGTACGCGTCGACGATACGGCCCACCAGCTTGTGCCGTACGACATCGTGGGACGTCAGCCGGGAGAAGTGCACGTCCTCCACGCCTTCGAGGATGTCCTGCACCTGACGCAGACCGCTCTTGGTGCCGTTGGGCAGGTCGACCTGCGTCACGTCACCGGTGATCACGATCTTCGACTCGAAGCCGAGGCGGGTGAGGAACATCTTCATCTGCTCGGGGCTCGTGTTCTGGGCCTCGTCCAGGATGATGAAGGCGTCGTTGAGGGTACGGCCGCGCATGTACGCCAGCGGCGCGACCTCGATCGTCCCGGCCGCCATCAGGCGCGGGATCGAGTCCGGGTCGAGCATGTCGTGCAGCGCGTCGTACAGCGGGCGCAGGTAGGGGTCGATCTTCTCGTAGAGCGTGCCGGGCAGGAAGCCCAGCCGCTCGCCCGCCTCCACGGCCGGCCGGGTCAGGATGATGCGGTTGACCTGCTTGGACTGCAGGGCCTGCACCGCCTTGGCCATGGCCAGGTACGTCTTTCCGGTACCGGCGGGGCCGATGCCGAAGACGATCGTGTGCTTGTCGATCGCGTCGACGTACCGCTTCTGGTTGAGGGTCTTGGGGCGGATGGTGCGGCCGCGCGAGGACAGGATGTTCTGGGTCAGAACCTGGGCCGGGGTCTCCTCCGCGCCCTCCCCGTTCTCACTCGCCCGCAGCATGGCGATCGAGCGTTCCACTGCGTCCTCCGTCATCGGCTGCCCGGTGCGGAGCACCAGCATCATCTCGTCGAACAGGCGCTGGACGAGGGCGACTTCATGCGCCTCGCCGACCGCGCTGATCTCATTGCCCCGGACGTGTATGTCGGCCGCCGGGAAGGCCTTCTCGATCACACGCAGCAGGGAGTCGCCGGATCCCAGTACCGTGACCATCGGGTGCTGGGCGGGAACCTCGAACTGAGCTCGGGCCTGCTGCTGCGCGGGAGAGTGAGCTGTGGGTGTCTGAGTCATGGGCCGGCGCTTAAGGCCTGCGGTTCCTCCTCATCACGGCCGCGTAGCTGAGGGCGGCCTCGCGGTATCAAGCGTACGACGTGGCACTGACAACGCCGTAGGGCTTTTCGCCGGGAAAGGCGCCCTCAGTGAAACCGTGAGCCCTGCATGCGCTCCTGCACGCCGGGGCAGAATCCGAGCTACGTCCTTATGTCCTTACAGAGCCCCTCAGAAAGCAGGTAGCCGTGCAGCTGCGACTGCCCACGTCGGTGTCCGAGGCCCGGGAATGCCTGGCCGAGGGGGCGATACCCGTCGGCGGAGCGACCCTCGTGTGGGCCGCCTGGCAGCGGGACGGCTTCCCGGAACAGGCGGTGTCCCTGCGGGAGGTGCCGGAGGCGACGGTGATAGGAGACGGGGTGCTCGGCGGAGCGGTGCTGCTGCACCAGGTGGACGACCGGGTTCCGGAGGTGCTGCGGCTGGCCGCGAAGGGCGTCGGCACGGGGGCGGTGCGCCGGGCGGCGACGGTCGGCGGGAACATCGCGGGGTCGAGCCTGCGGGATCTGCTGCCGGCGGCGCTGGTGCTGGACGCGCGGGCCGACGTGCTCACCGCGGACGGGGTGGAGGAGGTGGACCTCGCCGAGGTGGTGGCGAAGTCTCCCGTGCTGTTGGCGCTGCGCTGGCGGGAGCCGGTGCGGGGCGCGTTCGCCAAGGTGGCGGACCCGGCGGGCGGGGAGGTGCCGACGCTGGCCGCGGCGGCGGTCGACACGGAGGGTGTGCTGAGGGTCGCGGTGCGGGAGGGGTATGTGGTGAGCGCGGGGGACGGTGGGGTGGAGGAGCTGTTCGCCGGGGCGTTGGCAGGGGTGTCGGAGGCGGGACGGGAGCTGGTGCGGGCGCAGGTGGCGAGGGTGACCGGGGGGTAGGTGGGGGCGGTTTCGGTCCGCCGTCGGGCGCGGGCCGGTGGGGGCTGGTCGCGCAGTTCCTCCCCCAGCCTTCGGCCGGGGGGACCCCAGCGCCCCTGACGGGGCGCTGTCCAGCCGCGGGCCGCGTCACGACTACTCAGCTACTCAGCTACTCAGCTGCGGGCAGGCGTGCCGCAGGGCGGCACGGGTGGGCGCAGCGGCACCCGGCCGGCGCCGGTGAGCGTCCCCACTCCTGCGGTCACCCCGCGCGGCCGAAGCCGATCGTCGGTACCGCTCTCCGCAGTGGCCAGGGGCGGGCCTGGTCCTCCCCCGGTACCAGGCCGTCCAGGAACGCGTAGCGCCGGAGTGCCGCCGGGTCCTGGCCCTCGACCGACTGCACCTTGCGCCACCAGGCGCCGATCTCGGACCAGCCGGGGGCCGAGAGGGAGCCGCCGAACTCCTGGACGGACAGCGCGGCGGTGAGGCCGGCGAAGGCGAGGCGGTCGGCGAGGGGCCAGTCGGCGAGGGTGCCGGTGACGAAGCCGGCGACGAAGACGTCGCCGGCGCCGGTCGGGTCGAGGGCCTCCACGGCGATGGCCGGGACCTCGGCGGACTCGCCGGTGCGTCCGTCGACGGCGTACGCGCCGTCCGCGCCGAGGGTGACCACGGCGAGGGGCACGTACGCGGTGAGGGCGTGCGCGGCGGCGCGCGGGCAGTCGGCGCCGGTGTACCGCATCGCCTCCTCCGCGTTCGGCAGGAACGCCTCGCAGTGCTCCAGGTCGGCGAGGCTCGCCAGGTCCCACGCCCCGGTGTCGTCCCAGCCGACGTCGGCGAAGATCCGGGTGCCCTCGGCGGCGGCCCTGGCGATCCACGGGTTGCGTTTGCCGGGCAGCAGCGAGGCGACGGCGGCGCGCGCGTGGGCGGGGCGGCCGGGTGCGTTCTGCTGGCGGAACAGGGTGTCGGCGGGCGGTTCGTGGCCGTGCGAGACCATGGTCCGCTCGCCCTCGTAGGCCATGGAGACGGTGACCGGCGAGTGCCAGCCGCGCACGGTCCGGGACGGGGAGAGGTCGATGCCCTCGCCCTGTTCGAGCGCGTCCCAGCAGTACTCGCCGTAGTGGTCGTCGCCGAAGGCCGCCGCGAGCGAGGTCTTCAGGCCGAGCCGGGCGAGGGCGGTGGCCATGTTGGCGATGCCGCCGGGGCTGGATCCCATCCCGCGCGCCCAGGACTCGGTGCCGCGCACCGGGGCGGAGGCGAGGCCGGTGAAGACGATGTCGAGGAAGACGGTGCCGGTGAGGTAGACGTCCCAGGGCGGATCGCCCGGTGCGCGCAGGCCGGCCAGCGGGTCGACCTGCGCGGCACAGTGCGGTGTTGTTGCTCCCCTGTCGTCGTCGAGGTACTCGGGTTCCTCTCCGGCGAACGCGTTGGACGCGGTCACGGTGCGCTCCCTGACGTGGTGCGGATCCGGCCAGTCTGCACCATGTCGTACCGGAGGCGGCCGCAGTCGTCGTACGACCGCCCGAACGAGCGCTCCTACCAGCGCGGTACCGCCGGTGTGGTCCACCCCGGCTCGGCGGCCCGCATCGCGGCCGCGTCGTCGCGGTCGCGCAGGGTGCCGTCGTCGTCCAGCCAGCGCCGGTGCAGCCGTCGTACCTTCTCCTGGTCCAGTGCGACGCCGAGGCCCGGCGCGTCGGGGACGGCGACCCGGCCGTCGGTGAAGACGAGCCGCTCGGTGAGGACGTCCTCGGACTGCCAGGGGTAGTGGGAGTCGCAGGCGTGGTGGAGGTCGGGGACGGTCGCGGCGACGTGGGTCATCGCGGCCAGGCTGATCCCGAGGTGGGTGTTGGAGTGCATGGAGACGCCGACGCCGAAGGTGCGGCAGACGGCGGCCAGTTCCCGGGTGTTGCGCAGTCCGCCCCAGTAGTGGTGGTCGGAGAGGACGACCTGCACGGCCCCGCCGCTGAACGCCTCCGGGATCTCGCCGAAGGTCGTCACGCACATGTTGGTGGCGAGCGGCACGTCCGTACCGGCCGCCACCTTCGCCATCGCCGGGGTGCCGAGCGCCGGGTCCTCCAGGTACTCCAGGACGTCGGCGAGTTCCGCCGCGACCTTCAGGGAGGTCTCCACGGACCAGGCGCCGTTGGGGTCGAGCCGCAGCGGGTGCCCGGGGAACGCCTCGGCCAGCGCCCGTACGGCCGCGATCTCCTGCTCGGGCGGGAAGACCCCGCCCTTGAGCTTGAAGGAGGTGAAGCCGTAGCGGTCCTTGAACCGGCGGGCCTGGGCCACGACCCCCGCCGGGTCGAGCGCGGGCCCCCAGTCGTCGGCCTCGGCCGGCACGCCCTGCGGATGCGCGGCCCACTTGTAGAACAGGTACGCGCTGTACTCGACCGAGTCGCGCACCTTCCCGCCGAGCAGCGCGTGCACGGGCAGCCCGAGCGCCTTGCCGAGGGCGTCGAGGCAGGCGACCTCGAAGCCGGAGACGACCGACAGCCGCAGCTTGTCGGCGGTCTGCACGCCCCGCAGCCCGCCCACGTCCACCTGCCCGGAGACCCGGGAGGCGTCCACGGCGACCTCGTCGGCGACGGTGAACAGCCCGTTCAGGTCGGAGACCGCACGGCCGACCAGCCGCGCCGCGAACGGCCGGGCCAGCTCCAGGTACTTGGTGTCCCCGTAGGTCTCGCCGACCCCGACCACCCCGTCGGCGGTCTCCACCTCGACGATCAGCCGGGGCGTGTACGGCTGGTGCACCCCCTGGGTGTTGAGCAGCGGCGGGTCGGCGACCAGGATCGGGGTCAGGCGGACGTCGGTGATCGTGAGGTTCACAGGGACGCTCCGACGAGGTCGAGGCCGGCGCCGAGCAGGGTCCGCAGTTCGGCGAGGTCGGCGGTGGAGGGGTCGGTGAGGGGGGCGCGGACGGGTCCCACGGGCCGGCCGCGCAGCCGGGCCGCCGCCTTCACCAGCGACACGGCGTATCCGGGGACGCGGTCGCGGAGTTCGACGAGCGGCACGTAGAAGTCGCGCAGCAGCTTGTCGGCGGTGCCCTGCTCGCCGTCGCGCAGGGCGGCGAAGAAGGCGTCGGCGATCTCGGGGGCGAAGGCGTGCACGGCGGAGGAGTAGGCGGGGACGCCGACGGTGGCGTAGGCGCGGGCCTGGATCTCGGCGGTGGCGGCGCCGTTGAAGAAGAGGAAGCCGTCCGGGGCGGCGAGGGTGAGCCGCTGCAGCCGGTCGAGGTCGCTGTGCCCGTCCTTGAGCCCGATCACGCCGGGGATGCGGGCGATCCGCGTCAACGAGTGGGCCGTGTAGGCGACCTGGCCGCGCTGGTAGGCGATGAGGGGGAGCGAGGTCCGGGCGGCGAGCTGCTCCAGCTGCGCGACCAGTCCGTCCTGCGGGGCGGCGACGAGGTAGTGGGGCAGCACGAGCAGGGCGTCGGCCCCGGCCTCCTCGGCGATCCGCGCGAACCGGGCGGCCTGCGCCCAGCCGTACCCCACCCCCGCGACCACCGGTACCCGGCCGCCGGCCTCCTCGACCGCGACGCCCACGACCTGCCGGTACTCGTCCTCGTCCAGCGAGAAGAACTCCCCGGTGCCGCAGGCCGGGAAGAGCGCGCCGGGCGCGGCGGCCAGCTGCCCGGCGACGTACGCCCGGAACCCGTCCGCGTCCAGGGACCCGTCGGCGTGGAAGGAGGTCAGCGGAAAGGACAGCACCCCCTCCGCCATCCCGTCCCGCAGCGCGCGCACCACACTCTCCGGCTGTCCGCCCACCGAACCCATCTCCCTACCTAAACGTCATCTACATACGAAGACAGAGACTAGATATGCGAACGCGCCCCCGTCAACGGCGCACCCCGCCCGCGCCCCTCTACGATCTGCACATGTCCGAGACAGCAGGCGTCCGCGAGGTGAAGTCCGCGGCGCGCACGGTGGAGCTGCTGGAGCTCCTCGCGGACCGCGGCGACCGCCCGGCCCGCCTCCAGGAACTCGCGGACGCGCTCGGCGTCCCGCGCAGCTCGATGTACGCCCTGCTGCAGACCCTGATCGCCCGGGGCTGGGTCCGCACGGACACCACCGGCTCCCTCTACGGCATCGGCATCCGCACCCTGCTGACCGGCACCAGCTACCTGGACTCCGACCCGCGCGTCCGCCTCGTACGCCCCTACCTCGACGAGGCGTCGGACGCCCTGGGCGAGACCATCCACCTGGCCCGCCTCGACGGCCGGAACGTGGCCTACCTCGCGACCCGCGAGTCCCACGCGTACCTGCGCACCATCAGCAGAGTGGGCCGCCGGTTCCCCGCCCACGCGGGCGCCCTCGGCAAGGCACTCCTGGCGGAACGCCCCGACACGGACCTCCCCGACGGCCCCTACGCCGCCCTCACCCCCAACACCCGCACCACGAGGGACGCCCTCGCCGCCGACCTCGCCGACGTCCGCGCCCGCGACCACTCCATCGACCGCGAGGAGGGTGTCGCCGGCATCATCGGCTTCGGCTTCGCCCTGCGCTACGACACCCCGGCCCAGGACGCGATCAGCTGCTCGGTACCGGTGGCACGGCTCACGCGGGAGCACGAGGAGCAGATCGTCACAGTGATGCACGAAATCCGGACCCGCATCGAATCAGCGACAACGGGCGGCACGGTCAACTGGCGTTAGCGGAAAGCGCGCCGTAAGGGCCGCGGGATCATGCAGTGCCCATACAGCTGCCGAACCGCAGCCAACCAAGGGGCGCTGGGGGTACCCCCGGCCGAAGGCTGGGGGAGGAACTGCGCGACCAGCCCCCACTCAGCCGCGCCCGCAAACGGACCCGCTCCCGCACCATGCAGGGCGCGGCTACCCCCTCCCCCGCACCCGAAACCCGGACGTGCCCCACATCACACCCCCCACCCCCTCTTCGCGCTCCCCTCACTTGATACAAATTGCCCGCGCGTTCCTGTCCGTCGACGGCCTGCGCCCAACCCCCTTCTTGAGCCGCTCCTTTCGCATGCCCTGGGAACGCCCGTGTCCGCCCCCCGCACCACCCCCTGGTCCCTCGTCGCCCTTTTCACGGCCGGGTACCTCGCCCCGTACCTCCTGCCGACCACCGTCGGCAGACTCCAGTCGGGGCTCCCCCTCTCCGCCACCCAGGCGGGCGCCATCGGCAGCGCCCTGCTGCTGAGTTCGGCGACGGCCGGCTTCCTGCTGGCGTCCCGCGTGGACCGCGTCGGCCCCCGCGCCCTCGCCCGGACCGGACTGCTCCTCGCCGTCCTCGGCTACGGCGGTGCCGCCCTCACCACCCACGTCCCCGCGGTCATCGCCGGCGCGGTCGCCGGCGGCTTCGGCTCCGGCACGGTCACCGCGGTCGCCGCCACCGGCATCGCCGCCATGGGGGTCCCCCCGCGCGAGGGTGTTCGAGCGTGGGGGAGCGACCCCCACCGCACCACCACCCTCGGCCTGCTCGGCGTCTCCGCCCTCGCGGGCGCCGTCTACCTGACGGTCCCGCACCTCGGCCCCGGCCACGCGCAGCCCCTCGCCGCGATCGCACTCACCGCGCTCGCGGTCTGGCCGCTCACCGCCCGGCTGTCCCCCCGTACCGCCCCGGCCCTCCCCCGCACCGTCACCGGCGGCTCCCGGCTCCCCCACCTCCGCTCGGGTCTGCTGCTGGCCGCCGCCATGCCGTGCTGGTCGGCCGTCCAGAACTCGCTCTGGGGCGTGAGCGGCCGGATCGGCCTGACGCAGGCGCATCTCAGCGAGGTGACCGTCGGCGCGGTGTTCGCGGTGGCGCTCGGCGCCGGACTGCTGGGCGTGGTCGGCGCGGGCGCCCTGGGCCCGCGGCTCGGCCAGGCGCTGCCGATCGGCCTCGGCACGATCCTGATCGCGGGCTGTATCGCGCTCAGCGCGTCCGCCACCGACCTGACGACGTTCGCGTCCGGCGAGATCGCCTGGAACGTGCTCTACCCGGTCGTGCTGTCGTACGTCATCGGCCTGGCCGCCTCCCTCGACCCACGGGGCCGCTGGGCGGTGCTGGTCGGGTCGGCGTCCTCGCTGGGCACGGCCGTCGGCCCGATGACCGGCAGTCTGCTGGCGGCCCGGGCCGGTTTCCCGGCGATGGGGACGATCCTGGCGGTGGCCCTGCTGGCGGTCGCCGTACCGCTGACGGCGGTGGCGCTGCGCCGCAGGACCACCACCGTCACGGCCGGCGCCGCGTTCGCCGACGAGGCGGCGGTACGGCTGGACGTCGCGGCGTAGCGGAGTAGCGGAGTAGCGGTCTGGCGGCCTAGCCGAACTCGTAGGCCTCGACCTCGGCGAGGTAGCGGGCCCGCAGTTCCTCGTCGTCCTCCAGGAAGGACGCGAGGAAGGAGTTGCGGGCCAGCTCCCGCATCTGCTCCCGGGACAGGCCCAGGGTGTCGCGCACGGCGTGGTAGTTGTCGGCGACGTACCCGCCGAAGTAGGCCGGGTCGTCGGAGTTGACCGTGCACAGCAGCCCGGCCTCGATCATGGCCGGAAGCGGATGCTCGGCCAGCACGTCGACGGCGCGCAGGCGGACGTTGGACAGCGGGCACAGCGTCAGCGGGATCCGCTCCCGCACCAGACGGGCGACCAGCTCCGGGTCCTCCATGCAGCGCAGCCCGTGGTCGACGCGCTCCACGCCGAGCAGGTCCAGCGCGTCGGTGATGTACTGCGGCGGCCCCTCCTCACCCGCGTGCGCCACCCGCCGCAGCCCGAGCCCGGCCGCCGCCTCGTACACCTCGCGGAACTTGGCCGGCGGATGCCCGACCTCGGCCGAGTCCAGCCCGATGCCGATGATCCGGTCCAGGTACGGCCGCGCGGCCCGCAGCGTCGCCATCGCCGACTCGGCGGACTCGTCCCGCAGGAAGCACATGATCAGCCGGGTGGAGACCCCGTGGTTCTCGACGCTTCGGCCGAGCGCCCGCCACAGGCCCTCGACGACCGTGCCCATGCCGACGCCCCGGGCGAGGTGCGCCTGCGGGTCGAAGAAGATCTCGGCGTGCCGCACGCCCTGCGCGGCGGCGCGGGCGAGGTAGGCGTTGGCGAGGTCCTCGAAGTCCTGCTCGGTGCGCAGGACCGCCATCAGCTCGTAGTACAGGTTCAGGAAGGACTGCAGGTCCTCGAACTGGTACGCCTTGCGCAGCGCGTCGGTGTCCGGGTACGACAGCTCGACGCCGTTGCGTCCGGCGAGCCGGAACGCCAGCTCGGGCTCCAGGGTGCCTTCGATGTGGAGGTGCAGTTCTGCTTTGGGGAGGGGCATCAGAGCATGGTACGGCCGTTTCACCTGCGCTTCGGGACAGGCACCCGGAGCAGATCCCGTGCCACGGTCAGCTCGCCCTCGTACCCGGCGGCCCGCGCCTGCCGTTCGAACTCCTCGGGTTCCGGGTAGCGCTGGCTGAAGTGGGTCAGCACCAGGTGCCGTACGCCCGCGTCCCGGGCCACGGCCGCCGCCTGCCCGGCGGTCAGATGGCCGTGGTCCACGGCGAGTCCGGCGTCCTCGTCGAGGAAGGTGGACTCGATGACCAGCAGGTCGCAGCCCTCGGCGAGCGCGTACACCCCCGCGCACAGCCGGGTGTCCATCACGAACGCGAACCGCTGGCCGCGCCGCACCTCGCTGACCTGGTCGAGGGTGACGTCCCCGAGGACGCCCGCGCGCTGGAGCCGGCCGACGTCGGGGCCGGTGATGCCGTGCGCGGCGAGCCGTTCGGGGAGCATGCGGCGGCCGTCGGGCTCGGTGAGCCGGTAGCCGTAGGACTCCACGGGGTGGGAGAGCCGGCGGGCCTCCAGCCGGTAGGACCGGGTGGAGGCGAGGTCGCCGCCCTCGCCGTGGACCGGGGCCTCGGTGATGCCGACGGTCTCGCGGTAGGCGGTGGCGTAGCGGAGCCGGTCGAAGAAGCGCTGCCCCGACTTCGGGTAGTGCGCGGTGACCGGGTGCGGGACCTTGTCGAGGTTGATCCGCTGGATGACCCCGGCGAGGCCGAGGGAGTGGTCGCCGTGGAAGTGGGTGACGCAGATCCGGTTCAGGTCGTGCGCGGCGACCCCGGCCCGCAGCATCTGCCGCTGGGTGCCCTCGCCGGGGTCGAAGAGGATGCCCTCGCCGTCCCAGCGCAGCAGGTAGCCGTTGTGGTTGCGGTGCCGGGTGGGTACCTGGCTGGCTGTGCCGAGGACCACCAACTCGCGTACGGACACGGTCGGTTATCCGGGCGGCCAGGTCAGGCCGCGACCGCCGAGGACGTGGGCGTGGGCGTGCCAGACGGTCTGGCCGGCGCCGCTGCCGGTGTTGAAGACGATGCGGTAGCTCTCCAGCTTGTCCTCGTCGGCGACGGTCCGGGCCTCGCGCAGTATGTCGGCGGCGATCGCGGGTTCGCTCTCGGCGAGTTCGGCCGCGTTCTTGTAGTGGACCTTGGGGATCACCAGGACGTGGGTGGGTGCCTGGGGGTTGATGTCCCGGAAGGCGACGGTGGTGTCCGTCTCCCGGACGATCGTCGCGGGGACGTGGCCTGCGACGATCTTGCAGAAGAGGCAGTCGTCCTGGGGTTCCCCTGGCATGTCTTCTCCTCGCCCGGTGATCAGCTTCGGGGGCATCGTAGTCGGTTCGGCTGCGGGCCGGTGGGGGCTTGTCGCGCCCACGCGGCGGAGCCGCATGTCGAATGCAGCCCCGCGCCCCCTGGGTGGGACCCGGCGCCCCTCGTCAGGTCGGCAGCGTCGGTGGAGTCTTCGCAGGAGCCGTCTCCAACGCCTCCAGCGCTATCCGTACCGCCTCGTCGAGCTGGGGATCCCTCCCCGCCCCCCAGTCCTGCGGGGTCTGGACGACCTCCACATCCGGGTCGACGCCGTGGTTCTCGACGCCCCAGCCGTAGCCCTCCAGCCAGAAGGCGTACTTCGGCTGGGTGACGAGGGTGCCGTCGACGAGGCGGTAGCGGCTGTCGATGCCGATGACGCCGCCCCAGGTGCGGGTGCCGACGACCGGGCCGATGCCGAGGGCCTTGATGGCCGCGTTGACGATGTCGCCGTCGGAGCCGGAGAACTCGTTGGCGACGACGACCACCGGGCCGCGGGGTGCGTCCCTCGGGTAGCTGAAGGGCCGCATGCCGCGCGGCAGGTCCCAACCGACGATGCGGCGGGCGAGTTTCTCGACGACGAGCTGGGAGGTGTGGCCGCCGCGGTTCTCGCGGACGTCGACGACGATGCCCTCGCGGGCCATCTCCACGCTCAGGTCGCGGTGGATCTGGGCCCAGCCGGGGGCCTGCATGTCGGGGACGTGGAGGTAGCCGAGCCGGCCGCCGGAGAGTTCGTGGACGTGGGCGCGGCGGTCGGCGACCCAGGCGTGGTAGCGGAGCGGTTCCTCGTCGGCGACCGGGACGACCACCGGGTGGCGCAGCTCGCCGCCGCCGGCCGGGGACACGGTCAGTTCGATGGCCTTGCCGGCGGTGCCGACGAGGAGCGGGCCGGGGCCGGTCACCGGGTCGACCGGGCGGCCGGCGACGGCCACGATCGCGTCGCCGGCGCGGACCGCGACGCCGGGTGCGGCGAGCGGGGAGCGGGCGCCGGGGTCGGAGGTCTCGGCGGGCAGGATGCGGTCGATGCGCCAGCTGCCGTCCTCGTGCCGGGAGATGTCGGCGCCGAGCAGGCCCTGGCGGGCGCCGTTGCCGTGGCCGCCGCGCGGGGTGACGTAGGCGTGCGAGGTGCCGAGTTCGCCCTGGACCTCCCAGAGCAGGTCGACGAGGTCGTCGTGGGTGGCGCAGTGGTCGACGAGCGGGCGGTAGCGGGCGAGGACGCCGTCCCAGTCGACGCCGCCGAGGTCGGGGCGCCAGAACTGGTCGCGCATGATGCGGCCGGTCTCGTCGAACATCTGCCGCCACTCGGCGGCCGGTTCGACGGTCTGCCGTACCCGGGCCAGGTCGACGGTGATGTTGGTGTCGCTGTCGTCGTCGTTCGAGGCGCGGCGGTCGCTGGGGACGACCTTGAGCTTGCCGTCGGACCAGAGCAGGACCCGCTTCCCGTCGCCGCTGACCTCGAAGTGGTCGGCGTCGGAGGAGAGGTACTCGATGCGCTGCTGGGCGAGGTCGTAGCGCTCCAGCTCGGTCTTGGGCGCGGGGTCCTCGGGGTGGGCGCGGGAGGCGCCGAGGACACCGCGCACCGGGTGGCGCAGCCAGAGCACGCCGTCCTTGGCGGCGCGCAGGCCCGAGTAGCGGCCGGCCTCGACGGGGAAGGGCACGATCCGGTCGGCGAGGCCCTCCAGGTCGATCCGGGTGGCGGGGGTGCCCTCGGCGTCGGGGGTCTCGTCCTTGTCGGGGGTCTCGAACGGGCGGCCGTGCCGCTGCGGGCCGAACGGGGAGGGGGTGGTGGCCGCGAGGGTGATCAGGTGCGGGCGGTCGCCGACCACGAAGGCCAGGTCGAAGACGTGCTCGTCGTAGACCGGGTCGAAGGAGCGGGTGGAGAGGAACGCCAGGTGCTTGCCGTCGCGGGTGAAGGCGGGGGCGTAGTCCTGGAAGCGCAGCGGGGTCGCCTCGGTGACGGTGAGGTCGGTGGTGTGGGCGATACGGAGCTGGGCGAGGCCGCCGGCGCCGGGGTGCGACCAGGCGAGCCAGCCGGAGTCGGGCGAGAAGGCGAGCCCGGAGACGTCGCCGTCCTCGCTGCGGTCGACCTCGCGGACCTCGCCGCTCTCGCGTTCGACGAGGAGCAGGCGTCCGTCGTGGGCGGCGACGGCGACCCGGCCGCCGTCGGGGGCGACGGCGAGTTCCAGGACCCGGCCGAGCTGTCCGGCGGCGATCCGGCGCGGGGTGGAGCCGGGCGCGAGACCGGTGGCGGGGGCGAACTCCAGGGCGTCGTCGCCCTCGGCGTCGGTCACCCACACCACCCACTCCTCCGCGTCCGCGCGGAAGGTGACGGGCAGCCGTCCCCGTACCCCGGGCTGCGCGGCGAGCGCGCGCGCCGGACCGGACCGGTGGGTCACCCAGTGCACCCCGCCGCGGACCAGGACGGCGCTGCCGCGCGCGGTGTGGTCGGGCGAGGCGGAGCTGAACCAGCGTCCCGCGTTCACCGGGTACGGCTGCCGGTCGACCCGGGAGCCGCCGAGCCGGATGTCCAGCCGGCGCGGCTCGGCCCCCTCCAGGTCGTCCAGGAGCCAGAGTTCACCGGCGGACGCGTAGACGACCCGGCTGCCGTCGCCGGCCGCGTGCCGGGCGTAGAAGCCGTCGAGGGGCGTGTGCCGGCGCAGGTCGGAGCCGTCGGCGAGGGAGGAGTACAGGGCCCCGGTGCCCTCGTGGTCGGAGAGGAACGCGATCCGCTCCCCGGCCCAGACGGGGTATTCGAGGTTCCCGTCCAGCTCCGCGTGCAGCCGTACGAACTCTCCGCCCCCTTCCCGGTCGATCCACAGCTTGCCCGCCGTACCGCCCCGGTACCGCTTCCACCAGGCGGCCTCGCGGCCCATCGGCGCGGAGAGCAGCACGGGGTGCGGACCGAGGGCGACATGGCCGACCGGGCCGTACGGGAGGACGGTGGACGGGCCGCCGTCGAGCGGGACGGTGCGGGCCCAGCTGCGCCGGAGGCTGGACTGGCCGTAGGTGGTGATCGCGAGGACCTGCCCGTCGGCGGTCCAGTCGCGCACCTGGGTGCGGGAACTCCCCCAGTGCGTCAGGCGGGTGGCGGAGCCGCCGTCGACGGGGGCGAGGTGGATCTCGGGGGCGCCGTCGCGGGTGGAGGTCCAGGCGACCGTGGTCCCGTCCGGCGAGATACGGGGCAGGGTCACCGGGACGTTGTCGGCGCTGACCCGCCAGGCCCGGCCGCCGTCCAGCGGCGCGAGCCACACGTCGTCCTCGGCGGTGAAGGCGACCAGGTCGCCGTGGACGTGGGGAAATCGGAGGTAGGACCGCGGTCCTGTCGCTGCACCCTGAGTCACCCGCTCAGCCTATGCACCGCGGCGGGTTCCCGGCGGCCGATTTCGATCACTTTCCCTGCACGGGCCAGCACTTGGGGTCGCCCTGGCACCAGACGGTCTTCGTCACGGTCACGGTGGGGCCGGGCTGCTGCCCGTAGGTGGGCGGCCGGTAGGTGCTGTACGTCGGACCGGGCGTGGCGTCGCAGTTGCCGAGGCCCTTCACCCGGAACCACTCCTTGCCGCCGACCTTGGCGACGAGGTTCCCGCGCACACAGGCCCCGCTGACGGCCTTGGTGACCCGTCCGGTGACGGTGATGTCCCGCCCGTCCTTGGTCCGGCCCCGGCAGTCCACGGAGACCACGGTGGTCTGCGAGGCCGACGGTGTCCTCGTGGAACCGGCCGCCGACGAGCCGTAGTTGCCGGTGCAGGTGAGCCAGCTGACGTCGACGTGCTGCCGTTTCAGCTCGGCGGTGGCGGTCTGGTCGGTGGTGTACGCGACGGTCGCGGAGTTCAGATCGGTCGGCTGGCAGCCCACGACACCGCCCACGGCGATCACCGCGAGCCCCGCCACGGCCGCCGCCCTGGCCCCGCGCGGCCGCCGCCGAATCCGGCTCAATGCCCCCATGAGGGGCAGCCTCCCACCGTCGGGCCCGTGACGGTAGGGGGCATACGGCCACTCACGTGTTCGCAGCCGTCACCCTTCAGGTGCGCAGCAGCAGCCATTCCTGCAGTTCCACCAGGTTCCCCTCGGGGTCCTTGAGGTGGGCGACCCGCATGCGTTCCGTCATGGGCACGGGCCCCTGCACCAGGACCGCGCCGCGCGCGGCGATCTGCTCGCAGTAGGCGTCGAGGTCGTCGACGCGCAGCACCACCAGCGACCGGTGCCCGGTGGCGGTGTCCCCCAGCTCGCCCAGCACCTCGGCCATCATGGTCCGGTCCTGGAGGGCGATCCCCGCGGACCCGGCGTGCGGGCTGAACTTCTCGTACGGTCCCTCGCTCGCCCCCGACTGCGGCCGCAGCCCGAGCACTTCGGCGTAGAAGTGGTAGCAGGCGGCGAAGTCGGTGACCAGGAGCCGGACTTGGGCGAGTTCCACGGTGTGTCCCCCAGAGGGTCGTGCGGGTCAGGACCACCGGCCGGTGCGGCCGAGCAGCAGGGCCGCGGCGGCCGTGCCGGCGGTCGAGGTACGCATCACGCTGGGCCCCAGGACGTATGTCCCCGCGCCCGCCTCCTCGAAGAGCGCCACCTCGTCCCGGGCGACGCCCCCCTCGGGGCCGACGACCAGCACGATCTCGCCCGTGGCGGGCAGGTCGGCGGTGGCCAGCGGTGTGCTGCCGTGCTCGAAGTCGGAGTGCAGGACGGCGGCGAAATCGGCTTCGGCGAGAAGTGCGGCAACCTGTTTGGTGCTCGCCGCGTCCGCGACCTGGGGGAACCGCACCCGGCGGGACTGCTTGCCGGCCTCGCGGGCGGTGGCCCGCCACTTCGCGAGCGACTTGAGCCCCCGGTCGCCCCGCCACTGGGTGACGCAGCGGGCGGCCTGCCAGGGCACGATCGCGTCGACGCCGACCTCGGTCATGGTCTCCACGGCGACCTCGCCGCGGTCGCCCTTGGGCAGGGCCTGGACGACGGTGATACGGGGCTGCGGCGCGGGCTCCTCGGCGACCTCCGTCAGGCGGACGACCAGCCGGTCCTTGCCCTCGGCGGCGATCACGTCGCACACCGCGTAGCGGCCGGCGCCGTCGGTGAGGACGACCTCCTCGCCGGGCTGAAGCCGCTTCACGGAGACCGCGTGACGGCCCTCGGGCCCGTCCAGGACGTACTGTCCGGAGCCGTCCGCGCGGAGGTCCTCGACGACGAACACCGGCGCGGTCATCGCCCGTCCCCCCTCTCGGTCCCCGCCTTGGTCGACAACGCTGTCGACGCGGCGGCCAGTTCCTCGACGAGGGTCTCCACCAGCTGCCCGGCGGGCAGCTCCCGGGCCATCCGGTGCCCCTGCCCGGACCACAGCGCCATGCCCTGCGCGTCCCCGGCCTTGGCGGCGGCCTTGCGCAGCGGGGAGGTGAGGTGGTGGACCTCCGGGTAGGCGGCGGGCGCGTACGGCCCGTGCTCGCGCAGGAAGCGGTTGACGAGCCCGCGGGCGGGCCGCCCGGAGAAGGCCCGGGTCAGTTCCGTGCGGACGAACAGGGGGTTGGTCAGGGCCTGCTTGTGGATGTCGGCGGCGCCGGACTCGGGGGTGGCGAGGAAGGCCGTACCGAGCTGGGCGGCGCTCGCGCCCGCGGCGAGCACGGCGGCGATCTGGCTGCCGCGCATGATCCCGCCGGCGGCGACCACCGGGATGCCCACGGTCTCCCGTATCTGGCCGATCAGCGACAGCAGCCCGATCCCGGCTCCGTCGTTCTCGGCGATGTCCCGGTGGGTGCCCTGGTGCCCGCCGGCCTCGACGCCCTGCGCGATCACCGCGTCCGCCCCGGCCCGCTCGACGGCGAGGGCCTCCTCGGCGGTGGTCGCGGTGACCAGGGTGAGGGTTCCGGCCCGGCGCAGGGACTCCAGCACCTCGCGGGTCGGCACACCGAAGTGGAAGGAGACGACGGCCACCGGGTTGTCGAGGAGTACCGCGAGCTTCGCGTCGTACCCGTCGTCGCGGCCGCTGTCCGGGTCGCCGAGCTCGGTCTCGTACCAGGCGGCCTCACCGGCCAGCTGGTGTGCGTACAGCTCCACGGCGCCGGACTCCGCGTGCTCCGGCTGCGGCATGAAGAGGTTGACCCCGAAAGGGCGGCCGGTCAGCCCCCGCAGCTGCTTGATCTCCTGGTACATCCCGTCGGCGGTCTTGTACCCGGCGGCGAGGAACCCCAGCCCGCCCGCCTCGGACACGGCGGCGGCCAGCTGCGGGACGGAGACCCCGCCGGCCATGGGGGCCTGCACGATCGGAAAGGGGAAGAGATCGGTCAGTGCGGAGGACATGACGGCATGTTGTCACGTCCTCCGAACAAGACCGAATCGGG
Organism: Streptomyces sp. NPDC090088; assembly: GCF_044747345.1. NCBI lineage: Bacteria > Bacillati > Actinomycetota > Actinomycetes > Kitasatosporales > Streptomycetaceae > Streptomyces > Streptomyces sp. NPDC090088. The sequence goes on along the minus strand of NZ_JBIVDZ010000001.1, from coordinate 727,147 downwards.
TCGCCTCTTTGGCACATGCCACATATCGCGGGCGGCACAGCCCCTCCGCGACCCGCTGCGGGCGCCCGCGTCAACGCCCGTTGAACGCGTCCTTCAGCCGGGAGAAGAGGCCCTGCTGCCCCGGCTGGAACTGCCCCGTGGGCCGCTCCTCGCCGCGCAGTTTCGCCAGCTCGCGCAGGAGGCGTTCCTGCTCGGGGTCGAGCTTGGTCGGCGTCATGACCTCGACGTGGACGATCAGGTCGCCCCGGCCGCCGCCCCGCAGATGCGTGACACCGCGCCCGTGCAGCGGGATCGACTGCCCGGACTGGGTGCCCGGCCGGATGTCGACCTCCTCCATCCCGTCCAGCGTCTCCAGCGGCACCTTCGTACCGAGCGAGGCCGCCGTCATCGGGATCGTCACCGTGCAGTGCAGGTCGTCGCCGCGCCGCTGGAACGTGGAGTGCGGCAGCTCGTGGATCTCGACGTACAGGTCACCGGCGGGACCGCCGCCGGGCCCGACCTCGCCCTCACCGGCGAGCTGGATCCGGGTGCCATTGTCGACACCGGCCGGGATCTTCACGGTCAGCGTCCGCCGGGAGCGGACCCGGCCGTCACCGGCGCACTCGGGGCACGGCGTCGGCACGACGGTGCCGAAGCCCTGACACTGCGGGCAGGGCCGGGAGGTCATGACCTGCCCGAGGAAGGACCGCGTCACCTGCGAGACCTCACCACGGCCCCGGCACATGTCACACGTCTGGGCGGAGGTGCCCGGCGCCGCGCCCTCACCGTTACAGGTGTTGCAGACGATCGCCGTGTCGACCTGGATGTCCTTGGTCGTGCCGAAAGCGGCCTCGTCCAGCTCCACCTCGATCCGGATCATCGCGTCCTGGCCGCGCCGCGTACGCGACCTCGGCCCACGCTGGGACGCCGTACCGAAGAACGCGTCCATGATGTCGGAGAAGTTCCCGAAGCCACCGGCCCCGAAGCCGCCCGCGCCCGCGCCGCCCGCCTGCGAGAGCGGGTCGCCGCCGAGGTCGTAGACCTGCTTCTTCTGCGGGTCCGAGAGCACCTCGTAAGCGGCGTTGATCTCCTTGAACCGCTCCTGGGTCTTCGGGTCCGGGTTGACGTCCGGGTGCAGCTCGCGCGCGAGCCGACGGAAGGCCTTCTTGATCTCTTCCTGCGACGCGTCGCGGCGCACGCCGAGAACGGCGTAGTAGTCCGTGGCCACTTACGACTCCGCCAGGATCTGTCCGACGTACCGTGCCACCGCTCGTACCGCTCCCATCGTTCCCGGGTAATCCATGCGGGTCGGTCCGACCACGCCGAGTTTGGCGAGTGCCTCGCCGCCCGAACCGTAACCGACCGACACCACGGACGTGGAGTTGAGTCCCTCATAGGCGTTCTCGTGACCGATGCGTACGGTCATGCCCGAATCCCCGGCCTCGCCAAGGAGCTTGAGAAGCACCACGTGCTCCTCGAGTGCCTCCAGAACAGGCCGGATCATGAGGGGAAAGTCATGCCCGAAGCGGGTGAGATTGGCGGTGCCGCCGATCACCAGCCGCTCCTCGTTCTCCTCGACGAGCGTCTCCAGCAGGGTGGAGAGCACCGCCGAGACCGTGCCGCGGTCCTCGACGTCGAAGGCGTCCGGCAGATCCTCCACCAGCCGGGGCACGTCCGAGAACCGGCGCCCCGCGACCCGGCTGTTCAGCCGCGCCCGCAGATCCGCCAGCGACGTCTCCCCGAAGGGTGCCGGGCAGTCGACCATCCGCTGCTCGACCCGCCCGGTGTCGGTGATCAGCACCAGCATCAGCCGGGCCGGAGCCAGTGACAGCAGCTCCACGTGGCGCACGGTGGACCGCGTCAGCGACGGATACTGCACCACCGCCACCTGCCGCGTCAGCTGCGCCAGCAGCCGCACGGTCCGCGCGACGACGTCGTCGAGGTCGACGGCGCCGTCGAGGAAGTTCTGGATCGCCCGCCGTTCGGGCGCGCTCATCGGCTTGACACCGGCGAGCTTGTCGACGAACAGCCGGTAGCCCTTGTCGGTCGGGATCCGCCCGGCGCTGGTGTGCGGCTGGGCGATGTACCCCTCGTCCTCCAGGGCGGCCATGTCGTTGCGCACGGTCGCCGGGGAGACCCCGAGGTTGTGCCGCTCGGTCAGCGCCTTCGACCCGACCGGTTCCTCGGTGCCGACATAGTCCTGGACGATGGCGCGCAATACCTGAAGCCTGCGTTCACTCAGCATCCAGCGCCACACCTCCAGAAAGTCGTGCCCGCGGCCTTTCGGGTCCTTCGGGTCTTTCGTCTGGCACTCTGCGATCCCGAGTGCCAACATCCCCGGCCCAGTGTACGGCCGTCGGGTACTGACTGGGCAAGGTCGGTCAGGACCCGTGACGTTCTACGGCTAGCGTCGCGGCATGACGGTGACTTGGGAAGAGCTGGGGTGGGAGCGGGTGGCCGAAGGGGTCGGCCGGTGCCGGCTGCCGGGCTGGGACTGCACGGCGGGGCTGGCCCTCGGTCCGGGCGCGGTCCTGATGGTGGACGCCGGGTCGAGCCTGGCGGAGGGCGCGCGGTTGCGTACGGAGGCGCAGGCGCTGGCCGGGCGCCGTGTGACCCATCTCGCGCTCACCCACCCCCACTTCGACCACGTCTTCGGCACGCCCGCCTTCGCGGGCACCGACCTGTACGCGGCGGCGGGCGCGGAGGCCGTCCTCGCCCACGACCGCGAGGCGCTGCGCCTGGACGCGGTCCGCAACGGCCTCCCGGCCCCCGAGGCCGAGGAGGCGGCCGACGCCCTCCCGCTCCCCCGCCGCCCGGTCTCCGGCGAGCGGGCCCTCGACCTGGGCGGCGGCCGCCGGGCCCTGCTGGCCGACGTGGGCCCCGGCCACACCTCCCACGATCTCGCGGTCCTCGTCCCCGGCGACCCGCCGGTGGTCTTCTGCGGCGACCTGGTGGAGGAGTCCGGCGATCCCCAGGCCGGCCCGGACGCCGTACCGTCCCGCTGGCCGGCGGCCCTGGACCGCCTGCTCTCGCTCGGCGGCGACGACGCCCTGTACGTCCCCGGTCACGGAGCGGTGGTCGACGCGGCGTTCGTACGGGCCCAGCGCGACGCCCTGGCGGCCCGCTTCGGCGTGTCGTAGGCGCACCCGTTCGGCTTCTCCTATCGTCATCCGAATGCGCCAGTACTCCGCCGACCTGACCCCGCCGTGGAAGAAGCCGAAGCCGGTGCCGGAGGTGGCCGCCGAACCCGGCCTGGTGGTGGAGGAGCCCGGTACCGGCTTCTGCGGCGCGGTGATCCGCTGCGAGGCGGGCACGGTCACCCTGGAGGACCGCTTCGGCAAGCACCGCGTCTTCCCGCTGGAGCCGCGCGGCTTCCTCCTGGAGGGACAGGTCGTCACCCTCGTACGGCCCGCGTCCGGGGGGCCGGTACGCCCGTCCCGTACCGCCTCCGGCTCGGTCGCCGTCCCCGGCGCCCGCGCGCGTGTCGCCCGCGCGGGCCGCATCTACGTGGAGGGCCGCCACGACGCGGAACTGGTCGAGAAGGTCTGGGGCGACGACCTGCGCGTCGAGGGCGTGGTCGTCGAGTACCTGGAGGGCGTCGACGACCTCCCCTCCATCGTGGCCGAATTCGCCCCCGGCCCGGACGCCCGCCTGGGTGTCCTCGTCGACCACCTGCTCCCCGGCACCAAGGAGTGGCGCATCGCCCAGTCGGTCACCAGCGGCCACGCCCTGGTCGTCGGCCACCCGTACATCGACATCTGGGAGGCCGTGAAACCGTCGTCCCTGGGCATCGAGGCGTGGCCGCGCGTCCCGCACGGGCAGGACTGGAAGACGGGCGTGTGCCGGGCGCTGGGCTGGCCCTCGGACAACACGGGCGCGGTGTGGCAGGCGATCCTGGCGAAGGTGACCTCGTACAAGGACCTGGAGCCGGAGCTGCTGGGCCGGGTGGAGGAACTGATCGACTTCGTCACGGGCGGCGATGGGGCCTGACGCCCCGTTCACCCACCGGAGTGATCAGTCCACCAGGTCCCTGACCACGGCGTCCGCCAGCAGCCGCCCGCGCAGTGTCAGCACGGCCCGCCCCTCGTCGTAGGCCCCCTGCTCCAGGAGTCCGTCCGACAGGGCCCGGCGCGACGCCCTGAGCCCGTCCTCCTTGAGGAGCGCCAGCGGCACGCCCTCGCGCAGCCGCAGCTCCAGCAGGATGCGCTCCACCCGGCGGTCCTCGTCCGTCAGGAGTTCGCGTCCGGCGCCCGGGGAGCGTCCGGACGCGAGGGCCGCCGCGTACGCCCCCGGGTGCTTGACGTTCCACCAGCGCACCCCGCCCACGTGGGAGTGCGCCCCCGGTCCGGCGCCCCACCAGTCGGCGCCCCGCCAGTACAGCTCGTTGTGCAGGCAGCGGGCCGCCTCGGAGGTGGCCCAGTTGGACACCTCGTACCAGTCGAAGCCCGCGTCCGTCAGCACCGACTCGGCGATCAGGTAGCGGTCGGCGTGGACGTCGTCGTCGGTCATCGGGACCTCGCCGCGGCGGATCCGGCGGGCGAGCTGGGTGCCCTCCTCGACGATCAGCGCGTACGCCGACACATGGTCGGGACCGGCCCCGATCGCCGCCTCCAGGGAGGCCCGCCAGTCGTCGTCGGACTCGCCCGGGGTGCCGTAGATCAGATCGAGGTTGACATGCTCGAAGCCGGCCGCGCGGGCCTCCGCGACGCATGCCTCGGGGCGGCCGGGGGTGTGCGTGCGGTCGAGCACCCGCAGCACGTGCTGCCGCGCGCTCTGCATGCCGAAGGAGATCCGGTTGAAGCCGCCCTCCCGCAGAGCCGCCAGATAGGCCGGGTCGACGGACTCCGGGTTCGCCTCCGTGGTGACCTCGGCGTCCGCCGCGAGCCCGAACTCGTCCCGGATCGCGCCCAGCATCCGTACGAGATCGGCGGCGCCCAGCAGCGTCGGCGTACCGCCCCCGACGAACACGGTCCGCACCTCGCGCGGGTCGTCGCCGAGGACCTTCCTGGCCTGCCTGACCTCGTCGATCAGCGTGTCCGCGTAGTTGTCGCGGGAGGCCAGGACACCGCCGGTGCCGCGCAGCTCGGTCGCGGTGTACGTGTTGAAGTCGCAGTAGCCGCAGCGGGTCGCGCAGTAGGGGACGTGCAGGTAGAACCCGAGGGGGCGGGCGGCGGCCCCGGCGAGCGCGGAAGCGGGGAGCGCGCCGTCGTCGGGGACGGGCTCGCCGTCGGGGAGTGCGGAAGGCATGTCCTCCATTGTCCCGTACGGCGCCGGTCGCTCCGCCGGTCACTCCGCCGGTCACTCCGCCAGTCGCTCCGCCAGTCGCTCCGCCGGTCGCTCCACCGGTCACTCCGCCGGTCACTCCGCCTGGAGGACGAGCAGCGCCAGGTCGTCCTCGGGCTGGCCGCCGCCGAACTCGTGGACGAGCCGTCTGATCCGTTCGGCGATCAGCTCCGCGCTCAGCCCCGCGCAGCCGGCCAGCGCCCGCGCGAGCCCGTCGCCGTCGTCGAACTGGCGGGTGCCGGAGCGGCGCTCGGTCACCCCGTCGGTGACGCACAGCAGGCTGTGGCCGGGCGCGAGCTCGACGGTCTCGCTGGTGTACGTCTCGTCCTCGATGACCCCGAGCAGGGTCTGCGGCCGGGCGGCGGTGCTGACCTCGCCGTCGGGGCCGAGGAGCAGCGGCAGCGGGTGCCCGGCGGAGGCGAGGGTGCAGCGGACCCCGCCGCCCTCCAGCGGGGTGAGCTCGCCGTAGAGGAGGGACAGGAAGCGGGTCTGCGGGCCGTCGCCGGGCGGCAGGGGGCGGCCGCCGGCGGCGACCAGGGCGCGGGCGGCGGCGTCGGCGGCCTCGGTGGCGTCGTCGAGGAGGAGCTGGTTGAGGCGGTCCAGGACGTCGGCGACCCGGTAGCCCTCCCGGGCGAGCAGGCGCAGCCAGGGCCGGGCGAGCCCGATCACGACGGCGGCCTCGGGGCCCTTGCCCTGGACGTCGCCGACGGCGAAGCACCAGCGGCCGTCACCGGCCGGGAAGAGGTCGTAGAAGTCGCCGCTCGGTCCGCCCTTGTCGCAGGGTTCGTAGACGAGCGCGCTGCGCACCCCCGGGATCTCGGCGACCGCGCCGGGCAGCAGGCCGCGCTGGAGCACGGCGCTGATGGTGGCCTGGCGGGCGTACTGGCGGGCCGCGCCGATGGCGAGGGCGACCCGGCGGCCGAAGTCCTCGACCAGGCCGGTGATCTCGTCGGGGAAGCCGTCGGGACCGGAGCGTCCGATGACGAGCGTGCCGAGCGGGCGGCCGCCCGCGATCAGCCGGTAGGCGAGCGCCGAGCCGAGGGCGCCCTGCGGGCCGAGCGCCTCGCGGGGCCAGGGATACGGCTCGGGCCCTGACCTCCCCCACTCTCGGCTTCGCTCGATCGGGGGCGCCCCCGTGCCGTCCCGGGCGCAGGGCGGGTCCTTCTCCAGGACGCGGCGCAGTTCCTCGATGCGGTTCTCGCTGCCGTGCCAGACCCGGGCCAGCCGCGGCCCGCCCGCGCCGGTGGGATCGTGCCGGCCGCCGCCGCGCACGGTCGCCTCGTCCTCCAGCCACACCGCGCACCAGTCGGCGAGCCGGGGCACGATCAGCTGGCCGGTGAGCGCGGCCACCAGGTTCTCGTCGAGCTGCCCGGCGAGCAGGTCGGAGGCCTCGGCGAGGAAGGTGAGGGCGCCCCGGTTGAGCCAGTCCCGGTCGCGTTCGGGGCGGTGGGAGCAGGCCCGCGCGGGGTCGTCCGCGGGGGCGGGCGGCTCGGGGGCGAGGATCTCGGCGACCTTCAGTTCCTGCTCGTCGGGGAGCGTGCCGCCGCGGCCGGTCAGCCGCGCCCACACCGACTTCGCGCCGGTGCGGTAGGTCACCCCCCAGGACTCGGCGAGCGAGGCGACCAGCCGCAGCCCGCGCCCGAACTCCGGTGTCTCGTACGGCGTCTCGCCCGGGTGGTCGCGCGGGGCGCGGGAGGGGTGGTGGTCGGTGACCTCGACGACGAACGCCGGCTCCTCGTCCTCCTCCGGTGCGTACTGTTCCAGCCACCAGTCGACCTCGACGTCCGTGCCGGCGTGCACCACGGCGTTGGTGACGAGTTCGCTGACGACGACCATGGCGTCCTCGGCGACCCGCTGCCGCTCCCGGCCCAGCAGTCCGCAGTCGATCCACTCGTCGAGGGAGGCGCGCACCAGTGCGCGGGCGGAACCGGGCGCGAGGGGGCTTCCGTGCAGAGTCACGCGCCCCTGGGCGCGTAAGCCCGCGGTCTCGTGCGCGGGCGGGTCGTCGTGCGCGGGCGCCTCGCGGACCCGGGAGGCGGTCTCCCGTTGCGTGGGTATGGCCCCCATGTCCAGCTCCCCGAGCAGTTCGGACGAATACATCCCGATCGATGCGGACAGAGTGACAGACTGACTGCGCCCATAAGCACCGAGTTACCGAAGTGGGCCGCCATGAGTGAGAACAGTGCTACGCGTGTGCTCGAAGACGGACAGAAACTGGAACAACTCCGAGCATCCGAACTGCGCCCTCTGCTCGCCGCGATGACCGCCGCCCGCGACGGCGACTTCACCAAGGTGCCGGAGACGGGCGAGGGAATCGTCGGCGAACTCACCGCCGTCTTCAACCAGATCATGGACCGCAACATCCACTTCAACACCGATGTGCGCCGCGTGAAACGGGAGCTGGTGCGCCACGGCCGCCTGGACGAACGCCTGTCGGCGAGTCCCGGCCAGGGCGCCTGGACGTCCCGTGTCAACGACGTCAACCAGGTCCTCGACGCCCTGGTCGCACCGGCGGCGAACGCCACGCGCGTGCTGGACGCGGTGGCCGGCGGCGATCTCACCCAGCGGGTCGATCTGCACGACGGCAGCCGGCAGTTGCGCGGCGATCTGCGGCGGCTGGGCCGCGCGGTGAACAAGATGGTCGACCAGCTGTCCCTGTTCACCGGCGAGGTGACCCGGGTCGCGCGCGAGGTCGGCACCGAGGGGCGGCTCGGCGGCCGGGCCAAGGTGCAGGGGCTCTCGGGCAGTTGGCGGGACGTGACCGAGGCCGTCAACACCATGGCGTCCCGGCTGACCGCACAGGTCCGCGACATCGCCCTGGTGACGACGGCGGTGGCCCGCGGCGACCTGACCCGCACGGTGACCATCGAGGCGACCGGCGAACTCCTGGAACTGAAGCTGACCGTCAACACCATGGTCGACCAGCTCTCCGCGTTCGCCGACGAGGTCACCCGCGTCGCCCGCGAGGTCGGCACCGAGGGCCGGCTGGGCGGGCGCGCCCAGGTGCGGGGTGTGTCCGGTGTCTGGAAGGACCTCACCGACAACGTCAACTTCATGGCGTCGAACCTGACCTCCCAGGTCCGCAACATCGCCCAGGTGACGACGGCCGTCGCCAACGGAGATCTCAGCCAGAAGATCACGGTCGACGCGCAAGGCGAAATTCTTGAACTGAAATCAACCATCAACACGATGGTGGACCAGCTGTCCGCGTTCGCCGACGAGGTCACCCGCGTCGCCCGCGAGGTCGGCACCGAAGGAAACCTCGGCGGCCGGGCCCAGGTCCGCGGCGTCTCCGGCGTCTGGAAAGACCTCACCGACAACGTCAACTTCATGGCGGACAACCTGACGTCCCAGGTCCGCAACATCGCCCTCGTCTCCACCGCCGTCGCCCAGGGAGACCTCGGCAAGAAGATCACTGTGGAGGCGAAAGGCGAGATTCTTGAACTGAAGTCGACGATCAACACGATGGTGGACCAGCTGTCCGCCTTCGCCGACGAAGTCACCCGCGTCGCCCGCGAGGTCGGCACCGAAGGAAACCTCGGCGGTCAGGCCCAGGTCCGCGGCGTCTCCGGCGTCTGGAAAGACCTCACCGACAACGTCAACTTCATGGCGCTGAACCTGACCTCCCAGGTACGCAACATCGCCCAGGTGACGACGGCCGTCGCCAACGGCGACCTCTCCAAGAAGATCACCGTCGACGCGCGCGGCGAGATCCTGGAACTGAAGGACACCGTCAACACGATGGTGGAACAACTGCGGGCCTTCGCCGACGAGGTCACCCGCGTGGCCCGCGAGGTCGGCACCGACGGCCGGCTGGGCGGCCGCGCACAGGTCCTCGGCGTCTCCGGGGTCTGGCGCGACCTGACCGACAACGTCAACTACATGGCCGACAACCTCACCTCCCAGGTCCGCAACATCGCCCAGGTGGCGACCGCCGTGGCACAGGGCGACCTGTCGAAGAAGATCGACGTGGACGCGCGCGGCGAGATCCTCGAACTCAAGACGACCATCAACACGATGGTCGACACCCTGTCCTCGTTCTCCTCCGAGGTGACACGGGTCGCCCGCGAGGTGGGCTCCGAGGGACAGCTCGGTGGCCAGGCCCGCGTGGAAGGCGTGTACGGCACCTGGAAACGCCTCACGACCAACGTGAACGAACTCGCGCTCAACCTCACCACCCAGGTCCGCGCGATCGCCGAGGTCGCCTCGGCCGTGGCCCAGGGCGACATGTCCCGCTCGATCACCGTCGAGACACAGGGCGAGGTCGCCGAACTGAAGGACAACATCAACCTGATGGTGGCCAACCTGCGCGAGACGACCCGCGCGAAGGACTGGCTGGAGTCCAACCTGGCCCGCCTCGCCGCGCTGATGCAGGGCCACCGCGACCTGATGGAGGTCGCCGACCTGATCCTGCGCGAGCTGACCCCGCTGGTGAACGCCCAGTACGGCGCGTTCTTCCTGGCCGACCCGGACGAGGACGGCGCCGCCGTGCGCACGGCCGTACCGGCGAAGGGGCTGGCGTTCATCGCCGGATACGGGTCGGCACAGGGCGCGACGGTCGAGACCGGCGGCCTCCCGGTGCACGGCCTGGTCCACCAGGCGGCCCGCGAGAAGCAGCGGATCCTCGTGGAGGAGACCCCACCGGACTACATCAAGATCAACAGCGGTCTGGGCGAGGCCGCCCCGACCACGATCGTCATCATCCCGATCCTCTTCGAGGACAAACTCCTCGGCGTGATCGAGCTGGCCTCCTTCTCCCGCTTCTCCGACGTCCACCTGGCGTTCTTCGACCAGTTCGTCAACACCATCGGCGTGGCGATCAACACGATCATCGCCAACTCGCGCACGGAGTCCCTGCTCGGCGAGTCGCAACGGCTCGCGATGCAACTCCAGGAACGCTCTGACGAACTGCAGAAACAACAGGCCGAACTGCAGCGCTCGAACGCGGAGCTGGAGGAGAAGGCGGCCCTCCTTGCGACGTCGTCCCAGTACAAGTCGGAGTTCCTGGCGAACATGTCGCACGAACTGCGCACTCCGCTGAATTCCCTGCTGATTCTGGCCCGACTGCTGTCCGACAACCCGGACGGCCATCTCTCCGATCAGGAGGTCCAGTTCGCGACGACGATCCACCGCTCGGGCTCGGACCTCCTCCAGCTCATCAACGACATCCTGGACCTGTCGAAGATCGAGGCCGGCCGGATGGACGTACGCCCCAAGCGCCTCCCCCTGATCAAACTCCTCGACTACGTCCACGCGACCTTCCGCCCGCTCACCCTGGACCGGGGCCTGGCCTTCGAGGTGACCGTCGGCGACGACGTACCGCGCGAGATGTACTCGGACGAACAACGCCTCCAGCAGATCCTGCGCAACCTGCTCTCCAACGCGATCAAGTTCACCGCCAAGGGACGCGTGGAACTACGGGTGAGCCGGGAGAAGGACCCCGCACGCCACTGTGTCCGCGACAGCGACGAGGTGATCGCCTTCGAGGTGTCGGACACCGGCATCGGCATCGCCGCCGAGAAACTCCCGGTCATCTTCGAGGCCTTCCAGCAGGCCGACGGCACCACCAACCGCAAGTACGGCGGCACCGGCCTCGGGCTGTCCATCAGCCGGGAGATCGCGGGCCTGCTGGGCGGCCGTATCGTCGCGGAGAGCGAACCGGGCAAGGGCTCGACGTTCACGCTGTACGTCCCGGTCGTCAGCCCCGGCCACACGGCGGCGGGCCCCACCCCCAAGGACCACGCCCTGCCGGTCCTCGGCCCCGCCCCGGCCACCGCCCCCGACACCGACGACGCCTGGCCGGCCCCGACCAGGCTGGAGGCCTGGCAGACGGGCCGCGCGGGCCGGATCCTCCCCGGCCGCCGCGTCCTGATCATCGACGACGACATCCGCAACGTGTTCGCCCTCACCCATGTCCTGGGGCGGGTCGGCATGCCGGTGCTGTACGCCGAGAACGGCCGGGAGGGCATCGAGACCCTGGAACGCAACCCGGACGTCGAACTGGTCCTGATGGACATCATGATGCCGGAGATGGACGGCTACGAGACCATCGCGGCGATCCGCCGCGCCCCCCGCTGGACGGGCCTGCCGATCGTCGCCCTCACCGCGAAGGCCATGCCCGGCGACCGGGAGAAGTCCATCGCGCGCGGCGCCAACGACTACGTGCCCAAACCGGTCGACGTCGACCGGCTGCTCACCGTCGTCTGCGCGCTCCTGGACCCCGACGGCACCGAGGACAGCGAGACGGCCGACAACGAACGGACGGAGCAATGATCCCTGACGAGCGGGCCGGCATCCTCCTGGTCGACGACATGGAGGACAACCTGATCGCGCTGGAGGCCGTTCTGGCGTCGTTGAACGAGCCGATCGTACGGGCGCGTTCCGGCGAGGAGGCGATGAAGGCGCTGCTGCGCCGCCGTTTCGCCGTGGTCCTTCTCGACATCCGTATGCCGGGCATGGACGGCTTCGAAACCGCCGCGAACATCAAACGCCTCGACCAGACGAAAGACGTCCCGATCATCTTCCTGACGGGAGCGGAGGAGGAGGCGGGGTACGCGTTCCGGGGCTACGCGACGGGCGCCGCCGACTATCTGACGAAGCCGTTCGATCCCTGGGTGCTGCGGGCGAAGGTCAACGTCTTCCTTGAACTGCACCGGAAGAACCAGCAGCTGCAGACCCTGCTGGCACGGGAAAAAGCGGATTTCAGTGAGCTGAGCAAGCGGCTGGCGGTGCTGGAGGACCGGCTCGGCGAGGAACCCGTCGACGTGGCAACGCTGCGAGAAGAAGCCAGGGAACTGCGGCGACTGCTCGGCCAAGGCAGGCCGCACTGACCGGAAGGGGCGCGGGGAGCTGCGTGAACAGCCCCCACGCGCCCGCGCCCTGCGACGAGCCCCTCAGTCCCTCAGGCCTCCCGGGTCCCCGCGTACATCTCGTCGATGAGGTGCTTGTACTCCCGCTCCACGACCGGCCGCTTCAGCTTCAGGCTCGGCGTGATCTCCCCGTGCTCCACGTCGAGGTCCCGGGGCAGCAGCCGGAACTTCTTGATGGTCTGCCACTTCTGCAGCCCGCCGTTGAGCTCCTTGACGTACCCGTCGACCATCTCGACGGTCGCCGGCGCGGCCACCACGTCGCCGTAGGACTTGCCGCCCAGGCCGTTGTCCTTGGCCCACTCCAGGATCGCGACCTCGTCGAGGGCGATCAGGGCGGTGCAGAAGTTCCGGTCGGCGCCGTGCACGAGGATGTTGGAGACGTACGGGCAGACCGCCTTGAACTGTCCCTCGACCTCGGCGGGCGCGATGTACTTGCCGCCGGACGTCTTGATGAGGTCCTTCTTGCGGTCGGTGATCCGCAGATAGCCGTCGGGGGACAGCTCGCCGATGTCACCGGTGTGGAACCAGCCGTCGCTCTCCAGGACCTCGGCGGTCTTCTCGGGCAGCCCGTGGTAGCCCTGCATGATGCCGGGGCCGCGCAGCAGGATCTCGCCGTCGTCGGCGATCCGCACCTCGCAGCCGGGCAGCGGCTTGCCGACCGTACCGGTGCGGTAGGCCTCGCCGGGGTTCACGAAGGACGCGGCCGAGGACTCCGTGAGGCCGTAGCCCTCCAGGATGTGCACACCGGCGCCGGCGAAGAAGTAGCCGATCTCCGGCGCGAGCGCGGCGGAGCCGGAGACACAGGCCCGCAGTCGCCCGCCGAAGGCCTCCCGCAGCTTGCTGTAGACGAGCCCGTCGGCGACCTTGTGCTTCGCGGTGAGGCCGAAGGGGGCGGTCGCGGCACCGGTGCGGCGGAAGTTGTCCTGGGTGACCTTGGCGTACTCGCGGGCGACCTCGGCCGCCCACTGGAAGATCTTGTACTTGGCGCCGCCGCCCGCGCGGGCCTTCGCCGCGACGCCGTTGTAGACCTTCTCGAAGATCCGCGGCACGGCGGCCATGTACGTCGGCTGCACGACCGGCAGGTTCTCGATGATCTTGTCGACCCGGCCGTCGACGGCGGTGACGTGGCCGACCTCGATCTGCCCGGAGGTGAGCACCTTGCCGAAGACATGGGCGAGCGGCAGCCACAGGTACTGCACGTCTTCGCCGCTGATCAGCCCGGTCGCGGCGATCGCCTTCGCCATGTACGACCAGTTGTCCTGCGGCAGCCGTACGCCCTTGGGGCGGCCGGTGGTGCCGGAGGTGTAGATGAGGGTGGCGAGCTGGTCCTTGGTGATCGCGCCGACCCGCTCCTTGATCAGCTCGGGGTGCTTCTCCAGGTACTTGGCACCACGCTGCTCCAGCTCGGCGAGCGTGATGACCCAGTCGCCGGTCTCCACGCCGGCCGCGTCGATGACGACGACCTGGGTGAGCTCGGGCAGCTCGGCGCGCTTCTCGACGGCCTTGGCGACCTGCGCCGCGTCCTCCGCGATCAGCACCCGGCTCTCGGAGTCGGACAGGATGAACGCCGACTCCTCCGCGTTGGTCTGCGGGTAGACGGTCGTGGTGGCCGCGCCTGCGCACAGGATGCCGAGGTCGGCGAGGATCCACTCGACGCGGGTGGAGGAGGCGAGGGCGACCCGCTGCTCCGGCTGGATGCCGAGTTCGATGAGACCGGCCGCGATCGCGTAGACCCGCTCGGCGGCCTGTCCCCAGCTGAGCGACTTCCAGTCGTCCGGGCCCTGGCCGGAAGCCGCGGGCACCGGGTAACGGTAGGCCTCGGCGTCCGGTGTGGCCGCAACGCGATCCAGGAAGAGGGCCGCCACGGAGGGCGGTCGGTTCTCGATCAGTGTCTGTGTGTCGCTCACGACATCCTCCGGGACCCGCGACGATGCGGCTGGCTCAGTGCGGCTGGTTTTACTCACGGTGGGGCTGAAGCTGGTTGTTTAACTCGCGAGTAACTATCGAGCAGGGATCAGACTAAGCCGCGACCGGCCTGTACGTAAGGGGCATCGGCCTGTCTGTTTCCCCGCATGTTCCACGCAGAGCGACCCTACGCACGCGTAGGGGCCCGCCACACTTTCGTACGACGGACCCCTCTTGCACCCGTTTTGCGGACGCGGTCACAAGTTACCCGCGGTTACTTCTTGCTCTTGGCCGATCCCGCGCTGTCATCACTGCTCAGCACGGCGATGAAGGCTTCCTGCGGAACCTCCACGGAACCCACCATCTTCATCCGCTTCTTGCCTTCCTTCTGCTTCTCCAGCAGCTTGCGCTTACGGGAGATGTCGCCGCCGTAGCACTTGGCGAGGACGTCCTTGCGGATGGCGCGGATGGTCTCGCGGGCGATCACCCGCGAGCCGATGGCGGCCTGGATGGGCACCTCGAAGGCCTGCCGCGGGATCAGCTCGCGCAGCTTGGCGACCAGCCGCACGCCGTACGCGTACGCCGCGTCCTTGTGCGTGATCGCCGAGAAGGCGTCGACCTTGTCGCCGTGCAGCAGGATGTCGACCTTGACCAGGCTGGAGGTCTGCTCGCCGGTGGGCTCGTAGTCGAGCGACGCGTAGCCGCGCGTCTTCGACTTCAACTGGTCGAAGAAGTCGAAGACGATTTCCGCGAGCGGCAGCGTGTACCGGATCTCGACCCGGTCCTCCGACAGGTAGTCCATCCCGAGCAGGGTGCCGCGCCGGGTCTGGCACAGCTCCATGATCGAGCCGATGAACTCGCTCGGCGCGAGGATCGTGGCCCGTACGACGGGCTCGTACACCTCGTTGATCTTCCCCTCGGGGAATTCGCTCGGATTGGTGACCGTGTGCTCGGTCCCGTCCTCCATGACCACGCGGTAGACCACGTTCGGCGCGGTGGCGATGAGATCGAGCCCGAACTCGCGCTCCAGCCGCTCCCGGATCACGTCGAGGTGCAGCAGCCCGAGGAAGCCGACGCGGAAACCGAAGCCGAGCGCCGCCGAGGTCTCCGGCTCGTAGACGAGCGCGGCGTCGTTGAGCTGCAGCTTGTCCAGCGCCTCGCGCAGCTCCGGATAGTCGGAGCCGTCGAGCGGATAGAGCCCGGAGAAGACCATGGGCTTCGGGTCCTTGTAGCCGCCCAGGGCTTCCGTGGCGCCCTTGTTCTGGCTGGTGACCGTGTCACCGACCTTGGACTGCCGGACGTCCTTCACACCGGTGATCAGATAGCCGACCTCGCCGACGCCCAGTCCGTCCGCGGACAGCATCTCCGGCGAGTTCGTCCCGATCTCCAGCAGCTCGTGCGTGGCGCCCGTCGACATCATCTTGATGCGCTCACGCTTGTTGAGCTGGCCGTCGATGACACGGACGTACGTCACGACACCGCGGTAGGAGTCGTAGACCGAGTCGAAGATCATCGCGCGGGCGGGCGCGTCGGCGACGCCGACCGGCGCCGGGATCTCCTTGACGACCCTGTTCAGCAGCGCGTCGACGCCGACACCGGTCTTCGCGGAGACCCGCAGCACGTCGTCCGGGTCGCAGCCGACCAGGTTCGCCAGTTCCTCGGCGAACTTCTCCGGCTGCGCGGCCGGCAGGTCGATCTTGTTGAGCACGGGGATGATCGTGAGGTCGTTCTCCATCGCCAGGTAGAGGTTGGCGAGGGTCTGCGCCTCGATGCCCTGGGCTGCGTCGACGAGAAGGACAGTCCCCTCGCAGGCCGCCAGCGACCGCGACACCTCGTACGTGAAGTCGACGTGCCCCGGGGTGTCGATCATGTTGAGGATGTGCGTGCTGCCCTGGTCCGGGCCCTCGGTGGGGGCCCAGGGCAGACGCACCGCCTGGGACTTGATCGTGATGCCGCGCTCGCGCTCGATGTCCATCCGGTCGAGGTACTGAGCACGCATCTGCCGCTGCTCGACCACACCGGTCAGCTGGAGCATCCGGTCGGCGAGCGTGGACTTGCCGTGGTCGATGTGCGCGATGATGCAGAAATTGCGAATCAGAGCCGGGGCGGTACGGCTCGGCTCGGGCACATTGTTAGGGGTCGCGGGCACGCAGGGTCCTGTCTCTTGAGGCGCCTTGTGCCTCGGGTCGGATCGATACGTAGCCTCCATGGTCCCATGGAGAGGGACCAGGGACAGGTTTGGGCTGTTGTCCGCCTCGCTGGTAGTGTGGGCAGCTGTGTCTCATGCCCTCTCAGCGCGAGGCACATCTTCTGGAAATCATCGGTACGGGAGCTTCACGGCTCCGGACCAGAACCTGAAAAGGCTCATTCGTGGCGAACATCAAGTCCCAGATCAAGCGGATCAAGACCAACGAGAAGGCTCGGCTGCGCAACAAGGCCGTCAAGTCCTCCCTGAAGACCGCGATCCGCAAGGCCCGTGAGGCCGCTGCCGCAGGCGACGTCCAGAAGGCCACCGAGCTGCAGCGCGCTGCCGCGCGTCAGCTCGACAAGGCCGTCTCCAAGGGCGTCATCCACAAGAACCAGGCCGCCAACAAGAAGTCGGCGCTCGCTTCCAAGGTCGCGTCCCTCCAGGGCTGAACCTCTTCTTTGATCTGATCGCCGGACGGACCCGGGCGGGCCCTCTCTCATCCGCCCCCGGCCGGCACCCCGGAGCCACGCGCGGCCTGCGTTCGCCACGCGGGCGTGGCTCCTCACAGCACGAACCGAAGCCCCGGTACCCCCCACCCTTCCCCAGGGTGGGACATCGGGGCTTTCGGCACTTCTGACGGATTTCAGGGGCCGAAGGGGGCCCAGCCCCTCCTGGCGGGCTTACCCCCGCCCGCGCGACCGCGCCGCCCGCGCGATGGTCACCACAGCCTTCTCCAGGGCGTACTCGGGATCGTCCCCGCCGCCCTTGACACCCGCGTCGGCCTCGGCGACGGCCTGCAGTGCCACGGCGACCCCGTCCGGTGTCCACCCCCGCATCTGCTGCCGTACCCGGTCGATCTTCCACGGCGGCATCCCCAGCTCCCGCGCGAGATCCGCGGGCCGCCCACCGCGCGCGCCGGACAGCTTCCCGATCGCCCGCACCCCCTGTGCGAGCGCACTCGTGATCAGCACCGGAGCGACCCCGGTCGCCAGCGACCAGCGCAGCGCCTCCAGCGCCTCCGCCGTACGACCTTCCACGGCCCGGTCGGCGACGGTGAAGCTCGACGCCTCGGCCCGCCCGGTGTAGTACCGCCCGACGACGGCCTCGTCGATGGTGCCCTCGATGTCCGCGACGAGCTGGGTCACGGCCGACGCCAGCTCCCGCAGATCGCTGCCGATGGCGTCGACCAGCGCCTGACACGCCTCCGGTGTGGCGGACCGTCCCGAGGCCCGGAACTCGCTGCGCACGAACGCGAGCCGGTCCGCGGGCTTGGTCATCTTCGGGCAGGCGACCTCCCGGGCCCCCGCCTTGCGCGCCGCGTCCAGCAGCCCCTTGCCCTTGACGCCGCCCGCGTGCAGCAGCACGAGGGTGATCTCCTCGGCGGGCGCCCCGAGGTACGCCTTGACGTCCTTGATCGTGTCGGCGGACAGGTCCTGCGCGTTGCGGACGACCACGACCTTGCGCTCCGAGAAGAGCGACGGGCTGGTCAGCTCGGCGAGCGTGCCGGGCTGCAACTGGTCCGGGGTCAGATCCCGCACGTCCGTGTCGGCGTCGGCGGCCCGGGCGGCGGCCACCACCTGCTGCACCGCACGGTCGAGCAGCAGGTCCTCCTGCCCCACCGCAAGGGTCACGGGGGCCAGCGGATCGTCATCAGCACTCTTCTTCGCCATCACGCCAAGCATCCCACGGGCCACTGACAACGGGACCGCGCGGCCGGTCGCCCCTCAACGCCGCGGCCACCGGCAGGTCACGGTTCCTCCCGCCACCCGTCCCACTCCCCCGCGAACTCGTCCAGCTCCGCGGGATCAAGCCGCCCGTCCTCGTCGCCCAGCAGCACCAGCCACTGCGCGTCCTCCGCGTCGTCCTCGCCGGCCAGCGCGTCCCGCACCAGCCGCGGCTCCTCGACGATTCCGAACCGCTCCCCGAGCGCCTGGGCCGCTTCCTCCGCCGCGTCCCGGTCCGGCAGCACCAGCACATGTCTCACATCACTCACGGCACCATTCTCGGGCACCACCGGACGCGTCCGGACGACGGCCGTGAAAGAAAAGATCAGCCCTTGGGCACGATCTGCACATCGAGATCGATGCGAATGCTCGGTCCGACGACCGCGATCCCGCGCGCCAGCATGGTCTGCCAGCTCACGGTGAAGTCGTCCCGGTGCAGTTCGGTGGTGGCCCGGCAGGCCGCCCGCGCCTCGCCCTCCATGCCGTTGCCGAGCCCGAGGTACTCCGTGTCCAGCGTGACCGTCCGGGTCACTCCGTGCAGGGACAGCGCCCCGGTCACGGCCCATTTGGTGCCGCCCTTGTGGACAAACCGTTCGCTGTAGAACTCCAGCGTCGGGAACCGCTGCACGTCCAGGAAGTCCGCCGACCGCAGATGGTCGTCCCGCATCCGCACGCCCGTGTCGATGGTCGCGGCGTCGATCACGACGTGCATCGCGGACCGCTCGACGTGCTCGGCGATCCGTACCGCGCCCGCGAACGAGTTGAACCGCCCGTGGATCCGGGCCAGTCCGATGTGCCGGGCGGTGAAGGCGATCGAGGAATGCGTCGGCTCGATCTCCCAGTCCCCCGGCGCCGGCAGCTCCGGCGGCTGGGCGACCTGGAGGGTCACGTCACCGAGCGAGGCGAGGCTGTTCTCGCCGACCAGCGCGGTCGCCCGGTACGGCGTGAACCCCTCGGCGGACACCGCCAGCCGGTACTCCCCGGCCGGCACGGTCGTCACGAACGACCCGTAGGGGTCCGTACCCCCGCTGACCACCGTGCGCCCCATGGTGTCGCTGACCGCGAACTCGGCCTTCGGCACCGGCTCGTTGACCGGGTCGAGCACCCGGCAGCTCAGCACCCCGGCGTCGGGCGGAGTCTGCACCGCCGCGAGGGGGCTCGTCCGCTGCGCGCGGCTCGTTCGGTTTCCCATCAAGCGGCCGAACATCCTCGCCACCCCTGTACGCCTCGCCACCATCCATTACCGAAGACACATTCGATCACTGATGCGGCTTTCGAGGCAACACGAGCCCACATCGCGGGAATCCAGCGCATGCGCCGGGACTACGCACGAGTAGGACGCTACGCGCCAGTAGTAACGTGTTCGACCATCAAGCCCGAATTAGCCATTCCGGTTGGTGTTTCGCAGATTTCGCACAGTCGGCACACGGTTCAGCTCGATCCCGAACCGCTCCCGGTAGACCGCGAGCACCTCCTCGTCGCGCTCCAACTCCCGTTCCTCACGCGACCCGTCGGCCGCCGACACCTTGAACATCCGCCCGCTGAGCGTGATCCGCCCACCGTCCTCGGTGATACGCGAACAGACCAGCGACTGCGTGAAGTGCGACGACGGCGACGTGCTGTGCCACCACGCCCCGGCCGTGAAGTCCCCGAGCACCCGCGGCCTGACCTCCAGCCGGTACTGCGGCCGACCGTCACGCAACACGTCCACGTCCCCGGCCACCGTGCCGTCCCCTCCCTCCCCTCCCCCCGCCCCCGCCGCTCCCCGCACCCCCGCCGCGTCCGGCCCGGCGGCCGTCACCCGGAACGTCCCGCCCGGGTCCGGCTGGTCCCCCCGCTCCGCGAACGCCAGCGGGAAATGGCTGTGCGCCCCGAACCCGACGTCGGCGAGCCAC
Source organism: Streptomyces sp. NPDC090088 (assembly GCF_044747345.1). Lineage (NCBI taxonomy): Bacteria > Bacillati > Actinomycetota > Actinomycetes > Kitasatosporales > Streptomycetaceae > Streptomyces > Streptomyces sp. NPDC090088. Next base: position 707,304 of record NZ_JBIVDZ010000001.1, on the reverse strand, counting down.
TCGCCCCCGTCCACCGTCCGCACCAGCAGCGCGAGATGGTCGTACGGGATCCCGAGCCGCCCCTCGTCCCCGTACACCCGCCCCGCCAGCGGTGTCACCCCGAAACCGAGGGCGGTCAGCAACGCCGCGAAGGCTCCGTTGAGTTCGTAGCAGAACCCGCCCCGGCCCGCGCCCACCACCTTGTCCAGCAGCCGCTTCTCCTCCAGCACGATCTCCTCGCCGAGGTGGATCGACAGGTTCTCGAAGGGAATGGTCCGCAGATGCAGCAGATGCAGCTCGCGCAAGGCCTCGGCGGTGGGCCGGGCCGGGCGGGCGGCCCCGACACGGCGGAGGTAGGCGTCGATCTGCGCGGAGTTCAGCGGGTTCACCGGGTTCACCGAGTTCATGCGCTCAGTCTCGCGCCACTACCAGCTCCCCCGCCTCCTTTCCCCGACGGCCGCCGGTCACGGCGAGCGCCCCGTCCCGGTCGGTCCTCAGCACCCTCGCCCCTCCGGCCCGCAGCAGAGCCACCGTGCCCGGAGCCGGATGTCCGTACGGGTTGTCCGCACCACAGGAGATGAGGGCGACCCGGGGCGCCACCAGCCGTATCAGCCGCGGATCCTGATACGCGGACCCGTGATGGGCCACTTTCAGAACATCCACCCGGCCCAGCGCGGCGGCCGCCGGTGATCTGAGAATTTCAGCGAGGCTTGGCACTTTTCAGCGAGAAGTGGCACTGCTTCCGCGTTGCCGGGCGAGGACCTTTCTGGTTCGGTGCTCGTCAGGTCCAGGGGCTGGCGTCGCTGGATGGCGTTTCGCCGCGGTCGATGATGGGGGTGAGGTAGGCAGCGTACTCGTTCAGCGCTGTGATCAGCTGGTCGTCGGTAGGCCTGGTGGTGCGGTGCCGTATGCGGGCCCAGACCGCGTCGACGCTCATCCTCCATTTCTTCTGCGTTTGCAGGTCTTGTTCATCGCTGATGGGGGTCGGGGCGAGGACGTGCTCGCTTTGGGTCACGAGGGCCCAGAGGATGACGGATGCGATGTTCCGCTTCCGATCGGTGCGGTCGATCGGGAACCCACCGCCGGGGGCCACTCCCCCGCCGGGGACGGCGATTCGGGAACTGATCTTTTCCCAAGGCCCTGGTCCGATGCTCCAATTCTGCAGAGCTTCCCTGCGCTGTTCGTAGTCGATCAGGTCGTCACGAGCGTCCAGTTCCGCGGCAAGGTCACGGATTGCGGACTCGAACTCAAGAGGGTTGGGGCGGCTTCGAGCCCACCGGTGAATGCGCTTGGCGCAGTCCGCGAGTCGGAATTTGTCGACGCGGTCGGGAAGGAAGAGACTCATCCGGTCCGCGGCCTTCTGGATCGATCCGCCGGATGCTGTCTGGCAGAGTCGCAGTGCGACGGTGCGCCGCAGATGGACAGTCGTGGTGCCTTCCATGTGAGCGAAGTACCGCTGATACCAGTCCTCTTCGAGGAACTGCGGGATGTGTTCGGGGCGGAAGCGGGTCATGTGGACCGGTTCTTTCAGGTTCCTCGCAAGGTTCGTTCGGGAATAGCTGTGGACTACTGACGAGACTGCTCGCAGGAAGCCTTCTGAGCAATCGGGCCGGGTGTCGAGAAAGGTTCGGGTCCAGCCGACTTTGGATGGACGGCAGTCAGCGCCCCCGGTCAGGATCCTCAGGTGGCCGGCGAAGCCGTCCGGATTGTGCGCCCTCAGCAGTCGGTCTGCGGCCATGAGGAGGGCTGCATGCGGTCGTGCTGCCAGCTGGGGCGTGTCGCTGACGGTTCGGAGGAACCTCGACTGCGAGATATTTCCCTCGCTGTCGACAAGGCCGTTCTCCAGGGACGCAGTGAGTTCCGGACTGTCCAGAAGATGACGGGAGTTGGGCCAGGATGTCCGCAGTAGTTGGCAGGTTGATCGCAGGTCGTTGAAGTAGTGAGCCGGAGTCGTCTCGTGCCCGAGAATCTCAACGGTCTCAGGACCGTCCGGGTTCAGCAGGTCCAGCAGGAATTTCTGGAACTTCCGAAATTTGGGCGGTAGCGGCTGAACGGAGACTGGGCTCTGGTCCAGGCGGTGCCCGCAGTTTCTATCGATGAATGCTCTGCATTGTGCGGGGTGCAGGTTGTCTTCCACCCAGCGGGGCATGCGCTTGGCTGTGTTGCGGGTCTCGGTGCTGAGGACCAGCGAATTGCAGGCGGGGCAGGTGTGTTCCAGGAAGCGGCGGTGGTCCAGGCAGGAGAAGACGGGCGGAAGGCGCCAGGTCTTCTTCCAGGCTCCGCCGAAGGCTCGTTCCACGGGGTTGTCGTGGCCGGCCAGGCACTGCGGGCAGTATCGCGTGGAGCGCGTGAACAGCCAGCGGTGCTTGGAGTTCACCTGGCCGTTCCGACCGGTCGTGGAGGGTTGTGCGGGCGGGTAGCGGTCGCTGTAGGTGTCCAGCAGCATGGCGTCGACCTCGGCGTCCGCGGCCTTGATCATCGTGGCGAAGGTGTGCTGCCGCTCGGCGGACAGGCCGATGAGAAGCGGCATCGGCATGGCCGCCTCCTGCGGGCGACCGGTCAGCCCGGTGCGGACGGCCAGCTCGGCTGGTGAGGTGTCCAGCCGGAAGGCGAGCCGGAGAAGGAATCCGGGCAGGGACTCGTCCGGCAGCGGTGGAAGGCTTCGGGCGAGGGGACGCAGCGGGGGCATCGCCGGCTCACTTCCGGACTGCGGTCATCTGGGGGACGCCCTTGTCGTCGAAGACGGTGTTGCGCGGTCTGCGGCCCTGGACCGCTTTCTTCGTCGGAAGGGCCGGCGGGACGTCCCCTTCTTCTCCCGCCGCCCGGTCGCGCTTGGGGTGCTGGGTGCGGATGACCACTCTGTCCAGCAGTTCCTCGGTGATCTCTTCGAGGCCGGTGTCCATGGCCAGCGATGCGCCGTCCTCGATCAGCCGCTCGATCAGCCCGACGACGCCGCCGGTGCGGCGGTAGATGTACTCGGGCATGCCGCCGCCTGTCAGCATGCCCTCACGGGCGTTGAACAGCCTGAGCTCGTCCTCCAGTCCGGTGAGGTGGTCGACGAAGTCGGCGATGTCGTCGTCTGTGCCGTAGTTGAACGGCCGCAGGTCGACGAGGTCGAACCGCCTGGCGGTCTGGGTGGATGCCTCGTCTGTCCAGTCCTTGTGGCCGGGTTCGGGGAACTCCCACTGGCCGGTCTCGGGGTTCTGCCAGCCTCCCGTGAGCAGGCCGGAGTCGGGGATGCCGACACCGATCAGGACCAGGGTGACGCGCATGCTCATCAGGGCCCGGATCAGGTCGAGGGTGTCCTGGTCGTCCTTGCGGTGCATGCGGAGCCGGGTGATGTCGTCGAGGATCAGCACGCGGGTGCGGTGATCACGCAGGGAAGCACGGACCTGCTGGACGAGCTGGGTCAGGGTCATGTTGCGACCGCTGGTGCCGAAGAAGTCGAGGATGGCCTGGCAGGTCGATTTCGGTGTCGCGGTGACCGGCGTCTGAACGTAGGCGACGGTGGCCCGAAGATCGCGGGCGCCGGGCAGTTCGGGGACGTCCACGAATTCCTCGAGTCCCAGCCACAGGTCCTCGAACGCGGCTGCCGCTTCGGCAGCGGTTTCCGTCTTGCCCTGGTTCCCGCCTCCGTTGATCATGAGTCCGGGCCGTGTGGTCGGCTTCTGCTTCATCGCGTTGTTCAGCAGCCGGGTCTCCATCAGTTCGGAGACGAGCAGGCTCATCGGGGTGTCCAGCAGCGGCAGGTTGGCATGCGTGGCCCGGCGGTGGAGATCATGGATCGCCTTGTCGCGTGGGCTCTTGTTGTCATAGACAGCGCGGGAGATGCGGGGTGCGGGGACGAACGAGTGCCGTGTCTTCCTCCACCTCGTCCAGCCCTCGGCGGTCTCCCGGTCCGGGACCTCGCCCGGCAGGATGAACCCCTGGGCGGCAAGCCTGGCCTCGACACTCACCGTGCTTCCCCTCGTTCTGTCTCGTCGTCGCGTACCGAATCCGCATCCGCCTCGGCCGGTTCGTCCGCGGCCATCAGAGCGTGGGCCCTGCGGCGGGATCCGTCTCCCAGCCGGCGCGGTGCGCGGGGCTGCAGGACGGCGGCCTCGCGTCGGCTGCGGCGTTCGGCGTCCACCGCCTCGTCCACGGGGACCGGACGGCTGGGCCTGCTTCCGATGGCGGCGCCGGCCGTGCCAGCTGCAGGCCGGTCGGCCGCTGCCGCCTTCACCTGGGCAGCCTCACGGGCCCGTTCCCTGCGTTGAGCCTTGGTCAGCTGTCCCGGCCACTGCTCGGCCTTGACATGGGCGGCGAGCAACTCCAGCAGCAGGGGCAGCAGTTCGCTGTCCGTGCGGGGCTTGAGACCGGCCTGTTTCGCCGCGGTCAGCAGTTCGCGTACCCGTGCGTCGGTGAACGCGGGGACCTCGCCCGCCGGCGGCATGCCCGTCCACCGCAGTTCGTGCCAGTCGTGGGTGCGCGGGTCCTGGAAGAACGCGAACCGTGCGTCGCGCGGGTCGCGGTGAACGGTCCAGCGGTCCTTGTGTCGCCCGCCGCGACCGGATCCCTCCTCGTCGCGGTAGGGATCCAGGGCCCTGCCGTCATACCAAAGTCCGCGGATCTTCACCCCCCTCCTGCCCTGGATGATGACCTGGTGCCGGGGCAGCAGCTGGTAGTAGAGGCTTGGCGAGGGAATCTCCAGAGCCCATCCGCCCTGGGCCATCGAGGCGGCGAACAGCGTGTTCGGGCTGTGATCGCCGACCGGGTCCCAGCAGGGGGCATATTCGCCCATTCGCCGGTTCTGCCAGATGCGGACGATCCAGGTCGCCAGCAGATGCTCCATCTCTGCGATGGTGAGGACCGCGTCGCCCTCGACATCGGCGCCGCGGTCCGACGCGTCGACGCCGGTGTAGCCGGGAAGGTACTCGAACAGCATCGAACGGGCAGATCCGAATGCCCGCTCGACCGCCTGCTTGTCGGTCGGCCGCAGCACCCGCGCCGGCAGCACCTTCACGCCCAGAACATGCTGAGCCTGAACGAGGTGATGGTTGCGGTAGACGCTCCCGTGATCAGTGGTGACCGTCTCCGGAGCGAAGAACGGCAGCGCGGCCACCTCGTGCCCGGCGAACTCCGCGACCAGGGCCGACGGGACGCCGGGATAGGGCCATTCCATGTCCTCGCCCCAGTCGTCCCGCATCGGCAGCGGCATCGTCACATCCCGCAGCAGCATCGCGACGTCAGTCGACGTGTCCGAGACCAACGTCAGGCGGAACCCGACCAGCGAGTGCGTGTAGACACACATCGCCAGCGTCAGATAGACGGTGACCGGGTCGTCGAAGACCGTCTCCCGCAGCATCACCGGCAACACCGTGGTGTCCAGGGCGACGACCTGCCCCGGACGCTCGATGATCACGTGTTCGCCCGTGGTCTCCAGTAGTGCGGAGCGGGCATAGCGCTGACGTGCGCGACCTGTGCCGAACCACTCCTGCCAGACCACCCGCAGCGTGCCGTAGCTCGGGATCTTCTCGGCGGCCTCCTCGCCGTAGGTCTCCAGCACGTACTGGTGGATGAGGCCGACCCGGGCCCGCATGTTGATCTTCGACCGGTGCAGGGTCTCCTGCCGGACGGCGAGAATCGCCTTGCGGACCTCTTCCGTGATGCTCGGATGCCCGCGCGAAGCGGGGGTCCAACGGTCGTCGGCGCATCCCATCGTCACGTCGGCCCGCCGTTTGGACTCCCAGCGAGTCAGCGTCCGGTAGCTCACCCGGGACAGGCCCAGCACCTTCGCGTGTTCCGGATCAAGAGCCTTCAGCTCGGCGACCTTGGCCCAGCGACGCTGGGTCACGGTGGTGCAGTCCGGATCGTACTCAGGCCGCGGCTCACCCGGCCCTGGGTGCAGCGGATCGCCGCCGCGGTATCCCTTCTCGACTTCCAGCAGATGGCCCCGCCTGATCTGCAGCAACGTCCGCTGATGATCGGTGAGATCGCCCTCGGTCCTCGGCTGCAGATGCCGTCCCGACCCGGCCGCCACCGTCGAGCGCCGGCAGCGAGGATGGTGGGCGAGCATGCGGAACGACACCGTCTGCCGCGTCCCCGTGCCGGACGTCAACAGCACCCGGCCGTACTGCGGTTCGACGAGATCCACCCGCCATTCCTCGTCGTCCAGGATCAGGCTCTCGCCGACGGCCAGTTCCAGCAGCCCTGCCGCCTGCCCGCTCATCGAACGGCCTCCCTCGCGACGCGGAGGACGCTGCTGTCGCGGAACGGAGCCGCCAGGTCGACGCCCAACTGCCGGTGCCAGAGCAGGTGCAAGATCACCGGCCGGGCCAGGGACGGGAACTCGTAGCTGTCCGCCAGACTGCGGAAGGTGAGCGGCTCCGACAGGGCCTGGGCGGCCCGGGCTGTCTGCAGCAGCATCGGCTTCAGGCCCAGCCGGTCCTGCATCGGGCGGCGCCGGGAGTAGAACAGGTCGACGTTTCTCCAGGTCAGCGGCTTCCAGCCTGTGACCACGGCGTAGCCCCACCCCAACGCGAGCGCGACCTCGGACGTGGCCGCGAACTTCATCAGGTCATCGTCATCCATCCGGCCTGCCGGCCGGACATCCACAAGCCACCGGCCTCGCCTGGAAACCAGCAGGAAATCGGGAATGTGCTCACGCCAGCCACCGTCTCCCTGGAATTCCAGCAGGAAAGGCTGCGACAGCATTTCCTCCGCCTCACCCGTGAAATCCGCCATCACAACGAACTGATCTTCACGGTGCGACTCGAACGCATGCTGGCGCCCGGTCAACAGCATCGACTCCAGTCCCGGGCGATGGAACTGCCTTTGGTGCCAGGCGAAACCCCGCCAGGGAACGCAGCCGGTCAACGGCACCGCTTTCAAACCCTCGACCGGGCCGGCCCGCTTCACCTTGCCGACCTTCCACGTCGCACTCCATCTGGCTGACCAGCCACGATCGAGGTTCAGCATCGCCCGGCCGGTTGAGAGTTCCTCCCCGCTGCAGAGGAGGGCCAGGTCCTCCCAACCGCACGCATCCGACCAGAGCGGGCCGGCCACCCTCCCCTCAAGGACACGCGAGACGACAGGTCCGTCCACACTGGTCTGCTTCATAGGAGCAGCAGACAGGGACACGCAGAAGGTACGGAGAGATTTGATCAAAGAGGTGCCAACAGGCGTGAAACCTGCGTAAGGTGCCATCCCTCACTGACAAGTAGTTCCAACCATCGCCAAAAGAACTCATCAGCAACGCAGGTTTAGCACGCTCATTCGAAATGAGTACTCCCGCCCGACCGACGGCTAGTTCGGCCGTCAGCTGTCGTCGGACTCGATGAAGGCGGCAAGGCCGCCTCGCAGGACGGGATGCAGGGTTCGAATTACCGTACTGCCCACATTCCATTCCGCAGTCGACTTCCCTGCCATACGAAGTCCTTCGAGAGCGGCGACCGCATCCTCAGGCGTTCGGATATTCTGCAGAATAGCGACAACGACATCACGAACATGCCAGCGATTATGGTTCTCGCCGAGATGGGCAAGTCCTCGGACAGCCTCACGCAGAATAATGGGATCTCCCGTGGCGCTGACGGCACGGCGAGCAAAATCCGCAAGGAGGTCACACAACTCGAAGCCGAAAGATCCCTCCAAGCGATTTGTGAACGCCTGGAAGACACCGAGGAAGCCGTCGGGGTTCTGTTTCCACCACCACTTCACGGAATCCGACGGCAGGACACAAAGAGCCCAGGAAAACTCCCCCATGTCTGTGTAATTGGTGAAATCCAGTTCGTCCGCCCAGCGGACGAGTTCATCGAGGGCGGCTTCATCCACGATGCGGCCGACCTTGAGGCGGGGGCGCAGGCGCCCAGCCTTCTCATCGGCGGTTTCCCAGCGCCCGGTCGGGGCCGGGGCGACCGCAGCCTCGATAGCCGCCAGCAACTCGGTCGCACTACCATGGCGCCGAGTGCGGTCCTGAGAGATCGCACGCTGGACCACTGCCCTCAGAGGCCCGGCCGGCACGTCATCGTCCACCGGAGTGCTTCCCGTCAGGAGCGCCTGCATGATCTTGCCTGCGGAGTAGATGTCCGCACGCTCATCAACATGCTTGGCGTCCCTCCACTGCTCGGGAGCGACATAAAATCGGGTGCCCATACCATCGAAGGTGGAAGTCAGGAGGCCACTCTCCTCCACCACTCGGGCGAGCCCGAAATCAGCAATGGCCCAGGCGCCCTCTGGAGTCCGCAGCACATTCGCTGGCTTGAGATCGCGGTGGAGCACTCCCTGGCTGTGAATATATGCGAGGCCAGCGCAGATCTCGCGCATTACGACGGCCACATCCTCGGCCTTCATGACGTCGCCGACCTCATCGGAAAGAACACCTCGGGCGAGCGGCATTGCATACCACAGGCCCAGTTCTTCGTCTCTCCCACTCGCCAGCAGCGTCATGACGTTCGCATGGCCGAGCGTAGACATCAGGCGGAGTTCCCGCTCGAACCGGGCGACGGTATCCGTGTCGAGTGCGTGCGTCTGCTGCAGGACCTTAACCGCCACCCGATCATCCTCGGCCGCCTTCAGGTCCCGCGCGCCGAACACGACCGCGAACCCGCCGCCTCCGATCTCCGCCCCGATTTCGAACCGGCGCCCGACAGAACGCGGCTGTCCAGCAGGGGTGGGTCGGCCCGCTCCCCGCCTTAGACCACTGCTTCCCCACCGCCGGATGGTGTCCAGATCCCAGATATCGCCAGCGCTGAGGGCCGCCACCGGGGCCGGGAAATCGTCGTTCTGACGGAGCTTGGCGACCTGCTGTCGGCTGACTCCGAGTTCTGCCGCAACTTCCGAGACTCCGCCGATACGACGGAACGGCCTGGCATTAGTTGTCATGAGGTCAACCATACACGAATGGTTGACCTTGCGACGCCAATTATCTTGGCGCCCTACGGCAGCCCCTCCGCGACAGGGATCACACAGGGGCCGAACGCGGATGTGCCAGCAAGCCCGAAACTCGCACAAAGTGCCATCTGTCAGCGATATTCAGTGCCAACTACCCCTGACAGGCCATGTCGCCGCTGCAGGTCAGCCTCCACGGGCAGTGCCATCCGTGACTGAAATTCTCATGATCTCAGCAGTTCCTCCTGGGCCGGGGGTTCGAGGTCGCCGAGGAGCAGCATCCGCAGTCCGGCCGACCGCACCAGCAGAGCGACGCTGGCGTCGTTCGGACCGTCCGGTTCGAGTGCCGGGGCCGGAGGCGGCCACAGCACCTGCCAGTCCAGCGGTCCCGTCCTGCGCCGCTCCCCGGCGACCGCGCGCGTGACCGGGATCCCGTGCTCGGCCGCCTCCCTTCTCACGAACCCGGCCTGGTCGGCGGGTTCCTCGAACCCGGTCGTCTCGATCTGCGCCACCTCACGGCCACGCAGCACCCCGGGCAGGCCGGCCACATGGTCGGCGTGGAAGTGGGTCAGGACGACCAGCGGAACGCGGGTGATGCCGAGTTCTCGCAGACAGTGGTCGACCAGCGCCGGATCGGGCCCGGCGTCCACCACCACGCCGGCGCCCGCACCCGCCGCGAGCACGGTCGCGTCGCCCTGCCCGACGTCGCACATCGCCAGCCGCCAGCCGGGCGGCGGCCAGCCCGTGATCACCCGGGTCAGCGGCACGGGCCGTACCACCAGCAGCAGGAGCAGCACCCCCAGCGCCCCGCACCACCACGGATGCCGCAGCAACCGCCGCCCCAGCGCTACGACGGCCACGGTGACCACCGCCAGCAGCAGAGCCCCCGTCCAGCTCCCGGGCCAGTCCACGCCCGCACCCGGCAGCTCGGCCCCGGTCCGGGCGATCCCCGCGATCCATCCGGCGGGCCAACCCGCGCACCAGGCCAGTGCCTTGGCCGCCGGCATCGCCACCGGGGCCGCCGCGAGCGACGCGAACCCCAGCACGGTGGCCGGCGCGACCGCGATCTCGGCCAGCAGATTGCAGGGCACCGCCACCAGGCTCACCCGCGCCGACAGCACCGCCACCACCGGCGCGCACACCGCCTGCGCCGCCGCGGCGGCGCCCAGGCCCTCGGCCAGCCGCTGCGGCACCCCGCGCCGCCGCAGCGCCTCGCTCCAGCCGGGCGCCAGGACCAGCAGCGCCCCGGTGGCCAGCACGGACAGCAGGAAGCCGTAACTGCGGGCCAGCCACGGGTCGTACAGCACCAGCAGCAGAACCGTCGTCGCGAGCGCCGGGATCAGGGATCTGCGGCGGCCGGTGGCGAGGGCCAGCAGGGCGACGGCTCCGCAGGCCGCGGCCCGCAGCACGCTGGGGTCCGGCCGGCACACGACGACGAAGCCGAGCGTGAGCGCCGACGCGAGCAGCGCGGTCCCCCGCAGCGACAGCCCGAGGCGTGGGGCGAGGCCGCGCCGCTCGACCTGCTGAGCCAGTCCCGGCGGCCCGATGAGCAGGGCGAGCAGGATGGTGAGGTTGCTGCCCGACACCGCGAGGGTGTGCGCGAGATCGGTCTCTTTGAAGGCCTCGTCCAGTTCGGGGGTGATCCGTGAGGTGTCCCCGACGACCAGCCCGGGCAGCAGGGCCCGCGCATCCCCGGGCAGCCCGTCGGTCGCTTCCCGCAGCCCGGCCCGCAGACGTCCGGCGAGCCGCTGCGGGCCGTTCGGCTCGCCCACCACCACCGGCGCGGGCGACTCCCGCACCCGCAGCATCGCCGCGACCCGGTCCCCGCCGGCCGTCGCGGGCGCCAGCCGCCCGCTCACCCGCAGCCGCGTGGAGGGCAGCAGCCCGAGCCACCGCGCCCGCCCGCCGCCACCGGGCGCCCGCACCTGCGGGTCGACGGCCACCAGCACCGGCGAACGCGTCGTCAGCGCCGTCCCGTCACCGTTCTCCACCCGGCGCACCTCCGCGCGTACCAGCACGGCGGCCGTCGTGGCGTGGTCCCCTCGCACGCGCGGCCTGCTGACCCAGGGGTCGCCGGTGAGTTCCACCTCAGCGGTCACGGTCGTGTACCCGCGGGCCAGCTCCGGCACCGGCCCCCGTCGCACATCCGCCCCGTGCAGCCCGGCCGACGCGGCGGCCCCGGCGACGCACAGGAGCAGGGCGCCGACGGAGGCGTTCCGCCAAGTCCCCCGGGAGGACAGGATGTCGGCGGCCGACGTCCCCGGCCGGGCGCCGGTCCGGCTCCGCCACAGCAGGAGCATCCCGGCGACCAGGCAGGCGACGGCGAGCCCCGCCGTCCACCGCGGCGGTGTGTCCAGCGTCAGCGCCGCCGTCGCCCAGGCGGCCAGCGCGGGCGGCACCAGCCGCAGGTCGGCCGTCGTGTCCCGCCGGCGGTGGGCAGTTCCGGGCCGACGGGGGTGGGCAGTCCCGTCACGGCGGGGGTGAGCAGTCCCGTCGCGGCGGGGGTGGGCAGTCCCGTCACGGCGGGGGTGAGCAGTCCCGTCCCGGCGGCCCGAGCCGGTGTGCCCGGGAGGGCGCCCGGTCGCGGATCCCGGCGGGGTACCGCCGGTCGCACGGCTCATGGCCGTACCAGATCCCGCAGGTCGGAGAAGCGGCGGTCGCCGATGCCCTTGACCTGGCGGAGTTCGCCGACGGAGCGGAAACCGCCGTGTTCGGTGCGGTAGTCGACGATGTGCTGGGCCAGCACGGGGCCGACTCCGGGCAGGGCGTCGAGCTGCTCCACGGTCGCCGAGTTCAGCAGGATCGGGGCGGCCGGGCCCGTTCCCGTCGTAGCCCCCGTGGCCTGGCCCGGTGCGGCCGGCGGGGCGGGTCCCCCGACGACGACCTGTTCGCCGTCCACCAGGAAGCGGGCCCGGTTGAGTCCGTCGGTGTCCGTACCGGGCCGTACTCCGCCCGCCGCCCGCAGCGCGTCGGTCACCCGGGACCCGGCCGGCAGGGTGTGGACGCCCGGCTCACGGACCTTCCCGGTGACGTCCACGACGATCTCGCCGCCCGGCCCGCCGGACGCGGCGACGGTACCGGTGCCCGTGGCCTGGACCTGCTCCTCGTTCTTCTCGTACGGCGCCTCGGCGCGTACCACCTCGGGCGCGGTCACGGACTCGGTGCGGCCCGTCCAGAAGTGCTGCGCGGCCAGGGCCGCCGCCGCGACGAGGACCACCCCGAGGGCGACCGCGCCCCGGCGTTCCAGACCGCAGCGGGTCTGCAGCCACACCGGCATCCGCTCCCGCACGGCGGACCCGAAGCGGGCCCGCAGCCTGGGCAGCGCCGGCTCGCCGTGGGCCGTCGCCGCGCCGGCCAGCGCACGGGCGGAGGACATCACGGCCGCCGCCGTGGTCAGTGCGGCAGCGGCGGTGCGTACCCCGGTCGTGGCGGCACGCACCCCGGCGGTGGCCGCGGTCAGTCCGGTCGCGGGCCCTGAGCCGGTCACCGTGGCCGCGCTCGGCGGGCCCTGGCCCGGATGCGGGCGGGTGATTCCGCGTTCCCCGAAGAGGAGTTCGGCCCGGCGGCGCAGTTTGTCCGCCGGGGCCGGGCGGTGCCGGGTGCGGACCCGGACGGAGGGCCGGCGGTGCCGGGTGCGGCCGTCGGAGGCGGGGCCCCGGCCCGGGCCGCTGGTCGCGTGTGTCTCGTGTGAGCGTGATCGAAGTGCCATGCGACGAGGATCGGGCTTCCCGCCGATTCGCGATGATCTTGCTCAATTTCCGTGGATCACGGCGGAGTTATGGATAACTTCACCACTCGCACGAGTGAAGAAGGGGAGAGCGCCGCTTCCTGGTCCACAGGTCACCGCGTCACCGCGTCACCGCGTCACCGTGGGGAGACGACGGCCCCGAGCAGTCCGGGGCCGGTGTGTGCCCCGATGACCGCGCCGACCTCGCTCACATGCAGGTCGGCCAGGCCGGGCACTCGGGCCCGCAGCCGGTCGGCGAGAGCCGAGGCACGGTCGGGGGCGGCGAGGTGGTGGACGGCGATGTCCACCTCGGCGCCGCCCGCACGCTCGGCGGCGAGCTCCTCGAGGCGGGCGATGGCCCGGGACGCCGTCCGGACCTTCTCGAGGAGTTCGATCCGGCCGCCGTCCAGCTGGAGCAGGGGTTTCACGGCGAGCGCGGAGCCGAGCAGGGCCTGGGCGGCGCCGATGCGGCCGCCACGGCGCAGATAGTCGAGGGTGTCCACATAGAAGTACGCGGAGGTGCCGGCGGCCCGTTTCTCCGCCGCCGTGACGGCCTCGTCGACGGTGCCGCCCGCCTCGGCGGCCTCGGCCGCCGCGAGCGCGCAGAAACCGAGGGCCATCGCGACCATCCCGGTGTCCACCACCCGCACCGGGACGGGTGCTTCGCGGGCCGCGACGACCGCCGCGTCGTAGGTGCCGGACAGTTCGGCGGACAGGTGCAGCGAGACGATGCCGGTGGCCCCGGACTCGGCGACCCTGCGATAGGTTGCCGCGAACACCTCGGGGCTGGGCCGGGACGTGGTGACAGGGCGGCGCTTCTGCAAAGCCTGCGCAAGGGAACGGGTGGAGATCTCGGTGCCCTCTTCGAGGGCCCGGTCGCCGAGGACTACGGTCAGGGGTACCGCGGTGATGCCGTGGCGCTCCATCGTCCGCGGCGGCAGGTAGGCCGTTGAATCGGTGACGATCGCGACATGGCGGGACATGAGCTGGAGGTTACCTGGCGTAGCCCAGGGGCGGCAGTCCACCCCCGCTCACCCGGACCGGGACCGGCCGGTTCAAGTGGTGCTCTCCGGCCGGGGCTTCTTCTGCCAGGGGTACGCCTGACGCCGGCCGGGCGGGGTGATCGCGGGCTGTACCGGATCCCCGGCCGCAGCGGCCCCGGGGGCTTCCGGCCAGGTCTGCCGGTCGGCCGGTCCGGCGGCGGCCTCGGGCCACGGCCGGGTTTCCGGCCCGGACGCGGTGCCCGGCCCGGTCCAGTGCCGCAGGGCGTCCGCCTCGACACCGATCTGTGTGCTCAAGGTGTCCAGATCGTCGTCGGCGAACCGGCGGGCCCGGTCCCGGGCCGCCCAGCGCAACGCGTCCGCGGACTCGGTGATGCGCTCGGTGCGCCGACGCAGCTCGGGCAGGCGTGCGGCGAGCGTGGCCCGGTCCGGCTCGGACTCCAGGCGCCGCAGTTCGCCGTCCAGTTCGTGTCCGTGCGCGCTGAGCCGCTGGAAGAGGCCGAGGGACTCCTTCAACGACTCGTCCTCGGCGACACCCGCGTGCAACGCTTCCTGGGTGGCCCGCATCGAGGTGCGCAGAGCGAGCCGCAACTGGGCGATCTCGCCCGCCGGGCCGAGCTGAACCATGGACTTGGCCCGCAGCGTGTGATCCTCGACGGTGCGCCGGGCCTGCGTGATCGTACGGTCCACGCCGCGCTTGGCGGCACCGACCGCCTTGAAGGTGACATACGCCCCGCCGGCGACGAAGAGCAGGAACAGCACGGCGAATACGGCGATCACTGTTTCCACGGTGCTCCTCCTCGCTCCCGGCCGACCCAACCGTCTCTACGACAGCAGGGGTGCGGCCGCGCTCTTCAACGGTAAACGCAAAGGGCAGGTCCGGAGTTCCAAAAAACCCCGAACCTGCCCGTAGGGGACCACCCGGAGACGGCCTACGGCATCACGCCGTGACGATGTTCACCAGCTTCGGCGCACGCACGATCACCTTCCGGATCCCGGCACCACCCAGCGCCTTCACGACCGTCTCGTCGGCCAGAGCCACCTTCTCCAGCTCTTCGTCGGAGATCGCCGGCGGCACCTCCAGACGGGCCTTGACCTTGCCCTTGATCTGCACGACGCAGGTCACGGTCTCGTCGACGACGTAATTCGGGTCGGCGACGGGGAAGTCGCGGTGCACGACCGAGTCGGTGTGGCCCAGCTTGCGCCACAGTTCCTCGGCGATGTGCGGAGCCAGCGGCGCGATCATCAGCACCAGCGGCTCGGCGACCGTACGCGACACGGCGGTACCGGTCTTGGTCAGGTGGTTGTTCAGCTCGGTGACCTTGGCGATGGCGGTGTTGAAGCGCAGGCCCTCCAGGTCCTGGCGGACACCGTCGATCACCTTGTGCAGGACACGCAGCGTCTCCTCGTCGGGTTCGGTGTCGGTGACGGTGATCTCACCGGTCGCCTCGTCGACGATGTTGCGCCACAGCCGCTGCAGCAGCCGGAACTGACCGACCACCGCGCGGGTGTCCCACGGCCGGGAGACGTCCAGCGGCCCCATCGCCATCTCGTACAGGCGCAGCGTGTCGGCGCCGTACTCGGCACAGATCTCGTCCGGAGTCACCGCGTTCTTCAGGGACTTGCCCATCTTGCCCAGCAGACGGGTGACCTTCTCGCCCTCGTAGTAGTACGCGCCGTCCCGCTCCTCGACGTCGGCGGCGGGCACCGGGAATCCGCGGCCGTCGCGGTAGACGTAGGCCTGGATCATGCCCTGGTTGAACAGCTTGTGGAACGGCTCGGCGGACGAGACATGTCCCAGGTCGTACAGGACCTTCGACCAGAAACGGGCGTACAGCAGGTGCAGCACGGCGTGTTCGGCGCCGCCGACGTACAGGTCGACACCGCCGTGCGGCATGCCCTCGCGCGGGCCCATCCAGTACTGCTCGATCTCCGGGTCGACCAGCTGCTCGCTGTTGCGCGGGTCCAGGTAACGCAGCTCGTACCAGCAGGAACCGGCCCAGTTGGGCATGGTGTTGGTCTCGCGGCGGTACTTCTTCGGTCCGTCGCCCAGGTCCAGGGTGACGTCGACCCAGTCCTCGTTGCGCGACAGCGGCGTCTCGGGCCGGGTGTCCGCGTCCTCCGGGTCGAAGGTGCGCGGCGAGTAGTCCTCGACCTCCGGCAGCTCCAGCGGCAGCATCGACTCGGGCAGCGAGTGGGCGACGCCGTCCTCGTCGTAGACGATCGGGAAGGGCTCGCCCCAGTAGCGCTGGCGGCTGAACAGCCAGTCGCGCAGCCGGAAGTTGACGGTGCCCTCGCCGATGCCCTTGCGGGCCAGCCACTCGGTGATCCGGGCCTTGGCCTCGGCGACCGGCAGGCCGTCCAGCTTGATGTCGTCGTTGGAGGAGTTGATGATCTTCGCGTCGTAGGACCCGAAGGCGTCCTCCCACGTCGCGGTGTCCGTACCGCGGCCGTCGGTCGGCTCGACGATGCAGACGATCGGCAGCTCGAAGGCGCGCGCGAACTCGAAGTCGCGCTGGTCTCCGGCCGGTACGGCCATGATCGCGCCGGTGCCGTAGCCCATCAGGACGTAGTCGGCGATGAAGACCGGGATCCGGTCGCCGTTGACCGGGTTGGTCGCGTACGCACCCGTGAACACACCCGTCTTGTCCTTGGCCTCGGCCTGCCGTTCCACGTCGGACTTGGCGCCGGCCTGCGCGCGGTACGCGGCGACGGCCTCGGCCGGGGTGGCGTGCCCGCCGGTCCACACGTCATGGGTGCCCTCGGGCCAGGCGGCCGGGACGAACTTGTCGACCAGCGGGTGCTCGGGGGCCAGCACCATGTAGGTCGCGCCGAACAGGGTGTCCGGGCGCGTGGTGAAGACTGTGATGTTCTCGCCGTCGATCGGGAAGTCGACGCGGGCGCCCTCACTGCGGCCGATCCAGTTGCGCTGCTGCAGCTTGATGGCCTCGGGCCAGTCCAGCTCGTTCAGGTCGTCCAGCAGCCGGTCGGCGTAGGCGGTGATGCGCATGTTCCACTGGCGCAGCTTGGCCTTGAAGACGGGGAAGTTGCCGCGCTCGGAGCGGCCGTCGGCGGTGACCTCCTCGTTGGCCAGCACGGTGCCCAGTCCGGGACACCAGTTGACCGGCGCGTCGGAGGCGTAGGCCAGGCGGAACTCGCCCAGGACGTCACCGCGCTCGACGGCGGTCAGTTCGTTCCACGCGCGCGTGTGGCCCGGTACGACACGCTCGCCGGACTCGAACTGGGCGATCAGCTCGGAGATCGGACGGGCCTTGTCCGCCTCGTCGTCGTACCAGGAATTGAAGATCTGCAGGAAGATCCACTGGGTCCACTTGTAGTAGTCCGGGTCGATCGTGGCGAACGACCGGCGCTTGTCGTGGCCCAGGCCCAGCCGGCGCAGCTGGGACTTCATGTTGTTGATGGCGGCCTCGGTGGTCACCCTGGGGTGCTCGCCGGTCTGCACGGCGTGCTGCTCGGCGGGCAGGCCGAAGGCGTCGAAGCCCAGGGTGTGCAGGACGTTGTGGCCGTTCATCCGCTGGTAGCGGGCGACGACGTCGGTGGCGATGTAGCCCAGGGGGTGGCCGACGTGCAGGCCCGCACCCGACGGGTACGGGAACATGTCCATGATGAACTTCTTGGGCCTCGCGACCAGCTGCGGGTCGCCGGCCAGGTCACCCTTGGGGTTCGGGGCCGCGTAGGTGCCGTCGGCGTCCCAGATGTCCTGCCAGCGTGCCTCGATGTCGGCCGCCAGGGCGGCCGTGTAGCGGTGCGGCGCTGCCTCCGCCGACGTGGCGGCGGCAGCGGGGTTCGTCTCGCTCATGATCCTCAAAGCTCCATCGGTCGTCTCTGCCTGCGGCTGCGAACTTCCTAGAAACGAAAAATCCCCTCGCACAGGAGGGGACGCCGCGCCGATGCCGACCCACCGTTTCGTCCGGCGGTCGGGACTGATCAGCGCGGCCCGCTAAGCAGAAGGCGTACGGCACGCATGGCGTCAGGGTACCGCAGCGCTTGAGTAAGCCGCGACGCGCTTGCGTATCAACGGTTGACACGTGCGTCTGAGGCGACCATCGGGACGAGAGTTGAACCAGGTTCAAGAATTACTTCGCGTAACGTCCGCTAAGGGACACCACAAGGGCCGCACTGCCCTTTGATAACAACGCAATAACTCAAACCTCGTACTGATCGGTATGGCGCCACTTAGGCTGCGGCACCGGGACCGCTTTCCCGAACTGCTCGGAGTTGCCCCCATGAACCCTCGTCGTAGTAACAGCTCGCTTCCCAAGCCAGGCCGTTCGGCCTGGGGGGTGGCGTCCGCTGTCATCCTGTTGCTCATACCCGTGGTTGTGCTGACCGGAGGCAGCCAGTTCCAGTCGTTCCTGAACTTCGGCGCGGGCGTGCTCTCGCTCGTCTCGCTGAGCTGCTCGGTGATCTGGGGCCTGATCGCACAGGACCGCATCTTCCTCAACACCCGTCAGCGGATCGTCGGCCAGGCGGTGCACCGGACGACCGCGGTCGCCTCGATCGCGTTCCTGCTGATCCACATCGTCACGAAGATCGCCCTGGACCACACCGTGGTGATCGCGGCGATCATCCCGTTCTCGCTCGGCGTCACCGGAAGCGCCGGCCTGATCGGACTCGGCTCGCTCGCCGGACTCCTGATGATCTTCGTCGGTGTCACCGGCGCGCTGCGCAGCAACTTCGCCGCCCCGGCCGTGGTTGCGGCCCGCTGGCGGGCCATGCACATGCTGGCCTACCCGGCCTGGTGCGCGGCGCTGATCCACGGCCTGTTCGCGGGCCGCGCGGCGAAGCCGTTCTTCATGATCTCCTACGACCTGTGCCTGGTCGGCGTGATGGCCGCACTGGCGCTGCGCGCCGCCCCGCGCCCGTTCAAGCGCAAGGTCGCCGACAGCCTTGTCTCCATCCTGGGCAGCTCGGAACGCCCGGAACTGGACGATCTGGACGCCAGCCGGGCCCGGATGAGCGAGTCCGGGCTGCCCGGCTACGACAACATGCGCGAGCGTGAGCCGCGGCCGTCCCGGGCCGACACGGCGACCTCGCAGTCCAACCCGCTGTTCCCGACCGCTGCACCCACCTCCGAGCCGGCCTCCGGCTTCGCGGCCGCCTACCGGGCCACGTCCACGCCCGGACAGCCCCAGTCGCCGTTCGCGACCGGGCAGACCGCCCGCATGGAGCGGCTGGACATGCAGGCCACCGAGGCCATGCCGCGCATGGACGGCAACTCCAGCACGGGCAGCTGGCCGGTCCCGACCCCGCCACCGGTCGGCGAGGCTCCCCCGTCGGCGTACGACCCGCTCCAGGACACCGGATACAACATCCCCGCCTATGGCAATCCGGGCACAGGCGGAACGGTCGGACGTGATGTGTACGACACGGGTGAGACGAACGCCCGCTATGGCACGTACAACTCGAATGACACGTACAACAGCGGTCCCGCCAACGAACCAGCGCCCGGCGCGTCCTTCGACGCACCGGGTTCGGGCGAACCTTGGAACACGCCTTCCGGAGGCTATAGGTGAACGAGGCCCTGCCCGACGTCCCAGAAGTCCGCGTGGTCGGCCTTCCGCAGCTCACGTCGGGCTTCGACCTTGTCGAAAGACTCGATCTGCCCATGCACCTCAAGGTGCACGGGCCGCTCGAACCCCTGGGCGGGGAGCAGCTCGCGCAACTCTCCGAACGCATCAACCTGAAGGGCCGCGGCGGTGCGGGCTTCCCCTTCCACAAAAAGCTGCGCTCGGTCGCGGAAGCGGCGATCAAGCGCGGTGTACGGCCGGTCGTCGTCGTCAACGGCAGCGAGGACGAACCGGCCTGCCGCAAGGACACGGTGCTGATCAACCGTGCCCCGCATCTGATCCTGGACGGTGCGCTGCTGTGCGCCGAGGCCCTGGGTGCCCGCACGCTCGTGATCGGGGTCACCCGTGAGTCCACGCAGCGGTCCATGGAGCAGGCGCTCGCGGAACGCGGCCTGAGCACCGGCCGCCGTTCCGCCCTGAAGGCGTTCGTCCAGCGCAACCCGGTCCGCATGGTCACCGGCGCCGCCGCGTCGCTGATCCGCTCGATCGACGGCGGCCCGGCGATCCCGCCCGGCCGCAAGACCAGTGCCTCGCAGAACGGTGTCGGCGGAGCGCCCACGCTGCTGTCGAACGCGGAGACGTTCGCGCAGCTGGCGATCGCCGCCCGTATCGGCCCCGAGCGTTACGGCAACACCGGTCTGTACGACGAGCCGGGCACCGTGATGCTGACGGTTTCCGGCGCGGTCGCCCGTCCCATGGTGATCGAGGTTCCCACGGGTGTGCCGCTGCGCTACGTCCTGCAGCTGGCCGGCGCCCCGCCGGTGCCGCAGGGTGTGCTGACCGGCGGCTATCACGGCAGGTGGATCGACGCGGCCACGGTCAACGAGGCGATCGTCTCCCGCAACTCGCTCGACGCGGTGGGCGGTGCGCTCGGCGCGGGCGCCATCCTGCCGATCACGCAGGAGACCTGCCCGCTGGGCGAGTCGCTGCGGGTCGCTCAGTGGCTGGCAGAGGAGAGCGCGGGACAGTGCGGTCCCTGCTATCTGGGTCTGCCGGCGGCCGCACGCGGCATGGAGGACATCCTCAACGGCGGCGGACCGGCCGCCCTGGAGGCGCTCAAGCAGGTCGCGAAGAACGTGAAGCGGCGCGGCGCCTGCTCGCACCCGGACGGCTCCGCGATGTTCCTGGAGTCGACGATCAAGGCGTTCACCGACGACCTGGCCGCACATGTCCTCGGAAACGGCTGCGGACGGCCCGTCGAGGGCGTTCTGCCGCTCTTCGAGGACGGCAAGCTGCCCAGCGGCATCCCCGGTGGCGGAGAGCCCGAGGACAACGGTGGCGGCAGCCGCCAGAAGATCTACGTCGACTGGACACTGTGCCGGGGTCACGGTCTGTGCGCGGACATCCTCCCGGAGGTCTTCGAACTCGGCGCGGACGGTTTCCCGACGGTGGCGCAGGCGAAGGTGCCGCGCTTCGCGGAGGCCAAGGCGCTGCGCGCGGTGCGCCGCTGCCCGGCGCTCGCCCTGCGTCTTGAGGAGGACACGCGCTCGCAGGCGCCGGCCAAGAACCTGCCGGTTCTCTCCCAGGGCCGCGGCCGCCGGGCACTGGGACGCTGAGCGCACAGCTCGCAGCGCACTCACGCGCGTGGGGCGGGTCACCCGAGGTCGGGTGACCCGCCCCACGCGCGTGATAAGAAAACAGCGCGAGAAAGACCGTGGCCGACGACGCGGACTGTTTGCCCCGGACTGTTTTCGGAACAACGCCGAAGGCGGACCATCCGTCCGGATGATCCGCCTTCGACTTCTGTGGAGCTAAGGAGAATTGAACTCCTGACCTCCTGCATGCCATGCAGGCGCTCTACCAACTGAGCTATAGCCCCTTGCTTGCGTTCCGCTCGGTTTCCCTGGCGGCGACGCCAACATTACACGGTCGACAGGGTGCACCACCAAATCGTTTCCGTTCTGTGCGGATACGGACGCTAGTGTCGGACTTCGTGACTGTGATCGCGTTCTCCGAGACCCGGCGCCGGGTGCCGGTGGCCCTGGGGGCGTGCCTCTTGTCGTTCGCGGCGTTCTGGGCGGCGCAGCGGGCCGCGCACGTGTCGATGATCGACCTGATGGTCTACCGGGCGGAGGGGGCGACCGTCCGCGCGGGCGGCGATCTCTACGCGCTGCGTACGACGGCGGCTCATCTGCCATCCACCTACCCGCCGTTCGCGGCGCTGCTGTTCACTCCCCTGACGTTGCTGGACGTCCCGAGCATGCGCACGCTGGCGACGGTCGGGAACCTGGTTCTTCTCGTGGTGTTCGTCGGGCTGTCTATGCGGCTCGTCGGGCACGCGCGCGTGGAGCGTGTGCTGTGGGTCGCGGCCGTGGCGGTGTGGTGCGAGCCGGTGTGGACGACCGTGCGCTACGGGCAGGTCAACCTACTGCTGGCCGCGCTGGTTCTGTGGGATCTGTCACGTCGTCCCGGCGAACGCCCGGACCGCTGGGCCGGGGTGGGTGTGGGACTCGCCGCGGCGGTCAAGCTGACGCCCGCCCTGTTCGTGGTGTTCCTGCTCGCGACGGGGCTGGTGGCGCGTCTCGGAGGGCGGGACGGGGGCCCGTGGCTGCGGCACGCGCGGGGGGCGGCCGTCGCCTTCGCGGGGGCGACCCTGTCGGCGGCGGCCGTCCTGCCGTACGACTCGTGGCGGTTCTGGACGGGGATGGTGTTCCGGACGGGCCGGGTGGGGAGGGCCGAGGAGACCGCGAATCAGGCTCTGCGCGGCGTTCTGGCGCGCTTCCTGCACACTCCAGAGCCGGGAGCCCTCTGGGTCGCCGCGGCGGCTCTGACGGCCGTCCTGGGGCTCGCGCTGGCGATCACGGCGGAGCTGCGCGGCCGGCGGGCCTGGGCGGTGGCCGTGTGCGCGGTGACCGCGCTGCTGATCAGCCCGGTGTCCTGGTCGCACCACTGGGTGTGGTGCGTGCCCGTCGTGCTGCTGCTGTGGACGCGCGGGCGGCGGGCGGCGGCCGTGGGCACCGGGCTGGTCTTCTGCTCGTACGCCCTGTGGTGGGTGCCGCACGGGCTCGGCCGGCCCGAACTGCGTCAGAACGGTGTCGACTTGACGCTGTCGGCGCTCTACACGGTCGCCGGTGTGCTGTTCCTGGTGCTCGCCCGGACATCGTTGCCGAGTCCGGGCCCCGCTCAGGCCGTGACGAACGAGTAGAACCTCTTGAGTGTGCAGTGCTCCTCGAGGAGACGGCCGTAGATCGGCTCGCCCTCCAGCTCGCGGTAGGTCTCGATCGGGTCGCCTTTTATGATCAGCGCCCGCGCGCATTCCTCGCACCAGTACTGGTAGTCGGGGTTGATCGGCTCCATGTCGCGGACGATCGGGGTGCCGCTACCGCACCAGTCGCATTTCCGCCTGTGTGCACCCATCGATCAGCTCCAGCTGTGGCCGCAGGCCGTGCACACGTAGGAGATCCCGCCGTTGTCGCCCAGTACTTGGGCCACATGCACGGAACCACAGGAAGGGCAGAGCAGGCGGGTGATCGTGTCCCGTATCAACGCCGCACCGAGGAGGTGGCCGCCCTCCTCAAGGATGCTCGCAGGCATCGCTACTCCTCCCGTCGGGCCGCGCCCCCTTCCGGCCGTTTGATTCTGCCACGGCCGGACCAATACGGTCAGCGACGCCTCAGTACCAGTCCGGACACGGCCCCCGCGGCCGCCGTCGCGGCGAGCGCCCATGCGCAGGCTGACAGCGCCTCCGCAGAGGTATACGCCTCCGGGACCCCAAGTGACTCAAGCCGGTTCAAGAACAGTGTGCCGAACGCGGCGACGCCTATGAGCTGCCCGAGCTGGGTGACGGTCGCCAGGAGGCCGCTGGCGTCCGCGGCGTCCTCGGGGCGCACGGTTGCGAGCGCGCCGGTGAGTGTGGGGCTGAAGGCGAGCGCGAGCCCCGCACCCACGCCGGCGTACGCCAGATAGAGCCACGCGCCCCCGTCGCCGCCCCCGTGGAAGGCCAGTCCGACGCCCGCCACGCCCAGCGCGGCGAGCGCGAACCCGGCCGGGGTCAGCAACCGCTGCCAGGAGGCGGGCCACCGGCGCCAGGTCAGCGCGACCACGCCGAAGACGACGGCGGTCGGCGCGAAGGTGAGTCCGGCGCGCAGCGCGCTGTAGCCGAGGCCGCTCTGGACGTGCAGGGTGAGCGCGAACAGGAATCCGGCGTTGACGGCCATGACGGCGAGGATCCGGAAGACGGC
This sequence comes from Streptomyces sp. NPDC090088, assembly GCF_044747345.1. Classification (NCBI taxonomy): domain Bacteria; kingdom Bacillati; phylum Actinomycetota; class Actinomycetes; order Kitasatosporales; family Streptomycetaceae; genus Streptomyces; species Streptomyces sp. NPDC090088. The sequence continues at coordinate 683,960 of NZ_JBIVDZ010000001.1, read as the reverse complement.
CACTCCCATGCCGGGGTGGCGGAGCACCCGGGGGGCGACGATCGGGGCGCCGCCGCGCCGGGCCAGCCGGGACTCGTATCCGCAGAACAGGGCGAACAGCAGGACGGCGGCGGTCAGGGACAGCCAGGACCACAGCGGCCAGTCCTCCTCCTGCCCGAGCACGAGCGGGACCGTCAGCAGGGACACGGCGGCCGCCAGCAGGACCAGCCCGGGCAGGTCCATGCCGCGGGCCCGCTCGGGTCCGGATCCGGCGGCGGGCGGCAGGACGCGCCTGCCGAGGACGAGGAGTGCGGCGCCGACCGGCACGTTGACGAGGAACACCGGCCGCCAGCCGGTGCCGAACAGGTCCGCGCTGACCAGGACGCCGCCGACGACCTGGCCGGCGGCGGCGCCGACCGCGAGGACCGCCGAGTAGGCGCCGAGCGCCCGGACGCGGGCCTCGCCGGTGAAGGTGCGCTGGATGATGCTGAGGACCTGCGGGATCATCACCGCCGAGCCGGCGCCCTGCACCAGCCGGAAGACGATCAGCTCGGTGGCTCCCTGGGCCAGCCCGCAGGCCAGCGAGGCCGCCGTGAACAGGGCGAGGCCGGCGAGGTGGACCCGGCCGTGCCCGAGCCGGTCGCCGAGCCGGGCGCCGGTGATCAGCAGCACGGAGTAGGTGATGGCGTACCCGGCGACGACCAGCTGCAAGTCGGCGCCGGAGGCGTTCAGTTCGGAACCGATGGTGGGGGCCGCGACGTTCACGATGAAGACGTCGAGCACGGCCATGAACAGAGCCGCGAGGACGACCGCGAGCAGCAGCCGGGGCCGGTTGTCAGTGCCGGGTGCTTCACTTTTCGCAGGGCTTGGAACGGGCGCGGGACCTGGTCCCGGCCGAGATGTCGTCGTCATGCCTTCGAGCGTGGCGAGGGGCCGGTACGGGTGCCGAGAGCCCGCCGATGCTGGTACTGGCAGCACCTGGCAGGGGGCGGGGCGGAAGCGCACGCTGGATGACGTGACGACGGGGAACGTGACGATGGGGACGACAGCACACCGCCGCAGGCCGGAGCTGGCCGCGTTCCTGCGCACCAGGCGGGCCCGGGTGACACCGGCCGACGTCGGCATGCCGCCCGGGCTGCGGCGGCGCACTCCGGGGCTCCGGCGGGAGGAGGTCGCCCAGCTCTCCGGGGTGGGCGTGACCTGGTACACCTGGCTGGAGCAAGGCCGGCCGATCAACGCGTCGCCGCAGGTGCTGGACGCGGTGGCCCGCACGCTGATGCTGGACCCGCCGGAGCGGGAGCATCTGTACCGGCTGGCGGAGGTGCCCTTCGCACCGGCGCCCGAGGGACTGTCCCGGTCGGTCGGCGCGGAGGTGCAGGGCATCATCGACGCCCTCGACCCGCTGCTCGCGGTCGTGTACACGTCGCGCTACGACGTGCTGGCCACGAACTCGGCCTACCGGGACCTGTTCCTGGTGCCGGAGACAGTGCGGATCGGCGTGCCGAACGTGCTGTGGACGCTGTTCACGGTGGAGGAGGACGCCTGCCCGGTGGCGCACCGGGAGCGTGAACTGCCGATGATGGTGGCGACGCTGCGTTCCTCCTACGGCAGACATGTGGGCGAGCCGGCCTGGGAGGACTTCATACGCGCGCTGTCCCAGGCCAGTCCGTACTTCGCCCGGTTGTGGGCGAGCGGTGCGGTGGCGCAGCCCGGGCCGCGGGTGAAGACGTTCCGTCATGACGCGGTGGGCGAACTGCGGATGACCTCGCAGTCGCTGTCGATCGACGGGATGCCGGAGTCCCGGATCGTGGTCTACACCCCGGAGGACGAGCGGACCCGGGAGAAGGTCGCCTCGCTGCGGAAGTGCAGGCAGCGGCTGTGGCCGGTGACGGACGAGGCGGCCGCCCGGATCATCCGGGAGTGGAACACAGAAAATCCCGCCCTCTGAAGAGGACGGGATTTCATCACCGATCTTTGACAACTCGACAGTGTGTGGAGTGTCGATCTGTGGAGCTAAGGAGAATTGAACTCCTGACCTCCTGCATGCCATGCAGGCGCTCTACCAACTGAGCTATAGCCCCTTGCGTTCTTCCCGTCTTTCCGCTTGGCGGGCGAACAAGAAGAACTTTAGCCTGCGACCTGCCGGAAAGTGAAATCCGGGCCCGGGGGCGGGCCCGGTGGTCCCACGGTCCTCAGTCGTCGTCGCCGAGGACGGGCTCCGGGAGGGTGCCCGCGTTGTGCTCCAGGAGTCGCCAGCCGCGGGCGCCTTCGCCGAGCACGGACCAGCAGCAGTTGGTGAGACCGCCGAGGCTCTCCCAGTGCTGGGAGTCCAGGCCGAGGAGGCGGCCGATGGTGGTGCGGATGGTGCCGCCGTGGCTGACCACCACGAGGGTGCCGTCCTCGGGCAGCTTCTCGGCGTGCCGCAGCACGACGGGGGCGGCCCGGTCGGCGACCTCGGTCTCCAGTTCGCCGCCGCCTCGGCGGACCGGCTCACCGCGCTTCCAGGCGGCGTACTCGTCGCCGTAGCGGCCGATGATCTCCTCGTGGGTGAGGCCCTGCCAGACGCCCGCGTAGGTCTCCCGCAGCGCCTCGTCGCGGATGACGTCGAGGCCGGTGAGGACGGCGAGCTGGTCGGCGGTCTCGGCGGCCCGCTTCAGGTCCGAGGAGACGATCGTGTCGGGCCCCAGGGAGGCGAGCAGCCGGGCCGCGCGGCGGGCCTGGCCGATGCCGGTCTCGGTGAGGTCGACGTCGGTGGAGCCCTGGAAGCGGCGTTCGACGTTCCAGGAGGTCTGGCCGTGGCGCCACAGGATGATGCGGCGGCCGCGGCCCTTGCGGTCGCTGACCTCTCCGGTGGCGCTCATCACCATTCCCCGCCCGGCTCGCCGGCGTCGTCGGCGGCCTGCAGCTTGGCGTGCTCCGCGGCCTTGCCGCGGGTGGCCTTGGCGTCGGCGGGCAGCTCGAGCTCCGGGCAGTCCTTCCAGAGCCGCTCCAGAGCGTAGAAGACACGCTCCTCGCTGTGCTGGACGTGCACGACGATGTCGACGTAGTCGAGCAGGATCCAGCGGGCCTCGCGGTCGCCCTCTCGGCGCACCGGCTTGGCGCCGAGTTCCTTCTGGAGGCGTTCTTCGATCTCGTCGACGATCGACTTGACCTGGCGGTCGTTGGGTGCGGAGGCCAGCAGGAAGGCGTCCGTGATCGACAGGACGTCGCTGACGTCGTAGGCGATGACGTCGTGGGCGAGCTTGTCGGCGGCCGCCTGCGCGGCGGCGGTGATGAGCTCGATGGAACGGTCGGTGGCGGTCACTGCGTGGCTTTCCGTCGGCGGTCGTTTGACCTCAAGGGTCTCACGGCTCGCCGGGCGCACCCCACGTGATTACCGGGTCACGTGGGGTGCGGTGGGCGGGTGCCTCAGGAGGAGGACGGCTTGTAGTCCTGGCCGAGGACGACGGAGACGTCGGCGCCGGAGCCGACCGTGCCCTTCGCCACGTCCTTGGCGTCGAGGCCGAGGGTCTTGGCGACCTCGGTGGCGTTCTCCTTGTCGGAGGCGTCGGCGTACAGCACCTTGGAGGTCGTCTGGGTGCCGGAGGCCGAGCCGCCTTCCAGGAAGGTGTAGCCGCCGTTGACGAGGACCACGCGTGCCTTCTCGGTGTTGTCCTTGACGCCGGTGGCGTTCTGGACGGAGACGCGTACCGCGGAGCCCGCGGTGGGGCTCTTGGCGGCGCCGCCGAGGATGTCCTTGACGACGCTGGAGCTGGTCTCGGCGCTGAGGGTGCCGTCGTTCTGGACCGGCAGCAGGGCGGTCTTGTAGTCGCCGCCCTTGGCGAGATCGGCGAGCTTGGCGAGGAAGGAGCCGAGGTCCTTGTCGGTCAGCGAGGGGTCGAGGATCTGCGCGAGGGTCTGCACGGTGACCGTGGCGGCCGACGCGTCGGAGGACATCTTGCGCAGCACGCCCTGCATGACCTGCCCGAACCGTTCCAGCTGGGCGTTCTGGGCCTCGCCGGAGGCGCGGTAGGTGGCGTAGGCGACGGCGGCCTTGCCGCTGAGGGTCTGGTCCTTGCCCTTGTGGACGAGGGGCTCCTCGCCCTTCTTCTTGGCGTCCGGGTCGGGGACGTCGGCGTTGGTGTCGATGTCGATGTTGCCGACGAGTTCGACGAGGTTCTGCAGGTAGGGCGTGTCCAGGCGCCAGGTGCCCTCGATGTTGGTGCCGAGGACGGTGTCGAGCTGGTCGCGGGTGCCGGAGGAGCCGTCGCCGCCGACGGACTTGGCGAGGGTCGTGGTGGTGCCGTCGTCGTCGGTCAGGGCGAGCGAGTTGGGCAGCAGGACGGTGCTGCCCTGCTTGGTGGTGGTGTTGTCGACGAGCAGCGCGGTCGAGGTGCCGCCGCCGCTGGTGTTGTGCAGGTGGACGACGATCACGTCGCGTTTCTGGGCGGCCGCGGAGGTCGTCGTGCCGCCCTTGGTGGTGGAGGAGGACAGGCCGGGGATCTTTCCGGCGTACCAGAGGTAGCCGACGCCGCCGACGGCGACCAGGGCGAGGACGACGGCCAGGGCGATCACGCGGCTGCGGGCGCGGCGCTTGGCCTCCTCGCGGCGTTCGGTGCGGTTCTCGGTGAAGTTCAGCCAGTCGATGACGTCCTCGGAGTCACCGTCGGGCTGTTCGGCGAACGCGAACTGCCCGGTGTGGTAGTCCCGTTCGTCGTCGGCGTGCAGGGGGCCGGTGGGCTGGTCGGCGGGTCCGGCCTGCTGCGGGATGTGCGCGGTCTGCTCGGCGACCCGGGGCTGCCGGCCGCTGCCGGCCGTCTGCCCGTAGGGGTCGTAGGCGGGGTGCCCGCCGGTGTTGTACGGGTCGTACGCGGGCATGGCCGGCTGCCGGCCGGTGTCGTGGACGGGGGTCTGCTGCCCGGTGTCGTACGACGGCGCGGTCTGCTGTCCGCCGCCGGCGTACGGGTCGTAGCCGTAGCCCTGTCCGGCGTACGGGCCGTACGTCTGCTGTTGTGGCTGGGCCGGGATCTGGCGGTACACCGGCTGCCCGTACTCGTCGTAGCCGACGAGTTCGTACTGGTCGCTTCCGTAGCCCGCGTCGTATCGGTCGTTCACCGGTGCCCCTCTCGGCTCACTCGCCGCGGTACAGCTCGCGCTTGTCGATGTAGCGCACGACTCCGTCCGGCACCATGTACCAGATGGGGTCGCCCTTGGCGACTCTCGCACGGCAGTCTGTGGAGGAGATGGCGAGTGCGGGAACCTCCACCAGCGAAACGCCTCCCTCGGGGAGGCCGTGGTCGGTCAGGGGATGCCCGGGCCGGGTGCAGCCGATGAAGTGGGCCAGGGAGAAGAGTTCCTCCGAGTCCCGCCAGGTGAGGATCTGGCCGAGGGCGTCGGCGCCGGTGATGAAGAAGAGGTCGGCGTCCGGGTTGAGGGCGCGCAGGTCACGCAGGGTGTCGACGGTGTAGGTGGGTCCGCCGCGGTCGATGTCGATACGGCTGACGGAGAACTGCGGGTTCTCGGCTGTCGCGATGACCGTCATCAGGTAGCGGTCCTCGGCCGGCGAGACCGCGCGGTGGGTCTTCTGCCATGGCTGCCCGGTGGGCACGAACACCACCTCGTCGAGGTGGAACTGGGCGGCGACCTCGCTGGCCGCCACGAGGTGCCCGTGGTGGATCGGGTCGAACGTTCCGCCCATGACGCCGAGGCGGCGCTTGCCGGTGTGCGCGGGGCCCGCCGGCGTGTACCGGGGGGTCCTCACCCTGCCGTCGGCGGTGTCGGCCTCGTCATGCGCCGGACCGGTAGGCATGTCCTGCTCTCCCATGCGTGCAGACCCTACCGGCCCGGCCCGTGGGCCCTGCCCGGAGGACGGCTGCCGGGCTCGGCGGCCGGCTCAGCGGTCGCGGTTGAAACGGGTGGTGATCCACAGCAGGAGCAGCAGGATGACGAACGCGCTGCCACCGGTGACGAGCGGGTTGAGGCTGTTGTGGTTGCCACCGTGCTCCTCGCCCTCGGCGGCGAGGGTGACCAACTGGGCAGCGGTGCTGTGAAGATTCATCATCTGCGGCAGGACCTATCGCGTGTGGACGGGATAAAGACGTCGGCCCATCGTATGCGGGCGGTCCGGCGGCGATCACGCCGACTCCTCCGTTGGGCCGACGTTGTGCCGACTCCCGCGTCGGGTGGACTCCCGTGCCACGCCGGGCGGGGAACGATCCCGGTGGTTCAGTCGTCCTTCTGTTTGTACCCGCGCAGCAGGAACCAGGCGGTCAGTCCGCAGCCCAGGAACATGACGATCAGGATGACCCGGAGCAGGTCGCCCGAGCCCTGTTGCTGGGCGGCGCTCGCGGCCTGGGTCAGCCAGGCGGCCGGGGGGTTGTGCTCCATGGGGACTCCTTCGGCTGTACTGCCCGTCCACGGTATCTCCGCCTAGGCTGGGCCCTGCCTCGGGGGCACGGCAGACACTCACGCACATGGGGGACGACATGTCCGACGACGGCCACGAGCAGAACGGGCACGAGCGCGTGCCGAGCAGGCAGCGCAGGCGGTTCCAGGGGATCTCCTCGCGTGCGTACGAGCATCCGGCCGACCGTTCGGCGCTGGTGGCGCTGCGCAAGCTGAGCGGCTTCGACACGGTCTTCAAGGCGCTCAGCGGGCTGCTTCCGGAGCGGAGCCTGAGGCTGCTGTTCCTGTCCGACTCGGTGCGGGTGTCGGACCAGCAGTTCGCGCACCTGAACGACATGCTGCGGGACGCCTGCTACATCCTGGACCTGGAGAAGGTCCCGCCGATGTACGTCAACCAGGATCCGCAGCCCAACGCGATGTGCATCGGCCTGGACGAGCCGATCATCGTCGTCACCACCGGGCTCGTCGAGCTGCTCGACGAGGAGGAGATGCGGGCGGTCGTCGGGCACGAGGTGGGGCACGCGCTGTCCGGGCACTCGGTGTACCGGACGATCCTGCTGTTCCTGACGAACCTGGCGCTGCGCGTCGCCTGGATCCCGCTGGGCAACCTGGCGGTGCTGGCGATCGTGACAGCGCTGCGGGAGTGGTTCCGCAAGTCGGAGCTGTCCGCCGACCGGGCGGGGCTGCTGGTCGGCCAGGATGTGCAGGCCTCGATGCGCGGGCTGATGAAGATAGCGGGCGGCAACCATCTGCACGAGATGAACGTGGACGCGTTCCTGCAGCAGGCCGAGGAGTACGAGGCCGGCGGCGACCTGCGCGACTCGGTGCTGAAGATCCTGAACGTGCTGCCGCGTTCGCACCCCTTCACCACGGTCCGCGCGGCCGAGCTGAAGAAGTGGGCGGAGTCCCGTGACTACCAGCGGATCATGGACGGTCACTACACGCGGCGCACCGAGGACAAGGACACCTCGGTCAGCGACTCGTTCAAGGAGTCCGCGGCGAGCTACGCGAGCGATGTGAAGAGCTCCAAGGATCCGCTGATGAAGCTGGTCACGGACATCGCGGGCGGGGCGGGCGGGCTCGGCGGGCGGGTCAAGCGGGGCTTCGAGGGGTTCGCCAGCGCCCCGCCGTCGAAGGGCGCGCCCGCGCAGGACGGCCAGCCGCAGGACGGCCAGCCGCAGGACGCTCCCCCGCAGGACGAGGAGTAAAGGAGCCGGGCCTTCAGACCTTGGGCTCGGCCGCGGCGGCCAGCGTCCCGCACAGGGCGGTGGCGCTGTCCGTGGCGTAGGGGTTGGTGCCCGCCGGGCCGCCCGCCCTGGCCGTCTCGCCGGCCAGCAGGGGGTGGAGGTGGCTGGCGGAGTCCTCGGCGCAGGACAGCGGGCCCGCCTGGACGTAGGAGACGACCAGCTGGGTCTGGTGCAGGCGCAGGTCGTCGCGGTCGAAGCGGAAGGTCAGCTCGCGGCGGACGGTGAACAGGGAGACCTCGGAGCCGGCCGGGGCGCCGGTGGGCCGCAGCGCGTAGACGAAGGTGTGGTCGGCGGTGACCTCCAGGGTCGCCGCGTCGGTCTCGGTGGCCTGCAGGTTGCCCCGGACGCGGATCTTCGGGTCGGCGAGTTCGGCCCGGGTGGGGTCGAAGCGGACCAGCCATCCGGTGGGGGCGTGCCGGCCGTCGGCCGTGGGGTGGTCGAAGCTCTGGTCGAACTGGTCGAGCTGCCCGGGGTCGATCAGCACCCGCGCGGGCCGCACCTGGCTGCTGTCGAGGACCTCGGGGTAGAGCGAGGAGCGGACCAGGTAGTCCTTGGCCGTGGTCAGGGCGGTGACGACCTGGCTGTCGGAGAAGTGCGCGGTGCTGCGGACGACCGGCAGTGGTATCCCCTCGGCGCCCACGCTGTACTGGGCGGCGGGACTGTGCGCGAACAGGCTCTCCGCGTCGGCGGCGCCGACCACCTTGCCCTGCGGGGCCAGCGGGATGACGGTCATCCGCAGGGGCTCCACGGGCTGCTCGGCCTCCTCGGTGCCGTAGGGGTGGCGGACGCCCATGTAGATCGCGGTGCCGAAGGCGACGAGGATCAGCAGGACCAGGATCAGTGCCTGCCGGGTGAGGCCCCGGCGCAGGGGCGGGCGGCGGCGTACGGCGGGCGCGTGATCGGTCATGCGTTCGCGCGCGGAGGACTCCTGGAGGCGGGCAGCACGGACGAACGACTCGTCGAAGACGACGGATCGGTACTCGTCCTCTCCACCTACGGGGCCGCCCTCGGGTGTCCCCTCAGGTGGGTCTGCAGGCCCGCCCATACTTTCAGAGTAGGTCTCGGGAGCCTCAGGTAAACGCCCTGCTACACGACAACTTCTGACAGGTTCTCACCAGGACTGCCACCAGGGCGGCCATCATCGCTCAGGGGGTGCGCGGGATCGCGGAGGCCGCCGACTTGGCGGGCTGGGAGTAGTCGGCGGACACCGAGGGAGCCGCCGCGGTGCCCTGTTCCAGGCCGGTGGAAGGGGGCCTGGGTACCTGGTCGCGGCTGCCGCCCGAGGAGGCGCCGCGGTAGACCGCCGCGAAGGCGAGCGCGACCATGCCGATGCCCATGACGAGGGCGAGCACCCAGGCGACGGGGCGGTGCCAGCGGACGTGTTTGCCGTACGTCCCGGCGGCGCCGTACCGGTCTTCGAGTACGTCGGTGTCGTCCAGGTCGTCGAGATCGGCGCCCGGCCCGAAGTCGGGGCCGTCGGGGTTGTAGCCGTCGTCGTAGCGCTCGCCTCTGGCGTGGGCGCGGCGGGCTTCGGCCTCGGAGGCCTCGGCTCTGGCCTGGGCGGCGGCAAGGAGGCGTTCGACCGCGGTCGGCTCGTGGATCACGGCCGCCTTCACGAAGGCCTCGTCGAAGACCACGGAGTCGAATTCTTCGTCCGACATTCCGTGGTCATGGTCGTCGTCGGGCTCCCAGCCGTCAGGGAACGGCGTGCCCCCCACGTCCTCCGGCACGGATCCAGAGTAGACCTGGGGGGTCAATTTGGGCAGACGGTATGGAAATTCATAGGCCCGGTGAGACGCCTCTCACGCCCGCCCCGGGGGCCCGCACGCCCTTCCGCGCGCCCGTGCGCCGTGGGCGTCCGCCGTTGGGCCGTACGGGTGCCGGCGGCCGTACGGGGAGCAGCGGCCGTACGGGGATCAGCGGCGGGTGTGGCCGTCGCCGGTGACGATGTACTTGGTGCTGGTCAGCTCCGGGAGGCCCATGGGGCCGCGGGCGTGCAGCTTCTGGGTGGAGATGCCGATCTCGGCGCCGAAGCCGAACTGGCCCCCGTCGGTGAAGCGGGTGGAGGCGTTCACGGCGACGGTGGTGGAGTCGACCAGCTGGGTGAAGCGGCGGGCGGCCTGCTGCGAGGTGGTGACGATGGCCTCGGTGTGCCCGGAGGTCCACAGCCGGATGTGCTCTACGGCCCGGTCGAGGGAGTCGACGACGGCGGCGGCGATGTCGTACGACAGGTACTCGGTCTCCCAGTCCTCCGGGACGGCCTCGACGACGGTCGCCTTGGAGTCCTCGGCGTAGGCGAGGACGCGTTCGTCGGCGTGGACGGTGACACCGGCCTCGGCGAGGGCGTCCAGGGCGCGCGGCAGGAACTCGGCGGCGATGTCCTGGTGGACGAGGAGGGTCTCGGCGGCGTTGCAGACGCTGACCCGCTGCGCCTTGGAGTTGATCAGGATGTCGACGGCCATGTCGATGTCGGCGTGGGCGTCGACGTACACGTGGCAGTTGCCGGTGCCGGTCTCGATGACGGGGACCTTGGACTCCATGACGACGGTCTGGATCAGGGAGGCGCCGCCGCGCGGGATGAGGACGTCGACGAGGCCGCGGGCGCGCATCAGCTCGTGGACGGACTCGCGGCCCTCGCCGGGCACCAGCTGGACGGCGTCGGCGGGCAGCCCGGCACCGCCGACGGCGTCCCGCAGGACCCTGACCAGCGCCGTGTTCGACTCGTAGGCGGAGGCGGAGCCGCGTAGCAGGACGGCGTTGCCGGACTTCAGGCAGAGGGCGGCCGCGTCGACGGTGACGTTCGGGCGGGCTTCGTAGATGATGCCGACGACGCCGAGGGGGACGCGGACCTGGCGCAGGTCGATGCCGTTGGGGAGGGTGGAGCCGCGGACGACCTCGCCGACCGGGTCGGGCAGCTTCGCGACGTCCCGCACGTCGGAGGCGATGGCGCGGATCCGCTCGGGGGTGAGCGTGAGCCGGTCGACGATGGCTTCGCTGGTGCCGTTCTCCCGGGCCTTGGCGATGTCCTTGGCGTTGGCCTCGACGATCTCGCTCGTACGGACCTCCAGGGCGTCCGCGATGGCGAGCAGCGCGTCGTCCTTCACCGCGCGCGGCAGCGGCGCGAGGTCGGCGGCGGCTGCCTTGGCGCGGTAGGCGGCCTGGGTGACCGGGGACATGGCGTCGTAGGGCGAGAGCGTCGTCATGAGGGAAGGGTAGTGCGCCCCGTGGAACCGTCCACGCGGTATCCCATACCGCGAGACGCGATCAAAACGGGGCAATGCCCACGGGGATCGGACCGGGTCGCACAGGGGTCCCCAGCGGTCGGGCGGGGGTCGGAACGGGACTCAGAAGGGGTGGATGCCGACCGGTGTCGCGGGCGGCGGGCCGTAGCCCTCGGCGATGCGCTGGTGGTAGGTGGCGCGGTCGATGACCTCGAGGCCGACGATCTCCCAGGCCGGCAGGCCGGCGGTCTGGCGGTGCTCGCCCCACAGCCGCAGGGCGACCGCGGCGGCGTCGTGGAGGTCGCGGGCCTCTTCCCAGTAGCGGATCTCGGCGTGGTCGCAGGCGTAGCGGCTGGTGAGGAGGAACGGATGATCGTGGGCCAGTTGTTCGAGTCCACGGCGCAGTTCCGGCAGCGGGACCTCGGCACCGCAGACGCTGAGGGTGACGTGCCACAGGCGGGGCAGGTCCTTCGGCTCCTCGTAGGTGTCCCCGGCCGCGACACTCGTCAGAGCACCGCGGGACGCCGCAGCCCCAGGGCGCACTCGTCTCACGACGGCCTCCTTCAGCTGTGCTCGTGCGGAACGTGGTCCTGAGACAAAGTTGAGCAGGCCGCAAGGGTTCGTGTGGCGGTTTTACGGAACGTCCCCCACCGGGGTCCGTCGTTACGCCCGGTTTTACGGGTGCAGGACCACCAGGTCGTCCCTGTGTACGACCTCCCGTTCGTACGCCGGGCCCAGCTCGCGCGCCAGCTCCCTGGTCGAACGGCCGATCAGCTGCGGGATCTCCTTGGCGTCGAAACTGACCAGCCCCCGGGCGACCGCGCGGCCCTCCGCGTCGCGCAGCTCGACGGGGTCGCCCGCGCCGAATTCGCCCTCCACCGCGGCGATCCCGGCCGGCAGCAGCGATTTGCGTCCTTCGACGACCGCGCGGACGGCGCCGTCGTCGAGGGTGAGCGAGCCCTGCGGCGTGGAGGCGTGCTGAAGCCACAGGAGGCGGTCTGCGGACCGTTTGCCGGCGGGGTGGAAGTAGGTGCCGGTGTCGCCCCCGGAGAGCGCGTCGGCGGCGTGCACGGCGCTGGTGAGGACCACCGGGATGCCCGCGGCGGCCGCGATCCGGGCGGCCTCCACCTTGGTGACCATGCCGCCGGTGCCGACGCCGGCCTTTCCGGCGCTGCCGATCTCCACGTCCGCGAGGTCCTCGGGGCCCCGCACCTCCGCTATCCGCGAGGTGCCGGGCCTGCTGGGGTCGCCGTCGTAGACGCCGTCGACGTCCGAGAGCAGGACCAGGAGGTCGGCGTGGACGAGGTGGGCGACGAGGGCGGCGAGACGGTCGTTGTCGCCGAACCGGATCTCGTCGGTGGCGACCGTGTCGTTCTCGTTGACGATCGGGAAAGCGCCCATCGCGAGGAGTTTGTCGAGGGTGCGGGAGGCGTTGCGGTGGTGGGCGCGGCGGCTCATGTCGTCGGAGGTGAGCAGGACCTGTCCGACGCGGACGCCGTAGCGGGCGAAGGAGGCGGTGTAGCGGGCGACGAGCAGTCCCTGGCCGACGCTGGCCGCGGCCTGCTGGCGGGCCAGGTCCCGGGGGCGGCGGCGCAGCCCGAGCGGGGCGAGGCCGGCGGCGATCGCGCCGGAGGAGACCAGGACGATCTCCTTCTCTCCCCCGCCGCGGCTCTTGGCGAGGACGTCGACGAGCGCGTCGACCCGGTCGGCGTCCAGGCCGCCGGAGGCAGTGGTCAGCGAGGAGGAACCCACCTTGACGACGATCCTGCGGGCCTCGCTCACGGCCTGCCTTGCCCTTGCCACGTCCTGTCCCCACTTCGTCGCGCGTGGCAGCAATCTACGCGAACGGGACCGAAGCCAGGCGCGCCCGTCCAGCCCCCGGACAGCCGACCGGGAACAGCGCCACGTGATCGCATGCTCACGTCCCGCATACGGCAAAAAGGTTGCGTTGACTGCGTATGGAAATCGAAACGAACTTAAAGTTAACTTGAAGTTTGTGTCATCTAAAGAGCGCAGCGTGAAGCGCATCCTCCTCAGGTCGGGAAAGAGTCCCTACGACGTCGTCGGCGTCGAGGAGGCCCTGCACCGGGACGTCATCGCCACCAACTCGGGCAACCTGATCTTCAGCGACGCCGCCCACAAGATCCTCGAGACGCCGGGGACCGAGGTCGTCTCCAACGGCATGCCCTCGGACGTCTCCGCCGCCGGGCGCATCAACGAGGAGTACGACGCCTTCGTCATCCCGCTCGCCAACGCCTTCCGCCCGTCCTTCGAGAGCGCGTTGAAGCGGATGACCCGGCTGATCTCGAAGTTGCGGATCCCGGTCGTCGTGCTCGGTGTCGGCGCGCAGACGGGGGTGAGCTACAACCCGGAGCGGCTGAAGCGGATGGAGCCGACCGTCCGGGAGTTCTGCGCGGCGGTCCTGGAGCGCAGCGCGTCGATCGGTGTGCGGGGCGAGTTCACCGAGCAGTACCTGAAGGCCATGGGCTTCAAGGACGTCGAGGTCATCGGCTGTCCTTCGCTGTTCATGCACGGCGACCGGCTGCCGGTGCACAAGAAGGCGCTGGAGTTGACGCCGGAGTCACGGATCGCGATCAACGGTTCGCACAGCGCCGTTCGCGCGCAGGGCCTGGACCGGATCATCACGCGTACCCACGAGCGCTACCCGTATCTGCGGTTCGTCGGCCAGAACCTCAGCGACGCACGGCAGTTGCACTGGCGGGACCTGTCGGACCCCAACTCCGCGGTGACCGCGATGCCGTCCCACCCGGACCACCCGATGTACCGCGAGGACAAGGTGCGGGTCTATGTCGACCCGATCACCTGGATCGACGATCTGCGTTCTTTCGACTTCTCCTTCGGTTCGCGCATCCACGGCAACATAGCGGCGCTGCTGGCCGGCACTCCGGCGACCGTGCTGTGCGGTGACTCGCGGACTCTGGAACTGTGCCGTTATTTCGAGATCCCGCACCGGCGGCTGGACCAGGCGGTCAAGGACCCCGAGTCGGCGGATCCGGCGAAGCTGTACGCGGAGGCCGACTTCGGCGGGCTGGTCGGCGGTCACCGGGAGCGCTTCGAGCGGTTCACCGGCTTCCTCGGCAGGAACGGGCTGGAGAACACCTTCACGCACGGCGACGGCGGCGCGGCCTTCGAGGAGCGGATGCGTTCGCTGACGTTCCCGGCCGGCATCCGACCGTGGAACGACGCGGACGTCGCCTCTCTCACCTCGCGGTTCGGCTGGCTGCACAACCGCATCGACGAACTGTCGCTGGACAACGCCCGGCTGCAGAAGGACCTGGCGCGTGCCGGGTCCCGCGCCAAGGCGCCCGTCGTGTCGCCCGCCCTGCCGCCCGCCTCGGTCTACCGGCGGGCCCGGCGGGCCGTGGGCAGGCCGATCCGCCGGGCGCTGGGGACGGGCCAGTAGTCGCACGGGCGGACGGCGGTCCGGCCGGGCCCGGTCAGACCGCCGCCGCCTTCACGCCCCGTGTCGGCAGCGTCCGGCGCATTCTGCGCAGGGCGCGCCGCAGGAAGGTGTTGGCGGCCTCCTCGCGGTAACCCTCGACCGCGCGGGCCTCGCGGGGCTCGGCGAGATAGATCCAGTCTGGGATCCCGGCCGTCTTCGCGCGGAAGTGCGGATACACGAGATACACGTGCGTGCCGCGCTTTTCCAGAAGCGCGCTCGCCTGCTTCTTCGCGCGGACGAACTCGATGACGTCCACGAGAAGCGCGGGGCGCTGAACGGCGACCAGGTGCAGGCGCAGCCGTTCGTGCACCCTGAGACGGCGGGCGACCTCGGGGTTCCAGTGGGTGTCCATCAACGGCTGGGCCAGTTCCATCTTGTGCCGCCGGACTTCCTCGCTGTCCTTGAGGAATTTCGGGCCGAACTGCGGGAGCAGGGTGACCAGGAACGGCCTGACCATGAGCGTGTCGCGGCGCGGTCCGGTGGGCACCATGTCGGCGATCAGGTTCATCAGAGCCCGCGCAGAGTCGAAACGCAGGGTGTAGCTGCCGGTCTTGGTGACGTGTTTTCCGTCCTCGCGGCCGACGAGGTAATAACAGGGGTAGTCGGCGACGACGGAGACGCCGTCGGCGCGCAGATAGGCCTCCATGGTGAACAGCGCGTCCTCGCCGGTCCACAGGGATTCGTCGAATCGCATGCCGTGCTGTTCCAGCAGGGCGCGGCGGAAGAGTTTCTGGGCGCTGAGCGTGAATTTGATGTTGGAGGAGAAGACGTCGGTACGGTCCAGCGTCTTGTGCCACATCGATTTCGGGGGTTTGCGGTTGATCCCCTCGACCTTGCCGAGGACGACGTCCGTGTTGTTCTTGTCGGCCATGGCGACCATGCGTTCCAGGGCCTCGGGGCCGAGCCGGTCGTCGGCGTCCAGGAAGAACACGTAGCGGCCGGCGGCCTTGCCGAGGCCGACGTTGCGGGGGCCGCTGGGGCCGCCGGAGTTCTCCTGGTGGATCACGGTCACCGGCATGGCGGCGCGGGCCGCGAACTCCTCCAGGTACTCCCCCGTGCCGTCGGTCGATCCGTCGTCGACGGCGATGACCTCCACGCGAGCCGGGTCGAGGGTCTGGCGCTCGACGGAGGCCAGGCATTCGACGAGATACGGCATCGCTTCGTACGCGCCGATGATCACGGTCACATCAGGCTGCGCAACGACGGTCACGTTTCCCCCTAGTCAATGGTGCGCTCCCCCTGTGTTGCCCGGATCGCAACGTCTTAGATGGCTGACCGCCGCCGCAGGTTGCCTTGGGCCACGCCTTCAGTGGCCCAGCTCACATGACTAACGGACAGCTGAATGGTGTACGGCGGGTTACGTCGGACGGTACGGAAGCTCGGTAAGAGCCGTTCACCGAAGACCGCGAAGGAAAGGTAAGAAGAAACGCCCCGGACGGCTAAGCAAAAGTAAGAGGACGTGCCGCCGGGCGAGAAACGCCGAACGGGCTCGGTCCCGGGGAGGAGTCCCCGGGACCGAGCCCGTTCGATGTGCGTGCCGGGAGGGTCAGCCGGCGGTCGCGCCCTCCGCCTCGCCGGCGGCCGTCCGCGGCTTCCCGGGCAGCGCCTCGGCGAGTTCGGCGGCCTCGATGTCACCGGCCGCGATCCGGGCCTCCTGGCCCAGGTTGCGGGTCTCGGCCTTGCGGGCGAGGGCGGCGACGGCTCCGTTGAACTGCTCGATGGAGGTCGGCTCGTCCGGTCCGAGCAGGTACTGCTTGAGCTCGACCCGCTCCGCGGCCAGCGGGTCGGCCGACGGGTCGCGTACGGCGTCCAGCAGGCCGCCCAGCTCCTTGGCGCTGTTGGAGAGGATCACGGCGGCCCGCACGGCGGTGTTGGCCCGCTTGAATTCCTCCACGCCGACGCCGGCGGAGTCGGTGACGGCGTACGGCTTGCCGCTCGCGATGAAGTCGGAGACGACGCTGGAGATGTCGGAGACCATCGCGTCGGAGACGTTGAAGCAGTCGTACAGGCGCGGTTCGGCGCCGGTGACGACCCGGTGCTCGTGGTCGGGGAAGGAACGCCAGAGGGCGTCGTTCCACTCGGCGCGCAGCCGGGCGATCTCCTCGTGCTTCTTCAGGTCGACGACGTCGTCGCGGCTGGCCTCGGCCTCGTCGCGACGTTCGTTGGCGGTGCCGGTGAGCTCGGCCAGGCGAGCCTCGATACGGGCCAGCTCGGCCTGTGCGGCCGTCTGGGCGGCCGTGTCGACGGTGAAGCGGGGGTCGGCGGCGCGCGCCGCGGCGGCCTTCTCGACGAGGGCGGTGACGCGCCGGTGGGCGGCGCCGGCCTCGGCGCTGACGGTGCCGGTGAAGGGGTGCGGCTTGTAGAGGACACGGACCGGCGGGTCGGCCTTGACCAGCTTCTTCACGATGTTCTCGCCGGCGAGAACCAGGGAGGTGTTGCCCGGTTCGCCGTCCCAGCCCTCCCAGGTCGGCGCGTACAGCACGGTCGGGATGCGGCCCTCGGCCGCGCCCTGCCGGTTCTGGATGGGGGCCAGCTGCGGGCGGCCGACCTCGACGATGTCGTCGTCGCGGACGCCGACGTCGGCGATGGCGTAGCGGTCGCGGCCCGCGCGGCCGGCGGTCCACACCTCGTCGTACACCTTGCTGAACGGGTTGACGCTGGCGAGCTTGTCGCTGTCGCCGTGGCCGATGAAGACGTGCTTCATGGTGGGGACGCGCAGCAGGTGGATGTTCTTGCCGACGTTGGCGGCGTAGAGGGCGACGCGGACCGTGGAGAGGTCCATGTTCATCAGGTGCACACCGCCGGGCACGCAGATGACGGGGGCCGTGGTCGGGGCGAGGTTCTGCAGGATGACGCGTTCGCGCAGCAGGACCAGCGGGCGGGAGTCCAGCTGTTCCATGGTCTCCAGCCACATGTTGAGCTGGTAGGCGGAGTCCTTGGAGCCGGAGAAGTACAGCACGGTGCCGGGCCGGTACTCGGCGAGCCAGTCGTCGACGGCGGCGAGCACGGTGTCCGCGTCCGGCGGGGTCTTGCGGCCGCGCACGTACGGCATGAGCACCAGGACGTAGAGGCAGCCCAGGGCGAGGGTGATGCCGATGCCGACGAAACCGGCGACCGCGCTGTCCGTCATCGCCGAGATCAGCAGGCCGACGACGGCCGCGAGGTCGAGGTGGAGCATCTTCTCGGCGGAGCGGTCCAGCAGGCCCTGCGGCGGGGCGTCCGGGATGCGGATGCGGGACTTCAGGTCGACGTTGCGGGTGGCGACCGGCATCCGGCGGCGGTTGCGGATCAGGGTGACCAGTGCGCCGTGCGGGGCCTGCAGGCCGTAGAAGGCGATGAAGCAGGCGATCGCGCCGTAGAAGATCAGGCCGTTCTGGAGGTCCATGCGGGCCAGCAGCAGGATCAGCAGCAGCTGCCGGATCAGGAAGCGGATCGACAGGCCGGCCCGGACCTTGCTCAGGCGGCTGACGAGGTAGCTGCCCTTGCGGTGCAGGTAGTGGTCCGCCAGGTACGTGACGGCGGCCGCGGCCGCGAAGGCGTACACGCTCGGGACGAGCGCGGCGATCATGAGGACCGGGAAGCCCAGCATCATGAGTGCCGCCGCGGCCAGCTCGGCCGCGCTGCCCACCCGGGCGACGCGAATAGCGGTGGATATCACGGAGAACCTTTTGCTGACAAAAAGGCCTGAATTTGACCTTGCGGACGATCTGGAAGGTTGTCGAGCTGGTTGTCGATCTGGATTCTTACGGCTCAGGCCCCTGTGAGTGCTCCACGAACGTGCAACCACAGAGGCCTGAATAAGAGATGACTAATGGCTGCCGATTATGCCACGCCGTCCTGTCGGTCCAGGACGCTGGCCAGCGCCTGCTCGAAGCCGGAGGCCTGGCCGGCGGCGGCCGTCGGGTCCTGCTGGCGGACGTCGATGACATGGCCGGTGAGCTCGGAGAGCAGCACGTCGAGGGAGGTGCGGGCGACGGCCTCGGAGGAGAGCAGCGAGCCCGCCGGTTCCTGGCCGAACGCCTTGGTGCGCATGGGGGTGGCGGTGCGCTCGGGGTTGATGCAGTTGACCCGGACGGAGTCGCCGGCCCACTCGTCGGACAGGGCCTGGGTGAGGTTCACCATGGCGGCCTTGGTCGAGGAGTAGAGGCTGTACTCGGCGCGGCCGCGGGTGTAGCTGCTGGAGGTGTAGAGCAGCAGCTGGCCCTGGGTCTCGGCGAGGTACTTGTAGCTGGAGCGGGCGATCTGCACCGGGGCGAGGTAGTTGACCTTCAGCGCCTCTTCGATGGTGGCGTTGTCGGTCTCGGCGAGCTTGCCGATGCGCAGGACGCCCGCGGTGTTGACGACGTAGTCGATGCGGCCGGTCTCGGCGTACGCCTTGGAGAGCGCGTCGTCGACCTCCTCCGGGTTCTCCACGTGGGTGCCGGTGGTGGAGCGGCCGAGGGCGTAGACGTTCGCGCCGTAGGACTCGGCGAGTTCGGCGATGTCCTTGCCGATGCCGTACGAGCCGCCGAAGATCACGGCGGTCTTGCC
Organism: Streptomyces sp. NPDC090088; assembly: GCF_044747345.1. Taxonomy (NCBI): domain Bacteria; kingdom Bacillati; phylum Actinomycetota; class Actinomycetes; order Kitasatosporales; family Streptomycetaceae; genus Streptomyces; species Streptomyces sp. NPDC090088. The sequence goes on along the minus strand of NZ_JBIVDZ010000001.1, from coordinate 665,136 downwards.
GGTGAGCAGTGCGCGGTAGGCGTCCTCGCCGTTCTGCTCGGGGGCGGCCGTGGAGGCGAGCTGGAAGAGCTTGTCCGCGATGAAGACGTCGACCGGCTGGGTGACCTTCATGTTGTACTCGTCGCCCGCGACGACGTGGATCGGCACGTCCGGCAGGTACTTGAGGACGACGGAGCAGTCGTCGGTGGCCTGGAAGTTGGGGTCGCCGTCGGCGACCCGGTAGGCCCGCTTGATCGTGGACAGCTTGAACGCCTGCGGGGTCTGGCCGCGGCGCAGCCGGGAGCGGTCCGGGATCTCGGTGATGAACTCGCCGTCCTCGCCGTGGGTCCGCGTGACGATGATGGTGTCGGCGGACGGGATGGCGACGTCGACGGCCTGGTAGCGCTCCAGGGCGGTCACGCAGTCGTCGATGACGCGGCGGGACAGCAGGGGGCGTACGGCGTCGTGGAAGAGGACGTTGAGGTCCTCGCCCTCGGCCAGGCCCTCGCCGAGGGCCTCGATGGCGCGCTCGGTGGTCTCGTTCCGGGTGCTGCCGCCCTCGATGATCTTCTTGACCTTCGTGAACCCGGCCTTGTCGACGATCTTCTCGACGTCCGCGACGTAGCCCGGCGCCATCAGCACGATGATGTCGTCGATCGAGTCGGCCTGCTCGAAGGTGGCCAGGGTGTGCTCGATGACTGCCTTGCCGGCGATCTTCAGCAGCTGCTTGGGGATCGACAGACCCACCCGCTGACCGGTGCCACCGGCCAGGATCACTGCGGTGGTTCGGGGCTTGGCTATGTGCTGGGACACAGGTGACCTACCTTGGGGCATCAGGGAACCTGGAAATGGTCCCACTTCCGGTAACCGCTGTGCAAGGTGAGCGCCGTCCGCTGCATATGTGCCCGCAACCTTTCATTCACCTTGCATCGCTGGTGATGGGCACCGCCCGGCAGACCTCCGGGGAAGTTCCGTGAATTTGCTGTGAGTAACTACACAGCGCATTCCGATCGCTCTGCGTGACACAGTGCGCGCCCTGGAGGCTCGGCGGCGCCTCGGCTTCTTCGGATCAGCAGCTCAGCGGCGTCGCAGCTTCTTCAGACATCGGTGCCCCAGGACCCGTACGAGTTCCTTCGTGGACGTCTGGTGCACCGTGCGGGCCTTCACCTCGGCGGTGTGCCGCACCGGGGCCGCGGCCGCCGCGGCGAGCGCGCCGTACAGGGCCTGGGCGGCCACCTCGGGTGCGATGCGGGCCTCGACGGCGGGCGCTCCCGGCTGGCTGGGGATGACGGGCAGGGCGGAGAGCAGGGCCGGGTCGCCGATGACGCGGACCCCCATGGCGCCGATGCGTTCCGCCATCTCGGCGCCGACGCGGCCGGCGGCCTCGACGGCCCAGGCGGGGGTGGAGATCTTCACGTCGGCGTCGGTGGGACTGCACGCGTTCTTCATATGCATGACGGCGCCGTTGCGGACGAGCTTGGAATAGAGCTCGTCGGGCAGTCCGTTGCCGCGGAATTCCACGTTGAGCTTTCGCAGCATTTCGGTCTCGGCGAGGGTCAGGGAGCGGTTCGCCGTGTCCGGGACGGGCTGGAGGAGTTTTTCGGGGAGTCCGAGGAGGGCCTCGAAGGTGCGCATCAGTCCGTCGCGGTCGCGGTCGTCGACCACGACGACGGTGACCCGGTCCGCGCCGACCGCGCGGATCCACCGTTCGACGAGCCGGTCGTGCCGGTGCCGGCGCCAGAAGCTGGGGTTGGGCTTCTCGTAGGGGGCCTTGCGGAGCATGTGGTCCAGCCAGTCCTCGTAGCCCATGCGCAGGCCGTTCTGCACGTACTGCTGCCACTGCGAGGGCATGATCCTGGCGATCGGGCGCAGGGTGACGAGGATGTGGACGCGTTCGCCGCCGAGCTGCTCGACGATGCGGGCGATCGCCTCGTCGTCGGGGGCGTCGGCGAAGAACTCGCTGCTGATCACCGAGGTACGGGATCCGGTCGCCTCGACCTGCTGCAGCAGCCGCGTCCAGTGCTTCTCGGTGGGCACGGTGTCGCCCATCATCGCGGGCCGGGCGCAGGCGGCGAGGGCGGCCTCCATCGGGTGCCGGCTGGTCGCCGGGAAGACCACGCCGTGCGCGGGCAGCTCGTCCTTCGCGGCGAACAGGGCGCCCTGGATGGCCGTGGTGCCGGTCTTGTGCGGGCCGATGTGCAGCAGGCGGGTACCGGCCGGCAGGGCGGCCAGGGGACCGATGGGGCCAATCGGGGCGTTGTTCACCGGGGGTTCGCCTCTCGTACAGTCCGTCTCCATGGTTAACGGAAGGTAAGACTTTCACCTTAGGTTCACCTGAGAGAAGCCTGGGACACAGATGAGTCCCAGGCTCCTGTTACACAGACTTGACTTTCGGCGCGCCCGTTTCGCCCGTCAGACGACCTGTACGCCCGGTTCGCCCGCCTCGACGCGCAGGGCGGCGAGGGTGCTCGCGGCGGCCTGCGGACGGACGACGGTGTCGACGACGCGGACCTGGGCGTCGATGCCGTCGCGGCGGATGTCGAAGAGGTGGTAGCCGCGGTGGGCGTCGATGACCTTCCAGTGCGGGTTGTCGGCCTTCAGCGGGTCCCACTGGGCGTGGAAGGCGGCCTGGTCCTGGTCGCCGTTGCTGGAGACGGAGGTGCCGACGAACTCGGCGCCGACGACGTCCGACGCGGGGTCCGCGAAGTCCTTCTTCAGGTCGCTGATCATGGTCAGGTGTCGGTCGCCGCTGAGCACGACGGGGTTGCGGACCGAGGCGAACTCGTCCAGGAGGGCGTTGCGCTCGACCTGGTAGCCGTCCCAGGCGTCGTAGTACCAGAGCTTGCCGGCGCCGGGCAGGATGTCGGTCTCGGCCATCATGATCTGCGAGGCGATCAGGTTCCAGCGGGCCGGCGAGTCGTGCAGCCCGTCGAGCAGCCACTGCTTCTGCCCGGCGCCGAGCATGGTGAGCGCGGGGTTCTCGGCGGCGGCCTGGCCGGTGACCTGGTCGCTGCGGAACTGGCGGGTGTCGAGGACGTTGAGCCGGACCAGCCGGCCGAACTCCAGGCGGCGGTACATCTGGATGTGCGGGCCGTCCGGGATCGCGGTGGCGCGGACCGGCATGTGCTCGTAGTAGGCCTGGAAGGCGGCGGTCAGCCGGGCGACGAACGCGTCGTGGGACTGCTTGTCGGGATCCTGGGGGATCTCGCCGGCCCAGTCGTTGTCGACCTCGTGGTCGTCGAAGGTGACCACCCAGGGCGCGTTCGCGTGCATCGCGGCGAGGTCCGGGTCGCTGCGGTACTGGGCGTACCGGTTGCGGTACTGGACCAGGGTGTACGGCTCCCCGGCCCCCTCGTGCCGGCGCGGGCCGGCGGAGGACGGGGTGGACTCGTAGATGTAGTCGCCGACGAAGAGCACGACGTCGGGGTCCTGGGCGAGCATGTCGGCGTACGGGGTGAAGTAGCCGTGCTGCCAGTTCTGGCAGGAGGCCAGGGTCACGCGCAGGGAGCCGTTCCTGCTGTGCGGGTGGGGCGCGGTGCGGGTGCGTCCGGTGGGCGAGAGCTGTCCGCCGGCGCGGAAGCGGTACCAGTAGGAGCGGCCGGGGCGCAGTCCTCGTACATCCACGTGAACGCTGTGCCCGTACTCGGGCCGGGCGTGGGCGGTGCCCCGGCGGACGACCTTGCCGAGGCGCTCGTCCTCGGCGATCTCCCAGTGGACGGGGACCACCTGGTCCGGCATGCCGCCGCCGTTGAGGGGGTCGGGGGCGAGCCGGGTCCAGAGCACGATGCCGTCGGGGAGCGGATCGCCCGAGGCGATGCCGAGGCTGAACACGCTGTCGGGCAGCGGGGTTTCGGCGGCCCGGGCGGTGGCCGGCAGCCAGAGCTGGGCGGATGCGGCGGCTCCGAGGACGGCGGCACCGGCGGTCAGAAAGCGGCGTCGATCGGGCGACGGTACTCCGGTCATGCGCGGACTCCCTTGCCACAGTGGCCTCTTGGACGGTCTGACCTTCGGAAGCTCCCACGGCCGGACGGTCCGCCCCCTGAACACCGGCATGCGTGCGCATGACAACTAGGCAGACAACAGAAAACCCGTCGCGGCCGGGAACAGGTCCCGGCCACAACGGGTCTGACGGTAGATCAGTGGGCCTCGGGAAGCGGTGAGGCAGACGGCCCCGCCGCGCCGCGGCCTACTCGAACGGGTCGACTACCCGAACGGGTCGACTACCCGAACGGGTCGACTACTCGAACGGGTCGAAGTCCTCGTACTCGCCCAGCGCCTCGTCCCGTTCCGCCTGCCGGTCGCGGCGGCGCTGCACGGCGGGCCGCTGCTCCTCGAAGCGGTGGTCCTCGCCGCGCCGGCCGAGCATCTCGGCGCCGGACATCATGGTCGGCTCCCAGTCGAAGACGACGGCGTTCTCCTCGGGGCCGATGGCGACGCCGTCGCCCGAGCGGGCGCCCGCCTTCATCAACTGCTCTTCCACGCCGAGGCGGTTGAGGCGGTCGGCGAGGTAGCCGACGGCCTCGTCGTTGTTGAAGTCGGTCTGGCGGACCCAGCGTTCGGGCTTCTCGCCGCGCACCCGGTACAGGCCGTCGTCCTCCTTGGTGACGGTGAAACCGGCGTCGTCGACGGCCTTGGGCCGGATGACGATGCGGGTCGCCTCCTCCTTGGGCTTCGCGGCGCGCGCCTTGCCGACCAGCTCGCCGAGGGCGAAGGTCAGCTCGCGCAGACCGAGGTGGGCGACCGCGGACACCTCGAAGACGCGGTAGCCGCGGGCCTCCAGGTCGGGGCGGACCATCTCGGCGAGGTCCTTGCCGTCCGGGACGTCGATCTTGTTGAGGACGACGATCCGGGGCCGGTTGTCGAGGCCGCCGTACTGCTTGAGTTCCTCCTCGATGATGTCGAGGTCGGAGACCGGGTCGCGCTCGGACTCCAGGGTGGCGGTGTCCAGGACGTGGACCAGCACGCTGCAGCGCTCGACGTGGCGCAGGAACTCCAGGCCGAGGCCCTTGCCCTGGCTGGCGCCGGGGATGAGTCCGGGGACGTCGGCGATGGTGTAGACGGTGGAGCCGGCGGTCACCACGCCGAGGTTGGGGACCAGGGTGGTGAACGGGTAGTCGGCGATCTTCGGCTTGGCCGCGGACAGCACGGAGATCAGCGAGGACTTGCCGGCGCTCGGGTAGCCGACCAGGGCCACGTCGGCGACAGTCTTCAGCTCCAGGACGATGTCCCCGAGGTCCCCGGGCTCGCCGAGCAGCGCGAAACCGGGCGCCTTGCGGCGGGCGCTGGCCAGGGCCGCGTTGCCGAGGCCGCCACGGCCGCCCTGGGCGGCGACGTAGGAGGTGCCGTGGCCGACGAGGTCGGCGAGCACGTTGCCCGCGTTGTCCAGCACCACGGTGCCGTCGGGCACCGGCAGGATCAGGTCCTGGCCGTCCTTGCCCGCGCGGTTGCCGCCCTCGCCGGGCTTGCCGTTGGTGGCCTTGCGGTGCGGGGAGTGGTGGTAGTCGAGGAGAGTCGTCACCGACTGGTCGACGGTCAGGATGACGTCGCCGCCCCGGCCGCCGTTGCCGCCGTCGGGGCCGCCGAGCGGCTTGAACTTCTCCCGGTGCACGGAGGCGCAGCCGTGGCCTCCGTTACCCGCGGCGATGTGCAGCTCGACGCGGTCCACGAAGGTGGTCATGGTGCTGTGCCTCCAGATACTTGCGGGGTAATACCTATGTCAACACGCGAAAGGCGGACCCGCCTTCCCGATCGGGAAGTGAGGTCCGCCTCGCGAAACGTTCGGTCTGAGCCGTCGAGTCAGAGGACTCAGGCAGCGACCGGAACGATGTTCACGACCTTGCGGCCACGGTGGGTGCCGAACTGCACCGAACCGGCCTGCAGCGCGAACAGCGTGTCGTCGCCGCCACGGCCGACGCCCGCACCCGGGTGGAAGTGGGTGCCGCGCTGGCGAACCAGGATCTCACCCGCGTTGACGACCTGACCGCCGAAGCGCTTCACGCCGAGCCGCTGGGCATTGGAGTCGCGACCGTTCCGGGTGGACGATGCGCCCTTCTTGTGTGCCATCTGTTCTCAGTCCCTTACTTCGCAGCCGTGGGGATCTCAGTGACCTTGATCGCCGTGTACTGCTGGCGGTGGCCCTGGCGACGGCGGTAACCGGTCTTGTTCTTGTAGCGCAGAATGTCGATCTTCTGGCCCTTGTGGTGGTCCACGACCTCGGCCTGGACCTTGATGCCGGCCAGCACCCACGGGTCGCTGGTCACGGCCTCGCCGTCGACAACGAGCAGGGTCGAGAGCTCGACCGTGTCGCCAACCTTGGCAGTGGAAATCTTGTCAACCTCAACGATGTCGCCGACAGCAACCTTGTGCTGGCGACCACCGCTGCGCACGATGGCGTACACGCGGATCTCACTCTCTCGCTCGGGAACGGCACCCCCGCAGTCCAGCCGCCCGGCGAACACGGGCCGCCTCTCCGGAACACCCTGTGCTCCGAAGGAAGAGGTTTACGGGGATGTGGCGCGTCCTCATATCCATGGACACGCCGACGGTCAAGGTTACGGGGCGGTGGCCGAGGGGGTCAAACCGGGCCCCGGGGGATGTGGGGCCGGTCACGCGGACCGGGCCCAACGGAGTGCGGGGCCGGTCTCCGCGACCGGCCCCGCACCCGGGTGTCAGCCCTCGTCGGAGGCGGTGGCGACCGTGGTGGTCTTCTTCGCCGTCGACTTCGCGGCGGCCGTCTTGGCGGTCTTGACCGCCTTCTTGGCCGTCGTCGTCTTCTTCGCCGCCGTCTTCTTGGCGACGGTCTTCTTGGCGGCCGTCTTCTTCGCCGCCGTCTTCTTGGCAGCCGTCTTACGGGCCGTCTTCTTGGCCGGGACGGCCTCCTCGACGGTCTCCTCGACAGCCGCTTCGACGGTCTCCTCGGCGACCGGCGCCTCCGCCTGCTCCGCCTCCGCCGTCGGGACGACCACGACGGCCGTCTCCTCGGACGCGGTCGGCGCGGCGGTCTTGCGCACCGCGCGGCGGCGCGGACGGGCCGGAGCGGCGCTCTCGGCGGGCGCGGCCGCCTCGGGCTCCGTCACCGCCTCCGCCACCGGCTCGGCCACCGCTTCCGCGACCGGCGCGCTCTCGGCGACGACGGTCACCACGGTCGCCGCCTCGGCCCCCGCCGGGGAACCGGCGGGCGCCGACACCTTGCGGGTCGCGCGCCGACGCGTACGGCCCTTGGGCGCGGCTTCTTCCACGACCGGGGCCTCGGGAGCCTCCGGGGCCTCGACCACCGGATCCTCCACGGCTACCGGCTCGGCGTACGCCTCGGCGGCCGGCTCCGGCAGCACCTCGCGCTCGGCCTCGGCGGCAGCCGGTGCGGCCTGGGCGGCGGGCGCCTCGGCGGCGGCCCGGTCCCGTCCCGCGCGCTGCTTGGGCGCACCGGCCGGGGCCGAGGCCCGGCGACCGGCCCGGCGACGGCTGCGGCCGCGGCCGGCCGCGGCCTCCGCCTCGGCGACGCTGCTGTACAGCTCCTCGTCCGGCTCGAAGTCCGGCGCGGGCAGCGCGACGGGCGCGGCGGCCTCGGCCGCGACCTCCGCGGCCGACTCGACCGCGTGGACGGCCTCGGCGTGCTCGACGGCCCCGTCGGCCACGACCTCGTGCGTCTCGTGGTCGTGCTCGTGTCCGTCGCCGCCACGGCCGCGCTTCTTGCGCTTGCCGCCGCCACCGCCGCCGCTGGAGCCCGGCTGCTCCATGTGGACGATGACGCCCCGGCCGTTGCAGTGCACGCAGGTCTCGGAGAACGACTCCAGCAGGCCCTGTCCGACCCGCTTGCGGGTCATCTGGACGAGCCCCAGCGAGGTCACCTCGGCCACCTGGTGCTTCGTGCGGTCCCGCCCGAGGCATTCGAGCAGGCGTCGCAGCACCAGGTCCCGGTTGGACTCCAGGACCATGTCGATGAAGTCGATGACGATGATGCCGCCGAGGTCGCGCAGCCGCAGCTGGCGGACGATCTCCTCGGCCGCCTCCAGGTTGTTCCTGGTGACGGTCTCTTCCAGGTTGCCGCCCTGGCCGGTGAACTTGCCGGTGTTGACGTCGACGACGACCATCGCCTCGGTCCGGTCGATGACCAGCGAACCGCCGCTCGGCAGCCAGACCTTGCGGTCCAGCGCCTTGGACAGCTGCTCGTCGATCCGGTACGTGGCGAAGACGTCGACCTCGGAGGTCCACTTCGACAGGCGTCCCGCGAGGTCGGGCGCCACGTGCGAGACGTAGCCGTGGACGGTCTCCCAGGCCTCGTCACCACTGACGACGACCTTGGAGAAGTCCTCGTTGAAGATGTCGCGGACGACCCGGACGGTCATGTCCGGCTCGCCGTACAGCAGCGTCGGGGCGTTGCCGTTCTTCGACTTCTTCTGGATGTCCTCCCACTGCGCCTGCAGGCGTTCGACGTCGCGGCGCAGCTCGTCCTCGCTCGCGCCCTCGGCGGCGGTGCGCACGATGACGCCCGCGTCCTCGGGGACGATCTTCTTGAGGATGGTCTTCAGCCGGGCGCGCTCGGTGTCGGGCAGCTTGCGGCTGATGCCGGTCATCGAGCCCTCGGGGACGTACACGAGGTAGCGGCCCGGGAGGGAGACCTGGCTGGTGAGGCGGGCGCCCTTGTGGCCGATCGGGTCCTTCGTCACCTGGACGAGGACCGACTGGCCGGACTTGAGGGCGGCCTCGATGCGGCGCGGCCCGTTGGCCATGCCGAGCGCCTCGAAGTTGACCTCACCGGCGTACAGGACGGCGTTGCGGCCCTTGCCGATGTCGATGAAGGCGGCCTCCATGGACGGCAGCACGTTCTGGACCTTGCCCAGGTAGACGTTGCCGACGTACGAGGTGGCCTGCTCCTTGTTGACGTAGTGCTCGACGAGCACGCCGTCCTCCAGGACGCCGATCTGGGTGCGGTCGCCGTGCTGGCGGACGACCATCACGCGCTCGACGGCCTCGCGGCGGGCGAGGAACTCGGCCTCGGTGATGATCGGGACGCGGCGGCGGCCCTGCTCGCGGCCCTCGCGGCGGCGCTGCTTCTTGGCCTCCAGGCGGGTCGAGCCCTTGATGGACTGGACCTCGTCGGACGGCTCGGAGGGCTTGCGGGGCTCGCGGACCTTGACGACGGTGCGCTCCGGGTCGCCCTCGTCGGGCTCGGTGTCGACGGAGGTGTCCCCCGCGCGACGCCGGCGACGACGGCGGCGACGGCTGCTGGAGGAGGAGCCGCCGGCCTCGTCGTGGGCCTCGTCCTCGTCCTCTTCCTCCTGCTCGGCGGTGTCCTCGGCATCCTGCTCCGCCTGCTCGGCGGCGAGCTCGTCGGCCTCGGCACCCTCGCCGTCGAAGGCGTCACCGCGACGGCGGCGACGGCCACCGCGGCGGCGGCGACGGCGGGAGCCGGACTCCTCGGTCTCGTCCTCACCGTCGGCGGCGTCCTCGACGGACTCCTCGGGCTCCTCGGTCTCGTCCTCGGCGGCGGCCTCGACGACCGGGGCCTCCTCGACGGCACCCCGGCGGCGACGGCGGCGGCGCGAACCGGCCTCGGCCTGCTCGGCGGGCTCCGCGGCGAACGCGGACGCGCCGGAGGCGGTCGGCGCCGCGGTCGCCGCCGGGGCCGGGGACTCCTCGGGCTCCTCCGCGCCTGCGGCCTCGGCAGCGGCTGCCGCGGCGGCGCGCTGCGGGGTCTGGAACTGCGGCTCGGCGAACACGGGCGCCTGGAAGACGGCGACGGCGGGCCGGGCCGGACGGCGCTGCGGCTCGTCCTCGGAGGCCGCGGCGGGGGGCTCGGAGAACCCGGTGGCGGCCTGGCGTACGACCCTGCGACGGCGACGCGGGGACTCGGCCTCGGCGGCCTCGGGGGCGGCGGCGGGCGCGGCGGCCTCGGCAACCGGTGCCTCGACGGCCTCGGCCTGGGGCGCGGCGGCAGCAGTCGTCTCGGCGACGGCCGTCTCGGTGGCCTCGGGCGCACCGACGGGCGCGGTCACCCGGCGGGTGGCACGGCGACGCGCACGCGGAGCGGGCGCCACCTCCGCCGCGGCCTCTGCGGCGACGACGGTCGTGGCCTCTTCGTCGGCCGGGGCACCGGCGGGCGCGGAGACCCGGCGGGTGGCGCGGCGACGCGCACGCGGAGCGGGCGCCACCTCCTCGGCGACCTCGGCAGTCTCGACGGCCTCGACCGTCTCCTCCGCCTCTTCCTCGGTCTGCTCGGTCTGCTCGGTCTCGGCCACGGGGGTGGTCTCCTCGACGGCGGCCGGGGCACCGGCGGGCGCGGAGGCGCGGCGCGTGGCCCGGCGGCGGGTACGACGCGGAGCGGTGTCCTCACCGCTCTCGGCGGCCGCCTCGTCGGCGACGGTGGTCTCGGCGGGCTCGGTGACCACGGCGGCCACCGTCTCCGCGTCCTCGGCGGCGGCCGGGGCACCGGCGGGCGCGGAGGCCTTACGGGTGGCACGGCGGCGCGTACGCGGTGCGGGTGCCGTCTCCTCGACGGCCTCGGCGGGCTCGGAGGTCCCGCCGGCCACCGCGGCCTCGGCGGAGGCGTCGGCCGGTATGGCCGGCGCGGTGGCCTCGGTGGTCTCGCTCACGGCCTCGCCCGCGACGGGCGGTCCCGCGGGGCGGGACGCGGCACGGCGACGCCTGCGCGGCGGCAGGGTGTCGCTGGGGGTGTTCAGTTCGGAGCCCTCGGTGGGCTCGGTCGGTTCGAGCATGCGGGCGTTTCTCCCGTCAGGCTCCCGGGCGCCGCGCCTGGTCCGGCGTCGATCGAGTCGAGCGACCGCCGGTGACGTCCGCGGCTCGCGCGATGCGCGGTGCCGCCGTGTGGGGCGCGGGCGCCGCACAGGAGCTCTCTGTGTCCTGTCTCGCCGGTTCCGTACGCCTTGTCGCGGACGGCCTGGCGAAAGTCTTCTGGTCGGTGCGCTGCCCGACCCAGGTGGCTCCCGAGTACGAGGGCTGCGCTACGACGTCCGTCCTTCGCGGGACCTTCCTTACGCCGGCGCCGTCGCGGCGGCAGCGGGTTCGGCCTTCGAAAGGGCCGCCTCTGCCTCGCGGTCGGGCGCGAGCGGGTCGGTCACCGTGCCGGTCTCTTCATCGAGCAGCCCCTGCGCCAGCCTGGTCACCGCTGCGGGGACCGGCGGCGCCAGGTCGGCCACGGCGCGGAGACCGGACAGGACGTCGTCGGGTCGTACGGCAGGCGTCACGTGCCGAACAACCAGCCGCAGTATCGCACAGGGCTGGTCGGTCGGCCTATCAGCCGTTTCACTCCGTGTTTCAAGTTGTACGACGGCGGGGCGGGCGTCGAAGGTGCGGACGCCGTTCTTGGTGGTGCGACTGACCTCGACGGACTCGGCGGCGTTGAACGCGGCGACGGCCTTCTCGGCCTCCGCCGGGTCCTGGCCGGTCAGCCGGAGCTCCCACACGGAGGCGGTGAGCCGGTCGGCCAGCCCGGACGTCCGTGCCTCGACCGCGTCGACGATGTCCAGCCCAGTGGGCAGGGACTCGTCGAGCAGTGCGCGCAGCCGCTCCGGGTCACGGGGTGCGGTGAGCGCGATCTCCAGGTACTCGGCCTCGCTGCCCGTGCCGGTGGGTGCGGCATTGGCGTACGACACCTTCGGGTGCGGTGTGAACCCCGCCGAGTAGGCCATGGGCACCTCGGCGCGGCGCAGCGCACGCTCGAAGGCGCGCTGGAAGTCACGGTGGCTGGTGAACCGGAGGCGGCCGCGCTTGGTGTAGCGCAGTCGGATGCGCTGTACCGCGGGTGCGGGCGGCGGGCCTTCGGGCTGTCGCTTGCCCAGTGTCGTCAGTCCTTCGTGGTTCTCGTGAGAGCAGCCGTGCCGTGGCCGGCCGTGCTGCTGTGCGGTGCTATCCATCAAGAGTACGTGCGTCGCGGCTCACGGGTTCCCGGCTGTGGACGGCGACCGGCGGGACGGGCTCGCCGAAGAGGGCCCGCCTGAGGTCCGCGCGGGCCTGGCCGACGGCGCGGCCGACGGCCCGTGCGGCCTGGGCGGCGGGGCGCAGGACGAGGTCGCGCACGACGTGTCCGACCGGGGTGAGGACGGTCCGGTACACCCAGCGGGCGGGTTCCTGGAAGATCCACCGGAAGAGGGTCGCGAGAACCCGTCCGGCGGCCCGTGCGACGTACCCGGCGGCCCGCCAGGCGTGTCCGAGGGCGTCCCCGATCTCCCGCAGGACGATGCCGAGGACGCGGCCGACCGGGGTGAGGATCCAGCGCCACAGGGCGCGGGCGGGCAGGACGAGGAGCACCCGCGCGGTCCGGGCGAGGGCGGTGGCGAGTCGGTCGAACACCCGGGCGACGGCGGTCGCGACGGGGGTGAGGAGCCGTAGGAGGGCGTGGCCGATCGGGGTGAGCACGCGCGCGTGGAGCCACGCGAGGGCGTGGCCGAGGGGCGTGAGCAGGTGGCGGTAGAGCCAGATCAGGGGGAGGACGAGGAGCCGGTGCAGGATCCAGCCGATCGCGTGTCCCGTCGGGGTGAGGACATGACGCCACAGGAAGCGGGCGACGGGGACGAGGACGTACCGCCCCAGGAACCGTGCGGCGGCGGCGCACGCGTCCCAGAGCAGGCGTACCGGCAGCACCACCAGGAACACGGAGATCCGGACGGGAATTCTGATGGCGACGACGAGGCATCCCTCGGGGGGCCGCGTCTGCGCTCGCCGCTGCGCTTGTTTCTGCATGTCCATGGCCGGAATGACGCTATCGCGCGCCGCGCGGCCGCGATCCGCCCCCCTTGATCACCGTACGGCGGCGACAAGATAACAGTTGACCCGCGCACGCCAATTTGAATGGAATCGGCCAACTCGGCTTGATTTGCTGGGGGCCAGTCAAGTTCTTGATCCTTGGGGGACGAGTAATGAACTGGTACGTGGACGTACTGAAGAAGTACGCGGTGTTCAGCGGCCGTGCGCGCCGTCAGGAATACTGGATGTTCTTCCTGTTCAACGTGATCATCAGCATCGTGCTGGCGATCGTCGGACGGGTCATCGGTTTCGCCGCCCTCGGCGCGATCTACAGCCTCGCGGTCTTCCTGCCCGGCCTGGGCGTCGCGGTTCGCCGGCTGCACGACACCGGCCGTTCGGGCTGGGCGATCCTGATCGCCCTCATCCCGCTGATCGGCACGATCATCCTGATCGTCTGGCTCGCCTCCGAGGGCAAGCCGGAGCAGAACCAGTACGGCACCAACCCGAAGTACTCGGGCGCCGTCTGACCGAGCGTCATGTCGAAGGCCCGCCGGATCTTTCCGGCGGGCCTTCGGTCTTTTTCCGCTCAGGAGGACGCGGAGGAACTCTTGTTGCGTTCCGTCTGGAGGTGCAGGACCAGGAAGAGGACGCGCAGGAGGTCGTCGGGAACGGCGGTCCAGCCCTTGGGCAGGGTGATGCGGCGGGCACGGCTGCCCAGCAGGTCGTAGGAGATCTCGATCGGGCCGACCGCGCGGGCCCGGCCGCTGAACCGGGGGTGGTCGATCGCGTAGGGACCGATGGTGCGCGGGATGCCGGACCAGGCGGCGCAGTCGAGGTCCCAGGTCCCGAACGTCCTCGGGACGCTGCCCAGGCGGCCGTATCCGATCTCGATGTCGCCGATCCACCGCAGCCGGCTGCCGAGCAAGTCGTACTCCAGCGGATGCGGGCCGAGCGCGTGCGGCCTGCCGCCCCATCGGCCGTAGGTGAGTTCCACGTCCCCGATGCTGCGGAGCCGGCCGCCCAGCAGGTCGTAACCGAGTTCCAGTTCCATGTCCGTCGACTCCCCCGTTTCTTCCCGGTCTTCGGATTCCCGATTGTGCGGCCGCGCGGGTCCGCCTTCCATGGCGGCCGTGTCACGGTTTCGCTGCCGGGCGGAAGATCCGGTCCAGGTGGTGCGCGAGGACGGCGGCGGCGGATTCCGGCGTGCGCTGGCCGGCCAGGACGCCGGTGCCGAGACCCGCGGACATGGCGAGCAGGCCGATCGCCTCCATCCCCGGGTCGACACCGGGGCGGGTCAGGCCCGACTCCCGCGCCTGCCCGAGGAGTTCGGTCAGCACGCGTTCGGCGGCGTCCGGGTCCTTGAGGAACGGCTGGGCGGCGAGGGCCGGGTCCGTCACGGCCAGGACGGCGTACGAGGTGTGCAGCAGGTGGAAGGTGCGGCTCTCCAGGTCGGTCGGCAGCGCCGCGGTGAGCAGGGCCTCGACCAGCGCGCGCGGCGGCGGCGCGTCCCCGGCGTCCCGGACCAGGGCGGCGACCCGCTCCCCGAACCGCTCGGTCAGCCACCGCAGTCCGTGGAGCAGCAGCTTCTCCTTGGTCTCGAAGTAGTACTGCACCAGCCGCAGGGACACCCCGGCCTCCGCCGCCACGTCCCGCATCCCCACGGCGTGCAGCCCGCGCCGCCCCGCGACCCGGACGAGCGCCTCGGCGATCTCGGCGCGCCGCTCCGCATGGTCCACACGCCTGGGCATCGGCCGCCCCTCTCGTCGGTTGTCCACACCCGGTTGTCCACACCCGGAGAATTTGATGATACGGCTGTACCACCATCGTGGTACGGTCGTATCATGAAGAATCCGATCCCCGGAGGTGGCCGTGACCCAGACCGCTGTCCGCACCCAGCCCGACGTCGGCCGTTATGTGAGCGACGCCCGGCGCGACCGCTACTTCGAGGCCTGCGCGGCGCTCTCCGCACTGGGCGCTCCCGCGACGGCCGAGACCGACGTGGAGACCTCCTTCGGCACCACCCACGTCTACCGCTACGACCCGGCGGACCCGGCCGCCGCCGCCCGCACCCCCGTCGTTCTCGTGCACGGAGCGGGCTCCTGCTCCGCCATGTGGTACCCGAACACCCGCGCCCTCGCCGCCGAGCGCCCGGTCCACGCGCTCGACACCCCGGGCGACCCCGGCCGCAGCGTCCAGCACACCCCCATCCACCAGCCCGAGCGGGCCGCGCGATGGCTCGACGAGACCCTCGCCGGGCTCGGCCTGGACCGGGTGCACCTGGTCGGTTCCTCCTACGGCGGCTGGCTCGCGCTCAACGAGGCGCACCGCAGGCCGGAGCGGCTGGCCTCGGTGACCCTGCTCGACCCGGGCGGCCTGGAGAAGGTGGGACTGCGCTTCTTCGTCTGGATCTTCGCCGGCCTGTTCGCGACGTCCGCCCCCAAGGCGCTGCGCCCGCGCCTCGCGGCCTGGCTGGAGCAGCCGGTGCTCGTCGTGCCGGAGCTGCGCAGGATGATCCGGCTGAGCGTCCGCGCGTACCGCATCCGCCGCCCGGCCCCGCTCCCCCTCACCGAGGACGAGCTGTCCACCATTCGCACCCCGCTCTACCTGGTCCTCGGCAGGCGCAGTCTGCTCGTGCACCCGCGGCGCCAGCTGGAGCGCGTACCCCGGCTGATACCGGGCGCCCGGGCCGAGATCGTCGAGGGCACCGGTCACGGGCCGCAGATCGACCACGCGGACGACGTCAACCGCCGCATGCTCGCCTTCATGGACTCGACCGACTGACCGCCCTCATCCACCGGGCCCACCGGCCGCGGGACGGGCCGCCGCCTCCGCCCGGGCGGCCCGGGTCAGCAGACGGGCCCGGGCGCGGGGCCACCAGAGCAGGTCCGCCAGGAACAGCACGACCACCAGCCACGAGACGACCGTCTCGCCGGTGGAACCGCGCAGGGTGTCGTACACGGCGAGCAGCACCGCGCACCCGGTGACGAGCAGGACGACCGGGCGGCGCACCCGGTCCTCCTCGGCGGCCCGCCGCAGCGCGTCGGCGTACCCGGCGACCGAGGCCGCCAGCAATGGGTCCCCGACGGCCTCGCCCCGACGGGTGGCGCGTACGACGGCGGCGCGGCCGGCGTCGTCCAGGGCGCGGCCCGCCGGCCAGAGCCGGTCCATCCGGCGCGCCACACGGATCCCGTAGAACACGCTCAGCACGACGAGGACCACCAGGGCGCCCGCCCACGAACCCGACTCGACGAGCACGAAGGCCCCGAGGAAGACACCGGCGGCGAGCCCCGCGCCCACGCCCCGGCTCACCGCACCCCGCCGCCACAGCAGGCCCGGAACGAGAACCACCCGTTCACGGTGGCCGTCACCGGTGCCGGACACAATCACCGCACCGGCACGTCGGCACCGGCACACGCGCATGGCGCACCGGAACCCGGTCAGGGGCGCCGGGAGGACCCGGCAGGCCCCCAAGGGCCCGGAGGCGGCCAGGAGGCTGGAGGCGGGACGGGAGGCTGGAGGCGGGAGGGAGGCTCAGCCGGAAGCCGCGTCGCCCCCGCGTCGCGGGAGAACGCCGGCGGCGACGAGGGTGTCGTACAGCCGCTGCTGTTCCTGGTCGAGGCCGGAGTACAGCCGGTCGTAGGCCTCCTCCTCGCCGCGCATCACCTCGACGGGGTCCCACTCGGCGCCGAGTGCGTTCATGACGTGGGCCCGCCGGGTCATCTCATGACCGGTGAGATCGACGGCGAAGTCGACCGGCTCGGTGGGAAGGGAGTCATCTTTGGCGGACATATGACCGAATTTAGGTACCGGTGTCCGGCTGCGACAAGAGTTCGTGGGAGACCTCACAGCGTGACCTCGCAGCGGGCCGGCGTCAGGTCCGCGCGGTGGGCCTGCCGTTCCAGCGGGCGAGGAACTTGCCGGTCTCCCAGAGCGCCAGCAGCACGAGCGCGGGGACCAGCGCCCAGGCGAACTGGGCCAGGTCCAGTTCGGTCGTGCCGAGCAGCCTGCGGAAGACGTCCATCTGCGTGACCAGGACCGCGAGCACGAACTCGATCAGCATGGCCCGGTTCATCTGCTTGCTGTCGAAGCTGGCGGTGGTGAGCACGGTGTCCCGCTCGCTGCGGCACTCCAGGGCGGCCACGATCAGGCAGAGCGCGAAGGAGGTGAACGCCATCGACTGGCCGATCGCGACACTGTCGTAGCGGGTCGTGCCGAGCTCGATCAGGCAGAGCAGCCCGATGGTGATCGCGAGACCGGACAGGCCGACGGTGAGCATCACGCCCCGGGACAGCACATGCGCGCCGCGCGGGCGGGGCCTGCGGGCCATCAGGCCGGGGCTCTGCCGGTCGAAGCCGAGCGCGAAGCCGAAGGCCGCGTTGACGAAGAAGTGGATCCACAGCACCTGAGCGGGGGTGAAGGGCTCCCCGGCGGCGATGTCGAACAGGGTCGCGCCGAGGAACGTCAGCACGAACACCACGAGCAGGACGAGCACGAAACGGATGTACTTGGTGAGGTTGTCGTAGATCTTGCGGCCCTGCTCGACGGCGAAGACGATCGTGGCGAAGTTGTCGTCGGCGAGCACCATACGGCCGGCGTTCTTGGCGACCTCGGTGCCGGAGCCCATGGCGATACCGACGTCGGCCGCCTTGATGGCGGGGGCGTCGTTGACGCCGTCGCCGGTCATGGCGACGACACCGCCCTTCTTCTTCAGGGTCTCGGCGAGCAGCACCTTGTGCTCGGGCGCGACCCGGCCGACGACACCGATGCCGTCGATCCTGGCGAGCCGTTCGCTCTCCGGCAGGGCGGCGAACTCCGCGCCCAGCATGGCTTCGCCCTCGATGCCGAGCTGGCGGGCGATGGCGGCGCCGGTGACGACGTCGTCGCCGGTGACCATCCGGACCCTGATGTGCGCGGCCTGCGCGTCGGCGACCGCGGCCTTCGACTCCGCGCGGGGCGGGTCGACCATCCCGACCAGGCTGGTCATCTGCAGGTCGGTGACATAGCCGAGCAGATCGCCTTCCGGGTCGAAGGCGGCCGGGTCGAGGTCCCGGCGGGCGGCGGCCATCACCCGCAGGCCCTCGCCGCCCATGCGCTCGACGTGCTCCTGCGCCCGCTGCCGCAGCGCGTCGTCCCAGGGCACGGACGCGCCCTGGCGCAGGGCGGTCGCCGCGCGGTCCATCATGGCGGGCGCGGCACCCTTCACGAAGCAGCGCACGACGGGCCGGCCGGTCTCGTCGGTGGCCCGGTTGAAGGTGGCCATCAGCTTGTAGGAGGGGTCGAAGGGCAGGACGGCCAGCCGTGGCAGCCGCTCCCTGGTGGCGTCGACGTCCAGTCCGGCCTTGTGGCCGAGGACCAGCAGGGCGCCCTCGGTGGGGTCGCCGACCACCTTGCCGTCCACCAGCCGGGCGTCGTTGGCGACCAGGTAGGGCAGGATCGCGTCCGTCATGTCCGGTGCGCTGCCGACCGCGTGCTGGATCCGGCCCACCAGGCTGTAACCGGTGCCGGAGACGGTGTAGCGGTCGCCGGGGTCGACGACCTCCACGGCGGTCATCTGGTTCATGGTGAGCGTGCCGGTCTTGTCGGAGTTGATCGCCGAGGTGAACCCCAGCGCCTCCACCGACGGCAGGTCCTTCACGATCGCCTGGCGCCGGGACAGGTCGACGGCGCCGATGGACAGGATCGTCTGGGACACGGTGGGCAGGGCCTCCGGGATGGCGGCGATCGCCAGCGAGACGGCGCTGACGAACAGCGCGTCCCACGCCGTCCCCCGGCTGCGGCCCAGCACGAACATCAGGATCATCGTCAGCCCGGCCGTGCCCGTGATCCACAGGGTGAGCCGGTCCATCTCCCGGGTCAGCGGCGAGGCCTCCCGGCGGGTGCTCGACAACATGCCGGAGATCCGGCCGAGTTCGGTGTCCGCGCCGGTGGCCGTGACCACCACCGTGCCGCTGCCGTGGGTGACGGGCGTGTTCATGAACGCCATGTTGTGGCGTTCGCCGGGCGGCAGGTCGGTACCGGTGAGGGTGCCCGTCTCCTTCGCGGCCGGCACGCTCTCGCCGGTCAGCGCCGACTCGTCGATCTGCAGGGCGTTCGCCAGGACGATCCGGCCGTCCGCCGGCACCTCGTCGCCCGCCGCGAGCAGCACCACGTCACCCGGGACGACCTGCTCGGCCGGGATCTTCGACTCCGTGCCGTCCCTGCGCACCCGCGCGGTCGCCTTCATCATCGACTTCAGCGCGTTCATGGCGCTGTCCGCCTTGCCCTCCTGGCGCATCCCGACGACCGCGTTGACGACGGTCAGGACCAGCAGCAGCACTCCGGTGCTCCACTCCTTGATGACGAGCGAGACCACGGCGGCGCTCACCAGGACCAGCTGCATATAGCTGCGGTACTGGGCCAGGTAGCGGCGCCAGCCCGGCGTCGCCTTCTCCTCGGGCAGCGCGTTCGGGCCGTGCGTACTCAGCAGTTCCGCGGCCCGCGCGGCGGACAGTCCGGCGGCCGGATCCACCTCGAACGCCGCGGCCACCTCCTGCGGCGGACACGCGTACCACAACCGGCCGTCGGCTGCCCGGTCCTGCGAAGCGTCTGTCTCCGCGGTCATGAACGTGCCTCCGTTCCCGGCCCCCGTTGTTCGCCCGCCCCCATTGCTCGCCCGCCCCCGTCACCGGTGCTTCTTGTGCTTCTTCTTCCGCTTCCTCTCGCCCGCTCCGGCCTCCGCCGCACAGGGATCCGCCGCCGCCCCCTCGGGCGCCTCCGCCTCCAGTTCCCGTCTGACCTCGGCCAGTTCACGGCGGGTCGCGTCGCTGACCTCCGGGTACCGGGGGTCGATGTCGATGAGGGTGTGCGCCAGTACGGCGGCCGCGCACACCCGGGCGAACCACTTGTGGTCGGCGGGAACGACGTACCAGGGCGCCCATTCCGTACTGGTGGCGGAGAGCATCTGCGAGAACGCCCGCTGATAGTCGTCCCACCGCGCCCGCTCACGCACGTCGGCCGACGAGAACTTCCAGTTCCGTTCGGGAACATCGATGCGTTTCAGAAAACGGATGCGCTGTTCTTCCTTCGAAAGGTTCAGAAACAGTTTGACGACCCTGAAGCCGTTGTCGCTCAGACAGCGCTCCCAGTCGTTGATCTCCCGGTAGCGCCGCTGCCACACGTCGGGGCCGCGTGCCGCGTCGGGCAGCTTCTCCCGCCGCAGGTTCTCCGGATGGACCCGCACCACCAGTACTTCCTCGTAGTGGGAGCGGTTGAAGATGCCGATCTCGCCGCGCCGGGGCAGCTCGCGGGCGTAACGCCACAGGTAGTCGTGGTCGAGTTCCTCGTCCGAGGGCACCTTGAAGCCGGACACCCGCACGCCCTGCGGGTTCACTCCGCTCATCACATGGCGGATGGTGCCGTCCTTGCCTCCGGCGTCCAGGGCCTGCAGGCACAGCAGCACTCCGTAGGTGTCCTGGGCGGCCAGCCGACGCTGGTAGTCGGCGAGCAGCTCGATACCGCTCCGGAGCAGTTCGACGCCGTCCTTCTTCTTGCGGATGCCGGCCTTGTAGCCGGGGTCGAAGTCCTCGCCCAGCCGCACCCTGCTCCCGGGCTCGACCCGCAGAGGCTCGATGAACTCCGCTATCCGCTCGGCCCTGTCGTCGCCCATCGCCCGTCCGCTCCTTCTTCCGCCGTCCGCCGTCCGCTTCTTCCGCCGTCCGCCGGGTCAGTACGGCCTGCTCGACAGCATCCGGTGGGGCCGTGCCGCCGACCTCACCCTTGACGGGTGGTTCGCCCACTGACCGGACGTCAGACCCCGCCCGGGGTGCGGGCCGCCGGAATCGAGCGGACAATGGAGGCAGAAGCGGTTTCCGCCTCCTCAGCCGTGCACACGACTCCCCCGTCCTGTGTACGACGCCGGGAAGTCCCGTGTACGACGCCGGGAAGGCGAGCCGCTCGCCACACGGCTTGCCCTGCAGGTCCGCGGGCTCCCCGCCCGCACGCAGGAGCCGTCCCGCGCGTCGGACGCGATCGTCCGGTCACAGCGGCACCGTTTCTCTCGGCGATCGGCACCTCCGGCGCGCGCCGCTCTGACGAGCAAGGCCTTTGCCGCCGCTCTTCCCGCACCGAGGTATCCCATGACCAGGACCTGCCGCCCGAACTGCATCATTCCCCCGCACCTTCTCGAAAAGCTGCTGAGAAGCGACGACAGCGAGGTGCACAAGGCCGCCTTGGCCACCCTGCTGACCACCGCGTCCCTGCGGGGCGAACGAACGGTACGGGCGACCTTCGCCGGCGCCGCCGCCCCCGGCAACGGCCGGCGGACCGTCTTCGACTGCCAGCACGGCCGCATGCTCTCCCTGGCCGAGACGGCCCGGTCGGAGGACGGACCGCCGTCCGCCGACGAGTCCGTCAACCGCGCGTTCGACGGACTGGGCGCGACCCGCGACTTCTACCACGACGTGTTCAGCCGCGACTCGATCGACGACCAGGGCATGCGCCTGGACGGCTACGTCCACTTCAGCTCGCACTACAACAACGCGTTCTGGGACGGACGGCAGATGGTCTTCGGAGACGGCGACGGAAAGATATTCACCGACTTCACCGCATCCGTCGACGTCATCGCCCACGAACTGACGCACGGAGTCACCGAGAACACGGCCGGACTCGCCTACCACAACCAGTCCGGCGCCCTGAACGAATCCGTTTCGGATGTCTTCGGATCACTCGTCAAGCAATGGTCGAAGAAGCAGTCCGTCGACGAGGCGGACTGGCTGATCGGCCCCGAGGTCTTCACCCCGGGGATCGAGGCCGACGCCCTGCGGTCGATGAAGGCCCCGGGACAGGCGTACGACAACGCGCTGTTCGGCAAGGACCCCCAGCCGGACCACATGAGCAAGTACGTCAACCTGCCGGACAGCGACAACGGCGACTTCGGCGGGGTGCACATCAACTCCGGCATTCCCAACCGGGCGTTCTACCTGACGGCCACGGGCATCGGCGGATTCGCCTGGGAGTCGCCCGGGCTCATCTGGTACGAGTCGCTCAAGGCGTCCAGCGCCGAGACACAGTTCCAGGACTTCGCGGACACCACCTACCAGAAGGCCGAGGAACTGTTCGGAGCCGGCAGCCCCGAGCAGCTGGCCGTGCTGGCGGCCTGGCAGGGCGTGGGCGTCCAGATCAGCGGGATCCCCACCGGGGTCGCCCGGGCCCGCAGCCTCGCGGCCGGCCGCAACGGCCATGACGGCCTTGACGGCCGCGACGGGCTTGTCGGCCGGGAGGACGGCCTGGCGGCCCTGAGCAAGCAGATCGGCGCCCTGTCCGTCCAGGTGACCGGTCTGGCCAAGGACGTCACCGCGCTGAAGGCGGGCAGGTGAGGACCGGCGGCGCGCACCGGCCGCCGAAGCGGGCGGCCCGACGACGATGAAGGTCACCCTGGAGACGCACGGCGGGCAGGCGGCGGCGATCAACCTCCGCCTCCCGCCCCAGGTGCTGGACACCGGCAACCTGCCCGAGGAAGCCGCCGCGCAGGTCGCCCGGCTGGTGGCGGCGGCCGTCCCGGAGGCCTCGGCACCGGAGCCGCCCGGCGGGGCCCCGGACGCCATGAGCTACACGATCACGGTGGAGGACGGCGGCCGTACGACCGTCCTCACCCGGTCGGACACCACCATGTCCCCCGCGTTCGCGGCCCTCCTCGACCGGCTGCGGGAGTACTTCGCCCAGCAGGACACCGAAGGCTGACCCACTGACCCACTGACCCACTGACCAGCTGACCGGCTGACCGGCCGGTACCGGCCACCGGTCGGCGATTGGCCCGCGACCCCGGCGCGGCTCTCCTGAGAGACTCGGCATCCGCATCATCCGTGCCGTGCCCCGAGGAGATGCCATGCAGGTGGCGGTGCTCACCTTCGACGGATTCAACGAACTCGACAGCTTCATCGCCTCCGCGCTGATCAACCGGTGCCGGAAGGACGGTCTTGAGGCCTTCATCACGACCCCCGCACCGGTGGTCACCTCGATGAACGGCGTGCCGGTGACCGGGCAGCGCCCGATGGAGTTCGCGGCCGAGGCCGACGTGGTGCTGGTCGGCAGCGGGGTGAGGACGCGGGACGTGGTGGCCGACGACCGGCTGATCTCCCGGCTGCGGCTCGACCCGGACCGGCAGCTGATCGGCGCGCAGTGCTCCGGCGCGCTGGTGCTCGCCCGGCTCGGGCTGCTGGCCGGCATGCCCGCCTGCACGGACCGCAGGAGCCGGCCCTTCGTCGAAGCCTGTGGTGTCACCGTCCTGGACACGCCGTTCCACGCCGAGGGGAACATCGCCACGGCCGGCGGTTGCCTGGCGTCCCAGTACCTCGCCACCTGGGTGATCACCCGTGCCCTCGGCGAGGACGCCGCCCGCGCGGTCCTCGACTACGTGGCCCCGGTCGGCGAGAACGAGGAGACGGTCGCCCGCGCCCTGCGCGCCGTCGACGCGGGCGCGGCCGCACTGCGCGGCTGACACGACCGCGAACACGCCCGCCAACTGGCCACCGCTACAACTTCGTTGAGACCACCCGGCCGGGAATACGACTCCGCACCGGGGCCGTTGAACGCGCGGCACGGCGCGGTCGGCGTCCGGCCGTCCGGGCACGACCCGAGCGAGGAAGTGCGGTGATCACGCGATGAAGGCGGTGCGGTTCCACACGTACGGCGGGATCGATGTGCTGCGGGTGGAGGAGGTGGAACGGCCGGTGCCCGGCCCCGGGCAGCTGCTGGTCGAGGTCCGCGCGGCCGGGATCCAGCCCGGTGAGGTGATGATCCGCGAGGGCGCGCGGCACGGACGCTGGCCGGCGGCGTTCCCCTCCGGGCAGGGCAGCGACCTGGCCGGTGTGGTGGTGGAGACGGGCCCCGAGGTGCGCGGCTTCGCGGTGGGCGACGAGGTGCTGGGCTTCACCCACGCCAGGGCGAGCCACGCGGAGTTCGTCGTGGCCGACGACGTGCACGTGGTCGCCCGCCCCCGGGGCCTGTCCTGGGAGGTGGCCGGCTCCCTGTACGTGGCCGGTACGACCGCCTACGCCTGCGTGTTCGCGGTGGACCCCGGCCCGTCCGACACGGTCGTGGTGTCCGGAGCGGCCGGTGGTGTCGGGTCGCTCGCCGTGCAGCTCGCGCGGCGGCGCGGCGCCACGGTGATCGGGCTGGCGAGCGAGCGCAACCACCCGTGGCTCAAGGACCGCGGGATCGTCCCGGTCGCCTACGGAGAGGGTGTCGCGGACCGGATCCGGCAGGCGGCCGGCGGGGACGTCGACGCGTTCGTCGACACCTTCGGCGACGGCTACGTGGAGCTGGCCGTGGAGCTGGGCGTGCGCCCCGAGCGCATCAACACGATCCGCGACTGGCAGGCCGCGGCGAAGATCGGCGCACGGACCTACGGTGAGGGCTCGGCCGCCTGCGCGGTCGTGGTCGGCGAACTCGCCCGGCTCGCCGCGCGCGGGGAGCTGGAAGTCCCGGTCGCCCGCGCCTACCCCCTGGCCCAGGTCCGCGAGGCGTTCCGGGAGCTGGAGCGCGGGCACACCCACGGCAAGATCGTGCTCCGGCCGTAGCCCCGGCTGTTCAGCGGGTGTCGGGCGGGAGCGGCCGGGAGGTGTCGTCGAGGTCCAGGCGCATCCTGCCGCGCATGGTGTCGAAGGCGTCGAACCAGGGCCGGTTCGCGTTCCTGAGTTCGGTCCAGTCGCTGAAGGTCTCGCCTTCCTCCAGTCTGCGCACGAGGTCGCGCATACCGCGCATGACCTGGTCGGAGAGGGCGACTATGTCCGGTGGAGCGGTGATGGAGATCTGGTAGCGCAGCTCGTACACGCCGCCGCTGCGGTAGACGTCTCCCGCCAGGCTCGCCCGCTCCGGCCAGGGTTCCGTGCCGTTGACGACCACGGCCCTCATGTCGTTCCAGCTGCGCGCGACGGCCGCGAGGTACGCCGCGTACAGCTCGCGCTTGACGGCGGTACGGCGTTCGGCCTGCTCCCGGCGCCACTTGGACCAGTCGGCCAGGGAGGTGGCGCCCACCCCGATGGCCGCTCCCGTCACCGTGCTGACCAGCGTCCCCAGATCCATCGCTGAAGGATAGATCCCGGCAGGAGGGGCGAGGGGACACGGCCTCCCGAGCACCCCGCTCCCGGTTTGCGGGCGGTCCCGGGGGAGCCGATCCTGGAGGGGAGGCATGCCGACCGATCGTGGGGACACCGAGCACAAGGGCTGCGAAGCCCGGCGCACCAGGGCGACCGCGGCCCGAGCAGGGAGCGGGTTCCAGATGAGGCTTGTCAGGGCGAGGAAAACACACTGCGCGTATCCCTGGCACCGGTTGAGATCGACCGGACGTCTTCGCCCTGCACGGCGAGGAAGCACTGCTCTTCTCTCCTCGTTTCGACGAGGAGCACCGTGACCGGGTGGAGAAGGCCGCTGCCGCCTGCCCGGTCCAGGCCATCCTGGTCGACTACTCCGACGAGCCGACGAAACGGGTCGAGTCCCATGTCGGCTGACCCGGACGTCGAGACCCTGCGGCGTGAGGGCCGCGTGGTCGTCGTCGGCGCCTCGCTGGCCGGTCTGCGTGCGGCGGAGACCCTGCGGGAACAGGGTTTCGCCGGATCGCTGACCATGATCGGAGACGAGCCGTACGAACCCTACGACCGGCCGCCGCTGTCGAAACAGGCGCTGCTGGGGCGGGCCCGGCCCGAGGACACGGCGCTGCCGCGGCGGCGCGAGATCGACGCCGAGTGGCGTCTGGGCGTCGCCGCCGAGGGCCTGGACCGGGACGCCCGGCAGGTACGCCTGGCGAACGGCGACACCGTCCCCTACGACCGTCTGCTGATCGCCACCGGCACCCGGGCCCGGCCCTGGTTCCACCCGGAACAGGCCGCACTGGACGGGGTGTTCGTGCTGCGGACCCGTGACGACTCGGCCCGCCTGCACCGGAAGCTGACCGGCGGCGTGTCCCGGGTGCTGGTGATCGGCGCCGGATTCACGGGCTCCGAAGTCGCCTCCGCCTGCCGGGAGTTGGGTGTCGATGTCACGGTCGCCGAACGCGGTCCGGCGCCGCTGGTGGGGGCGCTCGGCGGGGTGATCGGCGCGGTCGCGGACCGGTTGCAGCGCCGGCACGGCGTCGACCTGCGCTGCGGCATCAGCGTCACCGCCCTGGAGGGCGACGACGTGGGGCGGCTCAAGCGGGCCCATCTGTCGGACGGTTCGGCGATCGACGTGGACGTGGCGGTCGTCTCCCTGGGTGCCATGCGGAACACGGAGTGGCTCACCGGCTCGGGGCTGGCCGCGGGTCCCCGGGGGATCGCGTGCGACGCCGGCTGCCGGGTGTTCGACGTCAACGGCATCGTCACCGACGACATCTACGCCGCCGGTGACGTGGCACGCAGCCCCCATCCGCTGTTCGACTACCAGTTCCTGGCGCTGGAGCACTGGGGCAACGCGGTCGAGCAGGCCGAGATCGCCGCCCACAACATGATCTGCGCGAGTCCGGAGCGCCGTCCGCATCTGTGGCTGCCGATGTTCTGGTCCTCCCAGTTCGGGGTCAACATCAAGTCGGTCGGTGTGCCCTCGCTGGGCGACCAGCTGGTCGTGGCGCAGGGCACGCTCACCGAGGAGCGGTTCGTCGCGGTGTACGGGTACCGGGGCCGTGTCATCGCGGCGGCGTCCTTCGACGGAGGCAAGTGGCTGGGGTTCTACGAGGAGCAGATCGCGTCGGGCGCGGCGTTCCCGCCGCAGTTCCACACGGTCGACCGCCGTACCGAGACGCTGGAGGCGGTCGACCCGGCCTTCCCCGATCCCCATCTGCCCACCCACGGGCCCACCGTCACGCTGACGGGTCACTCCCCGAGCGAGCGGCGTGTCGAGTTCGTTCCGTCGCATGCCTGATCGCCGGTCCCGCCACGCCCGGAGCCCCAGGAGCCACCATGACGTCCGACAGCATCTCGGCACGGATCACCGACTACGCCAACCGGGCCGACCCGTACCCGCTCTACGCGGAACTGCGCAAGACGCCGGTCAGACGGGAGGAGGACGGCACCTACCTGGTCAGCACCTACCACGAGGTGCGGAGCCTGGCCAACGACCCGCGGCTGAGCAACGACACCCGCAACCGTCCGGCCGGCCACACCCGTAACACGGACGCGGAGGACACCAGCCTGCCGCCGAGCTTCATCTTCACCGACCCGCCGCTGCACGACCGGCTGCGGGACACCATCAACCGGCCGTTCGGTCCCCCGCACAGCCCCCGGTTCCTCGACGGTCTGCGCGGAGAGCTGGCCCAGGTCGTCACCGGGCTGCTCGACGCCTTCGAGGGCAAGGACCAGGTCGACATCGTCGAGGACTTCTCCTATCCCCTTCCCGTCACCGCCATCTGCAAGGTCCTCGGCGTGCCGCGCGAGGACGAACCGCGGTTCCACGGCTGGGCCGACGCCCTGGCGTCCGGGGTCGATCCCCAGGCCGACGCCGGCACCGGCCAGGAAAAGGCCCAGCAGGCACGCCAGGACCTGGGCGCCTACCTGGCCGACCTGATCGAGACCAAACGCCGTCACCCCGGCCCCGGGATCCTCAGCGCGCTCGCCCCCGACATGACACCGGCGGACCTGGAGGCCACCGCGGTGCTGCTGCTGGTGGCCGGCCACGAGACCACCGTCAACGCCATCACCAACACGACCCTCACCCTGCTGCGGCACCCCGACGTCCTCGACCGGTTCCAGCAGAACCCGGACCTGGCCGTCCCGCTCATCGAGGAGGTGCTGCGGTACGAGCCCCCGGTGCAGTTCGTCCCCTGGACCACCGCCCTCGCCGACATCGACGTCGCCGGCACCACGATCCCCGAGGGCTCGCCGGTCTGGCTGATGCTGGCCGCGGCCAACCGCGACCCCCAGCGCTTCCTGGACCCCGACCGGTTCGACCCCGACCGCAAGGACAACGAGCACCTCGGCTTCTACACCGGCATCCACTACTGCTTCGGCGCGCCGCTCGCCCGTATCGAACTCCACGCGGCCATACCCGAGCTGTTCCGCCGGGTCAGGTTCTCCGGCCTCCTGGAAGACCCACCGCCGTACCGCGCCAACGCGGTCCTGCGCGGCCCCCGCCACCTCCCCGTGGCGATCGAGGGCCTCACGGCCTAGACGTTCTTGAGGGGTGCTGCGGATGCCAACCGTGTCACCGGCGGCAGCGGCATGTGCGTCGGGGAGGTCTGGAACGCCTGGATCGCCAGCGCGGCGAAGCGACGGGAGGCCGCGACCCGGGTGGTCGTGGATGTGGTGTGGATGCCTCTGTTGGCCATGAGCATGAGGATCAGGTCGTCCAGCACGAAGTCGGGGCGCAGCCGGCCGGTGCTCTGAGCACGACGGGCGAGTTCGGCGATCGAGTTCAGCGTGTGCTCACGGTCCGCGGCGAAGTCCACCGCGTCGGGGAAGGTCACCATGAAGACGTCCGTGAAGCCCCGGTTGAGGGCGTGCAGTTCACAGGTTCTCTCGATGACACGGCAGAAGCCGCGCCACGGATCCGGATCGGCGAGCCCCTCGTCGACGATGGCGTGACAGGCCCGCATCTGCTCCATGAACGCCTCGGTGACCAGCGTCTGCTTGGTCGGAAACCGGCGGTACAGCGTGGCGGGGCCCACTTCGGCGCGCCGGGCGATCGCGCGCATCGTCACGTTCAGCCCCTCCGCGGCGAACAGCGTGCGGGCCGCGTCGAGGATGCGGTCGCGGTTGCCCTGGGCGTCCGAGCGCAGGGTCTGAGGCAAACGGTTGGTCACCGCTCTCACTTTAGCGAAACGGACGCAGGCGTCCGTTAGCGTCCGGGACCGGCGGACGGCTCCGTCCCCACCGGCCCCAGATGCAGGAGACGGCCTTGAAAGCAGTCACGATCCAGACGTTCGGAAGCGCCGAAGGTCTGGCGGTCATCGACCTTCCGACCCCGGTCCCCACGCGTGGACATGTGCTGATCGACACGGAGGCGATCGGCGTCGGCGGTGTCGACACCCTGGTCCGAAGCGGTGCCCTGGCCACCTACGGCTTCAAGGAAGGCCATGTACCGGGCAGCGAGGTGGCGGG
Source organism: Streptomyces sp. NPDC090088 (assembly GCF_044747345.1). Taxonomy (NCBI): domain Bacteria; kingdom Bacillati; phylum Actinomycetota; class Actinomycetes; order Kitasatosporales; family Streptomycetaceae; genus Streptomyces; species Streptomyces sp. NPDC090088. The sequence continues at coordinate 636,412 of NZ_JBIVDZ010000001.1, read as the reverse complement.
CACGGTGACGGCGGTCGGCGACGAGGTCGACACGTCGTGGATCGGTCGGCGCGTGTGGGCGTTCACGGGCGTGGGCGGCGGTTACACGGAACAGGCCGTCGCCCCGGTCGGGGAGATCCTCCCCCTCCCCGCCGGCCTGTCCGCCGCCGACGCGGTGACACTCGGAAGCTCCGGAGTCGTGGCCCGCTTCGCTCTCTCCCATGCCCGCTTCGGCCCCGGCGAGTCGGTGCTGGTACGCGGCGCGGCCGGCAGCATCGGGATCATGGCGGTCCAGCTCGCGGCGGGTTCCGGTGCCGGTGCGGTGGCTGTCACCACCTCGTCGGCCGAGCGCGGCGAACGGCTGCGCAAGCTCGGCGCGACCCACGTCCTGGACCGTTCCGGCGCGGGCGACGAGGACGCTCCCGCCGGCTACGACGTCATCATCGACATCGTCGCGGGTACGGACATGCCCTCGTTCTTCGAGAAGCTCAATCCGAACGGCCGCATGGTGGCCGTCGGCATGGTCGGCGGACCGCCGCCGGCCGACTTCGGCATGACCATGATGGCGGCGTTCCGGAAGTCCATGTCGTTCGCGACGTTCAGCGCCGACACCGTGAGCGCACCCGAGCGACATGCCGTTCGGACCGAACAGTTCGCCGCGGCGGGTCGCGGTGAACTCCACACGGTGGTGCACGAGTTGTTGCCGTTGGAACAGGCCGTACTGGCGCACCGCAAGATGGACGCGGGCGAGGTGTTCGGCAGGATCGTGCTCATCCCGTAGCCGCTGGGCCCTGCGGGCGTTCCCACAGGGCCCGGTCGGACTACTTGTTCACCACGGTCAACGGCAGCAGCTTCTTCCCGGTCGGGCCGATCTGGATGTGGGTGTCCATCTGCGGGCACACGCCGCAGTCGAAGCACGGGGTCCAGCGGCAGTCCTCGACCTCGGTCTCGTCGAGGGCGTCCTGCCAGTCCTCCCAGAGCCAGTCCTTGTCGAGGCCGGAGTCGAGGTGGTCCCAGGGGAGGACCTCCTCGTAGGTGCGCTCGCGGGTGGTGTACCAGTCGACGTCGACGCCGGCGGGGGCGAGGGCCTTGTCGGCGCAGGCCATCCAGCGGTCGTAGGAGAAGTGCTCGCGCCAGCCGTCGAAGCGGCCGCCGTCCTCGTAGACGGCGCGGATGACGGCGCCGATGCGGCGGTCGCCGCGGGACAGGAGGCCCTCCACGATGCCGGGCTTGCCGTCGTGGTAGCGGAAGCCGATGGAGCGGCCGTACTTCTTGTCGCCGCGGATCTTGTCGCGGAGCTTCTCCAGGCGGGCGTCCGTCTCCTCGGCGGAGAGCTGCGGGGCCCACTGGAAGGGGGTGTGGGGCTTGGGGACGAAGCCGCCGATGGAGACGGTGCAGCGGATGTCGTTGGAGCGGGAGACCTCGCGGCCCTTGGCGATGACCTTGGTCGCCATGTCGGCGATCTGGAGGACGTCGTCGTCGGTCTCGGTGGGCAGGCCGCACATGAAGTACAGCTTCACCTGGCGCCAGCCGTTGCCGTAGGCCGTCGAGACCGTACGGATGAGGTCGTCCTCGGAGACCATCTTGTTGATGACCTTGCGGATGCGTTCCGAGCCGCCCTCCGGGGCGAAGGTGAGGCCCGAGCGGCGGCCGTTCCTCGTCAGTTCGTTCGCCAGGTCGATGTTGAAGGCGTCGACGCGGGTGGAGGGGAGGGACAGGCCGATCTTGTCCTCGGTGTAGCGGTCGGCCAGGCCCTTGGCGATGTCGCCGATCTCCGAGTGGTCGGCCGAGGACAGGGAGAGCAGGCCGACCTCCTCGAAGCCGGTCGCCTTGAGGCCCTTCTCCACCATGTCGCCGATGCCGGTGATCGAGCGCTCGCGCACCGGGCGGGTGATCATGCCGGCCTGGCAGAAGCGGCAGCCGCGCGTGCAGCCGCGGAAGATCTCGACGGACATGCGCTCGTGGACCGTCTCGGCGAGCGGGACGAGGGGCTGCTTGGGGTAGGGCCACTCGTCGAGGTCCATGACGGTGTGCTTGGAGACGCGCCAGGGGACGCCCGACTTGTTGGGGACCACGCGGGCGATACGGCCGTCGGGGAGGTACTCGACGTCGTAGAAGGCCGGGATGTAGACCGAGCCGGTCTTCGCCAGGCGGAGGAGGACCTCCTCGCGGCCGCCGGGGCGGCCCTCCGACTTCCAGTCGCGGATGATCCTCGTCATGTCGAGGACGGCCTGCTCGCCGTCGCCGATGATCGCCGCGTCGATGAAGTCCGCGATCGGCTCGGGGTTGAAGGCCGCGTGGCCGCCCGCGAGGACGATCGGGTCGTCGAGGGTGCGGTCCTTGGACTCCAGGGGGATGCCCGCCAGGTCGAGCGCCGTGAGCATGTTCGTGTAGCCCAGCTCCGTGGAGAAGGACAGGCCGAACACGTCGAAGGCCTTCACCGGGCGGTGGCTGTCCACCGTGAACTGGGGGACGCGGTGCTCGCGCATCAGCGCCTCCAGGTCCGGCCACACGCTGTACGTGCGCTCGGCGAGGACGCCCTCCTGCTCGTTGAGCACCTCGTAGAGGATCATGACGCCCTGGTTGGGCAGGCCGACCTCGTAGGCGTCCGGGTACATGAGCGCCCAGCGGACGTCGCAGGTCTCCCACGGCTTGACCGTGGAGTTGAGCTCACCGCCGACGTACTGGATCGGCTTCTGCACATGCGGGAGCAGGGCTTCGAGCTGCGGGAACACAGACTCGGCGACCTGGGCGGCGGCTTCGGCAGGCATCTCGCGGACCTTCGGTGAGCGGACTGGGGCGCCCCGGCCGGAAGCTGGGGAGGTGACCATCAAGCCTAACCCGCCCGGCGGACTCCCCCGTACCCGTCGATCACACCGGCGCCTCGTCCTTGACGTCCTTCCAGGCCTTCGGCACCTCGGCCTCCACCGCGGTCGCCCGCTGTTCCTCGCGGCCGTACAGCAGCCCGTAGGTGAACGCGCTCTCCCCGGCCGCGTGGGCCACCGCGGACAGCTCGCCGAGGGTCTCGCGGGCCATCACGCTGTCCTGGTGCTCGCCGATCAGGGTCTGGAGGGACTTCATCGACTTCAGGAGGGTCTTCGCCGGGCCGCCGAGGGCGGGGCGGGCCGCCTCGGCCGCGTAGCGGGTGCGCTTGGCCTTCTTGCGGGCCTCGTGCAGGCCGAGGTCGCGTTCACGGCCGGGGGGCTGGGCCATGCCCGTCTCGATCAGGTCGGTGACCTTGGCGAAGTCCTTGCGGACGGCCTGGGTGAGCACCTTCTCCGGGTCTCCGGCGGCCGCCTTCAGCAGGGGCGGGTCGGCGGCCAGGGCGTCCAGGGTGTCGAGCAGGGTCAGGTAGCGCTCGGAGTCCAGGACGCCCAGCAGCCGGCTCCGGGAGCCGCGCTCGCCGGCCTCGGCCCAGTCGCGCAGCCGGTCGTGGACGGGGCCGTGCACGAGGGCGGCGGGTACCTCGGCCAGGGCCGTCAGCAGCCGTTCGGCCAGGACCTCCTGGTCGCGGCCCAGGCCCAGCTCGCCGGCGAGCCATTTCAGCTCGTCGGCGATCGGGTCGGTGACCTTCCGGTCGAGGACCTTGCCGAAGGTGCGGAAGGTGCTGCGCAGCCGGCGGGTGGCCACGCGCATGTCGTGCACGCCCTCCTCGGTGTCCAGGCGTACGGCGGGGTCGAGCTCGACGATCGCGTCCCGCTGGGCGCGGACGTAGGCCATGACGTGGTCGCCGGCGGTGACGGGCTCGGCGGGCTCCGGCTGCCCGGTCCGCGGCTTGGCGCCCTTGGTCTCGGACAGGGCCCGGGCGAGCTTCGAGGGGGATTTCGAGGGCCGGACGCCGGCCTTGCCGAGGCGTTTCTCGACCTTGTCGAGGAAGGCGGGGTCGCCGCCGTCGGCCAGTTCCACCTCGATCTCGGTCCACTGGGCCTTGCCGGAGCCGCCGAAGAGCCGTTCGGCGCGGACGCGGTCCACGCTGACCTCGGCGAGCAGGGTGCCGTCGGCGTCGACGAGGTGCTGGACGTCGCGGGCGGTACGCAGCCGGACGACGGGGACGAGGCTGCCCTCGCGGACCCGGGAGCGGGTCAGGCCGGCCAGTTCGCCGGGGAGGGTGTCGGAGAGCGGGGCGTGGATCTCGTCGCGGATGCCCGGGGCCACGGGGAGCTTGAGGTGCCAGCCCGCGTCGCTGCCGCCGGTGCGGTGCCGCAGGGTGACTCTGGCCGAGGCCAGGCGCAGGTCGGAGGTGTCGTGGTAGGTCGCGTCGAGTTCGGCGGTGCCCTTGTCCAGGACGTTCGCCACGCCGGCGACACCGGTCAGGTCGGGCAGCCCACTGTCATCGGACTCATACTTGCGCTCGATTTCACGCTTCGTATCCGCCATGAACCGAATCTAGTGGGCGCGCCCTACAAGAGCCAGAAGCCAAGGTGGGTAAATCAGAGGAAAAAACAAAATGAGGGAGAGGTGAACACATCGCGAACGATCTGCCCACCTCTCCCGTTCTGTCCCGATATACCGGTTGTCCCGCTATGCCGACATCGGGCGCTGCACTCTGATCGACTGCAGCAGCCCCACGGCCACCCACACGGCGAACATCGACGAGCCGCCGTACGACACGAACGGCAGCGGCAGGCCGGTGACCGGCATGATGCCGAGGGTCATGCCGATGTTCTCGAACGCCTGGAACGCGAACCAGGCCACGATGCCCGCCGCCACGATCGTGCCGTACAGCTCGGTCGTCTCGCGGGCGATCCGGCAGGCCCGCCACAGGACGACGCCGAGCAGCACGATGATCAGGCCGGCGCCGAGGAAGCCCAGCTCCTCCCCCGCGACCGTGAAGACGAAGTCGGTCTGCTGCTCCGGGACGAACTGGCCGGTGGTCTGCGAGCCGTGGAAGAGGCCGGCGCCGGTCAGGCCGCCGGAACCGATCGCGATCCGCGCCTGGTTGGTGTTGTAGCCGACGCCGGCTGGGTCGAGGCTCGGGTTGGCGAAGGCGGCGAAGCGGGCGATCTGGTACTCGTCCAGGATGTGCAGCTGCCAGATGGCGACACAGCCGATCACACCGGCGGCGAGCAGGCCGAAGACCCAGCGGTTGGAGGCGCCGGAGGCGAGCAGCACGCCGAGGATGATGGTCACCATGACCAGGACCGTGCCGAGGTCGGGCATGAGCAGCACGATCAGGATCGGGACGGTGGCCAGGCCCAGGGACTGCAGGACGGTGCGATGGTCCGGGTACGGCTTGTCACCGGCGTCCACCCGGGCCGCCAGTATCATCGCCATGCCCAGGATGATCGTGATCTTCACGAACTCGGCGGGCTGCAGCGAGAAGCCGCCGCCGAAGACGATCCAGTTGCGGCTGCCGTTGATGGTGGCGCCCAGCGGGGTGAGCACCGCGAGGATGCCGAGCACCGAGAGGCCGTAGAGGATCGGCACCGCGTTGCGCAGCTGGCGGTGGCCGACCCAGACCGTGCCGATCATCAGGGCGAGCCCGATGCCCATGTTCATCAGGTGCCGGACCAGGAAGTAGTACTGGTCCCCCTGGTTGATCTCGGTGCGGTTGCGGGTCGCCGAGTAGACCAGTATCGAGCCGAGCAGGGACAGCGCGAGGGCGGCCAGCAGCATCGGCCAGTCCAGGCGGCGGGTGAGCGAGTCCCGGGCGAAGAGCCGGGTCCAGCCGGCCCGGGCCGGGCCGTAGCCGGAGACGGAGAAGCTGTTGACGCCGGTCATGTGAGCATCCTCCGGCTTCCCCTCCTGCGCGGCCGCCTTCGCGTGGTGCGGTTGCCCGTCGACGGTGAGGCCGTGGTCGCGGCCGGGGTCTGGCCGTCGTCCTGCTTGTCGCTCTGCTGGGAGGCCTGGAAGTCCTTCGCCGGGTCCTTGGAGACCTTCGGGGAGGCGATGGTGCCGTCCGTGCGGACCTTGGGCAGGCCCTGCTGCGGGCTGTAGAGCAGCGCCTTGGACTTGTCGACGGAGCCGTCCGCGCCGACGCCGTAGAGCGCGCTGTAGATGTTGCGGACCGCCTCACCGGAGGCACCGGAACCGGTACCGGCCTGGGCGATGGTCATGATGACCGTGTAGTCCTTGGTGTAGGTGGCCAGCCACGACGTGGTCTGCTTGCCGTAGACCTCGGCGGTACCGGTCTTGCCGTGCAGGGCGATCTTGTCCTGCGGCCAGCCGCCGAACTTCCAGGCGGCGGTACCGCGGGTGATGACGCCCGCGAAGGCGTCGTCCATGCCCTTGAGGGTGGCCTGGCTGACGGGCAGCTTGCGCAGCGCCTTGGGCTTGATCTCCTGGACGCTCTTGCCGTCGGCGCTGATGATCGCCTTGCCGATGGTCGGCTGGTACTCGGTGCCGCCGTTGGCGACGGCGCTGTAGATCATCGCCTCCTGGATCGGCGTGACGAGGGTGTCGCCCTGGCCGATCGAGTAGTTGATCTCGTCACCCTCGCGCATCTTGTTGCCTTCGAGGCAGTTCTCGTACTCGATCTTCTCGACGTAGGTGCCGTCCTTCTTGCCGGACTTGCACCAGGCGTCCTTGTTGGCCTTCCAGTAGTCGAGCTTCCACTGACGGTCGGGGACGCGGCCGGTGACCTCGTTGGGGAGGTCGACGCCGGTCTCCTTGCCGAGGCCGAACTGGTGGGCGGTCTTGAAGAACCAGTCCTTCGGCTCGCCCTTCTTCGGGTTGATGCCGCCGTCCTTCTTCCACTCGCGGTCGGCGAGGCCGTAGAAGACGGTGTCGCAGGAGACTTCCAGCGCCCGGCCGAGGGAGATCGGGCCGAAGTTCTCGCCCTCGAAGTTCTTGAAGACCTGGCCGCCGACTGAGTACGAGCTGGTGCAGGGGTAGCCGCCGTCCCAGACGTAGCCGGCCTGGACCGCGGCGGCCGTGGAGACCACCTTGAACGTCGAACCGGGCGCCGCCTGACCCTGTATGGCCCGGTTGAGCAGCGGGTAGTCGGAGTCCTTGCCGGTGAGGGCCTTGTAGTCCTTGGCGGAGATGCCGCCGACCCAGACGTTCGGGTCGTAGTTCGGCGCGGAGGCCATGGCGACGATCCGGCCGGTCTTGGCCTCCATGACGACGACGGCGCCGGAGTCGGCCTTGTAGTTCTCCTGGGTGATCTTGTCGTACTGCTTGCGGGCGGTCTTCATCGCCTTGTCCAGCTCGTACTCGGCGACCCGCTGGACGCGGGAGTCGATGCTGGTGACCAGGTTCGAACCGGGCTCGGCGGCGTCCGACTTGGCCTTGCCGATGACCCGGCCGAGGTTGTCGACCTCGTAGCGGGTGACGCCGGCCTTGCCGCGCAGCTCCTTGTCGTACTCGCGCTCCAGGCCGGACCGGCCGACCATGTCGGAGCGCAGGTAGGGCGAGCTGCTGTCCTTGGCCTGCTCGATCTCGTCGTCGGTGACCGGGGAGAGGTAGCCGAGGACCTGGGCGGTGTTGGACTTGCCGGGGGCCGGGTAGCGGCGCACGGCCTCGGGCTCGGCGGTGATGCCGGGGAAGTCCTCGGCGCGCTCGCGGATCTGCAGGGCCTGCTTGGCGGTGGCCTCGTCGGTGATCGGGATCGGCTGGTAGGGCGAGCCGTTCCAGCAGGGCTGGGGGGTCTTGGAGTCGCAGAGGCGGACCTTCTGCATGACCTCCTCGGGCTTCATCCCGAGGACGCCCGCGAGCTTGGTCAGGACCGCCTTGCCGTCGTCCTTCTGCTTGAGCAGGTCGGTACGGGAGGCGGAGACGACGAGCCGGGTCTCGTTGTCGGCGAGGGGGACTCCGCGCGCGTCCAGTATCGAGCCGCGTACGGCGGGTTCGACGACCTGCTGGACGTGGTTGCCGGAAGCTTCCTTCTGGTACTCGGCGCCCTCGCGGATCTGCAGGTACCAGAGCCGGCCGCCGAGGGTGCCGAGCAGGGAGAGGACCAGGATCTGGATGACGACGAGACGGATCTGGACCCGTGGGGTCCGACCGGTCTCGGGAATGTTGGTCACTGGGTTGCCTCCCCCTCTCCGTGCTGTACCTGGGTGTCATATCCGACGGAGCTGTGAATGGCTCCGCTGCCCAACTCCGCCGGGCTCACAGGCGCTTGACCCCCTTGATGCGGCCCACGCGGACGTTGCGGGAGCGGGCCTTCGCCTTGAGGCCGCCGAGGCCGCCGCGCTGGCCGCCGATACGCATCCCGGTGCCGGAGGAGATCCAGCCGGAGGAGATGTCACCGGCCTTGCCGCCGGAGTTGGCCTCGGTGAGCGGGTCGTTGTCGGCGCGGCGGGCCAGGGCCATGACGCCGGGGACCACGAACGGGGCGAGCAGCAGGTCGTACAGGGCGGCCGTGATCAGCAGGCTGGTCATGCCGACGTGCCGGGCGGCGGTGTCGCCGACGAGGGCGCCGACACCGGCGTAGAGCAGGGTGGAGCCGACGGCGGCGGCGACCACCACGAGCATCGGGCCGGTCGCGGACTTCAGGCGGCCGTTCTCCGGCTTGATGAGCCCGGCGCAGTAGCCGACGACGCACAGCACCAGGGCGTAGCGGCCGGCCGCGTGGTCGGCGGGCGGGGCGAGGTCGGCGAGCAGTCCGGCGCCGAAGCCGACGAGGGCGCCGCCCACATGGCCGTAGACCATGGCGAGGCCGAGGACGGTGAGCAGCATCAGGTCGGGGACGGCGCCCGGGAGGTGGAGGCGGGCGAGGACGCTGACCTGGATCACCAGGGCGACGACGACCAGGGCGGTGGAGAGCAGGATCCGGTTGACACGCATGGGGGATTCAGCTCCTACTGCTGCTGGTCGGTGGTGTCCGTGCCCGTGCTCGCGTTCGCGGACGGGGTGACCGTGACGGTCACCGTCGGGGTCGGGGTCGGCTTCGGCTTGGCCGGGAGCACCTCGTCGCGTGGGTCCTTCTTCGGTGCCTCGACGACCACGCCGACGATGTCGAGCTTGGTGAAGGACACGAACGGCGTGACGTACAGGGTGCGGGTGAGGCCACCGTTGGACGGGTCGACGGAGGCGACCCGGCCGACCGGGACGCCCGGCACGAAGGGCTTGTCGCCCTGGGAGCCGAAGGTGACGAGCCGGTCGCCCTTCTTCACCTCGGCCTTGCCGTTGAGGAGTTCGACGCGCAGCGGGCGGTCGCCCTGCCCGGAGGCGAAGCCGAGTTCGTCGCTGCCCTCCATGCGGGTGCCGACGGTGAAGTCGGGGTCGTTGGCGAGCAGCACGGTGGAGGCGTCCGGGCCGACGGTGGTGACGCGGCCGACGAGACCGCTGCCGTTGAGGACGGTCATGTCGCGTTTGATGCCGTCGTTGTAGCCGACGTCGATGGTGATGGTCCAGGAGAAGCCCTGCGCCGACCCTATGGCGATGACCTGGGCGCCCTTGATGCCGTACTGGCCCTCGGCGGCGATGTTCAGCATCTTGTCGAGCTGCGCCAGGCGGCTGCGGTTGCGGTCGCTGCTGCCGAGCCGCGCCTTGAGGGTCGCGTTCTGCTTCTCCAGGCGGGCCAGCCGGTCGTGGCGTTCGCCGGAGTCACGGACGGCGGAGACGGCGTTGCCCACCGGGTCCACCACCGTCGACATGCCGTTCTCGATCGGGCCGAAGACCGCTGCCGCGGCCTGCCGGGCACCGTCGACCGGGGAGTTCCTGCCACCTCGGATGTCCACCGTGATCAGTGCGAACGCGATGGCGATCAGCAGCACCAGGAGCAGCCGGCTCTCTTTCGTGTCCCTCACGTGCGGCGGCCGTGCCTTCCTCAATAGGAACTTGGGCGAGCTTGGTTTTATGGGGGGTTGGGGAAGCAGAGCTCGTTTTGTGCGAGCTTATGCCTCTATACCAACGATCCGCCGCACGAGAGGAGATCATCTCGTACGGCGGAATCGAAGAGTTACGTCATCTGCGCGGCTGGGCGTCCAGGACCTGCTGGAGCGCCTCGAACTCCTCGACGCACTTGCCGGAGCCGAGCGCCACGCTGTCCAGCGGGTCCTCGGCGATGTGGATCGGCATGCCGGTCTCCCGGCGCAGCCGCTCGTCCAGACCGCGCAGCAGGGCTCCGCCGCCGGTCAGAACGATTCCCCTGTCCATGATGTCGCCGGACAGCTCCGGCGGGCACTTGTCGAGCGTGGTCTTCACCGCGTCGACGATCGCGTTGACCGGCTCCTCGATCGCCTTGCGGACCTCGGCGGCCGAGATGACCACGGTCTTCGGCAGGCCGGACACCAGGTCCCGGCCGCGGATCTCGGTGTGTTCGTCGTCGTCGAGCTCGTACGCCGAACCGATCGTGATCTTGATCTGCTCGGCCGTCCGCTCGCCGAGGAGGAGGCTGTACTCCTTCTTGATGTGCTGGATGATCGCGTTGTCCAGCTCGTCGCCCGCGACGCGGATGGACTGGGCGGTGACGATGCCGCCGAGCGAGATGACCGCGACCTCCGTGGTGCCGCCGCCGATGTCCACCACCATGTTGCCGGTGGCCTCGTGGACCGGCAGGCCGGAGCCGATGGCCGCGGCCATGGGCTCCTCGATGATGTGCACCTGGCGGGCACCGGCCTGCGAGGACGCCTCGATGACGGCGCGGCGCTCGACGCCGGTGATGCCGGAGGGCACGCAGACGACCACGCGCGGGCGCGCGAGATAGCGACGCTTGTGGATCTTCAGGATGAAGTAGCGGAGCATCCGCTCGGTGATCTCGAAGTCGGCGATGACGCCGTCCTTCAGCGGGCGGACGGCGACGATGTTGCCGGGCGTGCGCCCGATCATCTTCTTCGCCTCCGCGCCGACCGCCAGAATTCCACCGGTGTTCGTGTTGATCGCGACAACGGACGGCTCGTTGAGTACGATCCCGCGACCCCTGACGTACACCAGCGTGTTGGCGGTCCCGAGGTCGACAGCCATGTCACGGCCGATGAACGACATTGAGTTCCCCATCAGGATTCGTCTGGCCTTCCCGGGAGCTTTTGAGGGCATTTCAGGTCGGCGAAGTGGGTGCTGTGACGTGAAGGCTTCCATCGTAGACGCGCCTGCACGAACACTGCGCGAGGGTCTTCGCCATTGTCAGCACGTACAGGGCCGCCTCGCTTCTGGAGACGGTCCAACGGGGCCACGCGTTCCCCCGATCGGCACGCATATGCCGAGGGACGGCCGAAAACGTTCGGCCGTCCCAGCGTACGCGGGCCGTCATGCTGACGCCACGTCAAAAACTTCCACGAAAACTCCGTACGGGCCCGTCGCGGGGGTCCGCAGGGTTACGCGCGGCCCGGGAAGAAGATCTTGACCTCGCGCTCGGCGGACTCCTCGGAGTCGGACGCGTGGATCAGGTTCTCGCGGACGATCACACCGAAGTCGCCGCGGATGGAACCGGGCGCGGCGGCGATCGGGTCGGTCGGGCCGGCGAGCGCGCGGATGCCCTCGATGACCCGCTCGCCCTCGACGATCAGGGCGACGGACGGACCGGCGGACATGAACTCGACCAGCGGCTCGTAGAACGGCTTGCCGACGTGCTCGGCGTAGTGCTGCTCCAGCGTGGCCCGCTCCAGGGTGCGCAGCTCCAGCGCGGTGATCTGCCAGCCGGCCTTGCGCTCGATACGGCTGATGATCTCGCCGGTCAGTCCCCGACGGACGGCGTCGGGCTTGAGGAGGACGAGGGTGCGCTGAGTCACGGGAGGGGCTCCTTCGGTACTGACCGGGTGCGGTGCTGGCAGGCTACAGGGCGGATCTGGGCGTCCGTCACGCAGCGTCAGGTGCGGAGGAGGCCTCGGACCGCGCCGCGAAGCGCGCCTTGGCCTCGTCGATCTTTCTCCCGTAGTGCACCGACGCCCACCACAGCCCGGCGAAGATCGCGCCCATGAAGTACATCGTCGGCACGAAGACGCCGGAGGCGATCAGCGCGATCTGCAGCGCCCAGCCGAGGGCGACGCCTCCGGGCCGGGTGATCACCCCGCACAGGGCCACGCACAGGACCATGGCGATGCCGCTGACCAGCCACACCGTGGAGGTGGACAGGTCGGGGTCCTTCATGGCGACCAGGGCGGCGAAGCCGATGACGAAGAACTCGCCGATCAGGGTGGAGGAGCAGAGTGTCCGCATGGTCAGCCCCTCCCGAGGAGCAGTCGGGCCTCGCCGACGGTGATGACGGAACCGGTGACCAGCACCCCGCCGCCGGCGAACTCGCCCTCCTCCTCGGCCAGCGTGATCGCGGCCTCCAGGGCGTCGGGCAGCCGCGGTTCGACCTGGACGCGGTCCTCGCCGAACACCTCGACGGCGATCGCGGCCAGCTCGTCCGCGTCCATCGCGCGGTGGCTGGAGTTCTGGGTGATCACGACCTCGGCGAAGACCGGCTCGAAGGCCTCCAGCAGCCCCCGGACGTTCTTGTCGCCGCTCGCCCCGACCACGCCGATCAGCCGGCTGAAGTCGAAGGCCTCGCCGACGGCTTCGGCGGTGGCGCGGGCGCCGGCCGGGTTGTGCGCGGCGTCCAGGACGACGGTCGGAGAGCGTCGTACGACTTCGAGGCGGCCCGGCGAGGAGACGGCCGCGAAGGCCTTGCGGACCGTGTCGATGTCGAGGGGCTCGGGACGCTGGGAGCCGACGCCGAAGAACGCCTCCACGGCGGCGAGCGCGACGGCCGCGTTGTGCGCCTGGTAGGGGCCGTGCAGGGGGAGGTACACCTGGTCGTACTCGCCGCCGAGGCCGCGCAGGGTGAGCAGCTGGCCGCCGACGGCGATCTGGCGGGCGACGACGCCGAACTCCAGGCCCTCGCGGGCCACGGTGGCGTCCACCTCGACGGCCTTCTTCAGCAGCACCTGGGCCGCGTCCACCGGCTGCTGGGCCAGGATGACGGTCGCGTCCTGCTTGATGATCCCGGATTTCTCGACGGCGATCGCGGCGGTGGTCTCGCCGAGGCGGTCGGTGTGGTCGAGGTCGATGGGGGTGACGACGGCGACGTCCCCGTCGATGACGTTGGTGGCGTCCCAGGAGCCGCCCATGCCGACCTCGACGACGGCGACGTCCACCGGGGCGTCCGCGAAGGCCGCGTACGCCATGGCGGTGAGCACCTCGAAGAAGGAGAGCCGGTACTCCTGCTGCCCGTCGACCATCTCGACGTAGGGCTTGATGTCCTGGTACGTCTCGATGAACCGCTCGGCGGAGATCGGGGCGCCGTCGAGGCTGATGCGCTCGGTGATCGACTGCACGTGCGGGCTGGTGTAGCGGCCGGTGCGCAGGTCGAAGGCGCCGAGCAGGGCCTCGATCATGCGGGCGGTGGAGGTCTTGCCGTTGGTGCCCGTGATGTGGATCGAGGGGTACGACCGCTGCGGCTCGCCCAGCACGTCCATGAGCGCGGCGATGCGGGTGACGGACGGCTCCAGCTTGGTCTCGCCCCAACGGGTGGCGAGCTCCGCCTCGACCTCGCGCAGCGCCTTGTCGACCTCGGGGTCCTCGGGGCGGGCGGGGACGTCGGCCTGCTGCGGGCCGCCCTGGGTACGGAGGGTCCGGCTGCCGGCCTCGATCACCGCGAGATCGGGGTCGCGGTCCGTCTCGGCCTCGATCATCTCGTCGAAGTCGTCGAAGCTCTCATGGGGGTCGCGCGGGGGCAGATCACTCACCCCACCAGTCTACGGAGCCGGGCGACCGCCCGGGGAACTCAGGGGGTGTCCGGCAGGGACTGTTCGCACCAGATGGTCTTGCCCGCGGAGGTCTGCCGGGTGCCCCAGCGCTGGGTGAGCTGGGCGACCAGCAGCAGGCCCCGGCCGCCCTCGTCGAAGATCCGGGCCCGTCGCAGGTGGGGGGCGGTGCTGCTGCCGTCGGAGACCTCGGTGATCAGCATCGTGGTGTCGCGGATGAGACGGAGCTGGATCGGGGAGCCGCCGTAGCGGATGGCGTTGGTGACGAGTTCGCTGACCACCAGTTCGGTGGTGAACGACAGCTCGTCCAGCTGCCAGGCGCCGAGCTGGCCGCTGGTCAGGGTGCGGGCCCGGGCGACGTGCTCGGGGTCCGCGGGGACCTCCCAGGTGGCCACCTGGTCGCCGGGCAGGGCGTGGGTGCGGGCGAGCAGCAGGGTGACGTCGTCGGCGGGCTCGCCGGTACGCAGCGCGTCCACCACCCGGTCGCAGGTCGCCTCCAGCGACTCCGGGCTTCCCGTGGTTCCCGTGCTTCCCGGGTTTTCCGGGTTTCCCGCCAGCGCGTGGCGCAGCCGGTCGAGGCCGTGGCTCAGGTCGAGGTCGCGGGAGTGCACCAGGCCGTTGCTGAACAGGGCGAGCGTGCTGCCCGGGGCGAGCTCCAGCTCGGTCGTCTCGAACGGCAGCCCGCCGAGCCCGAGCGGCGGCCCGGCCTGGCCGGGGGCGGGCTCCACCGCCCCCTGAGGCGTGATCACGAAGGGCAGCGGGTGGCCCGCGCTGGCGAGGGCGCAGCGCCGGGAGATCGGGTCGTGGACGACGTACAGGCAGGTCGAACCCACCTCGCCGGCCTGCTCCCCGGCGCCGTCGTCGAGGTGCAGGACCAGGTCGTCGAGGTGGGTGAGGAGCTCGTCGGGCGGCAGGTCGACGTCGGCGAGGGTGCGGACCGCCGTGCGCAGCCGGCCCATGGTGGCGGAGGCCTGGATGCCGTGGCCGACGACGTCCCCGACGACCAGGGCCACCCGGGTGCCGGACAGCGGGATCACGTCGAGCCAGTCGCCGCCGACTCCGGCCCGGGTGCCGGTGGGCAGGTAGCGGTAGGCGAAGTCGAGGGTCGGGCAGACCGGCAGGCCGTGCGGCAGCAGGCTGCGCTGCAGGGCCAGCGCGGTCTCCCGCTCCCGGGTGTAGCGCCGCGCGTTGTCGATGGCGCGCGCGGACTTCGCGGCGAGTTCCTCGGCGTCGGAGAGGTCGTCCGCCTCGAACGGCGGGGAGTCGTGCGTGCGCCAGAAGGCGATCACCCCCATCAGGACGCCCTGTACCGACAACGGCGCGGTGATCAGCGAGCCCATGCCGTACTCGCGGAGCCGGTCCGCCTTCCGGGCGTCGGGAAAGGCCCCTGCCTCGACGGCACGCAGGTCGAGCACCAGGGCCGCGTCCGGGAGGGCGGCGCCGGAGGCGGACCGGGGTGGCGGGCTCACCGCGATCAGCGCGTCGACCGGGTCCAGCGGGGAGTCGTCGCGGACACCGCCCCGGGCGACGCGCCGCAGCGCCTTCTCGGCGGAGGTCGGGTCCCCGCCGTGCAGCACGGACTCCTCCAGGTCGACGGTGACGAAGTCGGCGAAGCGCGGGACGGCCACCCGCACCAGGTCGTCGGCGGTCCGCCGCACGTCGAGGGTGGAGCCGACGGCCGTACCGGCGTCGTAGAGCAGTCTGAGTCGCCGGTGGCTCTTCTCCAGGGAGCCGGCCATGGTGTTGAAGGCCGTCTCCAGCTGGCCGATCTCCTTGCGGCCGGAGGGCGGCACCCGGGCGCTCAGGTCGCCGGCGGCGAGCCTGGTCGCGGTGCCGGCCATCCGGCGCACCGGCCAGACGATCACCCGGGTCACATAGGCGCCGTAGCCGACGATCAGGAGGGCCGCGACCCCGACGCCGACGGACGCGGCGACCGTCAGCATGTCCATCCGGGTCTCGAGGGCGTTCTCGCGGCGGCCGATGGCGCGGCGCTCGGCGTGGAGGTAGCGGGAGAACTGGCCGCGGAGCGAGTCGAGGCGCTGTTTGCCCTCCAGGGTCCGCGCGGTGCTGATGGCGTCGGGGTCGCCGCGCCGGGCCTCGTCGACGAGCGGGATCGCGTAGTCGTGGATGAAGGACTGCCCGGCCTGCTGGATCTGCTCGGCGAGCAGGCGCTGGGCGGGGGACGTGCTGACGTCCACGAGTTTCCGCGCCCGCGCGGGGAACGCGGCCCGTGCCTCCCGCCAGGGCTTGAGGAACTCGTCCTGCCGGGTGATGACGTAACCCCGCTGTCCGCCCTCCATGTCGAGGACGGTCTCCTGGACCACCCCTATCTGGTCCAGGGCCGGTCGGCCGCTGCGGGCCGACAGCAGGGAGTGCCGCGCGTCCTGGACGGCCAGCACCAGGACCAGGAAGACGAGGCCGATGAGGACGGCGAGCAGGCCGCCCGCGACAGCCGTCAGGGGAACGAGTCCCCTGCGCGGAGCTGTCTTCGTCCGGCCCCTGCGCTGCATGCGGGCGTTCCCTCCGCCACATAGCACCAAAACGGAGCATTACGGTCATGCCCCTACTTCTGGATTGTAGGGCGGTGCGGAGCCGGCGCCGGATGAACGGGAGACGCGCGCAGGCGCCCGGCGGCCCTGTCAGAGGGCTGCCGGGCGCCTGCGGGGACGCGTCGGACTAGGCCTGCGGAAGGCGGTCCAGCTGGGTCTGGATCCGTGCGATGTCCTCGTCGGCCTTGGCGAGGCGCCCGCGGATCTTGTCGACCACGTTGTCCGGGGCCTTCGCCAGGAACGCCTCGTTGCCCAGCTTGGCCGTGGCCTGGGACTTCTCCTTCTCGGCGGCGGCGAGGTCCTTGGCGAGGCGCTTGCGCTCCGCCGCGACGTCGATGGTGCCGGAGAGGTCGAGGGCGACCGTGGCGCCGGCGACCGGGAGGGTGGCCGTCGCCGCGAAGGCGTCGCCCTCCGGCTGCAGGCGCAGCAGCTGGCGGATGGCGGCCTCGTGCGGGGCGAGGGCCGTGCCGTCCAGGGTGAGGCGGGCCGGGACCCGCTGCCCTGCCTGCAGGCCCTGGTCGGCGCGGAAGCGGCGGACCTCGGTGATGACGGACTGGAGGGCCTCGATCTCCTTCTCCGCCGCCTCGTCGCGGAAGCCGCTGTCGGCCGGCCAGTCGGCGATCACGACCGACTCGCCGCCCGTGAGCGTGGTCCACAGGGTGTCCGTGACGAACGGGATCACCGGGTGGAGCAGCTTCAGGGTGACGTCCAGGACCTCGCCGAGGACGCGCTGGGAGACCTCGGCGCCCCGGCCGCCCGCCTGGAAGGTGGTCTTGGACAGCTCGACGTACCAGTCGAAGACCTCGTCCCACGCGTAGTGGTAGAGGGCGTCCGACAGCTTGGCGAACTGGAAGTCGTCGTAGAACGCGTCGACTTCGGCGACCGTCTTGTTGAGGCGGGAGAGGATCCAGCGGTCCGTCGCCGACATCTCGGCCGGGTCCGGGAGCGGGCCCTCGACGGTCGCGCCGTTCATCAGGGCGAAGCGGGTGGCGTTCCAGATCTTGTTGGCGAAGTTCCGGGACGCCTGGACCCAGTCCTCGCCGATCGGCACGTCGGTGCCCGGGTTGGCGCCGCGGGCCAGGGTGAAGCGGACGGCGTCGGAGCCGTACTGGTTCATCCAGTCGAGCGGGTCGACGGCCGTGCCCGAGGACTTCGACATCTTCTTGCCGAACTGGTCGCGGACCAGACCGGTCAGGGCGATGGTCCTGAAGGGGACCTCGCCGTCCATGGCGTAGAGGCCGAACATCATCATCCGGGCGACCCAGAAGAAGATGATGTCGTGGCCCGTGAGCAGGACGTCGGTCGGATAGAACTTCTCGAGATCCGGGGTCTGTTCGGGCCAGCCGAGGGTCGAGAAGGGCCACAGGCCGGAGGAGAACCAGGTGTCCAGGACGTCGGGGTCCTGCTTCCAGCCCTCGGCCTCGGTGCCGGGCGGCTCCTCGTCGGGGCCGACGCAGACGACCTGGCCCTCGGGGCCGTACCAGACCGGGATCCGGTGGCCCCACCACAGCTGGCGCGAGATGCACCAGTCGTGCATGTTGTCGACCCAGTCGAAGTAGCGCTTCGACATGTCGGTGGGGTGGATGGCGACCCGGCCGTCGCGGACCGCGTCGCCCGCCGCCTGCGCCAGCGGGGCGACCTTGACCCACCACTGCATGGACAGGCGCGGCTCGACGGTGGTCTGGCAGCGCGAGCAGTGGCCGACGCTGTGCACGTAGGGGCGCTTCTCGGCGACGATCCGGCCCTGCGAGCGCAGCGCCGCGACGATGGTGGAACGGGCCTCGAAGCGGTCGAGTCCCTCGAAGGGGCCGTGGACCGTGATGACGGCCCGCTCGTCCATGACGGTGATGGACTCCAGGCCGTGGCGCTGGCCGATCGCGAAGTCGTTCGGGTCGTGGGCGGGGGTGACCTTGACGGCACCCGTGCCGAACTCCGGGTCGACGTGCGTGTCCGCGACGACGGGGATCGTACGGTCCGTCAGCGGGAGCTTGATGCGCTTGCCGACCAGGTGCTTGTAGCGCTCGTCGTCGGGGTGGACGGCGACCGCGGTGTCACCGAGCATCGTCTCGGCACGGGTGGTGGCGACGACCAGTGTCTCGTCGCCCTCGCCGTACTTGATGGAGACCAGCTCGCCGTCGTCCTCCTGGTACTCCACCTCGATGTCCGAGATGGCCGTCAGACAGCGGGGGCACCAGTTGATGATGCGCTCGGCGCGGTAGATCAGCTCGTCGTCGAAGAGCTTCTTGAAGATGGTCTGGACGGCCTTGGACAGGCCCTCGTCCATGGTGAACCGCTCGCGGTCCCAGTCGACGCCGTCGCCGAGGCGGCGCATCTGGCCGAGGATCCTGCCGCCGTACTCTTCCTTCCACTGCCAGACCCGCTCGACGAACTCCTCGCGGCCCAGGTCGTGGCGGGACTTGCCCTCCTCGGCGAGCTGCTGCTCGACCTTGTTCTGGGTGGCGATGCCGGCGTGGTCCATGCCGGGCAGCCACAGCGCCTCGAAGCCCTGCATGCGCTTGCGGCGGGTCAGCGCGTCCATCAGCGTGTGCTGGAAGGCGTGGCCCAGGTGCAGGGAGCCGGTGACGTTCGGCGGGGGGATGACGATGGTGTACGCGGGCTTGTCGCTCTTGGCGTCGGCCGCGAAGTAACCGCGCTCTACCCAGCGCTCGTACAGCGTCCCCTCTACGTCGGCCGGCGCGTACTGGGTCGGCAGTTCGGTGCTGGGCGCTGTGGGCTGCTGCTGAGCATTCTCGGTCACGCGCTCAGTTTAGAGGTGTCCCGGGCGTGTCCCGAAACGCGTTTGTTCTGTAACGGTGGGCACCCCCACGCCATGAGTCCCCTGTGGCTGCGCCAGGATGTCAGGAACACATAAGCATCTGGAGGGGAACCCAGAGATGAGCTACAACCAGCCGGGCCCGTACGGCGGGCCGCCGCCGCAGCAGCCGGGACCCTACGGACCGCAGCCGGGTCCGTACGGCCAGCCGCCGCAGGCGCCCCAGCCCGGCTATGGCTACCCCCAGCAGGCTCCGCCGGCGGCCCCGCCGCAGCCGGGCTACGGCTACCCGCAGCAGGCCCCGCCGGTCCCGCCGCAGCAGAACCCGTACGGCCAGCAGCAGCCGCCCTACGGCCAGCCCCCGTACGGCCAGCAGCCCTACGGCGTCCCGCAGCCGCCGGCCCCGGGCGGCGGCAAGAAGAAGACGGGCCTGATCATCGGCGCGGTCGCGGTGGTCGCCGCCGTCGCGGTCGGGGCGTACTTCGTGCTCGCCGGCAGCGGCTCGGAGCTGAAGGACGACGGGCCGCACAAGCTGACGACGCCGAGCACCCTGCTGTCCAAGTACAAGCGGTACGGGGACTCCAACGAGGAGAAGGCGAGCGCGAGCGACGCGAAGGACCTCGCCAAGGCCGGTGTCACCGACGCCACTTCGGTCGGCGCGATCTACTCCACCGTCGACCTGTCGTCCCTCGACACCACCGACCCGACGTCGGTGGCGAAGGCCCAGGCCGCCGAGAACGTCACCCTCTTCGGCGTGTACGGCAAGGTGAAGGACCCGCAGGTCGCCCTGGACACCACCTTCGCGCAGATGAAGAAGGACGGTTCCTCGGACGACGACGTGAAGCTGGTCGGCGACGCGCAGTCGGTCTCCCCCGACGGTCTGGACGGCGCGGTGATGAAGTGCCAGCAGGCGCAGAGCAAGAACCAGGTCACCGGCAAGGAACAGTCGACGTACATGTGCATCTGGGCGGACTACAGCACCATGGGTGTCGTGGAGCCGACCGCGGGGGTGAAGACGTACACCCTGGACGAGTCCGCGAAGATAGCGGCGGATGTGCGCGGTGAGGCCCGCGTGGCCAGGTAGGGCCCACCCGCGCCCTTCCGGCACACACGAAAGCGCCGGGCCCTCCGAGGAGGGCCCGGCGCTTCGGTGTTGGCGGGGTTACGCCGACTTCTGCTCACCCGAGCCCCGGCCGCGCGCGTCGCGCGGGATCAGGGTCGGGTTGACGTTGGAGTGGACGACGTCGGCCGTGATGACCACGCGGGCCACGTCCTTGCGGGACGGGACCTCGTACATCACGGACATGAGGACCTCTTCCATGATGGCGCGCAGGCCGCGCGCGCCGGTCTGGCGGAGGATCGCCTGGTCGGCGATGGCCTCCAGGGCCTCGCGCTCGAAGTCCAGCTCCACACCGTCGAGTTCGAAGAGGCGCTGGTACTGCTTGACCAGGGCGTTGCGCGGCTCGATGAGGATCTGGAGCAGGGCCTCGCGGTCCAGGTTGTGGACCGAGGTGATGACGGGGAGGCGGCCGATGAACTCGGGGATCATGCCGAACTTGACCAGGTCCTCGGGCATGACGTCCTCGAACTGGTCCTTCGACTGAAGCTCCCGCTTGGAGCGGATGGTGGCGCCGAAGCCGATGCCCTTGGCGCCCGCCCGGGACTCGATGATCTTCTCCAGGCCGGCGAACGCGCCGCCCACGATGAACAGGACGTTCGTCGTGTCGATCTGGATGAACTCCTGGTGCGGGTGCTTACGGCCGCCCTGCGGCGGGACGGAGGCCGTGGTGCCTTCGAGGATCTTGAGCAGGGCCTGCTGGACACCCTCGCCGGAGACGTCCCGCGTGATCGAAGGATTTTCGCTCTTTCGGGCTACCTTGTCGATCTCGTCGATGTAGATGATCCCGGTCTCGGCCTTCTTGACGTCGTAGTCGGCCGCCTGGATCAGCTTGAGGAGGATGTTCTCCACGTCCTCGCCCACATAGCCCGCCTCCGTCAGCGCGGTCGCGTCGGCGATCGCGAACGGGACGTTCAGCATGCGGGCCAGGGTCTGTGCCAGGAGTGTCTTGCCGGAGCCCGTGGGGCCCAGCAGGAGGATGTTGGACTTCGCCAACTCGATGGCGTCGTCGCGGCCTTGGGCGCCGCCGTTCTCCCCTGCCTGGACGCGCTTGTAGTGGTTGTACACCGCGACCGAGAGGGCCTTCTTGGCGGGCTCCTGGCCCACCACGTAGCCCTCCAGGAACTCGTAGATCTCGCGGGGCTTGGGGAGTTCCTCCCAGCGCACCTCGCTCGTCTCGGCGAGTTCCTCCTCGATGATCTCGTTGCAGAGATCGATGCACTCGTCGCAGATGTACACACCGGGCCCTGCGATGAGCTTCTTGACCTGCTTCTGGCTCTTGCCGCAGAACGAGCACTTGAGCAGATCGCCGCCGTCACCGATGCGTGCCACGGTGTGCTTCCCCTTCGCCTGGGAGACGCCTGGACTCTTTCGAATCCAGCGGCTCCTGGTGCTGCCTTATGTCGACGGTACCTTGCCGGGCCCCCCGTACGGGCCCCCCTTGGCACGGTTCACTTTGACGTGCACCTTGCCGAGCACGCGGTCAAACCGTGCCAAGGGCGGCAGAGACTACATCCTCTGTCAGCTGACCGCGGAGTTGTTCATCTTCCGGGTGGAGATGATCTGGTCGACGATGCCGTAGTCCAGCGCCTCCTCGGCCGTGAGGATCTTGTCGCGCTCGATATCCTCGCGGACCTGCTCGATCGGCCGGTTGGAGTGCTTGGCCAGCATGTTCTCCAGCTGGTCGCGCATCCGCGTGAACTCGTTGGCGATGATCTCCAGGTCGGAGAGCTGGCCGCGGCCGGTGGAACCGGCCGGCTGGTGGATCAGCACCCGGGAGTTCGGCAGCGCCATGCGCTTGCCGGGCGTGCCGGCGGCCAGCAGGATCGCCGCGGCGGAGGCCGCCTGACCCATGCAGACCGTCTGGATGTCGGGCTTCACGAACTGCATCGTGTCGTAGATCGCCGTGAGGGCGGTCATGTCGCCGCCCGGGCTGTTGATGTAGATCGAGATGTCCCGGTCGGGGTCCATCGACTCCAGGCACAGCAGCTGCGCCATGACGTCGTTGGCGGAGGCGTCGTCGATCTGGACGCCGAGGAAGATCACGCGCTCCTCGAAGAGCTTCGCGTACGGGTCGTACTCGCGGATGCCCTGGGAGGTGCGCTCGACGAAGCGCGGGATGACGTAGCGGGCGTCGGGCCGGGGCCCGTCGTAGCGGGCGTCAGCGGCGCCGGAGATGTTGCTCATGAGGGTGTTCACCGTCCTGGTGGCGTTCGGGGGGCTGGAGTCTCGGCGGAGTGCGGCCTGGCCGGGCTCAGGCGGCGCCGGTGCCGCCGCCTCCCGGAACACCGGAGGCATGCGTGATGATCCCGTCGATAAGACCGTACTCCTTGGCCTCTTCCGGGGTGAACCAGCGGTCGCGGTCGCCGTCGCGGACGATCGTCTCGACGGACTGGCCGGAGTGCAGGGCGGTCAGCTCGGACATGGTCTTCTTGGTGCGCAGCAGGTACTGGGCCTGGATCTTGATGTCCGAGACCGTACCGCCCAGGCCCGCGGAGCCCTGGTGCATCATGATGTCGGTGTGCGGCAGCGCGAAGCGCTTGCCCGCGGTACCGCCGGTGAGCAGGAACTGGCCCATCGAGGCCGCCATGCCCATCGCGATGGTCACCACGTCGTTCGGGATGAACTGCATGGTGTCGTAGATCGCCATGCCGGCCGTCACCGAGCCGCCGGGGCTGTTGATGTAGAGGAAGATGTCCTTGTTGGGCTCGGCGGCGAGCAGCAGCAGCTGCGCCGTGATCTTGTTGGCGATGTCGTCGTCCACCTGCTGGCCCAGGAAGATGATCCGCTCGCCGAGCAGCCGGTTGTAGACCTGGTCGCCGAGGCCACCACCGAAGGAAGGCTCGCCGGCGGCGGAGGGCATCAGATTCGTCACGTATCCACCTGCTCGTCTTACGACGGCGCCGGGCCGTCTCACGTTTCCGTAGCCGGGGGCTTGGCTGCCCTCGTACTCATGGACCCTAACGCGATGGTCCCTTCGGGGAATCCCGGTAACAGGGCTGTTCGCCGGGGGCGTAGCGGCGACGCCGGGGGCCGACGGCTACGCGCCGTGGTTGCGTCGGTGCGTGGGCGCGTGCGGGTGCGTGGGGGCTTGTCGCGCAGTTCCCTGCGCCCCTGACGGGGCGCCGCACCTCGGGCGTACGGCAAAGGGGCCCCCGGGACAGTGCCCAGGAGCCCCTCTGTACGCCGTTACGGGCGCCGTGGGGGTCAGCCCTCGGCCTTCTCCTCGTCGGCGGTGTCCGTGGCCTCGGCGGCGGCCTCGGGGGCCTCCGTCTCGTCCTCGTCCTCGTCGTCGAGGTCGACGATCTCGCCGTTGGTGTCCTTCACCGTGGCGGCCTCGACCACGACGGCCAGGGCCTTGCCGCGGGCGACCTCGCCGACCAGGAGCGGAACCTGGCCGCCCTCGACGACGGCCTGGGCGAACTGGTCGGGGGACATGCCGGAGGAGGCCGCACGCCGCATGAGGTGCTCGGTGAGCTCCTCCTGGTTGACGTTGAGGTTCTCCTTCTTGACCAGCTCGTCGAGGACGAACTGGGTCTTGATGCCCTTGACCGCGGCCTCGCGGGTCTCGGTGTCGAACTCCTCGGCGGTCTTGCCCTGGATCTCCAGGTACTTCTCGAGGTCGAGACCCATCTGGCCGAGCTGGTGGTGCTCCAGGTTGTGCTTGCGGGTGTTGATCTCGTCCTCGAGGAGCTTCTCGGGGACGGGCACCTCGACGAGCTCCAGGAGCTTCTCCAGGACGCGCTCCTGGGCCTGGGTGGCCTGGTCGTACGTCTTCATGTTGGCGAGCCGCTTGCGGCTGTCGGCCTTGAGCTCGTCCAGGGTGTCGAACTCCGAGGCGAGCTGCGCGAACTCGTCGTCCAGCTCGGGCAGTTCGCGGGCGGCGACCTGGGTGACCTTGACGGTGACCTCGGCCTCCTTGCCGGCCGCGGAGCCGCCCTTGAGCTCGGAGGCGAAGGTGGCCTCGCCACCGGCCTCCAGGCCCTTCACGGCGTCGTCGATGCCGTCCAGCAGCTCGCCGGAGCCGATGGTGTAGGAGACACCGCTGGCGATGCCGTCCTCCAGCACCTCGCCGTCGACCTTGGCCTCCAGGTCGATGGTGACGACGTCGCCGTCCTCGGCGGCACGCTCGACCGGGGAGGTGGACGCGAAGCGCTCACGGAGCTGCTCCACGGACTTCTCGATGTCCTCGTCGGTCACCTCGACGGCGTCGACCTCGACCTCGATGCCGGTGTAGTCCGGGATCTCCAGGGCGGGGCGGACGTCGACCTCGGCGGTGAAGTTCAGCGTCTCGCCGTCCTTCAGCTCGGTGATGTCGACGTCGGGCTGGCCGAGCGGGCTGAGCTCGGCCTCGTTGACCGCTTCGGTGTAGAACTTCGGGAGCGCGTCGTTGACGGCCTCCTCCAGCACCGCACCGCGACCGAACCGCTGGTCGATGACCCGGGCCGGGATCTTGCCCTTGCGGAAGCCCTTCACCGTGACCTGCTGGTTGATCTTCTGGTACGCCGCGTCGAGGCTGTCCTTGAGCTCCTCGAAGGGCACCTCGACAGTGAGCCGAACCCGGGTCGGGTTCAGGGTCTCCACGGCGCTCTTCACGGTTCGGTCTCCTTGTGGCTGACTTCTTGGGTTCTGCCGGTGCCAGAGGGGCCCGGCGGAGTTTCGCCGCCCGGAGGAGTTCGTAGGCCGCCGTCTGGCGGGCCGGGACACACGGGCGCGCAGCTTGCATAGTAACCGCAGCCGCTCAGCGCCCCAAAAGGCGATCAAGACGGACGCCGTCAGGTGGTGGTCGGGGTGGCGGGATTTGAACCCACGGCCTTCCGCTCCCAAAGCGGACGCGCTACCAAGCTGCGCCACACCCCGTATCGGTGCGACACGTAGGGTACATGCCCGGGCTGCCCGCGTCGGCCGCTTTGTTCACCGACATCCGCCCAGACCAACCCATTGGCCCGGGCAGCCGGCGACCCGCTACGATGCCTCCTGTGCCGCGGTCACCGACCTGCGGCGCGTGGTGTGCGGGCGTAGCTCAATGGTAGAGCTTCAGTCTTCCAAACTGACTACGCGGGTTCGATTCCCGTCGCCCGCTCTGAACGGCGAAGGCCCAGGTGAGAGGTTTCCCCCTCTGCCCTGGGCCTTCGGTGCGTCCAGGGGCCGTGGTCACGGTCAGAAGCTGATCGAGTTGATGGTCTGCGCTATCGAGTCGAGGAACCGCTGGATGGACGGGGCCATCCCGGTCGACGCGAGGAAGAAGCCGAACAGGACCGCGACGATCGCGGGGCCGGCCTTGATGTTCCCCCCTCTGATCAGCACTACCAGGATGATCGCCAACAGCAGCACCACAGACAGTGAAATGGCCACAACTGATCACACCCTCGGTCGGTTCCGCTCTCCCGGCCCAGGGGTACGACCCCGCACCCCCGCCAGAACCATCGTGCCACCAACCAGGCCGCACTATGCGGTCCGTGACACAACGTCGACAGTGCACCGCACACCGACTGCCGCCCGCACAGTAATTCGAGGGTCCACCCACCCATGGATCCATGGCAATTGGCAGACATGGTTTCCGTGTCCACACAACGCGTGCGCAGCGAATTCGAATTGTTTACACAGGCACCACAAGGCAGGTCCGCACGCGGATGTTATGCACCAATTAGTCAGGAAGAATAGGGACATCACGGGTGTAAGTGCCGCATGGAACTGCATGAGTACAGGAGTCGACTCCGCCAATAGGGACGGCGGTTCGGCACGTGTCCCAGCTCATATCCAGGATTCCCATCGAGCGTTTTACGGAATCCCACAGGCGACGCTAAGGTGCCTCAGATGTCCGACGCCGCCACGCCCCCCGGCCAGAACCGAACACCCCGTCCCCCGGCCCGACCGCCGGGAGGCACAGAGCGCGACGCGTTCTTCGACAACGCCAAGTACCTGGCGATCGTGCTGGTCGCCATGGGCCACTCCTGGGAGCCGCTGAAGGGCGACAGCCGGGTCCTGGAGGCCGTGTACTGCGTGGTGTACGCCTTCCACATGCCGGCGTTCATCATCGTCTCCGGCTACTTCTCCCGGAACTTCGACCTGCGCCCGGACCGGCTGAAGCGGCTGCTCACCGGGGTGGTCGTGCCCTACGTGCTGTTCGAGACGGCCTACTCGCTCTTCGAGCGCCTCGTCATCGGCGACCCCGGCCAGGACATCAGCCTGCTGGACCCCTGGTACCTGACCTGGTTCCTGTGCGCGCTGTTCGCCTGGCGGCTGACCACGCCGGTCTGGCGGGCGGTCCGCCACCCGCTGCCGCTCGCGTTCGCCGTGGCGATGCTGGCGTCCGTGTCGCCGAGCATCGGCGACGACCTGGACCTCCAGCGGGTGCTTCAGTTCCTGCCGTACTTCGTGCTCGGCCTGTGCCTGCGGCCCGAGCACTTCCGGCTGGTGCGCAGGTGGCCGGTGCGGATCGCCGCGGTGCCGGTGTTCGCGCTGGCACTGGCGTTCTCCTGGTGGGCGGTGCCGCGGATGAACACCGCGTGGTTCTACCACCGGGACTCCGCGCAGGAACTGGGTGCGCCGTGGTGGTGCGGGCCGGTGATGGTGCTCGCCATGTTCGGCTGCTCGATGGTGCTGACGGCCGCCTTCCTCTCCTGGGTGCCGGGCCGCCGGACGTGGTTCACCGCGCTGGGCGCGGGCACGCTCTACGGCTATCTGCTGCACGGTTTCGTCGTGAAGTACGGCGTCCACGCGGGCTGGTTCGACCCGAGGTGGCTGCACGGCCCGCTCGGCGAGATCCTCGTCACCGCGCTCGCCGGCGCCGGGGTGACCCTGCTGTGCACCCGGCCCGTCCGGCGGGTGTTCCGGTTCGCCATGGAGCCGGGGATGGAGTGGGCGTTCCGGCAGGACGCGGC
Organism: Streptomyces sp. NPDC090088; assembly: GCF_044747345.1. Classification (NCBI taxonomy): domain Bacteria; kingdom Bacillati; phylum Actinomycetota; class Actinomycetes; order Kitasatosporales; family Streptomycetaceae; genus Streptomyces; species Streptomyces sp. NPDC090088. The sequence goes on along the minus strand of NZ_JBIVDZ010000001.1, from coordinate 609,536 downwards.
GGAACAGGCCCGCGAGCGGAGCCGGCGCGGCCGGGAGATGGCCAACGCGTGAGTCCGCCTACGCGGGCAGGCCGAGGAGGCCGCGCATCCGGGCGTACTTCTCGGCCAGCCGGTCGCGGGTGGGTGCGTCGAGTACGGCGAGACGGCCGGGGTCGGCGTTGTGCGCGAGGTCGGCCTGTTTGACAAGCAGCGCGCCCGGGGTGTCCAGGACGCGGCGCGCGTACGCCTCCGGGGCCTCGCCCTCCCGTTTGGTCAGCGCCAGCACGATCGCCTTCGTACGGGGCGTGAGCGGCGCCGAGGCCAGCCACTCCTCCGTCACGGCGTGATCCTCGACGGAGTCGTGCAGCCACGCGGCGGCGACCTGCTCCGGGTCACCGCCCCGGGCACGCACCCCTTCGGCGACCGCGGCCAGATGCTCGGCGTAGGGCCGCCCCGCCTTGTCGGTCTGCCCGGCGTGGGCGGCGCGGGCGATCTCCTCGACCTCGGGGACGGAGAGGGGGGCCGGGGTCACGTCACCGGGCCGCTTCGCGGCAGATCAGCAGCAGGGCCCGGTCGTCGTTGACGTCCTTGGCGACGGCCTCGATGAGGTGCCAGGCCGCGCCGTGGAAGCCGCCCGCCACATAGCGGTCGGCCTCGCCGGTCAGCCGGTCCATGCCCTCCATGATGTCCCGGTCGGAGGTCTCCACCAGGCCGTCCGTGAAGAGCATCAGGACGTCTCCGGGGCGCAGGGAGCCCTTGACCGAGTCGAACTGGGCGCCGTCGTAGACGCCGAGGAGGGGGCCCTCCGCGGCCTTCTCCTCCCAGCGGCCGCTGCCCGCGCTGAGCTGGAGGCCGGGCGGGTGGCCCGCGGAGTACAGCTCGTAGTCGCCGGAGTCGAGGTCCAGGACCAGGTGGATGGAGGTCGCGAAGCCCTCGTCCCAGTCCTGGCGGAGCAGGTAGCCGTTGGCGGCGGGCAGGAAGGCGTGCGGGGGCAGGGAGCCGAGCAGGCCGCCGAAGGCGCCGGAGAGCAGCAGGGCGCGGGACGCCGCGTCCATGCCCTTGCCGGAGACGTCCGTGAGGACGACCTCCATGGTGCGGCCGTTGTTCGTGCGCGAGGCGACCACGAAGTCGCCGGAGAAGGACTGACCGCCGGCCGGCCGCAGCGCCATCTCGCGGTGCCAGCCCGGCGGCAGCTTCGGCAGCTTGCTCTGCACCCGGATGCGTTCGCGCAGGTCGAAGAGCATGGTGCCGCCGCGCCGCCAGGGCACGCCGACCCGGCTGCGGAACTGCGCGGTGAGCAGTCCGAAGAACCCGCAGGCCGCGACGACCAGGACGACACCGGGGGTGACCCGGGAGGGGCCCTCGGTGTAGGGGCCGAGCCGTACCGACTCCACGATCAGGGCCGTCGCCGCCGCCGCGTACAGGCCGAGCAGGCTCGCCGGGCGCAGCAGCAGGCCGCCCGCGATGATCGGCAGGACCAGCAGGGCCGGGGAGAACCACACCGAGTTGGCGAGGGTCATGGCCGCGAGGACCGGGATGGTGAGCAGCAGTCCGGCCAGCGCGATCCAGTCGGAGCCGTCGCCGCGGAAGTAGTCCACGGCGCTTCTGCGCAGGCCGACGCGGGCCCGGTGCCACTGCATCTTCCACCGGGCCGTAAGCGTCTCGGCCTTCGCGCGCCGCTCTCGGTCTACTGCCATTAGTTCGGGACCCTATCCATCGGACCAGCTTCTTGGCACGGGAGGTCCCACTTGTCCCCCGTCCGAGGCTCAACTTCGCGTGCGACTTCACAGTGAACTTCACCGGACGCCCTCACGTCGCCGTCCGGGAGAAATTCGCTGGCTCGTCCCGCATTGCCCCTGATAGGCATGGCGTATGGCGACCGACCGTGCGACCGAGTTGAAGGTGCTGCGTCCCGAGGAGTTCGACGGGTGGTGGGAGCACCTGGTGCGTGCCTTCGGCGCGGGTCCGGCGTCGGCCGAGGAGCGGGAACTGGACCGTTCCCTCACCGACTTCGAGCGTTCGCTGGCCGTCCGGGACGGATCCGAGCTGGTGGGGACGGGCGGCGCGTTCCGGTTCCGGATGACCGTGCCGGGTGGCGCCGTGCTGCCCACCGCGGGGGTCACCATGGTGAGCGTGGCCGCGACGCACCGGCGGCGCGGGGTGCTGACCTCGATGATGCGCCGCCAGCTGGACGACGTACGGGAGTGGGGCGAGCCGCTGGCCGCGCTGACCGCCTCCGAGCCGGCCATCTACGGCCGCTTCGGGTACGCCGCCGCGACCTTCCAACTGCACGCCGAGATCGACACGAGCCGGGTCACCCTGGACGTGCCGGCCGGCACCGACGACATACGGGTGCGGTATGCCGCGCCGGCCGAGGTGCTCGCCGCCTGTGAGGCGGTGTACGCGCGGACGGTGCCGCTGCGGCCCGGGATGCTGGCCCGGCAGCCCGGCTGGGAGCGGGTGGCGCTGCTGGACCCGGAGAGCGAGCGTGACGGGGCGTCGGCGCTGCAGTGCGTGGTCGCCGAGCGGGACGGTGAGGTCACCGGGTACGCCCGGTTCCGCACCAGGCTGGGCTGGTCGCCGAGCGGGCACGACGGCACGGTGGCGCTGGAGGACCTGGCCGCCGTCGACCCCGTGAGCGACGCGGCGCTGTGGCGGTTCCTGTTCGGCATCGACCTGATGTCGAAGCTGACGGTACGGGGGCGCCCGGTGGACGACGCCTGGCAGTACCTGGTCTCCGACATCCGGCGCTGTCTGACCCGGGTCCAGGACAAGGGGTACGTCCGCCTCGTCGACGTCGGTGCGGCGCTCGCGGCCCGCACCTACCAGACGCCGGTGGACGTGGTGCTGGCCGTGGAGGACGCCTTCTGCCCCTGGAACACGGGGCGTTGGCGGCTGACCGGGGACCCCAAGGGCGCGTCCTGCGAGCGGACGACGGACCCGGCCGAACTCGCCCTGTCCGTACGGGAGCTGGGGGCGGCGTACCTCGGCGGGGTGTCCCTGCTGTCGCTGGCGCGGGCCGGCCGGGTGGCCGAGCTGCGGCCGGGAGCGCTGGCGGAGGCGTCGACGGCGTTCGGCTCACCGGTGACGCCGTGGCTGCCGCACGGCTTCTAGCGCTGCCGGCGCACGGTCAGCGCCGCTGGCAGGCGGGGCACCAGAAGAGGTTGCGGGCGGCGAGGTCGGCGGTGCGGATGCCGGTGCCGCAGAGGTGGCAGGGCAGGGTGGCCCGGCGGTAGACGTACACCTCGCCGCCGTGGTCGTCCACGCGCGGCGGCCGGCCCATCGCCTCCGGCGTGTGCTCGGGCCGCACGGTGTCGATCCGGTTGTTCCTGACGCCCTCGCGCATCAGCTCGACGAGATCCCGCCACACGGCGTCCCACTCGCCCGGGGTGAGGTCCCGGCCCGCGCGGTACGGATCGATGCCGTGCCGGAACAGCACCTCGGCGCGGTAGACGTTGCCGACGCCCGCGATGACCTTCTGGTCCATCAGCAGGGCGGCGACCGTCGTACGGCTGCGGGAGATCCTCCGGTACGCCGCGTCCGGGTCGGCGTCGTCACGGAGCGGATCCGGCCCGAGCCGGGCGTGTATGGCGTCCTTCTCCTCGTCGGTGATCAGGGCGCAGGTGGTGGGACCGCGCAGGTCGACGTACGAGGTGGCGTCGGCGAGCCGCAGCCGGACGGTGTCCGTGGGCGGCGGCGCGGGGGCGTCACCGAACCCCACCTTGCCGAAGAGGCCGAGGTGGATGTGCACCCAGTCGCTCTCACGGAACCCGAGGAAGAGATGCTTCCCGTGCGCCTCGGTACGGGTGAGGGGGGCACCGTCGATCAGCGCGGCGGCGTCGGAGAACTTCCCCTGCGGGCTGGTGACCCGTACGGGCCCGGTGAACCGCCGGTAGTCCAGCGCGAGCCGGTGAATGGTGTGCCCCTCCGGCACTTCCGCACTTCCTTCCCACCCACCCACTCGACTCGGTCAGTGGAGAGGTGAACGTCGAGGGGACAGGGAGATCCCGCAGCAGTGGGGTGGGTGGGCAGAGGCTACGGCTGGGGGTGGTGGGCCGGGATCGGGGGGAGGTCGCCCGTGGTCTCGTACGCCGACAGCATGTCGATGCGACGGATGTGCCGCTCCCCCTCGGAGAACGGCGTGTTGAGGAACGTCTCGACGAACTTCGTCGCCTCGTCCTCCGTGTGCATCCGCGCGCCCACCGCGACGACGTTGGCGTCGTTGTGCTGCCGGCCGAGCGACGCCGTCTCCTCGCTCCAGGCCAGCGCCGCCCGCACGCCCTTCACCTTGTTCGCGGCGATCTGCTCACCGTTGCCGGAGCCGCCGATCACGATGCCGAGGGACTCGGGGTCCGCCGCCGTCCGCTCGGCCGCGCGGAGGCAGAAGGGCGGGTAGTCGTCCTGGGCGTCGTAGATGTGGGGGCCGCAGTCGACGGGGTCGTGGCCCGCCGCCTTCAGCCACTCGACGAGGTGGTTCTTGAGTTCGAAGCCCGCATGGTCGGAGCCGAGATACACGCGCATGGGATGAGTGTGACACGGGTGCAACCACCCGGCAGGGCCGGGGCCGCATACCCGAAAGCGCTCCGGGAAATGTGAGTAACACTACAGAACCTCAGGAAAACCTCAAGTAACGATCTGGATTCAAAGGTTCAGGAATCAGTCCACCTCCGTTTCACTGGACCGACTCGTACGCCGCTCGTACGAGAGCCCGCTCACCCGGCGCAAAGGAATTCCCCCCATGACTGGTAACGGTCTCCACGCTGGACTCAAGAACCGACATCTGTCGATGATCGCGATCGGCGGCGTCATCGGCGCCGGTCTCTTCGTCGGCTCCAGTTCCGGTATCGCCACCGCAGGCCCCGGCATCCTGCTGTCGTACGCGCTCGTCGGCACGCTCGTGGTGCTGGTGATGCGGATGCTCGGCGAGATGTCCGCCGCGAACCCCACCTCCGGATCGTTCTCCGCGCACGCGGACCGCGCGCTCGGCCGCTGGGCCGGGTTCTCCATCGGCTGGCTGTACTGGTTCTTCTGGGTCGTGGTGCTGGCGGTCGAGGCCACCGCCGGCGCCAAGATCCTGGAGGGCTGGATCCCGGCCGTACCGCAGTGGGGCTGGGCGCTGATCGTGATGGTCGTGCTCACCGCCACGAACCTGGTCTCGGTCGGCTCGTACGGCGAGTTCGAGTTCTGGTTCGCCGGCATCAAGGTCGTCGCGATCGGCGCGTTCATCGTCGTCGGTCTGCTGGCCGTGCTCGGCGTCCTGCCCGGCGCGCACACGGACAAGGCGGGCTTCTCCAACCTCACCGACCACGGCGGCTTCCTGCCGCACGGCCCCGGCGCCATCCTGACCGGCGTGCTCCTGGTCGTCTTCTCCTTCATGGGCAGCGAGATCGCCACCCTGGCGGCCGGCGAGTCGGAGAACCCGCAGCGCGCGGTCACCAAGTCCACCAACAGCATCATCTGGCGGATCGGCGTCTTCTACCTCGGCTCGATCCTGATCGTCGTCGCGCTGCTGCCGTGGAACGACCCGTCGATCAAGGAGAAGGGCTCGTACGTCGCCGCCCTCGACTCCCTCGGCATCGCGCACGCCGGCGAGATCATGAACTTCATCGTGCTGACGTCCGTGCTGTCCTGTCTCAACTCCGGCCTGTACACGGCCTCCCGGATGGCGTTCTCGCTCGGGCAGCGCGGTGACGCGCCGAAGGCGTTCGCGCGGACCACGTCCCGCGGTGTGCCGATGGCCGCGATCGTCGCCTCCGTCGTCTTCGGCTTCGTCGCCGTCTTCTTCAACTACAGGTTCCCGGACTCGGTCTTCCTCTTCCTCGTCAACTCCTCCGGCGCGGTGGCCCTGTTCGTCTGGCTGGTCATCTGCTTCTCGCAGCTGCGGATGCGGAAGATCATCCAGGCCGAGGCGCCGGAGAAGCTCGTCGTGAAGATGTGGCTGTACCCGTATCTGACCTGGGCGACGGCCGGTCTGATCGTGTTCGTGCTGGGCTACATGCTGACCGACACGGAGGGCGAGAGCAGCGGTCGTACGACGGTGCTGCTGTCGTTGCTGGTCGCGGCGGTCGTGGTCGCGGTCGCCGTGGTGAAGCAGAAGGTGACGGGCGGCCGTACCGCGGAGGCGACGGCGGCCGAGTCCGCCGAGTCCGCCGACAAGGTGTCCGTCGGCTGACGCTCACAGCAGGGTGAAGCCCTCCTTCACCTGTGCGTACGTCCGTACGGCCTGGGCTTCGACCGCCGGCTGGTACCAGGTGTTGATCTGGTACGACTTGCCGTCGGCGTCGAAGCCCAGCAGCCGTGCGTGCCAGGGGGTGCCCTTGAGGGTGAAGGTGTACTCCCAGACCACCGCCGGGTAGCCGCGGAAGGTCGTCTCGGCCAGCCGGATCTTGTTGTAGTCCCGGCCCTGGTGGGCGCTGCGTTCGGAGGCGGTCCAGCTCTCCATGAGGTCGCCGCGGGCCAGGGAGGACTTGGCGACGAGTTCCTGGCGGCCGTCGGGGGAGGTGTAGTGCACCTCGGCGCCCGTCTTCACGTCCCGCCGCCAGCCCTTGGGGGTGACCCAGGCGAAACCGCCGGCCTCCTCGTGGGCGCCGGGCGGGAGGCTGCGGGGGCGGGTCGTTCCCTCTACGGTCGGCGCCGATGAAGTGGGCTTGGCCGAGGAGGAGGTGCCGGTCGCCGTCTTGTCGTCGCCGCCGCCTGTTGTGGTGGTGAGGAGGACGGCTATGGCGGTGGCTACGGCTGCGGCTCCGAGTACGGCGAGGAGGGTGGTGCGTCGGGGGGCTGTGCGGTGATGGGTCGCCGCGGGTGTGTGGGGGCTGGTCGCGCCGTTCCCCGCGCCCCTGACGGGGCGCTCCGGGTCGGGGCGTTTCAAGGTGGGGGCCGCCGAGTTGCCCGACGGGGTTTCGGAACGGACCTCCGAGCGTTCCGTAGCCGCCTCCGTGGAGGCGCTGACCGGCGGTGACATGTGCGTCTGCGTCGGCGGTGGCTGTGGGCGTTCGTCCTGCGGCGGTGGCAGGCGGAGCTTCGTCGGGTCCACGTACACCGGTGTCGGGCGTTCCGCCGGCTGGGGTGCCGGGGCCGGAGGCGCCACGGTCGGGGTCCGGGTCGGGTACGCCACCGGGCGCAGGGCCTGTTCGACCTCGGCCAGGTCCGGCCTGGTCGTCGGGTCCTTCTCCAGGAGTGCGGCCAGCAGTTCACGCAACGGGCCTGCGGCGGCGGGTAGTTCGGGCTCCTCGTAGAGGACCGCGTGCAGGGTGGCGAGGGTGGTGTCGCGGGAGAAGGGGGAGCGGCCGGCCAGGGCCGCGCACAGGGTCGCGCCGAGCGACCAGACGTCGGAGGGCGGGCCCTGCGGGCGGCCGGAGATCCGCTCGGGGGCCATGTAGTCGGGGGAGCCGACCAGCATGCCGACCATGGTGAGCGCCTTGGCGTCCTGGATGGCCGCGATGCCGAAGTCGGTGAGGACGACCCGGCCGGCGGTGCTCTCGACAAGAACGTTCCCGGGTTTGATGTCGCGGTGCAGCACTCCCCCGGCGTGCACCTGACGCAGTGCCGCGACCAGGCCGAGACCGATCCGGGCCGCCGCGCGGGGGCTCAGCGCCCCCTCCTCGGCCATGATCCATTCCAGGGAGCGGCCGTGCACCAGCTCCATGACGATCCACAGGCGTTCGCCCTCGTCGACGACGTCGTAGACCCGTACGACGTTGGGGTGGTCGATGCGGGCGGTGGCCCTGGCCTCGCGCAGGGTGCGTTCGCGGCGGGTGCGGGTGTCCTCGGCGTCGAGGCCGTCGATCCGCATCTCCTTGACCGCGACCTGCCGGTCGAGCGTCTCGTCGGCGGCCCGCCACACCCGCCCCATTCCTCCCTGCCCGATACTCTCGGCCAGCCGGTAGCGGCCGTTCACCAGCAGCCCCGGGACACCACCCGGCCCCGCGCTCCCTGGACCAACGGAATTCCCCGGCCCCTCCGAATTCCCTGAAATCCCTGGACTCCCTGAATTCTCCGGCAATTCGCTGCACCCCCTCAACGACCGCCCCTGCTGACACACAATGGTCACACTTACGGCCGTACCAGCATAGTGCGGAGAAATCTTGTGGTACCTCTTCAAGTGGCCGCGAATTCAGGCGCGGTCCAGGGGGTTGCAAGGGGGACGAACATGAGTTCTCGTCGTAGGGACCGGCGGCTGGCCGTGGTCACGGGGTCGCTGGTCACGGCATCTTTCTCAGCCGTGATGATCCTGCCGTTCACGGCCGCCGCCGATGACCAGGGACCGGGAAGCAGCAAGGGGGGAAAGGCGGTTGACCAGGCACCCGAGGGTGTGAAGCTGACGACCACGCTGCCCGAGAAGATCTCCGTGGACAACAGTTCGCAGAAAACGTCGATTACCGCGACCGTGAAGAACGAGGGAACCAAGGAGAGCGACGACATCAGGCTTTTGGTGGTCGGTTTCGACGGCCTGAAGGTGAGCGGCGTCAAGGGGTGCGACGCGATCGCCGAGAAGGATCTGCCGGCCGGTTCGAACAGCGGTTTCAGTTGCCCGGTCGGCGCACTCGGCGCGGGCAAGTCGACGTCGTACGCGGTCGACGCCACGTTCGATCTGGGCAAGACCGGGAAGATCTGCCTGCCCGTGCAGAGCGCGGACGGGAAGAAGACGTTCTGGCAGCAGGGCCCGGTGCCGTTCGGTACGACGAACCCGTCGCCGAACGCCCCGGCCACCCCGCTGCTGCTGGGCACCGACAACAAACCGGTGGGGCCGGGCGGCGACCAGCTGCCGAAGACCGGCGCGGGACGTGACGTGCTGCCGCTGGGCGCGGCCGGGGCGGCACTGATCGCGGCGGGGGCGGCGGGGGTGTGGTGGTCGCAGCGGCGGCCGCGGCAGCCGTCGTAACCGGACGGGGACAGCACAGGGGCCCGGGGTGCTTGCCGCACCCCGGGCCCCTGTCGTCTGTCGTCCGTCGCCGGGTCAGCGCTTGCCGACGAGCTTCCAGGCCGCGGGCATCGCGCCCATCGCCAGGAGCGCCTTGACGGCGTCGCCGATCAGGAACGGGGTGAGGCCGGCCGCGATCGCCGCGGACGCGGACATGTCGGCGGCGTAGGCCAGGTAGGGCACGCCGATCGCGTAGATGACCGCCTCGCCGAGCACCATGGTGCCCGCCATGCGCAGTACGTCGCGGTCGGCGCCGCGCCGGGCCAGGGCGCCGACGGCGGCGGAGGCCAGCATCATGCCGAGGATGTAGCCGAAGGAGACGGAGAGGCCGGAGGTGCCGCTCGCGAACCACGGCACGCCCATGAGGCCGGCCAGCGCGTACAGGGCGAGGGAGGCGACACCCCGGCGGGCGCCCAGGCTGGTGCCGACGAGCAGGGCCGCGAAGGTCTGGCCGGTCACCGGCACCGGAGAACCGGGCACGGGGACCGCGATCTGGGCGGCGAGGCCGGTGAGCGCGGCGCCGCCGAGCACGAGGGCGGCATCGCGCACCCGGGACGCGGGCAGGAGGTCGGCGAGGACGGTGCCGGTGCGGCTGGAGGCGGTCGCGGTGGCGGTGCTCATGGGGACTCCGCGGGGTGAGGGTGGGCGGACAAGCGGGGAACACCGTGACGCTATCCCGGCCGGTCTGAGCCGGACACGTCAGCGGTCGACAAAGGGCGGAAGCGGCGCTTGGTGGGCTCCCCACAAAGGATGTGGGTTACACCCGGTACGGCGTGACGCCGATCACTGAGGCAGAGATGTTTCACTCACGTCAACGGCGTTGAACAGGCCTGTGGAGTTCCGCCAATCGAATCCCAGCGCTCTGGTGGGATTCAAGGTTTCTGGCCTACGCTTCCGGACATGGTCGCCCAGTCCCGGAACTTCACGTCGCGTCGCTATGTCGACCTGCGACGGCAAGGGGCTGCCGTCTGTCGCCGGCCGCTCTGAGGCCGTACGGCGGGTGACCGGTCCGGCGCGCCTCGACTCCCGAGACGAGACGTGTCGGCCCCGTTCCCGAGGACGGTTTCCCATGCCCCGTACCGCGGCACCCCCGCATCCCCTCTCTCCCCCCGGCGACCGGCGGCGGACCAGCGCCAGTGTGGTGCTGCGCTCGGTCCTGGAGCACGGGCCGGTGGCCCGGTCCACCATCGCCCGGCTGACCGGGCTCTCGCCGGCCTCCGTCACCGACTACTGCGCCCGGTTCACCGAACTCGGCCTGATCCGGGAGGCCGAGGCGCCGCGCCGGGTGAACGGCGTGGGCCGGCCGCATGTGCCCGTCGACCTGGACGACTCGCGGTTCGTGGTGGGCGGGGTGCACGTGGCCGTGCCGTACACCACGGTCGCGCTGCTCGACCTGCGCGGACGGATCGTCGTCCGCAGGGAGTTGAAGCACGGCGACACCGGTCCCCGCGCGGTGCTGGAGCGGGCCGCCGCCGGGCTGGCGGCGCTGCTCGCCGAGGTGCCGGGCAGCCGGCCGCTCGGGGTCGGGGTGGCCGTCGGCGGCTGGGTCGACCGGGACTCCGGGACCGTCGTCGAGCATCCGCTGCTGGGCTGGCGCGAGGTGCCGGTGCGGGAGCTGCTCGGCGCGCGCACCGGGCTGCCGGTCCATGTGGACGGGCACGCACGGGCGTTGGTCAACGGGGAGCGGCTCTTCGGGCGGGCCCGGGGCAGCCGGAGCGTGCTGCACCTGTTCGTCGGGAACGTGGTCGACGCGGCCTTCGCCACCGGCGACGAGGTGCACCACGGCCCGCGCTCCCAGGCCGGCACGATCGCCCATCTCCCGGTGCCGGGCGGCACCGAGCCGTGCGACTGCGGACGCACCGGCTGTCTCCAGGTGGAGCTGAGCGAGCGGACGCTGGTACGGCGGGCCCGGGCGGCCGGGGTCGTCGACGGCGGCGGCAACCCGATGCACGTCCTCGCGGCGGCGCGGGCCGGTGATCCGGCGGCCGCGGCGCTGCTGGTGGAGCGGGCGCGGCTGACCGGGCGGGCGGCGGCGCTGCTGCTCGACGTCCTCAACCCGGAGAGCGTGGTCGTCACCGAGGTGGGGGTGCTGTACCGGGAGGACTGTCTCGCCGCGCTGCGGGAGGCGGTCGGACCGGAGCGCGCCGCCCTGGTCGCGCCGACCAGTTTCGGCGACTCGGTGCTGGCGGTGGCGGGCGGTTCGGTGGTCCTGGACGTGCTGTACCGGGATCCGCTGAGCGCGTCACCACGGCTTATTTAATTCAGAAACTCGGAATATTGACAGCCGTCGCACACGGCAAGGAACATCCTGCTCATGACCTGTCGCACCCTCTGTTGCTGACGTCTTGACGCGCTGCGAGCGCGCATTTCTCCCTGCTCTCCGCTCTCTCTGCGTGAGATCTCTCTTTCCGGCCCTCTGCCGCCGGGAATTCGCCCTGCCTTTCTGCTGCTTTTCCCCTCGGAGCCCTCCCATGTCCTCTGCGTCCTCCCCCGGCCTCGACCGCCGGCTCTTCCTCACCTCGCTGCTCGGCGCCTCGGCGGCCGTGGCCGGGCTCGGCGGCTGCGCCGGTGGCAGTGCCGCCGCCGACACCGCGGCCGCCTCAACGGCTCCGCTGGCCGCCAAGGTCCCGGCCGGGACCAGCCTGAAGATCGCCTCCTATCTGGGCACCCAGCAGTTGCAGTTCAAGCTGGCGAAACTGCCCGCGCTGCCGTTCACGGTGTCGAGCTGGGTGAACATCGGGGCCGGTCCCGATGTCATCAACGCGTTCCGCGCCAAGTCCCTGGACCTCGCGAACAACGCGGGTATTCCGCCGATCCAGGCGCAGTTCCAGGGTTTCGCGGCGAAGATCGTGGCGATCAACATCACCCGCAAGCCGAACTACCTGTTCGCCACCAAGCCCGGCAGCGACATCCGCACGGCCGCCGATTTCAAGGGAAAGAGGCTCGCCTTCTCGCAGGGGCAGGCCCAGGGTGTCGTCCTCCTGCGGGCGCTCAAGGAGGCCGGGCTCGCCTACGACGACGTGAAGCTGGTCCCGCTGACCAGCAACCAGTTCCTCACCGCCCTGCAGTCCGGGCAGGTGGACGTGGCCCCGCTCGCCAACACCCAGGCACCGGCCTACCTCCAGCAGTACGGCTCCAAGGGCGCCCACACCATCGCCACCGACGTCGTCGACCTGCTCAACCTGCTCTGGGCGCCGCAGGCGGTGCTGAACGACAAGGCCAAGGCCGCCGCGATCGCCGCGTACATCCCGGAGTGGGCCAAAGGCCTGGTCTGGCAGTGGGAGAACCCGGACACCTGGAACGAGGAGTTCTACGTCAAGACGCAGAACCTGACCCTCGCCCAGGCCCAGGGCATCACCAAGCTCGCCAACAAGCCTCTGTTCCCGCCCAGTTGGGACGAGGCGATCAAGTGGGAGCAGGAGACCGCCGATCTGCTGGCGGAGGGCGGCTTCGTGAAGAAGACCGACGTCACCGGGCTCTTCGACCACCGCTTCGAGTCCCTCGCCGCCAAGGCCGTACCGGCGGAGTACCGGAAATGACCGCCGTGACCACCGGCACCGTGCCGGTTCCCGTCGCGGAGGAGAAGGCGCACCGGGTCCGGCCGCGCCGCCGGCTCTCCCCCGGCCGCCGGCTGCCCGCCGCCCGGCTCGCCGGCCCGCTCGTCGTCCTCGCCGCCTGGGCCATCGCCTCCGCCGCCGGACAGCTCGACCCCGGCGCGATCCCGGCGCCCTGGACCGTCCTGGACACCGCCGTCCATCTGTGGACCGCCGGGACGCTGCGCACCGACATCCTGACCTCCGTGGAGCGGGCCGGGTACGGCTTCGTGATCGGCCTGACCGCCGGGGTGCTGCTGGCCCTGGCCTCCGGGCTCACCCGCACCGGCGAGGCACTGATCGACGGGACCGTGCAGATCAACCGGGCCATCCCGACCCTCGGCCTGATCCCGCTGTTCATCCTCTGGCTGGGCATCGGCGAGACCTTCAAGATCGCCATCATCGCGATCGTCGTCTACATCCCGGTCTACCTGAACACCCATGCCGCGCTGTCCGCGATCGACAGCCGGTACGTCGAACTCGCCGAGGTGCTGGACCTGTCGAGGCTCCGGTTCATCCGGGAGGTCGTGATCCCCGGCGCGCTGCCCGGATTCTTCGTGGGACTCCGGCTCGGTGTCACCGGATCCTGGCTGGGCCTGGTCGTCCTGGAGCAGATCAACGCCACCAGCGGCCTCGGCTACATGATGTTCCAGGCCCAGAACTACGGGCGCAGCGACATCATCCTCGTCGGTCTGCTGATCTACGGCGTCTTCGGCCTCGTCTCCGACACCGTGGTCCGACTCATCGAACGGAGGGTGCTGTCGTGGCGCCGCACACTGAGCAGCTGACCCGCCCCGCCGTCCGGCTCCGGGGACTGACCCGGTCGTTCGGGGAGCGCACGGTCCTCGACTCCGTCGATCTCGACCTGCCCGCCGGGCAGTTCACCGCCCTGCTCGGGCACAGCGGTTCCGGCAAGTCCACCCTGCTGCGGGCGGTCGCCGGACTCGACCACGGGGTGGCCGGCAGCGGTGAACTCACCGCCCCCGAGCGGGTGTCGGTGGTCTTCCAGGACTCCCGGCTGCTGCCCTGGCGCCGGGTCCTCGACAACGTGGTGCTGGGGCTGGACGGCAGGGACGCCCACGACCTGGGGCGGGCCGCCCTCGAAGAGGTCGGCCTCGGCGGCCGGGAGCGGGCCTGGCCGGGCGAGCTGTCCGGCGGCGAGGCACAGCGGGCCGCGCTCGCCCGCTCCCTGGTCCGCGAGCCCGAACTGCTCCTCGCCGACGAGCCGTTCGGCGCGCTGGACGCCCTCACCCGCATCAAGATGCACCACCTGCTGCGCGAGCTGTGGAAACGGCACCGCCCGTCCGTCCTCCTCGTCACCCACGACGTGGACGAGGCGATCGTCCTCGCCGACCGCGTCCTGGTCCTGGAGAAGGGCCGGGTCGGCGTCGACCTGACCATCGACCACACCCGCCCACGGGACGAGTACCGCACCCGGCTGCTCGCCGCCCTCGGTGTCACGGAGGACGCCGCATGACCCGCCAGCTGCACCTCAACGCCTTCCTCATGAACACCGGTCACCACGAGGCCTCTTGGCGCCTCCCGGAGAGCGACCCGTACGCGCACGTCGATCTCGCGCACTACGTACGGCTGGCCAAGGCCGCCGAGCGGGGCACCTTCGACTCGCTCTTCCTCGCCGACGGCCCGCATCTGTGGGGCAGTGTCGCGCAGCGGCCCGCCGGGGCCCTGGAACCGCTGACGCTGCTCACCGCGCTGGCGACGGCCACCGAGCACATCGGGCTGATCGCCACCGCCTCCACCTCCTACAACTCGCCCTACAACCTGGCCCGCAAGTTCGCCTCGCTCGACATCATCAGCGGCGGCCGGGCGGGCTGGAACATCGTCACCACGGCGGGTGCGGAGGCGGCCCGCAACTTCGGGATCGAGGAGGAGCCCGCGCACGCCGAGCGGTACGCGCGGGCCACCGAGTTCCTCGACGTGGCGCTGAAGCTCTGGGACAGCTGGGAGGACGACGCGATCCTCGCCGACAAGGCGTCCGGGGTCTGGGGCGACGACGCGAAGATCCACCCGCCCCGGCACCAGGGGTCGTACTTCAGTGTCGAGGGCGCCCTCAACGTGCCCCGCTCCCCGCAGGGTTACCCGCTGCTGGTGCAGGCGGGGTCCAGCGAGGACGGCAAGGCGTTCGCGGCGCGGTACGCGGAGGCGGTGTTCACCGCGCAGCAGACGATCGAGGAGGCGCGGGACTTCTACGCCGACCTCAAGGCGCGGACCGCCGCGGCCGGCCGGGACCCCGACCACATCAAGGTGCTGCCCGGCATCGTGCCGGTGATCGGCTCGACGGAGGCCGAGGCGCGGGCGCACGAGCAGCTCCTGGAGGACCACATCGTGCACCGGCACGGCGTGGCCAACCTGGAACGGCTCCTCCAGCTGCCCGCCGGCCGTCTGGAGCTGGACGCGGAGCTCCCCTCCGACCTGCCGTCCGAGGACGCCGTCGAGGGGGCGAAGAGCCGCTACACGCTGGTCGTCGGGCTCGCCCGCCGCGACCGGCTCACCGTGC
Organism: Streptomyces sp. NPDC090088; assembly: GCF_044747345.1. Taxonomy (NCBI): domain Bacteria; kingdom Bacillati; phylum Actinomycetota; class Actinomycetes; order Kitasatosporales; family Streptomycetaceae; genus Streptomyces; species Streptomyces sp. NPDC090088. Next base: position 594,526 of record NZ_JBIVDZ010000001.1, on the reverse strand, counting down.
GGCAGCTGATCGGGCGGCTCGGCGGCGGCCGTGGCCATCTGACCTTCGCCGGAACGCCGGAGCAGGTCGCCGACGCGATCGAGACCTGGTTCACCCAGGGCGCCGCCGACGGCTTCAACATCATGCCGCCCGTGCTGCCGTCCGGCCTGGAGACCTTCGTCGACCACGTCGTCCCGATCCTGCGCGCCCGCGGCCTGCTGCGCGAGGAGTACGGCCCGCGCCGGACCCTGCGGGAGCGCTACGGCCTCCCCCGCCCCGCCAACCAGTACACCGCCAGCCCTGTGTTCGCCTGAAAGGAACCGCCATGTCCCTCCAGATCACCAAGATCACCGCGAACATCGGCGCCCGCGTCTCGGGCGTCGACATCTCCCGCCCCCTCGACCCGGAGACGGCCGTCGCCGTCCGCGAGGCCCTCAACACGCACAAGGCGCTCGTCTTCGACGACGTGAACCTCGACGACGACACCCACCAGGCGTTCGTCCGCACCTTCGGCGAGGTCACCACCGCCCACCCGACGGTCTCCTCCATCGACGGCGTGCCGAACGTCCTCCCGGTGGACAGCGAGCGCGGCCGGGCCGCCAACCACTGGCACACGGACGTGACCTTCGTCCTCAACCCGCCGCAGGCCACCACCCTGCGCTCGATCACGATCCCGCCGTACGGCGGCGAGACCCTGATCGCCAGCTCGGCCGCCGCCTACCGCCAACTCCCCGAGCCGCTGCGGGCCCTGGCCGACACGCTGTGGGCGGAGCACACCAACGACTACGACTACGCCGTCCCCGACGAGGAGATCGACGAGCAGCAGGCCGCCCAGCGCGCCCAGTTCACGTCGATCAAGTACCGCACGGTCCACCCGGTGGTCCGCGTCCACCCGCTGACCGGTGAACGCGGCCTGTACATCGGCGGGTTCGCGCAGCGCGTCGTCGGTCTGTCGCCGTCCGAGTCGCGCCGGATCCTGGACCTGCTGCAGGCCTACGTCACCCGCCCGGAGAACATCCTGCGCCACCGCTGGTCCGAGAACCAGCTGGTGGTCTTCGACAACCGGATCACCCAGCACTACGCCATCGACAACTACGACGGCCGGCCGCGCCGCCTGCACCGGGTGACCCTCGCCGGTGACGTCCCGGTCGGCATCGAGGGCAAGGAGAGCTACTCGATCGAGGGCGACGCCTCGCACTACACTCCCGTGGCCGCGTGACCACACCCGGTCAAGGGCCCGTCCGGATAATGGACGGCCACCTCCGCTGAGCGGTGCGGCCGCCCAGACTGTGGGCGTTTTTGCCCATCTCACCCATTGGACGAGCCGCGCCCATGCCGCACCGCAGCACCCCGGTCGAGACACCGCCGTCGCACGAGGACGGCGGTGTCCCGCCGTCCCCGGGCCTCTCCCCCGGTCTCAAGCAGCGCCATCTGTCGATGATCGCCCTGGGCGGGGTGATCGGCGCGGGTCTCTTCGTCGGCTCCGGCGCCGCCATCGCCGCCGCCGGCCCGTCCGTCGTCCTCGCCTACACCCTCTCCGGCCTGCTCGTGATGCTGGTGATGCGGATGCTGGGCGAGATGTCGGCCGCGTACCCGTCGTCGGGCTCCTTCTCGGCCCACGCCGAGCGGGCGATCGGGCCGTGGGCGGGTTTCACGGCGGGCTGGGCGTTCTGGGTGCTGCTCTGCACGGCCGTGGGCCTGGAGGGGATCGGCGCCGCGAAGATCGTGACGGGCTGGCTGCCCGGCACCCCGGAGTGGGCCTGGGTCGCCCTGTTCATGGCCGTCTTCTGCGCGACGAACCTGGCCGCGGTGCGCAACTTCGGCGAGTTCGAGTTCTGGTTCGCGGCCCTGAAGGTCGGCGCGATCAGCCTCTTCCTGGTCCTCGGCGTCCTGGCGATCGCCGGCGTGCTCCCCGGCACGGACTCCCCGGGCACCGCCCACCTCACCGACCTCCTCCCGCACGGCGGGGAGGGCCTGGTCATCGGCTTCCTCGCCTCGATCTTCGCGTACGGCGGTCTGGAGACGCTCACCATCGCGGCGGCCGAGTCCGAGGACCCGGTCCGGGGCGTGGCGAGCGCGGTCCGCACCGCCATGTGGCGCATCGCGCTCTTCTACATCGGCTCCATGGCGGTCATCGTCACCCTGGTCCCCTGGGACTCCCCGGAACTCGTCTCGAAGGGCCCGTACGTCGCCGCCCTCGACCACCTGGGCATCCCCGGCGCCGGGCAGCTCATGAACGTCGTCGTCCTCGTCGCCCTGCTCTCCGCGATGAACGCCAACATCTACGGCTCCTCACGCATCGCCCACTCCCTGGTGACGCGCGGCCAGGGCCCCCGGGCGCTGGCCAGGATCTCCGGCGGCGTCCCGCGCCGCGCGGTCCTCACCTCCTGCGTCTTCGGGTTCCTCTGCGTCCTGCTCAGCTACTGGCGTCCCGACGACGTCTTCCCCTGGCTCCTCAACATGATCGGCGCGGTGATCCTCGTCGTCTGGATCCTCATCGCCGTCTCCCAGCTCCTCCTGCGCCGCCGCGTGGCAGCCGAGGCCCCGGAGAAGCTCGCCGTCCGCATGTGGGCGTTCCCCTACCTGACCTGGCTGGCCCTGGCCGGCATGGCCACGATCTTCGTCCTGATGGCCCGCGAACCGGACACCCGCACACAGCTCTACTACACGGGCGGCATGACAGCCGTCCTGGCAGCGGCGGGCTACGCCCGGCAGCGCGGGCGCGCCGCCGAGGAGTGATCAGGCTCCGGCTTCGGCCTCCCAGGCGGTGACCCGTTCGCGGTCGTAGGCGACGAAGGGGTGGTCGGGGCCGAGTGCCTGTTCCCGGAGTTCGGCGACCCGGCGCAGCATCGTGAGGGCTTCCCGGTGTCTGCCCAGACCGCGGGCGACCACGGCGTTCAGGGAAAGGGCGGAGACGGCCACCGGGTGACCGGCCCCCTGGAGGCGCGTCCGGTCCGCCAGCACGCGGTGGGCGATGGGCTCAGCCTCTTCGTACCGCTCGAAGGCCACCAGGCCGAGACCGTAGGAGTGGTACGCCCCGACGGTCGTGAGGTCGTCCGGAGGCAGCACCCGCTCACAGGTCTCGGTGAGGGCACCGGCCTCGGCCCTGAACTCGCTCTCCTTGCCGAGCTGGGGAAGGACCTCCGCGAGGTAGACCCAGGTGAAGAGGGTTTCCGGGGCGTGCTCCCCGAGCACCCGCCGCTGACCTTCGAGTGCCCTGCGGAGCAGGCGTTCCGCCTCCTCGTCGTTGTCCTGGAGGTCGAGCGGCTGGTGCAGGCCGACACAACTGCGCAGGGTGTCCGGATGGTCCGGACCGAGCACGAGTTCGCGACGCGCCAGGACCCGGCGATGCAGTTCCTCGGACTCGGGGTAGTGGCCCATCCGGAACAAAGCTCTGGCCTCCACTTCGCGCGCCTCCAGGGCAACCGGGTGCCGCACACCGAGCAACGCCTCTCCCCGGTCGGCGACTTCCGGAGCGAGTCCGAGAGCACCTGCGAAGTCTCCCGAGTCGAACACCCGCCGGGCAACGCGCACCGCCAGCGTGACGGTCCGCTCCCCGGGAGCCGTCCTCAGCAGCGCCGAGGCATGAGGCGCCAGCAGCCCGAGGCGGTCTCGGACCTCGGGCGATGCGGTGCCCGACTCGGGCAGGGCCGCTTCCAGCAACCTCGCCGCCGTCTCGACCAATGCCGGCCGTCCTTCCTCCGGTACGCCTGCCGCGACACTGTCGAGGAGCACGCCGTGTGCACGGACGCAGCGCACCCCGTCGGACACGAGGACCAGCTCGGCCAGCGAGTGGTCGAGCAGTGCCCGCAGGGCGGGTTCCACCCGGGCCGGTTCGAGTTCCCCGAGGGCCGTCGCCCCCTGCGCCAACGGGGCCAGCGCGTCCAGCGGCACGGGATCCGCCGCCCAGCAGGACAGCAGCCGCAGCAGCGTCGTCGCCTCCGGCAGTCCCTGCCCGGCCAGGGTGTTCAGCGACAACTGCCAGGTGCGGCCGACCAAATGGCGGGACTGGCTGCCACCGTGACCGGTCGCGCCCCGGTCCACGATGGCGGTCGACTCCTCGGCGAGCTTGCGGTCGTACTCGTCCATGGACCACGACTCCAGTAGCTGGTGGGCGAGATGGGAACCAGCCAGGGTGAGCGCGAGAGGAAGTCGGCCCAGGCGTTCGGCCACTCTCCGCGCAGACTCCAGGTCGCCCGCGTCGGGCGCCAGGTCGCACAGAACCTGGGCCGCGTGATCGAGCGGAAGGACGTCCAGGGCGTGCCGGGTGACACCGGGCCCGCGCCACAGCGGCGATCCGGCATGGCGGGTGGTGACCAGGATCATCCCCCGGGGGCTGGTCCGTAGCCAGGCGCCGTCCTCCAGGATGCCCGGGTCGTCGGCGTTGTCGAGAACCAGCAGCCAGGGATCTGCCGCTTGGCCGAGGTAGTGCCAGACCACGTCGGACGCGGCCCGCTGTCCTGCGGCAGCCGCGGCGAGTTCACCCGCCGTCGCCCCCTGGTCGCCCGCGACCGCGAGCATCCCGGCCCGCAGGGACATGCGTTCCGAGGCGTTCACCCAGAAGCCTGTCCTGCCGTGAGCGCGGACGGCCTCGGTGAAGAACCAGTACGCCAGCGCCGTCTTCCCGCAGCCGCCCATACCGTGTACGACGTGGGCGTCGCCGCCGGTCCCGGTGAGGACGGCCGTCAGCACGCCGAGGAGTTCCTCGCGGTCGCGCAGAATGCCCGGCGGACGGCCGACCAGTGGCACCCGTACGGAGTCGGGCCCGGCCGGGCTCACCGGCCAGGACGGCGATGCGGCGCCGAAGAGCGGGGCAGCACCGGCGTCGTAATGGTGATGGTGTTCCTCGATGTGCTGGTCGCCGGTCGTCTGGAAGATCCGGCCCTGCCCCGAGGCGCGGGCGCCCAGTTCGCTCATCGTTCGGTGATGTGCTGGTCGCGGCCGGCCTGGTAGACACGGCCGCTACCGGAGGCCTCGGCGCGCAACCGGACGTCCACCTTGGTCTGCTGCCGCGGGAGGCGGTGGTCCAGCTCACCGAGGATGCGACGCAGTTCGTCGGCGACTTCCGGCTGGGTGAGCAGCAGCCGGCGGACCCGTGCCTGCCATTCGGCGGTCAGTGCGGCCTCGGCCTCGGTGTCACCCGCGGCGCGGGCCAGGAGCAGGTCCTCCCGGGTGGCCTCCAGTTCGCCGCCCACCGCCTCCGCCCGGGCAGGCTGGAAGCGCTGCCAGAGGGCGACCACACCGTCCCGCGCCGACTCCCAGGCCTGGGTGGCCATCAGAGTCACCACCGTCGTACCCGCCGTCTGAGCGAGGTCGGCGATCTCCGGCCCCATGGCGCCCCCTCTCCACGACTCTCGATAGTAGGTCCCGCCCCTGCCGGGCGCATTCCCCACGCGCCGGACACCCACACCGAGACTCTTGTTGCTAACGTGTAGTTGCAAGCTCTTTGCAATAAGAGGTTCGGAGGGGATCCACGCCCATGCCCGTCTACACGCTTCCTGAACTGCCCTACGACTACTCCGCGCTCGCGCCCGTGATCAGCCCCGAGATCGTCGAGCTGCACCACGACAAGCACCACGCGGCCTATGTGAAGGGCGCCAACGACACGCTGGAGCAGCTGGCGGAGGCGCGGGACAAGGAGAGCTGGGGCTCGGTGAACGGGCTGGAGAAGAGCCTGGCCTTTCATCTGTCCGGCCACATCCTGCACAGCATCTACTGGCGGAACATGACGGGCGACGGGGGCGGCGAGCCGCTCGCGGCGGACGGGGTGGGCGAGCTGGCGGACGCGATCGCGGAGTCCTTCGGCTCCTTCGCCGGGTTCAAGGCGCAGCTGTCCAGGGCGGCGGCCACCACCCAGGGCTCCGGCTGGGGCGTCCTCGCGTACGAGCCGCTGAGCGGGCGGCTGATCGTCGAGCAGGTCTACGACCACCAGGGCAACGTGGGCCAGGGGTCGACGCCGGTCCTGGTCTTCGACGCGTGGGAGCACGCGTTCTATCTCCAGTACCGGAACCAGAAGGTCGACTTCATCGAGGCCATGTGGGCGGTCGTCGACTGGCAGGACGTGGCCCGCCGCTACGAGGCGGCGCGGTCGCGCGCGGATGTGCTGCTGCTGGCTCCCTGAGCCGCCGACGCGTCCTGCCTCGTGATCGTCTTCTCACCGTTCACCGGGGCGGGCGGAAAGAAGGGAAGCCCCCGCGAGGACATGACTCGCGGGGGCTTCCCGGTGACCGGCCCGCGGCCCGGGGCCTACGGCTTGCGGCCCAGGCCGCCGTGCTGGCCGATGGGCCGCGGGTCCGGGCCCGGCTCGGGGCGCCACAGCGGCACCGAGACCACTCCGGGGCCGACCAGTTCCAGGCCCTCGAAGTAGCCCTCGATCTGGTCGACGGGACGCAGGAAGTAGGGGACCGCGCCGGTCTCGTTGTAGGCGTCCTGCGCCTGCTCGTACACCGGGTCGGTGCCGCGGGAGCCGTCGTTGACGGAGAGGTAGCTGCCGGCGGGCAGGCCGGACAGCAGGGCGTCGACCAGGTCGCGGGCGCGGTCGTAGCCGTCGACGTGGCCGAGGATGCCGCTGAGGATCAGGGCGGTGGGCCGGGTGAGGTCCAGGGTCCGGCCCGCGGCCTCCAGGATGCGCTCCGGCGCGTACAGGTCGAGGTCCTCGTAGGCGGTGACGCCCTCCTCGGTGGAGGTGAGCAGGGCACGGGCGTGGGCGAGGACGAGCGGGTCGTTGTCGACGTACACGATCCTCGACTCGGGGGCGCCGCGCTGGGCGACCTCGTGGGTGTTGTCGACGGTCGGCAGCCCCGTGCCGACGTCCAGGAACTGCCGTATCCCCACCTCCGCCACCAGATGGCGGATGGTGCGGCCGAGGAAGGCCCGGCTGCTGCGGGCGATGGTCACGATCCCGGGGAAGACGGCGGTGTAGGCGTCGCCGGCCTCCTGGTCCACGAGGTAGTTGTCCTTGCCGCCGAGCCAGTAGTTCCAGATGCGCGCCGAGTGCGGCACCGAGGTGTCGATCTCCGTCATGTGCCCATGGTGCTACGGCAGCTGGGGCCGCGTCCGGAATCCGCCCCGGCGGGACGGATTCCGGACTCACGCGGGGCAGGGCGGCGCACCTATGCTCCCGGTTCCGACCTTTTCGCCGGACCGCTCCGGGAGGCTGGTGTGTCCACCCTGCACTGTCCCAACTGCCCCCGAGGGAAGCTGCACCCCTTCCGCAGGGTCACCGAGGAGGAGGAGAAGTACATCGCGTCGGTCTTCGAGAAGAAGGGCGCGCACGGCTTCTGGCGGTGCGAGGGGAAGACCTCGCAGGGGCAGTGCCTCTGGGTCCAGCCCTACTTCAACCAGTCGGACGGCTTCTCCCTCCCCGCCTCCTTCAGCTGAGGTTGCTGAAGTCGGGGCCCTTGGTACGGGTCCGCTTGATCTCGTAGAAGCCGGGGACGGAGGCGACCGCGAGGGTGCCGTCCCACAGCCGGGCCGCCTCCTCGCCCTGCGGGGCGGGAGTGACGACCGGGCCGAAGAAGGCGATCTGCTCGCCGTCGGGGCCGGGGACCGCGATGACCGGGGTGCCGACGTCCTGGCCGACCTTGTCGATGCCCTCCTTGTGGGAGGCGCGCAGCTCGGCGTCGAACTCGAAGTCCTCCTGGTCGGCGTAGTCGATCAGGTCGGCGGGCAGGCCGACGTCCGCGAGGGCGCCCGCGACGGCCTCCAGGGTCGGGCCCTCGCCGTTGTTGTGGATCCGGGTGCCGAGCGCGGTGTACAGCGGGCCGAGGATGTCGGAGCCGTGCTTCTGCCAGGCGGCGGTGACCACCCGGATCGGCTTCCACGCCTTGGTCTCCAGCAGCTCCCGGTACTCCTCGGGCAGCTCGTCCAGCTTCGGCTCGTTGAGCACGGCGAGGCTCATGATGTGCCAGCGCACCTCGATGTCGCGGACCTTCTCCACCTCCAGGACCCAGCGGGAGGTCATCCAGGCCCAGGGGCACAGCGGGTCGAACCAGAAGTCGACGGGGGTCTTGCCGGAGCCGGTCACGGTCTCGGACATGGTTCTCCTCGGAATACGGCCGTTTTCCAGCGGCAACACCGGCACCCGCCACCCCATTCCCGGCTGCCTCCCGTCAGGGGCGCATGGGAGGATCGGTGCTGTTCCGGCGTACCGACAACGATGCGTATCGACGACGAGGGAGTGCCAACCGTGCCCGGTGAGAATCTGTCCCGCGACGAGGCCCGGGAGCGGGCCGCCCTGCTGTCCGTCGACGGGTACGACGTGGCGCTGGACGTACGGTCCGCCGTCGGCGAGAGCCGGGGCGAGCCCCGCACCTTCCGTTCGGTCACCACGATCCGCTTCCGCTGCAACGAGCCGGGCGCGTCCAGCTTCGCCGACCTGATCGCACCGAGCGTGACCGCGGTGACACTGAACGGGAAGGATCTCGACCCGGGCGAGGTCTTCGACGGCACCCGGATCGCCCTGGAGGACCTGGCCGCGGAGAACGAGCTGGTGGTGGACGCGCAGTGCGCCTACTCCCGCACCGGCGAGGGCCTGCACCGCTTCGTCGACCCCGAGGACGGCGAGGTCTACCTCTACACGCAGTACGAGCCGGCCGACTCCCGCCGGGTCTTCGCCAACTTCGAGCAGCCGGACCTCAAGGCGCCGTTCCGCTTCGAGGTGCGGGCGCCCGAGGAGTGGACGGCGTGGAGCAACGGCGCCGGTGAACTCGCCGACGGTGTCTGGCGGTTCGCGGAGACCAAGCCCATCTCGACGTACATCACCTGCGTGGTGGCCGGCCCGTACCACTACGTGACCGACTCCTACAGCCGCGCCCTGCCGGACGGCTCGACGCTGGAGATCCCGCTCGGCGCGATGTGCCGCAAGGGCCTGGCCCCCCACTTCGACGCGGACGACGTCTTCCTGGTCACCAAGCAGGGCCTGGACTTCTTCCACGAGCACTTCGACTACCCGTACCCGTTCGGCAAGTACGACCAGGCGTTCGTGCCCGAGTACAACCTCGGCGCGATGGAGAACCCGGGTCTGGTGACCTTCCGCGAGGAGTACATCTTCCGGGGCCGGGTGACGCAGGCGTCGTACGAGGCCCGCGCCAACGTGATCCTGCACGAGATGGCGCACATGTGGTTCGGCGACCTGGTCACCATGGTGTGGTGGGACGACCTGTGGCTCAAGGAGTCCTTCGCGGACTTCATGGGCACCTTCGCCAACGTCGGCGCGACCCGCTTCGACGGCGCCTGGATCACCTTCGCCAACCGCCGCAAGGCCTGGGCCTACCGCGCCGACCAGCTGCCCTCCACGCACCCGATCACCGCCGACATCCGCGACCTTCAGGACGCCAAGCTCAACTTCGACGGCATCACGTACGCGAAGGGGGCCAGCGTCCTGAAGCAACTCGTGGCGTACGTCGGCCAGGACGCGTTCCTGGAGGGCGCCCGCCGCTACTTCAAGCGCAACGCGTACGGCAACACCCGGCTCGGTGACCTGCTGTCGGTCCTTCAGGAGACCAGCGGCCGGGACATGAGCGCGTGGGCGCACCAGTGGCTGCAGACGGCGGGGGTCAACTCGCTGACCCCGCAGGTGCTGCTGGACGGCGAGGGCCGGGTGGCCGAGCTGGCGGTGCTGCAGGAGGCCGCCGAGTCGCATCCGGAGCTGCGTCCGCACCGGGTCGTGATCGGCCTGTACCGGCTGGAGGGCGGCGATCTGGTCCGGTACGCGCGCGTGGAGACGGACGTCGACGGCCCGCGCACGGTGATCGAGGAGCTGGCCGGCGCCGAGGCCCCGGAGCTGGTCCTGGTCAACGACGACGACCTCACGTACTGCAAGATCCGCTTCGACGACACGTCACTGGCGACCCTCCGGGACCACCTGGGTGCCCTGACCGACCCGCTGGCCCGCGCCCTGTGCTGGTCGGCGCTGTGGAACCTGACCCGGGACGCGCTGCTGCCGGCCCGGGACTTCGTCGACCTGGTGCTGCGGTTCGCGAGCCGTGAGTCGGACATCGGCGTGCTGCAGATGCTGCAGGCGTGGGCGGGCTCGGCGCTGACCCACTACGTGGCGCCGCAGTGGCGGGACACGGCCGGGCGGCTGCTCGCCGAGGGCGCCCTGCGCGAGCTGCGGCAGGCGGAGCCGGGCAGCGAGCACCAGCTGGCCTGGGCGCGGTTCTTCGCGTCGGCGGCGACGGGCGAGGACGACTTCGGGCTGCTGCGGGAGCTGCTGGCCGGCACCGCGGCGATCGACGGCCTCGACGTCGACCAGGAGCTGCGCTGGGCGTTCCTCGAACCCCTCGCCGCGCACGGCGCGGCCGACGAGACCGACCTGGCGGCCGAACTGGCCCGGGACGACACGGCGTCCGGCAAGCGGCACCAGGTGCGCTGCCTGGCCGCCCGCCCGTCGGCGGCCGTGAAGGCACAGGCATGGGCGCAGGTCGTGGAGTCGCAGGCGCTGTCCAACGCGCTGGTGGAGGCGACCATCGCGGGCTTCGCCCAGCCGACGCAGCGGGAGCTGCTCGCGCCGTACGCGGAGAAGTACTTCGAGGTGATCGCGCGGATCTGGGCGGACCGCTCGATCCAGATCGGCATGGACGTGGTGCGCGGTCTGTACCCCTCGCTGCAGGACGGTCCGCGGACGCTGGAGGCGACGGACGCCTGGCTGTCGGCGCACGCCGACGCGCCGCCGGCGCTGCGCCGGCTGGTCCTGGAGGCCCGCGACGACCTGGCCCGCGCGCTGCGCGGACAGGAGTGCGACGCACAGGCGGCCACCGGCTGACCTTTGGCCATAGGTCGCCCGCCCGGTGACCGTTACGCAATTCATTCCATCACGCCCGTAACCCCTGGTCCCCACCCATCCGGACCAGGGGTTTCCGGCCCCTCCTCGGCATCCGAACACCTGCCCTTTAGCCCCGGCTTGTCCGTATTCATCGACGAACGCGTAACACCGGTTAAGGACCGGTCCGGCCCCGGGAATCCCGAGGCCATGACCCACAACACCCCGCTCTCCCCCCGCCCCCTCCGTCATCTCCCGGAGGCCCGCCGCCGGGTGCTGACCACGGCCCAGCTCCGCTCCCACGGCGTCGCGGCCACCGAGATCGCCGAGCAGTGCCGCCCGGGCGGCCCCTGGCAGCAACTGCTCCCGGGCGTGATCATGCTCCACCCCGGCCCGCCGACCAGCGAGGAACGCCTGCACGGGGCCCTGCTGTTCGCGGCCCGGGAGCCGGCCCCCGGCGTCCCCTCCCAGCCGAGCCCCGACTCCCCCCACCGCCCGGTCTACCCGGACGCGATGATCACGGGCCTGGCGGCCCTCACCCTGCACGGCTTCTCGTCCACGCCGCCGCTGCTCTCCCTGGACCACGTGGACGTGCTGGTCCCCCGGCTGCGCCGGCTGCGCTCCACCTCGTACGTCCGGGTGCTCCGCACGGCCGCGCTGCCGACCCCCGAGCCGGTGACGGGCCTCCCGGTGGCGCCGGTCCCGCGCGCCCTCGCGGACGCGGTGGCGGACCTGACGGACGCGGAGGCGGTACGCCGGCTGCTGACCGAGGCGGTACGCGGCCACCACTGCGAACCGGCGGCGGTGGTACGGGAGTTGAACCAGGCGAAGCTGCTGTCCCGCCCCCATGTGGTGGACGCGGTGGACTCGCTGGTCGCCGAGGGCCGGGCCATCGCGGAGGACCGCCTCTACCGCATGGTCCGCGAGTACGGCCTGCCCGACCCGGTCTGGAACGTGGACCTGCGGCTGCCGGGCGGCCCGCACCTGGGCGGCCTGGACGCCTACTGGCCGGAGCAGGCGGTCGCCGTCGAGCTGGACACCCGCGCGCCGCGCCACGACGAGGACGCGATGTGGTCCGAGTACGCCCGCAAGCGCGAGCACCTGGAGCGCCTCGGCATCACGGTCGTCCACCTCACCCCGAAGAAGCTCCGGGACGCGATGGAACAGCAGGCGGCGGTGGTCCGTACGGCGCTGATGGCGGCCGACGACCGTGATCCGGCCGCCCATGTCGTGGTGCTGCCCCGCTGACCAGGGCCGGGCACCAGAAGGGACGGAAGGGACCGTCGGTTCGGAGGGGGACCGACGGCCCCTTTCCCGCGTACTTCCCGCGTATTTCCCGCGCTCACACCCCGGTGCGGCCGTCCGCCAGCTCCCGCAGGATGTCGAGGTGGCCGTTGTGCCGGGCCGTCTCCTCGATCAGGTGGAGGAGGATCCAGCGCAGGTCGGGGCGGAGGCCGTCGCGGAGCGTGGTCGCGGCCTTCGCGTCGAGCGGGTGGGCGGCGGCCAGTTCCCGGTACCGGGCGCTCTGCTCCTCGTACTCCCCCAGCAGCCGCTCCAGCGGGAGGTCGACGGCGATCCGCATCTCGCGGTCGGGGTCCTCGTCGGTCCACGGGCCCTGGTCCTCCTCGCCGAGGAAGACCACCTGGAACCAGTAGTACTCCACCCAGCGCAGGTGGTTGACCAGCCCGGAGAGGGTCATCAGCGGGGAGCCGGGCAGCGGGGCCCGGCGCGCGTCCTCGGCCGAGACCTCCTCGCACTTGGCCCTGGCGGTGGCCCGCGCGTAGTCGAGGAAGGTGGTCAGCTGGGTGCGCTCGTCCCAGGCGGGAGGCGTGTCGGTCCGTGTCTGTGTCATCGCGCGGAACGATCCGCGAGACCGCGCCCCGCCGTCAAACCATTAAGCCCCCGCGCCGCCCCGCGACTACTGTGTCGGCGATGAGCGACGACGCCTCCGTGATACTCCGCCCCACCCACGAGGACGACCTCCCCCTGCTGGAGCGGTTCCTCCACGACCCCGAAGCGGCCGGCCCCTTCCAGTGGTTCGGCTGGCGGGACCTCGGCCGGTTCCGGCGCCGCTGGGCGGAGAACGGTCTGCTGGGCCCGGACGGCGGCCAGTTGATCGTCGACGCGGGCGCCGGGGCCGACGGCCCGTACGGTTTCGTGGCCTGGCGCAGGCTGGACTCGGGCCCCACGTCGTCCTGCTGGAGCATCGGCATCGCCCTGGCCCCGGAGGCCCGCGGCCGGGGCGTCGGCACCCGCGCCCAGATCCTGCTGGTCCGCTACCTGTTCGCGCACACTCCCGCGCAACGCATCCAGGCGGAGACCGAGTCGGAGAACTTCGGCGAGCAACGCGCCCTGGAGAAGGCCGGGTTCACCCGCGAGGGCGTGATGCGCGGTGTCGTGTTCCGGGACGGGCGGTGGCGGGACGGCGTCCTCTACGGCGTCGTGCGCGAGGACCCGCTGCCCGACTGACCGTCCCCCCGGAGCGAGGGGGGACGGTGCCGTGGCGGGCGGTGCCGCCTGCTACTGGCCGCTGACGCCCGGACGGAGTTCGTCGCGCACGTCGCCGACGACCCGGTCGAGCAGGTCGGCGTAGGCGGCGATCATCCGGGTACGGCTGAACCGCTCGCGGCTCGCCAGCAGCGCCGGCCCGAAGGCGTCCCGCTCGGCCACGGCGGCCGACCAGGCGAAGGCGATCGCGTCCGGGTCGAAGGGCGTCACCAGACCGTGCCCCTCGACGATCGACGCGCTGTCGCCGACGTCCGTGGTGACCGGGACGGCCCCGCACATCATGCCCTCGATGAGGCAGAGCGGCGCCGCCTCGCCGGAGGCGGAGGTGAGGGCGACGACGTCGGAGCCGGCGTACACGGACTCCATGTCGTGCCGGACGCCGAGCAGGTGGACGCGGTCGCCGAGGGCCGCCCGGTCCGCGCCGAAGGCGACCTCGATGTCGGCCCAGAGGGCGGGGTTGTCCTCGGTCATGCCGGCCCCGCACATCACCACGTGCCCGCCGCCCTCGCGGGCCAGCCACGCCCGGGCCGCGCGCAGGAACAGCGGCACGTTCTTCATGCCGGCGTACCGGGCGGCGAATACGACGACGGGGGCGTCCGGCGCGGTGGCCGGGATGGAGAGGGACTCGCGGAACGCGAGCCGGACCGCCGCGTCCGGGCGGAAGCGGAGCAGGTCGACCCCGTTCGGGATCACGTGCAGCAGCTCACCGGGGATCCCGGCGGCCTCGTACGCGTCCCGGGTGGACTCGGCGCAGCACACGCAGGCCACGACGGTGCCGTCCGCGATGGCGGCCTTCAGCTCGTCCAGGGCCTGCCCCTGGTTCTCCGGGTCCGAGCGGTGCAGGCACACCACCACGGGCCGGCGCGGCAGGCCGCCCTGGTTGAGCAGGACCAGCGGCTGTTCCTTCAGCGAAAGGATGACGTCCGCGCCGGCCATCGCCCGTGCCGTATCGGCCAGCTCGGGTCCGCTGAAAACCGATGCCGCGACGGTGCCGTCCACCAGGCCCGCGCTGCGGCCGAGCGAGGTGACGTCGACGCCACCGGCCGTGAGCGCCCGGTAACACGCGTCGTCCTCCATGCGCTGAGTGGTGGCTTCTCGGTGGACCTCACCGTGCAGACTCAGCACCCGATGCCACTGCTGTCCGCCCTCTACCAGGCCCAGCAGCACATCACTGTGCACGATCCGGGCTCCCCCGGAGAAAAAACCCTCGTAGACCGAGAGCACACGAAGTCCGAGCCGAGCGCCCACACGATCACCAGCCTTGCACCATATCGAGCCATCCCCGGGAACCGCGGGTTAGCCGATATGAGGCGGTACGGACGTTTCATCGGGATGAACGGCGCGTCTCGTGTCGGAGTCCGATTCATTTACACGGTGAGCGTCGGACGACCCACTGTCAACATCATCGGGACAGCGCCTCCGCCACCCTTCTGACCTGCGGTTTCACGGCCGTCTCGGAGGCGTCGGCGGACGCCGGACCGGGCGGGCCGAGGGCAAAAAAATCGGCAAGCGGAATCCCGGAACGTACGACGGTGTCAGCCGTTCCGGTGAGCGTTGAGCCGGGCGGCCCTGCGGGTCAGATGGTCGCGTTCGGCGAGGGTGGTCGCCTGGTGGGCCGCCTCGGCGTACAGCCGTGCCGCCGTCTCCGGGTCGCCGTCGCGTTCGTGCAGATAGGCCGCCACCGCGGTGTGGCGGGGCAGCGCCGCGTCGAGTTCGGCGAGGGCGGCCAGACCGGCCCGGGGGCCGTCGGCCTCGCCGACGGCGACCGCGCGGTTGAGCAGGACGACGGGGCTGTCGGTCAGCTCGGCGAGTTCGTCGTACCACTCGACGATCTGCACCCAGTCGGTCTCCCCGACGGTGGGCGCGTCGGCGTGCAGGGCGGCGATGGCGGCCTGTGCCTGGAACTCGCCGAGCCGGTCGCGGGCGAGGGCCGTCTGCAGGATCCCGACGCCCTCGGCGATCAGGCGGGTGTCCCAGCGGCCGCGGTCCTGTTCGGCGAGCGGCACCAGGCTGCCGTCGGACGCGGTACGGGCGGCGCGCCGGGCGTGGTGGAGCAGCATCAGGGCGAGCAGCCCGGCCGCCTCGGGGTGGTCGATCGAGGCCGCGAGCTGCCGGGTGAGCCGGATCGCCTCGGCGGCGAGGTCGACATCGCCGGAGTAGCCCTCGTTGAAGACCAGGTAGAGGACGCGCAGCACGGTGGCGACGTCCCCGGGCCGGTCGAACCGTACGCCCGAGACGGTGCGCTTGGCGCGGCTGATGCGCTGCGCCATGGTCGCCTCGGGCACCAGGTAGGCCCGGGCGATCTGCCGGGTGGTGAGGCCGCCGACGGCGCGCAGGGTGAGCGCGACGGCGGAGGAGGGGGTGAGGGAGGGGTGGGCGCAGAGGAAGTAGAGCTGGAGGGTGTCGTCCGCGGCGGGCGCGGGGCCGGGCGGCGGCTCCTCGTCGGCGCGGTCCTCGCGGCGGCGCCGGGCGGTGTCGGCCCGGGTCGCGTCGAGGAACTTGCGCCAGGCCACGGTGACCAGCCAGCCCTTCGGATCGCGCGGCGGGTCGGCCGGCCAGCCGCGGAGCGCCTCGACGAGCGCCTCCTGCACGGCGTCCTCGGCCGCCGCGAAGTCGGCTCCGCGGCGGACGAGGACGGTGAGCACGCCGGGCGTGAGGCTCCTGAGCAGGGCCTCATCCATGGGCGAGGCACTCCGGGACGGTGGGCGGCGCGGCCAGGAAGGGGCGTACCTCCAGCCACTCGTGGATCGGCCTGCCGCCCGCCCCGGGGGCCGCGGACAGCTCTCCGGCCAGTTCGACGGCGCGTTCGTGGCTGTCGACGTCGATGATCATCCAGCCGGCGATGAGGTCCTTGGTCTCGGCGAACGGGCCGTCGGTGACCGGCGGGCGCCCCTCGCCGTCGTACCGGACCCACTGCCCCTCCGGGGCCAGCGCCTGGCCGTCGACGAACTCGCCGGACTTCTCCAGCCGGGCGGCGAAGTCGTTCATGTACTGGATGTGCGCCGAGATCTCCTCCGGCGTCCACCGGTCCATGGGGATGTCGTTGACCGGGGCCGGGGCGCCGCGGTAGTGCTTCAGCAGCAGGTACTTGGCCATGGTGTTCTCCTCGGTGCCGATGCGACCCATTGTGGCCGCCTGCACCCCGGGGACGGAGCCGGCCGCGGGTTCTCGACATCGCCGCCGAAGTTTTTTTCCGAGTACTCGGCGCGGGTTCCGCGCGCGGGTGCTCAGCCCCCGCAGAACTCCGCCTCCAGTACCGCCTGCGGGTCCTCCGTCCAGTCGCCGTTGTAGTTCACGGCCAGGGCGTGGCGGCCGTCGGCGGTGGTGGCCGCCAGGGACGAGGAGCCGTGGATCCCGCCGTCGTGGCCCCAGACGTGGACACCGCAGGAGAGGGTGCGGTCGGCCAGGCCGAGTCCGTAGGCGCTGTCGGGGTTCCCGGGGACCGGGATCGTGGTCTTCATCTCCTTGAGCTGGTGCGCGGGGAGCAGCCGGCCACGCAGGAGAGCCTGGTAGAAGCGGGTCAGGTCGGCGGAGGTGGAGATCATCTCGCCGGCCGAGGAGGCCATGGACGGGTTGAGGGTGGTGACGTCGTAGGTGGGGCCCGTCGCCGTCTCCGCCAGCTTCGAGTAGGCGCGGCCGCTCGGCCGGGGGACGGTGGTGCGGGTGCCGGGGAGGGAGGTGCCGGTCAGATGGAGGGGTTCGATGACCCGGTCGGTGATCTCCCTGGCGTACGAGTGGCCCGTCACGGCCTTGATGACCATGCCGGCGAGCACGTAGTTGGTGTTGGAATAGGCCCAGTCGGTGCCCGGCGCGAAGGCCGGCTCGTGCTTCATGGCGATCGCCACCAGGGCGGCGGGCGTCAGCGTGTCGTAGCGGTGCCGGAGGAAGCCGTCCGCGAGGAAGTAGGTGCGGCCGAAGCCGTCGTCGGACGTGTAGTTGAAGATGCCGCTGGTGTGGTTGAGGAGTTGGCGGACGGTGATACGGCGGCCGTCGTTGCCGTTGCCGGTGACCACGCCCGGCAGCCACCGGTCGACCGTGTCGTCCAGGGACAGCCGGCCCTCCGCCTCCAGCTGGAGCAGGACGGTGGCCACGAAGGTCTTGGTGATGCTGCCGACCCGGTAGTGGTCGGCGGCCGAACGCGGGGCGCCGGTGCGCAGGTCGCCCACCCCGGCCGTCGTCGACCAGCTGCCGCGGCGGTCCCGGGCGGTCGCCGTCACCCCGGGGACGCCGGCCGCCACCGCCGCCTGCGCCGCCGCGCGGGTGGCGGCGTGGCCGCCGCCCGGCGCCGTCTGCGCCGGAGCCGCCAGGGCCGGTCCCGCCAGGGCCGCCGTCAGGGCCAGCGCGCCGGCCGCCACCAGTGTCGTCCGTACGGACATGTCTCTCCCCCAGCCGAGTCGTCGTACGCGTCGGCGTACTCGGTCGGGGAGAGGGACACCGCCGTGATCGGGGAGGTTGCCCGGCCTGGGCCGGTTGAGCGGGATTCAGCCCTTCTTCAGCACCAGCTCGGTGTTCCGGTCCGCCGTGTTGCCGCCGAGGACCTTGCTGGAACCCGGGGCGTTGAAGGCGAGTTCGCGGTAGAGGGCGGCGAGGCCGGTCTGGGAGAGGTCGGAGAAGTCGGTGCGGTGCGGGGCCGCCGACTCGATCAGGGTGGTGAACAGGGAGATCGTGCCGTCCTTGTTGTCGGCGAGCTCGACGACCCGGGCGAGCTGCGGGTAGTCCACGTGGGACGCCGTGGTGATCTCCCAGAAGGAGTTGCCGTTCGAGGCCTTGTGCGGGGTGATGAGGTTGCGGTGGATGTGGCCGTTCACCCAGGCCAGCACGTTGGCGTGGCGGTTGAGGAGGGTGACCAGCTCGCTGCCCGTGTGGCGGCGGTCGCTCGGGTGCGCCGGGTCGGGGCGGGTGTTGGTCATCGTCTGGCTGGTGTGGTGGCTGAAGACGACCGCGTAGGAGTCCTTGTTCTCCTTCAGGGTCTTCTCCAGCCAGGCCAGCTGGGTGGAGCCGATCGAGCCGTCGTAGTGGCCGCCCGCGTCCGTCGTGTCGAGGCTGATGCCGATGACGTCGTCAGAGATGCGGAAGGCGTAGTACTGGGTCTTCGCGGCGAGGTTCGCCGAGGAGTAGCCGTGGCCGACCGGGCCGAGGCCCTGGTAGGCGGGGTCCAGGTGGGCCTTCAGATAGTCCGTCACCGTGTACGGGGCGCGCTTCTCGTCCGCCGTGACCGACCGCATGGAACGGGCGTGGGCCTTGAGGAAGTCCCGGTAGCCGGCGCCCTTGGGGTCCTGGGCCGTGCGGATGGAGTCCTGGAGCTTCTTCGCCTCGGCGTCGGTCACCGTCATCAGCTTCTTGCCGCCGACCGCGGCCGCGGCCAGGTAGGGGTCGGCGTGCGAGCCGAAGCAGCCGAGCGGCAGGGAGTCGTGGTTGCCGACGGTGGAGTACCAGGGCAGGTTGAGGCCCGGGCTCTTCACCTCGCGGATCGCGGCGGCCAGATAGCCCGCGAGGTGCGGGAAGCCGAGCGCCTTGTCGCCGTCGCGGACGGTGGAGGAGGCCTGCCAGTACAGCTTCAGCCCGCTGTTCTGCACGCCCTCGTAGTGCTTGGGGTCCCCGGAGTTGGGGGTCATCCGGCCGCCGCTCATCACCTTCATGAACCACTCCAGCTCGGAGTGGGCGTTGTTGTCGGTGTTGTCGCCGGTCGTCATCACGAAGTGCAGCGGGGAGCCGGTGACCGGGGCGCCGCGCAGCGCGTTGACCCGCTCGACGAGCGAGATCGCGCCGGGCACGGTGAGCGCCTCGTGCGGGCGCCAGGCGTGCGGGTCGTGGGCGCGCAGGAACTCCAGGCGCAGCGGGTGCTGGACGTCCATCAGGTGCAGGTCGGTGAACTGCACGAACGCGGCGAGCGCGGTACGGCGGCCTGCCCGGCCGGACTTGGCGGCGGCCAGGTCGGAGCGCAGCACGCGCTTCCAGCCGGCGCCGTCGCCGAGCCGGCGGTACCCGGAGCTGTTCCGGGGCGCGGCGACGGAGGCGAGGGTGGTTCCCTTGGTGTACGGCACGAGGGCGCCCGCGGTGGCCTTGCGGCCCTCGGCGACCGGCTCCTGCTCCTCGGTGACCGCGGGTGCGGCCTGGCTGTCGGTGGGGCGCAGGGCGTAGCCGACGCCCGCGGAGAGCGAGACGGCTCCGGCGGCGGCGAGCACGGTACGGCGGTTGATCTCCAGTGCCTCCCGGCCCTTCTGGGCGGCGGAAGTGGCGACAGAGCGTATGCGCGACATGGCGCGATCTCCCCGAGTACGAACGCGTCCGGCAGTGGTCACGGGCGATCGCTTCCGCGAACTTCCCGCTCACTTTGGATCGTTGGCACCGGGGGTGACCTGCGCGTGAACGCGGCGGCAACGCGCAGCGCCGATCACCGTACGTGGATCAGGTGTGACGGGGACCGGTCATGGAGCGGATTGCGGGCGGCCGGGACCCGGTTACTCCGTGTTCATCTGCCGGGGTAGGGGAGGGTCTCCGGCACTGACGACTGCCGCGCTTACGACTGCCGCGCTTGCGACGGCTGCGCTTACGACGGCTCCTCCGCGAACCGCCCCGCGGCCGGCCGCTCCCGCCACAGCCGCAGGGCCGTGTCGATCAGCCCGACGCGCCTCAGGGCCGGTACGGCGTCCAGGTCCTGCCAGGCGGCCAGGTCGGTGGAGCCGTTCACCTCGTTGCGCAGCTCTCCCCCGACGACCTCGCCGCTGTAGACGATCCGCACGCTGTGGTGGTCGGTGACGCGGGTCAGCAGGTTCTCGCGGGCGAAGCGGTGCCGGCGGGAGTCGATGCCGAGCAGGCCGGTCACCTCGATGCGGTAGCCGGTCTCCTCCATGAGCTCGCGGCGGACCGTGTCGTAGGGGTCCTCGCCGTGCTCCATGCCGCCGCCGGGCAGGACCCACTCGGGGGTGCCGTCGGCCGCGGGCGACCGGGCCAGCAGGATCTGTCCGTCACGGACGCACACGGCGTAGGCCGCCACCCTCAGCTTCTCGCGCACATGCGCACGGTAGGGCGCGAACCCCGCGACGGCCACCGGGTTTTCCGCGGCCGGACCGGGGGTTTTCCCCATATGTTCATATCGATTCGGTCAACGTTCCCAAAAGATCGTTCCCTTGGGGAAAGCTGTGCGCCTAGCCGCCGGGCATGCACATGTCCGGTCGTTCCACGCTCGTTCCTTTACCTACAAGGGATGCAGATGACCCTCAGCCCCCAGCACGACCCGATACCGGGCCACAGACGCCTGGGCCGGATGGCCGTCGCCGTCGGTGTCGTCGCCGCGCTCTCCGCCGCCGGACCGATACCCCTGGCCGCCGCCGCGATCCCGTCCGCCGCCGCCACCGCCGACCCCGGCACCAAGTCGGCCCACGACAAACTCGGTTCGGACGACGCCGAACTGCTCGCCGAGGCCAAGTCCGCGGGTGCCAAGAACGTCACGATGATGATCGCGACCGCGCCGGGGCAGACCGAGCAGGTCGCCGAGGAGCTGGACGCGGTCAAGGGCGGCTCGGTGGGCCGTACGTACGACAAGCTCGGCTACGTCCGGGCGACCGTCCCCACCGGCCGGGCGGACTCGGCGATCGCCGCCGCCGCGAAGCTGTCCTCGGTGCACGCGATCGACCTGCGCCAGGAGATCCCGCTCGACGACCCGACGGTGACGGACGGCAAAGCCAAGGCCGCCAAGGGCACTGCCGGGTACTCGGGGCCGAGCAGGAACACTCCCGCCGCGAACCCGTACAACCCCTCCTTCGAGACGGGCGCCGTCGACTTCGTCAAGGAGCACCCGAAGGCGGACGGCCGGGGCATCACCATCGGCATCCTGGACTCCGGCGTGGACCTCGGCCATCCGGCGCTGCAGAAGACCACCACGGGCGAGCGGAAGATCGTCGACTGGGTGACGTCGACCGATCCGATCGTCGACAGCGACCAGACCTGGCGGCCGATGGTCACGGCCGTGTCCGGTCCCAGCTTCACCTACGGAGGCAAGAACTGGACGGCGCCCGCCGGGTCGTACCAGATCAGCACCTTCAAGGAGTCGTACACCACGGGCGGTGACGCGGCCGGTGACGCCAACCGCGACGGCGACACCACCGACAGCTGGGGCGTGCTCTACGACCCGGCGGCCGGCACGGTCACGGTCGACCTGAACAACAACAACGACTTCTCCGACGACACGCCGATGAAGCCGTACAAGGACGGCTACCAGGTCGGCTACTTCGGCACCGACAACCCGGCGACCGACGTCGTCGAGCGGCAGCCGTTCGTCGTGCAGATCCGCAAGGACGTCCCGATGGACCCGTACGGCGGGGACTGGGTCGGCAAGAAGGCCGACTTCGTCAACATCGGCGTCATCGAGTCCGAGCACGGCACGCACGTCGCCGGCATCACCGCCGCCAACGGCCTGTTCGGCGGCAGGATGAACGGCGCGGCGCCCGGCGCGAAGATCGTCTCCTCGCGCGCCTGCACCTGGTCCGGCGGCTGCACCAACGTCGCCCTCACCGAGGGCATGATCGACCTGGTCGCCAACCGGGGCGTGAACATCGTGAACATGTCGATCGGCGGCCTCCCGGCGCTGAACGACGGCAACAACGCCCGTGCGGAGCTGTACACGCGGCTCATCGACACCTACGGCGTGCAGCTGGTCATCTCGGCCGGCAACTCCGGCCCCGGCGCCAACACCATCGGCGACCCCGGTCTCGCCGACAAGGTCATCTCGGTCGGCGCGGCCATCTCCAAGGAGACCTGGGCCGCCAACTACGGCTCCCAGGTGACGAAGAAGTACCAGCTGCTGCCCTTCTCCTCGCGCGGCCCGCGTGAGGACGGCGGCTTCACGCCGACGCTGGTCGCCCCCGGCGCCGCGATCAACAGCACCCAGACCTGGCTGCCGGGCTCCCCGGTCGCCGAGGCGGGCTACTCGCTGCCGGCCGGCTACTCGATGCTCCAGGGCACCTCGATGGCCTCCCCGCAGGCGGCGGGCGCCTCCGCGCTGCTCCTGTCGGCCGCCAGGCAGAAGGGCATCGCCCTCTCCCCCGCCGACCTGCGCACGGCCCTGACCTCGACCGCCCACCACATCAAGGGCGTTCAGGCCTACGAGGAGGGCGCGGGCCGGATCGACATCGTCGACGCCTGGGACGCCATCCGCGACCACGCCACCGCGCACGACTACACGGTCAAGGCGCCCGTCGACACCGCGATCGACTACGCGCTGAAGACCCCGGGCTACGGCACCGGCCTGTACGACCGTGAGGGCGGACTGAAGGCCGGGCAGAAGAAGACGTACGACGTCACCGTCACCCGGACCTCCGGCTCGGCCAAGGCGCTCCGGCACGAGCTGTCCTTCGAGAACAACGCCGAGGGAACCTTCAGGATCCTCGGATCCGACGAGGTGAAGCTGCCGCTGAACCAGCCGGTCACGGTCAAGGTGCAGGCGCGGCCGCGGAGCGCGGGCATCAAGTCGGCGATCCTGGACGTCGACGACCCGCGCACCGAGGGCGTCGACAAGCAGATCCTGACCACGGTCGTGGTCTCCACCCCGGTCGCCTACACGTACACGAAGTCGAGTTCGGTGCAGCGCAACAGCTCCACCTCGTACTTCGTGACCGTGCCCAAGGGCGCCACCTCCCTGGAGGTCGCGATGAGCGGGCTGGCCGACAAGAGCCAGACCCGGTTCATCGCCATCCACCCGTACGGCGTCCCGGTCGACAACACCGGCACCCCGTACTGCTACAACAACTACCTGAACGGCAACGGCTGTGCGCCCGACGTGCGTTCGTACGCCGACCCGCAGGCCGGCGTCTGGGAGATCGAGGTCGAGGCGCGCCGCACCTCGCCGCTGCTCGACAACCCGTACAAGCTGGGCGTCACCGTGCTCGGCGCGGCCTTCGACCCGGAGACCGTGACCGTGCCCGAGGCCAAGGTCGGCAGCCCGGTCACCGCGTCCTGGAAGGTGACCAACAAGTTCGCCGCCCTCGACGGCAAGCTGGTCGGCGGCCCGCTCGGTTCCTCGAAGACGGCCCGCCCGTCGATCAAGGAGGGCGAGACCCAGACCACCACGGTGACCGTGCCCGAGGGCGCCACCTCGCTGGACGTGGCGATCGGGAACGTCTCCGACACGGCGGCCGACCTCGACCTGACCGTGTACGACGCGGCCGGCAACCAGGTCGCGCAGTCCGCCGACGGCGACTCGGAGGAGGCGGTCTCCCTCGCCTCGCCGGCCGCCGGGACCTACACGATCGAGGTCGTCGGCTACTCGGTGCCGTCCGGCTCCACCGACTACGACTACCGGGACGTGTTCTTCTCCGCCGCGCTCGGCAGCGTCACGGTCGACGGTTCGACGCCGGTCCAGCTCGGCACGGGTGCCTCCACCACGGTGACCGGGCAGGTCACCGCGGCCGCGGCGGCCCCCGAGGGACGTGAGTTCTTCGGACGGGTCCAGTTGGTCAACGCGCGCGGCACGGTGGCGGGCACCGGCAGCGTGAAGATCGAGAAGGTCACGCCGTAAGGCACAGCGATACCGAGGAGGGGCGGGCGTCCTGCGGGGCGCCCGCCCCTTCGCCGTCTCCGCCGGCCGTCACTCCCCGCAGGTGAGGGTCCGTGACTCGGGCAGGTCGCGGACGATCCAGGCCCGCTGCGACGCGATCTCCCGCTCCCCGACCGCGTACCGGTCGGGCACCTGCTGCCCGGTCCGGACGGCGACCAGGACGAGGGCCCCCTCCCGGATCCGGCTGTCCGCGCCGGCCTCGAAGAGCACGTCGACCTCCCCGGCGGTCCTCGCCGGCTTGTAGGCGCGGGTCACCTTCAGGGTGACGCGTTCCCGGCCGCTGTCCGGGACCTCGTGCACCCCGGTCACCGTGCCCTCGACGACGAGCCGGGCGCAGGCCAGGAAGCGGGCGCCGCCGAGGGACTCCTTGGCACCGCCCGCCGTGCTGCCGGCGGCGCTGTCGGCGTTGCTGCCCGCGCTCTTGCTGTCCGCGCCGTTCGACGCGAGCCAGCCGAGGCCGAACACCGCCGAGGCGAACGCAGCGGCGAGAGCGCCGGCGAAGCCGAGCCCGCGGACACCGGGGTGCTGCCACGGCCTGCGGCGCCCGGCCGGGCGCACCCGGGGCTGGGGCCGCGGCTGGGGCCGCGGGCGGGGTTCGGCCAGGGTGTCCGCGATGATCCCGAGCTGTTCGCGCAGGAGGGCCACGTCGGCGGTGGCCGCCCGGTGCTCGGCCATGAAGGCGGCATCGGCCCGCTGCCCGTCGGTGAGCGGCTCCTCCGCGAGAACGGCG
The DNA here is from genome assembly GCF_044747345.1 of Streptomyces sp. NPDC090088. Classification (NCBI taxonomy): domain Bacteria; kingdom Bacillati; phylum Actinomycetota; class Actinomycetes; order Kitasatosporales; family Streptomycetaceae; genus Streptomyces; species Streptomyces sp. NPDC090088. Next base: position 569,992 of record NZ_JBIVDZ010000001.1, on the reverse strand, counting down.
AAGAGGGCGTCGAAGTCGTCGTCCCGGCCGTCGTACGCGTCGTACGCGTCGTACGCGTCGTACGCGTCGTGTGCGTCGTGTGCGTCGTGTGCGTCGTGTGCGTCGTGTGCGTTGTGTTCGGCGGTCATGCTCACACCACCTCGTCCTCGTGCAGGCGGGCGCGCAGGGCCCGTACCGCCGTGTGCAGCCGGCTCTTGACGGTGCCCTCGGGGATGCCGAGTTCCTCGGCTATCCCGCGCACCGGCAGGTCGGCGTAGAAGCGCAGGACGAGGATCTGGCGCTGGGCGTCCGGCAGTTCGTCCAGGCCGCGGGCGACGGCGACGGAGAGCACACGGCTGTCCTCGCCGGAGCCGGAGGCGTGCTCGGGCGGGCGCTGGGAGGCCAGCCGTTCGCCGAGGCGTTCCTGGCGGCGCTTGGCGCGGTGCCAGTCCATGGCGAGGTGGGAGGCGACGACCGCCGCCCACGCCGAGACGTCCCGCGGCGCCTCCTGGCCGCTCGCGGCCCGCTCCAGCAACCGCAGACGTACCTGCTGTACCCCGTCCAGCAGGTCCGCCTGCGGTACACCGCCCAGCGCGAGCACCGCCCTGACCCGGCGCTCCTGGTCCGCGTCCAGAGGATCCCCGTGCTCGTCCCCCTGGGCGCGGCGGGCCTTTCTGCGCAGCACAACCCACCCCCCTCACCGCGTTTCTCCTACGACGCCGCAGCCCCCGGAAACGTTCGGCCGGATCCCGGACATCTTTTCCGAGGCGTACGTCACACCGGCGCGCGGCGCAGCACAGCTTGCGGTACGACGGCCAAGTGGAGGTAATTTCTGCAGCTCAGCGTGGGTGTGGGCGGGAGTTCCACGGGCCGGGTGGTCCGGTCGGCGGGTATGGCGCGCAAAGAATTGGACAGGCGGACCCGGGTCGGCCGCATGATGGAAAGGCCGCAGACACACATCGACGCAGGTAAAGGGAGTCACCGTGAGGGTCGGAATCGTCGGAGCCACCGGTCAGGTCGGCACGGTCATGCGCAGGATCCTCGCGGAACGGACCTTCCCGGTCACGGAGCTGCGCCTGTTCGCCTCGGCCCGTTCGGCCGGGTCCGTGCTCGACGGTGTGACGGTGGAGGACGCGGCGACCGCCGACTACTCGGGCCTGGACATCGTGCTGTTCTCGGCGGGCGGGGCCACCTCGAAGGCGCTGGCCGAGAAGGTCGCCTCCCAGGGTGCCGTCGTGATCGACAACTCCTCCGCCTGGCGCAAGGACCCCGAGGTCCCGCTGGTCGTCTCCGAGGTGAACCCGCACGCGATCGCGGACCGCCCCAAGGGCATCATCGCCAACCCGAACTGCACCACGATGGCCGCGATGCCGGTCCTGAAGGTGCTGGACGCGGAGGCGGGCCTGGAGGCGCTGGTCGCCACCACCTACCAGGCGGTGTCCGGCTCCGGTCTCGCGGGCGTGGCGGAGCTGCACGGGCAGGTGCAGAAGGTCGCCGCCGACGCGGAGAAGCTCACCCACGACGGCGCGGCGGTCGACTTCCCCGAGCCGCAGGTCTACAAGCGGCCCATCGCCTTCAACGTGCTGCCCTTCGCCGGCAACCTCGTCGACGACGGTCTGAACGAGACCGACGAGGAGCAGAAGCTGCGCCACGAGTCCCGCAAGATCCTGGAGCTGCCCGGGCTGAAGGTCTCCGGCACCTGTGTGCGGGTCCCGGTGTTCTCCGGGCACTCCCTCCAGATCAACGCGCGGTTCGCCCGGCCGATCAGCCCCGAGCGGGCGACCGAGCTGCTGTCCGACGCGCCCGGCGTCGAGCTGTCCGACATCCCGACGCCGCTGCAGGCGGCCGGGCAGGACCCGTCGTACGTCGGGCGGATCCGGCGGGACGAGACGGTGGAGAACGGGCTCGCGCTGTTCGTCTCCAACGACAACCTCCGCAAGGGGGCTGCGCTGAACGCCGTGCAGATCGCGGAGCTGGTGGCAGAGGAGCTGTCGGGGAAGTAAGGCCGCCCAACGGGGTGCCTCGGTCTGCCGTCGTGCGGCCGCGGCACCGTCGTGGCTGGTCGCGCAGTTCCCCGCGCCCCTACGGGGCTCGGAAATCTCGCGGGTTTTCCCTCGTCGCCCTCCTCCCGCCTCCCGTGGAAGGATGGCGCAACCCACACATAACGAGGAGATGACCGCGTGCCTGGCACAAACCTGACTCGCGAAGAGGCGCAGCAGCGGGCGACGCTGCTCACCGTTGACTCGTACGAGATCGATCTCGACCTCTCCGGCGCGCAGGAGGGCGGTACCTACCGGTCCGTGACCACGGTGCGCTTCGACGTCGCCGGATCCGGCGCCGCTTCCTTCATCGACCTGGTGGCCCCGGCGGTCCACGAGGTCACCCTCAACGGTGACGCGCTGGACCCGGCCGAGGTCTTCGCGGACTCCCGGATCGCGCTGCCCGGCCTGCTGGAGGGCCGCAACGTCCTCCGGGTGGTCGCGGACTGCGCGTACACCAACACGGGTGAGGGTCTGCACCGGTTCGTCGACCCGGTCGACGAGCAGGCGTACCTCTACACCCAGTTCGAGGTGCCGGACGCCCGCCGCGTCTTCGCCTCCTTCGAGCAGCCCGACCTGAAGGCGACCTTCCAGTTCACCGTGAAGGCGCCGACCGGCTGGACGGTGATCTCGAACTCGCCGACGCCCGAGCCCAAGGACGACGTCTGGGCCTTCGAGCCGACGCCGCGGATCTCGTCGTACATCACCGCGCTGATCGTCGGCCCGTACCACTCCGTGCACAGCGTGTACGAGAAGGACGGCCAGAGCGTGCCGCTGGGCATCTACTGCCGTCCCTCGCTCGCGGAGTTCCTGGACTCGGACGCGATCTTCGAGGTGACCCGGCAGGGCTTCGAGTGGTTCCAGGAGAAGTTCGACTACGCGTACCCGTTCAAGAAGTACGACCAGCTGTTCGTGCCCGAGTTCAACGCGGGCGCGATGGAGAACGCGGGCGCGGTGACCATCCGCGACCAGTACGTCTTCCGGTCCAAGGTGACGGACGCGGCGTACGAGACGCGGGCCGAGACCATCCTGCACGAGCTGGCGCACATGTGGTTCGGCGACCTGGTCACCATGGAGTGGTGGAACGACCTGTGGCTGAACGAGTCGTTCGCCACCTACACCTCCATCGCCTGCCAGGCGTACGCGCCCGAGTCGCGCTGGCCGCACTCGTGGACGACGTTCGCCAACTCGATGAAGACCTGGGCGTACCGGCAGGACCAGCTGCCCTCCACGCACCCGATCATGGCCGAGATCCGGGATCTCGACGATGTGCTCGTCAACTTCGACGGCATCACGTACGCCAAGGGCGCGAGCGTGCTGAAGCAGCTCGTCGCGTACGTCGGGATGGACGAGTTCTTCAAGGGCGTGCAGGCGTACTTCAAGCGGCACGCCTTCGGCAACACGCGCCTGTCCGACCTGCTGGGCGCCCTGGAGGAGACCTCCGGCCGTGACCTGAGCACCTGGTCGCAGAAGTGGCTGCAGACGGCGGGCATCAACATCCTGCGTCCGGAGGTGGAGACGGACGCCGACGGTGTCGTCACCTCCTTCGCCATCCGTCAGGAGGCCCCGGCGCTGCCGGCCGGGGCGAAGGGAGAGCCGATCCTGCGTCCGCACCGGATCGCGATCGGCCTGTACGAACTGGACGACGACACCGGCAAGCTGGTTCGCGAGGACCGGATCGAGCTGGACGTGGACGGCGAGCTGACGGCCGTACCGCAGCTGACCGGCCGCCGTCGCCCGGCGGTGTTCCTGCTCAACGACGACGACCTGTCGTACGCCAAGGTCCGCCTCGACGAGCAGTCGCTGCGCTTCGTCACCGAGCACCTCGGCGACTTCGAGTCCTCGCTGCCCCGCGCGCTGTGCTGGGCGTCGGCCTGGGACATGACCCGGGACGCCGAGCTGCCCACGCGTGAGTACCTGTCGCTGGTGCTGTCCGGCATCGGCAAGGAGTCCGACATCGGTGTCGTGCAGTCGCTGCACCGCCAGGTGAAGCTCGCCGTCGAGCTGTACGCCGACCCGAGCACCCGTGAGGCCCTGCTCACCCGCTGGACCGACGCCACGCTGGCCCACCTGCGGGCGGCCGCGCCGGCCAGTGACCACCAGCTGGCCTGGGCCCGCGCCTTCGCGGCCACCGCCCGCACCCCGGAGCAGCTGGACCTCCTCGACGGTCTGCTGGACGGCACCCACACCGTCGAGGGCCTGGCCGTCGACACCGAGCTGCGCTGGGCGTTCGTGGAGCGGCTGGCGGCGGTCGGCCGCTTCGACGAGACGGAGATCGCGGGCGAGTACGAGCGGGACCGGACGGCCGCCGGTGAGCGGCACGCGGCCACCGCCCGGGCGGCCCGGCCGACCGAGGAGGCCAAGGCGGAGGCGTGGGCGTCGGTCATCGACTCCGACAAGCTGCCGAACGCCGTGCAGGAGGCCGTGATCGGCGGCTTCGTCCAGACCGACCAGCGTGAGCTGCTGGCGCCCTACACCGACAAGTACTTCGAGATCCTGAAGTCGGTGTGGGACTCCCGCTCGCACGAGATCGCCCAGCAGATCGCGATCGGCCTCTACCCGGCCCTCCAGGTGTCCCAGGAGACCCTCACCAAGACGGACACCTGGCTGGCCTCGGCCCAGCCGAACGCGGCCCTGGCCCGGCTGGTCTCGGAGTCCCGCGCGGGCGTCGAGCGCGCCCTGCGGGCCCAGGCGGCGGACGCGGCCGCGCAGTAGCAGGCGGTACCGCGCGGTACGCCGCGCCACGACGGAGCGGGCGCCCGGTGTCAGGACACCGGGCGCCCGCTCCGTGCGTTCGCCTGCTCCCCATCACCCAGGCGGAGTTGAGTATCCGTGCTCACGCCGGGGGTGCCCGCGCGTTGCGAACATCGGTGCAACGGCGCGGCACAGAGCGCCGGTTCGTCCAGCCAAGGCACTCAGACCCTTACGGAGAATCCGCCATGTCCCGTCGTATCGTCCTGCCCGTCGTCGCCGGTGCCGTCGTCCTCGCGGGTGCCGGGGCCTTCGCCCTCGCCTACGCCGGGGACCAGGACCCGTCGCCGGCCCTGGCCCACAGCACCGCCCGCTACACCGCCCCCGAGACCGGCCACAAGGGCTCGCTCTCCTTCACCACCGAGGTCTCCGCGCCCTCCGGGGTCAAGAGCCTGAAGGTGCTGGCCTGGCCGGAGAAGTCCGGCTTCGCCAAGGAGTCGCTGACCGCCAAGGACCTGGCGGCGGCCGAGGTGGACTCGGCGACCTGCACGCCGGCCGGCGGCGGCACCGTCCGGTGCGTGTACACGGCTCCGGTGTCCGCCGCCGACGCCGCGTCCTCCGCGCACGGCGCCTGGCACATCGCCGTGCTGGCCACGGCGAAGGACGGCCACACCACCTTCGACACCAAGGCCGCGGACTTCACCCTCGCCTGAGCCGGTCACCCGAGGTGGGTGGCCAGCGCCCGCTCGACGTCCGGCGCCTGGGCGCTCTCGGCGGCCCAGGCCACGTATCCGTCGGGGCGCACCAGCAGGGTGGTACGGCGGTCGCTCGCCCAGTGGGCGACGGTCAGGCGGTCCGCGCGTTCCGTACCCGGGTCGCAGGGGTCCGGGGTGACCAGCACGAACCGGCCGCCGCGCAGGGCCTCGTAGAGCCGGCCGCCGCCGGCCAGGGCGAGGTCGGGGACGCGGGTGCCGGTGAGGCGGTGGGCGCCGCGCGGCGCGGGGTAGTGGTAGCCGATGCCGGTGACCTGGCCGACCGCCTTACGGCGGGCCGGGGCGAGGTGGTTGAGCGCGGTGGCGAGCGCGGCCCGCACGGGCAGCTGCCAGCCCTTGGCCATCGCGAGCCGGACGATCGCACCGCTGCTGCGCAGCACGGTCCGGCCGACGGGGTGCCGTTCGCTCTGGTAGGTGTCGAGCAGGTCCGGGGCGGCGTGGCCGTGCAGCACGGCGGCGAGCTTCCAGCTCAGGTTGGCCGCGTCCTGGAGACCGGTGTTCATGCCCTGGCCGCCGGCCGGGGTGTGCACGTGTGCCGCGTCGCCGGCCAGGAAGACCCGGCCGACCCGGTAGCTGGGCGCCTGGCGCTCGTCGCTGTGGAAGCGGGACATCCAGCGGGCGTCGTGCATCCCGTAGTCCCGGCCCAGGGCGAGGCGGGTGATCTCCTTGACCTCGTCGAGGTCCACCGGCTCGTGGTCGGGGACATCACGGCCGCGGTGCCAGCAGATCACCCGGTAGTAGCCGTCGCCGAACGGCGCCAGGAACGCGAACGCGTCGCCGACCGCGGCGGCCGTCAGCAGCGTCTCGGGCTTCTCGGCGAGCAGCACGTCGGCGAGGACCACGGACCGGATCGCCGACCTGCCCGGGAACGGCAGCCCGACCGCCTCCCGCACCACGCTGCGCATGCCGTCGGTGCCGACGACGTACGCGGCGCGCAGGTCCTCCCCGCCCCTGACGTGGACGGTCACGCCGTCCGTGTCCTGGGTCAGGCCGGTCACCTCGCAGTCGTGCCGGAAGTCGACACCCGCCTCGGCGGCCCGGCGCTCCAGCACCTTCTCCACCTCGTACTGCGGGAGGACGAGGACGTGGTTGAAGCGGGAGGGAAGGGCGCCGAGGTCCAGCGTGAGCCCGTCGAAGAGGTTCATCCGGCTGATGGGCCGGCCGACGGCCTCCAGGTCGTCGGCGAGCCCCCGGGCGTCGAGCTGCTCCAGGGCGCGGGCGTGCAGGACGAAGGCGCGGGAGAGGTTGCTGGTCCTGTGGGGACGCTTTTCGAGGAGGGTGACCGGGATTCCGGCGGCGGCGAGGTCGCCGGCCAGGAGCAGGCCGGTGGGGCCGGAGCCGACGACGATCACGCGGGGCGTTCCCGAGGTGCCGGTCGTGCCGTTCATGAGGGCCTCCTGGAGGTCAACGCCTGCTTGCCGACAGGCGCTTGCCAACATCTGTTTGCCAACGCTCGTTGACCAGCCTAGAACCGCGCCGCCCTAGGCGTCAACACTTGTTGGCCCACATATGTTGGCCTACGCTCGTTGGCATGACCGGCACCAACAGTAGAAGCACAGATTCCGCGCACGGCCCGGCGGCGCGCCGCTCCGACGCCAGCCGCTCCGCGATCCTGGCCGCCGCCCGCGAGCGCTTCGCCACCGACGGCTACGAGCGCGCCACCATCCGCGCCATCGCCAAGGACGCGCACATCGACCCCTCCATGGTCATGCGCTACTTCGGCAGCAAGGACGGCCTCTTCGCGGCCGCCGTCGCCCTCGACCTGCGGATCCCCGACCTCTCGCGGGCGCCGCGCGCCGAGGTCGGACGGGCGCTGGTGGAGCACTTCCTGAACATCTGGGAGGAGAACGAGGAGCTCACCGCGGTCCTGCGGGTCGGGGTCACCAACAAGGCGGGCGCCGAGCGCCTGCAGGGCATCTTCCGGGAGCAGGTGGTGCCGGTGGCCCAGCGGGTGTGCCCGGATCCCGAGCAGGTGCCGGCGCGGGCGGCGCTGTGTGCCACGCAGTTGCTGGGGCTCGCCCTCACCCGGTACGTGCTGCGGCTGCCGCCGGCCGTGGCGCTGGCCCGTGAGGAGATCGTGGCGTGGCTCGGGCCGACCGTGCAGCGGTACCTGACCGCGCCGAGTCCCTGAGCGACGCACCGCCCGAGCACGCGCCGAGGGCGCCGGTCGGCTCCCGTACGCACGACACGTACGGAAGGCGACCGGCGCCCTCGGTGGAACGGTGAGGCTGTGGGAAGGCCGGGACCTACGCCTTGGCCTTCGGCTTGGTGACCCGGACCGTCGACTTGTCCAGCACCATCACCAGACCGGCGATGACCGCGAACAGCACGAGCGGGGCCAGGACGTAGAGGCCCAGCGTCTGGACGACGCTCAGGCCCTTGCCGGGGTCGTCGCCGTCGTCACGCGTGAGCGCGAGGGCGGGGGACGACATGAGCAGCATCATCAGCGTCGTACCGGCAGCCAGGGCGCCGGCGCGCAGGGCGTTCTTCTTGTCCACGATCCCCAAGTTAGCGGGCCGACCTGGCAGGCGCGCGTCCGGGGTACCTGTTAACGGGATCATGGGGCCCGGTCCGCGTCGAGGGTCTCCAGCAGGGCCCGCGCCCGCCGCGACGCGGTCAGCTCCTCCAGGGTCACCGGGCGCCCCGCCGGGTCCGCGACGGGCAGGCGCCAGTTCGGGTACTGGTCCCAGGTGCCGGGGAGGTTCTGCGGGCGGCGGTCGCCGACGGTGTCCGGGAGCCAGACGCCGATCATGCGGGCGGGGGTGCGCAGCAGGAACCGGTGGACGGCCCGGATCTCGGCCTCCTCGTCGCCGACGTCGGTCCCGGCGAGCAGGCCCAGGCTGATCAGCAGGGCCAGCCACTCCGCCGTGTCGGCCTTCGCCTCCGCCAGCTCCTGGGCCACCGGGCGGGTCAGCAGGCCGAGGCGGTCGCGGAGTTCGACGTGTTCGCCGGTGAGACGGGCGGCGGTGGACGGCAGGTCGTGGGTGGTGGCGGTGGCCAGGCAGTCGGCGCGCCAGCGGTGCGGGGGCAGCGGGTGGCCGTCGCCCTCCCAGTCCCGTTCGAACCAGAGCACGGAGGTGCCGAGGACGCCGTGCCGCTGGAGCGTCTCGCGGACCCCCGGCTCGACGGTGCCCAGGTCCTCCCCGATCACCACCGCGCCCGCCCGGGTCGCCTCCAGGGCGAGCAGGGCGAGCATCGCCTCGGCGTCGTAGCGGACGTAGGTGCCCTCCGTCGGCGGGCGGCCCTCCGGGACCCACCAGAGCCGGAACAGGCCCATCACATGGTCGATGCGCAGGGCGCCGGCGTAGCGGAAGAGGGCGCGCAGGAGGCCGCGGAAGGGGGCGTGGCCACTGGCGGCGAGGCGGTCGGGGCGCCAGGGCGGCAGGCCCCAGTCCTGGCCGCGGGCGTTGAAGGCGTCGGGCGGGGCGCCGACGGACATCCCGGCGGCGAAGAACGCGCCCTGCGCCCAGGCGTCGGCGCCCTCGGGATGCACGCCGACGGCGAGGTCGTGCACGATCCCGACCGGCATCCCGGCCTCGCGGGCGGTGCGCTGGGCGTCGGTGAGCTGGGTGACGGTGAGCCAGGCGAGCCGGGTGTGGAAGGCGACGCGGTCGGCCAGCCCGGCACGGGCCCGGGCGGTCTCCGCCGAGCGCGGGTCGCGCAGCGCCTCGGGCCACCGGCGCCACTCGGAGCCGTACTTCTCGGCGAGCGCGTACCAGGTGGCGTGGTCCTCCAGGTCCTGCCCCTCCGCCGCGCGGAAGGCGTCGTAGGCGGCCTGCCGGGCCGGATCGAGCGGTACGGCGGCCACCGCCTCCAGCGCCTCCCGCTTCAGCTCCCACACCGCGTCCCGGTCGATGAGGGCGCCCTGGTCGAGGACGGCGGCGCGCAGCCGTCCTGCGCGGTCGGCGAGCGCGGGGTCCTCGGTGTACTCGGGGACGGACTCCAGCCGCAGATGCACCGGGTCCGGGAAGCGGCGCGAGGACGGGCGGTACGGGGACGGGTCGGTGGGGGCCCCGGGGACGGCCGCGTGCAACGGGTTGACCTGCACGAACCCGGCCCCGGCGGTGCGTCCGGCCCAGTCGGCCAGGGCGGCGAGGTCGCCGAGGTCGCCCATGCCCCAGGAGCGCCGGGACAGCAGCGAGTAGAGCTGGACGAGAAGGCCGTAGGAGCGGCCGGCCGGGGTCGGCAGCCGGTCGGGGGCGACGACGAGGTGGCAGTGGCCGCTGCGGCCGTCGGGAGCGGTGGCGGTCACCTGATGGACGCCGAGCGGCAGGTCCCGTACGCGGTCGAGGGTCTCGCCGTCGAGGGTCTCGCCGTCCTCCGTGCGCAGCTCCAGGCGGGTCCCGGCGGGCAGGCCGAGGTCGATCCCGCCGGCGCCCGACCAGTGGACGACGGTCGGCGGCAGCAGCCGTTCGGCGAGGTCCCGCTCGCGGTCGGCGAGAGCGGTGCGGACGGCTTCCGGGCCGCTCGCGTCGACGCCCAGGGCGCCGAGGGCGGCGATCACGGCGGAGGCCGAGGCGGCGACCGTACGGTCCGGGGACGGGCTGTAGGAGGTGGCGACGCCGTGCAGTTCCGCCAGCCGGGACAGCTCCCCGTCGGGGGGAGCGGCTTCGCTCATCTACAACCCCGGCTCGCTGGTCAGCGGGGCCGCGTCGGCGAGCGGCGGTTCGCTGGTGAGGGGCTCGGCGTCGGGCAGCGGCGGCTCACTGGTCAGCGGGGCCTGCGCGCAGGCGCTCTCGGCGCTGAACACGCACAGACGGGGCTCCTCCTCGGTCCGCACCAAGGGTTTGAACTGGGCCGGGATCGGATCATGAACCGTTGCGGCCACGGTGGCCTCCTCGTCGTTTCGTCGGGTACGGCGGCGGGTGCCGGGTCATGGCAGGCCTACCCAGTGAACCGGACGGCACTCTCGACGGAAACCGGAGCGACTATTCACTCAGTACATGTAGCTGGTGCATACTGATCTCCATGAGCACCCGGCACATCCTCCTGGGGCTGCTGGAGTCCGGCCCGAGTCACGGCTACGACCTCAAGCGGCGCCACGACGAGCGCTTCCCGCAGGCCCGCCCGCTGGCCTACGGGCAGGTCTACACGACCCTGCAGCGCCTGGTCCGCGACGGCCTGGCGGAGATCGACGGCACCGACGCCGACGGCGGACCCGAGCGGACCCGCTACCGCTCGACGGAGGCGGGCGGGCACGAACTGGCCCGCTGGGCGGGGGCGATCACCCCGCCGGCGCCGTTCGTGGCGAACGAGATCTTCGCCAAGGTCGTGGTGTCGATCCTGGCCGGCGGCGACCCGGCCGCCTACCTGCTCGACCAGCGCGCCGCGCACATGGAGCGGATGCGGGAGCTCACCGCCGTCAAGACGGCGCCGAAGGCCGATCTGACGACCGTGCTCTCGGCGGACTTCGCCCTCAACCACCTCGACGCCGACCTCCGTTGGATGACCACGACGGCGGCCCGGCTCACCACTCTGACCGCGGAGGTCGACTCAGCATGAGCACCAAGGGGGGCACCCCGATACCGCTGCTGGCGGGCCGGGACCTGGCCAAGGCGCACGGCAGGACCGAGGCCCTGCGCGGCGCCTCGGTCGAGCTGCGCGCGGGCGAGATCCTCGCCGTGACCGGAGCCAGCGGCAGCGGGAAGTCCACGCTGCTGCACTGCCTCGCCGGGATCGTCCGCCCGGACGCGGGCTCGGTGACGTACGCCGGGGAGCGGCTGGACGGGCTGCCGGAGAAGCGGCTGAGCGAGCTGCGGCGGACCGACTTCGGGGTGGTCTTCCAGTTCGGGCAGCTGATCCCGGAACTCACGGCGCTGGACAACGTGGCGCTGCCGCTGATGCTCGCCGGGGCGGCCCGTGCGGATGCCCGGGCGCGGGCCGGCGAGTGGCTGGAGCGGTTCGGGGTGCGCGGGCAGGAGGAGTTGCGGCCGGGCTCGATGAGCGGCGGTCAGGCCCAGCGGGCCGCGCTGGCCCGGGCGCTGGTGACCAGCCCGAAGGTGGTCTTCGCGGACGAGCCGACCGGGGCGCTGGACTCGCTGGCGAGCGAGCAGGTGATGACCGCCCTGGTGCACACGGTCCGGGAGACGGGCGCGGCCGTCCTGCTGATCACGCACGACGCCCAGGTGGCGGCGTACGCGGACCGCGAGGTGCGGCTGGGCGACGGGGCCGTGCTGCCGGCGGGGGTGACCGCGTGAGGGCCGACCTGGCGCTCGCCTGGCTGCTGACCCGGGGGTCGGACCGGCGGGAGTGGTGGCGGGTGGTGCTGACGGCGGCCGGGGCCGCCCTCGCGACCGGGCTCGGGACGGTCGTCGCCGTGCTGGTGCCGATGGACGGCCACCATCACATCGGTCTCGGCGGCGGGCTGCTGGACGAGGAGGGCACCCGGGGCGGTGTGGTCGCCGCGCTGACGATGCTGCTCATCCCGGTGTACGGGTTCCTCGGGCAGAGCGCGCGGATCGGTGCCGTGCACCGCGACCGGCGGCTGGCCACGCTGCGGCTGGCGGGGGCCGGGCCCGCGCAGGTGCGGCGGATCGCGGCGCTGGAGTCGGGGCTCGCCTGCCTGGCCGGCTCCGCCGCGGCCACCGCGGTCTCGGTGCCGGTCCTGCTCCGCCTGTGGTCCCATCCCGTCCCCCTGGCCTGGGCCGGCCTCGCCGCGATGGTCCTGCTGGTGCCGGCGGCCGGCGCGGCGGTGGCCGTGCTGTCGCTGCGCCGCGTGGTGGCGTCGCCGCTGGGTGTCGTACGGCGGGTGCCGCCGGCGGGTCCGGGGCGGCTGTTCCGGGTGGCGACCGTCCTGCTGGGCGTGTCCGCGCTGTTCGTGGTGGTGGCCGTGTTCGTGCGCGACCCCTTCTCGCTCCCCCTGTTCGGGCTCGCCGTCGGCCCGCTCGTGATCTTCGCCCTGAGCCTGCTGATCGGCGCCGTGGCGGTGGGGCTGGCGGGCTGGTCCGCCCGGCGGCTGGGCTCGGCGCTCGCCGCCCGCACCGGCAGCCCCGCGGTGCTGATCGCGGCGGAACGGCTGCGCGACGACCCGTGGGCGGCGGCCCGGACGCACGCGGCCGTGCTGCTGGTGACGGTCGTCGGCACGGCCTTCGTGGGGGTCCGGCAGGTGCTGCTCGCCGACCTGCGCGCCTCCGAGCGCGAGGGCCGCCTCGGGATGGGCCTGTCCTACTACACCGACGGGCTCGATCTGACGGCCGCCGCGATCCTCCTCGCCCTGGCGATCGTGCTGTCCGCGCTCGCCGTGGGCACCGCGGAGTCCCTGGCCACCCGGCGCCGGGGCCTGGCGGTCCAGACCGCCGCCGGGGTGCCGCACGGGGTGCTGGCCCGGGCGCTGCTGCTGGAGACCGCGCTGCCGCTGCTCCCCGCGGTCGCGGTGGCGGGTGCGGGCGGCATGGGGATCGGGGTCTGGTACTCGGCGTCCGTCGGGGAGCACACCGCCGTGGGGGTGCCGTACGTGGCGCTGCTGGTCCCGGTGGGCGTGTACGCGTGCTGTCTGCTCGCGGCGGCCACCTCGCTGCCCCTGCTGCGCCGCTCGGTGCGCCCGGCGGAGCTGCGCTACGCGTGAGAGCCGCAGCACGCGCGTTCCGAAGGGCCCCGTGGCCGAGCCGGTGGCCACGGGGTATGCGAAGGCCCGGATCGTCAGGCGGAGATGCCGTCGATCCGGGCCAGAGCGTCGTCCGCGCCGTACGGCTGCAAGTACGGCAGCCAGCGCGGGTCCCTATGGCCGGTGCCGATGATGCGCCAGGCCAGGCCGGTGGGTGGGGCTGGTTTGTGCCGCAGCCGCCAGCCGATCTCGAAGAGATGGCGGTCGGCCTTGACGTGGTTGCAGCGGCGGCAGGACGCCACCACGTTGTCCCAGACGTGCTGACCCCCGCGACTGCGCGGGATGACGTGGTCGACGCTGGTTGCGACGCCACCGCAGTACATGCACCGGCCCCCGTCGCGGGCGAAGAGCGCCCTGCGGGTGAGAGGAACGGGCCCCCGGTAGGGAACCCGTACGAATCGCTTGAGCCGGACCACGCTGGGTGCGGGGACTGTGACGGTTGCGCTGTGCATAAAGGCGCCGGATTCCTCCAAGGCGACAGCCTTGTTCTCCAGGACGAGGATGAGCGCGCGGCGGAGCGGTACGACGCCGAGCGGCTCGTACGACGCGTTGAGGACCAGGACATGCGGCACGGGTGCCTCCTTGGGCGTCGGCGGCGCGTGGCTCGCGCCGGGACGATCTGTGGCCAGTCTCCCCTCTTGCCTGGTGGACGCGCCACCATGTCCGCGTAACGGGCTGGGAGTGTTTTCGACCACACCGCATTCATCCCCCGGTCGCCGGCCTGTTCAAGCGGGCGTGAGCACGGTCTCTCCTTCGCGTATCGGTCGGGCGGACACACAATGCCCCGTTAGTGTGGTGATCCTGCCCGTCCGGTGACCTTTTCGTGACCTTGAAACCAGCCGTACGACCCGTGACCGCCGTACCGGAGGGCAGTACCGCACCGCCTGGAGGTACCCGCCGTGTCCTTGCCCGCCGTCCTACTGGCCGCCGGTTCGTCGCCGTCGCCGAGCCCCTCGGGTTCGTCGACCCCGGCGGTCCCCACGCTCCAGGACGCCCAGGAGAGCGCCACCAACGCCGCGAGCTGGGTCGAGCAGAACTGGTCGACCTGGCTGGCGATAGGCCTGAAGGTGCTGCTGATCCTGGTGATCGCGGTGGTGCTCAGAAACGTCGTGCTGCGGTCGATAACCAAGCTGATCGACCGGATGAACCGCACGGCCGAGTCGGCGGAGGGCACCACCCTCGGCGGGCTGCTGGTCAACGCGGAGCGGCGGCGGCAGCGCTCGCAGGCGATCGGGTCCGTGCTGCGGTCGATGGCGAGCTTCGTGATCCTGGGCACGGCCGCGCTGACCGTGCTGTCCGCCTTCCAGATCAACCTCGCGCCGCTGCTGGCCTCGGCCGGTGTCGCCGGTGTGGCGATCGGTTTCGGCGCCCGGAACCTGGTCACGGACTTCCTGTCCGGCGTCTTCATGATCCTGGAGGACCAGTACGGCGTCGGGGACTCGATCGACGCGGGGGTGGCCTCCGGCGAGGTCATCGAGGTCGGGCTGCGGGTGACCAAGCTGCGCGGCGACAACGGCGAGATCTGGTACGTCCGCAACGGCGAGGTGAAGCGGATCGGCAACCTCTCGCAGGGCTGGGCCACGGCCGGTGTCGACGTCACCGTGCGGCCCAGCGAGGACCTCGACAAGGTCCGGGCCACCCTGGACGAGGTCGCCGAGAAGATGGCCAAGGAGGAGCCCTGGAACGAGCTGCTCTGGGGCCCGATCCAGATCCTCGGCCTGGACTCCGTCCTCATCGACTCGATGGTCGTCCGCCTCTCCGCCAAGACCATGCCCGGCAAGGCGCTGACCGTGGAGCGCGAGCTGCGCTGGCGGATCAAGCGGGCCTTCGACGCGGCGGACATCCGGATCGTCGGCGGGGTGCCGGTCGCCCTCACGGAGGACGAGGCCCCGGATCCGGCGGCGGCCGTGGCCGCGCCGTCCGTCTTCTCCAACGCGGACTCCCCGCAGGTGGCGGCGACGACCCCGATCGCCTCGCAGCGGCCGGCGGCTAAGTAGCAGCGGCGCCGCAGGTGAGCCGGTAGGCCTCCTTGATCCAGGCCTCGTCGGTCCTCGGTTCGACGCCGCACTCCAGGGAGGAGTCGGTGTTGCCGTTGAGCCAGGTGGTGACGCTGCCGTAGACGGTGCGGCCGGGACAGGCGACGGTGAAGCTGCCCTCCACGACCCTCACCGCTTTGGCATCGACGAAGCGCCCGCCGTGTCCGAGGAAGCCGATCCTGATCGGAGAAGGCTCGCGGTCGGCCGAGTTCTCCCCGGGAGCCGCCAACTCCTCCGCGCTCCACCACTTGAGCTGCTTGGCGAGGGAGGCCAGGACGCGGTGCGCGGAGACACTCCCGTCGCTGGTGTCGACCCGGGGGACGATGTCGCGGACGAGATGGACGGGGAAGGTGATCGAGCTGCGGTCTCCTTCCTTCACCGTCACGACCGGGGAGAGCTCGGTGAGCCTTTCCTCCCGTGTCACACCGCTCCACCGGAAGGTCCCCCCGGGGCAGGCCGGGGTGGTGGCGGACGGCCTGGCCCCGGCCCACTTCTCCGTCGCTCCGGCCGTCACCGCGCGGTCCGCCGTCGCGAGGGCGAGCAGGACGAGCAGCACCGCGATGTCACGCCGCCTCACTTCGCGTCCCCGGGCCGCAGCGTGCGCACTATCTGGCAGAGCGCGGTGAACGCGGCGCCCCGCAGGATCCCGCTCCCAAGGTGCTCGGAGGCGCGGACCTCCACGCGGGCCTCGCCCGAGGAGTCGTCGAAGGTGACCGAGCCCGGGGCGGACAGCCGGGTGCGGTACAGGCGCCAGCGGAACTCGACCGGGTTGCCGTCGCCGACGTCGGAAGCCCGCCCGGCCGCGCCCAGTTCGGCACGGATCCGGTCGAACGGGACACCGGTGAGGGTGTGGCTCTGAGTGGCGTCCAGGAGCTGCTCTCCGGCCTCCACACCCAGGTCGCGCGCCCTGCGTACCAGCAGACCGGTCCGGCAGCCGGCCCAGAGCAGCGCGAGCGCGAGGAACGCCACCGCATACCCGGCCAGATGCCGCAGGGTCGTCAGGGAGAAACCCTGGTCGACGAGATCGAGGACGCACAGCGTGAGGACCGGCACCACGGAATCACCGCCGGCACCGCGCAGCAGCCGTACGAAGAGCCGTCTTCGAGGGGTCATGGTCGGTCGCCGTTCTCCTGGTCGGTGTCCGGATCAAAGGACAGGAAGCTGTGAGAGAGGGCCCGTTGACCAGGCCGGACGAAGATCGTGACGGAGCCGTGACCGCCGGCTCGGCTCCGGATGGATTCAGACGGTCTTCACAGGTCCCCCGTATTCTCCCCGTCTTCGCGATGATCTATGGTCGCCGCATTGCGGGTCCTTGTTCTGGAGCGCGACGTCGCCCGGGGACCCGTCTCGAATGTGGGGACTTATGAGAAAGCTCGCCATAGGCGCCGCCCTGTCCGGCTCCCTGGCCCTGGCCGGCATCGCGGCGCCCGCCGCCTCGGCGGCCACTCCGAACCTGGTCTTCTCCGACGTGACCGTCAACAAGGGCAAGGCGATCGTCGTCGGCACCACCAAGACGGTGAACGTGCCGGTGACGTACACCCTGACCCGGCCCGCCGACCTGGTCATCGACAACAAGAAGACGTTCGCCGCGGTGATGCTCTACCGCGGCACGCTGAAGACGTTCGCCAACGAGCTGGACCCGGAGGTCATGCCCACCTGCACGACGACCTCCACGACGGACACCACGGTCACCGAGAGCTGCTCCGAGACCATCCCGGTCGACCCGGACGAGTACCTGTACGACTCCGCGGACGCCACCACGTGGAAGGCCGCGGGCCTGTACGCCCACTTCGACGCCACCGTCTCGGACGACTTCCTCAGCTCCGAGTCCGACGTGGCCATCTGGGGCAACCTGACCACCGCCAAGGTGCAGCGCGCGGCCAAGCTGACGGTCAACGCGACCCCCGAACCGGCGATCATGGGCAAGACGATCACCGTCAAGGGCAAGCTGACCCGGGCCAACTGGGAGACCGGCAAGTACGCGGGGTACAAGGGGCAGAAGGTCGTCCTCCAGTTCCGCACCGAGGGCACCAGCACGTACAAGAACGTCAAGGGCATCACCTCCGGCACCGGCGGCGCCCTGTCCACCACCGTGAAGGCGTCGAAGACCGGCTACTACCGCTTCGTCTTCGCGGGTACGACGACCACCGGCGCGGCGAAGGCCACGGGCGACCGCGTCGAGGTGGACCCGCCGGCCACCAAGCTCTGACAGACCTCCAGATGCACGAAAGGGCCCGTCCGGATCTTCCGGGCGGGCCCTTCGCATGCCCCTTCGCTCGGCCCTTCACATGTCCATGTCCAGGTAACGAGTGCGTTGCCGCGCCTGCGGGCTATTGACGCACTTCTCCCGGCGGCCTACTTTTTCCAGCCAACAGGAAACTTTCCTAACAGTGATCAAGGAGAGCGGTCCGGCCGGTTCCCCCGGCTGGACCGATCGCCCAGGTCACTGGGAAACTGAGCGGCTGGAAAGGCAGGTGTCGAACCCCATGGCAGGAACCGCCGGTACGCCGGGCACCCCGCGTGTGCTGCGCGCCATGAACGACCGCGCCGCACTGGACCTGCTGCTGCAGCACGGCCCGCTCTCGCGCACCCGGATCGGCAAGCTCACCGGCCTCTCCAAGCCGACCGCCTCCCAGCTGCTGGCCCGCCTGGAGGCGGCCGGGCTGGTCCTGGCGACCGGGACGAGCGAGGGACGGCCCGGGCCCAACGCCCAGCTGTACTCGGTGAATCCGGCCGCCGCCCACGCGGCCGGGCTCGACGTCAACCCCGCCCGGATCCGGGCCGCCGTCGCCGACGTCACCGGCCGCACGGTCGGCGAGTACGAACTGCCGACCCCGGGCAGGCGCTCCGCGCAGTCCGTCGTACGGCAGGTCACCGACGCCCTGGACGGCGCGGTGAAGGCGGCCGGGCTGGCCCGCGACGACCTCCACCGGGTCGTCGTCGGCACCCCCGGCGCCTTCGACCCCAACACCGGCCGGCTGCGCTACGCCTCGCACCTGCCCGGCTGGCACTCCCCCGCGCTGCTCGACGACCTCGCCGCCGCGCTGCCGATGCCCGTCGAGTACGAGAACGACGTCAACCTCGTCGCCATCGCCGAACAGCGGCTCGGCGCGGCCCGCGGCCACGGCGACTTCGTGCTGCTGTGGAACGAGGAGGGCCTCGGCGCCGCCCTGGTCCTCGGCGGGCGGCTGCACCGCGGCTGGACCGGCGGCGCCGGCGAGGTCGGCTTCCTGCCGGTGCCGGGCACCCCGCTGGTGCGCCAGGTGACCAAGGCCAACAGCGGTGGTTACCAGGAACTCGCCGGTGCGCAGGCCCTGCCCCGGATCGCCCGCGAACTCGGCATCGAGGACCTGCCCACCGGCTCGCACTCCGAGGTCGCCGCCGCACTCGTCGTCCGCGCCACCGATCACGGCACCGGCCCGCACCACGAACTCCTCCGTACCTACGCGACCCGGCTCGCCACCGGTCTCGCCTCCCTCGTCTCCGTCCTCGACCCCGAACTCGTCGTCCTCAGCGGCACCGTCCTGACCGCCGGCGGCGAGGTCCTGCGCGCCCTGGTCCAGGCCGAGCTGGAGGAGCTGGCGGCCGCCCGGCCCCGGCTCGTCGTCGGCGACGTCCAGGAACACCCCGTGCTGCGCGGCGCGCTGGAGAGCGCGCTCGCGACCACCCGCGACGAGGTCTTCGACACCTCGCGCTGACCCCCTCAGACCCCCGCACAGCAAGTCCTTCCCACGCTCACCGCCCGCCCCGGGAGATCTCGCCATGCCCATACCCTCCGCTGCCCGAAAGACGGCCTTTGTCCTGACCGCGGCCGCCAGTTCACTCGCCCTGCTCACCGCCTGTACCGGTCAGTCCTCCTCCGGCGCCTCCGACGACGCCTCCGCGAACACCACCATCAACTTCTGGCACGCCTGGAGCGCCCCGAACGAGGTGAAGGCGGTCAACGCGCTGATCGCCGGCTTCGAGAAGGCGCACCCCAACATCCACGTCAACGTCGTCTCCAACATGACCGACGACAAGATCAACCAGGCGCTGCGCAGCGGCGGCGACAAGGCCCCGGACGTCATCTCGTCGTTCACCACCAACAACGTGGGCAAGTTCTGCTCCTCGGGCGCGCTGGTCGACCTCAACCCGTTCTTCAAGAAGGCCGGCATCGACCCGGAGACGACGTTCCCGAAGGCGATGAACGAGTACACCCAGTACGACGGCAACCGCTGCACGGCGCCGCTGCTCGGTGACGCGTACGGCCTCTACTACAACAAGACGGCGTTCGAGAAGGCCGGCATCACCAGCCCGCCGAAGACGTGGACCGAATTCACGGCGGACGCCAAGAAGCTGACGATCGCCCAGGGCGACAGCTACAAGCAGCTCGGTTTCATGCCGGACTACCACGGCTGGGAGACCACGACCGAGCACTACGCGGCGCAGTTCTCGCCGACGTACTTCACCTCCGACGGCAAGTCGAACATCGCCAAGGACCCCGCTTTCACCGAGGCGTTCACACTTCAGAAGAACCTCGTCGACGACCTCGGCGGATTCCAGAAGCTGGAGAAGTACCGGGCGACGCTCGGCGACGAGTGGGGCGACAAGCACCCCTTCCAGACCGGCCAGGTCGCCATGCAGCTCGACGGCGAGTGGCGGCTCGGCATGGCCGTGGACGCCAAGACGAAGTTCGACATCGGCGTGGCGCCGCTGCCCGTGCCCGACGACCAGGTCGCGCAGTACGGCAAGGGCTACATCACCGGCACCATCGCCGGTATCGCCGCCACCAGCAAGAAGCAGAACGCGGCCTGGGAGTTCGTCAAGTACATCACCACGGACACGGACGCGGTGGTGAACTTCTCCAACGCCATCCACAACGTGCCGTCCACACTGGCCGCCCTGAAGTCGCCGAAGCTGAAGTACGACCCGCGCTTCAAGACCTTCCTGGACATCGCCGCCAACCCGAACTCCACGACGTCGCCCGCCTCCATCAACGGCGGTGTGTACCTGGCCACGATCCAGAACTTCGGATACGACTACGAGAGCGGCAAGGTCAAGGACCTCAAGTCCGGTCTGGAGGCCACGGCCCAGCAGATCGACACGGACATCGCGCAGGCGAAGTAGCGATGAGCACCATCACGCTGGCGTCGAAGCGCCGCAGGTCGGCGCTTCGCACGATCGCCTTCATGTCGCCCTGGCTGATCGGGTTCGCGGTCTTCTTCGCGTACCCGCTGCTCTCCACGGTCTATTTCTCCTTCATGCACTACGACGGCTTCAAACCGCCGACGTGGACCGGCACGAAGAACTGGACGTACGTCTTCGAGCACTATCCCTACTTCTGGCCCGCGATGCGCAACACCCTGTGGCTCGTGGTCGTGATGGTCTCGCTGCGGGTCGTCTTCGGACTCGGCATCGGCATGCTCATCACGAAGATAAAGACGGGTACCGGGATCTTCCGCACCCTCTTCTATCTGCCGTACCTGGCCCCGCCGGTCGCGGCGACGATGGCCTTCGCCTTCCTCCTCAACCCGGGCACCGGGCCGGTCAACTCGATGCTGGAGAAGATCGGCATCCCGGCCCCGGGCTGGTTCAACGACCCCACCTGGTCCAAGCCGGCCCTGACCCTGCTGGCGCTGTGGGGCGTCGGCGACCTGATGGTCATCTTCATGGCCGCGCTGCTCGACGTGCCGAAGGAGCAGTACGAGGCGGCGGAACTGGACGGCGCCTCCGCGTGGCAGCGGTTCCGGTTCGTGACCCTGCCGAACATCTCGCCCATCGTGATGTTCGCGGTCGTGACGGGTGTCATCCAGACGATGCAGTACTACACCCAGCCGCTCATCGCCGGGAAGGTCGCCTCGGGCGTCATCCAGGGCGCGGGCACGCAGTTCGAGCCCGGGTATCCGGAGAAGTCGACGCTCACCCTCCCCCAGCTCGTCTACAACCTCGGTTTCCAGCGCTTCGACTACGGCTCCGCGTGTGTCGTCGCCCTCGTGCTCTTCGCCCTGTCCATGGTGTTCACCGCGTTCCTGATGCGGCGCCGGGGCGGTCTCATCCAGGCAGGTGACTGACGATGACCCAAGTACTGGACCGGCCGACGGAGTTGAAGGCCCCGGCGTCGGACGCCGAACGCGAGGCCCGCCGCAAGGCCCTGCTGAACTGGGTGGCGGTCCACTCCCTCGGCGTCGCCGCCGCCCTGTTCTTCACCCTCCCCTTCGTGTTCGTCTTCCTCACCTCGCTGATGAGCGACAGCCAGGCACTGAGCCGGGACCTGATCCCGCACACCTGGGAATGGGGCAACTACAAGAAGGTCTTCGACACCCCCGGCTTCCTGACCTGGTGGAAGAACACCCTGATCTACGCCGGCCTGGGCACCGTCCTGACCGTCGTCTCCTCGCTCCCGGTGGCGTACGCGCTCGCCAAGTTCCGCTTCCGCGGCCGCAATCTGTCCCTGATGCTGGTGATCTCGATGATGATGCTGCCGCCGCAGGTGGTCATCATCCCGATGTACCTCTTCTGGGCGAAGCAGCTGGACCTGTCCGGCACCCTGTGGCCGCTGATCGTGCCGATGGCGTTCGGTGACGCGTTCTCCATCTTCCTGCTGCGCCAGTTCCTGACGACGATCCCGAACGAGTACCTGGACGCGGCGAAGGTGGACGGCTGCGGCGACCTCAGGACCCTCCTCAGGGTGGTGATCCCCATGGCGAAGCCGGGCATCGCCGCCGTCGCCCTCTTCCAGTTCTTCTACGCCTGGAACGACTACTTCGGCCCCCAGATCTACGCGTCCGAGAACCCGGGCGCCTGGACCCTCTCCTACGGCCTGGAGTCCTTCAAGGGCATGCACCACACCGACTGGAACCTGACCATGGCCGCGACCGTGCTGGTCATGGCCCCCGTGATCCTCGTCTTCTTCTTCGCCCAGAAGGCGTTCGTCGAGGGCGTCACGCTCACCGGAGTGAAGGGTTAACCCATACATGAAACTCACTGTGGTCGGCGGAGGCTCGACCTACACCCCGGAACTCATCGACGGCTTCGCCCGCCTGCGGGACACCCTGCCGGTCGAGGAACTGGTCCTGGTGGACCCGGCGGCCGAACGGCTGGAGCTGGTGGGCGGGCTGGCCCGCCGCATCTTCGCCAAGCAGGGCCACGGCGGCCGTATCGTCACCACCTCCGACCTGGACGCGGGCGTCGAGGGCGCCGACGCGGTGCTGCTCCAGCTGCGCGTCGGCGGCCAGGCGGCCCGGCAGCAGGACGAGACCTGGCCGCTGGAGTGCGGCTGCATCGGCCAGGAGACCACCGGCGCCGGCGGCCTGGCCAAGGCCCTGCGCACGGTCCCGGTCGTCCTGGACATCGCCGAACGCGTGCGCCGCACCAACCCGAACGCCTGGATCATCGACTTCACCAACCCGGTGGGGATCGTGACCCGTGCCCTGCTCCAGGCCGGCCACAAGGCGGTCGGGCTGTGCAACGTGGCGATCGGCTTCCAGCGGAAGTTCGCGAACCTGCTCGGCGTCACCCCGGCCGAGGTCCACCTCGACCACGTCGGCCTCAACCACCTCACCTGGGAGACGGCGGTCCGCCTCGGCGGCCCCGAGGGCGACAACGTCCTGCCCAAGCTGCTCGCGGAGCACGGCGACACGATCGCCGCGGACCTGAAGCTGCCCCCGGCGCTCCTCGACCGTCTGGGCGGCGTCATCCCGTCCTACTACCTGCGCTACTTCTACGCCCACGACGAGGTGGTGCGCGAGCTGCGCACCAAGCCGTCCCGGGCCGCCGAAGTGGCCGCGATGGAGAAGCAGTTGCTGGAGATGTACGGCGACCCGGCCCTGGACGAGAAGCCGGAGCTGCTCGCCAAGCGGGGCGGCGCCTACTACTCGGAGGCGGCCGTCGACCTGGCCGCGGCCCTGCTCGGCACCACCGGCAACCCCTACCAGGTGGTGAACACCTACAACGGCGGCACGCTGCCCTTCCTCCCCGACGACGCGGTGATCGAGGTCCAGGCGGCGGTGGGCGCGAGCGGCCCGGTACCGATGTCCGTCCCGGACGTCGACCCGCTGTTCGCCGGACTGGTGGCCAACGTGACCGCCTACGAGGAGCTGGCCCTGGAGGCGGCCCTGCGCGGCGGCCGGGACCGCGTCTTCCGGGCCCTGCTGTCCCACCCCCTGATCGGCCAGTACGAGTACGCCGACGCCCTGACCGACCGACTGATCGCGCACAACCGGGAGCACCTCGCGTGGGCCTGACCGCAAGTGTCCTCGCCATCGACGCGGGCAACAGCAAGACCGACGTCGCGGTGGTGGCGGCGGACGGCGAGGTCCTCGCCACGGCCCGCGGCGGCGGCTTCCGGCCGCCGGTGGTGGGCGTGGAACAGGCCGTGGACGAGGTGGCGGGGGCGGTCGCCGAGGCGTACGGCGCCGCCGGGGTCACCTCCGTCGCCCACGTCTCCGCGTGCCTGGCCAACGCCGACTTCCCCTTCGAGGAGGAGCAGTTGGCCGCCGCGCTGGCCACGCGCGCGTGGGGGGCGACGGTGGCGGTCCGCAACGACACCTTCGCGATCCTGCGGGCAGGCGTGACCGAGCCCCGCGGTGTCGCCGTCGTCTGCGGCGCGGGCATCAACTGCGTCGGCATGCGCCCCGACGGCCGCACCGCCCGCTTCCCCGCCCTCGGCCGCATCTCCGGTGACTGGGGCGGCGGCTGGGGCCTGGCCGAGGAGGCCCTCTGGCACGCGGCCCGCGCGGAGGACGGACGCGGCGAGGGTACGGAGCTGGCCCGCACGCTCCCGGCGCACTTCGGCCACGACACCATGCTCGCGCTGATCGAGGCCCTGCACCGGGAGGAGGTCGAGCCCGCCCGCCGCCACGAGTTGACCCCGGTCCTCTTCGCGACGGCCGCCGACGGCGACCCGGTCGCCCGCGCGGTCGTGGACCGGCTGGCCCAGGAAGTCGTGTCCATGGCCATGGTCGCCCTCACCCGCCTCGATCTGCTGGACGAGGAGACCCCCGTGCTGCTGGGTGGCGGTGTCCTGGCCGGCGGCCACCCCCAACTCGACGACGGCGTCCGCGAACTGCTGGCGGCCCGGGCCCCGAAGGCGGTACCGAGGGTGGTGACGGCGCGACCGGTGCTGGGCGCGGCGCTGCTGGGGCTGGACGCGGCGGGGGCGGGGGTGACCGTGCAGGAGAGGGTGCGGACGTACTTCGAGGGGTGACCCGGGGTCAGGCTGGAGGGGTGGGACGCTTACCGGCGCTGGCAAGGTGCCGCCCGCGCCCACCCGTGCCGCCCCAGCGGCACGACTGCCCGCGGCTGAGAAGAAGCGACGACTGCGGCGCCCCTTTAGGGGCGCGGGGCTGTATTTGATGTGCGGCTACCGCCGCGTGGGCGCGACCAACCCCCCACCGGCCCGCGCCCCGAATCGCAACCGCACCACCCCTCCGGAACCGAACCGATCCCCCCGGCGTATTCATGGGCAGGGGTTCCGCTGCGATCCGATCAAGATCCAGTGAAGGCCGGTGCCGAATGCCGGTCCGGGCGGCGATACTGGGCGGCGACCGGATGACCATGGGGGAGGTCACGTGACACACCCGCCGATCAGCAGCGCGGCACCGCCAGGAGCAGGCCCCGGCCTGCCCGCACCGGCGCCCCCTCGCCGTACCGCGTTCGCGGAGGGCGTCGAGCGGCTGCGCGCCGCCGCGACCACGGAACCCGGCCGGCTCCGCCTGATCGGCGCCGTCCTGGCCGCCCTGATCGTCGCGTTCGGCGCCGTCACCGCCTGGCAGATGGCCGACCGCGCGGCCGCCGCCGACGACGTCCTGCACCGCAGCCAGCCGCTCAGTTCGGGCGCGGCCGACATCTACCGTTCGCTGGCGGACGCCAACACGGCCGCCTCCAGCGGTTTCCTGGCGGGCGGTCAGGAGACCAAGGCGTCCCAGGACACGTACGAGGCGGACATCCGCAACGCCGCCGCCGGACTGGTCAACGCCGCCGCCAACTCCGAGCCCGGCTCGCCCGCCGAGGCGGCCATATCGAAGCTGAACAAGCTGCTGCCGGAGTACAAGGGGCTCGTGGAGCGGGCCAGGGTCTACAACCGGCAGGGCTACCCGGTCGGCGGCGCCTACCTGCGGTACGCGAACGACAAGATGCAGGACGAGATGCTCCCGGCGGCCAAGGAGCTCTACCAGAAGGAGAACACGCGGCTCGCGTCGGACTACTCGGACGCGACGCCGTACCCGTGGGCGGCCATCGTCCTCGGCCTGCTCGCGCTCGCCGCGCTCGCCTGGGCCCAGCTGCGCCACTACCGCCGGACCAACCGCCTGCTGAACCACGGTCTGGTGGCGGCCTCCGCGGCCACCGTCATCACCCTGCTGTGGCTGGTCGTCGGCCACACCCTGGCCCGCGCGGGCCTGGACGGCTCGTACGACCACGGCGTCCGCTCGCTGAACGTGCTGCACGACGCCCGGATCGCCTCCCTGAACGCGCGGGGCAACGAGAACCTGAGCCTGGTGGCGCGCGGCGCCGAGACCATCAAGGTCGGCGACGAGTCCTACGACGCGTACTACTACGACTTCGACAAGGACATGACCGCCCTCGGCAACCGCCTCGCGCAGGCGGCGCGGCTCGCGGACGACACGGCGGGCAGCAAGCCCGTGGTGGCGGCCCAGGGCAACATGAAGGTGTGGAAGGACCGCCACGCCGACGCCCGCCAGGACGACGAGAACGGCGACTACGAGGCGGCGCTGGCCAAGGTGATAGGCCCCAAGGACGCGACCGCCGAGTGCTTCGACAGCGTCGACAGCAACCTGAAGGCCGCGTTGGCCCAGGAGGAGCACGAGTTCCGGCAGCGGGCCACCGACGGGCGGGACGCGATGACCGGGCTGCCGATCGGTGCCGCCATGCTGGGGGTCGCGGCGGCCTCTGGCGCGTTGTTCGGTATCGGGCGCAGGCTGTCGGAGTACCGGTGAGAGGGGGCGTGGCGATGTTCGTACGGAGGTTGCGGGTCTCCCTGCGCGGCTGGGGCGGCGTGGGCGCGATGGCGGTCGGCTGCGCCCTGGCGCTGGCGTTCGTCCTGCTGCTGCCCCTCACCCAGTCCCGTGACGAGGGCGGCGAGGAGGGGACCGGCGGGCAGGGCGGAGTGACCAACGGCAGCCAGGCGCGGGCCGACGACTGCAAGGATTCCCAGGCACAGAACGAGACCCTGTCGCCGTCGGGCGCCGACGGCGCCACGATCGACGCCATCAAGGCCCGCAAGGGCGACGCGCGGAAGCTGATCGTCGGCGTCGACCAGAACAGTTACCGCTGGGGCTACCGCAACCCGAACAACTCCGGTGCGGACCTGGAGGGTTTCGACATCGACCTGGTGCACCGGATAGCCAAGGACATCCTCGGCGACGCCAAGGACGTGACGTTCAAGGCGATCCCGACCAGCCAGCGGATACCGGCGGTGCAGCACGGCGACGTCGACATGGTGGTGCGCACGATGACCATCACCTGCACGCGGCTGGACGATGTCGCGTTCTCCGCGCCGTACTTCAAGACCGGCCAGCAGGTACTGGCGCCGAAGTCGTCGTCGATCAAGGGGTACGACGCGACGCTCGCGAACAAGACGGTGTGCACCGCGGACGGTTCGACAGCCTACGACGCGGTGACCGCCGACAAGGGGACCAGGCTGCCTTCCTCTGTGAGGATCAAAGTCGTGCCCAACCAGCTGGACTGCCTGGTGCGGTTGCAGCTCGGCGAGGTCGACGCGGTGATCACCGACGGCGCGCTCGCCGCCAGCCAGGCCGCCCAGGACCCGACGGTCGAGCTGAAGGGCCCGCCGTTCACCACCGAGTACTACGGCGTGGCGATGAACCGCAAGGCGGACGATCTGGTACGCCGGGTCAACCAGATCCTGGTGGACTACCGGGCCGACGGCTGGCAGGCGTCGTACAGCAAGTGGCTGTCGGCGACACTGGGAACGAACTCGACGAGGTCGGAACCGCCCACACCGCAGCAGTATCTGCGCACGAGCTGACCCGCATCCGCCGGCCAGGCCCCGACAAGCAAGCGAGAGGTGATCGATGGGCGTCACGGACCCCGCCGGGCCGGTGATGGACCGGGACGAGGTGGACCGTGCGCTGGCGCGGCTCGGCGCGGAGCACGAGGCGATCGAGACCTCGCTGCTCGCCCTCCAGGACCACGCGGGCCGCAGGCTCCTGGAAGGCGCCGAACTGACCGGGACGACCCGGGAGCGGTGGACGACCGCCGAGGCCTCGATCAGCCTGCTGTGGGCCTACTTCGACGCGTACACGGACGCGCTGCGCTCCGCCCGGGAGATCCGGTCCCGGCGCCGCTGGTCCAGCCGTGAGGACCTGGTGGAGCTGACCGAGCTGCTGCGCGGCGAGTCCGTGACGGTGGCGGGCAGCGCCACGGCGACGGCGAACGCGCCGACGCTGCTGTCGGCGGCGGGCCGGCTCAGCGAGCGCTTCTCGCTGGCGGCCCTGGTGGAGCGGATGAACGAGCTGTACGCGACCTCGCTGGACATGGTCGTCACCGCCGACGCGGTGTGGTCGGCGCTGCCCGCGCGGATCGATTTACTCGCCGCCGAGCTGCAGCGCACCCGCACGCTGGCGCACTCGGTCGGGGTACGCCCGGGCGAGCACCCGGCGGGCGACGACCTGGAGCGCATCACCCGCACGCTGACGAAGCTGCGCGAGGACGTGGTCTCCGACCCGCTGACCTTCTGGATCCCCGCCCAGGGAAGTTCGGCGCCCGGCGGCGGCCGTCCCGACACCGCGGTGTACGACCGGGAGGCGCGGGCCCTGGAGGAGGTACGGCGGGAGATCGACGCCGTGCTGACGGTACGACAGGACGCCGAGGCCCGGCTGATCAGGCTGCGGGACGTGCTCTCCCGCGCGGACCGCACCCTCGCCGAGGCGCGCACCGCGCGCGGTGAGGTGCTCGCGAAGATCGCGGCGACCGAGGTGCCGGTGGTCAGCGGCCCGCCGACCGCGTTGCAGGAGCAGCTGGCGACGGCCGCCGAGTACCGCCGGCAGGCCCAGTGGCACCGGCTGTCGCCGCTCCTTGAGTCGCTGGAGCAGAAGGCGGAGGACGAACTGCTGCGCGCCCGCGAGTCGTTGACGGCGGTCACCGCACCGCTCGCGGTCCGCGCGGAGCTGCGCGGCCGGCTGGACGCGTACAAGGCGAAGGTGGCCCGGCACGGGCTGGCGGAGGACCCGTTCCTGATCGAACGGTACGACGCGGCCCGGCGGATGCTGTGGAGCGCGCCCTGCGATCTGCGGGTCGCGGAGCAGGCGGTGCTGCGCTACCAGCAGGCGGCGGCCGAGGCGCTGCGCGCCCCGCGCGTGCCGCACCAGAGCGGGCCCGAGGACCGGAGGGGGCCCGGAGCGTGAGCGACAAGGGAGATGGGGGCGCGGTGAGCCTGGCGGGACAGACGTGCCAGCGACCCGGCTGCGAGGGGTCGTACGAGGACATGGGCGGCGGTGAGCTGTACTGCGACACCTGCGGTCTGGCCCCGGTCGTCCCGGCCGGGGATCCGTCCGCCGAGGGAGGGATGCTCGGGGCGACGGCCACCGGGATCACGGCCGGCGGCAAGGGCTCGGCGGGCAGCGGGAGTTCGCGCTCCGGCAGCCGAGGCAGCTCGCGTACGTCGTCGCAGTCGTCGAAGTCGCGGCGCTCGGTCTCCGGGCGGCTGTCGCGGTCCCTGTCGGGCAAGTCGACGGGCCGCTCGGTGTCGGTGCGCAGCTCCGGTTCGTCGGCCAGCGCCTCGGCGCGCAGCCGGCTGGGCGCCGGTCTGGTGACGGTCCCGCAGGTGCCGCGGCCGGACCCGCGCGAGATGGTCCTGGAGAACCCCGAGGTGCCCGAGCGCAAGCGGTTCTGCTCGCGCTCGGACTGCGGGGCGCCGGTCGGGCGCGGACGCGGTGACCGGCCGGGGCGGACCGAGGGCTTCTGCACCAAGTGCGGCAACCCGTACTCGTTCGTGCCCAAGCTCAAGGGCGGGGACGTGGTGCACGGCCAGTACGAGGTCGCGGGCTGTCTGGCGCACGGCGGCCTGGGCTGGATCTACCTCGCCGTGGACCGGGCCGTCGCCGACCGCTGGGTGGTCCTCAAGGGCCTCCTGGACACCGGCGACCAGGACGCGATGGAGGCGGCGATCTCCGAGCGGCGGTTCCTCGCGGAGATCGAGCACGCCAACATCGTGCGGATCTACAACTTCGTCGAGCACCTCGACCAGCGCACCGGCTCCCTCGACGGCTACATCGTCATGGAGTACGTGGGCGGCAAGTCCCTGAAGGAGATCGCCAACGACCGGCGCACCCCGGAGGGCCGCCGGGACCCGCTGCCGGTGGAGCAGGCGTGTGCCTACGGCATCGAGGCGCTGGAGGCCCTCGGCCATCTGCACAGCCGCAACCTCCTCTACTGCGACTTCAAGGTCGACAACGCCATCCAGACCGAGGACCAGCTCAAGCTGATCGACATGGGCGCGGTGCGCAGGATGGACGACGAGGAGTCGGCCATCTACGGCACGGTGGGCTACCAGGCCCCGGAGGTCGCCGAGGTCGGCCCGTCGGTCGCGTCCGACCTGTACACGGTCGGCCGTACCCTCGCGGTCCTCACCTTCGACTTCCAGGGCTACACGACCGTCTTCGTGGACTCGCTGCCCGACCCGGACAACATCGAGGTGTTCCGGCAGTACGAGTCCTTCTACCGGCTGCTGGTCCGGGCCACCGACCCGGACCCGGCGCGCCGGTTCGCCTCCGCGCAGGAGATGGCCGAGCAGCTGACCGGTGTGCTGCGCGAGGTGGTGTCGGTGCAGACCGGCACGGCCCGGCCCGCGCTGTCGACGCTGTTCGGGCCCGAGGTGAAGGTCACGGACACCGAGCTGTTCCCGAAGCTGGCCGGGGACGTGTCCCGGCTGGGGGCGCGGGCGGTGGCCTCCAGATCGCTGGCGCTGGAGCCGGCGGGAGCGGGGCCGGCCGCCGCCGACCCCGCCCTGGTGAAGACCGTCGCCACCCCGGTCGCCGGCCTCGCCCTGCCGGTCCCGCTGGTCGATCCGAACGACCCGAACGCCGGTTTCCTCGCGGGCCTGATGATGACCTCGGCACCGGGCGAGCTGCTCGGGGCGCTGGCCGCCGCGCCGGCGCAGACCGTGGAGACCCGGCTGCGCCAGGTCCGGGCCCGGCTGGAGAGCGGCGACCACGAGGCCGCCCTGACCGCGCTGGGCGCGCTGGAGGACGAGCAGCCGGACGACTGGCGGGTGGTCTGGTACCGGGGCGTTGCCGCCCTGGTCACCGGCGACTTCGAGGGCGCCGCACTGTCCTTCGACGCGATCTACGACGCCTTCCCGGGCGAGAGCGCGCCCAAGCTGGCGCTCGGCCTGTGCGCGGAGGTGCTGGGCCAGCTGGACAACGCGGCCGAGTACTACCGGCTGGTGTGGGCGACCGACCCGAGCTTCGTCAGCTCCGCCTTCGGGCTGGCCCGGGTGCGGCTGGCGGCCGGGGACCGGCGCGCTGCCGTACGGACCCTGGAGTCGGTGCCGGAGGCCTCGATCCACTTCACGGCGGCCCGGGTGGCGGCCGTACGGGCGCGCCTGCGGCACCGGACCGCGGCGGCCGACGACACGCCGTTCCTGGACGATCTGACGGCCTCCGCGGGGCAGATCGAGGCGCTGGACGCGTACGGTCTGGATCCGGCCCGGCGCGAGCAGTTGTCGGCGGAAGTCCTCGGCTGCGCGCTGGACTGGATACTCTCCGGGGGCCGGGGCGGCGAGGCCGTCGGCGGCAGCCGGGTACTGCTCGGCAGTGGTCTGGACGAGCGGGGCCTCCGCTTCGGCCTGGAGCGCTCGTACCGCACGCTGGCCAGACTGGCGACCGGCGGCGAGGAGAGGATCGACCTGGTGGAACGGGCCAACCGTTACCGCCCCCGGACGTGGGTGTAGTTGATGTCGCAGATGCCCCAGCAGGCCGCACCGGCGAAGTGCCCGAGCTGCGCCGAGCCCCTCGAATCGGGTGATCTCTTCTGCGGTGCGTGCGGGTACGACCTGTCGGCCGTGCCCGCCGCGCCGCAGGACCACCCGACCCTCACCATGGGCGCCTCCGGTGTGGGATCCTCGGGTGTGGACTGGCCCCCGCCCGAACCGCAGAGTCCCGGTACGCCGGCGGCCCCGCATCTGCCGACGGACCTGCCCGGCACGGACTCGGGCGGCAAGCCGCTGCCCGGCGCTCCGGCGCACGGTTCACCGGTGTCGCCGGCCTCCGGGGTGCGTTTCGACCGGCCGCCGGAGCCGGACGACTACCCGCTGCAGGCGCCCGACCCGAGGATCGCCGCCTCCGCCGCGGAGACCGCCGACACCTCCGAAGCCTCCGGGTCCGCCGACACCGTCGAGACCGTGAAGGTGTGCGTGGCCTGCCGGGCGGGCCGGGTCGACGACGACGGCTACTGCGAGAACTGCGGGCACGCCCAGCCGCGCGAGCGCGACCACATGGAGCAGGAGTCCGGTCCGGTGGCCGCCGTCAGCGACCGCGGGCTGCGCCACCACCGCAACGAGGACGCGTTCGCCGTCGAGCACACCGCGCTGCCCGACGGCACCCCGGCCACCCTGGCGGTCGTCTGCGACGGCGTCTCCTCGGCGACCCGCCCCGACGAGGCCTCCATGGCCGCCTCCCGGGCCGCGGGCGAGGCGCTGCTGGCCGCGCTGGGCCAGGGCACGCACCCGCAGCAGGCGATGCACGAGGCGATCGTCGCCGCCTCCCAGGCGGTGAACGCCCTCGCCGAGGAGCCGCCCTCGGCCCGTGAGCACACCCCGCACCAGAACGCCCCGGCGTGCACGATCGTCGGCTCGATCGTCACCCCGGGCCTGCTGGTCGTCGGCTGGGTCGGCGACAGCCGCGCCTACTGGGTGCCGGTGGACCGGAGCTCGCCGGCGGCCCGGCTCACCGAGGACGACTCCTGGGCCGCGCAGATGGTGGCCGCGGGACTGATGAGCGAGGCGGAGGCGTACGCCGACGAGCGCGCCCACGCGATCACCGGCTGGCTCGGCGCCGACGCCTACGAACTGGAGCCGCACACCGCTTCCTTCAAGCCGGACCGGCCTGGTGTGGTGGTGGTGTGCACGGACGGTCTGTGGAACTACGCGGAGACGGCCGAGGAGATGTCCGAGGTCGTCCCCGCCGACGCCGCGCTACGACCGCTGCACGCGGCCCGGGTCCTGGTCGGTCACGCCCTGGACGGCGGGGGCCACGACAACGTAACAGTGGCGCTGCTGCCGTTCCCGGCGACCGCGCAGGGGGCAGGATCCGCCTGAGGCCGCGCAAAACGGCCGCAAACGGGGAAGTACCCGCGGACCGGAGGGGACCGGTCCGCACATCGTCAGCACCCATCAGGCGTGGGGTGGAGGGGGACCGGAGCAGTCATGGCCAATTTCTCGAAATCGAGCGTGCCGCAGTTCTCGGTGGACGTGTACCAGAACGAGTACCTGCCGGACGGCGGCCGTGAGGTCAACGCGATCGTCACGGTGACGGCGACCGGCGGGGGCACCGTCGGGACCGCGGTCGGGGCGTCGTACGCACCCGGGCAGGGGCCCTCCGCCGGGGTGGCGGTCATGGTCGACTGCTCGGGGTCGATGGACTACCCGCCCACCAAGATGCGCAACGCCCGGGACGCCACGGCGGCCGCGATCGACACCCTGCGCGACGGCACCCACTTCGCGGTGATCGGCGGCACCCATGTCGCCAAGGAGGTCTACCCGGGCGGCGGCGCGCTCGCGGTGGCCGACCGCACCACCCGGGAGCAGGCCAAGCAGGCGCTGCGCAGGCTGAGCGCGGGCGGCGGTACGGCGATCGGCACCTGGCTGCGCCTCGCCGACCGGCTGCTCTCCTCTGCGGACGTCGCCATCCGGCACGGCATCCTGCTCACCGACGGCCGCAACGAGCACGAGTCGCCCGAGGACCTGAAGGCCGCCCTGGACTCCTGCGCCGGACGCTTCACCTGTGACGCCCGGGGCGTGGGCACCGACTGGGAAGTGAAAGAAGTCACAGGGATAGCCTCCGCGCTGCTCGGCACCGCCGACATCGTCGCCGATCCCACCGGTCTCGCCGCCGACTTCACGCAGATGATGGAGACGGCGATGGGCAAGGAGGTCGCGGACGTGGCGCTGCGGCTGTGGACTCCGGTCGGCACGACCATCAAGTACGTCAAGCAAGTCGCGCCCACCGTGGAGCAGTTGACCGACCGCCGCACCGAGGCGGGGCCGCGCGCCGGGGACTACCCGACCGGCTCCTGGGGCGACGAGTCCCGCGACTACCACGTCTGCGTGGAGGTCCCCTCGGCCGGTCTCGGCCAGGAAATGCTCGCCGCCCGCGTCTCGTTGGTCGTCCCGCAGCCCGACGGAAGCGTCCAGAACCTGGGCGCACAGGGCCTGATCAGGGCGGTCTGGACGGACGACATGGCCGCCTCCACCTCCATCAACCCCCAGGTCGCCCACTACACCGGCCAGGCCGAACTGGCACAAGCCATCCAACAGGGGCTGGATCTCCGCAAAGCGGGCGATATGGACGGAGCAACCGCCAAACTGGGTCGGGCCGTTCAGTTGGCAAGCGCTTCCGGGAACGCGGATACTGCGAAACTGCTTGCGAAGGTGGTGGACGTGGTCGACGCCGCGACGGGTACTGTGCGACTGAAAGCGAAGGTTGCGGAGGCCGACGAGATGACTCTCGAGACAAGGTCCACAAAGACTGTTCGTGTAAAGAAGTGAACCAGCAGTACATGGCCTAGCAGTGCACGCAGGACAGAGAGGGAAGCACCGACATGCCGACCTGCCCGAACGGACACCAGTCGGTTTCCGACGACTGGTGCGAGGTGTGCGGTCACCGCATGGCCGGTGCCGTGCCTCCGCCGCCCCCGCCCCCGCCGACCTCCGGCGGCGGCTACGGCTTCCCGCCGCCCCCGCCCGGCGCCCAGGCCGGCGGACGTCATCTCTCCTCGGTGCCGAACTCGCCCGAGCCGGAGCTGTGCCCGCAGTGCCGTACGCCCCGTGAGGGCGGTGCTCCGTTCTGCGAGGAGTGCCGCTGGAACTTCCTCACCAACACGGCCACCTCGTACACCCCCGCCGCCCCGCGCCCGTCGGCGGGCGGCGGCCCGGCCGCGCCGACCTTCCGGCCGCCCGCCCCGCCGTCGTACGGCGGCAACACCGACTCGTACGAGTACCAGGGCTCGCGCCCCTCGCAGATGAACCGCCCCGCCGAGCCCATCCCCTCCTTCGGCAGCGAGCCCTCGGGCCCCACGCCGTTCGGCGGCGACCGCGGCGGCCCGTCGGGTCCCCCGGCCCCTCCGGCGTACGGCGGTGACCGCGGCCAGTCCGGCCCTCCGGCGTACGGTGGCGACCGCGGCCAGCAGGGCCCTCCGCCGTTCGGTGGCGACCGCGGCCAGCAGGGCCCTCCGCCGTTCGGTGGCGACCGCGGCCAGCAGGGCCCCCCGGCCTTCGGCGGCGACCGCGGCCAGCAGGGCCCCCCGGCCTTCGGTGGCGAGCGCGGGCCCTCGGCGCCGCCCTCGCCGTACGGCGGTGCCCCGGGCCAGAACCCGGGCGGCCCGTCCGCCTTCGGCGGCGCCCCCGGCACCGGCCAGGCCGCCGGTCCCTTCACCCGCGATCCCTCCGGCGGACCGGCCGGCGGTCCCTTCGGCGGGGACCCGTCCCGGCCGCCGGTCCCGCCGCAGACCGCCGGTGGCGCTCCCGGCGCCTTCCAGCAGTCCGCGCCGACCGGCTTCCCGCAGGAGACCACCCGGCCCCCGGCCGGTGGTCCGCCCTTCGGCGGCGCCGACGACGACTGGGTGATCTCCCCGCCGTCGGCCACGGGCCCGGCCGGCCCCGGCGCCCCCGCCGGCCGTCCGGGCGGCTACGGCTACCCGCAGCCCGGCGCCACGCAGGCCCCGCCCGGCCCCGGCTTCCCGCAGGCCCCGCAGGGTCCGGCGACCTGGACGGCCACGATCGGCCCGGACCGCGAGTACTTCATGGCGATGATGCAGCGCTCGGGCCCGGAGGCGGCCGGCCTCAACCTGCCCGCGTACTCCCCCGAGCAGCAGCGCACCCTCAGCGGCAACCAGGTCACCATCGGCCGCCGCCGGCACTCCACCGGCGACACCCCCGACATCGACCTCGCGGTACCGCCGGAGGACCCGGGCGTCTCCCACCAGCACGCGGTCCTGGTCCAGCAGCCCGACGGCAGCTGGGCGGTCGTCGACCAGAACTCCACCAACGGCACCACGGTGAACGGCGGCGAGGACCCCATCCAGCCCTTCGTCCCGGTACCGCTGCAGGACGGGGACCGGGTGCACGTGGGCGCCTGGACGACGATCACGATTCGACGGGGCTGAGCCATGGCGCCCCGTAGGGGCGCGGGGCTGTATCGACATGCGGCTCCGCCGCGTGGGCGCGACCAGCCCCCACGGGCCGGCGGCCGACGTCAGACCGGGAGCGGCCACACACACGGCCCCTCCCGGTCGTCCAGCCACACCCACTCCCCCTCCTCCTCGACGCCCACCCCGTACCGCTCCCGCCCGGGCCTGCCCTCCCGCGCCCACACCTCATAGGCCTCCCGGGGACTGAGCACCCCCCGGGTCAGCTCCGCCAGGAACTGGAACGACTCGTCCCCCAGCGCCCCGGCCGGCACCCCACCCGCGTCCCCCACGCCCGCCACCCGCTCCACCCCCCGCAACGGCACGAAGAACGCCGCCGACGGCAGAAACCTCCCCTCGGCACATCCGCCCCGCACGGTCAGCGCCAGCAACCCCGTGGACACCGGCGCCAGGATCCGCGCCCCCTCCGCGCACTGCCCGACCCACGCCCGCGGCACACCCGGCAGCGCGCAGGTCGCGATGATCCGGTCGAACGGCGCCCGCTCCGGCACCCCCCGTGCCCCGTCCCCCGTGACGACGGCGGGCCGGTACCCCGCCGCCGCCAGATGCCGCCGCGCGGACTCGGCGATCTCCGGATCCACGTCGACGGTCGTGACCAGACCGTCGTCGCCAAGGCGGTGCGCCAGCAGCGCCGCGTTGTACCCGGTCCCCGCCCCGACCTCCAGCACCCGGTCCCCCTCGGACAACCGCAGTTCGACCAGCATCCGCGCCATCAGCGACGGCTGGCTGCTGGACGACAGCAGCTCACCGTCCCTCAGCCGGGTGGCCAGCGGTACGTCCTCGTACGCCCCGCGCAGCCACCGTTCCCGGGCCCCGGGGTCCGGGCTCTCGCCCCACCGGCGCTCGTACCCGCGCTCCCCGGCGACGTAGTAGTACGGCACGAACAGATGCCGGGGCACCGCCGTGAACGCCTCCCGCCACACCGGTTCCCCGGCCCAGACGCCCTCCGCGTCGATCTCCCGCACCAGCTCGGCCCGCGCCGCGGCGGCCTGCTCCTCGGTCTGCGCGTCGGTCTGCGCGTCGTAGGCGCCCATGCGTCCACCCTAGATCCGCGCCCCCGCTCCGCCCCTGCCCCCGCTCCCGGTCCTAAGCCTTGAGTCCTCGGTCACCCCGTCTGAGACCATGTACGGGTGAGAGAGATTCGGCGCGGCACGCTTCAGGAGAAGACCTTCTACGAGCAGGTCGGCGGGGAGGAGACGTTCCGCCGGCTGGTCCACCGTTTCTACGAGGGGGTCGCCGAGGACGAGCTCCTGCGGCCGATGTACCCCGAGGAGGACCTGGGCCCGGCCGAGGAGCGGCTCACCCTGTTCCTGATCCAGTACTGGGGCGGCCCCACGACGTACAGCGACAACCGCGGCCACCCGCGGCTGCGGATGCGGCACGCCCCGTTCACCGTGGACCGGGCGGCGCACGACGCCTGGCTGCGGCACATGCGGGTGGCGGTGGACGAGCTGGGCCTCTCCGAGGAGCACCGGGAACAGCTCTGGAACTACCTCACCTACGCGGCCGCCTCGATGGTCAACACCCCCGACTGACCGCGCCCGGCGCTCAGCGGACGCTGACGCCGAGCGCCCCGAGGCCCGCCCGCCGTACGGCGACCGACCCGAACGGCGTGCGCAGCCGCAGCCACGCTCCCGAGGACAGCAGCACGGCCTCGCCAGCCGCGTCGCCGGTCGCGCCGCCCGCGGCGGTCGGCCGCAGGAAGCCCAGCGACTGGGCGGCGTGCACGG
The DNA here is from genome assembly GCF_044747345.1 of Streptomyces sp. NPDC090088. NCBI lineage: Bacteria > Bacillati > Actinomycetota > Actinomycetes > Kitasatosporales > Streptomycetaceae > Streptomyces > Streptomyces sp. NPDC090088. Next base: position 532,759 of record NZ_JBIVDZ010000001.1, on the reverse strand, counting down.
CCCGTACCGGGAGCGGAGTGCCGCCGACGGTCCGGGACCAGATGTCCCGCCCGATCCGGTCGAGTTCGGCCCGGGTACGGCCGTCCGGCGCCAACTCCTGCGTACGGGACCGGAACTCACGCACCGCGGCGGCCACCGTCGCGCGCAGCGCCTGCGGCACGGGGAGCCCGGGCTCCGGCTGCCAGCCGCCCCTGGGCGGCAGCACCCCGGCCCACGGCGGGCCGGTCACCGTCCCCGGCACGGCGGCGGTGGCGGCCGGCTCGTCGAGCGACTCCAGCAGTTCCCCCGCCGACACGGTCACGTCGAGGGTGACGTCGAGTCCGTCCTCGTACGGCTTCGCGAGCCGTACCGCGCGGATCGCCAGCACCTCGAAGGACGGCGGCCGGCCGAAGACGGCGAGCGCGGTACCGGCCGCCTGCAGCCGTACCGCGGCCGAGCGGTCGTAGTGGAGCAGCCGGGAGAGGAAGGCGGCGAGGTCCGCCGTCTCCCCCTCGTCGGCCAGATGGAGCACCGTCATGCGGCGACGGCCTCCTCCTTGTCGTCGTCGCGGTACTCCGCGAGGAAGTCCCGCTCGTCGGCCGTGATCCGGCGCGGCCGCCCGGTCTCGAAGTCGAACGGCACGACGACCGTCGAGGCCTTTACGTAGACCAGGTCCTCGTCCTTCACCTCGTAGGTGACGGTGAAGGACGCGGCCCTGATCTCGGTGACCCACAGCTCGATGTCGACCGGGTGGTGCCGGTGGACGAGCTGCCGCTTGTAGTCGATCTCGTGGCGCGCCACGACCGACCCCTGCTTGAACTCCTTGTCCGGCCGGAACAGCCAGTCGATCCGGGCCTCCTCCAGGTAACGGACGAAGACCGCGTTGTTGACATGGCCGTACGCGTCCATGTCGGACCAGCGCAGCGGGCAGCGGTAGATGTGGCGCAAGATCGATCAGCCCCGGGTCAGCTTCTTGTAGGTGGCACGGTGCGGACGCGCGGCGTCCGGTCCGAGCCGCTCGATCTTGTTCTTCTCGTACGACTCGAAGTTGCCCTCGAACCAGAACCACTTGGACTCGCCCTCGTAGGCGAGGATGTGGGTGGCGACCCGGTCGAGGAACCAGCGGTCGTGGGAGACGACCACGGCCGCGCCGGGGAACTCGAGGAGCGCGTTCTCCAGGGAGGACAGGGTCTCGACGTCGAGGTCGTTCGTCGGCTCGTCGAGGAGCAGCAGGTTGCCGCCCTGCTTGAGGGTGAGCGCCAGGTTGAGGCGGTTGCGCTCACCGCCGGAGAGCACACCGGCCGGCTTCTGCTGGTCCGGGCCCTTGAACCCGAAGGCGGAGACGTAGGCGCGGCTCGGCATCTCGACCTGGCCCACGTTGATGTAGTCCAGCTCGTCGGAGACGACCGCCCACAGGGTCTTCTTCGGGTCGATGTTGGCGCGGCTCTGGTCGACGTACGAGATCTTGACGGTCTCGCCGACCTTGATGGCGCCGGAGTCCGGGGTCTCCAGACCCTGGATCATCTTGAAGAGGGTGGTCTTGCCGGCGCCGTTCGGGCCGATGACGCCGACGATGCCGTTGCGCGGCAGCGTGAAGCTCAGGTCGTCGATGAGGACCTTGTCGCCGAAGCCCTTGGAGAGGTTGGTGACCTCGACGACGATGCTGCCGAGCCGGGGGCCCGGCGGGATCTGGATCTCCTCGAAGTCCAGCTTCCGCATCTTGTCGGCCTCGGCGGCCATCTCCTCGTAGCGGGCGAGGCGGGCCTTGGACTTGGCCTGACGCCCCTTGGCGTTGGACCGCACCCACTCCAGCTCTTCCTTGAGCCGCTTCTGCCGCTTGGCGTCCTTCTGGCCCTCGACCTTGAGACGGGTGGCCTTGGTCTCCAGGTACTTGGAGTAGTTGCCCTCGTAGCCGTGCAGCCGGCCGCGGTCGACCTCGCAGATCCAGCCGGCGACGTTGTCGAGGAAGTACCGGTCGTGGGTCACGGCCACGATGGTGCCCTCGTACTTGGCGAGGTGCTGCTCCAGCCAGTTCACCGACTCGGCGTCGAGGTGGTTGGTGGGCTCGTCGAGGAGCAGCAGGTCGGGGGCCTCCAGCAGCAGCTTGCAGAGCGCCACGCGCCGCTTCTCACCACCGGAGAGGGTGGTGACCTGCCAGTCGCCGGGCGGGCAGCCGAGCGCGTCCATGGCCTGCTCCAGCTGAGCGTCCAGGTCCCACGCGTTGGCGTGGTCGAGCTCCTCCTGCAGCTTGCCCATCTCGTCGAGCAGCGCGTCGGAGTAGTCGGTCGCCATCAGCTCGGCGATCTCGTTGAACCGGTCGAGCTTGCCCTTGACCTCGGCGACACCCTCCTGGACGTTCTCCAGGACGGTCTTGTCCTCGTTGAGCTTCGGCTCCTGCATCAGGATGCCGACGCTGTATCCGGGCGACAGGAAGGCGTCACCGTTCGACGGCTGGTCCAGCCCCGCCATGATCTTCAGAATGGTCGACTTACCCGCGCCGTTCGGCCCGACCACACCGATCTTCGCGCCGGGCAGGAAGTTCAGCGAGACGTCGTCAAGGATGACCTTGTCGCCGATTGCCTTGCGCGTCTTGCGCATGGTGTAGATGTACTCAGCCAAGAGAAACCGTCCGGCAGCTTGAAATCTGGCAGTGGGCAGATACACCCCATCTTGCCGTAAGGCCAGCCCTGCGCGGAAACTCGTTAGGTCGGGGGGCTGTGACCTGGGGTTTCCTCCGGGGCGGTGATCGCCGGGACCGTCGGGGTGCTCGGCTGTGCGCTGATCGCTGTGGCCGTTGTGTGTGTGGCCGCGGTTGTTGCGTGTCTCTACGTTGTGATGGCGATGGACCACGGAGGATCCTGACGTGGTTGCGCCGCCCCCCAATGTGATCGCGCCCGGCGCGAGTGGGTGCGGCCCTGTGGGTCGCGGCGCCGGCGTCCCGCTGCTCGGTGGTGGCTTGCGAGGGGGTGCGTCAACGTCGGGGTGGGTGGGTGAGGGGGCGGGGGCTTGGGGTGTCGTGACAGGCCAGGGGTGCGGTGGGGGTGGGGGGAAGGGTGGAGGCGCGGGGCGGGTGGCGGGGGGTGCGGGAGGATGGCGCGGTGTTGAGGACGATGCCGGATGACGAGAGTTCCTTCGTCGGCAGGGCCGCGGAGCTGCGCCGGATCGGTGCGGCGCTGTTCAGGGGGCGGCTGGTCACGCTGACCGGTCCCGGCGGGGTCGGCAAGACCCGGCTCGCCCGGCGCGTGGTGGCGCTGGGCACGCCGGCCGGTGTGGACGGTGTCGCCTGGGCGGATCTGTCACCGCTGCACAACCCCGCGCTGCTGGCCGCCACCGTCGCGGGCGCCCTGGGTCTCTCCGACCACACCGCGCGGCCGCCCGCGGAGGCGGTCCGCTCGTGGGTGGGGGCCCGCCGGATCCTGCTGGTGCTGGACTGCTGCGAGCATCTGCCGGCCGCGTGCCGTGAGCTGGTGGGCGACCTTCTGACGGCCTGTCCGAACCTGCGTGTCCTGGCCACCAGCCGGGAGCCGCTGCGGGTCCGGGGCGAGTCGGTGCTGCCGGTCGAGCCGCCGGCGTCCGTGCACGAGGCGCTCGCCCTGTTCGCCGACCGCGCGGCGGCGGCCGGCAGTCCGCTCAAGGACGAGGAGGACCGGGAGCTGGCGACGGCCCTGTGCGAACGGCTGGAACGGCTGCCCCTGGCGCTGGAACTCGCCGCCGCGCAGCTGCGGGCCATGCCGCTGGCGGAGCTGTGCGCCCGGCCGCGCGCGGCCGTGGACCTGCCCGTGGCACCGCCGTACGCGACACCGCCCCGGCACGCGGCGCTGCGGACCACGATCGGCTGGAGCCACGAACTGTGCGGCCCCGTGGAGCGGCTGCTGTGGGCGAGGCTGTCCCATCTGCCGGGCCGTTTCGACGCCCACACCGCCTGCCAGGTGGCCGCCGGCGGGCCCCTCTCGCCCGGCGCGGTCCGGCAGCATCTGGCCGCGCTGTGCGCCAAGTCGGTCGTCACGGAACGGCACGGCACGTACCGGATGCTCGACGCGATCCGCGAGTACGGCCGCCGGTGGCTGGCCGCGCTGGGCGAGACCGCGACGGTCGCGGACCGGCACGCGGGCCATGTGCTCGCCGAGACCCGCCGGGCCCACGCCGAGTGGTTCGGCCCCGCCCAGCGCGGCTGGTACCGGCGGATCGCCTTCCTCCACTCCGACCTCCGGCTCGCGGCCGACCACCTGCTGGCCACCGACCCGGCCGCCGCCCTGGAGCTGATCGGTCATGTCACCTTCTTCTGGGTCTGTTCCGGGTACCTGTACGAGACACGGCAGTACCTGGAGCTGGCGATCCGGCTGGTGCCCGACGCGGGCCCGGACGAGAGCCGGGTGCAGGCGCTGTGGAGTCTGGGGCTGACCCGGACGCTCCAGGGGGACCACGGCCCGGCCCGGGAGACGGCGGTCGCCTGCCGGCGGGCGGCCGCGGCCGCCCTCGACGCCGAGGGGCTGGCCAGGGCCGCCTATCTGGAGGGCCTGCTGCACCTGCTGGAGGGCCGCCCGCTGGCCGCGCTGACCGTCGTCGAGGGGCCGCTGCGGGAGGCGGACGGCCGGAACGCCGAGAGCCCGGCGTCCGGTCCGCCGGAGGCGGAGGCGGCGACGGCGTTGTGCCGGCTCGTCCGGATCTTCGCCCTGACCGGGACCGGCCGGCTCGACCAGGCCCGCTCGGAGGCGCTGGGCCTGCACGAGGTCTGCGCCGCCTCGGACGAGCACTGGACCCGGTCCTACCTGGACCACCAGCTCGCGCTCATCGCCGTACTGGAGGGACGGACCCTGGACGCCGTCGGGCACGCCCGCGCCGTACTCGACGCCAAGCGCCACATCGGGGACGACTTCGGCATCGCCATGGCCCTGGACCTGCTCGCCATCGCGCTGTCCGACGCCGGGGAGGAGCGGTCCGCCGCCCACGCCTTCGGCGCCGCGCTCCGTTTCTGGGAGACGGTCGGTCATCCGCAGCGCGGCACACCGGAGATGGCCGCGCTGCGCGACGCGTGCGAGGAACGGCTCGTCCACGCCCTGGGCAGGCAGGAGTACGACCGTCTCCTGGACGCCGCCGCCGAACGCGAGCCGCGCGCCCTCCTGTCCTGGGCCACCCGCGGCGGTCCGCTGCCACCCCGGTGACGGCCCCGGCCGGCCGGCGGACGTGACGTACGTCATAGCGAGTCCCCGCATCGACGGACAGTGGCCCGGCGTCCTCCTCTTCGCCACGGAGGGGTCAAGTGCCTTGATTCAGCAGGCACTTGGTAAGGACGGGGGGATCGGCCGTGCGCCGTCGCTACAGATGGGTGGAGCGTGAGCTGGCCGGTATGGACCCCGAGACGGACTGGGAGCGGATGATCTCGCTCTACATCGGCCATCGCGTCCCGGAGTTCGCCCTGGCGATGACGATCTATCCGGGCACGATGCGCATGATGCAGCCGCCCGCGACCGCCGCCACCCTGGCCCACACCGGGAAGCTGGAGGCGCGGCCGGACCGGCGTCTCCGGGACGGGAACGCCTTCCTGACGGCCTGGATGGTGGACGGCCTGTCCAGTCCGCGGGGCCGCGGGGCCGCCGAGCGGCTGAACCGCCTCCACCGGGCCGTCGACCGCCGCACCCCGCACCTGCCCGGCAACTTCGACGACGTCGACGACTTCGTCTATCCCCTGGTCCTGCTGGCCACCTTCGGCGACCGGCTGCAGACCTCGCTGGGGCTGCCCGGTACGAGCGAGCCCATGAAGATCGCGTGGCACCGCTGGGCGCGGACGCTCTTCCGGCTCCTGGAACGCGAGTCCGGGCCGCTGGCCGGCGAGGCGTTCCCCGAGGACTGGGACGCGATGACCGAGTTCGCCGCGAAGTTCGACTCCCGGCCCCACGAGCAGACGGAGGCCGGCCGTCGCGTGGCGACCGCGATGATGGACTTCTTCGCCGAGCGCTGGTTCCCCGCCCCCTTCCGGGCGTTCGGCAGGGACGTGACCCGCTGGCTCGCCGGTGAGCGGGTCTGCCGGCTCCACCGGATCGGCTGGATGAGCCCCGGGCGCGAGCGCGCCGTCCGTCTCTTCCTGAAGTCGGCCTTCCGCGCCCAGCGTCTGCTGCCCGACTACCGCACACCGCTTCCCCAGCGCCTGCGACGCAGGGCCGCTTCTTCACAGGAAGCTGACAAGTAGCTGATCTTGCGCTGTTACCTTCCTTTCTGCCCACGCCCCCACGAGCATTGGTTACGAGACTCCGTGTTCCTTTCCTCCTCCGCCCTCCGCCGGGCCGCCGTGCTGGCGGTCGCCGTTCCCGTCGCCGGTACGTTCCTGTCCGCCCTGTCCGCTCCGGCCGCCTTCGCCGCCGGCGAGACCATCGCCGTGCTGGACCCGGCCGAGCAGCGGATCGCGGACAACCTGGACACCCGCAGCCAGGACGTCCGCCTCGGCAGCACGCTCGGCGGGGTCGTCCTCGACGCCGGTTCCCGCAAGCCCGTCTGGGGCCACGGCGCGACGACCGCGCTGATGCCCGCCTCCAACACCAAACTCGGCACCGCGACCGCCGCGTTGACCGTCCTCGGCCCCGCCCACCGCTTCACCACGAAGGTCGTCCGCGGCGACGGCACGCTCACCCTCGTCGGCGGCGGCGACCGCACCCTGACCACCGCGGATCTCACCGAGCTGGCCAGGACCGCCGTCACCGGGCTGAAGAAGGCGGGCCTCACCTCGGTGCGGGTCCGTGTCGACGACAGCCTCTTCCCCGAGCCCACCCTCGCGACCGGCTGGAACGACGGCTACTACCCCGACTCCGTCGCGCCGGTACGGGCGTTGGTGGTCGACGGCCACCAGGTGACGGACACCTCCCTGGACGCGGGGCAGGTCTTCGCCGCGGCCCTCGCGCAGCAGGGCGTCACCGTCACCGGGGAGGTCGCCCACGGGGTGGCCGCTCCGGGCGACGTCCCCGTCGCCTCGCACCGGTCCGCCGCGCTGTCCGCCGTCGTGAAGCACATGCTCAAGGTCAGCGACAACGACTACGCCGAGACGCTGCTGCGGATGACCGCGCTCGCGGCCGGGCGCCCGGCCACCTTCGAGGACGGCACGGCGGTCGTGCGCGAGGTGCTCGGGCAGTACGGCATCTCACTGGCCAACTACGTGATCCACGACGGCAGCGGGCTGTCCCGTGCCAACCGGATCCCGGCGCAGACCATCGCCGACATCCTCGACCTGGCCGCCGACCCGGGCCACGCCGAGACCCTGAAGTACATCGTGGACGGCCTGCCCGTCGCGGGCGAGGCTGGCTCCACGCTGGGCCCCGAGTGGGGCCGGTTCGACACCGCGGACTCGCAGTGCGCCGTCGGCAAGGTCAAGGCCAAGACCGGCACCCTCACCGGCGCGATCGCCCTGAGCGGCCTGACCAAGGCCCAGGACGGGCAGTGGAAGGTCTTCTCCTTCATCGAGAACGACTCCACCGCCGCCCCGGCCGACATCAAGGACGCCCTGGACGGCCTCGCGGCCACGGTCAACGGCTGCTGGGCCTGACGGACCCGAACCTACGGAGCGGTGCGGCGGTGCGTGTCCTGGCCCGATCCGTGCAGGGTGCGGGCCAGGAGGAGGGCGGTCACCGCCGCCGCCCCCACCACGTCGGCCGAGCGAAAGGCGTGGGAGGAGCGCCAGGAGAGGACGGACCAGCGGGACTGGGCCGAGAGGACCGAGCCCGTGCTCAGCCAGGAGCCGGCCGAGAACAGGGAGAGGGCCGAGCCGATCGAGCCGGCCGAGAGAGTGCTGCCGACCGAGCCGATGGACAGGGCCGAGCCCACCGAGCCGATGGAGAGCACGGAGCCCGCCGAGCCGATCGACAGCACCGAGTCGTGCGACCACAGGGACAGGATGGAGCCCGAGCACGACGACGCGTCAGCTGAGTTGGTCATGACGCCATAGTGCCCGGCGGGCCGGGCTCCCGTCCGGGAGTCACTCAGTCGGTCCGCTGGTTCTCGCGCTGACGGAGGATCACCAGGACCGCGCCGCCGATCACCACCAGGCCGATGGCCACGCCCGTGATCACGCCGGTCGCCGAGTCGCCGCCGGTGGCCGCGAGGTTGACGGTGCCGCCGGTGGTGCCGCCGACCGAGGCGGGGCTGGGCTCGCTGAGCGTCTGGGTGGTGAGGCCCGCGTCACTGCCCTGCGTCTTGCAGTCGAGGACGCCGGTGAAGCGGCGCTCGAAACCGTTGGGGCCGGTGATCGTGAAGTCGTAGGCCTGGTCCTCCTGGAGCGGGATGGTCACCGTCCGCGAGGTGCGCGCGGGGATGGTGTACTCGGTGCTCATCAGCTCGAAGGTGAACGGCTTGTCGCCGGTGTTGGCCGCGGTGAGGTCCAGCGCGCTCTTGGCGCAGTCCGTCTGGGCCGACAGGGCCGGAACGGCGCCCTGCTCCGCCCAGGTCGCGTTCGCGGTCGCGGCGACCGTGGACTCGCTGGAGCCGGCCAGGATCTGCGTCTGGCTGCGGCTCTCGGAGGTGAAGGCGCGGCCGACGGGGACCGTGGTCGACGCCTGCACGGTGAGTTCGGCGGATCCTCCCCCACTGCTGGACGCGTGGGAGGTACCCCCCGCCGCGTCGTCGGGAACCTTGAAGTAGAGCTCGCTGCCGTCCTCGGCCGTGCTGACCGGCTTGCCGGTCTTGTCGGTGATCCGTACGCCGCTGAGGGCCGCGTCGGACGGCGGGATCACGGTGACCGTGCGCGCGTTGGTGCGGACCGTCACCGGGCCGAGCAGGCCGCCCGGGCGGCCGGAGACGGCCGGCGGGGTGAGGGTCAGCGAGGCCTGCGGCTCGTTCTGGCCGCGGGCGCTCTTCTCCAGGTAGTCGGCGAGCTTCTCCGCCTGCGGGTCGACGGCGTCGACGTCCGCGCCGTCCGAGTAGCGCCAGATCGCCACCTGGGTGCCGGCCGCCGCGTCCTGTTCGGTGAGGCTGCCGACCCCGGCCTTGCGGGCGAGCGCGGCGAGATCGTTGACCTGCGGGTAGGAGTTCTGCAGGATCCAGCGGATCTTGCCCGCGCTCTTGTTGGCGCCGAGCGAGGTGCCGCTCCAGGCCGTCTCGTGGTACCTGGCGTCCCGCTGGGTGGGGTTGTGCAGGTCGACGCAGTACGTCTGGAGCGTGCCGCCGCCGTCCACGGACATCTCGAACAGTCCCGCGGCCACCTGCTCGTCGCCGCTGTCGCCGTGGACCACGGCCTCGCCGTAGGTCTTCAGGCCGTTTATGGTCGCCGTCGCCCCGCTCTGGTTCTGGGGGGTCCCGTCGTCGGCCGTGGCCCGGCCGGCGCCGGTCAGCACGACGGCGGCCACCAGCCCGGACACCAGGGTCGCGGCGGCGAGGCGGGCCACGCCTCTCGCGGACCCGGGCGTACCGGAGTGCCTGGCGGACGCGCGGGGCGCCGAGGAACCAGAGAACGCAGCGAGCACAGAATTCCCCTTCGAGCAGGACCCGTTGGACGCGGGGGGGGTGGTCCCACCAGCAGAATCAGCGGCCCCAGGGGCCATGCCCGGCATCCTATGGATCAGCCGGACCGGCCTTTCCCGGTGAGATGGTCCGATGAGCGATCCGATCCGCAATCGTTATCGCGGAAGCTCGGATGAGCGGGGCCTATCGACAAATCCACCCGGTCGCCGTGGCGGGCACTTCGGAGCGCATTCGCCGATAAGCCGCGTCGAGCCGTCGAGCCGTCGAGCCGTCGAGCCGTCGAGCCGTCGAGCCGTCAGAGAGTGTTCGATCGGCTGCGGTTCGGTCGTGCGGTGGTGAACGTTGCCCGGAGTGCGGCGACTTCACTTCGCGTCACGTCAGCGCCCCTGCGGCCGCCGCCGGTTCCAGCTGCTGGGGTGCGGCGGTGCCGGGGGGCTCCGTCGGTGTCTCCCAGTCCGGTTCCGGCCGGGGCGGTGCCGGTGCCGCCGTCTCCGGTTTCCCGGACCGTCGGAAGGCCGTCGTACCGCGGGCGAGGTCGTGGCCGATCGCCACCGCGTCGATGTCGGCGGAGGCCCACTGCTGGCCCTCCCGGTTCTCGGTGCGCACCTTCAGCCGCCCCTGCACGACGACCGGGTCGCCGACCGCCAGCGAGGTCGCCGCGTTGGAGGCGAGCTGGCGGTTGGCCCACACCGTGAAGAAGTTGGTGTGCCCGTCCGTCCACGCGCTCTTCTCGCGGTCCCAGTAGCGCGCGGTCACCGCCAGCCGGAACCGTGCCGACGGCCCCGCCGCCAGCTCCCGGTAGACCGGCTGCGTCGCCACATTGCCCACCGCGCAGACCATCGTCTCGTTCATCACGAACCCCTCCCTCACCCGGCCGCCGTGGCCGGGCGGATCCGCGTACGGGCCCGTCGTCCCGTACGGCTGTGTCGGCTGTGTCCATCGCGGCGACCGACCGCGTGAAGCGCGTCCGCACCCGTATGCGTCGAGCGTGTCCGCGTTCGCCGTGATCGCCGTGGGACCAGAGTGCCGCCGCCGGGCCGGGGCCGTCGTGGGCTGTGGACGGGCATCCGGGCTGTGGAGAACTCCCTCACCCGGACGAGTGACGCCCGTCCGCCGATGGATCACCCCACCCCGGCCCCGGTCCGCGTCACCCTCGCGTACTGCTCGCGCACCTCCTGGTACCGCAGCAGTTCGGCCGCCACCGGATCCAGCACCCGGGCCCGCCCGCAGCCGGCGGCGGCCTCGCGCAGCCGGCGCTCCGCGTCCAGGCCGTACCGCCGGGCCGGGCCGCGGGCCGCCATCCGGCAGCCCCATTCGACCAGCGGCCCGCCGACGATCCCGCCGACCATCAGCAGCACCGGGACGCCCAGGTTGGGTGCCATGAACCCGGCGATCTGCCCCACCAGCCACAGCCCGCCGACGATCTGCAGGAGCGTCATGGCCGCCTGGGCGAACACCGCCACCGGCCACCAGCCGGGACGCGGGGGCCGCCCCGGCGGCAGCCCGGCCCGGGTGGCCAGCTCGTCGAGCGCCTCGGACAGGCCCTGCGAGCCGCGTACGGCCGCCTCGCGCACGGCCTGCGCCCAGGGCCCCGGCAGTCCGGCCGAGGCCCGGTCGCAGACCGTGCGGACCGCCTGCTCGACGCGCTGCCGTGCGGTGGCCTCCTCCTCGGGCTGGGCCGGCTGCAGGCGGCTGGTGGGCAGTTCGCCGCGTCCCTGGCGCCAGCGCCACAGCCGTAGCCAGGGCGTGCCGCAGGCCCGGTTGGCGTTGCGCAGCCAGGCCCGTTCGGCGGCCTCGCCGGCGGCGGTGGCGCCCACCGCGTCGGCGAGCCGGGCGGCGAACTCGTCGCGCGCCTCCTCGGTGAGCCCGGCGCGCCGCCCGGTGGCGTAGACGGGCCGCAGCCGGTCCGCGGCGGCGTCCACGTCGGCGGCGACCCGGCGGGCCGCCGCGCCCCGCTCGGACACGAACTGGCCGAGCAGTTCGCGCAGTTCGCCGACGCCGTCGCCGGTGAGCGCGGACAGCCCGAGCACGGTGGCGCCCGGGTCGCCGTACTCGCCGAGGGCGATGCCGTCGTCGTCGAGGAGCCGGCGCAGATCGTGCAGGACCTGTTCGGTGGCCTCGCCGGGGAGCCGGTCGGTCTGGTTGAGGACGACGAACATGACCTCCGCGTGACCGGCCATGGGCCGCAGATAGCGCTCGTGGAGGACCGCGTCGGCGTACTTCTCGGGGTCGACGACCCAGATCACGGCGTCGACCAGCTTCAGGATCCGGTCGACCTGTTCGCGGTGCTGGACGGCGGCCGAGTCGTGGTCGGGCAGGTCGATCAGGATCAGGCCGCGCAGTTCGGCGTCCGCCTCCGGGTTGTGCACCGGGCGCCGCCGCAGCCGGCCCGGGATGCCCAGCCGGTCGATGAGGGCCCCGCCGCCGTCGCTCCAGGTGCACGCGATGGGTGCGGCGGTGGTGGGGCGGCGTACGCCGGTCTCCGAGATGGCCACTCCGGCGAGCGCGTTGAACAGCTGTGACTTGCCGCTGCCGGTGGCGCCGGCGAGGGCGACGACGGTGTGCTGGCCGGAGAGCCTGCGCCGGGTGGCCGCCTCGTCCAGGACCCGGCCCGCCTCGGCGAGGGTGCGGCTGTCGAGGCGGGTGCGGGAGAGGCCGACGAGTTCGCGCAGGGCGTCGAGGCGGGAGCGCAGCGGGCCGTCGTACGCCAGCGGTGCGGGGGGCGGGGCGCCCGGGCCGCGGGTCTCCAGGACGGGGACGGGCGCTTTGGCGGTCTCGGTGACCCGGCGGGCGATGAGTCCGTCGTCCCAGGCGTCCTCGGCGGTGGACGGGTCCGGGTCGTCGTCGGCCGGCTCCCGCTGCTCCCGCACACGCGCGTGCGGGACGTTCTCGGCGCCGGCGCCGGCGCCGGCCTCGGCGGAGGCCGTGTGATCCGCCGGCTCCTCTTCCCGCCTGTCCAGGTCCGACGCCGGATCCTGGGCGGCGTGGGTGGTGTGAGCGGCGTGAGCGGCGTGAGCGGCAGCGGGCGGCGCGGAAGCCGGTCCCGGGACCGGACCAGAGACCCCGAGGGAGTCCGGGCCCCGATCCCGGTCCGGGACACGATCCCGATCCCGGTCCGGGACACGATCCCGATCCCGATCCCGGTCCCAATCCCGATCCCGGCCCCGTTCCCGGCCCCGTTCCCGGCCCCGTTCCCGGTCCGGGTCCGGCGCAGCGGCGGGCGCGGTGGCGTCCGGCGTGGCCGGGCCGCTGTCGAGGTCACCGGCACCGGTGTAGTCACTGGTGTGATCCATGCGTTCCATGTGATCCGTGTGGTCGTGGTCAGTGACGGCGGTCACCGGTCACCTCTCCTTCTGGAGGACGGACAGGGCGGCGATGAGTTCGGCCTGGGGTTCGGGGTGGACGTCCAGGGCGTCGAGCGGGGCGAGCCGGCGTTCGCGCTCGGTGTGCAGGACGCGGTCCACGTGCTCGGTGAGCAGCCGTCCCGCGCGGTCGCGCAGCCGCAGCGCGCCATGGGCGCCGATGCGCTCGGCGAGCCGCTCCCCCGCCGCCTTGGTACGGCGGCCGCCCAGCAGCGCGGTGGCCACCAGGGCGGCGACGCCCTCGGCGTCCGGGGCGACGCTGCGGTCCAGCTCGCGCACCTCGTCCTCGGCGTACTCCTCCAGCTCGCGCCGCCAGCGCCGGACGGCGAGGCCGATGCGGTGCTCGGCGCTCTCCAGCGAGGGGTCGCGGCCGGTCAGCCCGGGGGCGGCGGAGGCGGGCTCGCGGCGCCAGGCGTCGTCGACACGTTCGTCGGCGGCGGTGACGGAGCACAGCAGCAGGGCGGCGAGGCTCTCCACCAGCGCGTCGAGGAGTTCCCCCGCCGCGCAGTCGAGGGGGAAGGCGCGCCAGCGTTTGAGGGCGTCCCCGGCGAGGACGGAACCGCTCTGCAGGCGTCCTCGCACGCGTGCCTGCTCGCTGTCGTACGCCGACTCGACGGCTGAGGTCAGACGCAGCGCGGCGGCGTACTGGGCGGCGGCGGCGCCGGCCAGCTCGGGCATGCGGGCCTTGAGGGAGTCCAGGAGGCCCTGGGTGGTCCGGGCCAGGGTGTTCCGGCGGGCGCCGGGGTCCTGTGCCTGATGGACCAGCCAGGCCCGCAGCGGGGCCACCGCGGTGGCCGGGAGCAGTCCGCCGCCCCAGGCCGACTCGGGCAGCTCGGGCACGGTGAACCGGGGCACGTCGCCGAGCCCGGCCTTGGTGAGGAGTGCGCCGTACTGCCGGGAGACCTCGGAGACGACCTGGTGGGGTACCCGGTCGAGGACGGTCACCAGGGCGGCGTCGTACTCCTTGGCGGTGCGCAGCAGATGCCAGGGGACGGCGTCCGCGTACCGCGCGGCCGTCGTCACCATCACCCAGATGTCGGCGGCGCAGATGAGTGCCCCGGCGAGGACCCGGTTGTCCACGACCAGGGAGTCGATGTCGGGGGCGTCGAGCAGGGCCAGACCGCGCGGGAGGCTGTCGGCGGTCTCGACGCGCAGCACGCGCGCGGAGGTCTCGCCGGGCAGCAGGAGGTCGTCGCCGGGCTCCTGATGCGGTACCCACTCGCGCGTGAGGTCGGGCAGCACGCGCATCCCGCTGAACCAGTGATGGTCCTCGGGATGGCAGACCAGCACGGGTGTGCGGGTCGTCGGGCGCAGTACGCCCGCCTCACTGACCCGGCGCCCCACCAGGGAGTTGACGAGGGTCGACTTTCCGGCGCCGGTGGATCCGCCCACGACGGCCAGAAGGGGCGCTTCGGGCTCTCTGAGGCGGGGCACCAGATAGTCGTCGAGCTGTGCGAGCAGTTCGTCGCGGTTGGCACGCGCGCGTGGGGCCCCCGCCAGGGGCAGCGGGAAGCGTGCGGCGGCGACACGGTCGCGCAGGGCGGACAGTGTGTCGAGCAGCTGGGGCCGTACGTCCAAGGTCACCACATGCGAAGAATGCCCAATTTTAGGGGAATTCTGAAGCATATAGACATGTCTGCGCGCCGACAGAACACAACGGGCGGAAGGGACGACTGGGACGGAGGCACAGTCCAGGCATAACGAGTGCACAACACCCGGTGCGCCAGGCGCCAAAAGCGATGCACGATTCGTACCTGCCTGCGATTATCAGGACCGCTTCACCGAACCTCCACATTGAGCCACGGAGGCGAAGCAACCGGGACAAGGATCGGGGAGTTCTATCCTTGTCCCCGGCAACGTCACGGACCGGCCCGCACCAGGGCAGTGCGTACGAGGCCAGCACAGCCGGCCCCCGTAGCTCAGTGGATAGAGCAGGCGCCTTCTAAGCGCTTGGCCGCAGGTTCGAGTCCTGCCGGGGGCGCCTCGCGCGGTTCTCCCCAGGGCGTGTTCGCCGGTCCGAGCCCCCTTCCGCAGTGCGTTCCACGGCCCCGGCTCCGCGTTCCCCGGATGCCCGCGCAAAAAGGGCTGGTTATGAGTGATCTACCGGTCAGGCGAACAGTGCCTGGAGCCCGGCGGGTTCGGTCTCGCTCAGTTCGGCCCAGACCGTCTTGCCGTGGCGGGCGTGGCGGGTGCCCCAGCGGGCGGCGAGCTGGGCGACGAGCAGCAGGCCGCGGCCGCCCTCGTCGAAGGTGCGGGCGCGGCGCAGGTGAGGGGTGGTGCCGCCGGCGTCGGACACCTCGCAGAGCAGGGTGCTCAGGCCCCGCCCTTCGGCGGGCCGGGGGAGGATCAGGCGCAGCCGGACCGGGGGCCTGCCGTACCGGATGGCGTTGGTGACCAGTTCGCTGACCACCAGTTCGGCGGAGAAGGCGAGTTCGTCCAGCCCCCAGGCGGTGAGCTGCCGTGCGACCCCGGCCCGGGCCGGGGCGACGGACGCCGGGTCGGGTTCCAGGTCCCAGGCGGCGACCCGGTCGCCCCCGAGGGTGCGGGTGCGGGCCAGCAGCAGGGCGACGTCGTCGTGCGGCCGGCCGGTGGGCAGCAGGGCTTCCAGGACCGTGTCGCAGGCGGTCTCCAGGGAGGGGGCGGGCCGGGCGAGCGCCTCCCGCAGGGCGGTGAGGCCCGCCTCCACGTCGCGGTCGCGGGCCTCGATCAGGCCGTCGGTGTACAGGGCGAGCAGGGTGCCCTCGGGCAGCTCGGCCTCCACCGCCTCGAACGGCAGTCCGCCCAGGCCCAGCGGCGGGCCGGGCGGCAGTTCGAGGAGGCCGGCGGTTCCGTCGCCGTGCGTCACGGTCGGCAGCACATGGCCGGCGCGGGCCAGGCTGCAGCGGCCGGCCACGGGGTCGTAGACCGCGTACAGGCAGGTGGCGCCGATGTCCCCGGCCGGCTCCCGGTCGGGGTCCAGGTCCGGGTCGGTGTCCGGGTCGGCGGCGGCCTCGGCGGCGAGCCGGATGACGACGTCGTCGAGGTGGGTCAGCAGTTCGTCGGGGGGCAGGTCGATGTCGGCGAGGGTGCGGACGGCCGTGCGCAGCCGGCCCATCGTGGCGGCGGCGTGGATGCCGTGGCCGACGACGTCGCCGACCACCAGGGCGACCCGGGCGCCGGACAGCGGGATCACGTCGTACCAGTCGCCGCCCACCCCGGCCCGGTCGCCGGCGGGCAGGTAGCGGCAGGCGACCTCGACGGCGGACTGTTCGGCGGTCCGCCGGGGCAGCAGGCTGCGCTGCAGGGTGAGGGCGGTGGTCCGGGCGTGGGTGTAGCGGCAGGCGTTGTCGACGGCCACCGCCGTCCTGGCCGCGAGTTCCTGGGCGAGCAGCAGGTCCTCGTCGTCGAAGCGGCCGGGCCGGTGCTGCCGGGGGTACCGGGAGAAGCGGGCGACGCCGAGGGTGGTGCCGCGGGCGGTCAGCGGCACCACGAGGGTGGCGCGGTCCGCCGTGGTCTGCCGGGCGGGCTCTCCGGTGGCCAGGGCACGGGCCGCCGGTGAGCCGTCGGGGCAGATGTGCGGCTCCTGCACCTTGACCGCCGGTTCCGGACCGCCCTCGGGTCCCGTCCGCTGGGCGGCCCGGCGCAGCAGGAACGGCTCCGCGGCCGGGGTGTCGTGGCCGCGCACCACCGAGTCGAGCAGGTCCACGGTCACCAGGTCGGCGAAGTCCTCGGCGGCGAGGTCGGCCAGCTCCTGGGTGGTACGGGCGATGTCCAGGGCGGTGCCGACGCGCAGGCCGGCCGCGTTGACCAGGGAGAGCCGCCACTGCAGCCGCCGGTCCCGTTCCGCCTGGAAGGCCAGGACGCCCTGTTCGGCGGTGCGGTCCACGTACCGGGTGGCGATGGCGAGGAGCCGGCGGGCGGCCGTGTCGACCACTTCGGGGTCGTCCGACAGCCGGGGCAGTTCGGCGAGGAGCCGGTCGAGGATGACGCCCTCGCCGAGCCGGTAGGCCCGCAGCATCACGGTGACGGAGGTGCCGGTCCTGGCCAGGGTGCGGGCGCGGTCCGCGTCGGCCGGCGGCGGGTCCAGGGCGCTGGGGTCGAGGCCGAGTTCCAGGCCGGTCAGCACGCCGAGGACATGCTCGGCGGTGTTCTCGGACGTCAGCCGCGCCAGCTCCGGATCCTCGAACAGCTCGGGCACCTCGTCGCGCAGGCACCGGGTGACACCCGCGATCAGCTCGTCCACCCGCGGGGCGAGCGCACGCGCGGCCCGGGGGAGAAGCCCGTCGGCGGTGCCGTCCACACCCTCGACGGTACGCCCCGCAGGGCACCCCTCACCCGGCGACGACAGCCGGCCGGACCGCCCTGACGGACGGGACCCTCCCGTCAGGCGCCCCGCCCACCAGGCGCCCCTCCGACCGAGCGCCCCGCCCCTCATATCGCTCGCCCCGCCGAGCAGCCCCCTCCCACCGGGCGAAGCCCCGCCGGCGGGCAGCCCTCTCCGACCGGGCGCCCCCGCCCCTCACCCGGCCCGCCCCCGCCGGGCCGCTCCCAGGCGGGCGTAGTGGGCGATGAGGTCGGGGGCGTCCACGGTGGCCGGGTCGACGGCCTCCGCCACGGGGGTGCCCTGGAGGAGGCGCTTGACGGGGACCTCCAGTTTCTTGCCGGTGCGGGTGTGGGGGATGCCCGGTACTTCGAGGATCTCGTCGGGGACGTGGCGGGGTGAGGCGCCGCCGCGGATGGCGTCGCGGATCCGGTCGCGGAGGGTGTCGTCGAGGGCCGCCCCGGCGGCGAGGACCACGAACAGCGGCATCCAGTAGCCGCCGTCCGGCTCCTCCGCGCCGACGACCAGGGCCTCGGCGATCTCCGGGAGGCGTTCGACGACGTCGTGGATGTCGGCGCTGCCGAGGCGGACGCCGTTCCTGTTCAGCGTGGAGTCGGAGCGGCCGTGGACGATCACCGAACCGTGCCCGGTGACGGTGATCCAGTCGCCGTGCCGCCACGCACCCTCGTACACCGAGAAGTAGGCGTCGCGGTAGCGGGTGCCGTCCGGGTCGTTCCAGAAGTACAGCGGCATCGAGGGCATGGGGCGGGTGACGACCAGTTCGCCGACCCGGTCCACCACCGGCCGGCCCGCGGAGTCGTACGCGGCCAGCGCCACCCCCAGGTGGGGCGCGGACAACTCACCTGCCCACACCGGGGTGTTGGGCGCGCTGCCCGCGAAGCCGGAGACGACGTCCGTGCCGCCGCTGATGGAGGCGAGCAGGACGTGCCCGCCCACGTGGTCGCGGACCCAGGGGTAGGCGGAGGCGGGCAGGGCGGAGCCGGTGCAGCCGACCACGCGGATCGCGGACAGGTCGTACGCGGACGGGTCGATGCCGAACTTGGCCATGCCCAGCAGGTACTGGGGGCTGGTGCCGAAGACGGTCACCCGGTGCCGGGCGGCCAGCTCCCACAGGGTGTCGGGCTTGGCGAGCGGCGCCGGACTGCCGTCGTAGGTGCAGGTCGTGGCGCCGGTCAGGAGGGTGGAGGCGACCAGGTTCCACATCATCCAGTGGGTGGTGGTGTACCAAAGCAGGCGGTCGCCGGGGCCGAGGTCGGAGTGGAGGCCGAGGGTCTTGAGGTGTTCGAGCAGGACACCGCCGTGGCCGTGCACGATGCCCTTGGGCAGACCCGTCGTACCGGAGGAGAAGACCACCCACAGCGGGTGGTCGAACGGGACCGGGGCGCAGGCGAGTTCCTCGGTGCGGGTGGCCGCGTCCTCCCAGGGGACGACCAGGGTGGGGTACGGCCGCGCGGGCCACGGCAGGCCGACGTGGTCGACCAGCAGGGTCGCCTTCAACGTCGGCAGGGCGCGGGCGAGTTCGAGGACGGCGTCGCGGCGGTCGTGCACAACGCCGTTGAAGAGGTAGCCGTCGGCGGCGACCAGCACGGTGGGTTCGAGCTGGCCGAAGCGGTCGGCGGCGGCCTTCGGCGCGTAGTCCTGCCCGCACACCGACCACACGGCGCCGAGGCTCGCGGCGGCGAGGAACGCGACGATCGCGTGCGGGGTGTTGGGCAGATGGCCGACGACCCGGTCGCCCGGCTCCACCCCCAGGTCGCGCAGGGTGGCGGCGACGGAGGCGACCTGTGCGCGCAGCTGCTTGCCGGTCACCTCGTACGCGGCGCCGGTCTCGGCGAGGGCGACGATCGCGGGCCGGTCGTCGGTGAGGTGCCGCAGGGCGTGGTGGGCGTAGTTGAGGGTGGCGCCGGTGAACCAGCGGGCGCCGGGCATCCGTTCCTCGGCGAGCACCTGTTCGTAGGGCAGGGCGGCCTCGATCCCGAAGTAGTCCCAGACCGCGCCCCAGAAGCCCGCGAGGTCGGTGACCGACCAGTGGTGGAGGCCGGTGTAGTCGGTGCCGTCGAGCCCCGCGTGGCGGGCGAAGTCCACGATGCGGCTGCGCTCGACGGCCTGCGGATCGGGTGTGGTGAAGGGGGCCGGCCGGGTCATCGTGTGGCGCTCCTCGGTGAGGGTGAGGGGGTGGTGTGCAGGAGGGCCGCCCAGGCGGCGGTGTCGGTGAAGGCACGGCCGCCGGCCGGCACGACGTCCAGGACGACACGGTCCGGCCGCAGCAGCACGGCGTCCGCCCGGCCGGCCCGCAGCCAGGCGGCGAGCGTGCCGTCGTCCCCGAACGCGCCGACCGGAACCGCACGCACACCGAGCCCCCGGGCGAGCGCGGCCAGCGCGGGCGCGGGGCCGTCGGCCGCGGTCAGAACGGCGAAGGAGTCACCGAGCACCTCGTCGAACCGGATACGACGGCGGTCGGCGGGCCCTGCGGGACCGGCCTCGGGACCACCGCCCGCACCCCCGTCGGCGCGCACCCACGGCTGTGGGCAGTAGGTGCCGGCGAGGCTCCGGCGGGTGGTGCCGCGGCGGACGAGGGGGCCGGGGGTGAGGGGTGGGCTGAGGTCGCGGCCGGCCAGTGTGGTGAGGCCGGGGATGCGGCAGGCGGCGGCCAGCAGCCGGCGGCGCAGGGGCGCGGCGCCGTCCTGGCCGCCGGTCATGGCCCAGCCCATGGCGACGGCGAGCCGGATCACATGCCGGGCGTGCGGCCTGCGTTCGCTCTCGTAGGTGTCCAGGAGCCGCTCGTCGCCGCCCTGCCGGAGCACGCGGGCCAGCTTCCAGCTGAGGTTGTAGGCGTCCCGCAGTCCCGCGCACAGCCCCTGTCCGACGAACGGCGGGGTGAGATGGGCGGCGTCGCCGAGGAGGAAGACCCGGCCCGCGCGCCACCGGTCGGCGATCCGCGCCCGGAAGGTGTACGGCGTCTCGCGGACGACCTCGAACTCACCGTCGTAGGAGAGCGGCAGCCAGGGCGCGATCAGCTCGCGCAGCGGCCGCTCCGCCCCGGCGAGCTGCCGGAACTCCCAGCGGTAGCGGTCCTCGCCGACCCGCATGAAGGTGGCGGGCAGTTCCGGGTCGCAGACCTGGTCGACGCCGTCCCAGGAGCGGACGTCGGCGGGGGTGCGGACGTCGACGACGGTCCAGCTCTCCTCGAAGCGCAGGTCCTCCCAGACGGCCCCGACGGCCGCGCGGGTGAGGCTGTTGGCGCCGTCGCAGCCGAGCACCGCCTCGGCCCACAGCTCGTGCTCGCCGTCGTCGTCGCGGTAGGCGACCCGGACCGGGCCGGCGGTGTCCGGGCCCACCGCGGTGACCTCGGCGCCGCCGCGCAGCTCGCACTCGGGGCGCCGGGCCAGCTCGGCACGGAGCAGCCGTTCCAGCCGGGGCTGCTCGAACATGCTGGTCTGCGGGTAGCCGTGCGGTCCGTGGCCGGCGCGGCGGAACTCGGCCATCACCCGGTGCCGGGCGTCGAGCAGCCGCAGCCCGTTCCCCGGGCGGGCGATCGCGGCGAACTCCTCCCCGACGCCCGCGGCCTGGAGGATCCGGCGCACCTCGTCGTCGACGACGAGGGCGCGCGGGAGCGGATAGACGTCCCGGTGGCGTTCCAGGAGGACACTGCGGACTCCGCGCCGGGCGAGCAGCAGGGCGGCGGTCACGCCCACCGGCCCGGCACCGACGATCACCACGGGGACGTCAGGCACTACAGGTGCTACGGGCGCTACGGGTACGGCTGGTACGGCGGTCATCTGCGGCTCCCTCGGTCCTAGCGCGCGTCCGTGACGGGGGTGCGCTGCTCGCCGAGGTCGATGAGGCCGTCCGGGGTCGAGATCGTCGCGGTGACCACGTCGCCCGCGCGCAGGTAGCGCGGGTTGCGGGCCTGGCTCCTGAAGAACGCCTTCCACTTCACGGCGGGCGGCAGCAGCGCGCCGAGCTTCTCGACCGCCTTCGGCGGGGCCTTCAGGGCGGTGCCGCCGGGGGTGCCGGTCAGCAGCAGGTCGCCCGCGTCGAGCGCCTGGAAGCCGGCCAGCAGGGTCAGCGCCCGCGCCGGGCGGACGATCATGTCGGCAAGGGTGCGGTCCTGGCGCGGCTCGCCGTTGACGCTCAGCCGCAGCCGCAGATCGGGCAGCCGGTCGAGGTCGCCGGGCTCCAGCAGCGCCAGGTACGGGCCGGTGGGGGTGAAGGTGGGGTACGACTTGCTCTCGTAGAACTGCGTCTTCGTCAGCTGTACGTCCCGGGCGCTGACGTCGTTGGTGACGACGAGTCCGGCGACGTACGACGGCAGGTCCCGTTCCTCGACGACGGCGCCGACGGGCAGGGACGCGCCCATGACCAGGCCGAGTTCGACCTCGTAGTCGAGGAAGCGCACGTGCGGCGGCCGGACGACGGCCTCGGCCGGGCCGCTGACCGAGCCGGACGCCTTGCGGAAGAAGGCGGGCGGGATGTCGCCGGTGAAGCCCGAATCGCGGGCGTGGCTGCGGTAGTTGACCATCTGGGCGACCACCCGGCAGGGGGTGGTGACCGGGGAGAGGGCGACGAGGCCGGCGACGGGTGTGCCGGTCTCGTCCGAGCGGGCCGCCTCCTGGACGGCGGCCCGGTCGGCGATCAGCTCGGCGGTGGTGACGGCCTTGGTGGGGACGGGCACGGCGCGCTCGCCGCGGACGGCCCACCAGCCGTCGGCGGTGCGCAGGACGTTGGTGCTCATGGGGTGGCTCTCTGTAGGTCTGCGGGAGGGGGTCAGGAACGGGCGGCCTTGAGGAGGCCGAGCAGCCGGGCGGGGTCCATCTCGTTGTCGCCGCGCAGCGCCTGGACGACCTCGCGGATCCGCTGCGGGGAGGGGCTCGCACCGAGGAAGTCCCGGGTGGCGGGCGGTCCCCACTGGGCGAGGCCGCTGGTCGACATCGGCGCCCAGCCGGGTTCCACGTCGTGGGAGAACAGGTCGCCGTCGGCGAAGTGCTCCAGCATGAAGCGGTCCGGGTCGCGCCAGTAGTCGAAGAGCTGGCTGCCCTGGATGTGCCGGCCGATGCCCCAGCTGCGCCGGTAGCCGCGCTCCCTGAGGTACTCGCCGCCGGCGGCGATCGCGTCCAGGTCGGTGACCTGGTAGGCGGAGTGCACATAGCCCGTGCCCGGCCCCAGGTGCATGGCCAGCGTGTGGTGGTCGGCCGGTACGCCGCCCAGGTCGCAGCGGAGGAACGCCATGGTCGGGCCCCGGTCGCGCTGCCCGTCCAGGAACAGGAAGTCGGACACGATCATGCCGAGGGTGTCCAGGTACCAGTCCAGGGCCCGCCCGAACACCCGGGTCTCCAGCACCACATGGCCGAGGCGCTGGATCCGGGACGGTTCGCGGGGCGGCCGCTGGGTGGCGTTCGTACGACGGTGATCCGTGCCGGAGTTGAGCAGCAGCGGCCGCTGTTCCGGGAGCGCCGGCAGCGGCTCACCGCCGTGCACCACCCGCACCGGGAAGCCGGACGGGTCGAGCAGGTCGACCGCCTTCCCGCCGCCGGGCTCGTCCGTGTCCCGTACGGCCGCCCCCGTCGCCCGGGACAGGCGGTCCAGGTCGGCCCGCTCGGCGGCCCGGAACGCGGGGCCGATGAACCGGGAGGCGCGGCCCCGGCGGATCACCGTGCAGGGCGGGCCGGCGAAGGTGCCGCGCAGCCACAGCTCGGTGTCGGTGCGGGCGGCGACCCCGAAGCCGAAGTCCCGGGCGAAGACCTCGGCCCGGTCCAGGTCCGGCTTCTCGAACTCCAGCCAGGCCAGGTCCGCCACCTTGATCACGGGGTTCCGGGACCGGCCCGGGTGCTCCCCGCGCAGGGCACCCCGCTCGCTGTGGAGGTCCTGGTGGGCCGTCTTGACGTCGGCCTTGACGCCGGCTTCCGGGACGCGGGTTTCAGACATGGTGCCCTCCGAGCAACATCGCCGTAATGATGAAATCATCAAGTGTGACAGTTACGTCGTCAAGATGTTCCGGCCCGGAAATGATGAATTCATCAGGACTGTGACCGTCATCGCTCTCGCGACTAGACTCCGCGCATGCCTACGTCAGCCCCGCCCAGCAACCGCTTCGAGCGGCGCCGCGCCGAGACCCGTCAGGCGCTGGTGCGCGCGGCCCGGCGGATCCTCGCCGAGACCGGGGACACCGGCGCCAGCATCCAGGCGATCGCCGAGCGCGCGGACGTCGGCTTCGGCTCCTTCTACAACCACTTCGACTCCAAGACGGAGCTGTTCGAGGCGGCCGTGGTGGACGCCCTGGAGGAGTTCGGCCAGACCTTCGACGAGCGGCTGGCCGGGATCGACGACCCGGCGGAGCTGGTCGCGGCGGGTTTCCGGCTGAGCGCCCGGATGGCGGACTCGCACCCGGAGCTGATGCAGGTCCTGCGCCGCCGCGGCCTCGGCCACATCCACAGCGAGAACGGCCTGACCACCCGGGCCGTGCGGGACGTCCAGGTGGGCATGGACTCCGGCCGGTTCACCGTCGTCGACCCGGCCGTCGCCCTGTCCGCGCTCGGCGGCACCCTGCTGTCCCTGGTGGAACTGAGGTTCGCCCGCCCCGAGCTCGACGGCGACGAGGCCGCGGCGAACCTCGCCGAGATGGTGCTGCGCATGCTGGGCGTGCCGCCGGACGACGCCCGCGAGGTGGCCCGGCGCCCGTTGCCCGACGCGGACTGACATCCCCGTCAGCCCGGCCGGAAGGTGACCGACCGCCCGGTGAACCGGGCGTCGATCCCGTCCCGCGCGGTGCTGACCGACCGCAGCCGCAGCCCGTCCGGGACGTTGCGCAGCGGCACCGGCACCGACAGGGCCCGGTCGAGCAGCGCCTTCAGCGGCGGCAGCAGTTCCCCGTCGACCGCGCGGACGTCCGAGAAGGCGACCCGGTTGCCGGCGGCCGCCGAGACCTTCGCACTCACCGTCACCTCCCCGACCAGCGGCACCGTGGCCGTCGCCTCGACCCGCCCCGGCGCGTCCCCCTGGACCACGGTCACCCCGAGCGCGTCCGACACGTCGTCGTACGACAGGAACGCGGTGGCGTCCACCGCACGGGCGCGCGCCTCCTCGGCACTCCCCGAGGTCTCCAGCCCGTCCAGCCCGACCGTCAGCCGCGTCACCGGCAGCGGCCGGTCCGCCCCCTCGGCCGGTATGTCCCGGGCGACCAGATCGACATGGTCCAGCCGCCCGGCGGCGAGCTGCGTCAGCACGGGAAACCCCCGCACATGGACCTCGGGCGGCAACGGCGTCCCCATGCCGTCCTGGAACGCCCTGGCCGTACGGCTCTCCGCGTGCCCGGCGGCCACCCGGTCGACGGCCACGGCACCGAGCAGCAGAACGACCACCGAGGCCACACCGACGAGTTGCCGTCGCCGCTTCGGTGGCGGGGGGCTCGCGTAGACGGAGGCGTCGCCGTAGCAGGGGTCACCGACGGGTTCGTGATCGAGGTACATGGATGTCCTTCCGGAAGATGCAGCGCCCCGAAAGGGGCGCGGGGCTGTGACATATGCGGCTCCGCCGCGCGGGCGCGACCAGCCCCGACGGCGCCGCGCCCAACCGACAACGCATCACGGCCCTACCGCCCCAGCCCCCGCACGCAAGCAACCGCCCGGTCCCGGTCCACGCCCACGGCGACCAGCGCCGCGACCGCCGCTCCCCCACCGTCGTCGGCCCATGTACCGCCGTTCACGCACTCCAGGAGCCCCAGCAGATACCCCTCCAGTGCCCGGCTCATCGGCCCCGCCGGCACCGCCGTCCGGAAGACCCCCGCCCGCTGCCCCCGCCCGATGACCGCCGCTGCCGTCTCCCGCGCGGGCGCGAGCACCTCGGCCACCTTCTCCGCCCCGAGGTCCTGCGGCGCGAGCCGCAGCAGCATCCGGTAGCGGTCGCCGACCGGCCAGACCGCGAGCACGAACCGCGCCAGCGCGGTGTCGGCGTCGGCCTCCCGGCCCTCCCACGTACCGAGCGCCCGCCGCAGCGCCTGCGCGGCGTCCTCCACCAGGCCCGCCACGAGCGCGGCCCGCCCGTCGAAGTGGCCGTAGACCGTGCGGCGCACCACACCCGCCGCCTCGGCGATGTCACCGAGGCTGCTGTCGGGATCGCGGCCGAGTTCCCGCCGGGCCGCCTCCAGGATGCGGTCCCGGGTGAGCCGGCCACGGACCCGCGCCGGGGTGTCCACGACGGGTGCGTCGGTCATGACGGGACCTCCGATCGACGGACGGGAGAACAGGGCCGACACCAGGGCCGGCCAGGCCAGGGCCGGCCAGGCCAGGGCCGGCCAGGCCAGGGCCGGGAACGACTCGATAGTTGCACACCGACGGGCAATAAACTAGTCTGCACACCGATGGGCAATTAACCGCCCTCCCTGCTTCCCCCTACCTCCCGTCGAGGAGCTTTCGATGCCGCTCTCCGTGAAGACACCCGCCGAGAAGACCACGGAGCCCTATCCGCGCCGCTGGTGGGCGCTGCTGGTGCTCTGCCTGAGCCTGCTGATCGTCGTCATGGCGAACACGTCGCTGATCGTGGCGGCGCCGGACATGACGAAGGACCTGGGCCTGAGCAGCAGCGATCTGCAGTGGGTCATCGACGGCTACACCGTCCCCTACGCCGCGCTGATGCTCGTCCTCGGCTCGATCGGCGACAAGTACAGCCGGCGCGGGGCGCTGATCGTGGGTCTGCTGGTCTTCGCGGGCGGCGCGGTACTGGGCAGCCTGGTGGACCGGACGGAACTGGTCATCACCGCCCGCGCGGTGATGGGTGTCGGGGCGGCCGTCGTGATGCCGGCCACGCTCTCCCTGCTGGTGGCGATGTTCCCGAAGGGGGAGCGCGCCCGGGCCATCACCGCCTGGTCGGCCACCTCGGGTCTCGCCATCGCGGTCGGTCCGCTGGCCGCGGGCTGGCTGCTGGCGGACCACGCCTGGGGCTCGACGTTCCTGATGAACGCCCCGGTCGCCGTGGTCGGCGTGGTCGGCGCGCTGCTGCTGGTACCGCCGTCCAAGGCCGAGGGCATGGGCCGGATCGACTACGTCGGCGGACTGCTGTCGATCGTCTCGGTCGGCTCCCTGGTCTACGCGACCATCGAGGGCCCGCACTTCGGCTGGGGCGCCGGCCCGATCGCCGCGGCCGTGGTCGCCGGGGTCGGCCTGGTCGCCTTCGCCGCCTGGGAGCTGCGCCACCCCAACCCCATGCTGAACGTCCGCAAGTTCACCGAGCGCCCCTTCGGCGGCTCCATGCTCGCCGTGCTGTTCTTCTTCTTCGGCACCTTCGGCTCGATCTACTACTCCACCCAGTACCTGCAGTTCGTGCTCGGCTACGACGCCCTGGAGACCGGCGTACGACTGCTGCCGCTGGCCGGTGCCGTGTTCGCCGGCGCCGCGGTGACCGGCCGGGTGGCGCCGAAGCTGGGGGTGAAGGCGGTGGTGGGCATCGGCATGGCGATCGGCACGACGGGCGTCCTCCTGCTGACCCGGGTCGACTCCGGCTCGACGTACGCCGACTTCCTGCCGACCCTGCTGGTGCTCGGCTTCGCGATCGGCCTGAGCCTGTCCCCCGCCACCGACACCATCATGGGCTCCTTCCCCGAGTCCGAACTGGGCGTCGGCGGCGGCGCCAACGACACCGCGCTGGAACTCGGCGGCTCGCTGGGCATCGCCATCCTGGGCTCGCTGCTCGCCACCTCCTACAAGGACAGGCTGAGCGACCTGGTCGGCGGTCAGCTCCCGGCGACCGCGCTGGACACCGCGAAGGACTCGGTGGGCGGCGGGCTCGCCGTCGCCGAGCAGGTCGCGAAGACCCCCGGCGGCGGGGTGCAGCAGGCCCAGGCCCTGGTCGAGGCGGTGCACGAGTCGTTCGCCCACGCCGTCGCCCACACCAGCCTGATCGGCGGCATCATCATGGCCGCCGCGACCATGATCGTCGTCGCCGTCCTGCCCGGCCGCAAGAGCGCGGACCGGCGCCGCCGGGAGGAACCGGCGCCCGCCCCGCAGGAGACCGAGACCGTGGGCGTCGACTGACCCCCACCGAAAGACGGGCCGGACACCGCTCCGGCCCGCACTCCCCCGGAACGGGCTGTGCCTGAGCGGCGCACGGCCCCGGGACGGTGCCGGACGGGGACCCCCCGCCCCCCCGGCACCGTCCCCCTTTCCTTTTCCCGCCCCTCTGCCCAGCCCGCACCCACGGATCCCCCGAACCGCACCCGCACACCCGCACCCGCACACCCGGCCCCGCGCGACCGCGACCCCGGCGGACGCCGACCGCCGACGACGGGGACGCGGCCTCGCCGACGGCCGCACCCCCGCACGCGCCCCCGGAAGGCACACGACCGCCGCCGCCCTAACCCGCCTCGGTCGTCGCCGACTTGGTCGCGGTTCCGTCGGTCGGTGTCGTGCCGGCCGACGACTGTTCGCTCGGCTTCTCGGTGGTGACGACCACGGTGCCGCCCGCGGCGATCTCGCTCCCGGCGGCCGGGCCGCTCGACGTCACCACGGCGTCGGAGTCCTGGGAGTACCCGGTGGCGACGGCGAGTTGAAGGCCGAGCGCGCCCAGTTCGTCGCGGGCCTCGGCGAGGGTCGCGCCGCCGAGGTCGTCGGGTATCCGCACGGTCCGCACGGCCTCGGCCACCTCGACGTCGACCGAGGTGCCCGGCGCGACCCCGGTGCCGGAGGCGGCGCTCTGCCCGATCACGGTCCCGGCCTCGGCACCGCTCTCCACCTCGGTCGTCCGGCCCAGCTCCAGCCCCGCCCCGGCCAGCAGGCTCCGGGCCTCGCTCAGGGTCGCCCCGGTGAGATCCGGGACGGTGGCCTTCGCCGCCTCCTCGGCCGCCGTCGCGGTCGCCGTGGACCCGGGCGCCCGCTTCTTCGGGGCCCCGGTCGAGACCGTGACCGAGACGGCCGCGCCCTTGGCGAGTTCGCCGTCGCCGGGGCTCTGCTCGCAGACACGGCCCCTCGGCTGATCCGCGCAGGGCTCCCGGTCGGCGACGGTGACCGTGAGGCCGACGTTGCCCGCCGTGCTCCGGGCCTGGGCCAGGGTCTGGCCGACCAGGTCGGGGACGTCGGTCCGGCCGTCGTCGGCCGTACCGCGCCCGAACATGTACCAGCCGAGGACGAGCCCCAGGGTGACGACGCCCGCACCCGCGACGGCCAGCGCGACGGTCCCGCCCCGCCGCCCGCCCGCCGCCCGCTCCCCCTCCTCCCCCTCCTCCCCCTCCTCGCCTTCCCCGCCTTCCCCGCCTTCCTCGTGCGGGCCGACGGCCGCCACCGGCGGCGCCCCGAGACACGCCTCTACGTCGGCGAGCATCTCCTGCGCGGACCGGTAGCGGAACTCCTGGTCCTCCGTCAGCGCGCGCAGCACGATCGCGTCCGCCTTCGACCGGTCCGTCTCCGCCGTGGCCGGGTCGCCCGTGAACGGCGGGCACAGGGTGAGCAGTTCGTACAGCAGACAGCCGGTGGCGTACAGGTCGGAGCCGGCGTCGACGTCGTACCGCGCGGTCCCGAAGTCCCGCACCTTGACCCGGCCGGCAGAGGTCAGCATGACGTTGGCCGGTCTGATGTCACCGTGCGCGATGCCGCAGTGATGGGCGTGGGCGAGGGCCCGCAGGACGCCGGCCGTGATCTCCAGCGCGTGCCCGACACTCGGCGGCGGCTCCGTGTACAGGGCCTCCCGCAGGGTCGTGCCGTCGACGTACTCCGTCACGAGGTACGGCAGCCCGACGCCGTGGACCGGATGTTCGCCGGTGTCGTACACGGCGGCGACGGCAGGGTGGTTGAGCGAGGCCGTGGACCGGGCCTCGCCGCGAAACCGTTCCTGGAGCAGCGAGTCGTGGACGAGGTCGGCGCGCAGCGTCTTCACGGCGACCGGGCGGTCCAGCCGGAGGTCGTGGGCGAGGTACACCTGGGTCATGCCCCCCGAGCCGAGCAGTCGGCGCAGTTCGTAGCGGCCGCCGAGGACGGCCGCCCGCACGGGCGGGGAGAAGGTCGGGTCGTGTGGTCCGCCGAAGGTCACTGCGCTTCTCCGTCACGAGGGGAAAGTACGGCAAGATAATTGCACATGCGCGGGTAACTAAAGAAGGGGCGGCACAGACGACGAGACCCCGGTGCCGATGCACCGGGGTCTGTTCTGCTTCCTTCGGGTCCGCGGCCGGGCCGCCAGGCTCAGCCGCCGTCGGCGGCGGTGTCCTCCGGCGTGTCCTCCGGCGCGGTCTCGGCGGCGACGGCGTCGACGACCGCGCGGGCCTCCCGCTCCGGGACCCCGGCCGCGATGAGCGTGGCGGCGGCGACCCGTGTGCCGTCGTCCTCGAACGCCCCGGTGTTGACCTCTTCCAGCAGGGCGATCGTCATCGCCTCCAGGGCCGCGCTGAGCACCGCGGGCGGCAGATGGGGATGGAAGACGCCCTCCCGCTGTCCCCGCTCCACGATGGCGGTGGCCCGGATCCGGGCGGGTGCGAGGACCTCGGTGACCCGCTCCGGGCCCAGGTCCCGCTGGGCGAGGGCGAGCAGCATCCGGTAGCGGTCGCCCACCGGCCACAGCGACAGGGAGAAGCGCGCGAGCGCCCGTTCGGCCGGCTCCGCCGTCTCCGCCCCCGAGGCCACGGCGGCCTGCAGCGTCTCGGCGGCCTCCTCGGCCAGCGCCTCCAGGAGCGCGGCCCGCCCGGGGAAGTGCCCGAAGAGGGTGCGCCGTACGACACCGGAGGCGCGGGCGAGTTCCTCCAGGGTGATGTCGGGGTTGCGCCCGAGTTCCTGGCGGGCGGTGGCCAGAATGCGCGCCCGGTTGGACCGTGCGTTGCGTCGCTGCGGCACGCGGCCGACGGGCTGGGACACGGTACGACCTCGATGAAGACCGGACGGACAACGGGCGCCCTCATTCTGACACGCACCCCGGAACGCTCCGTGGTGGCCGGTACGGTGGAGCAATGCGTCTTCGGTGTGCGGTGCTGGACGACTTCCAAGGGGTGGCCGGGGATTTCGGGGACTGGTCGGCCCTGTCCGGCGAGGTCGAGGTCGTCTCGCTGCGCGAGCACCTCACCGGCGAGGACGAACTCGCCGCCGCCCTCGCCGGCTTCGACATCGTCGTCACGCTCCGCGAGCGGGTTCCCTTCCCCGCCTCCCTGCTGGACCGGCTGCCGCAGCTCCGGCTCCTGGTCGCCTCCGGCATGCGCAACACCGTCATCGACTACGCGGCCGCCGAGGCGAACGGGGTCACCGTCTGCGGTACCGCCAGCTCCTCGGCACCGCCGGTCGAACTGACCTGGGCGCTGCTGCTGGGGCTGGCCCGCTCGGTGGTCCGGGAGAACCAGAACCTGCGCTCCGGCGGCCCCTGGCAGTCCACCGTCGGCGCCGATCTGCACGGCCGCCGACTGGGGCTGCTCGGCCTCGGGAGGATCGGCGGCCAGGTCGCCCGGGTCGGGCTCGCCTTCGGGATGCGGGTGAGCGCCTGGAGCCAGAACCTCACCAAGGAGCGCGCGGAGGAGGTCGGGGTCGAACCCGCGCCGAGCAAGGAGGACCTGCTGGCCACCAGCGACTTCGTCTCGGTCCACCTGGCGCTCGGCGACCGTACGCGGGGACTGCTCGGGCCCGCCGAGTTCGCCCTCCTCAAGCCCACCGCCTACCTCGTCAACACCTCCCGCGCGGCCATCGTCGACCAGGACGCCCTGCTCGCCGCCCTGCACGAGGGCCGGATCGCCGGTGCCGGCGTCGACGTCTTCGACCTCGAACCGCTCCCGGCCGGCCACCCGATGCGCACCGCCCCCCGCCTGCTGGCCACCCCCCACCTCGGCTACGTCTCCTACGCCAACTACACGACGTACTACGGCCAGGCGGTGGAGAACATCCGCGCCTTCCTGGCGGGCTCCCCGCTACGACAGCTGCCGTGATCCCGGCCCTTGGAGTGATCGTCCCGTGATCGGCGTGACCAGGTGCAGGTCGCGGCGTTGAACGGGGAGTGCGGCGGCTGGTCCTGCCGCCGCACTCCCCGAGCAACAAGAAGGAGAACGTGATGTCTCGCATCGCGAAGGCTGCCGCCGTCGCCCTCGGCACCGGCGCTGTGGTGATCGGCGGGGCCGGCCTGGCCCTGGCCGACGCGGGTGCCAACGGCGAGGCCGTCGGCTCGCCCGGCGTGCTGTCCGGGAACGTCATCCAGGTCCCGGTCAACATCCCGGTCAACCTGTGCGGCAACACCATCGACGTGGTCGGCCTGCTGAACCCGGCGTTCGGCAACACCTGCGTCAACAACGGCCACCACGACAAGGGCGGCGACAACAAGGGTGGCGGCTACGGCCACTGAGCCACCGCACACGGAAGAGCCCCGGCGCCCATGGCACCGGGGCTCTTCCCGTCTCCAGAGCGCCTCAGCCGTACCGGTAGATCCGGCTCACGTCCTCCAGCGACTCCGGGGTGACGTCCCACGGCGGCAGCTTCTCGCGGCGGGCGACGATCCGGTCGTGCTGGGGGTCGGCGACGCCCGGCGGGGCGGCCGGCAGGTAGCGCGGCCCGCGGTGCCGGGCCTTCCAGCGCTCCCACTGCAGGTCGATGAAGGCGTGGTGGAACCAGAAGACGGGGTCGTTGACGGAGGCCCCGCCGAGCATCGCGCCGCCGACCCAGCGGTGCACCCGGTTGTGGTTGTGCCAGGACGCGCTGCCGCTGCCGGTCCCCCAGCCCTCCAGCTTGTTGCGGAAGCCGCGGGTGACGGTCGAGTCCCAGGGCGCGACGTCGTAGGTGGGGTCGTCGAGCGCCCAGCCGAGCTCCGCCCGGGTGGGCAGCTGGAGGGGATCACGGGCGCGGCCGAGGTCGCGGGCGAGGAACGCGCCGTCGGTGATGCCCTCCTTGATGGTCCAGTGCCCGGCCGAGTAGGCGAACGGGCCGGTCATCACCTGCTGGTCCCGGGCCCGGCCGTTCCCGCCGAGCAGGTCCTTGGTCCAGGGCACGGAGGTCCGGGTGCGGTCCCGGGTCCAGTCCCAGTACGGCACGGTCAGCGATGAGTCCACCCGGCGCAGGGCACGCTCCAGGTCCAGCAGGAAGCGGCGGTGCCAGGGCAGGAAGGACGGCGCCATATGGGCGGCGCGCAGCCCGTCCTCGCCGTCGGAGGTGTAGTACTCGATGTGCGTCCGCACGAACTCGTCGTACTCGCCCCGGCGTTTGACCTCCAGGAACGCCTTCACCAGCCGCTTGCGCTCGCCGGCCGTCAGCCTGCTGACGTCCTTACGCGTGTACGCCATGGTCGCCCCCCATGTTCATGTGTCCACCGCCCATCGGTCCCGGAGCCAGGTCGCGCAGCCGCTGCCCGGGCCCGATCTCGTCGACGGCCGCCCGGGCCGCCTCCAGCGGGGTCGGGTACGAGCTGTAGTGGTCGACCATGCTCAGCCAGGTGCCGTCGGCCCGGCGCATCAGATGCAGCGGCCGGCCGTCCACCGTGACCTGCCACTCGCCGCCCGCCGCGGCCCGTCCCGCCGCGGGCACCAGGACGCCCCGGATCCGGCGGCCCCGGTAGGTCTCGTCGAAGGAACTGCCCGCGGGCCCGTCCACCGAGGGCACCGGGCGGGAGGCGGCGACCACCGGGGCGAGCGCCAGCGCCGCCGCGGAGGCGAACAGCCCCCGGGTCACCTCGCGCCGCGTGGGTCTGCCCGCCCCGGCTCTGTCCGGCTGCCCGGCCCCGGGCTCCGCGCCCACCGCCACACCACCGACTCCGACGACCATGCTCACTCCTCGTACGGTTCACCGACCACTGTCGGTACCGGTAACCGTCCGAGGGGCCGCCCGGTCACCGCCGCGCCGCCATCCGGTGCACGGCGGGTCCGAAACGGCCGTGTACGCGAAGGCAGTTAGGGGGTTTCGGCGGCTACAGACCGGGTCCGGCGCCCAGGTCGCCGCCGGCGACGGTCTGGACGACCGGGGCGAGCAGGCCCACCTCGGGCTGCTTCAGGCCGGGCAGGCCGAAGTTGTTCGGGTTCGGCGCGGTGAGCGGGGCGTCCACCGACAGGCCGGGGGCGAGGGTACGCAGGTCGCCGGCGGGGGCGGAGACGCCGACGTGGTCGAAGCGGTCGCCGAGGACGTGCGGGAGCGGGGCGCGCAGGTCGACGCCGGGCAGTCCGCCGCTGAGCGGCAGCTGGGGCAGCGCGCGGTCCGGGAGGAGGTGGCCCTCGACGTAGCGCGGGCCCTCGGGGGCGCCGGGCATCAGCAGCGGCAGCTCCATGCCGAGCTTGGGCACCTCCATGTTGAGGGACTTCTCGACGCCGTCCAGGGGCACGGGGATCGGGACCGTGCCGGCCGCGGCGGCGGGCACGGCGGCGGCGCCCACGGCTGCCACAGCGGCCGCGACTCCCGTGACGGCGGCGGCGAGGGTTCCTCGGGTGGTCGGCTTCATGTCAGGTACGGGCCCTTTCCGGAGCGAGGGAGAACGAGGGGGGAGCGACGTCCGTACCGGGTAACGAGCCGGAAAACGGCATCAGTTCACAATTCGCCCGGGTGCAGCATTAGTCGGCTGGTCACCCATCCCGTTCATCCCATTCATCAGCTCGTCCAGAAGTCCCACCAACGGGTCAGGACCAGCATGCCGACGACACCGATGTGCAGCAGCGGAAGCACCCAGGTGAACTCGCCGAGGAACGCGCGCAGCCACCGCGGCGCGGGCAGGAAGCGGTGGCGTACGGCGAAGGAGGTGACGTACCAGAACAGCACGATGGTGGCGACCCAGGCCAGGCAGCACCACAGGCACAGCGCGTCGATCCGGTACAGCGACTCGAACTGCAGCCAGGAGACGAAGCCGACGCCGAACAGGCAGCCGGCGTCGAAGGCCAGCCAGTACCAGCCGGGGAAGCGGGCGCCGGCCAGCAGGCTCATGCCGACGCAGATCACCACGCCGTAGGCCACCAGGCCCAGCATCGGGTTGGGGAATCCGAACGCCGAGGCCTGGTCGCTCTTCATCACGCTGCCGCAGGACACCACGGGGTTCAGGCTGCACCCGGGGACGAAGCGCGGGTTCTCCAGCAGCTTGAACTTGTCGAGGGTGATGACCCAGGAGGCCAGCAGTCCGGCCGCGCCCGCGATCACCGTCAGCAGCGCGAACCCCCGGCCGGCGCCCGCGGTGCCGGACATCAGCCGCGCAGGCTGCGGGCCGGCAGCACGACGTGCGCGGCGGCCGTCAGGGTCTCCTCGGCTCCCGCGAACTCCTTGAGCGCCTCGGGGGTGACGGGCCTGCCGGGCTGGGCCTCGGGCCAGGGGCGGGTGGTGAACACCAGGTAGGCGTAGCCGCGTTCGCCGACGGCGGCGAGCCACTCCTCGGGCGTGGGGCACTGGGCGTTGAGCGGGGCCAGATTGAGGACGGCGACACCGGACTGGACGAGCAGGGTGACGGGCAGGCTGGGCCGGGCGGTGCCGTCGACGAGGTCGCCGCCGACCGGCAGTCCGTTGTTCTCCAGCAGCGCCGCGACGGCGGCCGTCGCGGCCTCGGGGCCGGCGGCGGAGTCACCGAGGGGATAGACCAGCAGATAGGGCATGTCGGTGCCGTCGGGGGCCTCGCCGCTCCAGGCCAGCATGACGAGCGTGCCGAGGTCGGCGGCGCGGAAGGGGCGGGTCGCGCTTGGGGTTGAGGTCACCGCGCGACCCTATCGACGGGCCGCCGGGCGGCCGGGCGGACGCTCACCCGACCGGCGGACCCGGGCGGCCCCCGCCACCCGAACGAGGGACACCTCTCGACGTCTCGAACGGTGTCCCTCGAACGGCCCTGCGGCGGGCCCGGCCTGCTCGTCTCAGCCCTGCAGGGGCAGGCCGCCGAGCAGCGGGTTGTGCTGGTTCAGGCTGCCGGCCGCGCCCTTGACGGTGCTGAGCACGGAGTCCTTGTTCTCGGTGTCGAGCGCGTTGGACTGGTGCTGCAGGGGCATCGCCTGGTTCAGGTCGATGGGGCCCTTGGTGAGCGTGTTCACGGCGCCGTTGAGGCTGGAGGGCGTGAGGTCGGCGGTGCTGTACGCGAACGCGGGCGCGGCGACGCCGGCGAGAGCCACGGAACCGGCGACGACGGCGGCGGCCTTGAGGGACTTCATCGTGTTCCTTTCTTCGGCGACTTTCGGCAACGCAAGCCACCTGCGGAAATGCTGACGCCGTACCTAACGACGCCCTCGCGGGCCGGAAACCCCGCGCCCGGAAGACATATGAGATCCCCCGAGGGAGTCCGGCGCGGCCACCAGCCCTCGGGCAGAAAACCGGCCGTCCGCCCGCGCGGGATGCGTGGGCGGACGGCCGGCGAAGGGAACTGCTGTCGCGTCAGTCGTTGACGCAGGTGTTGCCGAACGCGGGGTTCAGCAGGCCGATCACGTTGATGGTGTTGCCGCACACGTTGATCGGCACGTGGATCGGAACCTGGATCACGTTGCC
Source organism: Streptomyces sp. NPDC090088 (assembly GCF_044747345.1). NCBI lineage: Bacteria > Bacillati > Actinomycetota > Actinomycetes > Kitasatosporales > Streptomycetaceae > Streptomyces > Streptomyces sp. NPDC090088. Next base: position 497,285 of record NZ_JBIVDZ010000001.1, on the reverse strand, counting down.
GGACAGCACACCCGGGGAGTGCGCGGCGACGGCGTTCGCACCGCTGTCGGCGGCAGCCACACCGGCGCCGCCGGCGACGGCCGCGACGGCGGCGGTGGACAGGACCAGGCCCTTCGCGATACGCGACATGGAGAGGTACTCCTTGGGATCGAAACAAACATCCGGGCGGATGCCCAGCGCTGTGTCAACGCGCGGCACCGGCCCGGGTTGTGCCGCCAAAGGAGTGATCTCCCGAGAGGCCGCCTTCACCATTCCGACACACTTGTCCGGTTTCAATGGATTAGTACGGATAGCGACTAGAGTTGCGGGTCTCCTGACTTACCCGTACGGGCATCCCGTCGCACTCTTCCCGCCTCCCCCGCCTCCCCCTCCTCTCCCGAAAGGGCGAAGCCGGCCATGCGCAATCCCCTGGGCCCGCTGCTGTGCCGTGCGTCGGCGAGCGCGCTCGCCCTCGCCGCGATCTGGGCCCCGGGCGTTGCCCGGGCGACCGCCCCGCCCGCCGGCGAGTCCCCGCGCATCCCCTTCGCCGAGCGCTACCACGCGGTGCTGCACGGCGGTTTCGCCCGCGCGGCCAACGCCACCATCAGCTGCCGTACGACGAACGCCGCGCCCTCCGAGCCGCCCTGCGCGGCCGCGCGCGAGGGCCGGGTCCCGGCGGTGAACGGGAACTTCGACATGTTCTACGTCGACGTGGACGACGACCCGAACACCTACGACTCCTCCCGCGCCGAGGTGCTGCTGCCTGCGGGCTCCCGGGTCACGTACGCGCGGCTGTACTGGGGCGGCAATCTGCTGGTGGGCGAGCAGAAGCCGGCCAAGGACGACAAGCGGGTGCTGATCGCCGAACCCGGCGGCCAGTACAAGGAGTTGCTCGCCGACACCGTGGTGGGCCACCGGGTGGGCGGTGGCGCCGACGCCTTCCAGGCCTCCGCGGACGTCACCCGCCTGGTCCGGTCGAGCGGCTCCGGCCTGTGGACGGTCGGTCAGGTGAACACGGCCATGGGGAAGTCCCGGCCCGGTGCCTGGGGCGGCTGGACGCTGGTCGTGGCGTACGAGAACCCGGCCGAACCACTGCGCGCGCTCTCCCTCTGGGACGGCTTCGACTCCCTCGGCACCCCGGCCGAGGTACGGCTGAACGGGCTACATGTCCCGCGTGGCGCCGGCGGCCGGGTGGGCCTGGTGGCCTACAACGGCGACCGGGGCACCACCGGCGACTCGCTCACGTACGCCACCGCCGACCAGACCCCCCTCCCCCTGGGCGACCCCGCCGACCCGGCCGACGACGTACTCAACTCCACGATCAACGAACCCGGCCCGGTAAGCGCCCGGCGTGAACCGGCGTACGCCAACACGCTCGGCTACGACTCGGATGTGTTCGATCTAGGTACTGGTCTCGCGCAGGGCGGTGACCAGCCGACCTTCCGTCTCGTTTCCCAGCGCGACGCGGCGTGGGCGGGCGCGCTCTTCGCCGCCGTGGACGTGCAGTAGTGCGGCGCGTTCCCGCCCGCAGTCCCGAGCGCCCCCCGTGAGCGAGGAATCCCGCGTATGCACCGATCAGCACCCGACCCTCGGCCACGGGTCCTCCACCTGACGCAACCCGTCGAGGGCGGGGTGGCCCGAGTGGTCCTGGACCTGGCGAAGGCCCAGCTCACGGCCGGTCTGCGGGTCACGGTGGCCTGCCCCGGCGGCGAACTGGCCGCGAGCGCGCGGGACCTGGGCGCCGAGGTGCGCCCCTGGCAGGCCGAGCGCTCCCCGGGCACCGGCCTGCGGGACGAGGTACGACGGCTCGCCCGCCTCCTCGACGAGGTACGGCCCGAACTGCTGCACGCCCACAGCGCCAAGGCGGGCCTCGCCGGCCGGCTGGCCGTGCGCGGGCGCGTCCCGACCGTGTTCCAGCCGCACGCCTGGTCCTTCGAGGCGGTCGGCGGGGCCACCGCCGCGCTGGCGCTGCGCTGGGAACGGTGGGGCGCGCGCTGGGCGCACCAGGTGGTGTGTGTCAGCGAGGCCGAGCGGGCGACCGGCGTACGCGCCGGTGTCCGCGCCCCGTATGCCGTCGTACCGAACGGCATCGACACCGAACGCTTCACCCCCGGCGCCTCCCCGCACGGCCGGCCGGGGCCCCTGGTGGTCTGTGTCGGGCGGCTGTGCCGGCAGAAGGGCCAGGACCTGCTGCTGCAGGCCTGGCCCGAGGTGCTGCGCCGGGTGCCCGACGCCCGGCTGGCCCTGGTCGGCGACGGACCGGACCAGGAGGCGCTGCGCCGGATCGCCCCCGCCTCCGTCGAGTTCCCGGGCGCCGTCACCGACGTCCTCCCCTGGTACCGGGCCGCCGACCTGGTGGTGCTGCCCTCCCGCTGGGAGGGCATGGCGCTGGCCCCGCTGGAGGCGATGGCCTGCGGGCGGCCGGTCCTGGTCACCGATGTCGACGGCGCCCGCGAGAGCCTGCCGTCCGCGCACGCCGCGCACTGCCTGGTCCCGCCCGGGCGGCCGGGCGTGCTGGCCGGGGCCGTCGCCGGGCTGCTGCTCGACCCGGGGCTGCGCGCGTCGCTCGGCGAGCGGGGGCGCCGGCACGTCCTGTCCACGCACGATGTGCGGCGCACGGCGCAGGCGGTCGCGGGGCTGTACCGCGAACTCCTCGGCGGGCGGCCGCTGGTGTCCTTCGAGTGCAGGGAGTCCATCCACTCGTGACCGCGGAAAGCACCGTCCCCTCCCCCGGCGCGCAGCCGCGGGACCACGGACTCTCGCCCGTCTCGGTCCTCCCGCCGCGCGCCGCCGGCGGCTTCCGGTTCCCGCTGCGGCGGCCGCCCGCGCGGCCCGCCTCCCCGGCGCCGCTGCTCGCCGCCGACCTGTGTGCCGCGCTGCTCGGCGCGGCCGCGCTCGACCAGGCCACCCACCGGCCCGTCCTGGTCGGGCTGCTGATGTCCGGGGCGATACTGCTGCGCCCGCCCTCGACCCGGCGGGTGGCCGGCGTCCTCGACGAACTCCCCTCCGTCTGCGGCCGGATCGCCGTCGTCTGGCTGGGCCTGGCCGCGGTCGTCGCCGCCTGGAACCCGGACCGCGCGCTGTCCGCCCGCGCCCTGCTGCTGGGCTTCGCCCTGCACACGGTGGCGGCCTGCGCGGGCCGCGGCCTGGTGCACTCGCGGCGCCGCCTGGCCCTGCTGCGCCGGCCGCGCGCCGCCCTGGTCATCGGCCCCGCCGCCACCGCCCAGCGGGTCGCCGCCGCGGTACTGCGCCACCCGGGCTGCGGGGTACGCCCGGTCGGCGTGGTCGCCGAGCACCCCGAGGGCCCCGCGGGGCTGCCCGTGCTGACCAGCGGCGAGGAGGTCGAGCGGGCCCTCATCCAGAACGGCGTCCGGGCCGTCCTCGCCGTCCACCCCGCCGTCCGCACCGAACAGGGCCCGCTGCTGCGGGCGCTGGCCGAGTCGGGCTGCGTGGTCTGGGAGGTCGACGCGGACTCACCGGCGTACGAGATGCGCGACCAGCTCGCCGGGTTCTCCTGCCGAAGGCTGGAGATGGGCTCGCGGCGGCGCGGCAGCATCGGCAAGCGGGTCCTCGACATCGCCGTCTCCGGGTCGGCGCTGGTCCTGGTCAGCCCGCTGCTGCTGGTGTGCGCGGCGGTGCTCCGGCTCACCGACGGGCCGGGCGTCGTCTTCCGGCAGGAGCGCATCGGCAAGGACGGCCGCCCCTTCACCCTGCTGAAGCTGCGCACCCACCGCCCGGTCGACGAGCACGAGGCCGCCACCCGGTGGAGCGTCGCCGGCGAGATCCAGATGAGCCGCTTCTGCCGCTTCCTGCGCCAGACCTCCCTGGACGAGCTGCTCCAGCTGTGGAACGTGCTCTGGGGCGACATGAGCCTGGTCGGACCGCGCCCCGAACGGCCGTACTTCGTCGGCCAGTTCAGCCAGAGCTACCCGGGTTACGCGGCCCGCCACCGGATGCAGACCGGCATCACCGGACTCGCCCAGATCAACGGGCTGCGCGGCGACACCTCGATCGAGGACCGGGCCCGCTTCGACAACGCCTACATCGACAACTGGTCGCTGTGGCAGGACATCTGCATCCTGCTGCGCACCGCGGCCGCGCTCGTGCGCTCGACGGGGAGCTGACGATGAGCTTCGCACTGTCCCCGGCCCGGCCGCTGCGGCTGCCCCCGGTGCTGGCCGCGGTCGCGGTGCTCGCGGTCCTCGCGCTGCCGCTCGCGGCGGGCGGCGACGGGGAGAGCGGGGCCGGACCGGCGGACGCGGTGTCCGCCCTGGTGGTGCTGTACGCCGCGCTGCGGGCGGTACGGGAACGGCGGCGGCCGCTGTCGGCGACGGCCGCGGTGGTGCTGGGCATGCCGGTGGCGGGACTGGCCGTCGCGGCCATGGGCGCGGCCTCGCCGGGGGCGGGACTGACCGGCCTCGGCCGCTATCTCCAGGTGTTCGTGCTGGTCCCGGCCGCGGTCGTGCTGCTGGTCCGCGACCGGGCCGACTTCCGGCTGCTGGCCTGGTCGTTCGTGGGACTCGCGGTCTGGCAGGGAGCGGTCGGCGTGCACCAGTACGTCACCGGGACCGGGGCGTCGTACCAGGGCGAGCTGATCCGCGCGGTCGGCACGTTCGGGCCGCAGGACGTGATGGGCATGGCGACGGTCGTGTCCTTCGGGCTCGTCTGCGCGCTGGGCCTGGCGCTGGGCCGTGCGCCGGTACGGCAGCGGGTGGCGGCGGGCGCGTGCGCACTCGGGCTGCTGCTGCCGCTGGCCGTGTCCTTCAGCCGCGGGGCCTGGATCGCGACCGTGCTGACCTGCGCGGTCCAGCTGGTCCTTGCCGGGCCGCGGCGGGCGCTGAAGGTGGCCGCGGTCGCGGTCGCGGCGGGCGTGGTGCTGGTCGGGGGCTTCGGGATCGGTACGGCGATGCTCCAGGAGCGGCTCAGCAGCATCGGGCAGGTGACCGACGCGCCGGACCAGTCGGTGGTCGACCGGTACACGTTGTGGGCGGCGGCGACCGGGATGTGGCGCCAGCACCCCGTGACCGGCGTCGGTCTGAAGAACTTCCCCGCATACCGGGACGGGCACGCGTCGCTGGCGCTGTCCTCCGGGAGCGACACGGAGGGGGCGGGGGCGGCGTTCCGGAAGCAGCCGCTGCTGTCGCCGCACGACATGTATCTGCTGGTCCTCAGCGAGCAGGGGCTGCTCGGGCTGCTGGCGCTGGCGGGCAGCTGGCTGGCCTTGCTGGTGTGCGGGCTGCGGGGGCTGTGGCGGGTGCGGGGCGGTGCCGGGCTCGACTGTGCGCTGGTGGGGTGCGGGTTGCTGATCTGGCAGCTCGTCGACTTCGCGTACGCCGACATCGGGGGGCCGTCGACCGTGCTGACGGCGGTGGTGTTCGGGGTGGTGGCGTGGTGGGCGTTGGTGGGGGCGGCCGAGTAATGCAAGGGGTGCAGGGGTCGGATGTCGACCGCGGGTCGGTGGGGGCTGGGCGCGCCCACGCGGCGGAGCCGCAAATGTCACAGCCCCGCGCCCCCAAGCAGGGAGTTGGCGACACCGGAGTTGAAGGGGCGCCGCCAACTCGTGGATTCCTCGCCAAGGCCGCTCTCGTCACCGCCGTCTTCTCCGTCGCCGGTGCGTTGCTCGGGCTCATTCGGGATCAGTCGCTCGCGCGGCTCTTCGGGGCGGGGCGGGACACCGACGCGTTTCTTGTCGCCTGGACGATCCCGGAGTTCGCCGCGACGCTGCTCATCGAGGACGGGCTGGCCTTCGCGCTGATCCCCGCCTTCAGCATGGCGCTCGCCCGGCGGGCGCAGGGGGCGGCGGGAGATCCGGTGCGGGCGCTGGTCGCGGGGACGCTGCCCAAGCTGGCGCTGGCGTTCGCCGCGGTGGGCGCGCTGCTCGTCGGGGGTGCCCCGCAGCTCGTCGAGGTGCTCGCGCCGGGGCTGCGCGATCCCGGGCTCGCCGTCGACTGCACCCGGCTGACGGCGACCTGTGTGCTGACGTTCGGGCTGGCCGGGTACTGCAGTGCGGCCCTCCGCGCCCACCGGCGCTTCCTGGCCCCGGCCGCGATCTACGTCGCCTACAACGCCGGGATCATCGCGGCGATGTTCGCCCTCGGCGGGCACTGGGGCGTGCGGTCGGCGGCGTTCGGGGTCGCGGCCGGGGGCGCGCTGATGGTCGTCGTACAACTTCCAGCGCTGCTCAGGCAGTTGCGGAACAAGGCCAAGGGCAAGGCCAAGGCCGAGGCACGGGAGAGCGCGGCCGTCGCCGGGGCGCAGCCGCTGAACCTGGTGCTGATGGCGACCGTGCTGCTGTTCGCGCTGTGCCGGCAGTCGCAGGTGCTGATCGAGCGGTTCCTCGCCTCGCATCTGCACTCCGGGGCGATCTCGCACCTGAACTACGCGCAGAAGGTCGCGCAGATCCCGATGACGATGTCGATGATGCTGTGCACGGTCACCTTCCCGGTGGTGGCCCGGGCGCTGGCCGAGGGCGACACCGAGCGGGCCCGGCGCCGGGTGGAGCGGGACCTGTCGGTGGCGGCGAGCGTCGTGCTGCTGGGCACCGCCGTGGTGGTGGCGTGTGCGCCGCAGCTCATCCATCTGCTGTTCCAGCGCGGGGCGTTCACTCCGCAGGACACGGCCGCCACCGCCGGGGTGATGCGCGTGTACGCGCTCGGGCTGCTCGGGCAGACCCTGGTCGGGGTGCTGGTCCGCTCCTACTTCTCGGCGGGCCGCGCCACCTGGTACCCGGTCGCCGCCATGGCCGCCGGGATCGTGGTCACGTCGTGGATCGGCGCCCTGACGGTCGGGTCGTACGGCGTCACCGGTATCGCCGCCGCCAACGCCACCGGCATCACCGCCACCGCCGTCGTCCTGCTGGCCGGGATGGGCCCGCGCAGTGTCCCGGTCGGTGTCCGGCGGGTGCTGGCGGAGCTGAGCCGGCCGGTGCGGGCGGCCGTGATCGCGACCGTGGTCGGGACCTTCTTCGCCCAGCGCCCGGCGGATCCGCTCACCGGTCTGGCCGCCGGGGTCACGACCGTGACCGCCGTCTTCGTCCTGCTCGGCTGGGCCCTGGACGCCCAGGGCTTCGCACCCGCACTCCGTTCCGTAGGCACCGTCACCCGAAGGCTCGCGCATGCCGTCTTCCATTGAGTCCGCCGATTCCGCCGAGCAGGTCCGGCCCGTCACGGGCCCGGTCCCCTGGGTCGCCATGTACCACTCGGTGGGCGACTGCTCCGACGATCCGTACCGCATCACCGTCACCCCCGAACGGCTGGAGAGACAGCTGGGCTGGCTGCGCCGACGCGGGCTGCGCGGGGTGTCGGTCGGTGAACTGATCGCCGCCCGGGCCCGGGGCGAGGGGCGGCGGCTGGTCGGGCTCACCTTCGACGACGGGTACGCCGACTTCCTCGACCACGCCCTGCCGCTGCTCGACCGCTGGGGCTGCGGCGCCACCCTCTTCGTGCTGCCGGGGCGGCTCGGCGGCCACAACGACTGGGATCCGCTCGGCCCGCGCAAGCCGCTGCTCACCGCCGACGGGATCCGGCGGGCGGCGGCCGGCGGGGTGGAGATCGGCTCGCACGGCCTGACCCATGTCGATCTGACGAAGGCCGACCCGGCGACGCTCGCCGCCGAGACGGTGCAGAGCCGGGCCCGGCTGGAGGAGCTGGTCCAGGCGCCCGTCGGCGGATTCTGCTACCCGTACGGCACGGTCGACGGGCGGGCCGTGGACGCCGTGCGGGCCGCCGGGTACGGCTACGCCTGCGCCATCGACCCCGGCGACCTGAACGGCGTCCACGCCCTCCCCCGGGTGCACGTCGGGCAGAACGACCGCGCCCCGCACCTGTTCCTGAAGTACCGGCTGCACCGGCTGCGCCGCCGTCCCGTCGAGGGGCTGTGAATGAAGGCGCTGCATGTCATCACGGGCCTCGGGGTCGGCGGGGCGGAGCAGCAGCTCCGGCTGCTGCTGCGCCATCTGCCGGTCTCCTGCGACGTCGTCACCCTCACCAACCCGGGGCCGGTCGCGCGGGGGCTGACCGCCGACGGGGTGCGGGTGGTCCACCTCGGGATGGCCGGGAACCGGGACCTGGGCGCGCTGCCCCGCCTGGTCCGGGTGATCCGGCGGGGCCGCTACGACCTCGTCCACACCCATCTCTACCGGGCCTGTCTGTACGGGCGGATCGCCGCGCGGCTCGCGGGGGTACGGGCCGTGGTCGCCACCGAGCACTCGCTGGGCGACACCCAGCTGGAGGGGCGTGAACTGACCGCCGGGGTGCGGGCGTTGTACCTGGCGGGCGAGCGGCTCGGGCGGTCCACGGTCGCCGTCTCGCCGACCGTCGCCGAGCGGCTGCGCCGGTGGGGGGTGCCGGGGCCGCGGATCGAGGTCGTGCCCAACGGCATCGACCTGGAGCGGTTCCGGTTCGACCCGGCCGTACGGCAGCGCACCCGGGCCCGGCTCGGCCTGCCCCAGGACGCGCATGTCATCGGCGGCATCGGGCGGCTCGCGCCCGGCAAGCGGTTCGACGTGCTGATCGAGGCCCTGGTCCGGCTCCCGGCCGACTGCCGGCTGCTGCTGGTGGGCGGGGGCCCTGAGGAGGGCGCGCTGCGCCGCGCCGCACGCACGGCCGGGGTCGCCGGCCGGGTGCTGTTCGCCGGTGAGCGGCCGTACGTCTCCGACCGGGCGCACGACCCCGACCTGCCCTCCCTGGTCGCCGCCATGGACGTGCTGGCCTCGCCGTCGGCCCAGGAGGCGTTCGGGCTCGCGGTCGTCGAGGCGCTGGCGGCCGGGCTGCCGGTGCTCTACAGCTCCTGTCCGGCCGTCGAGGACCTGCCGCCCGCCGCGGCCCCGGGCGCCCGCCGGGTCGAGGGCGGGGCCGAGGCCTACGCCGAGGCGCTTTCCGCCGTCCGCGCCGCGGGACCCGGCCCGCGCACCGCTCCGGAGGCCGCCCGCCACTACAGCATCACCCGCAGCGCCGCCCAGCTCATGGACGTCTACGCGGCCGCACTCGCCACCTCACCTCAGGGAGTCAGTACGCCATGACCGAGAACCCCGTCCGAGCACCCCGCCCCTTCGCCCGCGCGGTCCGGCCCTGGTCGCTGCTGGCGGCCGGGGTCGTCGCCGGCGGTCTGCTGGGCGGCGCCTACGGCGTGCTCAAGCCCCGCACCTACACGGCGACCAGCTATGTCATCGCCGTCCCCGTCGACCGGACCGACACCGCGTCCGCGCAGGGCTTCGCGCAGGCCTACGGCCGGGTCGCCACCCAGCTCGCGGTGCTCGGGGACGCGCAGATGTGGGCCGGGGTGCCGGTGAACACGCTGCGCACCAGTGTGCAGGCGGAGACCTCGCCGGACGCGCCGATGGTCGCCGTCTCGGCCACCTCGCCGCACCCCCTGCAGGCCGCCGACATGGCGAACGCGGTGGCCCGCTCGCTCACCCGGCACGCCAACGAGACCAAGGCCGACACCCACGTCGAACTCCTTCAGTTCTCCCGGGCGCTGAAGCCGACCGCGCCCACCTCGGCGTCCCCGAAGGTGACCGGTCTGGTGGGTGCGAGCGCGGGCGGGCTGCTCGGCGGCCTGGTGCTTCTGGTGCGGCCCCGGCGCCGCGAGGAGGAGACCACCGTGCAGGCCTCCGTGCCCGGTCCCGCCGTCGCCGCCGACGTACACGGGCAGCTGTGACGACGACGGCCTACCCGACGCTCGCCGCGTACAGCACCGAACTCGTCACCGACGAGCGCGCCTTCGCCGAACTCGGCCCCGCCTGGGGCCGCCTGTACCGGCGGTGCTCCACGGCCACCCCGTTCCAGAGCCACGCCTGGCTGCACTCCTGGTGGCGCTCGTACGGGGTCCCCGGCCGGCTCCGCCTCGTCCTGGTGCGCCACGGCAGTGAACTGGTCGGCGCGGCGCCGCTGATGCTGGTGCGCCGGCCGCTGCCCACGCTGGTGCCGCTCGGCGGGGCGATCTCGGACTACGCGGACGTGCTGCTCACCGACGCCGACGACGACGGCCGGGCGGTGGGCGCCCTCACCGGTGAGCTGGCCCAGGCGGCCCGGACGGCACTGATCGACTTCCGCGAGGTGCGGCCGGGCGGCGCGGTGGAGCGGGTCTACGACCGCTGGCACGGGCCGTGCCGGAAGGTGGCCGACTCGCTCTGCCTGGAACTGCCCGCCGTGTCGATGGAGGAGCTGGTCGGCCGGCTGGCGTCGAACAAGGCCCAGCGGGTGCGCGCCAAGCTGCGCAAGCTCGGCGCGCTCGGGGTGCGCCGGGACACCGTGGCACCCGACGGCGTCGACGCGGCACTGCACCGGCTCCTGGAGCTGCACCGGCTCCAGTGGCAGGGGCGGAAGGTGACGACCGAGCACCTCCAGACACGGTTCCAGGAGCACCTGGTGCGCTCGGTGGGGCCGATGGTGCGCTCCGGGGACGCGGTGGTCACCGAGTTCCGGCTGGACGACGAGGTGGTGGCCGTCGATCTGACGCTGCTGTCGCCCAGCCTGGCCGGCGGCTATCTGTACGGGGCGCATCCGCGGCTGCGGGAGCGCAAGGCGGACGTGGCGGTGATGCTGCTCGACGCCTGCGCCCAGCACACGGGGGCGAGCGAGCGGGGCGCGCTGAGCCTGCTGCGCGGGAACGAGCCGTACAAGCACCACTGGCGGCCCCGGCCGGTCGTCAACCAGCGGCTGCTGCTGGCCCGGCGGCGCACCGCCCCGCTGCTGACGGCGGCGCTGTGCGACGCCGCCGCCCGGCAGCGGGTCAAGGAGGTGCGGCACCGATGGAAGGAACGCCGGCCGGACTAGGACCCGGTGCGCGACCACCAGTCGAGCCGGACGCAGAGCTTCCCGCCGATCCAGTACTCGACCCAGGCGCCCAGGTCCATCGGCGCGCAGTTCGCCGGGGGCGTGACGACCGGCGTGGGGGTCGGGGCCGTGATGTCGGGCGTGGTGCTCGGGGCCGGCCTGGGTGTCGCGGTCGGCGTCGGGGTCGGCCTGGGTGTCGGGGTCGGTGTCGGGGTGGCGGTGTCGAGGCGGCCGGAGAGGGCCGCGCGGTAGACCTTCGACGAGCGCGGGTTCGCCGGGCACTGCCAGACACCGTGCGGGCAGTAGTCGGTCACCGTGTTGTAGAGCGGCTTGTGCTCGTCCATCCAGGCGAGCATCCGCCGCATGTACTCGGTGTTGTCGCCGTTGCGGAAGAGACCCCATTCCGGATAGGAAATGGGTTTCCCGTGGGCCTTCGCGAAATCGACGTGCTGCTGAAGTCCATAAGGCTCCCGCACCTGTTCGTCGAAGGAGAGACCGGTCGGCTGGTCGTACGAATCCATGCCGACGATGTCGACCGTGTCGTCCCCGGGATAGCACTGTGTCCACGGGACGGCGTCCCGGCCGCGGCTCGGTGTGAAGTCGAACCGGAATTTCTGGCCCGGCACCGCGCGCATGGTGCTGACGATCCTGTTCCAGTATTTCTTCCAGGCCTCCGGGTCCGGCCCGCAACGATGGGTGTAGGTAGTGCCGTTCATCTCCCAGCCGAGCACGATCACGGTGTCCGGGACCCGCAGTTCCACCAGCCGTTCGGCCAGGGCCCGGAAGTGGTGGTCGAACTGCCCGGCGGCGCCCTGCCGCAGCAGCGAGCGGACCTCGAAGTCCCCGATGCCCTCCTCGTTGCGCTCCTGCATGGGCACGTTGAGGACGAGCGTCCGGTCGGCCTGCTCCCGCCGCCAGTGCGCCCACACGTCCAGGAAGCCGGGGGCGCCCTCGATGTCGCTCCACCGGTTGCCGGGCAGATACGTGTGCGCGACCTTCAGCTCGGTGCCGCCGAGCCAGCTGCTCAGCTGGGCCATCCGGGCCACGCCCAGCGGACCGGAGTCGAGAAAGGCCCCGAAGGCCGGAGGCGTCACCTTCCCGGGCACGGGCGCGGGACTCGACGCCACGGGCGTGGGGCTCACCGGTACGGGCTTGGGACTCACCGGTACGGGCTTGGGGCTCACCGGCACCGGCAGGGGTGCCGCCGACGCCGGGACGGACGTCGTGGGGGTCGGAGCCGGTGTCGGGTCCGCGACCCGAGCCGTCCCCGCGCCCGCGGCGAATCCCGGACCGGTGGTCAGGGTCGCCGAGGCGACGACGACCGCCGCCGCGACCACGGCCAGGCGGGACGACCGGGACCCCGGCCGCTTTCGCTGCTGCGGAGCCATGCCTGCTCCTTTCTCCATTCGCTGAGGAAGTGCCAGTTACTGACACTCAGTCATATCAATATGAATTCCGCCAGTGCGGTTGCGGCTTTCGGGTGCGCCGAACGTCCGCACGGGTGAACCGACGCAAAGGAAATGGCCTGTGTCGCTGCTAGACATCCGGGTTCCCGCGGTTCTGCTGCGGATCGACCGGAATCCCTTTCACCACGGCACTCTGGGGGCCGTCCGCTCGCTCGGCAGAGCCGGTGTGGACGTCCATGTGGTCGCCGATTCCACCGGAAGTCCGGTCCGCAAGTCCCGGTTCGTCCGGCAGCTGCATCCGCCGCCGGCGCCGGGCGCGTCCCCCGCGGAGATCGTCGCCGTGCTGCGCCGGGTGGCGGCGCGGGTCGCGCGTCCGGCGGTGCTGATCCCGATGGACGACGCGAGCGCGATCGCGGTCGGCCGGCACCGCGAGGACCTCACGCCCGCCTACCTGCTTCCGCAGCAGCCCGCCACCCTGCCCGAACGCGTCGCCGACAAGGCGGAGTTGGCCGAGGTGTGCGCGGCGGCCGGGATCCCGTACCCGAGGACGCTGGTCCCGGACAGCGCCGAGCAGGCCGCCGCCGCCGCCTGGCGGCTGGGGCTTCCGGTGGTCGCCAAGTGGAGCCGGCCCTGGCTGGTGCCGGCCGGGTCCGGGCTGCGCAGCACGGTGGTCGTCCGTTCGGCGCGGGAGGCACGGGAGCTGTATCTGCGGACCGACGAGGCGGGCAGCCGGCTACTGCTCCAGGAGTTCCTGCCGCCGGGTACGGACCGCGACTGGTTCTTCCACGGCTACGCCGACCGCACCGGGACCGTGCGCGCGGGCGGCCCCGGCCGCAAGCAGCGGGCCTGGCCGCGCGGGGCGGGCCTGACCGCGGTCGGCCTGTGGACGCCCAACCCGCAGGTGGAGGCGCTGGCCGAGCGGCTCACCGGCGAGCTGGGCTTCCGGGGCATCTTCGACCTCGACTTCCGCCGCTGCGGCACCACCGGCGGCTATCACCTGCTCGACTTCAACCCGCGTCCGGGCGCCCAGTTCCGGCTCTTCGCCGACAGCGCGGGCCTGGACGTCGTACGCGCCCTGCACCTGGACCTCACCCACCGGCCGCCGGCCGCCGGGGCGCCGCTGGCCGGGCGGGCGTTCGTGGTGGAGAACTACGCGCCGCTGAGCGCGCTGCGCCCGGCCCCGCGCGGGCGGGAGCTGGCCTGGAGCGCGCCGGACGACCGGGGTCCCGGCCTGGCCATGTGGGCGCTGTGGTGCCGGCATGTGGCGGGCCGGCTCCTGGCCCGGCTGTGCCGTCCCGCGCCCGCGGAGCCCGGGCCGCACTCCCCCGTGGTCCGCCAGGCCGGGGAGCCCCCCATGACCGGCGTACCGGGCGAGGAACTCCCCGGTGTGTCCAGCCTCTCGGGTCTGCCTCTCTCCGGCCTGCCCATCGCCGGTCAGCCCGACCGGTCCGACGACGAGAAAGCGAGCAGCTGCTGATGTACGACCTGCTGGTGGTGGGCGCGGGCCCGTACGGCCTGTCCATCGCCTCCCATGCCGCGGCGGCGGGCCTGAACGTGCGGGTCTTCGGCCGCCCGATGGCGTCCTGGCGCGACCACATGCCCCGCGGGATGTTCCTCAAGTCCGAGCCCTGGGCCTCCAACCTGTCGGACCCCGAGGCTCGCTGGCGGCTGGACGTGTACTGCGCGGGCCGGGGGACGGAGGCCCGGCACGGGCGGCCGATCCCGCTGGAGATGTTCGCCGACTACGGCCTGTGGTTCGCCCGCAACGCCGCCCCGCCCGTCGACGAGCGCATGGTCACCCGGGTCGCGCCCCGCACCGGCGGCTTCGAGGTGACGACGGAGGACGGCGAGACCGTGCGGGGACGGACGGTCGCGCTCGCCGTCGGTGTGCTGCCGTTCGTCGAGATCCCGGCCGCCCTGCGCGGCCTCTCCCCCGACCTGGTCTCGCACAGCAGCCACCACGCCGACCTGGACCGCTTCAAGGGCCGGGACGTCACGGTGATCGGCGGCGGCCAGGCGGCCCTGGAGACGGCCGCGCTGCTGGCCGAACAGAGCAGCCGGGTCCGGGTGCTGGTGCGCGCGGACCGGCTGTGCTGGAACGACGTGCCGCCGCCCTGGGAACGCCCCTGGTGGCAGTCGCTCCGCTCCCCGCACAGCGGTCTGGGCCCCGGCTGGCGCAACTGGTTCTACTCCGAGCGGCCGGGCCTGTACCGGCGGCTCGCGGAGCCGACCCGGGCGCGGATCGCGGCCACCGCCCTGGGTCCGGCCGGCGCCTGGTGGGTGCGGGAGCGGGTGGAGAACGGGGTGGAGGTGCTGCTCGACCGCGAGGTCACGGAAGCCCGCGCGACGGCGGGCGGGGTACGGCTGGACACGGCCGGCCGCGGCGGCGGGGTGGGCACCCTGGAGACCGAACACGTCATCACGGCCACGGGGTTCACCGCCACCCGGGAGCGGCTCGGGCTGCTCGCCGAGGAGGTGCGCGGCACGCTGGTGACGGGGGCCGACGGGGCGCCGGAGGTCGGCCGGGACTTCGAGTCGTCGTACCCCGGGCTGTTCCTGGCCGGTCTCATCACGGCGGCGGGCTTCGGCCCGGCGATGCGCTTCGTGCACGGCGCCGGTTTCACCGCGGGCACGCTGGTGCGCGGGGTGCGGCGGCGGCTGCGCTCGGGGCCGGCCGGCTGGACCATCCCGGCGGGCCGCACCGAGTCGGCACCGGACACGGTGCGAAGCTGACGGACGACGGGTGCCGGGCGTTCTGGGCGTCCGGCACCCGGCTCCGCATGCGGCGGGGCTACGGCCTGCGGGACGCGGTCCGGCCCCTGCGGTACAGGATCGTCCCGCCCGCGATCAGTGCGGCGCCGGCCGCCGAGGACGCGAGCAGGGCCTCGGTGCCGGTGTGCGCCAGGGTGGGCGGCGGCGCCTGATGGTTCCCGCCGGGCGGGGTCGTCCGGCGCGGTGGCGTCGACGGACCGGGCGGGGTCGAGTGACCCGGGGGGCTCGGCGGGGTCGAGTGACCGGGCGGGGTGGGCGGGGTCGAGTGACCCGGCGGGGTCGGCGGGGTCGAGTGCCTCGGCGGGGTCGACGGCGGCGGCGTCTCGTCGCAGGGGGGAGAGGACTCATCCCCGTACGGGGGCGGGGTCTCGTGACCGTACGGGGGCGGGGTCTCCCGGGGGCCCTCCGAGCCGTAACCCGGGGTGTCGTGGCCCGAGTTGTCGTAGCCCGAGTTGTCGCCGTGGCCGGAGTCGCCGTAGCCCGGGCCGCCGTGGGGCGGCTCGTGGGTGCGGCCGGTGGCGTGCTCGTGCGACACGTTGGCACAGGAGTTGCCGAAGGCCGGGTTCAACGCGGCGGCCGCGTCGACCGAGTTGCCGCAGACGTTGACCGGCACGTTCACCGGGGCCTGCACGTTGTTGCCGGACAGGACGCCCGGCGAACCGTTCGCGGCGCCGTTCGCTTCCGTGTCGGCGAGAGCGGGACTGGCGTACAGGGACAGAATGCTCGTCGCGGCGGCGGCCGCGAACATCCCCCTGCTGAGGCTCTGTCGCAATCTCGTTGATCTTCCTGCTTGAAGAAGTGGGAAAGCCGGCCTCGGAGCGCGGATGCGAAGGATCGACGGTCCGAGGCCGGCCGTGACGCAGCCGGGGTGCTGGTGTGCTGCGTAGGTGTCGTCAGTCGTTGACGCAGGTGTTGCCCAGCGTGGGGTTCAGCAGCGCGATGATGTTGATGCTGTTGCCGCACACGTTGATCGGCACGTGGATCGGGACCTGGATCACGTTCCCGGAGAGGACACCCGGGGAGCCGACGGCGGCACCGTGGGCACCGGCGTCCGCGAAGGCCGGGGCGGCACCGCCCAGGGCCAGGATCGCGCCGACGACGACAGCTGCGGTCTTCTTCATGAACTATCCCTTCTCTGCGGTCATGCCCGTGTGACGGCCGAAACCGAGCGAGCACAGCATGGACGGCTCGCACCATGACCGGCAGGCTGTAGAACGAGGGACGGACGGCGGAAGAAACTGCGGAACATGCGCCGTCGCCCAATTCACTCGAACGCCTTCAGGGAATTGACGCGAAGAGGGGAAACGGTTCTTCAGAAAGGTTCCGCGCAGGAATTCCGAGGATTGCAGCGAAAACCGCTCGGGCGGCGCGTGAACACACGCCGCCCGAGCGGGCCTTACGACAACGGGGTCACTGGTTGCCGACGCCGTTCGCCGACAGGGCCGAGATGTCGTCCAGGATGTGCGACAGCGGCTCGTCGCCCTTGGCCTGGGTCGAGTTCTCCGCGCACTGCTGGTTCTGCGCCGCGGAGAGGATCGGCACGTCCTGCAGGACGCCGACGGAGGCGAGACCGGAGATCACGCTCTGGACGTTCGCCTTCACGGGCAGGCCCACACAGAGCTTGTTCAGCGAGCCTCCGACCAGGGTGGCCTGCGGGCTCATGTTGCCCTTGGTCACCGCGTTGCCGAACGCCTCGTGGGCGCCGTTGCCGCTGGCGGAGGTGGTGCCGTGGTCGTTGCCGGTGGCAAGCGCCATGGGGGCTGCCGCCGCCGACACACCTACGACGGACGCGGCGACCGCCGCCGCGGCCATTGCCTTCTTCAGCATTTCCTGTTTCCTTTCCCGGCTTTTGAGCCAAGACGGACGTTCCTGCCCGGCATCAACCGCTCGCGTCCGGAATGGTTGCGGCAGGGACCCGGCACGTCACCCGATCGGATCGACGGGCTGCCCGGAATTCCCCGTGAACACTGGACCGTCGGCGGATTCACGGATTGCCGGGCCGTGGGCCATTGGGGTGAAGGGGAGCAACCAACCGGAACGCGGGCAGTTGACCAGAGCGCTCCGGTGGACGGGGTGTCCTCAGAAGGGAATTGACAAGTGATCAAGAAGATTCTGGCCTCCGCCGCTGTCGCCGCCTCCGTCGTCGGCGTCTCGGCCGCGGCCGCCGCGCCGGCCCTCGCCACCGGCAACGACCACGGCACTACCTCCGCCAGCGGCAACGGCGCGTACCAGTCGTTCGGCAACTCCGCCACGTACGGCAACATGAGCCCCCAGATGGCGCTCATCCAGGGCTCCTTCAACAAGCCGTGCATCGGCCTGCCCGCGAAGCTGAACGTCCAGAGCGTGGCCGCCGTCGGCGCCGCCATCGGCGTGCTGCAGGACGTGCCGATCCTGTCCGCGCCGCAGAACCAGCAGTGCGTCGAGAACTCCACCCAGGCCAAGGGCGACGAGCCGCTGTCGCACATCCTCGACGACATCTCGGTGCTCGCGGCCAACGGCGTCAAGAACAAGTAGTCCGGACGTTTTCCGGGTTCCTTCCGAGGGCCCCTCGGCCGGTGGGCCGCCGACTTCCGGCGGCCCACCGGCCTGCGTCTTCTCCGGTGCGCGTGCCACCGGCAGGGCGCTCGTCGATTGATCGGACTACGCTCCGCCAATCGGGGCAAAGCACGCAACCCCAGCAGGGTTCCGGCAGTTGATGATCACGCAGCTCCTCCCCGGAGTCCGCCTTTCGAAAGGGAACAACATGAAGAAGCTGTGGGCAACCGCGGCCGTCGCCGCCACCGTCGCCGGTCTCGCCGCCACGGCCGCCCCCCAGGCTCTGGCTGTCGGCAACGACCACGGCACCACGTCGGCCAGCGGCAACGGCGCCAAGTCGGAGTTCGGCAACTCGGCCACGTTCGGCGACATGAGCCCGCAGCTCTCGCTGGTCCAGGGCTCGCTGAACAAGCCGTGCATCGGCCTCCCGGCGAAGCTGAACATCCAGAGCGTGATCGCCGGCGCCGCGGCCGTCGGCGTCCTGCAGGACGTGCCGATCCTCTCCGCGCCGCAGAACCAGCAGTGCGTCGAGAACTCCACCCAGGCCAAGGGCGACGAGCCGCTGTCGCACATCCTGGACGACATCTCGGTGCTCGCGGCCAACGGCGCCGGCAACAGGTAGTTCCCAGACGTTCCGCGGGCGGCGGGTCACCGGTTTCTCCGGTGGCCCGCCGCCTTTGCTTCGGTCACCTGCGGTAGAGCGCCTCGATCGCGTCGGCGTAACGGGCGGTCACCGCGTGCCGCTTCACCTTCAGGGACGGGGTGAGCAGGCCGTTGTCCTCGGTGAACTCGCCCTCGACCAGGGCGAAGGCGCGGATCGACTCGGCGCGGGAGACGGCCTCGTTGGTGTGGTCGACCGCCTTCTGCACCTCGGCCCGCATCCGGTCGTCCCGCACCAGCTCGGACAGCGGGGTGTCCGGGGGCAGCTTCCGTACGGAGAGCCAGTGGGCGACGGCCTCCGGGTCGAGGGTGATCAGCGCGGCCACGAAGGGCCGGTTGTCGCCGACCACCAGGCACTGGCCGACGGGCGAGCGGCTGCGCAGCCGGTCCTCCAGGACGGCCGGGGAGACGTTCTTGCCGCCGGAGGTGACCAGGAGGTCCTTCTTGCGGCCGGTGATGGTGAGATAGCCGTCCGCGTCGAGCGAGCCGAGGTCGCCGGTCGCGAACCAGCCGTCGTCCGGGAGGACTTCGGCGGTCGCGGCCGGGTTGTTCCAGTACGACCCGAAGACCACCGGCCCCTTGATCAGCACCTCGCCGTCGTCGGCGATCCGGACGGCCGTCCCGGGGATGGGCTGCCCGACCGTGCCGGGGCGGGGTGCCAGCGGCGGCACGATGGTGGCGGCCGCGCTGGTCTCGGTCAGGCCGTAGCCCTCGTAGACGACGATCCCGGCCGCGTGGAAGAACAGGTTGAGGTCGCGGTCGAGCGGCGAGCCGCCGCTGATGGCGTACCGCATCCGGCCGCCGAGTTCCTTGCGGACGCGCCGGTAGACCAGCAGGTCGTACAGCGCCCACGCCGCGTACAGGCCGGGCCCGGGGCCCTTCCCCGTGCCGAGGAACTTCCGCAGGTAGGCCTCGGCGAAGCGGACGCCGATCCGCTCGGCACGGTCGAAGGACGCGGCGCGCCCGATCTTCTCGGCCGTCGCCCGCCCGGTGTCATGGATCTTCTCGAAGAGGTACGGCACCCCGACCAGGAACGTCGGCCTGAACTCCCGCAGCGCGGGCCGGAGTTCGTCGGGCTTGACGCTCGGGAAGTGGCCCATCTCGATCCGGCCCATCAGGCACGCGATCTGGAGCGTGCGGCCCAGGATGTGGGCGAGCGGCAGGAACAGCAGGGTGGAGGCGGTCTGGCCGGTGACCGCCTGGAAGACGGGGTGCAGCAGCTCGACCGTGTTGGCGGCCTCGGCGTGCAGGTTGGCGTGGGTGAGGACGCAGCCCTTGGGGCGGCCGGTGGTGCCGGAGGTGTAGCAGACGGTGGCGACCGTGTCGGGGGTGAGCGTGGCGCGGCGCTTGGCCACCTCCTCGGCCGGGACGTCCCGGCCGAGGGTGGTCAGGTCGGTGACCGCGCCGGCCGCCAGCTCCCAGATGCGCGGCGGCTGTTCGTGGGCGGCCGTGCCGGTGGTGACGGTGGCCGTGTTCTCCGGGGTCTCGGTGACGACGTGCCGGGCGCCGGAGTCCCTGACGATCCACTCCACCTGGTCCGCGGAGGAGGTGGGGTAGACCGGGACGGTCACCCCGCCCGCCGCCCAGACGGCGAAGTCGAGGACCGTCCACTCGTAGCGGGTGCGGGACATCACCGCGACGCGGTCGCCTGCGGCGAGGCCGGCGCCGATCAGTCCCTTGGCGACGGCGGTGACCTGGGCGGCGAACTCTTCCGCGGTGACCGGGCCGTCGGGGCGCCGCAGTGCCGTGGCGTCGGGTTTCTCGGCGGCGTTGGTGTAGGGGAGGTCCGCGAGGGAGCCGGTGGTGAGGGGTGGGGCCAGGTGCTCCCGGCGCACCTCCCGCACGACCCCGGCCTCGTCCTTGATGACCTCGACCTTGCTCCGGTCGGCCAGGTCGGTTCGTTGACGTGCTCGTTTGAGGTCGCTGCGTACGCTCATGGGGCGTCAACTTACTCGGAAGTAAGGGTAGGTCAATGGGTCCGGACGGTTGGGTTTCGGGTGCGGGTGAGTGGGGGTTGAGCGCGCAGTTCCCCGCGCCCCTGAAGGGGCGCTTCAGCTCGCCTCTTGGATGGCCCTCGCGAGGTCCGCCACGTCCTTGTCCTCCGTCGTCCTTGCCAGCGTCGCGGCGCGGGCCTGGAGCTTTCCGAGGTCCGGGCTCCCCGGTATGTCGTACTCCCCGTCCGCCAGCGCGTCCGCGAAGTAGGCCGCGACCGCCGCCACTTGGAAGCGGGGGGAGGCCGTCCAGACCGAGTCGTGCAGGGCGCTCGTCTCCATCGAGCCGGTGTTCTCGTGCGGGGTGCGGGTGGTGGGGTCGAGCCAGCGGACCGTGGCCGTGGCGAGGTGGCCGTCGGTGTCGGGTCGGGTGCGGACGGCGTAGAGGGCCGTGACCGTGTGGCCGGGGCCGACCTCGCCGCCGTCGACGCGGTCGTCGCGGAAGTCCTGGTCGGCGACCTTGCGGTCCTGGTAGCCGATCAGGCGGAACTCGGCGACGGTGTGCGGGTCGAAGGCGACCTGGGCCTTGGCGTCGCGGGCCACCAGGTCGATGTTCTGCGGGAGTTGGCGGCAGAAGACGTCGGTGGCGGTCGCGGTGTCGGAGACGTAGGTGGTGTGGCCGTCGCCCTTGTCGGCGAGGCGTTCCATCAGGGCGTCGCCGTAGTTGCTGCCGACTCCTATGCCGAACAGGGTGATGCCGTACGCGCGGCGGTCGCCGTCGATGCGTTCGAGGATGGCGTCGGGGTCGGTCTGGCCGTCGTTGGCGAGGGCGTCGGAGATCAGGACGACGCGGTTGGTGGCGTCCTTGCGCAGGCCCTCGACGGCGGTGGCGTAGCCGGTCTCGACGCCTTCGCCGAGGTTGGTGGAGGAGAGGGCCCGGAGGCTGTCGACGGCGTCGTGGATCTCGGCGCGGTGGCCGCCGAGGCGGGTCATCGGCAGGACCGTCTCGGCGTGTTCGCTGAAGGTGACGAGGGCGACCGAGTCGTCGTCGCGCAGCCGGTCGGTCATCGTGTCCAGGGACTTCTTGGCGAGGTCCAGGCGGCCCGGTTCGTCCATGGAGCCGGAGACGTCGATGACGAAGGTGAGGGCGGCCGGCGGGCGGTCGTCGGCGGACTCTGCGGGGCGGGTGCTGAGGCCGACGCGGACCAGGGACCAGTTCGGGCTGCTGGTGCGGGCGCCGTCGACGGTGACCGTGAAGCCGTTGTGGTCGGGGGTGCGGTAATCCTGGCGGAAGCTGTTGACGAACTCCTCGGGGCGGATCGTCGAGGGGTCCGGGCGGCCGCCGTCGGCGAGGGTGCGGCGGGCGTAGCCGTACGAGGCGGTGTCGACGTCGAGGGCGAAGGTGGAGAGGAGGTCGGAGGAGGGGGCGGAAGGGTCGGAGTCGGCGGACGGGGTGGCTTCGGCGCCCTGGGCCCGGGAGGGGGCGGGGGCCGGGAGGCCGGTGTGGTTCGGGCCGTTGGAGTGGCTCTCGTCGCCGGCGCCGCAGCCCGTCAGGAGCAGGGCCCCTGCCGTGGTGAGGGCGAGCAGTGCGCCGTATGTCTGTCGTCGGGTCGGGTGTCGGTCCATCGTCTGTGCCCCCTGTGCCGGTCGGAGTCGACGTCCTGACGTGTCGTCGACTGTGACGGCGCAGGGGGCCGGAACGTGCGCCCCGATGCGTTGCGGATGAATCTCGAACCGGCCACGGACCAGGGGCCTCGAAGCCGGAGGGAGATCGTCCGGTGACCTAGGAGACGATGTCCTTACGGGCGAAACCCCGGAAGGCCAGGGCGAACAGCACCAGGGCGTACGTTATCGAGACCGCCGTGCCCTGGATCATGCCCGACCACTCCAGGTGGGGTTGTACGGCGTCCGCCCAGGCGAACTGCCAGTGGGCGGGCAGGAAGTCGCGCCAGTGGCCGAGGGCGGTAACCGCGTCGAGGACGTTGCCGACGATGGTCAGGCCGACGGCGCCGCCGACCGCGCCCAGCGGGGCGTCGGTCTTGGTGGAGAGCCAGAACGCCAGGCCCGCGGTGACCAGTTGGGACAGGAAGATGTACACGACGACGATCGCCAGGCGCTGGGCCGCGGTGCTGGTGTCCAGTGCGCCGCCGGTGGGGATCTGGAGGGGTCCCCAGCCGTAGGCGGCCGTGCCGACGGCCAGGGCGACCAGCGGCAGCAGGATCATCGCGGCCAGGCTGAGGCCGAGCGCGACGACCAGCTTGGACCAGAGCAGCCGGGCCCTCGGCACGGGTGCGGCCAGCAGATAGCGCAGGGAGGACCAGCTGGCCTCCGAGGCGACCGTGTCCCCGCAGAACAGGGCGACCGGGATGACCAGCAGGAAGCCCGCCGACACGAACAGGTTGACCGCGGCGAAGTTGGCGCCGGAGGCGGTGGCCGTGTCCAGGAGGGTGACCTGGCCGTTCCGCTCGCCCGGCTGCCCGCCGATGGCGAACGCGATCAGCAGCACGAACGGCAGGACGGCGAGGATCCCGCCCATCACCAGCGTGCGGCGGCGCTTGAGCTGGCGGACCAGTTCGACGCGCAGTGGCAGGGTGCGGCCCGCCCGGTAACCGGAGGCGACCGCGGCTCCCTCGGTGAGCGTGCTCATGCGGATCCTCCGATCAGGGTCAGGAAGGCGTCTTCCAGACGGCGGTGGGGGCCCACCGACGCCACGGGCACGTCGAGCCGGACGAGTTCGGCGACCAGGCGCGGGGCGCTGCCGCCGGGCTCCATGCGGACAAGGAGGCCGTCGTCGGTGCGGGTCACCGAGGCGATGCCGGGCAGCGCGGCGACCTTCTCCACGACCGGCTCCTCCACGGGCACGGAGGTGCCGACGAGGAGGGTGTCGCCGGAGCCGACGATCTGGGCGACCGGGCCGGCCTGGATCAGCCGGCCGCGGTCCATCACCACGAGGTGGGTGCAGGACTGCTCGACCTCGGCGAGGAGATGGCTGGAGACGATCACCGTACGGCCGGCGGCCGCGTAGCGGATCATCACCTCGCGCATCTCGCGGATCTGCGGCGGGTCGAGGCCGTTGGTCGGTTCGTCGAGGATGAGCAGGTCCGGCAGGCCGAGCATGGCCTGGGCGATGGCGAGGCGCTGGCGCATGCCCTGCGAGTACGTGCGGACCGCGCGGGCCAGCGCGTCGCCGAGGCCGGCGATCTCCAGGGCCTCGTCGAGGTGGGCGTCCTCGGGCGGACGCCCGGTGGCCTGCCAGTAGAGCTCCAGGTTCTCGCGGCCGGACAGGTGGGGCAGGAAGCCCGCGCCCTCCACGAAGGCGCCGACGCGGGAGAGGACGGGGGTGCCCGGGCGGATGGCGTGGCCGAAGACGCGGATCTCGCCGTCGTCCGGTGTGATCAGGCCCATCAGCATGCGCAGGGTGGTGGTCTTGCCCGCGCCGTTGGGGCCGAGGAGGCCGAGGACCTGCCCCTTCTCCACCCGGAAGGACAGCTCGCGGACGGCGTACCGGTCCGTCGAGCCCTTGTAGCGCTTGCTCAGGTCCGTTATCTGGAGCGGGACTTCGGCCAGCTCCGGGGCGGGGGCCGGGCCCGCTGTCCGGCGGCGGCCGGTGACCAGCAGGGCCAGGGCGGCGAGCGCGCCGGCCAGCGGCAGCCACCACACCCAGGCGGGCAGCGGTGCGGCGGCCGTGTCCACCTGGGGTGCGGTCGGCACGCTCAGGGCGCCCTTGAGGGAGACCGTGTAGGTCGCCGGGGCGGTCGGGGAGGCGTAGCCGAGGTCGGTGGAGGCGAGGACCAGGCGCAGCCGGTGGCCCTTCTGCACCTCGTGGTCGATCGCCGGGAGGGTGATCGTGACGTCCTTGCCGGCCTTGGCGCCCTCGACGCGGATCGGGGCGACCAGCTGGGAGGGCAGCACCTGCTGGCTGCCGTCCGGGCCGACGTCGTACACCTTGCCGAAGAGCACGGCGTCGTCGCTGGTGGAGGTGAGGTGGACGGTGGCGGTGGGGGTGCCGGTGATCTGCACGTTGTCGGTCATCGGTGCCGAGTCGAAGCGGGCGTACTGGCCCGGGAAGTCCAGGGAGACGCCGACGCCGAGGGAGGAGAGCTGGGAGAGGCCGCCGCCGCCGAGGCCGGGCAGCGCGGAGACGCCGGGCGGGCTGGCGCCGGCCGGGTTCTCGACGCGCTGGGTGCCGCCCTTGAGGGCGATGTTCTTCCGGTCGCTCTCCAGGCCCGGGTAGCCGTCGGCGGTCGCGCCGCGCAGCTGGGCGGCGCCGTCGGTGGAGTCGACGCCGCCGGTGCGGGTGATCCGGAAGGCCGGGCCGGTGTCGGTGGCCTTGTCACCCTTCAGGTAGCGGTCGAACCAGGAGGTGACCCGGCCCTCGACGCGGCTGGTCTCCAGGTCGCCGCCGTCGTGGCCGCCGGCGATCCAGTCGACGTCCACGGGGGCGCCGTTGGCCTTGATCGCCTTCGCCGCCGCGTCGGACTGGGAGAGCGTGAACAGGGAGTCGGTCTGGCCCTGGAAGAGGAGGGTCGGCACCTTGATGCGGCTGCCGACGGCCGACGGTGACCGCTCTTCGAGGAGCTTGACCGCGGCGGCGTCCGGCCTGCCCGACTCGGCGACCCGGTCGTACATCTGGCACAGCGCCGGCTGGAAGTTGGCGCAGCCGCCGCCGGTGTTGAAGAAGATCCCGGCCCACAGCTTCTTGAAGACGCCGTTCGGGAACAGAGCGTCCGCGAGGTTCCAGTACGTGATCGACGGGGCGATCGCGTCGACCCGGCTGTCATAGGCGGCGGTGAGCAGCGAGATCGCGCCCCCGTACGACCCGCCCGCCATGCCGACCCGCGGGTCACCGGCCTTGTCCAGCTGCACCTGCGGCTGCCTGGCGAGCCAGTCGATGAGCCGGGAGACGTCGGCGACCTCGCCCTTCGGGTCGTTGAGGCCGATCTTGCCGGTGGACCTGCCGAAGCCGCGCGCGGACCAGGTGAGGACCGCGTAGCCGTCGCGGGCGAGGTGCTCGGCCTCGGCGCGCATGTCGTCCTTGCTGCCGCCGAAGCCGTGGGCGAGGAGGACCGCGGGGCGCCGGCCGGTGCCGGACGTGGTGAAGAACGAGGTGTCCAGACGGACCCCGTCCACCGCCATCACCTGGTCCGTGCTGTGCACCGGGGGCGGGTCGTCGGAGGCGACGGCCGTCCATGTACCGGCGCCGACGAGCACGACGACGGCGGCCGCGGCGGCGAGGAGCCGTCGCGGCCGCCGGAGCAGGGCTCGTAGGCCGGGGGGTCGAAGATCCATGCTTCAACGGTACGGGGCGGCACCGACATCCGAGGCCGACGGTGGGGTGAACCCCGAGCCATCCCTCGGGAGTACGGGGGTGCCGGCACGTACTTCGAGCGCGGTACGACGCCCGTCCCGTTTCCCGGTGCCGAACGGGACGGTGGGCACCTGCGAGCCGGTGGGGGCTGGTCGCGCCCGCGCGGCGGCAGCCGCAAATCGATACAGCCCCGCGCCGCTAGTGGGGTGCTACGTCCTCCGGGATCGAGACGACCCAGTGGGTCTCCTTGCGGGGGCGGAGGTAGAGGGCCCAGTAGAGGGTGGCGGCTGCGGTGATGCCGCCGGTCCAGAGGAGGTAGGTGGTTTCCTGCTGGGTGAGGATGTAGGCGAGGACGGCGATGAGGAGGACGGGCATGGCGGGCCAGAGGGGCATCCGCCAGGCGGGGGTGTGCTTGTGGTGGCCGCGGCGGGAGAGGAGGGCGGCGACGGCGACGAGGAGGTACATGCCGGTCACGGAGACGCCTGTCACGCCGTAGAGGGTGTCGAGGTTGACGAAGCAGAGCAGGGCGCCGGGGACGCCGACGGCGAGGGTGGCGACCCAGGGGGAGCCGAAGCGGCCGAGGCGGGAGAGGGCGCTGTTGACCGGTGCGGGCCAGGCCTTGTCGCGGGCCGAGGCGAACAGGACGCGGGAGTTCTGGATGACCATGACGATGCCCGCGTTGATGATGGCGAGGGCCACGCAGAGGCTGACGAAGGTGCCGACCGCGGAGTTGGACCAGGCGGTGACCATGGAGCTGATGTCGCCGCCGGTGAGGGCCTTGAGGTCGGTCGCGCCCATGGTGATCGCGACGACCGGGACGAGGATGATCACCGTGGAGATCGCGAGGGTGGCGAGGACCGTGCGGGCCACGTTGCGGCGCGGGTGCTCCAGTTCCTCGGACAGGTAGACGGCCGTCGAGAAGCCCTGGGTGACGAAGAGGGCGATGGCGAGGCCGGAGACGACCAGCATGGCGGTGACCGTGGTGGTGTGGCCGCCCGTGTCCGCGACCTGCATGGAGGTGAGGCTGCCGACGCCGCGCTGGCTGTGGGAGAAGCCGAGGACCGCCACCACGCCCGCCGCGATGACCTCCAGGACCAGGAAGACGCCGGTGATCCAGGCGTTCGCGCGCAGGTCCAGCAGGCCGGCGAGGGTCGCGAGGAGCATCACGCCGGCGCCGGTCATGGCCGGGTCGAGATGGACGATCGGGGCGAGGTAGTCGGCCGTGCCCATGGCGATCACCGGGGGCACGATCATGACGACCAGCAGCGAGAGGACGAAGACCAGCCAGCCGGCCAGGCGTCCCGCCAGCGTCGACACCATCGCGTACTCGCCGCCCGCGCTCGGGATGAGGGTGCCGAGCTCGGAGTAGCAGAACGCCACGGCGATACAGAGGAGGGAGCCGATGGCGATCGTCAGGGCGGTGGCGGTGCCGAGGGAGCCGAACAGGTCGGGGACGACCACGAAGAGCGTGGAGGCCGGGGTGACGCAGGAGAGGGTGAGCAGGGTGCCGCCGACTACTCCGATGGAGCGCTTGAGCGTCTTGGGACTGTCGGACGCCTCTGTGACGGCGTTCTCGACGGGGCGGAGCGTGTCGGTCATGCGGCGGTTCCGATCGACTCTGGCGGATGCCTCCGGCGGCTGGACTGTGCTGCATGGAACCCCGACGAAAACCATTGCGTCAATGGCTGTTTACCTTCGGATTCCGCACTCGTAAAGCGACCGGCGTCACATCGCTTTCTTAGGGAGCGGCGGCCGGGATGGACAATCATCAAGCCTTTCGAGCACATGACCTTGGATTCGAAGATCATGTATCGACGATACTTAAGTCACCCGTTTCATCCCCTCAGAACGAGAACCGCAGCACCGCTGACAAAAAAAGTTGAGGCCGTCCGATATCCGGACGGCCTCAACAGGGTCGGGCGGTGACACTCAGTGGTTGCGCGGGAAGCCCAGGTCGACGCCCGCAGGGGCCTCGGAGGGGTCGGGCCAGCGCGTGGTGACGACCTTGCCGCGGGTGTAGAAGTGGGTGCCGTCGTTGCCGTAGATGTGGTGGTCGCCGAAGAGCGAGTCCTTCCAGCCGCCGAAGCTGTGGTAGCCGACGGGGACCGGGATCGGCACGTTCACGCCGACCATGCCCGCCTCGATCTCCAGCTGGAAGCGGCGGGCGGCGCCGCCGTCCCGGGTGAAGATCGCGGTGCCGTTGCCGAACGGCGAGCTGTTGATGAGGGCGACACCCTCCTCGTAGGTGTCCACCCGGAGCACGCACAGGACCGGGCCGAAGATCTCGTCCGTGTAGGCCTTGGCGGACGTCGGGACCTTGTCCAGGAGCGAGATGCCGATCCAGTGGCCGTCCTCGAAGCCCTCCACCGTGTAGCCGGTGCCGTCGAGGACGACCTCGCAGCCCTCGGCCGCCGCGCCCTCGACGTAGGAGGCGACCTTGTCGCGGTGCACGGCCGTGATGAGGGGGCCCATCTCGGACGTCGGGTCGTTGCCGGGGCCGATCTTGATCTTCTCGGCGCGCTCGCGGATCTTCTCCACCAGCTCGTCGCCGATCGCGCCGACCGCCACGACCGCGGAGATGGCCATGCAGCGCTCGCCCGCGGAGCCGTAGGCGGCGGAGACGGCCGCGTCGGCCGCCGCGTCCAGGTCGGCGTCCGGGAGGACCAGCATGTGGTTCTTGGCGCCGCCGAGCGCCTGGACGCGCTTGTGGTTGGCGGCGGCGGTGGTGTGGATGTAGCGGGCGATCGGGGTGGAGCCGACGAAGGAGACCGCCTTGACGTCCGGGTGCTCCAGGAGGCGGTCGACGGCCACCTTGTCGCCGTGCACGACGTTGAAGACGCCGTCCGGCAGACCGGCCTCGGCCAGCAGCTCGGCGATCTTGATGGCGGCGGAGGGGTCCTTCTCCGACGGCTTCAGCACGAACGTGTTGCCGCACGCGATGGCCATCGGGAACATCCACATCGGGACCATCGCCGGGAAGTTGAACGGCGTGATGCCCGCGACGACACCGAGCGGCTGGCGGATCGAGGAGACGTCCACCCGGGTGGCGACCTGCGTGGACAGCTCGCCCTTCAGCTGCACGCTGATGCCGCACGCCAGGTCGACGATCTCCAGGCCGCGCGCGACCTCGCCGAGCGCGTCGCTGTGCACCTTGCCGTGCTCGGCGGTGATCAGCTCGGCGATGGCGTCGCGGTTGGCGTCGAGCAGCGCGCGGAACTTGAAGAGGATCTCCGTGCGCTTGGCCAGGGAGGCCTGGCCCCAGGTCACGAAGGCGTCCTTGGCGGTCTGCACCGCCGCGTCGACCTCGTCGACCGAGGCGAAGGCGACCTTCGTGGTGACCGCGCCGGTGGCCGGGTCGGTGACCGGCCCGAAGTTGCCCGACGTGCCGTCGACGGACTTGCCGCCGATCCAGTGGTTGACGATCTTCGTCATGACCGGTTACTCCTTCACAGATGGCGGCGTCGGGTCGAGACGTGCCGTTCGTAGAGCTCACGTGCCTTGACCGCGGCGGATCGGGTCGCGGTCTCGGCCACAGGTACATCCCACCAGGCCTGCGCCGGAGGCGGGCCCGACACAGTGTCTGCGGTTTCGGTCTCCACGTAGACACATGTGGGAGTGTCGGCGGCCCGGGCCTCGGCGAGTGCCGATCCCAGGTCGCGGACGGTCTTCGCGCGCAGCACGCGCATGCCGAGGCTGGCCGCGTTGGCGGCCAGGTCGACGGGGAGCGGGGCACCCGTGAGGGTGCCGTCGTCCGCGGGGAAGCGGTAGGCGGTGCCGAACCGCTCGCCGCCCACCGACTCGGACAGGCCGCCGATGGAGGCGTAGCCGTGGTTCTGCACCAGCAGCACCTTGATGGCTATCCCCTCCTGTACGGCGGTGACGATCTCGGTCGGCATCATCAGATACGTGCCGTCACCGACCAGTGCCCACACGTTGCGCTCCGGCGCGGCCAGCTTCACCCCGATGGCGGCGGGGATCTCGTAGCCCATGCACGAGTAGCCGTACTCCACGTGGTACTGGTCGTGCGACCGGGCCCGCCACATCCGGTGCAGGTCGCCGGGGAGGGAACCGGCCGCGTTGATGACGATGTCCGACTCGTCGGCGAGGGCGTCCAGGGCGCCGAGGACCTGGGGCTGGGTGGGCCGGATGTCGGGCTCGTCGGCCTCGTAGCAGGCGTCGACGCGCTGCTCCCAGCGCTCCTTGTCCTCGGTGTACTCGGTGACGTACGAGTCGGCGACCGTGTGGTCGTGCATCACCAGCGCCTCGGTCAGTTCGGCGAGGCCGCTGCGGGCGTCGGCGATCAGGGGCAGGCCGGCGAGCTTGTGGCCGTCGTAGGGCGCGATGTTGAGGTTGAGGAAGCGGACGTCCGGGTTCTCGAAGAGGGTGCCGGAGGCGGTGGTGAAGTCGGTGTAGCGGGTGCCGACGCCGATCACCAGGTCGGCGGTGCGGGCGAGTTCGTCGGCGGTGGCGGTGCCGGTGTGGCCGACGCCGCCGACGTCCTGCGGGTGGTCCCAGCGCAGCGAGCCCTTGCCGGCCTGGGTGGAGGCGACCGGGATGCGGGTGGCCTCGGCGAACTCGGCGAGCCCGGCCTCGGCGCGGCTGTGGTGGACCCCGCCGCCGGCGACGACCACGGGGCGCCGCGCGTCCCTGATCGCCCTGACGGCCGCGGCGAGTTCGACGGGGTCGGCACCGGGCCGTCGTACGGTCCACACCCGGTCGGCGAAGAACTCCTCCGGCCAGTCGTACGCCTCGGCCTGGACGTCCTGCGGGAGCGCGAGGGTCACGGCGCCGGTCTCGACGGGGTCGGTGAGGACCCGCATGGCGGCGAGCGCGGAGGGGATCAGCTGCTCGGGGCGGGTGATCCGGTCGAAGAACTTCGACACCGGGCGGAGGGTGTCGTTCACCGACACGTCGGCGGCGTGCGGGAGTTCGAGCTGCTGGAGGACCGGGTCGGCGGGGCGGGTGGCGAAGGCGTCGCCGGGCAGGAGCAGGACCGGGAGGTGGTTGACGGTGGCGAGGGCGGCGCCGGTGACCAGGTTGGTGGCGCCGGGGCCGATGGAGGTGGTGACGGCGTGCGTGGCGAGACGGTTCGATTGACGCGCGTAGCCGACGGCCGCGTGCACCATGGCCTGCTCGTTGCGGCCCTGGTGGTACGGCATGTCGTCCGCGTACTCCAGGAGCGCCTGGCCGAGGCCGGCCACGTTGCCGTGGCCGAAGATGCCCCAGGTGGCGCCGATGAGACGGCGGCGCTCGCCGTCCCGCTCGGTGTACTGGGCGGCGAGGAAGCGGACAAGCGCTTGCGCGACGGTCGACCGAATCGTCATCGGTAACCCTCCAGATGGTCCGGGTGGAAGCAGATCCGCCACTCCCGCGTCGCGCCCGGCCCCGCCATGACGTTCAGGTAGTACATGTCGTGCCCGGGCTGCGCGATCGACGGGCCGTGCCATCCGTCGGGAACGAGCACGGCGTCGCCGGAGCGGACCTCGGCGAGGACGTCCGTACCGCCCTCACGGGAGGGGAATACGCGCTGATACCCGATACCGTTCGGTCCGTCGATCTCGAAGTAGTAGATCTCCTCCAGCTCCGACTCCTCGCCGGGCCGGTGCTCGTCGTGCTTGTGCGGCGGGTACGAGGACCAGTTGCCGCCGGGGGTGATCACCTCGACGGCGATCAGCTTGTCGCAGTCGAAGGAGTCCGCGGAGGCGAAGTTGCGCACCCGGCGGGCGCTGGTGCCGCTGCCGCGGTCTTCGACGGGGACCTCCGGCGCGGGGCCGTAGCGGGCGGGGAGTTGTCGCTCGCACTTCGCTCCTGCCAGGGCGAAGCGGCCTCCCGCGCCGGAGGCGATCTGGACCTGGGCGTCCCGGGGCACGTACACGAAGTCCGAGACTCCGCTGAACACGCTCTCCCGGCCCAGGATCTGGAACTCGTTTCCCTCTGTTTGCACCGTACAACCGCCCTGTAGCGGAAGCACGATCCACTCGCTGTCCCCGGTGGTGAACAAATGCGTTCCACCAGGGGTCAGTTCGACGATCCGGAGGCTGCTGTGCGCCCAACCGGCCCGCTTGGGGTCGATGTCGAGCGTGTACTGGGCGTTCGCGGTCGAACCCTTGCTCAGGTGCAGCTCGTTGGTCGTCATCATCGCCTCACAGCAGTCCGACGGCGGTGTCCACGGCGGCGGCCACGTCGCCGTCCGCCGGGTAGAGCAGCGAGCGGCCGACCACCAGGCCGCGCACGGTGGGGAGTCGCAGGGCGCTGCGCCACTTCTCGTAGGCGCCGTCCTGATCGTCCCCGACCTCCCCGCCGAGCAGCACGGCGGGCAGCGTCGACGTCTCCATGACCTGGGCCATGTCGTCGGGGTTGTCCGTCACCGGCACCTTCAGCCAGGTGTAGGCGGAACTCCCGCCCAGGCCGGAGGCGATGGCGATGGACCGGGTGACCGCCTCCGGGGACAGGTCGTTCTTGACCTTGCCCTCCGGGGTGCGGCGGCTGATGAACGGCTCCACGAAGACCGGCAGCCGGCGCGCGGCCATGTCGTCGATCGCGCGGGCCGTGGACTCCAGGGTGGTCAGGGACCCCGGGTCGTCGTAGTCGATGCGCAGGAGCAGCTTGCCGGCGTCGAACCCGAGGCGCTGGATGTCCTCGGCGCGGTGGCCGGTGAACCGGTCGTCGAGCTCGAAGGAGGCGCCCTGCAGGCCGCCGCGGTTCATCGAGCCCATGACGACCTTGCCGTCGAGGACCCCGAGCAGCAGCAGGTCGTCCAGGATGTCGGCGGTGGCGAGGACGCCGTCGACGCCGGGCCGGGACAGCGCCAGGCACAGCCGCTCCAGCAGCTCCGCCCGGTTGGCCATGGCGAGCTTGTCGCCGCCCACGCCGAGGGCGCCGCGGGCCGGGTGGTCGGCGGCGACGATCATCAGCTTGCCGTCCTCGTTGAGGAGCGGACGGCGGACGCGGCGGGTGGCCGCCTCGGCGATGGCCTCGGGGTGGTGGGTGCGGGTGTGGACGAGGGCGGAGATGTCCACCTTCACCTGCGGGGCGGGGGCACCCGCGCCGGCGCCGTCGACGGGGTGCGCGCCCGTGACGCGGCCGGCCCTCACAGCACCGCTCCGGCGGCGAGCGCGGCGTCGATCTCGTCCGGGGTCGGCATCGCGGAGGAGCACTCCAGGCGGGAGGCGACGATGGCACCGGCCGCGTTGGCGTGCCGCATGATCTTCTCCAGGTCCCAGCCTTCGAGGAGGCCGTGGCAGAGGGAGCCGCCGAAGGCGTCTCCGGCGCCCAGTCCGTTGAGGACGGTGACGGGCAGCGGCGGGACCTCGGCGGAGTCGCCGGCCCGGTTGACGGCGAGGACGCCCTTGGGGCCCTGCTTCACGACCGCGATCTCGACACCCGCGTCCAGCAGCGCCTGGGCGGCGGCCCGCGGCTCGCGGACGCCGGTGGCGACCTCGGCCTCGTCGAGATTGCCGACGGCGACGGTGGCGTGCTTGAGCGCCTCCACGTAGAACGGGCGGGCCGCCTCCGGGTCCGCCCAGAACATCGGCCGCCAGTCCAGGTCGAAGACCGTGGTGCCGGCCTTGGCGCGGTGGGCGAGGGCCGCGAGGGTCGCCGTACGGCTGGGCTCCTCGCTCAGGCCGGTGCCGGTGATCCAGAAGATCCGGGCGTCCCGGACGGCGTCGAGGTCCAGCTCGTGGGCGTCGATCTCCAGGTCCGGGGCCTTGGGCTGCCGGTAGAAGTACAGCGGGAAGTCGTCCGGCGGGAAGATCTCGCAGAACGTCACCGGGGTGTTCAGGCCGGGCACGGAGGTGACCCAGCGGTCGTCGACCCCGAAGCCCTGGAGGGCCTCGTGCAGGTAGGCGCCGAAGGCGTCCTCGCCGGTGCGGGTGATGACGGCGGTGCTCCGGCCCAGGCGGGCCGCGGCCACGGCCACGTTCGTCGCCGAACCGCCGAGGAACTTGCCGAAGGACGACACCTGGGCGAGCGGTACACCCGTCTGGAGCGGATACAGGTCCACTCCGATCCGCCCCATGGTGATCAGGTCGTACGCCATCGGCTTCCCTTCGTCACGGCTCTCCCCCGGTTTGTAGCCCCGCACACCGAGCCCTGTCAATGTTTTGTCCAGACATTCGGACCACCCTTGACAGGGCTTTCTTCCGAGCCGCACCCTGGCGGCCATGACTACGTTGTCACCGCGGTCCCCGCAATCCTCCCTGTCCCGTATCCGGATCGGTTCCGCGCCCGACTCCTGGGGCGTCTGGTTCCCCGACGACCCGGCTCAGGTGCCGTGGCAGCGCTTTCTGGACGAGGTCGCCGACTCCGGCTACGAGTGGATCGAGCTGGGGCCGTACGGCTACCTCCCGACCGACCCCGCGGTGCTCACCGAGGAGACGGCACGGCGCGGCCTGAAGGTGTCCGCCGGCACGGTCTTCACCGGGCTGCACCACGGCGAGGCGGTGTGGGACAAGACCTGGGCGCACGTCGCCGACAACGCGGTGCTCGCCCAGGCGATGGGCGCCGAGCACCTGGTCGTCATCCCGTCCTTCTGGCGGGACGACAAGACCGGTGAGGTCCTGGAGTCCGCCGAGCTGACCGCCGACCAGTGGCGGAACCTCACCTCGCTGACCGAGCGGCTCGGCCGGGAGGTGCGGGAGCGGTACGGGCTGAAGATCGTCGTGCACCCGCACGCCGACACCCACATCGACAGCGAGGAGAACGTCGTCCGGTTCCTGGACGGGACGGACTCCGACGACGTCTCGCTGTGCCTGGACACCGGGCACTACGCGTACTGCGGCGGGGACAGCGTGAAGCTGATCGAGACCTACGGGGAGCGGATCGGGTACCTGCACCTCAAGCAGGTCGACCCGGCCGTGCTGGCCGACGTCCGCGCGAAGGGGACGCCGTTCGGGCCGGCCGTGGCCCAGGGCGTGATGTGCGAACCCCCCAAGGGCGTGCCGGAGTTGGCTCCCGTGCTGACCGCCGCGCAGAAGCTGGGCGTGGAGCTGTTCGCGATCGTGGAGCAGGACATGTACCCGTGCGAGCCGGATGCTCCGGGGCCGATCGCCCGGCGGACCCGGGCGTTCCTGAGGTCCTGCGGGGCGTAGGGACGCCTGTCGAGGGGGCGTTGTGCTTCGCACGTGCGGGTTGTGTGTGGCTGGTCGCGCAGTTCCCCGCGCCCCTAGGGGGCTGCAGCAGGTCCTCGTAGCATGGTGCTGTGGCTTCAGGGAGCCTGCAGGTTCGTCAGGGGCAAGGGGCTGGTGGGAGCTGGGAGTTCGCCACCGCTCTGCCCCACCCCCGGCTGCGGCCGGGGGTGATGAGTTATCGCGGGATCCGGCTCGCGCTCGCCGGGCCGCGGCGGCGGCTGGAGACCCCGATCGGCGCGGTCACCCTGCTGCTGGGCTTCGACGCCCCGATACGGATCTCCCGCGCCGGCCGCCCGCCCGCGGACCTCGTCTCCCTCTGCAACGGGCTGACGACCACCCCCGCCCTGGGCGAGCACAGCGGGCGGTTCGCGGGGGTCGAGGTGCTGCTGGCGCCCTGGGCCGCGTTCGCGCTCTTCGGCACCCCTCAGTACGAGTTGACGAACCGGTCGGTGGATCCGGACGAGTTGCCGCACCTGCTCGGCCGCGGGGTGGGTGAACTCGCCGCCGCGCTGGGCTCGTTGCCCGGATGGGCGGAGCGGTTCGGGCTGGTCGACGACGTGCTGTCGCGCCGGATGGGGGCGGGCGGCGTGGCCTCGGAGCGGGTGGCCCGCGCCTGGTCGGCGCTGCGGCGCAGCGGGGGCGCGATGCCGGTGCCCCGGCTCGCCGACGAAGTCGGCTGGAGCGTACGGCAGTTGGAGAACCGTTTCCGGGAGCAGATCGGGCTGGGGCCGAAGGCGGCGGGGCGGGTGCTGCGGTTGCAGCGGGCGCGGCGGATGCTGGCGCAGGGGCGGAGCCAGGCCGAGACGGCGGCCCTCTGCGGTTTCTACGACCAGGCCCATCTCAGCGGCGAGTTCAAGGCCATGACCGGCTACGCGCCCGGGGCGTTCATGGCGGCCCGGGCCGCCTCGGCCGCGTCGCCGGCGACGGCCGACCGGGTGTCGGGGGCGGCGACGAGTCTCGTGCTGGGGGCGAACGGCCGGAGTGCGGTTTTCTCCAAGACCGGCCGGGGCGGGGTTGTGCAGGCTGATCGCACGGCCGTTTGACGGGGCAGCAACGGGGGAAGCAGGCGGGCCGGACCTGGCGCAGCGGGTCCGGCCCGTCCCCGCGTCCCCCGGTGCCCCTGGTGCCGCTCGTGCCGCTCGTGCCGCTCGTGCCGCTCGTGCCGCTCGTGCCACTGGCGTCCCGGTGCCCCCGGTGTTCGCCATGTCAACGTGCCCCGCCGGTGAACCGGCGTACGCCTTTGCTCCGGCTGTGTCACAAACGCCCCTCTTGTGTCACGCATGTCGCGCCTACGCGGGTTCTCGGTCACACCCGGCACACAGCCGCTTGCCCACGGTCACGCTCCGTCGTTCACCGGGCACAGGCTTTGTGATCGCCAGCGCAGCGCCCGGCTCCCCCGACGACCGCCCCCGGTCGCCGCCGCGGCGCGCGCAGGGAGGTGCCTCTCATGACCGACCGAAGGCTCTGGTCCTACAAGGACATCGCGGCACACATCCGGGTCCAGCCCGACACCGTCCGCTCCTACCGCAAGCACGGACTCCTCCCCCCGCCCGACCATGTCGAGGGCGGCAAGCCCTACTGGTACGCCGACACCGTCCGTGCCTGGGTGGCCTCCCGGCCCGGCAACAGAGGCCGCAGAGACGTCTGAGGGGACCGGCTCAGGCCCACGGTTCGATGACGGTCACCCCCGCCCCCGGTGCCGTGTCCATCGCCGCCAGCGCCCGCGGTGCCGCGTCCAGGGTGATCGTCGAGGTCACCAGCAGGTCGGGGCGGAGGGTGCCGGCGCGGACCAGTTCGAGCAGGGCGGGGTAGGCGTGGGCCGCCATGCCGTGGCTGCCGAGGAGTTCGAGTTCCAGGGCGATCGCGCGGGCCATCGGCAGCGGGGTGGTGCCGTCCGGGGACGGCAGCAGGCCCACCTGGACGTGCCGGCCGCGCCGGCGGAGGGAGTCGACCGAGGCCGCGGCGGTGGCC
This sequence comes from Streptomyces sp. NPDC090088, assembly GCF_044747345.1. Taxonomy (NCBI): domain Bacteria; kingdom Bacillati; phylum Actinomycetota; class Actinomycetes; order Kitasatosporales; family Streptomycetaceae; genus Streptomyces; species Streptomyces sp. NPDC090088. The sequence continues at coordinate 460,817 of NZ_JBIVDZ010000001.1, read as the reverse complement.
GGTGAGCCGAGGGCGTCCAGGGAGAGGTGGGCGCCGCCGCCGGTGAGGTCTCGGACCGCAGCCGCCGGGTCGGCGGTGTCCGCCGCGTTCACGCAGTGGACCGCGCCGAACTTCCGTGCCAGGTCCAGGGCCTGGGGTGACACGTCGACCGCCACCACCCGGGCCCCCGACGCGGCGGCGATCATCACCGCCGACAGTCCCACGCCCCCGCAGCCGTACACCGCGACCCACTCCCCGGCCGCGGCCCGGCCCTGCTGCACCACCGCCCGGAAGGCGGTGGCGAAGCGGCAGCCCAGGGAGGCCGCCGTCGCGTACGCCATGTCGTCCGGGATCGCGACCAGGTTCACGTCGGCGTGGTCCAGGGCCACGTACTGGGCGAAGGAACCCCAGTGGGTGAAGCCGGGCTGCGTCTGGCGTTCGCAGACCTGCTGGTCGCCGGCCGCGCAGGAGGGGCAGCCGCCGCAGGCGCAGACGAAGGGGACGGTGACCCGGTCGCCGGGGCGCCAGGCGGTCACCCCGGGGCCGGCCGCCTCGACCACGCCGGCGAGTTCGTGGCCGGGGACGTGCGGGAGCGTGATGTCCGGGTCGTGGCCCATCCAGCCGTGCCAGTCGCTGCGGCAGAGGCCGGTGGCTTCCACGCGGACGACCACGCCGTGCGGGGCGGGGTGGGGGTCGGGGACGTCTCGTACGTCGGGGGGCGTGGCGTAGTGGTCGAAGACGACGGCTCGCATGCGGCTTCCTTTCGGATGACTCCGGGAAGGGTAGGCGTTGCGGTCGCGGTCGGATCAGACACTGACGGTTGAGGGTGGCTGGTCGCGCTCACCCGGCGGCAGCCGGATATCGGATTCGGCCTCGCGCCCCTTTCGGGGCGCGTTGTCGTCGCCCTCGCTCAGGCCGAACCGTTCGTGGAAGCGGCGCAGCGGGTCCGGGGCCCACCAGGTCGCCTTGCCGGTGAGGCGCATGATCGCCGGTACCAGGAGGCTGCGGACGACCATGGCGTCCATGAGGACGGCGAGGGCGATGCCGAGGCCGAGCATCTTGGTGTTGGTGACGCGGGAGGTGCCGATCGCCACCATCACCACCGCCAGGATGATCGCCGCCGCGGTGATGAGGCCGCCCGTGCGCTGAAGGCCGAGGCGGACCGCGCGCTCGTGGTCGCCGGTCCTGTCGTACTCCTCCTTGATGCGGGAGAGCAGGAACACGCCGTAGTCCATGGAGAGGCCGAAGGCCACGCAGAACATCAGGACCGGGAGGGTGGTCTCTATGGAGCCGGGGCTGGTGAAGCCGAGCAGGCCGGAGAGGTGGCCGTCCTGGAAGACCCAGACCACGGCGCCGAACATCGCCGTGAGGCTGAGGGCGTTCAGCAGGACCGCCTGGAGCGGGATCAGGACGCTGCCGGTGAGGAGGAAGACCAGGAACAGGGTGACGATCGCGATGAAGGCCGCCGCCCAGGGCAGGCGGTCCGCTATCGCGTGCTTGGAGTCGACCAGGACGGCCGCGGTTCCGGTGACCTTGGTGCCGAAGGGCGTCTTCAGGGCGCGCAGGTCGCCCACCAGGCGCTGGGCGTCCTCGTCCACCGACTCGCCCTTCGGCTGCACCGCGAAGTACGCGGAGTCGCCCTTGACCAGGGGGCCGGAGACCGAGGCCACCTCGGGCAGGGCGGCCACCCGCTCCTTGTAGGCCGCGTACTGGGCCCGGGTCGCCCGGCCCTCGGCCAGGACCTCCAGGTCACCGCCGGGGTTGCCCGGGAAGCCCTCCCGGATGTGCTGCTGGACGACATGGGACTCGGCCGTGGACGGCAGCTGGCGGTCGTCCGCCGTGCCGAACCTGACGCCCGCGAAGGGCAGTCCGAGGGTGATCAGGAAGGCCGTGGTGACGACGGCGAAGAGCGGTGCCCGGCGCATCACCAGGGTCGCGGTGCGTGCCCAGGCCGTGCCCTCGGCGCCGGCGGGCCGGGACCGCGCGCCCCGGCGGAACAGCCCGCGCAGGTCGAGCGAGTTGACCCGGTGGCCCAGCAGGACGAGCGCCGCCGGGAGCAGGATCAGCGCGGCCGCCGCGGCGAGCAGGACCACCGCTATGCCGGCGTAGGCGAAGGAGCGGAGGAAGTACTGGGGGAAGACGAGCATCGCCGCCAGGGAGACCGCGACGGTCAGCGCCGAGAACAGGACCGTGCGGCCGGCCGTGCGCAGGGTGGTGCCGACCGCCGTCAACGGGTCGGCGCCGGAGTCGAGTTCCTCGCGGAAGCGGCGGACGATGAAGAGGGCGTAGTCGATGGCGAGGCCCAGGCCGAGGGCCGTGGTCAGGTTCATCGCGAAGACCGAGACGTCCGTGACGGAGGTCAGGGCGCGCAGCACCGCGTTGGTGCCGAGGATGGCGACGATGCCGATGCCCAGCGGGAGCAGGGCGGCGATCGCGCTGCCGAAGACCATCACCAGCAGGATCAGCGTGATGGGCAGGGCGATCAGCTCGGCGCGGGCCAGGTCCTCCTTGATGATGGTCTGCATGTCGTGGCGGACCGCGACCATGCCGCCGACCTTGACCGTCACCGGTCCGTGCGCGCCCCGGTAGTGCGGGGCGATGCGGTCCAGGGTGTCGGCCGCCGCCTTCTCGTCACCGGTGATCCGGGCCGCGATCAGCGCCTCGTGGCCGTCCTCGGCGCGCAGGGACGGTGACCCGGTCTGCCAGTACGAGCCGACGCCGGTGACGCCCTTCTCGCCGGACAGCCGGGCGGCCAGCGACTTCGCCTCGGCGGCCACCGCCGGGGTGTCCACGGAGGCGCCGCGCGTGTCCACCAGGAGCAGCAGGTTCGGCTGGGAGTCCGGGAACTCGCGCTCCAGCGCCTTCGTCGCGTACGTCGACTCGGCGGCCGGGTCCTCCCAGCCGCCGCTGCCCAGCCGGTCCGCGACCCCGCTGCCGGCCAGCACGGCGAGCGCGGTGATCACCAGGGCGAGCAGCAGGGAGAGCCGGGGCCGGGCGGTCACGAACCTGGTCCAGCCCCCCGGGCGGGCCCCGCTCCCGGCCTTCGAGGGATCGTTGACTTCGGTCATCCTGCGGTGTCCCCTTCACCCTGACCAGTGCCTGCCGGTACGCATCCGCTTCGCGCACAGGGCAGCATGGGTCGGCCATTGCCTTTTAGACTGGCAAACACGAGTCGTCGCTCGCGTTCCATCAGAATGCGAGCGACCGCTCGCGTTTGTCAATCGCGTTCGGAGAGCTGGGGATAACGCGTGCCCGACAAGCCCGACATGCCAGAGCAGCCCGGCGACACGGCCCCGGGCAAGGAGCAGCCGCGCCGACGGCAGGCCCGCGGCGAGCGGCGCATCCAGCAGCTGCTCGAAGCCGCCGCCTCGGTCTTCTGCACCACGGGCTACACGGCCGCCAGCACCAACGCCATCGCCCGCGAGGCCGGCGTCTCCCCCGGCACGCTCTACCAGTTCTTCCCGAACAAGGAAGCGATCGCGATCGAACTCGGCGACCGGCTCATGCACGACCTGCGGGACACCTACGGCGAGGCGCTCGCGCCGATCGACCCCGCCACCTCGCTGACGGACGCGGTCGGCGCCACCGTGGACCGCCTCACCGCCTTCAACACCGAGCACCCCGTGTTCTTCGCGCTGATGCACGGCCCGGACGCGCCCGGCGGCATCACCGAGGCCCACGACGCCCTGCACACCAACCTGCTCGGCCGCATCGAGGGCCTGCTCGCCTCGCTCCTCCCGCCGGACGCCGACAGGGCCGACATCACGCGCACGGCGCACGTCAGCCTCGGCATCTACAAGGCAGGGCTGGAGCTGGTGCTCAGCCACGAGGGCACCGAGCGCCAGGCGTACATCCAGGAGATCAAGGACGTCCTCGTCCGCTACCTGGACCCCCTGGTCGGCGACCGCCTGGGACAGCCCGCGCACTGACCCCGGCCACCCCGGCGGCCATCGCCCCCGAACTGCGACATACAACGCATCTGCCTAGAGTGCGGTTAAATCACACCAGTTCGCCGTCGCAGGCGCCGCAGGAGCAGCAAGGGGACCCGCCGTGATCCACTCTCCGCAGCCCGGCCGGCCGCAGGCCCGCATCCCCGGTCCGCAGCAGCCGCCCCCGCCGTACCCCCGGATCCGCGCGGGCCTGTGGAAGCGCTGCCTCGGCGGCGGGCTCACCCTGTGGGCGCTGACCGCGGTGGTGACGTACGCGACGCGGAACACCACGCTGCTGCCGACGCTGATCCTGCTCGGCGGCTTTCTGGTGCCGGTGGTCTTCGTGCTGTGGGCGTACGAGCGGCACGGCCGTGACCTCGGGGTCAGCGCGATCCTCGGCTGTTTCCTGACCGGCGGCACGCTCGGGGTGCTGGGCGCCTCGGTGATGGAGTTCTACCTGGTCCACCCCTCCTGGGGGATGTTCGTCTCCGTCGGCCTGATCGAGGAGGCGGTGAAGCTCGGCGCGCTGGTGTTCGTGCTGCGCCGGCTGCCCGGGATCCGGGGCCTGCGGGCCGGTCTGGTGCTCGGCGCCGCCGTCGGCTTCGGCTTCGCCGCGCTGGAGAGCGCGGGATACGCGTTCAACGCGGCCGTCTCCACCGAGGGCATCGACCTGCGGGCACTGATCGAGACGGAGATCCTGCGCGGGGTGCTGGCCCCCTTCGGGCACGGCCTGTGGACGGCGATCGCGGGCGCCGCGCTGCTCTCCTTCCGCCGCCCGAACGGCCGCTTCCGCCTCACCGCCCCGGTCGTCACCGCCTACCTGGGCGTTTCCCTGCTGCACGCCCTGTGGGACTCCACACACGGCATCGCGATCTGGCTGGTGGCCCGGCTGGCCGGTACCGGCCTGGACCGCCAACTGTTCGCCGAGGGGTACATCCCGCGCCCCACCGTGCAGCAGGAGCACCTCTTCACCCTCTTCTCGGTCGGCCTGCTGGTCCTCGTCTCGCTGCTCGGCATCGCCTGGGTACGTTCGCTGGCGCGCCGCGACCCCTCTTGGAGAAATACCCCCTAGGGGTATAGTGTGGCAACAGTGGGGTTCCCTCGTGGGCCCCATCGGCCCCACACGCCTCGACGAGGAGAACGACATGACCGTCCAGACCGACACCACGGGCACCGTGACCGCCGTCTACCAGGTGGCCGGCATGAGCTGCGGACACTGCGAGGGATCCGTCTCCGCCGAGATCTCCCGGCTCCCCGGCGTCAGCTCGGTGGCGGCCGTCGCGGCCAGCGGCGAGGTCACGGTCGTCTCCGAGGCCGCGCTCGACGAGGAGGCGGTCCGCGCCGCCGTCGACGAGGCGGGCTTCGAGCTCGCCGGCCGCGCCTGACAGCCGGAAGGCACGCGCAGCACCACGAGCAGTACGAGCACCACGCCAAGTACGAGCAGTACGTACGACGGAAACGTATCTCTCCGCCGGGCCGCGCCGACCAGCTGATACTGGATCCGTACGGCCCGGTCCGTTGTCTGGAGTCCGGACATGACCAGCACCACCACCGCACAGACACCGATAGCTCCGCCGGCGGCCCCCGACACCGCCGAGGTCGAGCTGCTCATCGGCGGGATGACCTGCGCCTCCTGCGCCGCCCGGGTCGAGAAGAAGCTCAACCGCATGGACGGCGTCACCGCCACCGTGAACTACGCGACCGAGAAGGCCAAGGTCAGCTACCCCCAGGGGGTAAAGGTCGCCGACCTGATCGCCACGGTCGAGAAGACCGGCTACACGGCCGAGGAGCCCGCACCCCCGGCGCCGCAGGAGACTCCCGAGGAAGCTCCCGACGCCGAACTCGCCGCCCTCCGTCACCGCCTCCTGGTCTCCGCGCTGCTCGCCGCCCCGGTCGTGCTGCTCGCCATGGTTCCGGCGCTGCAGTTCGACAACTGGCAGTGGCTGTCGCTGACACTCGCCGCTCCCGTGGTCGTCTGGGGCGGCTGGCAGTTCCACCGCGCCGCCTGGACCAACGCCCGGCACGGCGCGGCCACCATGGACACCCTGGTCTCGGTCGGCACGCTCGCCGCGTTCGGCTGGTCGCTGTGGGCACTGTTCCTCGGCGACGCGGGCATGGCCGGGATGCACGACGAGTTCCGGTTCACCGTCTCGCGGATGGACAGCGCGTCCACCATCTACCTGGAGGTGGCCTCCGGGGTCGTCGCGCTGATCCTGCTCGGCCGCTATCTGGAGGCGCGCTCCAAGCGGCGGGCGGGCGCGGCCCTCAGGGCGCTGATGGAGCTGGGCGCCAAGGACGTGGCGGTACTGCGCGGCGGCCGTGAGGTGCGGGTCCCGGTGGCCTCCCTGGCGGTCGGCGACCGGTTCGTCGTACGGCCCGGGGAGAAGGTCGCCACGGACGGGACCGTGGTCGAGGGCGCGTCGGCGGTGGACGCGTCGATGCTGACCGGCGAGTCCGTGCCGGTGGACGTGACGGTCGGCGACGCCGTCACGGGCGCGACCGTCAACGCGGGCGGGCGGCTGGTCGTCGAGGCCGCCCGGGTCGGCGCGGACACGCAGCTCGCGCGGATGGCGCGGCTGGTGGAGGACGCGCAGAACGGCAAGGCCGAGGTGCAGCGGCTCGCCGACCGGATCTCCGCCGTCTTCGTGCCCGCCGTCATCCTGATCGCGCTCGCCACCTTCGGGGTCTGGCTGGGCGTCACCGGAGACACGGCCGCCGCGTTCACGGCCGCCGTCGCCGTGCTGATCATCGCCTGCCCGTGCGCCCTGGGCCTGGCCACGCCGACCGCGCTGATGGTCGGCACCGGGCGGGGCGCACAGCTCGGCATCCTCATCAAGGGTCCCGAGGTGCTGGAGTCCACGCGCCGGGTCGACACCGTCGTACTCGACAAGACCGGGACGGTGACCACCGGGCGGATGAGCCTTCAGGAGGTGTACGTCGCCGAGGGCTCCGACGCGGACGAGGTGCTGCGTCTCGCCGGTGCGCTCGAACACGCCTCCGAGCATCCGGTCGCGCGGGCGATCGCCGCGGGGGCCGTGGAGCGGGTCGGGGAACTGCCCCCGGTCGAGCACTTCGAGAACGTCCCCGGCCGGGGCGTACGCGGGCGGGTGGCGGGCCGCGAGGTGACCGTGGGACGGCTGCTCGCCGAGACCGGCGCCGAGGCGCCCGAGGTGCCCGAGGAGCTGGCCCGGGCGCGTTCCCGGGCCGAGCGGGAGGGTCGTACGGCCGTCCTGGTCGGGTGGGACGGCGAGGTCCGGGGCGTGCTCGGCGTCGCCGACACGGTCAAGGAGACCAGCGCCGAGGCGGTCCGCGACCTGCGCGCGCTCGGGCTCACCCCGGTGCTGCTGACCGGGGACAACCGGGCGGTGGCCGAGGCGGTCGCCCGGACGGTGGGGATCGACGAGGTCATCGCCGAGGTGCTGCCCGAGGACAAGGTGGCGGTCGTACGACGGCTGCAGGGCGAGGGGCGGACGGTCGCCATGGTCGGCGACGGCGTCAACGACGCGGCGGCGCTGGCCACGGCCGACCTGGGGCTCGCGATGGGCACGGGGACGGACGCGGCGATCGAGGCCGGCGACCTGACCCTGGTCCGCGGCGACCTGCGGGTGGCGGCGGACGCGATCCGGCTCTCCCGGCGGACCCTCGCCACCATCAAGGGCAACCTCGTGTGGGCCTTCGGCTACAACGTGGCCGCGCTCCCGCTGGCCGCCGCCGGACTGCTGAACCCGATGATCGCGGGGGCCGCGATGGCCTTCTCCTCGGTGTTCGTGGTGACCAACAGCCTGCGGCTGCGCACCTTCCGGTGAAAGTTACCGCCGGTTCGCCGCACTGGATGTCACGGTCCCCCTAGAGTCCAACGCGCACCTCACATAAGCTCTTCACAAGGCTCGTGCATCATCCTTACGCTTGAGCTCCGATCGCTATATCGGGGCTCTTGCGCATCTAACGGACATATGCAAGAGACGCAGATCACAGTGATGTGAACGTAACCATCGAAGGGGTTCGAAGGTCTAAGTTGGCGATGTCAGAGATGCGTCTTGGGGGGCGCTGACCTGGCATCTGGGGATGTCTTGGGGGACTTCCTCAGAGATGCGTTGCCGGGGCACGTACGACGGGAAGCTTTGAGCGGCCCTCCCGTGCCGTGCGCGTCCCGGCAGATCGCACCGCATCACTGGAGCACGACAAGTAGTACGACGAGTTCTGCTCGTTGTGCTCAAAGCAGCGTTTCAGGCGCTGCCGTACCGAGCGCCCGGCCGGATCCCGTGGGGGGAATCCGCACCGGGACACGGGAAGGCGCCCTGGTCGCCGGCCCGTGGGGGGACCGGCGCTCCAGGGCGCCTTCTGCTATGCCCGTGTGCCTAGCGGCGCGTTCAGCGCTCCTCGACCGGCACGAAGTCGCGCTCGACGACGCCCGTGTAGATCTGGCGCGGACGGCCGATGCGGGAACCCGGCTCCTTGATCATTTCCTGCCACTGGGCGATCCAGCCCGGCAGGCGGCCGAGGGCGAACAGGACCGTGAACATCTCGGTCGGGAAGCCCATGGCACGGTAGATCAGACCCGTGTAGAAGTCGACGTTCGGGTAGAGGTTGCGCGAGACGAAGTAGTCGTCGGAGAGCGCGTGCTCCTCCAGCTTCAGCGCGATGTCCAGCAGCTCGTCGGACTTGCCGAGAGCGGAGAGGACGTCGTGCGCGGCCGACTTGATGATCTTGGCGCGCGGGTCGAAGGACTTGTAGACCCGGTGGCCGAAGCCCATCAGGCGGACGCCGTCCTCCTTGTTCTTCACCTTGCGGATGAAGGAGTCGACATCGCCGCCGTTGGCCTGGATGCCCTCCAGCATCTCCAGGACGGACTGGTTGGCGCCGCCGTGCAGCGGGCCCCAGAGCGCGGAGATACCGGCGGAGATCGACGCGAACATGTTCGCCTGCGAGGAGCCGACCAGGCGGACCGTCGACGTCGAACAGTTCTGCTCGTGGTCCGCGTGCAGGATCAGCAGCTTGTCCAGGGCCGAGACGACGACCGGGTCCAGCTCGTAGTCCTGCGCCGGCACCGAGAACGTCATGCGCAGGAAGTTCTCCACGTAGGAGAGGTCGTTGCGCGGGTAGACGAACGGGTGGCCGACCGACTTCTTGTACGCGTACGCGGCGATCGTCGGAAGCTTGGCGAGCAGCCGGATCGTGGAGAGGTCGCGCTGCTTCGCGTCGAACGGGTTGTGGCTGTCCTGGTAGAAGGTGGACAGCGCCGAGACGACCGACGACAGCATGGCCATCGGGTGCGCGTCGCGCGGGAAGCCCCGGTAGAAGTTCTTGACGTCCTCGTGCAGCAGCGTGTGCCGCGTGATCTCGTTCTTGAACGTGGTGAGCTCGTCCACGGTCGGCAGCTCACCGTTGATCAGCAGGTAGGCCACCTCCAGGAAGGTGGAGCGCTCCGCCAGCTGCTCGATGGGGTATCCGCGGTACCGGAGGATGCCCGCCTCGCCGTCGAGGTAGGTGATCGCGGATTTATAGGCAGCGGTGTTCCCGTAGCCGCTGTCCAGGGTCACAAGGCCGGTCTGCGCCCGGAGCTTCCCGATGTCGAAGCCCTTGTCGCCGACGGTGCTGTCGACCACCGGGTAGGTGTACTCGCCGTCGCCGTACCGCAGTACTACAGAGTTGTCGCTCACGTCTTCCCTCACCGACGTAGTGCCTCATCTTCGAGGTGCCCTGACTGTCTCTACCATCCCCCATTTGGCTCAGGAGAGTGCACTCGGGGTCGACCATTGGGCCTATCGGCGGCACTCAGTGCCGCCAACCTGCTCATCCTGCCCCCTTGTTTCCTCATCTGGAAGAGCCTTGTGACCTTCACGACTCATTTGATCGATCATTTTTTGTGATGCGTGGCGTCGAGAGCCTGAAGTCGAGCGCCGTACAGCGCCGGCCTGCGGACACCGTGCGCACCGCCTGCCCGATCGCCTTCCGCGAACCGACGAGGACGACCAGCTGCTTGGCCCGCGTGACGGCCGTGTAGAGCAGATTCCGCTGGAGCATCATCCACGCTCCGGTGGTGACCGGGATCACCACGGCGGGATATTCACTTCCCTGGGAACGATGGATGGTCACCGCGTAGGCATGGGCCAGTTCGTCCAGTTCGTCGAAGTCGTACGGCACCTCCTCGTCCTCGTCCGTCAGCACGGTGAGGCGCTGGTCGACCGGGTCGAGCGAGGTGACCACGCCCACGGTGCCGTTGAAGACACCGTTCTCGCCCTTCTCGTAGTTGTTGCGGATCTGGGTGACCTTGTCGCCGACCCGGAAGACCCGCCCGCCGAACCGCTTCTCGGGCAGTTCGGGGCGGGCGGGGGTGATGGCCTGCTGGAGGAGTCCGTTGAGCGTGCCCGCCCCGGCCGGCCCGCGGTGCATGGGCGCGAGCACCTGCACGTCCCGCCGCGGATCGAGCCCGAACTTGGCCGGAATCCGCCGGGCGGCGACGTCCACCGTCAGCTTCCCCGCCTCCTCCGTCTCGTCCTCCACGAAGAGGAAGAAGTCCTTCATGCCGTCGGTGACGGGCTGCTGTCCCGCGTTGATCCGGTGCGCGTTGGTCACCACGCCGGACTGCTGCGCCTGCCGGAAGACCCGGGTGAGCCGGACGGCGGGGACGGGGCTCTCCTCCGCGAGCAGGTCCCGCAGCACCTCACCGGCCCCCACGCTGGGCAACTGGTCGACATCGCCCACGAAGAGCAGATGCGCGCCGGGCGGCACGGCCTTGACGAGCTTGTTGGCGAGCAGCAGGTCCAGCATCGACGCCTCGTCCACCACCACCAGGTCGGCGTCGAGCGGCCGGTCCCGGTCGTAGGCCGCGTCACCACCCGGCTTCAGCTCCAGCAGCCGGTGCACGGTCGACGCCTCCGCGCCGGTCAGCTCGGCGAGCCGCTTGGCGGCCCGGCCGGTGGGCGCCGCCAGCACCACCTTGGCCCGCTTCGCCCGCGCCAGCTCCACGATCGACCGCACGGTGAACGACTTGCCGCAGCCCGGCCCGCCGGTGAGCACAGCCACCTTCTCGGTCAGCGCGAGCCGGACGGCGGCCTCCTGCTCGGGGGCGAGATCCACGCCCGTACGGTCCTTCAGCCAGGCGAGCGCCTTGTCCCAGGCGACGTCCCGGAACACCGGCATCCGGTCCTCACCGGTGCGCAGCAGCCGCAACAGCTGGGCGGCGAGGGCGACTTCGGCCCGGTGGAAGGGGACGAGGTAGACGGCGGTGACGGGTTCGGCGTCGGGGGTGGGGCCGGGGAGTCTCTCCCGTACGACCCCGGGGTCCTCGCCGTCCTCCGGAGGCGCGGCCAGCTCGGCGAGGCAGTCGATGACCAGACCGGTGTCGACCTGCAGCAGCTTCACCGCGTCCGCGATGAGCCGCTCCTCCGGGAGGTAGCAGTGCCCCTGGTCGGCGGACTGCGACAGCGCGTACTGCAACCCCGCCTTCACCCGCTCCGGACTGTCGTGCGGGATCCCGACGGACTGGGCGATCTTGTCGGCGGTCAGGAACCCGATGCCCCACACATCGGCGGCGAGCCGGTAAGGCTGGTTCTTCACCACGGAGATCGACGCGTCGCCGTACTTCTTGTAGATCCGCACCGCGATCGACGTCGACACCTCGACGGTCTGCAGGAAGAGCATGACCTCCTTGATCGCCTTCTGCTCCTCCCAGGCGTCGGCGATCTTCCTCGTCCGCTTCGGCCCGAGCCCCGGCACCTCGACCAGCCGCTTCGGCTCCTCCTCGATGATCCGCAGGGTGTCGGTCCCGAAGTGCTGGGTGATCCGGTCGGCGAACACCGGCCCGATGCCCTTGACCAGCCCCGACCCCAGATAACGCCGCATCCCCTGCACGGTGGCCGGCAGCACGGTCGTGTAGTTCTCGACGGTGAACTGCTTCCCGTACTGCGGGTGCGACCCCCACCGCCCCTCCATCCGCAGCGACTCCCCCACCTGCGCACCGAGCAGCGCCCCGACCACCGTGAGCAGATCACCGGCGCCTCTGCCCGTGTCGACCCGGGCCACCGTGTAGCCGTTCTCCTCGTTGGCATACGTGATGCGTTCGAGCACGCCTTCGACGGTGGCGAGTCGTCGTTCGCCTGTGGGGGTCCCCGCCTGGTCAGCCATGAACCGACGGTACTGGTGGGGACTGACAGTCAGGGACGGGGTGTGGTTTTCGGTGCCGATCGAGGCGCCGCCCTCGCGTACGTCCTGCTGGAGGCGCTTCTGCAGGGCCCGCTCATGATCCTCTTACGAGCCCCGGCCGATTCTCCAAGAATGCCGCCAGATGCGGTTTGTCTGGATCATAATCAGACAAGCCGCACCACTGGCGGGTTCTGCCGCTTGCTGAATCATTCTCGGAGGACGCGCATGCCGCAGGCTCGTGGTCAGGACATCTGGGACAGGGCCTTCGAAGACGCCATTGCACCGGACGGAGCCAACCGGAAAGCCTACGAGAAGGCGGTTGCGAACTGGCTGCGCGAGGACACCGTTCGCGTGCTGCTGGGCCGACAATCCGAAGCGGTCGCCGCGGCGGTACGCAACGCCCTGCTGGAACCCTTCCACGCACGCCAGGTACTGCGCCAGTTCGAGGAAGAGATTACCCAATACTTTGCCGCACTGGACGCCTACAGGGCAGCAAAGGCGGAAATCCGGTCAAACACCCAAGGGATCTTTCGGAAACCTTCGACGTGGGCATATCTGGCCATAAGCACGGCTTTCGCTTTCGCATTCATCAAGTCCTGGGGTTTCCTCCTCGGATTCGCGGGCATGATCGCTTTGATCGTCATTTTCGGCTCGCAGTCCGCTTACACCATGAGGCGCCGAACCCGACAGAATCGAGCCAGGACCCCGCGAACGCCGGCGTTCACACTTCTGGCACATTCGATGGAATCCGCCTTTTTCTGGGCCTCCAGCAGTAGCGCCAGGAGGTTCTGGCACCGGAGTATGCGCCTACGCACACCGCTCGCATATGTGCACTACGTGGTCGAGCGGCTGAATTACGATGGAGTTCACCCAGAATCCGGCATACCCAGTTCCGTCGGCCTTCGGCTCACGGCCGACCGGGGCCGCGTTGTCCCGTGGCGGGTGGCTGTCGAGCTGAACCAGAAGATCTCACAACTGGACGGAGGGACACTCGCGCTCAGCGGGCCACGCGGTTCAGGGAAGACTACGTTGCTGGAGGGCGCCCTCACCATCGCGACCTTGCCCGTCTACGCTCACGCACCGGCCAGCTACGCACCACAAGAGTTTCTACTGAATCTTTTTGTCGATGTCTGCGAAGGCTACCTGCGAATGCGGGGGATTTCGGTCCCGTCCTATAAAAGAGTATCCGTTCTCTTCGGCAGTGGGCGGGTGCGCGCCGTTCACCGGGGCACCTTGATATGGCGCTGCATCATCTGTCTCATGGCGGGAGGAATTCTAGTCATTGCCGCACGGGGTGGAGCGGCGTGGATCACACAGGCTCGGGGGTTCGATGTCGATTCCCGGACTTTGAGCTTATGGAAAAACATCTCTCATTTCTACGCGGAGACGGTCAGCGGACAGCATCCTTTCACCCTGATAATTCTTGGGATCTCGGCATTCCTTGCCCTCCGGGTCGCCATAGTGAAGAGCCTTGTGGACTACCTGCGCTTCACTCTGCGGGCAACCTACCTGCTGGGTGCCATCATTGCAGCATATGTCGTCATGGCGCCCTACGGAAGCGTCGAAGAAATCTTCCATTCACTGCCCTCCCTCCGGAGCGTCGGCAACATTGACGACAATCCGATCGCAATACTCATCGTGCCGTTCTCCATCGACATCGGGCTCCGCATCGGGCGCCATCGGATCTCTCCGGAGAAGTCTGAAATCTGGGCCCAGGGAGTCGTCACCGGCTACATTCTGTCCTGCCTTTTCGTGCTTCTCCACTACTCGCAGGGCGGCGAACATGTTCCAACCGTAGAGGCTCAGGCACTCATCCGACTCACCCTGGTGGTAGCTGCTACTGCGCTTGCTTTCGCCGCGCTGAGAAGCCCCAGGCGTCGCGCATATCCGCTCGCCCGCCAGTGCCGGGACCAATTGCATCGCCTCCGCACTGTGCAGACCAAGACGACATCCTGGAATCCCACGGTTCAGCAGATCAGCAGCCTGGCAGGCGGTTCATCTGCCACATATTCAACCCTTCCACCGAATTATCCTGAGTTGGTGTCGGAGTTTCGTAGACTGCTGAGCAGCATCGCTCACGAGATCTACGAGGAACATGGGACATGCATTATTGCGGTCGATGAACTGGACAGACTCGGGAGCGCAGACGCCGCGATCAGCTTCCTCAATGAACTCAAGACGATCTTCGGGATCCCATACGTTCATTTCTTGCTCGCGGTTGCCGACGACGTCGGAGCCACCTTCGTGCGACGCGGTCTGCCCAATCGGGATGCCACGGACTCGACTCTGGATGACATCGTCCACGTGATCTATTTCAACCTGGACGAAGCACGCGCGCTCCTGCTTCGCCGCGTTCCGAATCTGGGAGATTCCAACATTCTGTTTGCGTACGCGCTCTCCGGCGGGCTCCCGCGGGATCTGGTCCGCTATTGCCGACGCATCGTTGACCTGCACCGGACCGTCCCCGTAGAGTCTACGGAGAGTGTGGTACGGCTCCTGGCGGCCGAAGAGATGACACAGGTGCTCGGAGGTTTCCGCCTCCTCTTGGCGAAACTTCCGCTGACGCCACAGGGTGGGGCAGCCCTTCATCTGCTGCGCAGGCTGATATTCGAAACCCGAACCGGGCGACGGCCGAGCGTGACATCGCTTGAGGAATCCCTCACGGCTTTGGTGCATCATGGCCAGGCAGTGCCTCTCGCTGACGGTGCCCGCGGCCTCCCCGACGAAGAAGGCGCCCTCATAGCCGAGGCAGCGACATTCGCCTATTTCCTGCTCACCGTCCTGCGGATCTTCATCAGTCCTGATCTGATGAGCAGAGTACGCAGGACGACGCCGGCAGGATGGCGCGGTCATCCGGCACATTTGGCTGAGGCCCGCCTGGAACTCGGAGTCTCTGCCTACAGCGCCCAGCACGTAATCAACGCCATACGCGATGCATGGGGAATGGAAATACTTCTGGGTGACGCACCCTGAGAGCGATGGCCACACCGTGAGCGTCTCCGGCTCCGCGTCCCGAATGACGCCGACGGTTGAGCCGCGTCAGGGGTGGGGGTGCGACGCCTTCAGGGCTTCGAGTGGGGAAGGTGAGGGTGGCTCTGGCCGGGACCTTGGTGTCGCGGACGGCTGTGTGGGCCATCGCCTTCGCCCGAGTACGACGACTTCCGCCAGGTGTCCGTGAGGCTCCTCACAGCTCTTTCGTCAGGTTGTGGATGAAGTCACGCGACCGTACGGGTTCGAGTGATACATCCTCTACCCTGCGGAAACGCGTTCGATAGACGTTGAGCTGAGACTCGGAGTGTCCAACTTGGCCACGGAGCCGCCCACGTAGGTCATGGTGCTTGAAGCCGTGGCGAATCCGTCCAGATCGAGCGGGATGACGCGCAAGGTGATGTGGTCCGCCTCCGAAACCTCAACGAGCCTTTTGAACTGAGCCCGGCAGGCAGATCGGTCACGGACCCTGATGCGCAGGGCCGACTCGTGGATCACCAACTCGTGCGGGATGGCGATCTGCTGGCGTCGAAGCCGGTGCCGGACACGCAACTCCAGTTCATCAGAGGTGAGTTCAGGCAGCCTGGACGAGAAGACTGCGCGGGCGTAGTCCTCCGTCTGCAGCAGCCCCGGCACGTGCAGGATCGCGACGTGACGCTGGAAGCGGGCGTGGTGCTCCAGTTCGGCACCCTCCGGATCGGGGCGTGGGACGCGGACCCGGAACCGCCGGAGCCCCCCGTGCCGTTGCGGCGGCTCGGGGAGCTGGAGGAGGGGCGGGGCTGGCGCTCGTACGGGCCTGTTCGGACCTGTGGGGCTGGCAGCCGCTGTCGAGGTACGGGAACCGGGGCAAGTACGTGTGGTGCGAGCTGGCGGCGGCGTAGGGCGCGAGCCGGTTACTGGGCGCTCGCGGTGGGACGTACGACGATCTCGTTGACGTCGACCTGCGGCGGCTGGGAGACGGCGTGGGCGATGGCCGCGGCGACGGCGGAGGCGGGGAGCGCCACCGCGCGGTAGGTCTTCATGGCCTCGCGGGCGGCGGGGTCGGAGATGCCGTCGGCGAGTTCGGACTCGGTCACGCCCGGGGAGACGAGGGTGACCCGGATGTCCCCGGTGGACTCCTGGCGCAGCCCCTCGGAGATCGCGCGGACCGCGAACTTGGTGGCGCAGTAGACGGCGGCGGTGGGAGAGACCTCGTACGCCCCGACGGAGGCGATGTTCACGAAGTGCCCGCCGCCCTGGGCACGCATCACGGGCAGCGCGGCGGCGATACCGTGCAGGACACCCCGCACGTTGACGTCGATCATCCGGTCCCACTCGTCGGTCCTCAGCGCTTCCAGCGGCGAGAGCGGCATCACGCCGGCGTTGTTGACGACCACGTCCACGCGGCCGTAGCGCTCGCGGGCGGCGGAGACGAAGGACCGGACATCGGCGGCGTCCGTGACGTCCAGGCGCCGGAAGGCCGCGGTGCCGCCCGCGGCGGTGATCTCCTCGGTGAGTGTTTCGAGGCGGTCGGTGCGCCGCGCTCCGAGGAACACGCGGTGGCCGTCGGCGGCGAGCCTGCGGGCGGTCGCCTCGCCGATCCCGCTGCTCGCTCCGGTGACCGCCACGACCTTGGCTGCGTCTGTCATGCCTGCTGTTCCTCTCGGTAGAGCACGAGGTGCTCGTGGTGGAGCACGCCGTCGCGGATGTCGCCCGTCGCGGTGAAACCGGAGTCGTCGACGTAGTCGATATGGCGGCCGGTGACCGTGTAGCTGCCGGTGTAGGCGCTGCGCCGGCTGCCCCGGGCCTCGTCGTAGCGGCCGTCCGCCCGCAGCTCCTGGCGGATGTGACCGTCGGCGGTCACCCACATTCCGGCCACGTCGGCACGGTCCTCGTCCGTCGTGTTCTCGGTCATGACGGCCTCTCCTCGTCCACGGGTGCGGATCTGTCTCCCGGCCGAGTCTGGGCAGGTCGGAGGCGGTCGACCAGGGTGTCCGCTGCCTGGGTGCGGTACGCCCAGGCAGCGCACCGGCCGCGCGGCCTAGCCTGGGGACATGCCCGACAACCACCTGGGAGAGTTCCTGCGCGCCCGCCGGGCGGGCCTGCGGCCCGAGGACGTCGACATGGCGAGCTACGGCGTGCGCAGGGTCGCCGGTCTGCGCCGTGAGGAGGTCGCGGTGCTGGCGGGCGTGAACGTGGACTACTACACCCGCCTGGAACAGGGACGTGAGCGTCATCCCTCGGCCGCCGTCGTCGACGCGCTCTGCCGCGCGCTGCGGCTGGACGCCGACGCCCACGCACACCTGCACCGGCTGGCCGGGACGGTGCCGAGTGATCTGTTCGCCCACACCACGGACCGTGTCGACCCCGCCCTGCGCCAGCTGATGGACGGCTACCCGGGCGCCCCCGCGTTCGTCGTCAACCGGACCTTGGACGTCTTGGCCGGCAACGCCTTGGCCGAGGCCATGCACTCACCCTTCGAGCAGGCGGACAACCTCGCCCGCATGGTCTTTCTCGACCTGGCGGGCCGGCAGTTCTACACCCGGTGGGGCCAGACGGCCCGGACCACCGTGGGCCACCTGCGGCAGGCGGCCGGCCTCGATCCGGACCACCCACGGCTGCGTGAACTCGTCCGCGTGCTCACCGCACACAGCGCGGACTTCACCCGCTGGTGGAACACCCACGCCGTCCACGGCAAGACCCGGGACGCCAAACACCTCCTCCACCCGGACGTCGGTCCTCTGACCCTCACGTACCAGGCGTTCGACGTACGGAACGCTCCGGGCCAGCAACTCGTCGTCTACCAGGCCGAACCCGGCAGCCCGAGCGCCCAGGCCCTGGCCCTGCTCGGCTCCCTGCACGCGACCACCACCGCGCTGTAGCCCGGCGGCCCCGGTACAGCCTGCTGTACCGGCATTCGGGGCGTGCGCGGCAATGTTCGGCGAGGGCCGCGCTGGTGTGCTGGGGGCATGACGATCACCGGTATTCCGCAGGTGCGGAGCATGTCCGCGCCGCTGCGTTCGCGTATCCGCCGCGCTCCGCTGACCTGGTTCTTCTCGCTGGCGATGGGGCTGAGCTGGCTGGCCTGGACGCCGTACATCCTGGGCGGGAACGGGGTGGGGGTGTGGGGCTGGAGCTTTCCCGGCGGGGCCGCCGGGAGTCAGTTGCTGGGGGTGCTGCCGGGTGCGTATCTCGGGCCGATCGCGTCGGCGTTGTTCGTCACCGGGATGACGGAGGGGCGGGCCGGGCTGCGGGCGTGGCGGGGGCGGATGACGCGGCTGCGGGTGCGGTGGCGGTGGTTCCTGGTCGTGGCGGTGTCCGTGCCCGCCGCGCTGACCGTCGCCTCGGCCGCGCTGACCGGCCAGGACCCGGTGCTGCCCCGGGCCGCCGTGCTCGCCGCGTACCTGCCGGGGCTGATCATCCAGATGGTGACCACCGGGCTCGCGGAGGAGCCGGGCTGGCGCGAGTTCGCGATGCCGCACATGCAGCGCCGGTACGGTCCGCCGGTCGCCACCCTCGTCGTCGGGCTGCTGTGGGGCGCCTGGCACCTGCCGCTGTTCCTCACGGAGTGGGGTGGCGGGCCGCATGTCAGCCCGACGCGGCCGCTGGAGTTCATGGCCACCACGCTCGCCTTCAGCTACGTGATGACCTGGGTCTTCAACCGCTCCCGCGAGAGCATGCCGCTGGTCATGCTGCTGCACACCAGTGTCAACAACTACTTCTCCCTGGCCTGGACGGACATGTTCCCGCACGCCACGGTCGAGGACACCGGCCACGCCTTCCTGCTCGCCTCGGTGCTGGCGGCGGCCGTCGTGCTGGGCGCGACCCGGGGGCGGCTGGGGCTGCCGACCACGCCGCCGTCCACGCGACCGTCCACACGGTCGTCCACACGGTCGTCCGCGCAACCGTGACCCCGACCGTCACAACCCTCTCCCCTCGGGTGGCGGGATCCGCCGCGGGCGGTGATGGTGGGCGGCGGGGGACTTCACCGCGCGCAGGGGAGACCTGGAAATGCCCGAGATCACTGCTCCGTACCCGACCGGCACCCCGTGCTGGGTCGATCTGATGGCGAAGGACCAGCAGGCGGCGCTGGACTTCTACCGTGACCTGTTCGGCTGGGAGGGCTCGGTCGGCGAGGCCGAGTTCGGCGGCTACGCCGTCTGCACGCTGCACGGCAAGCCGGTGGCCGGCATCGGCGCGGCCATGGCCCCCGAGGGGCAGCCGGAGCCGCCGACCGTCTGGACCACCTACCTGGCCAGCACCGACGCGCAGGCCACCCAGGACACGATCGTCTCGGCGGGCGGCACCCTGCTGGCCCCGGTGATGGACGTCGGCGGCCTCGGCCGGATGCTGATCGCCGCCGACCCGCAGGGCGCGGTGTTCGGGGTGTGGCAGCCGGGTGACTTCCACGGCGCGGGGCTGGTCAACGAGCCGGGCACGCTGATCTGGAACGAGCTGAACACCAGCGACGTACTCGCCGCCACCGGCTTCTACGGCGAGGCCTTCGGCATCGAGATCCAGCCGATGGAGGGCGCCGGCGGGAACTACTGGTCGCTGAACGTCGGCGACCGGGGCGTCGGCGGTGCCGCCCGCCTCGGCGACGACCGGCCCGGCACCCCGCCGCACTGGCTGACCTACTTCGCCGTCGACGACGTCGACTCCACCGTGGACGCGCTGGTCAAGCGGAACGGCACCGTGTTCGCCCCGCCGTTCGAGATGATGGCCGGCCGCATGTCCGTGGTCGCCGACCCGCAGGGCGCGGTCTTCGCGGTCTTCAAGCCGAAGCCGATGTAGGCAGCCGCCCGGCAGAGCAGCCCCCTGCCGTAAGCACCAGGTCCCGACCCCCTTCCGCTTTCCGTACCGCCCGGGCTACCCCTGAGGTGACCGCCGGTACGGACAGCGGAAGGGGACGGGCCGACCATGGGACACGAACAGGCCGCACACGGCTGGCAGGTGGACGGGCGCTGCACGAACTGCGATGTGGCGCGGCAACTCGCCCCCGGTCTGATCGGTGAGGCCGGCGGGCGTTCCGTCGTACTGCGCCAGCCGCGCGACGCGACGGAGACCGGGCGCTTGCACGCGGCCGCGCACGCCTGCCCCACCCGGTCCGTCCGTCCCCCGGGCGGCCGGCCGGACGCGGCCCGGGACCCCTTCCCGCTCCCCCTGGACGACACCGTGCGGCTGTGCGGGCACAACTCCCCGCACACGGCCGGCGCCAACTCCTACCTCCTCCACCGCCCCGACGGCACGTCGATGATGGTGGACACCCCGCGCTGGAGCCCGGCCCTCGCCACCCGCTACGAGGCACTGGGCCCGGTCACCGACGTCCTGCTCACCCACCGCGACCACGCCGCGCACGGCCGCCGGTACGCCGACCGCTTCCACGCCCGGCTCTGGATCCACGAGGGCGACCTCGACGCCGCCCCGGAGGCCGACCGGGTGCTGCGCGGCACCGAACCGGCCGAGATCGCGGACGGCGTCCTCGCCCTCCCCTTCCCCGGTCACACCCGGGGCAGCGTGCTCTACCTCGCCGACGACCGGTACTGCTTCAGCGGCGACAGCTTCTACTGGTCCCGTACGACGGCGGACCTCGAAGTGGCCGACAGCGTCACCTGGTTCTCCGTCCGCGAACTGGCCGCGTCCCTGACCCGGGCCGCCGGCCGGCTGCGCTTCGAGTGGCTGCTGCCGGGGCACGGGGACCGGCGCCGTCTGCCCCACGAGGAGATGACCGCGCGGCTACGACGGTTGGCGGTCCGTACCGGCCGACTCCGGCCCCGGCCGGTCGACTTCGGGGCGGTGCGCTGGTGAAGGTCGTACACCGAACCACTGCTCGGCGCCGAACTCCTCGAACCGTGCCGCCTCGGTGAAGCCCAGCTTCAACGCGAGGCGCAGCGCGCGGTCGTTGGCGGTCTGGGTGCAGAGCACCACCGGCTCGCCGGGGAGTTCGCCCGCGCACCAGTCGAGCACCGCCGCGCACGCCTCGGCGGCGTAGCCGTGGCCCCACGCCTCGGGCAGGAACAGATAACCGATTTCGGCCTCCCCGGCACCCGCACCCGGCCCCTGACGGACGTGGCCCGGCCGCGCCGCGTCCCGCCGGTCCAGCGTGACCATGCCGATCATCGCCCCGTCGAGATCGGCCACGAAACAGCCGGGGCGCCGCCCGGGCACCTCGGGCACCGCCCGTTCGAGCTCCTCGCGCGGCCGGGGGCCGCCGGTGTAGGCGCCCACCTCCGGCGAGGCGAAGAGCTGGACGAACGCCGCCCGGTCCCGGGCGGCGGACTCGCGGAGCACGAGCCGATCCGTGCTGATCGGGGCGGGCGGCCAGGCCACGGGTCCGAGTCCGGTCATGGCGGGCAAGCTATCGCACGCCGTCGGCTCGTCGCTGCGGTCGGGTGCGTCACCGCCGGCGATGGACGAGACCGCGCGCGTAGGCCGCCAGGAACACCAGGTAGAGGGCGGACACCGTGATCGCCCAGGCCGGGGGAAGCTTCCCGCCGGCGATCAGGGAACCTTCCATGAGGACGACCAGGAGCAGGAGCGCGCCGTCGCGTATCTCGGCGCGCGTCATGTCCGGGCGTCGAGGAAGTCGACCGCCCGCCGGGTCAGGAGCTTGGTGGCGTCCGGGTCGTGGTCCGGCAGCGAGCTGTCCGCGAAGAGGTGCCGGTCGCCGGGATACAGGAACAGCTCCGCGCCGGCGTGGCCGGCGACGAGGGCGTGGGCGGCGTCGGCGTCCTCGGCGAAGAACGGGTCGGCTTCCATCGCGTGGACCTGCACCGGCACCTCGCCGGGCCAGGCCGCGCCGAACTCCGAGACCGGGACGCAGGAGTGGAACAGGAGCGCGCCCCGTGCGCCCGCCCGCGTCTGCGCCAGCTTCTGGGCGGGCAGCACACCGAGCGAGAAACCGGCGTAGACGGCATCCCTCGGCAGCGGTTCGGCCGCGCGGACACCGCGCTCGGTGAGTTCACCGAAGCCGATCCGCCCGACCTCTTCGAGGCCCTCCTCCAGGGAGCCGAAGGTGCGGCCCTCGAAGAGGTCGGGCGTGTGGACGGTGTGGCCGGCCGCCCGGAGTTCGTCGGCGAAAGCGGCGACCCCCGGGGTCAGCCCCTGCGCGTGGTGAAACAGTACGACCTCTGCCATGCCCGAACTCCCTACGTGCGGGTTTGCCTGCGAGGCCACCTGCCGGTGGCGAATGATCCGGAAGTTTAGAATAATCGAGGAGTGTCGAACAATACCCGTCTCCCCGACTACGACCTCGCCGACATCACGGACGTGACCACCCCGGCCCAGCTCCGCGCGCTGGCCGGCCCGCTGCGCGACGCCATCCTCGAACTGCTCCTCGAACGCGCCGCCACCGTGACCGAACTGGCCGCCGCGCTCGACCGCCCCAAGAGCACGATCGCGCACCACGTGAGCGTGCTGATGGACGCCGAGCTGCTGAAGGTGGTGCGGACCCGCCGGGTACGGGCCATCGAGGAGCGCTACTACGGCCGTACCGCGCGCATCTTCCGCGTCGGCAGGATCAGCCCGGCCGACGGGGTCACCCCGCCCTACGGCACCAACGATCTCGTCACCGCGGCGACCGAGTCGGTCCCCGCGCACGAGGCGGACCAGCTCTCCTCGATCGTGCGGTACGTGCGGATCCCCCGGGAGCAGGCCCTCGACTTCTGGATGCGGGTGCTGGCGCTCGCCAACGACTACGCGCAGCTCCCGCGCACCGGCGACGTGGTGTACGGCTTCGCGGCCGGACTCTATCCGACCGAGCGCCCGGCGCTGCCGGAGGCCGAGCCCGCGGATGCGGACACGGAGGCGGAGGCGGAGGCGGAGGCGGACACCGACACGGAGGCGGAGGCCGGCTGACCCTTCGCGAGGGTCACGATTGGATTTCAGCCACCCTCTCCCCCTTGCCGCCCCGCCGTGTAATCGATTCCAATCCTCGTTACGCACATGCGTGTAATCGATTCCACGAGGAGGTGGAACGGCGATGGCGAGCATCAAGGACGTCGCCGCCGAGGCAGGCGTCTCCGTCGCCACGGTGTCCCGGGTCCTGAACGACCATCCGTCGGTCAGCGACGAGGCCCGCGCCCGGGTCCTGGCGGCCGTCGCGGCGCTGGGCTACCGGCCGAACGCCGTCGCCCGTTCCCTGCGCACCGACCAGACCCACACCCTCGGCCTGGTCATCAGCGACGTGCTCAACCCGTACTTCACGGAACTGGCCCGCTCGGTCGAGGAAGAGGCCCGCGCGCACGGCTACAGCGTGATCATCGGCAACGCCGACGAGCGGCCGGAACTCCAGGACCACCACGTACGGACCCTGCTCGACCGCCGTATCGACGGCCTGCTCCTCTCCCCCACCGACGGCGGCTCGCCGCTGATGCTGGAGGCGGCGCGGGGCGGGACGCCGATGGTGTTCGTCGACCGGTGGATCCCGGGCGTCGAGGTGCCGGTGGTGCGGGCGGACGGGCGGGCCGCCATCCGCGACCTCGTCGCGCATCTGCACCGGCTGGGGCACCGCCGGCTCGCGATCATCGCCGGACCGGCCGCCACGACCACCGGCAGCGAGCGGGTGCGGGCCTTCCGGGAGGCCCTCGCCGAGTACGGCGTCCCCCTCCCGGACGCCTACATAGGGCAGGGCGACTTCCAGGCGGAGAGCGGGCGGCGGGTCACCGAGGGGTTCCTCGACCTGCCCGAGCCGCCCGAGGTCGTGTTCGCCGCCGACAACCTGATGGCGCTGGGCGCGCTGGACGCGGTGCGGGCGCGGGGGCTTCGGGTGCCGTGTGACATAGCACTCGCGGCCTTCGACGACATCCCCTGGTTCGTCCACACCGACCCCCCGGTCACCGCGATCGCCCAGCCCACGGGCGAGCTGGGCCGGGCCGCCGTACGCGCGCTGATCGACCGGATCGAGGGGCGGCCCCCGCAGTCCGTCACCCTCCCCGCCCGGCTGGTCGTACGCCGCTCGTGCGGTGAGCCGGACACCCCTCAAGAGCTGTCCCCAGAGCTGCCCCAAGAGCTGTCCCCCTCCCCAGTGCAAAGGAGCACGACGTGAGCAACCCGGACGAGTTGCTGCGCATCGAGGGCATACGGAAGTCCTTCCCCGGCGTGGTCGCGCTCGACGGCGTCGACTTCGATCTGCGCCGGGGCGAGGTCCATGTGCTCCTCGGTGAGAACGGCGCGGGCAAGAGCACCCTCATCAAGATGCTCTCCGGCGCCTACACGCCCGACGAGGGGCGGATCCTGGCCGGCGGCGAGGAGGTGCGCATCCATGGTGCGCAGGACTCCGAGCGGCTCGGGATCGCCACCATCTACCAGGAGTTCAACCTGGTCCCCGATCTCACGGTCGCCGAGAACATCTTCCTGGGACGGCAGCCGCGCCGCTACGGGATGATCGACCGCAAGCGGATGGAGGCGGACGCCGAGGTCCTGCTGAAGCGGGTCGGGGTGAACGTCTCGCCCCGCGCGCGGGTCCGTGAACTCGGCATCGCCCGGCTCCAGATGGTCGAGATCGCGAAGGCGCTCAGCCTGGACGCCCGCGTGCTGATCATGGACGAGCCGACGGCCGTGCTCACCTCGGAGGAGGTGGAGAAGCTCTTCGCGATCGTGCGGCAGCTGCGGGAGGACGGCGTCGGGATCGTCTTCATCACCCATCACCTGGACGAGATCGCCGCTCTCGGGGACCGGGTGACCGTCATCCGGGACGGGAAGTCGGTCGGACAGGTGCCGGCCACCACGCCCGAGGACGAGCTGGTACGGCTCATGGTCGGGCGGTCCATCGAGCAGCAGTACCCGAGGGAGCGCGCCGAGACCGGTGCCGCGCTGCTGTCCGTGGAGGGGCTGACCCGGGACGGGGTCTTCCACGACGTGAGCTTCGAGGTTCGCGCCGGGGAGGTCGTGGGGATCGCCGGGCTCGTGGGGGCGGGTCGTACGGAGGTCGTACGGGCCGTGTTCGGGGCCGATCCGTACGACAAGGGGGCCGTGAAGGTCGCCGGTACGGCGCTGCGCCGGGCCGACGTCAACGCGGCCATGACGGCCGGGATCGGGCTCGTGCCCGAGGACCGCAAGGGGCAGGGCCTGGTCCTCGACGCCTCCGTGGAGGAGAACCTCGGGCTGGTCACGCTGCGCAAGGCCACCCGGGCCGGGATCGTCGACCTCAAGGGCCAGCATGTGGCCGCCGAGCGGATCGCCGGGCAGCTGGGCGTGCGGATGGCCGGGCTGGAGCAGCACGTGCGCACGCTGTCCGGCGGCAACCAGCAGAAGGTCGTCATCGGCAAGTGGCTGCTCGCCGACACCAAGGTGCTGATCCTCGACGAGCCGACGCGCGGTATCGACGTCGGCGCGAAGGTCGAGATCTACCAGCTGATCAACGAACTGACGGCGGCGGGGGCCGCCGTACTGATGATCTCCAGCGATCTGCCCGAGGTCCTCGGCATGAGCGACCGGGTGCTGGTGATGGCCCAGGGCCGGATCGCGGGCGAGCTGACCGCCGACGAGGCCACACAGGACTCCGTGATGGCGCTCGCCGTCAGCAACCCCGCCCCGACCGACACGACGGACAAGACCGACACGACTGGCAAGGAGGCCGCTCGTGGCCACTGACACGCTCAAGAACCGCACCACGGGCGGCGGTGGCGCCGCGGGCGTGCGCCGGCTGCTCCTGGACAACGGCGCGCTCACCGCGCTGATAGTCCTCGTCATCGCCATGTCGGCGCTGTCCGGGGACTTCCTCACCACGGACAACCTGCTCAACGTCGGTGTCCAGGCGGCCGTGACGGCCATCCTGGCCTTCGGTGTCACCTTCGTGATCGTCGCGGCGGGCATCGACCTGTCGGTCGGCTCGGTGGCGGCCCTGTCGGCCACCGTGCTGGCGTGGAGCGCCACCCAGCACGGCGTGCCGGTGTTCCTCGCCGTGGTGCTGGCCGTCGCGACCGGTGTCGCGGCCGGTCTGGTGAACGGTTTCCTGATCGCCTACGGCAAGCTGCCGCCGTTCATCGCGACGCTCGCGATGCTGTCGGTGGCACGCGGTCTGTCGCTGGTGATCTCCGAGGGCTCCCCGATCGCCTTCCCCGACTCCGTCTCGCACCTCGGCGACACCCTCGGCGGCTGGCTGCCGGTGCCTGTGCTGGTCATGATCGTCATGGGGCTGATCGCGGCCTTCGTGCTGGGCCGGACCTACATCGGTCGTTCGATGTACGCGATCGGCGGCAACGAGGAGGCCGCGCGCCTGTCCGGACTGCGGGTCTCCAAGCAGAAGCTCGCCATCTACGCGCTGTCCGGGCTGTTCGCGGCCGTCGCCGGCATCGTGCTCGCCGCCCGGCTCTCCTCGGCGCAGCCGCAGGCCGCCAACGGCTACGAGCTGGACGCGATCGCGGCGGTCGTGATCGGCGGTGCCTCGCTGGCCGGCGGTACCGGCAAGGCGTCGGGCACGCTGATCGGCGCGCTGATCCTCGCCGTGCTGCGCAACGGCCTCAACCTGCTGAACGTGTCCGCGTTCTGGCAGCAGGTGGTGATCGGTGTCGTCATCGCGCTCGCCGTCCTCCTGGACACCGTCCGCCGCAAGGCCGGAGCCACCCCGCTCGCCGCCGGTACCGGCGGGAACAGGGGCAGGCAGGCCGGGACGTACGCGCTCGCCGCGGTCGTCACCGTGGCGCTGGTCGCCGCGACCTCGCTGCTGCACACCGGCTCCTCCTCCGCCAACCCGAAGATCGGCCTGTCCCTGTCCACCCTCAACAACCCCTTCTTCGTGCAGATCCGGTCCGGCGCCCAGGCCGAGGCGAAGAAGCAGGGCGTGGACCTGACCGTCACCGATGCCCAGAACGACGCCTCGCAGCAGGCCAACCAGCTGCAGAACTTCACCAGTTCGGGCCTCGGCGCGATCATCGTCAACCCGGTCGACTCGGACGCGGCGAGCAACTCCGTGAAGGCCGCCGACAAGGCGGACATCCCCGTCGTCGCCGTCGACCGGGGCGTCAACAACGCCAGGACGGCGACCCTGGTCGCCTCCGACAACATCGCCGGCGGCGAGCTGGCCGCCAAGACCGTCGCCGAGAAGCTCGGCGGCCACGGCAAGATCGTGATCCTGCAGGGCCAGGCGGGCACCTCCGCCGCCCGGGAGCGCGCGCAGGGCTTCGCGAACGGCCTCAAGGCCTACCCGGGCATCCAGGTGGTCGCCCAGCAGCCCGCCGACTTCGACCGCACCAAGGGCCTCGACGTGATGTCGAACCTGCTCCAGGCCCACCCGGACGTCCAGGGCGTCATCGCCGCCAACGACGAGATGGCGCTCGGCGCGATCAAGGCGCTGGGCTCCAAGGCCGGCACGTCCGTCCCGGTGGTCGGCTTCGACGGCACTCCGGACGGCCTGGCCGCGGTCAAGAAGGGCACGATGTACGCCTCGGTCGCCCAGCAGCCCAGCCAGCTCGGGAAGATCGCCGTGGACAACGCGCTCAAGGCGATCCAGGGCAAGTCGGTCGAGTCGGCGGTCAAGGTCCCGGTGAAGGTGATCACCAAGGACAACGTGGCCGGGTTCACGGGCTGAGCCACCGGGGAGGCGGCCGGGCTGTTGAATTGAGGCCCGGCCGCCTCGATTCACGCGCGTCATGCGCGTCATGCGCAGAGGGAGTCATGTGATGTACGACTACGACCTGCTGGTCGTGGGATCGGCCAACGCCGACCTGGTGATCGACGTCGAACGCCGACCCGCCGCCGGGGAGACGGTGCTCGGCGGCGACCTCGCCACGCACCCCGGCGGCAAGGGCGCCAACCAGGCGGTCGCGGCAGCCCGGCTCGGCGCCCGTACCGCCCTGCTGGCCCGGGTCGGCGACGACGCGCACGGCAGGCTGCTGCTGGACTCGCAGCGGGCGGCCGGGGTGGACACGGTGGGCGTGCTGGTGGGCGGGGCGCCGACGGGCGTCGCGCTGATCACCGTGGACCCCTCCGGCGACAACAGCATCGTGGTCTCGCCGGGCGCGAACGCGAGGCTCGCCCCGGCCGACATAGGCTCCGCCTCCTGTCTCTTCCACGCCTCCCGGGTGGTCTCCACGCAGCTGGAGATCCCGCTGGAGACGGTGCTGGAGGTCGTACGGAACCTGGCTCCCGACAGCCGTTTCGTCCTCAACCCCTCGCCGCCGCAGCCCCTTTCGGGGGAGATCCTGGCGGCCTGCGACCCGCTGATCGTCAACGAGCACGAGGCGAAGGTGATCCTCGGCGAGGCGTGCGTGAGCGAGGACCCGGTCGACTGGGCGCGGATCCTGCTCGCGAAGGGCCCGAGGTCGGTGGTGGTGACGCTGGGCGCGGAGGGCGCGCTGGTCGCCGACGGCGACGGTGTCGCGCACGTCCCCTCCGTGAAGGTGGACGCCGTCGACACCACGGGGGCCGGGGACGCGTTCACGGCGGCCCTCGCGGTACGGCTCGGGGCGGGCGAGCCGCTCGCCGACGCGGCGGCCTACGCGGCCCGGGTCGGGGCGGCGGCGGTGACGCGGCGGGGCGCGCAGGAGTCGTACCCGACGGCGGCGGAGGTCGACGCGCTGTGCTGTGCCAACCCGGGGGACGCTCTGTCCGACAGCGGCTCCGTCGCGGGCCGGACCCCCGGCCGGGGGTCGGAGATCTGGCCCGGAGCGGACGAGCGAGGCGGAACACTGTGAAGAAGGCGGGAATCCTCAACCGTCATCTCTCCGGCGCGCTCGCCGAGTTGGGGCACGGGCACGGGGTGCTGGTGTGCGACGCCGGGATGCCGATCCCGCACGGGCCGCGGGTCGTGGACCTCGCCTTCCGGGCCGGGGTGCCGTCCTTCGCGGAGGTGCTGGAGGGGCTGCTGGCCGAACTCGTCGTCGAGGGCGCGACGGCGGCGACCGAGATCCGCGCGGCCAACCCGGCCGCCGCGAAGCTCCTGCACGGCCACTTCCCCGCCCTGTCCCTGGTCCCGCACGAACACCTCAAGGACCTGTCGGCGGACGCGCGGCTGATCGTCCGGACCGGCGAGGCCCGGCCGTACGCGAACGTGCTGCTGCGGTGCGGGGTGTTCTTCTAGGGCCGGGCCCGAACGGAGCTCAAGGCGGGTGCGGAGCAACGGATTCCCGCTCCGCACCTGGGACTTTTCATCCCGGTGAAACGTGATGGCCCCGCTCTGTCCCTGTTGGCAGGATCGCTCACCACCGTTGCAATCGCCCCTTGTGTCCCGAGGGGCGAACTTCGGCAAGCCAACAGCCCGAGAAAGAGGGAATCCCCGATGAGATCCTTCCGCTTAGCCGCGGCGCTCGCCGCCACCGCTCTGGCCGTGTTACTCGGCCTCTCCCTTCCCGGCAGCGCCGCCGCCGCGGACGCCCACACCGCCCCGGCCGCCAGGCCGGCCGCCGCCGCACCGCAGGCGGCCCAGGCCACCTCCTCCGACGAGGTCTCCCCGCAGGCCATCGGGGACTGCCCGAGCACCTACTTCTGTTTCTGGGTCAACTCCGGCTACGGCGACGGGCCGGGCAAGTTCTCCGGCGCGAACGACAACTGGGGCGACTACAGCCACTCCACCTGCGCCAGCGGCACATGGAACAACTGCGCCTCGTCCGGGTACAACCACGGCACCAGCGGCCTGGGCGTCGAGGTATGGAACGGCACCGGCTACACCGGGCTCTCCTCCTGCCTGCCCAAGGACTGGTCCAACAGCAACTTCGCGAACCTCGTCTGGCCGGGCTCGAGCACCAGCTTCAACGACTCGATCAGCAGCAACTACTGGACCTCACTCTGCTGACCGGGAACGCTCCGGCCACCCGATGACGGGCGATCACCCATGACAGAGCTCTCGCGCCGCCGTACCGGGCGCCCACCGTCCCGCCTGCTGCCCCTGCTGATCCTCGCCGTGAGCCTGGTCTGTGCCGCCGCGACCGCGTGCACCGGACCGAGCACGGCCGCATCCGCCGAGGCTGCGCCGGCGGCGCGGGAGTCCGGTCACGCCGCCACCGTCCTCACCTCGGACGCCGACGCCCTGCGCCAGCGCTGGCAGCTCTTCGGCGCCCTGCAGATCCTCACCCAGCGCTGCATGCGCGACCGGGGACTGCGCTACCTGGTCACGAGCGCGGGCCCGCGGCCGCCCGCCGGGGCGACCACGGCCGACTCCGTCGGCTCCCGCTCGGCCCCCGGCTACGGCGTCTCCACGGCGCTCGGCCGGATGAACGACGGCCCCACGGCCCAGGACCGCTACGTCCGCTCCCTGCCCACCGCCGCGCAGACCCGTTACACGGCCGTCCTCGACGGCCCCGCCGACCAGGTGGCGGCGCTGACCCTGCCCAGCGGGTCGAGCGGGACCTACACCACGGGCGGCTGCCTGGCCCGGGCGCGGGCCGGACTGTACGGCACCGTACGGGCCGCCCTGGAGGACACCCTCGTACCGCAGGACGTCGACCAGTTGCTCGAGCGGTACCTGGCCACCGCCCCCGCCTATCAGAAGGCCCTGAAGCGGTGGCAGCGCTGCATGGCCGGCACCGGCCGGACCGCGAAGACCCCCGCCGCGCTGATCCAGTCGCTGCAGGCCGAGGCCGTCAAGGGGGCGAGCGCCGCGGAACTGGCGCGTGGGCAGCGTGCCACCGCGGCGGCCGATCAGCGCTGCGACGCGGCGAGCGGCCTGCGCCGTACGGGCGCCGCACAGCGCGACGCGTTCCTGCGCGACCAGCCCGCGCGCACCCGGGCCCGTCTGGAGGAGGTCTGGCACAGCCGGCAGCGGGCCCTGGCCCGGGCGGCGGCCCTGCACCGCGCATGAGACTCGCCGGACGGTCACGCCCGCGGTCGGAGCAGGGCGGCACCCAGGGGGGTGAGCGTGTGCAGCACGGTGTTGTGGTGGCGTCGGCTGACGACCAGGCCGGCGTCGCGCAGCACGGTGGTGTGATGGGTGGCCGTCGGCACCGACACCCCCAGGAACCGGGCCAGTTCCGAGGTGGTCGCGCCCAGCGCCAGGGACCGCAGCGCGGCCGCCCGGGTCCGGCCGAGCAGGGCGACGAGCGAGGCGTCGGGCGGGCGGCCGGGGGCGGCGCGACGGTCGCCCTGCACGGGGTAGACCAGGAGCGGCCCGAGGGTCTCGTCGGCCAGGGAGACCGGCGACTGCCAGCAGAAGTACGAGGGGACCAGGCGCAGTCCGCGGCCCGCGAGGTGCAGGTCGCGGTCCTCGACGTAGTCGACGTGCAGGACCGGTGGATGCCAGCGGATCGCGGGCGACAGGCAGGCGAGCAGTCCGTCGAGTCCCGTCGCGAGGGCGTCCCGGCCGCGCAGGGCGCGCTCCGCGGCGACCATGGCGTGAATACGGCTCTCGTGCGGTGCGATGACCGCTTCGTGGTAGGCGCGCAGGAGTCCGGCCAGTTCCTCCCGGGCCTCTCGTTCCACCAGCCGGGGTGCCCAACCGGGAGCGCCGGTGACCCTGTCCAGCATCCGGATCTCCAGGGCGACCCGGGCGGGCGGGGTGTCCACGACCGCCGTGAGCCCGCGGTCCAGGCCGTCGGCGGCCTCGGGCGGGGTGAGGAAGTCGGGCATGTAGCGGGCCCGGGGCAGCACCGGGACCAGCAGCCTGCGGACGGCCACGCCGAGCGGGGAGCCGGCGAGGGTGGCCCGGGTCTCGCGGTACCAGTCGGCGTACGCCCAGCGGCCCCGTGAGGTCTGTAACCGGTGCAGGCTGCAGGCGATCTCCCAGAGCGGGTCGGGGGCGCTCGCCACCCGGACCCGGGCCAGATCCTGAGACGTGAAGTGGATACGCAGCACGAGAAGCGCCCCCCGAGTCGAACAGCCGTCCCGCCCAGAGAGCAGCCTGCGCCACCCCGACTGTCAGGGACAACTCAAGAACCGGTCGCACCGGCGCCCGCACACGCCTCCCGGACATGCTTCGAGGGGGCCCGATCCGTCGATCGAACCCCCTCGGCTTTCCCCTCCGTATCAGAACCCCCGCGATCCCCCCGGATCCCCCTCCGAAAGTCCTGATGCCAAGTACGACCGGCAAGGTGGGGAGAGGGTTGTACGCCCGTCCAAGATTTTTCCGCGGCCGCCGGACGCCCCTGCGCGCGCGTCGGCGTGAGCGCGTCAATTAACGACAATCTAAGGAAACGGCAAAGACAGGCGGCCCATAGGTTCCCTAGGCTCCACGGAGCCTGCCCCACCCCGGATCGGACGGGGTGGGGCAGGCTCTCAGGGCTGCTTCAGCGAACCGTGACGGACACGTTCTTGGAGACGGCGCTGCCGTCCTTGACGCGCAGGACCTCCACGCCCTTCTTGTCGAACTTGTCGTCGAGCTTGTACGCGCCCTTGGCGACCTTCGCCGTCGCGGGCAGCGACACCCACTTCTTGCCGTCCTTCACCTGAAGGGTCACCTTGCTGCCGTCCTTGAGCCCGTCCACCTTGCCGGCGAAGGTGACGACATCGCCCAGCTTGACGGTGGTGGCGCTCGCCTTGACGGTGATCGAGGGAGCCGGAGCCGGGGCGGCGACAGCGGCGGTGGCACCGGCGGCGACGAGCGCGGCAGAAGCCACGGCAACAGCGGCGATACGCATGTTCACAGGAATCTCCTTGAATTCGAATTGCCTTTTCCAACCGCAATCCCGGGCCATTTGCTCGCCCTTGCGGCTGACTCGAACTCTATAGACACGACCAGGTGGGATGCGGTTCCAGCGGATTGAATAAATCACCAACTG
Organism: Streptomyces sp. NPDC090088; assembly: GCF_044747345.1. Classification (NCBI taxonomy): domain Bacteria; kingdom Bacillati; phylum Actinomycetota; class Actinomycetes; order Kitasatosporales; family Streptomycetaceae; genus Streptomyces; species Streptomyces sp. NPDC090088. Next base: position 428,149 of record NZ_JBIVDZ010000001.1, on the reverse strand, counting down.
ACAGGTGAGCCACAGCAAATAGCCAAGACGGCCGGACCTGAACAGGGAATATAAAAAAGACCTGTGTGAAGAAGTCCTCACACCGTGCCGTCAGTCCTCCAGCCGGACCGGCATCAGGAGCGAGAAGGCGCCCTCGTCGTCGGGCCGGCGGATCACGATCGGCGCCGTGGGCGCGCCGAACTCCAGAACCAGTCGGTCACGGGCCCCGGCGGCCAGCGCGGCCAGCAGGAAGTCACGGTTGACGGCGACGCGGTTCGGGTCCTCGTGGCCATCGGCTTCGTCGACATCGGCGCAGAGGGTCACCCCGCCGCCCGCCACCCTGAGCACGCTCAGATCAGGCGCCCCGGCCTCCGCGGAGCGGACAGGACCGGTCTCCAGAGCGTGCCGGAAGGCCGACACCTCGACGACGGTGCGGCGGCCGTCGGTCCGGGGCAGAAGACGGCGGTAGTCGGGGAAGTCGTGGTCGAGGCAGCGGCCGGCCGCCTGCCGGTCTCCGCCCTCCAGCGTCACCCGGTCACCGTCGACGGAGAGCCCCACGGCCCCCTCGCCGTCCAGCAGCGCACGCATCGCGTCCACGAGCGGCGTGGGCACGACGACCTGCACCCGGCCCCCGTCGTGCCCGGCGACACCGGCCCGCGCGAACGCCATTCGGTACCGGTCGGTGGCCACGGCACGAAGGCTCTCGCCCTCGATGTCGAACAGAACCCCGCCGAGCATCGGCAGCTCGGGATCGGTGCTCGCCGCGAAACGAACCGCGTCCAGCGCGGCCGCCAGCTCCGGCGCGGCGACGGACAGGCGGGCGGAGGCAGTACGGAGCGAGGTCATGACATTCTCCCGGTGATCGAGTAGTGCGCGGAGCGCGGAGAACTCGCCGCGGGCGTCGGACAGCCCCTGTTCGAGACGGCGCAGGTGCGCCTTGAGCAGTTCCCGGACCAGATCGGTGTCCGCGCCGGACCAACTGGCCAGCACCAGCCGGATGTCCGCCAGCGGCATCCCGGCCCGGCGCAGGCGGGCCAGCAGCCGGGCCTCCTCCAGCTGCCCGGGCTCGTACCAGCGGTATCCGCTCACCGGATCCACCCAGGCCGGGACCAGCACACCGGCACGGTCGTAGAACCGCAGGGCGCTCACGCCCAGGCCGCTGTCGCGGGCCAGCTCCCCGATACTGCGCATGTCGTTCTCCACACCCCGCACTCTGGGCCCTGCACAAGGTCGAGGGTCAACCCGGCAACCGCGCACCCCTGCTCTCGGCGAGGAGTCCGGCCGCGTGGTCGAGCGGCTCGCCCGCCATGCCGAGGTGCGTGCTCTCGATCCCGTCGGCGGGCCGGGAGACGTGAGCCGACGCCCCGCTCAGCGGTTCAGGTCCATGACCCCGACGCCGAGTCCTTCGTACGGCTCCGGTGCCACGGAGGCGGTCAGGCCGCCCATGGGGAGCGTCTCGTTCGGCCGCGCGGCGTGCACGGCGGCGGAGGCACCGAAGTCGACGCCCGCGCCCCGCAGTTCGGCGACGGTGACCGCCATGGAGCAGTCGTCGACGACGAGATGGAGTACGTCGACCAGCACGCCCACGTGGTCGACGATCCCGGCGCGTTGGCGCTCCGCCTCCAGGAGACAGAGGGTGGGGATGTCGAGGACGTAGTGCTCGGTCCAGCTCAGGGGTTCGGCCCCGTGCCGGCCGAGGCGGCACGGTGTGCGGCGGCGGCCGGAGAGCAGGTTCGCTTCTTCGGCCGCCGCGCCGGACTACGCCGTGTGGGTCAGGAAGCGTTCCGCCGTCTCCGCGAGTACCTCGCGGCCGTCCCTCGCCCACAGGCCGTCGTTGAAGAGTTCGACCTCGATGGGGCCGGTGTAGCCGGCGGCCTCCACGTAGCCCTTCCATTCGCGCATGTCGATCGCGCCGTCGCCGATCTGGCCGCGGCCGTTGAGGACGCCCTCGGGCAACGGGGTGGTCCAGTCGGCGAGTTGGAAGGTGTGGATGCGGTTGCCGGCGCCGGCACGGGCGATCTGCGCGGGGGCCTGGTCGTCCCACCAGATGTGGTACGTGTCGACGGTGACGCCGACCTGATGGGCGGGGAAGCGTTCCGCGAGGTCCAGGGCCTGGGTGAGGGTGGAGACCACGCAGCGGTCGGCGGCGTACATGGGGTGGAGGGGCTCGATGGCCAGGCGTACGCCGTGCTGCTCGGCGTAGGGGCCCAGTTCGGCGAGGGCGTCCGCGATGCGTTCGCGGGCGCCGTGCAGGTCCTTGGAGCCGGCCGGCAGGCCGCCCGAGACCAGGACGAGGGTGTCCGTGCCGAGGGTCGCGGCCTCCTCGATCGCGCGCCGGTTGTCGGCGAGTGCGGCGGCGCGTTCGGCGGGGTCGATCGCCGTGAAGAAGCCGCCCCGGCAGAGGGTGGTGACGGTCAGGCCGGCCTCGCGCAGCAGTTTGGCGGTCGCGTCGACGCCGTACGTCTGGACCGGCTCGCGCCAGAGGCCGACGCCCGGGACGCCCAGGTCCAGGCAGGCGTCGGCCAGTTCGGGCAGGGAGAGCTGCTTGACGGTCATCTGGTTGATCGAGAAGCGGGAGAGGTCGCCGGTCACTGGCTGACTCCGTACAGGGCGAGCAGGGTCTTCATCCGTTCCTCGGCGAGCTTGGGGTCCGGGAACAGGCCCAGACCGTCGGCGAGTTCGTAGGCGCGGGCGAAGTGCGGCAGGGAGCGGGCCGACTGGAGCCCGCCGACCATGGTGAAGTGTGCCTGGTGGCCCGCGAGCCAGGCCAGGAACACCACGCCGGTCTTGTAGAAGCGGGTGGGGGTCTGGAAGAGGTGGCGGGAGAGTTCGACGGTGGGGTCGAGGAGGGCGCGGAAGCCCGCCGTGTCGCCCGTGTCGAGGATCCGGACCGCCTGGGCCGCCAGCGGGCCCAGCGGGTCGAAGATGCCGAGCAGGGCGTGGCTGAAGCCCTGCGCGTCGCCCGCGATCAGCTCGGGGTAGTTGAAGTCGTCGCCGGTGTAGCAGCGGACGCCCTGCGGGAGGCGGCGGCGCAGGTCGATCTCGCGCTGGGCGTCGAGCAGGGAGACCTTGATGCCGTCGACCTTGTCGGGGTGGGCGGCGATGACGTCCAGGAAGACGTCGGTGGCCGCGTCGAGGTCGGTGGAGCCCCAGTAGCCCTCCAGGGCCGGGTCGAACATCGGGCCGAGCCAGTGCAGGACGACCGGTTCGGTGGCCTGGCGGAGCAGGTGGCCGTAGACGTCGAGGTAGTCCTCGGGGCCCGCGGCGGTGGCCGCGAGGGCGCGGGAGGCCATCAGGATGGCCTGGGCACCGGACTCCTCGACGAGCGCGAGCTGCTCCTCGTAGGCGGCCCGGATCTCGGCGAGGGTGCCGCCGGTGATCTGGTCGGTGCCGACGCCGCAGGCGATCCGGCCGCCGACCGCCTTGGCCTCGGCGGCGCTGCGGCGGATCAGCTCGGCGGCGCCCGCCCAGTCCAGGCCCATGCCGCGCTGGGCGGTGTCCATCGCCTCGGCGACGCCGAGCCCGTGCGACCACAGGTGGCGGCGGAAGGCGAGGGTGGCGTCCCAGTCGACGGCGGCGGGCGAGTCGGGGGACACGTCGGCGAACGGGTCGGCGACGACGTGCGCCGCCGAGAAGACCGTACGGGAGGTGAGGGGGGTGCCGGTGGTGACGGCGAGCGGCTCGGTGCGGGGTTCGTAGGTCCGCAGGGTGCCGCCCGCCGAGGGGAGCTGGATGGTCACAGCGCGATCTCCGGTACGTCGATGCGGCGGCCCTCGGTGGAGGACTTCAGGCCCAGCTCGGCGAGCTGTACGCCGCGGGCGCCGGCCAGCAGGTCCCACTGGTAGGGGGCGTCGGCGTAGACGTGCTTGAGGAACAGCTCCCACTGGGCCTTGAAGCCGTTGTCGAACTCGCCGTTGTCCGGGATCTCCTGCCACTGGTCGCGGAAGGCGTAGGTGGCCGGGATGTCCGGGTTCCAGACCGGCATGGGGGTCGCGCTGCGGTGCTGGACTCGGCAGTTGCGCAGGCCGGCGACCGCTGAGCCTTCGGTGCCGTCCACCTGGAACTCGACGAGTTCGTCGCGGTTGACGCGGACCGCCCAGGAGGAGTTGATCTGGGCGATGGCGCCGCCGTCGAGTTCGAAGATGCCGTAGGCGGCGTCGTCGGCGGTGGCGTCGTAGGGCTTGCCGTTCTCGTCCCAGCGCTGCGGGATGTGGGTGGCGGTGAGGGCCTGGACGGACTTCACCCGGCCGAACAGCTCGTGCAGGACGTACTCCCAGTGCGGGAACATGTCGACGACGATGCCGCCGCCGTCCTCGGCGCGGTAGTTCCAGGAGGGGCGCTGGGCGGGCTGCCAGTCGCCCTCGAAGACCCAGTAGCCGAACTCGCCGCGGACGGAGAGGATGCGGCCGAAGAAGCCGCCGTCGATGAGCCGCTTCAGCTTGAGCAGGCCGGGCAGGAAGATCTTGTCCTGGACGACGCCGTGCTTGATGCCCTTGGCGTGCGCGAGCCGGGCGAGTTCCAGGGCGCCGTCGAGGCCGGTCGCGGTGGGCTTCTCGGTGTAGATGTGCTTCCCGGCGGCGATGGCCTGCTTGAGGGCCTCCTCGCGGGCGGAGGTGACCTGGGCGTCGAAGTAGATGTCGATGGTGGGGTCGGCGAGGACCGCCGAGAGGTCGGTGGCGATGTGCTCGCCGGACAGTCCGTGCCGGTCGGCGATCTCGCGGAGCGCGTGCTCGCGGCGGCCGACGAGGACCGGTTCCGGCCACAGCACGGTGCCGTCGCCGAGGTCGAGACCGCCCTGCTCGCGCAGGGCGAGGATCGAGCGGACGAGGTGCTGGCGGTAGCCCATGCGTCCGGTCACACCGTTCATGGCGATCCGCACCGTCTTGCGTGTCACGTGTTTCCCTTCGTCCGCGTGCGTCTCAGCAACGCAGCAAGCGCTTTCTATACAGTCTGAAGCTAGCCTTTCACCACTGGTCTGTACAAGACCGTGATGGGGTCGAGTTGTTCGAGGGGGCGAACAACAGGAGTGAATGGCCTTATGGTCTGCTCGGCAAGGGGGCTTCCTTTGATCAGGCTGTGTACGAAGACGTACGACGAGATGCGCGACCGGAGGACGACGAGATGACGGTGACCCTGGCGGACGTGGCGGCCCGCGCCCAGGTCTCGCCCGCGACGGTGTCGCGCGTACTGAACGGCAACTACCCGGTGGCGGCGACCACGCGGGAACGGGTGCTGCGAGCGGTGGACGAGCTGGACTACGTCCTCAACGGTCCCGCGAGCGCGCTCGCGGCGGCGACCTCCGATCTGGTCGGCATCCTCGTCAACGACATCGCCGACCCGTTCTTCGGCATCATGGCAAGCGCCATCCAGGCCGAGATCGGCGGGCCCGGCGGACGGGCGGGCGGCGAGCGGCTGGCGGTGGTCTGCAACACCGGGGGCTCGCCGGAGCGGGAGCTGACGTATCTGACCCTGCTGCAGCGGCAGCGGGCGGCGGCGGTGATCCTGACCGGCGGGGCCATGGAGAACGCGCCGCACGCGGCGGCGGTGGCGGCGAAGCTGCGCAAGCTGGCGGACGCGGGGACGAGGGTGGTGCTGTGCGGGCGGCCGCCGGCGCCGGACACCGACGCGGTGGCGCTGACCTTCGACAACCGCGGCGGCGGGCGGGAGCTGACCGAGCACCTCATCGGGCTCGGCCACCGGCGGCTCGGCTACATCGCCGGCCCCGAGGAGCGCACGACCACCCGGCACCGCCTGGAGGGCCACCGGGCCGCGCTCGCCGACGCGGGCATCGAGGAGGACCCGCGCTGGACCGTGCACGGCCGCTACGACCGGCGGGCGGGGTACGAGGCCACGCTGGAGCTGCTGCGCCGGGACCCGACGCTCACCGCGGTGGTCGCCGCGAACGACTCCGTCGCGCTGGGCGCCTGCGCCGCGCTCCGCGAGTCGGGCCTGCGCATCCCCGCGGACGTGTCCGTGGCCGGCTTCGACGACCTGCCCTTCAGCATCGACGCGGTGCCGTCCCTGACGACGGTGCGGCTGCCGCTGGCGGAGGCGGGGGCGCGGGCCGGCCGCATCGCCATGGGCCGCGAGGAGCCACCGCCGGGAGGCATCGCGACGGTACGCGGCGAGTTGATGGTGCGGGGGTCCTCGGGTGTACCCCGTACCTGACCCCCACCAGCGGTACCGACTCGAACACCGGGGACGCGGCTCAGGTGCCCCCGACCACCCACTCCGGCCCGCACACCGCCGCTACGGCCCACTCCCGCCGTAGCCGCACCGAAAGCGGCCCGCACGGCCCGTTTCCCGACGCGGCGCGAGCAGCCGGCGCCTGCGCCGCTCCCAGCCACGGGCGGGGCAGCCGGCACCGCCGGTCTCCGCCGCAGGGGAAGGCGTCGGTGCCGCCGGTTTCCGCCGTGGCGGAATCGGTGGCACCGCACCGTGCGCCGCCCGGACCGCGCACTCCGCCGCAGGGGAAGACGACAGCAACTGCCGCGCTCCCGCCGTGACGGAGGCCGTCCGCGCGGTCCGATGCAGCCGCGGGGCGAGCCGCCCGTGGCTGCCCTGCTCCCCGGTCGTGCCGGGAACCCGTCGGTGGCTGCCCCACCGCAGCGGAACCCCGTCGGTTGCCTGCCCCGCCCCGTCGCGGTGGAGACCGTCAGTGGCCGGGCTGTGGGGAGTGGGTCAGGAGGGGTAGGGGGGCGGCGCCGCGTCTGCGGTCCTGGTACCAGCGGGTGCCGGTGTCGTAGGCGCGGCGGGCTCGGCGTACGGGTTTGAGCTGGGTGGCGAGGTGGGTCTGGTAGCGCCAGGGGGGCTGGTGGCCCTGGCGGACGGCCATGGCGTAGGCGAAGTCGACGGGGCCGCGGTCGAGGTAGTCGTCGAGCTGCTCGAACCAGGCCATGCTGGTGCGGGCGGCCGCCTGGACGGGGTGGAGTTCGGTGCGGCGGCGCTTGTCGTACTCGCGCAGCGCGATCCGCGGGTCCGGGAAGCCTTTCAGCGCCTCGGCCAGGATGATCCCGTCGATCATGGCGAGCCGGGTGCCGGAGCCGAGCGTGAAGTGGGTGGTGTGGGCGGCGTCGCCGGCGAGGACGACCGGCCGCCCGGGGTCGCTGCCGTCGACCCAAGTCCGGTTGGCGAGGTGGGTGAAGCGCTGCCACTTCGCGGGTGCGCCGCGCGACTTGCTGATCAGGGAGTGGCCGTCGAGGGCGCGGTGGAAGATCTTCTCCAGCAGGGGTACGGCGTCCTCCTCGTCGAGCGTGTCGAGGCCGAGGCCCTGCCAGGTCTGCGGGGAGCACTCCACGATGCAGGTGCTGACCCCCTTGAACGAGGGGTAGGCGTGGAACCAGATCCAGCCCGCGTCGGTCTGCTCGAAGGCGAAGACGAAGCTGTCGAACTGCCGGTCGGTGGCGAGCCAGATGAAGGGGTTGCGGCCGGTCTGTGTGATCGGCCCGAACTGCTCGGCGCGGCTCTGCCGGATCCTGCTGTTCGCGCCGTCGGCCGCCAGGATCAGGTCGGCGTCGGGCAGGTCGGCGGGGTCGGCGAGCCGTTCCCCGTGCCGTACGTCCACGCCGAGGGAGCGGGCGCGCCGGGTGAGGATGTCGAGGAGGGCCGCGCGGCCCATGCTGTAGCCGAAGCCGCCGAAGTACGCGGTGCCGTCGTGGCGGTTGCCGTGCAGACGGATCTCCTGCTGCTGCCAGAGCACCGAGCCGGCGCTCACCGCGCGTGCGCTCTCGGGGTCGTTGCGGTGCAGGATGTCGAGCAGGTCGCTCCAGTAGACGACGCCCCAGCCATAGGTGGCCTCGGGCGGGTCCGCCTCCAGCACGATGATCTCGTGTCCGGCGTCCCGCAGCTTCGCCGAGATCGAGAAGTACAGTCCGGCCGGGCCTCCGCCCACGCACACGATCCTCATCCGGTCACCGCCTCCGCGAGGGGTTCTGATGCATGGGTCCGGGTGCCCGAGGGGTCGGGCACCCGGATCCACCTTTTGCTGTCAGGGAGCGTCACACGCTGTGGCCTGGCTCAGTCTCCCCAGCCACCTCCGCCCCAGCCACCGTCGTCGCCGCCCCAGCCGCCGCCACCGTAGTGGCCGCCGCCCCAGCCGTAATCGTCGCCCCAGCCGCCGTAGCCGCCGCCTCCCCAGCCGCCGCCTCCCCAGCCGCCGTGGCCGCCGCCGCCCCAGCCGCCGCCTCCGTGGCCGCCGCCGTAGCCGCCGCCACCGTGACCGCCGCCGCCTCCGCCGTGGCCGCCGCCGCCTCCGCCGTGGCCGCCGCCACCGCCACCGTTGTCCTGGTAGGAGACAACGTGGTCAGGCGCGGACTGGTTGGCCGCACTGGCGACTCCGGCTCCGGCAGCGAGTGCCAGGATGGGTGCCGAAATCGCAGCGATGGCAACCCTCTTCATCCGTGTGGTGTGCGCGCGCATTTTTCGCCCCTCTCCGAGGGTGTGGTTGTGTTACGGCGGCCGCGCAGTGGCCGCTCCGCGTGCGCTCCAGAGCCTGCGCGCAGCTCTGAGCGCGTCCGCCGCCCTCGATGCCGGTTCTCCGCACCGCACGGGTTTTCTCCGGCGGACCACGTCACATCCGAAGTTGAAACGGACATAAGTGACGTTCGTGTATAAACCTACGGCGCTGGCGCGACGAAGTCAAAAGCAGGACCAGGCCCAGGCAAAAAGAACAAGTAAAGCCTGCGGAGCCGCCGTTCGGGCCGATGACTTCCGGCCGGACGGGGTGCCGGGATAGCCTCGGAGCCACGGTATCTCTGACTCAGTCAACCATCGGGGCCCAGCCATGACCGTCCAGGACATCCGCGCCTTCAACCGCTTCTACACCAACCTCATCGGCGCCCTCGACTACGGCCGCCACCTCTACGCCCCGTACACCCTCACCGAGGCCCGGGTGCTGTACGAGCTCGCGCACTCCGCGGAGACCGACGCGGCCGACCTGCGGGCCGATCTCGCACTGGACGCCGGGTACTTGAGCCGGATCCTCAACAAGTTCGAGGAGGCCGGACTGATCGAGCGCTCGGCCTCGGAGAAGGACCCCCGGCGCCGGCGCGTCTCCCTCACCCCGGACGGCCGGACCGCCGCCGAGCTGCTCGACGAGCGGGCCCGGGACTCGGTCGGCACGCTGCTGGGCGCCGTCGACCCCGGCGAGCGGGCCCGCCTCGCCGAGGCCATGCGCACCATCCGCACGCTCCTCGGCGACGGACACGCCCCCGGCGACGCCGGCGAGGTCGTGCTGCGCGAGCCGCGCCCCGGCGACCTGGGCTGGATCGTGCAGCGCAACGCCGCCCTGTACACCTCCGAGTACGGCTGGAACGCCGACTACGAGGGCCTGGTCGCCCGGATCGTCGCCGACTACGCCGAGGACCACGACCCGCACCTGGAGCGCACCTGGATCGCCGAGTGGGCGGGGCGGCCGGTGGGCTGCGTGATGTGCGTACGGGACGACGCCCCCGGCACCGCGCGGCTGCGGCTGCTGCTGGTCGAGCCGGAGGCCCGCGGGCTCGGTATCGGCGACCGGCTGGTCTCCGCCGTGATCGCGTTCGCGCGCGGGGTCGGCTACCGCGACCTGGTCCTGTGGACCAACGACATCCTGTCCTCCGCCCGCCACATCTACCAGCGGCACGGTTTCGTCCTCACCGCCGAGAAACCGCACCGCTCCTTCGGCAAGGACCTGGTCGGCCAGGACTGGCGGCTGGACCTGCACGGAACCGGTGAGTGAGAAGTAGGTTGGTGGGCATGAGGTTCGCCTTCTCCACCCTCGGGGTTCCCGGTCTGCCGGTGCCGGACGTGCTGGCGCTCGCCACCGCCCACGGCTACCACGGCGTCGAGCTGCGCGCCCATCCCGAAGAGCCCGTCCATCCCGGTCTCGGCCCGGCCGCGCGGGCCGAGGTGGCCGCCGAGTTCAAGGCGGCCGGGGTGGAGGTGCTGGGCGTCGCCGGGTACGCGCGCCTCGCGGCCCCCGGCGAGGACGGCCCGGTGCTCGACGAGACGCGCGGGCTCCTCCAGCTCGCGCACGACCTGGGCGCGTCCTTCGTCCGGGTCTTCCCCGGCGCCGACCCGGCGCTGCCCGTCGCCGAGTCCGACGCGATCGCCGCCCGGCGGCTCGGCACCGTCGCCGAGGACGCCTCCGCCCTCGGCGTACGGGTCCTGCTGGAGACCCACGACTCGCACCGCACCGGCGCCGACGCGATCCGCGTCCTCGGCCCGGTCGGCCACCGCATGGCCGGCTCGCTCTGGGACGTCATGCACACCTGGCTGGGCGGCGAGCAGCCCACCGAGACCTACGCGGCCCTCGCACCGCACCTCGGCTACGTCCAGGTCAAGGACATCGCCTCGGCCGACGACACCACCCCGCTCCCGCTCGGCGCCGGCATCCTGCCGCTCTCCGACTGCGTCGAGATCCTCTCCCGCCACGGCTGGGACGGCTGGCTGTGCTGGGAGTACGAGAAACGCTGGTACGAGGCGGCCGCCCCGCTCCCCGGACTGCTGTCGGCGGGCCGCGACCACCTGGCCCGGCTGCTCAACGAGTCGGCGTAGCGCCGCGCGGAGCCGGCCCGGCGAGCGGACCGGCTCACCCTACGGACCCGCTCACCCGCCGTCGGACGAGATGCCCCACCCGGCGGCCAGCTCCGCGAACGCCTCGTGGAAGCCGGGGAAGGTCTTCTTCACGCACCCCGGGTCGTCGAAGGAGATCCCCGGTGCGCGCAGGCCGGTCACCGCGAACGACATGACGATGCGGTGGTCGCCGAAGGTCTTGATCTCGGCGGGGGCGGGGGTGCCGGGGCGGATCTCGATCCAGTCGTCGCCCGTGCCGACCCCGACACCCAGCCGGCGCAGGTTCTCCGCGCAGGCGTCGAGCCGGTCGCACTCCTTCACCCGGGTGTTGGCGACGTCCTCGATCCGGACGGGTCCGTCGGCGAAGGGAGCGATGGCCGCGAGGGTGGGCATGGTGTCGGAGACGTCCCGCATGTTGACGGTCAGGCCCCGCAGGCCGCCGGTGCCGCGGACGGTCGTCCGGTCCGCCCCGACCGCCACCTCCGCGCCCATCCGCCGCAGCACGTCCACGAACCGCAGGTCGCCCTGGAGCGCGCCCTGTCCGAGCCCCGGGACGGTGACCTCACGGCCCGTCACGGCCGCCGCGGCGAAGAAGTAGCTCGCGGTGGAGGCGTCGGGTTCGATCGCGTAGGTCGTCGCCCGGTAGCCGCCGGGCGGGACGACGAAGGTGTCCCCCTCCCGGGTCACCTCCACCCCGAACGACCGCATCATCGCGAGTGTGATCTCCACGTACGGCGCGGAGACCAGGTCCGTCACCCGGATCCGCAGGCCCCTGCGGGTGAGCGGGCCGAGCAGCAGCAGCGCGGTGAGGTACTGCGAGGACTGCCCGGCGTCGAGGGTGACGTCACCGCCCCCGACGCCGGCCGCCTCGATGCGCAGCGGGTGGTGTCCCTCCGCGCCCTCGTGGCGCAGGTCGACCCCGAGGTCGCGCAGGGCGCGGGTGAGCGGGGCGAGGGGGCGGCGGCGCATCTGCTCGGAGGCGTCGAAGCGGTAGCTGCCGTGGCCGGCCGCGGCGAGGGTGGGCAGGAAGCGGGCGGTGGTGGCGCCGTCGCGGCAGTAGACGTCGGCGGCGGGCAGGGCGGGGCCCTGCGGGCGGCCGTCCACCTGCCAGGTGTCCGGGGTGCGGCCGACGCGGTAGCCGAGCCGGACCAGGCCCTCGGCGAAGCCCTCGGTGTCGTCGGAGCGGAGGGGGCGCAGGAGGGTGGTGACGCCGTCGGCGGCGGCCGCGAGGAAGAGGGCGCGGGCGGTGACGGACTTGGAGCCGGGGATGTCGACGAGGGGCATCCGCCCATGATCGCCGGTTGGGGGTTTCCGGTGCGGGAGGTTTCACAAGGTGGAACGGGTCGTTCGTCGGGTGCGGGCCGGTGGGGGTTGATCGCGCAGTTCCCCGCGCCCCTGACGGGGCGCTTTCCCCCAAGCCCCTTGAAACCCACCGCCCCCGACTTCCGGAACCCGGGAACCCCGTCCCCTGTCCGTCCGTCCAACTCGCAGGCTGTCGGAAGAGTCTCCGTGGTGCGGTGTCGGCCCTCGCCGCTGGCCGCGATCGCCGACCTACCCTCTCCGCCGCACCACGGCCGCCGGCCCGCCGCCATCGACGTGCCCCCCTCCAATGCGCCGATGGCGGCCCCTTTCCGGTTACCGTGCAGTCCCTTGACGGAAAGAAACTTCCCGGATAGTGGTGCTTCACGGAAGTTTCCTTCAGCGGTACTCCACCGGAAGGAGCGCACGTGCCCTCCAGACGCACCCTCCTGGCCGCGACCGCGGGTGTCACCGCGGGACTGGCCGTCGGCGCCAGTGCGTATGCCCTCGGCTCCGACGACAAGAAGCTCCGCTCGCTGATCTCCCGGATGACGCTTGAGGAGAAGGTCGGGCAGCTGTTCGTGATGCGGGTCTACGGTCATTCGGCGACCGATCCGGACCAGGTGGACATCGACGCCAATGTCGAGGAGATCGGGGTCAGGACCGCCGCCGAGCTGGTCGCGAAGTACCGGGTCGGCGGGATCATCTACTTCACGTGGACGCACAACACCCGGGATCCGCGGCAGGTCGCCGAGTTGTCGAACGGGATCCAGCGGGCCTCGCTGGCGCAGCCGCGGGGTCTGCCGGTGCTCATCGCCACCGACCAGGAGCACGGCGCCGTCTGCCGGATCGGCAAGCCCGCCACCCTCTTCCCGGGCGCGATGGCGATCGGGGCGGGCGGCTCGGCGGCCGACGCCCGCACCCTCGGCCGCATCTCGGGCGCGGAGTTGCGCGCGATGGGCGTCCGGCAGGACTACTCGCCCGACGCCGATGTCAACGTGAACCCGGCCAACCCCATCATCGGCGTACGGTCCTTCGGCGCCGACCCGGACGCCGTCGGGGCGCTGGTCGCCGCCGAGGTGGCGGGGTATCAGGCGGCCGGGGTGGCCGCCACGGCCAAGCACTTCCCGGGGCACGGCGACACCGCCGTGGACAGCCACACCGGCTTCCCGGTGATCACGCACAGCCGGGAGCTGTGGGAGAAGCTGGACGCGGTCCCGTTCCGGGCGGCGGTCAAGGCGGGCATCGACTCGATCATGACCGCGCACCTCCAGTTCCCGGCACTGGACGACTCCGGCGACCCGGCCACCCTGTCCCATCCCGTCCTCACCGGCATCCTGCGGGGCGAACTCGGCTACGACGGGGTCGTGGTGACCGACTCGCTGGGCATGGAGGGCGTCCGCACGAAGTACGGCGACGACCGGGTGCCCGTGCTCGCCCTCAAGGCCGGGGTCGACCAGCTCCTCAACCCGCCCACCCTGGACGTCGCCTGGAACGCCGTCCTGAAGGCCGTACAGGGCGGGGAACTGACGGAGTCCCGGCTCGATGAATCGATCCTTCGGATCCTGCGGCTGAAGTCGCGGCTGGGGCTGCTCGACCGGCCGTACGTGAACACGAAGGACGTCGGCCGGGTGGTGGGCACGGCCCGGCATCTCGCCGCCGCCGACCGGATCGCCGAGCGCACCACCACCCTGCTGGTCAACGAGGGCGGCCTGCTCCCCCTCTCCCACGCCACGCACGGCAGGTTGCTGGTCGTCGGCGCCGACCCGGCCTCCCCGTCCGGTACGACGGGCCCGCCCACCGGTGTGCTCGCCACCGCCCTCACCGAACTCGGCTTCACCGCCAAAGCGTTGTCCACCGGCACGGCGCCCTCGGCGGCGACCGTCGACCAGGCGGTCGCGGCGGCGCGGGACGCGGACGCGGTGGTCGTCGGGACGTACAACGTCACGGCGGGCGGCGAGCAGCAGCGGCTGGTGGAGCGGCTGGTGGCGACCGGCAGGCCGGTGGTGGCCGTGGCGGTCCGCAATCCGTACGATGTCGCCCAACTGCCCACCGTGAAGGCCGTCTTGGCGTCCTACTCGTGGACCGACGTCGAACTGCGGGCCGCGGCCCGGGTGATCGCCGGCCGGGTGGCACCGCGGGGCAGGCTGCCGGTTCCGGTGCAGCGGGCGGACGATCCGGCGCAGGTGCTGTATCCGATCGGCCACGGGCTGACGTACTAGACGTACGCAGCGGAACCGGGCGTAACACCTCCAACAGGCGGAAAGCCTCCCACACGGCTGGCGTGGGCCCTGCTCGCGGGCCACGCTGGCAGGGGGGTCGGTATGCGCGGGAGACGATGGGCGGGGGTACTGGTGGCGCTGGCCGTCGCCCTGCCGGCGGCCGGGTGCCGGTCGTCCTCGTCCGGGACCCCGGCGGGCAGCGCGCGGTCCACGGCGAGCGGCCCGGTGTCCGGGTACGGCGCGCGGTTCCTCGCGGTCGGCGAGTGCAGTTCGTTCGGGACCGCCAGCTTCACCGAGGTGCCCTGCACCAGCGAGCGGGCGGCGGCCCGGGTCGTCGCCCGGTACGACGGGACGGTCGCCGACGGGCCGCCGTGCCCGGCCACCACCGACTTCGTGCTGCACATCAGCGCCCAGCGCGCGAGCGGCGACGAGGACGGCGACGGAACGATCCCGCAGGGCTACGCCTGTATGCGCAACCTGGAACCGCCGCACCCCGGGGACCCCGGCGGGGGCGGCGGACCGCGCACCGTCGTCGGCGACTGCGTCTACGGCTCGGGCCACGGCCAGGTCCGGGAGACCGCCTGCGACGGCTCGGGCAAACGCGCCCCGCAGTACGAGGTGGTGGCGGCGGTGACCGCGCGGGCCCTGTGCCCGGAGTCCACCGCGCTCTACGTCCAGCTCGGCGGCGAACGGCCGGTCGGCTGCGCCCGCCGGCTGCGCTAGCTCAGCACAGGATCCAGCCCGAACTCACCGAGCTGCGGCCCACCGCGCCCTTCACCCACACGCACCGGTGTCCGGCGTGCACGGTCACCGGGCCCGCGCGGTGGCGGTACTTGCCCTCGTCGACCACCGGGCGGTTGCCGCGGGCCTGGACGCTGACGGACATGACGCGCTTGGAACCGGTGCTCTTGGGGAGGGTGATGGCGCAGACGTAGCCGCCCTGCCGGTAGATGTGCACGGTGCCGGTGGCGAAGGGCAGGGTCCGTACCTCGCGTCCGGCGCAGCCCGCCGCGGTCACGGCCTGGGCCTGGGCCGGTGCCACGAGGGCGAGCGCCCCGGAGGCGGCCAGCACCGCCACGCCGAGCGCCAGCCGCCGCCGTATCGCACCACTGTCCACAGTCGTCCCCTCCCGTACCGCAGCTGTGCACCCGCCATGACCGTACTGAGGTACGGACGCACGACGTATGCCGGATGGTTGCACGACCGTCAGACAGGCGTTCGGGCGGGCGGCTCAGCGGGCCGCGCCCACCGGCTCCTCCGGTTCCCCGGCCTGGCCGATGAAGGTACGCCACAGCGCGGCGTACCGGCCGTCGCGGGCCAGCAGCGCGTCGTGGGTGCCGTCCTCGACGACCCGGCCGTGGTCCATGACGACCACCCGGTCGGCACGGGCGGCGGTGGTCAGGCGGTGCGCGACGACGAGCGTCGTACGACGGCCGGCCAGCCGGTCGGTGGCCAGGTTGACCTGGGCCTCCGTCGCCAGGTCCAGGGCCGCCGTCGCCTCGTCGAGGAGCAGCACGTCGGGGTCGACGAGTTCGGCGCGGGCCAGCGCGATCAACTGCCGTTGCCCCGCCGAGAGGTTGCGGCCGCGCTCGGCCACCTCGTGGAGGTAGCCGCCGTCGAGGGTGGCGATCATCTCGTGGGCGCCGACCGTGCGGGCCGCCGCCTCCACCTGGGCGTCGGTGGCCTCGGGCCGCCCGTAGGCGATGGCGTCCCGGACGGTGCCCGGGAAGAGGTAGGCCTCCTGCGGGACGACGCCGAGCCGGTGCCGGTACGAGGTGAGGTCGAGGGCGCGCAGATCGGTGCCGTCGACCGTGACCCGGCCGCCCGTCGGGTCGTAGAACCGCGCGACCAGCTTGACCAGGGTCGACTTGCCGGCACCGGTCTCGCCGACGAAGGCGACGGTCTGCCCGGCGGGGATCGTCAGCTCGATGCCGCCCAGGGCCTCCTCCGCCTCGTCGCCGGAGCCGTACGCGAAGTGCACGTCCTCGAAGGCGATCTCGCCGCGCAGGGACGGGACCTCGCGGGGCTGTGCGGCCGCCTCCGTGGACGTCGGCTCGCGCAGGAGTTCCTGGATGCGGCCGAGGGAGACGGTCGCCTGCTGGTAGCCGTCGAAGACCTGGGAGAGCTGCTGGACGGGCGCGAAGAACAGGTCGATGTAGAGGAGGTAGGCGACCAGCGCGCCGGTGGTGAGGGTGGCCGCCTCGACCCGGTGGGCGCCCGCCATCAGCACGCTCGCCGCGGCCACCGAGGAGAGCAGCTGGACGAACGGGAAGTAGACCGATATCAGCCACTGGCCCCGGATGCGCGCCTGGCGGTAGCTCTCGCTGCGCTCCGCGAAGCGCCGGGAGCCGTCGCCCTCGCGGCGGAACGCCTGCACGATCCTGAGGCCCGCCACCGACTCCTGGAGGTCGGCGTTGACCACCGACACCCGTTCCCGGGCGAGTTCGTACGCCTTCACGCTCGCCCGGCGGAAGAAGAAGGTCGCGATGACCAGCGGGGGCAGGGTGGCGAAGACGACGAGCGCGAGCTGTACGTCGATCGCCAGCAGGACGACCATGATGCCGAAGAAGGTGACGACCGAGACGAAGGCGGTGACCAGCCCGGTCTGCAGGAACGTCGACAGGGCGTCGACGTCCGTCGTCATCCGGGTCATGATCCGGCCGGTCAGCTCCCGCTCGTAGTAGTCGAGTCCGAGCCGCTGGAGCTGGGCGAAGATCTTCAGCCGGAGGGAGTAGAGGACGCGTTCGCCGGTGCGGCCGGTCATCCGGGTCTCGCCGATCTGGGCCGACCACTGGACGAGCACCGCGAGCAGCCCCAGCAGCGCGGCCGCCCAGACCGC
Organism: Streptomyces sp. NPDC090088; assembly: GCF_044747345.1. Lineage (NCBI taxonomy): Bacteria > Bacillati > Actinomycetota > Actinomycetes > Kitasatosporales > Streptomycetaceae > Streptomyces > Streptomyces sp. NPDC090088. The sequence goes on along the minus strand of NZ_JBIVDZ010000001.1, from coordinate 411,256 downwards.
GCCGAGCGCCATCTTCGTGACGCCCTGGTCGATGCCGTGCCGGATCAGCACGGGCAGGAGCAGGCCCATGCCGGCGTCCACGGCGACCAGGCCGAGGCTGACCAGGAGGGGCAGCCCGAAGCCGCGCAGCAGACGGCGCAGACCGTAGGAGTCCTCGGGGCGCACCGCGCCGGCCTCGTCGATGTCGGGGACGTCGGTGGCCGGGGGCAGCGCGTCGACCTGGGCGAGGAGTTCGGGGGTGGCCGGGGTGCCGGCGAGGGCGGGGTCCCGGGGCGTGCGGTCACCGGTCCACAGCCGCGGGGTCACACCGCGCTCGGCGTCGAACTCGGCGTCCAGTTCGTCCCGGACGGACGTGTCCTCCCGCGGCGCGAGAGGGACGGAGTGCCCCGGGGAGACCCCGCCGAGCTCGTCGGGGTCGGTGAGCAGCCGCCGGTACAGGGCGGAGCGTTCCTGGAGTTCGTCGTGGGTGCCGATGTCGGCGAGCCGGCCGCCGTCGAGGACGGCGATGCGGTCGGCGAGGTTGAGGGTGGAGCGGCGGTGCGCGATGAGGAGGGTCGTCCGGCCCCGCATCACCTGGCCGAGCGCCTCGTGGATCTCGTGCTCCACGCGGGCGTCGACCGCCGAGGTCGCGTCGTCGAGGACGAGGAGACGGGGGTCGGTGAGCAGGGCGCGGGCGAGGGCGACGCGCTGGCGCTGGCCGCCGGAGAGGGTGAGGCCCTGCTCGCCGACCTTGGTGTCGTAGCCCTCGGGGAGTTCGGCGATGAACCGGTCGGCCTGGGCGGCGCGGGCGGCGGCGAGGACCTCGTCGTCGGTCGCGCCGGGACGGCCGTAGGCGATGTTGGCGCGGACCGTGTCGGAGAAGAGGAAGGAGTCCTCGGGGACCAGGCCGATCGCGGCCCGCAGGGAGTCCAGGGTGAGCTCGCGGACGTCGTGGCCGCCGACCAGGACGGCGCCGTGGGTGACGTCGTAGAAGCGGGGCAGCAGGAGCGAGACCGTGGACTTGCCGGAGCCGGAGGAGCCGACGACGGCGAGGGTCTCGCCCGGTCGGATCTCGAAGCTGAGCCCGCTCAGGACCGGGCGCTCATGGTCGTAGCCGAACGACACGTCGTCGAACTCGACGGTCGCGGGCGCGTCGGCGGGCAGGGTCTTCGTGCCCTCCTGCATGGTCGGCCGGGTGTCGATCAGCTCCAGGACGCGCTCGGTGCCGGCGCGGGCCTGCTGGCCGACGGTGAGGACCACGGCGAGCATCCGGACCGGGCCGACCAGCTGGGCGAGGTAGGAGGAGAAGGCGACGAAGGTGCCCAGCGTGATGTGACCGCGGACGGCCAGCCAACCGCCGAGCGCCAGCATGGCGACCTGGCCGAGGGCGGGCACGGCCTGCAGGGCCGGGGTGAACCTGCTGTTCAGCCGGATCGTCCGCAGCCGCCCGGCGAACAGCTTCCGCCCGACCTCCCGCAGCTTCCCGGTCTCCTGCTCCTCCTGCCCGAAGCCCTTGACCACCCGCACCCCGCTCACGGCGCCGTCGACCACGCCGGCCACGGCGGCGGCCTGGGCCTGGGCGTACCAGGTGGCGGGGTGGAGCTTGCTGCGGCTGCGCTTGGCGATCCAGTACAGGGCCGGGGCGACGGCGAGGGCGACCAGGGTGAGCGGCGGCGACAGCCAGGCCATGATCCCGAGGGAGATCAGGAAGAGGAGGACGTTGCCGATGGTCATCGGCAGCATGAAGAGCAGGCCCTGGATCAGCTGGAGGTCGCTGGTGGCCCGCCCGACCACCTGCCCGGTGGACAGCTCGTCCTGCCGCCGCCCGTCGAGCCGGGTCAGGGTGTCGTACATCTCGGTCCGCAGGTCGTGCTGGACGTCGAGGGCGAGGCGGCCGCCGTAGTAGCGGCGGACGTAGGTGGACACGTACACGAGCAGGGCCGCGCCGATCAGGGCGCCGGCCCAGGGCCCCATGGCCCGGCTGTGGTCGCCGATCACGTCGTCGATGATCACTTTGGTGATCAGCGGTACGACGGCCAGCACGGCCATGCCGGCCAGCGAGGACCCCAGCGCGAGCACGACGTCCCGGGGATGCCGCCACGCGTACCCCGCCAGCCTGCGCGCCCAGCCCTGCTGCTCCCGCTCCCCCTGTTGCGCTGCCACGCGGATGCCCTCCGTTCGCCCTGCTCTTCCGCATGGCCACAACACGAAAGGAACCGGATTTCATCCCTCCGCAACAAATCGGCGGGGTGAGGCGGGCGGGGCCGAGGGCGCCTCGCACGGTGAGACGGCGATCGAGCGGGGGATTGTTCATCGCGCTCTGTCAGCGTTCGGTGACAGGGAAGTCCGGCGGCAAGGGAAAGCCTCTCTCCGTTCGCGGAATCCCGGCGGGGGCAGCAGGATGCGTGCTCAGGGGATCGTGGTGGGGCCGGCCACCGCAGGAGGTCCGCATGGCGAGGTTGCTGTCCGTCAACGTCGGACTGCCCCAGGACGTCTCCTGGCAGGGCAGGACCGTCCGCACCGGGGCGTGGAAGTCCCCCGTGCCCGGCAGCCGCATGGTGCGGCGGCTGAACGTCGACGGGGACGGCCAGGGCGACCTGGCCGGGCACGGCGGCGAGATCCGGGCCGTCCTCGTGTACCAGCTGGACTCCTACCGGTACTGGCGGAAGCAGCTCGGCCGCGACGACCTGGACTTCGGGATGTTCGGGGAGAACTTCACCGTCGACGGCCTGCCCGACGACGAGGTGTGCATCGGCGACCGGTACCGCATCGGGGAGGCCGAGTTCGAGGTGACCCAGCCCCGCGTCACCTGCTACCGCGTCGGCATGCGCCTGGGCGAGCCCGCGATGGCCTCGCTCCTGGTCGCCCACCACCGGCCGGGCTTCTACCTGCGGGTGATCACCGAGGGCCGGGTGCAGGCCGGTGACGGGATCACCCGCACCCGCAGGGGCCCGGGAGAACTCAGCGTCGCCGACACCGACGCGCTGCTCTACCTGCCCGGCCGCGACCCCGCGAAGCTGCGCACCGCCCTGCGCGTCCCCGCCCTCAGCCCCGGCTGGCAGCAGTCCTTCCGGGAACTCGCCGCCGCCGGGCAGCCGGGTCCCGAGCCGGGGCCGCCGGGGTTCCGGCCGCTGCGGGTGGCCCGCGTCGTCCCCGAGACCGCCGACGTCTCCTCCGTCCATCTCGGCACCGCCGACGGCACGGCGCTGCCCGAGGGCCGCCCCGGCCAGTACCTCTCCCTCCGCCTGGCCGTCGACGGCACCGACCGCGCCGTACGCAGCTACTCCCTGTCCGCGACGCCCGCGGACGGCACCTACCGCATCAGCGTCAAGCGCGAGCCGCACGGGAAGGTCAGCGGCTACATCCACGCCCGGCTCCGCGCCGGGGACCTCGTGGAGGCGGCCGGCCCGCGCGGAACGTTCGTGCTCGAAGAGGGTGCCGGTCCGGTCGTCCTGCTCTCCGCGGGCATCGGTGTCACTCCCGTGCTCGCCATGCTCCACCGGCTGGCGGCCGTACGGGACCCGCGCCCCGTCTGGTGGATCCACACCGCCCACGACCGCGCCCACCACGCCTTCGCGGACGAGGCCCACGCCCTGCTGGCGCACCTCCCCCACGCCCGCGAGCACATCCACTACACCGCGCAGACACCGCTGCCCGGCGACGCCCGCGTCACCCGGGGCCGCCCGACCGCCGCCTCGCTCACCGCCCTGGGCGTCCCCGCCGACGCCGACGCCTACCTCTGCGGACCGACCGCCTTCATGGACGACCTCTCCGGTCACCTGCGCGAACTCGGCCTGCGCCCCGAGCGGATCCGCACGGAGCGGTTCGGCGCGCTCGCCGCCGTCAACCCGGGCGTCACCGGCACCGCCCCGGTACGCCCGCACCAGCCGGCCGGCCCGCAGGGCACCGGCCCCCTCGTCACCTTCACCCGCACCGGCGTCACCACCCCGTGGTCACCCGCCCGCGGCTCGCTCCTCGAACTCGCCGAAGCCTGCGACGTCCCCACCCGCTGGTCCTGCCGCACCGGCGTCTGCCACACCTGCGTGACGCCCGTGCTGACCGGCGACGTCACCTACACCGCCCCGCCCCTCGAACTCCCCGAGCCCGGCACGGCGTTGATCTGCTGCTCGACACCGGCGACCGAGGTCGTCCTCGATCTCTGAGCCCGGCACTAGGAGTCCGACCGGCCGGACGCGTCCTGGTGCCCGACGGCGATCGCCCAGCGCACGCCCGCCGACGCGGTCACGCTCACCGTGCCCCGGGTGGGGTCGCGCCTCAGGTCCGCGACGTTGTAGGTGCTGGTGACCTCGCCGTCGGCGCACGCGAGCGGGAAGCTCAGCCCCACCGCGCGGACCGCGACGGTCAGCCGGCCCTTGCCCTCGCATGCCACGTCGACCGACAGCGCGCCGCTGCCGATGTCGCCCTTGATGTCCAGCTCCCGGCTCCCGGTGACGTTCGCGGCCTGCGCGACGACGTCCTCCCCGCCCAGCGGCGGCACCTCGGTGACGGACCCGGAGGACGGTGTCTCCGTCACGGCGGCCGACGCCTTCGGCGGGGCGGCGGCCCGTGGGACGGCCGGACGGCCGCCGGTGCAGCCGACGGCGAGCGAGACGACGGACAGGACGGACAACGACATCGCGGCCGCGCGGCCACCGGCTCTCCCCATGCGGTGACCTTATGCCGGGGCCGTGGCGGAGGAGAAGGCTCCGCCGCCATAGGGCAAACGACTCGTCAAGAACACCTCACCTCGTACAACCTTTCGTGCGAACTCCCGAGTCATTCCGGGCATGACTCACCGGATACCCAGACGCGCCAGAGTGCTGGCGGCGGTCGTCGGCGGGGCCACGCTCGCCATGGGCATGGCCGCCGCGCCCGCCTCGGCCGCCGCGCCCGCGGTCAGTTGTACGTCCGCGAAGGCGGGCCTGGCCACGAAGCTGAAGAAGGACATCACGGCCGCGATCGCGAACCGCAGGGGGACCATCGCCGTCGGCCTGTACGACCGTTCGACGAAGACGACCTGCACGCTCCGCTCCACCACGCACTACGACTCGGCCAGCACCGTCAAGGTGACCGTCCTGGCCACGCTGTTGTGGGACGCGAAGAAGCACAACCGCTACCTCACCACCACCGAGCAGACGCTCGCCAAGGCCATGATCACCAAGTCGGACAACGACGCGACGACCAAGCTGTGGAAGCAGCTGGGCCTGACGAAGATCAAGGGCTTCCTGAGCGCCGCCGGGATGACGCAGACGACTCCCGGTGCGAACGGCTACTGGGGCCTGACCCAGATCGACGTGCACGACGAGCAGAAGCTGCTGGCGCTCGTCACCGCCAAGAACACGGTGCTCAGCGACAATGCACGGGCCTACATCCTGAAGCTGATGGGGCAGGTCGTCTCGTCCCAGCGCTGGGGCACCCCCTACGGCGTCCCGTCCGGGGTCTCGGTGCACGTCAAGAACGGCTGGCTGCAGCGCTCCACGCACGGCTGGCGGGTGCACAGCCTCGGCACCTTCAAGGGCGGCGGCCACGACTACCAGATGACCGTGCTCACCCACGACAACAGCACGATGCAGTACGGGATCACCACCATCCAGGCCGTCGCGAAGGTCATCCACAAGGACCTCGCGGCCTCCTGAGGCGACGGCCGGAAATCGACCCTGTCCTTCACGGGGCGGTCTCCAGGCCGTCACCGCGGCGTCCTACGGTGACGGCCATGCGCCTGCGAACCGTACTCGCCACCGTCACCGCCGGCCTGGCGGCGGCCACCTGTCTGTCCGCCGCCGGGCCCGCCAACGCCACGACGAACCACGCCTGTTCGACGTCCGTCTCCCTCGACGGCTTCTCCGACGCCCTCGACAAGACGACCTTCGGCGGCTACTTCGTCGGCAACCTGTCCGCGCTCGCCGTGGACAAGGACGGCTCCCTGGCCGCCCTCGCCGACCGGTCCTACCTGTTCGACCTGGACGCGAGGACGCTCGCGCCGAAGTCGGTCGTCGGGCTCGCCGACGAGAAGGGCGCCGCGCTCGACTCCGAGGGCCTGGTGGTGGACCGGGACGGGACCCGGCTCGTCACCTCCGAGACCGAGCCGTCGATCCGCCGCTACTCGGCGGACGGCAAGATCCTGGACCGCCTCCCGGTGCCGTCCTCGCTGCTGGTCTCCCCCGCCGGGCGGGCCACCTCCAACCAGACCTTCGAGGGCCTGACCCTGCTGAACGGCGGTCACACCCTGCTGGCCTCCATGGAGTACGCCATCGCCGGGGACACCGCCGGGATCGTGCGCTTCCAGACCTGGCAGCGCACGAAGGACAACCACTTCAGGCTGTCGGCCCAGTACGCCTACCGCACCGACGACCCGATCCTCGGCGTCCCCGAGGTGCAGGCGCTGCCCGACGGCCGGCTGCTCGTCCTGGAGCGCGGTTTCACCTCCGGCGTCGGCAACACCGTCCGCCTCTTCCTCGCCGACCCGCGGCACGCCACGGACACCAGCGGCATCGAGAACCTGACGGGGCAGCAGGGCGTCCGCCTGATCAGGAAGACGCTCCTCACGGACATCGCGAGCTGCCCGTCGCTGGGCGCCACGGCCAAGCAGCCGCAGCCCAACCCGCTCCTCGACAACATCGAGGGCATGGTCGTCACCGGCCACGACAAGGGCGGCTACAAGGTCCTCCTGGTCAGCGACGACAACCAGAACGCCGCCCAGACGACCCGCTTCTACCGGCTGTCGGTCCGCGTGCGCTGACCCGCCGGCACACCACCGGGGGGGGGGGGGGGGGGGGGGGGGGGGGGGGGGGGGGGGGGGCCGGGGGGGCGCCCGGGGGGGGGGGGGCCCCGCGGCCACGCGGCGAGCCGGCGGG
>NZ_JBIVDZ010000001.1:0-404413 GCF_044747345.1 Streptomyces sp. NPDC090088 | reverse complement strand
ACCCCCCCCGGCCCCCCGGGGGGGGGGGCGGGGGGCCCCCCCCCCCCCCCCCCCCCCGGGGGGCCCCCCCCCGGGGGGGGGGCCCCCACCCCCGGTGCGACGCGATCGCCGGACGGCTAGCGGACGTCCACGTAGTCGCCGGTCGCGGTGGACGGCGCGGTCGTCGCCGTGCCGCCGAAGCTGTAGCGGAACCAGCCGTCGCGGGCGGCGGTGACGGTCGTCCTCAGGGTGCCCGTCGAGCTGGTCCGGACGGTCTTCACCGTGGTGTAGGTGCTGCTGCCCTTCTTGCGGAACTGCAGCTTCACCGACTGGCCGGCGTAACCGTGGGACTTGTTGTCGTCCCAGCTGGCCCGGGAGAGCTTGCCGGTGACCGTGAGGGTCTTGCCCTTCTTCACCGGCTCCGGCGCGGCGTTGACCGTCAGCGACGACTGGCGCTGCACCTTGAACGTGGTGGCCGCGTCCCGGTGGATGTAGTCGAAGTCGTTGGCGGAGACCAGCGTGGAGAGGTTCCAGGTGGCGGCAGCGGCGTTGTTGACGAAGCCCGTCGCCGCCTGCGGGTCGAAGGTCAGCGTGCCGGTGCAGGTCGACGTGGTGGCGCTCGCCTTGACGCAGGTGATGTCGCCGTCGTCGTACCAGATCTGCGCGTAGTTCGGCTTCGGGCCGACGGCGTAGATGTACGTGGTCTCGGCGATGCCCGAGTCGTCGGACGCGGTCACGGAGACCTTGGCGGACACCACCTTGGTGGTGCCGACCACGACCGGCTTGCCGCCGTTGACGACGACCTTGTCGATCGTGATGTTGCCCGCTCCGCCGTCCGTCGCCTGGGCGGCGGTGGCACAGGTCGCGGTCGCGACGAGTGCGGCGCTGGTGCTGAGCAGGGCGAGGCGCGTGGTCGCGCGCATGGACATTCCCCCCGGAAGTCGCTGTTCGACCGGTCTGGTCGAGCACCGGGAGCCTACGGCTTTGGCCAACGGTTTACCACTTGATTACCGAGGGGTGGGCGGCCCGGCGCCTCTTACCCACATCTCACCCACCCACAGGCTGCTCCCAGGATCAGCACAGCGCTCCCTCATGGCCCCGCTGCACGTTGGACTGGTGACATCTGCCACCGATCCCACCCCCCACACGCACACGCCCGTGTCCCCCGACTGGGCCCCGCCCACGGCGACCCCCGCGGATCCCCTGCCGGACAAGGCACCGCGCTGGTCGCTCCCCGCGCTGATCGCGATCCTGATCCTGGCGGCGGTGCTCTACTCCTGGAACCTCTCCGGTTCCGACATGAACACCTTCTACAGCGGCGCCGTCTGGGCCGGTACGAAGAGCTGGAAGGCCTGGTTCTTCGGTTCGCTCGACCCGGGCAACTTCCTGACCGTCGACAAGCCGCCGCTCGCGACCATGGTCATGGGTCTGTCGAGCCGGATCTTCGGCTTCGGCACGTGGCAGATGATGGCGCCGATGATCGCCCTGGCGCTCGCCACGATCTACATCCTGCACACCACCGTGAAGCGGGTGTGGGGCCACGGCGCGGCGACCGTCGCGGCGCTGGTGCTGGCGCTGACCCCGATCACCGTCGCCATCAACCGGGACAACAACCCCGACACCCTCCTCGTCTTCCTGATGGTGTCGGGCGCGGCGCTCGCGTTCCGGGCCACCCGTGACGAGAAGCTGCTGCCGCTGCTCGGCTCGGCGGCCTGCTTCGGTCTCGCCTTCAACACCAAGCTGCTCGCGGGCTGGATCGCGCTCCCCGCCGTCTTCGCGCTCTACCTGTACGCGTCGAAGGCCTCCTGGGCGAAGCGGGCCGTCAACCTGGCCCTTGCAGCGGTCGTGCTGGCCGTCTCCAGCTTCTGGTGGGCGATCGCCGTCTCCCTGGTCCCGGCCTCCGACCGCCCGTACATCGGCGGCTCCACGGACGGCTCCGCCTGGGACCTGATCATGGGCTACGACGGTCTCGGCCGCGTCTTCGGCGGCGAGGGCAACGGCGGGGGCGGCGGTGGCGGAGGCGGCGGCTTCTCCGGCTCCTCGGGCCTCGGCCGGATGTTCAACGACATCCTCGGCGGCCAGATCTCCTGGCTGCTCCCCTTCTCCGTGATCGCCCTGATCGGCGGCCTGGTGCTGTGCGGCCGCGCCCCGCGCACCGACCTGAAGCGCATGGCGCTGGTCCTCTGGGGCGGCTGGACCCTGCTGCACTACGTGATCTTCGCGACCGCGCAGGGCACCATGCACCCCTACTACACGACCGCGCTCGCCCCCGGTATCGCGGTGCTGTGCGGCGGCGGTGGCGTGATGCTGCTCCAGGCGTTCCGCACCGACAAGCGGTGGATCTGGGTCCTCCCGGCCGCCTTCGGCGTCACCGGCATCTGGGCGATCGTCCTGCTGCGCCGGGCCTCCGGCTGGAACACCTGGCTCTGGCCGACGGTCGCCTTGCTGACCGTGGCCGGCATCGTGGGCATGATCCTCTTCCGGTCCGGCAACAAGGCCCGGCTGCTGGCCGCCTCGCTGGCGGCGGCCGTGATCGCGGCGCTCGCGGGTCCGACGGCGTACGCGGCGTCGGTGCCGTTCGGCAGCGGCAGCGGCGGGATGGGCGGCGGCACGAACCCGACCGCGGGCCCCTCCACGGGCAGCGGCATGGGCGGCGGCCCCGGCGGTGGCGGCGGCAACCGCGGCGGCGGCTTCCCCGGCGGCGGCGAGATGCCGGGCGGCACCCAGCAGGGCGGCGGCCAGAACAGCCAGGCCGGCGGCGAGACGGGCGGCGGCTTCCCGGGCGGCACGAACGGTGAGGCCCCCGGCGGCGGCATGGGCGGCCAGGCCCCCGGCGGCACCGGCAACGGCCAGACGACGCCCGGCGGCGGCACCGGCGAACTGCCGAGCGGCGGCACCGGCAACGGTGAACTGCCCGGCGGCACCGGCGAGATGCCCGGTGGCGGCACCGGCACCGGCAGCACGCGCGGCGGCTTCGGCGGCGGTGGCGGTGGCGGGATGGGCGGTGGCGTCAGCAGCGACCTGATCGCCTACCTGAAGAAGCACAAGGACGGCGCCACCTGGCTGCTGGCCGTGTCCAACTCCCAGTCCGCGGCGCAGATCGAGCTGAGCACGCGGGAGCCCGTGATCTCCATGTGGGGCTTCACCGGGTCCGACAACGCGATGACCGTCGCCAAGCTGAAGGAACTGGTGAAGGCGGGCAAGCTGCACTACATCCAGATCGGCGGCAGCGGGATGGGCGGCGGCATGGGCGGCGGCAACTCCGTCAGCTCCGCCGTGAACACCTGGGTGCAGAAGCACGGCACGGCGGTGAAGGAGAGCGCGTACAGCAAGAGCACGACCTCTTCGTCGTCCTCCTCGTCCTCTTCCTCGTCCTCGCAGAGCAGCACCTCGACGCTCTACCGGCTGGACCCGTCGGACGTCAGCTGACACACCGGCACAACCGAGACCCCCGACCACACGGTCGGGGGTCTCTTTTTACGTCCCGTTTACCTGCGCGTCCTCATGTTCATGTCATCCTCCTCCTGCCGCCTCGTCAACCCGCGTAGATGGGAAACTCTTTATGCTGGCGACACACATCCGGCGCTGGAAGTCGGTGGCCCTGGCGACCGCCGCCGTCCTGGTGGGCCTGACCGCCCCCGCGCTGACGGCGACCCCGGCCGCCGCCACGACCACCGCGTACGACTCGACGTACTACAAGAACGCGATCGGCAAGACGGGGACGAGCCTCAAGTCGTCCCTGCACACGATCATCAGCGCGAACGTCACGAAGCTGTCGTACTCGGCCCTGTGGGACGCCCTGAAGAAGACCGACCAGGACCCGAACAACAGCAGCAACGTGATCCTGCTGTACTCGGGCATCTCCCGCAGCAAGTCGCTCAACGGCGGTGACAGCGGCGACTGGAACCGCGAGCACGTCTGGGCGATCTCGCACGGCGACCTCACCACCTCCACCGGTCCCGGCACGGACCTGCACCACATCCGGCCCGAGGACGTGGCGGTCAACGGCAAGCGCGGCAACCTCGACTTCGACGAGGGCGGCTCCACCTTCACCAACAGCGGCGGCAGCAAGGTCGACTCGGACTCCTTCGAGCCGCGCGACGCCGTCAAGGGCGACGTGGCCCGCATGATCCTCTACATGGCCGTGCGCTACGAGGGTGACGACGGCTTCGCCAACCTGGAGCCGGACGACAAGGTCAACAACGGCTCCACCCCGTACATCGGCAAGCTCTCGATCCTCAAGCAGTGGAACGACGAGGACCCGCCGGACTCCTTCGAGGAGAACCGCAACGACGTCATCTACAGCACCTACCAGCACAACCGGAACCCGTTCATCGACCACCCGGAGTGGGTCGACGCGATCTGGTAGGCGCCACCGGACCGGTCCTCCGGGCCGGTCCTACTACTTCCCTCACACAGGTGAAGTCGATCTTGGACTCGGGCGTGTCCCGGTGATCACACCCGAGCATGGAAAGGCCCCGGCGGTCCCGCCGGGGCCTTTCCAACTCCCTTTTACGGAGAGTCCCGTGAAGCTTCGCACCTGGTCCCTCGCCGCCGCCCTGGCCCTCACCGCGCTGGTGCTCCCCGCCCAGAGCGCCTCCGCGCACGCGGCCGCCCCCTCCTGTCCCGACGGCTCGGTCTGCTTCTGGAGCGGCGAGGGCTTCGGCGGCGACTACTGGGAGTGGACCGCCCGCAGCGGCTACCGCGACATGCCGCCGAACCTCCACGACAACGTCGGCTCCTTCGTCGCCTCCACCCGCGCCTGCTTCGTCAACTGGGACCCGCAGGAGAAGCGCGACGTCTTCAACGGCGACTGGCGCTCCCAGTACCGCGGCGACTTCGGCGGCCGCATCGACGGGGTGGGCCCGGGCGCCTGCTGACCCCCGCCTAGCCCAGGTGCGTCGGCGCGAACATCCTGAGCAGGGCCGGGAGTACGACCACCGAGGGGCCGGGGGTGGCGAGGGCCTTCGCGAGGTCGGTCTCCAGGGTCTCCGGGGTCGTCCGCACCCCCGGGACGCCGAAGGACTCCGCCAGGGCGACGTAGTCGGGGCGGGAGAGTTCCGTCGCCGTGGCCTCGCCGAAGGTGTCCGTCATGTACTCGCGCAGGATGCCGTAGCCGCCGTCGTCGATGATCAGCCAGGTGACCGGCAGGCCGTACTGGGTCGCCGTGGCCAGTTCCGCGATGGAGTAGAGGGCCCCGCCGTCGCCCGACACCGCCAGCACCGGGCGGGTCGGGTCGGCGGCGGCCACGCCGAGGGCTGCCGGGAAGCCGTAGCCGAGACCGCCGGCGCCCTGGGCGGAGTGCATGAGGTTCGGGGCGTGGGCGTCGAACGCGGACCATGCCCAGTAGGCCAGGATCGTCATGTCCCAGCAGGACGGGGAGCCGGCGGGCAGGGCGCGCCGGACCGAGGCCAGCACGTCCTGTTCCAGGGTGAGTTCCTGCGCGGCGATGCGTGCGGAGACCTTCGCCAGGACCTCGCGCACCCGGGTCGGCGCCGACGTGTCGGGCCGGTCCGCCACCGTCTCCAGCAGGGCCTGGAGCGCGAGGCGGGCGTCCGCGTGGATGCCCAGCGCCGGGTGGTTGGACTCCAGCTTGCCGAGGTCCGCCTCGATCTGGACGACCCGGCCGCGCGGGGCGAACGTGTGGTAGTTCGAGGAGAGTTCACCGAGCCCCGAGCCGACCACGAGCAGGACGTCCGCGTCCTCCAGGAAGTCCGTGGTGTGCCGGTCCTCCAGCCAGGACTGGAGGGAGAGCGGGTGGTTCCAGGGGAACGCGCCCTTGCCGCCGAAGGTGGTGACGACCGGGGCGTTCAGCTTCTCGGCCAGCTGGAGCAGCTTGCCGGAGGCGTCCGCCCGGACCACTCCGCCGCCCGCGATGATCGCCGGACGGGCGGCGCGGGAGAGCAGATCGGCCGCCACCGCGGTCAGTTCGGGGCGCGGGGCCGGCTCGTCCGGGGTGGCGTCCACGGCGGTCACGACCGGGAGCGTGGTCTCGGCGAGCAGCACGTCCTGCGGGATCTCCACCCACACCGGGCCGTGCGGGGCCGTCAGCGCGGACTTCCAGGCCGCCGCGATCGCGGACGGGATCTGGGACGGGGTGCGGACGGTGTGGACCGACTTCACCACGCCCCGGAAGGAGGCCGACTGGTCGGGGAGTTCGTGCAGATAGCCGTGGCGGCCGCCGCCGAGGCCCGCGGTGGGGATCTGGCTGCTGATCGCCAGCACCGGCGCGGACGCGGAGGCCGCCTCGTGCAGCGCGGCCAGCGAGGTCAGCGCGCCGGGGCCGGTCGACAGGAGCAGCGGGGCCGCCTCGCCGGTCACCCGGCCGTAGGCGTCCGCCGCGAAGCCCGCGTTGTTCTCCACCCGCAGGCCGACGTAGCGCAGCGACGAGCGGCGCAGGGCGTCGAACATGCCGAGGGCGTGCTGGCCGGGCAGGCCGAAGACCGTCGTCGCGCCGAGCCCGGCGAGGGTCTCCACGACCAGGTCCCCGCCGTTGCGGCCGGCGGGCGGGTTCAGAGCTGCGGCCGTCTGCGCCTCCGTCGGGCGGAGCACCAGGTCGTGGTCGTGGGTCACTTCGAACGCGCCTCGGCAATCTGTCGGGTCATGATCGTGGTCAGTTCGTACGCCGTGTGCGAGGCCGCCACCGAGGTGATCTCGGCGTGGTCGTACGCGGGGGCCACCTCGACGACGTCCGCCGAGACGAGGTTGCACGCGGCCAGCCCGCGCAGGATCTCCAGGAGTTCCCTGGACGTCATACCACCCGCCTCGGGCGTCCCGGTGCCGGGGGCGTGCGCCGGGTCCAGGCAGTCGATGTCGATCGAGATGTACAGCGGGCGGTCGCCGATGCGCCGGCGCAGCTGGTCGGCGACCTCGTCGGCGCCCCGACGGTAGATGTCCGCCGAGGTGACGATGCCGAAGCCCATCTTCTCGTCGTCGGTGAGGTCCTGCTTGCCGTACAGCGGGCCGCGGGTGCCGACGTGGGAGAGGGCGGAGGTGTCCAGGATGCCCTCCTCGACGGCCCGCCGGAACGGGGTGCCGTGCGTGTACTCGGCGCCGAAGTAGGTGTCCCAGGTGTCGAGATGGGCGTCGAAGTGGAGCAGCGCGACCGGCCCGTGCTTCTTGGCGACGCTGCGCAGCAGCGGCAGCGCGATGGTGTGGTCGCCGCCCAGGGTCATCAGCCGCGCGCCGGTGCCGAGCAGCTCGTCCGCCGCGGCCTCGATGGTCTCGACCGCCTCGTTGATGTTGAAGGGGTTGACCGCGATGTCGCCCGCGTCCGCCACCTGCGCCAGCGCGAACGGGGACGCGTCCTGCGCCGGGTTGTACGGGCGCAGCAGCCGGGACGCCTCACGGATGGCGTTGCCGCCGAAGCGGGCGCCCGGCCGGTACGAGACACCCGAGTCGAACGGCACGCCCACGACGGCGACATCGGCGGTGCCGACCTCGTCGAGGCGGGGCAGCCGGGCGAAGGTCGCGGGTCCGGCGTACCGCGGGACGCGGGAGGAGTCGACGGGGCCGCGGGGTGTCTCGTTGCTGCTCATCGGGGTGCTGCCTGCTTCCTACGCTTCGTCGCGTACGTACCGCTATGCGCTGCTTCTGCTGACGACTCTACTGGTGGGCCGGGACCGGTTCGGACACGAGTTCGGGGGTGCCGCGGCCGGCCAGCCGCTCCCGCCAGTTCGCCAGCACGGCCTCGTCGGTCGGCTTCGTCACCAGGGAGACGGCGACATAGGCGACCAGGGAGGAGAGCAGGCCGTAGTAGACGGGTTCGTTGGCGAGGATGCCGTAGCCCGCCATCAGGCCGATCACCGCGAGACCGCCGACGGTCACGGCGGCGAGCGCGCCCTGGACCGTGCCGCGCCGCCACAGCAGTCCGCCGAGGATGGGGACGAGGAGGCCGCCGACGAGCAGGTTGTAGGCGACCGTCAGCGCCTCGACGACGTCGTTGAGCGCGATCGCCGTGCCGATCACCCCGATCCCCATGACCAGGATGAAGACGCGGTTGCCCCGCACCTCGTCGTGGTCGTCGGCTCTCGTCCTCCCGCGCAGCCGCGACCAGATGTCGTTGTTGGCGACGGTCGCGCAGGCGATCAGGGCGCCGGAGGACGTCGACATCACGGCGGCGAGCGCGGCGGCCAGCACCAGCCCGCGCACCCCGACGGGGAGTTCGTCCTTCACGATGGTCGCGAAGGCGTCGTCCGGGCTGCCCAGCTTCGGGTACAGCACCCTGGCCGCCGTACCGATCACCGCACCGGCGAGGGCGTACGCCAGACAGTAGGTGCCCGCGACCGTGCCGCCCCACTTCGCCGTCGTGTCGCTGCGGGCCGTGAACACCCGCTGCCAGATGTCCTGCCCGATGAGCATGCCGAACGTGTAGATGAGCACGTACGTGAAGATCGTCTCGCCGCCGATGCCCAGCGGGTCGAAGTACGAGGTCGGCAGCTTCGCCTTCATCGCGCCGAAGCCGCCCGCCTTCACCACCGCGATGGGCAGCAGCAGGAGCAGCACGCCGATGGTCTTCACCACGAACTGGACCATGTCCGTCAGGGTGATCGACCACATGCCGCCGAGGGTCGAGTAGGCGACGACGATGGAGCCGCCGAGGATGATCGCGACGGTCCGGTTCATGTCGAAGAGGACGTCGAAGATCGTGGCGTACGCGATGGTCGAGGTGACGGCGAGCATGAGCGTGTACGCCCACATGACCACGCCGGAGATGACCCCGGCCCGGCCGCCGTAGCGCAGGTCGAGCATCTCGGAGACCGTGTACACCTTGAGGCGGGCGATCCGGGCCGAGAAGAAGACCGACAGGGCGAGCAGGCCCAGGCCGATGGTGAAGACCATCCAGGCACCGGACAGCCCGTACTGGTACCCCAGCCCGACCCCGCCGATGGTGGACGCGCCGCCCAGCACGATCGCGGCCATGGTGCCGGAGTACATGGCGGGCCCGAGCCGGCGCCCGGCCACCAGGAAATCGCTCTTGGACCTGGCGCGGCGCATGCCCCACCAGCCCATGGCCAGCATCCCGGCGAGATAGAGCACGATCACTGTGTAGTCGACGGCCATGGGACCTCCCTCGAATCGCGTGCACGGAGTCGGACGACGTGCACTGACACTAGGTGGCCGGAAAGCGACTGCGAAGTGTACGTTTCATCCATTCGAGCCCCACCCGAGGGATGAAACGCACACCATGCCGGATCCCACCGTTCCCCCTACGCCCGCCGTGCCCCTCGCGGCACTCCTGGCCCGCGAGGACCTGGCCCTGCGCCTGATCGCGGGCCCGTCCGACCCCTCCCTGGTGATCCACGCGGCCCACACCTCGGAGATGGCCGACCCGTACCCGTACCTGCTGGGCGGCGAGCTGCTGCTGACGGCCGGGGTGCACATCCCGGAGGCGGCCGGCTCGGGCACCTACTTCGACGACTACGTCTCCCGGATCGTCGCGGCGGGCGGCGCCGCCCTCGGCTTCGGACTCGCCCCCGTCCACGACACGGTCCCGCGCGCCCTGGTCGCCGCCTGCGACCGCTACGGCCTCCCGCTGATCGAGGTCCCGCCGCAGACCCCCTTCACCGCCGTCGCCCGCGCCGTCTGGCAGCTGCTGGCCCAGGCCCGCGTCGCCGAACTGCGCCGGGTCACCGAGGCCCAGCAGAGCCTCGCGTCCGCCGCGTCCCGCCCGGACCCGGTCCCCTCGGTCCTCCGCCAGCTGGCGAACCGGCTCGGCGGCTGGACGGCTCTCTACGGCCCGGAGGGCACGGACATCGCGTCGGCGGGCCGCGCGCCCGAGGCGCCGGTGCCCGGCTCCCTGGCCGAGCTCGCCGACGTCGTCCGCCCGTCCGGCCCCGGCACCCCCACCTCCGCCACCCACGCCACCGCCGGCACCCACCTGGCCGCCTACGCCCTCGGCACCGGCTTCGTCCTCGGCGTCGCCACCCCGTCCCGCGAACCCGGCGACCACACCATCGCCTCCGTCGCCGCCGTCCTCCTCACCCTCCTCACGGGGGAGCAGCAGAGCGGCTCGGGCGCGGCCCGCAACTCCGCGCTGGTAGGCCTGCTGCTGGGCGGCACGGCAGAAGAGGTGACGCCGCTACTGGGCAAGGGGGACCACTGGTTCGTAGTACATGCCTCGCCGATCGAGAAGCGGGACATTGCCCACCCAGGGGCGCGGGGCCCTGTCGATTTGCGGCTCCGCCGCGGGGCGCGACCAGCCACGAACCACCCGCACCCGCCCCCCGACCTCCTCGCCACCACTGCGCTGGGCGCCTCACTCGGCTCCACCCTCATCGACCCCGGAGGGGAAACCACCCGCATCCTGCTCCCCGCAGACCGCGAACCCGAACCGCAACCCGGCTGGATGCTCGGCGTCAGCGACGCGGTACCCCCGCAACAGCTGGCGGCCGCCGACACCCAAGCGGCCCGCGCCCTCGCCCGTGCCCGAGCGACCCGCACCCCCCTGATCCGGCACAGCACCCGCCCCGCCCTCGACGAACTCGTCCCCCGCCAGGAGGCCGAGGCCCACGCCCGCGCCCTCCTCGCCCCCCTCGCGGAGCACCCCGCCCTCACCGAGACCCTCCGCACCTGGCTCTCCCTGCACGGCAGTTGGGACCGCACCGCGGTGGCGCTCGCCGTGCACCGCAACACCGTGCGCCAGCGCATCGCCCGCTGCGCCGCGCTCCTCGACGCCGAACTCGACGATCCCGACGTACGGATGGAGCTGTGGTTCGCCCTCCGCCAGGAGTGAGCCGGGCGTGAGTGACCCACGTCCCAGCGGGCGATACGCAGGGAAATCGCACAGCGCCCTGCCTCACAATGGAGCCATGCCGATACCCGGGACACCGAGCCGCGCCGAGCTCGTCGAGCACCTTGTGAAGACCCGTATCGCGGGCGATGTCGCCACGCCCCGCGAGAACAACCTGCTCCACTACCGCAAGCTGGCCAACGGCGAGCGCAACTGGTGGCTGGGACTGGAACTCGGCGACCGCTGGACCGACGAGCAGGACGTACTGGCCGTGATGGCCGAGCGGGTCGGGGTGAACGACGACGCCGAGTACCGGTACGGCCAGGACACCATCGACCCCGAGCTGACCGTGGACGGCCTGGACCGGCTGGCCGCGCGGCTGCGCAAGGCGGCCGAGGGCCGACAGCGGGTGCTGTTCGCGACCGGCCACCCCGGCGGCCTGCTGGACGTGCACCGGGCGACGGCGGCCGCGCTGCGCGCCGCCGGCTGCGAGATCGTGGTGATCCCGGACGGGCTGCAGACGGACGAGGGCTATGTCATGCAGTTCGCCGACGTGGCGGTGCTGGAGCACGGGGCGACCCTGTGGCACACCCACTCCGGTGAGCCGATGAAGGCCATCCTGGGCGGCCTGGAGCGCGAGGGCCGGCCGCTGCCCGACCTGGTCGTCGCCGACCACGGCTGGGCGGGCTACGCGGCCCAGGCGGGCCTGGACTCGGTCGGTTACGCCGACTGCAACGACCCGGCGCTGTTCCTCGCCGAGTCGGAGGGCACCCTCCAGGTGGCCGTACCGCTCGACGACCATGTGCTCAGCCCGCGCCACTACGACCCGATGACCGCGTATCTGCTGGCCGAGGCCGGACTGGCCTGACGGGCGGAAGACCGAAAGACGGAAAGACCGATGTGCGGCCCCCGGAAGCGGGAGCCGCACATCGTGGCCTGGCCTAGACCCTCAAGTCACTGGTCTGTCTGCGTCCGGTCCGGCTCAGAAGCCGAACCCGCTGATTCCGCCGAACCCGAACCCGTTGAGGCCGCCGAAGCCGCCGAACCCGCCGCTGACGACGGTGGGGACGACCACGACAGGGACGACGGGAACGACGGGGACGAACCCGAAGTTGCCGAAGCGGCAGCCGTTGTTGAAGCCGCCGAACCGGGAGTTGTTGCAGCCGAAGCCGCCGGTGACGACGTTCTGATGAGTGGAGGCGGGGGCCGCCGAGGCGGTACCCGCGGCGCCGATCGCCGCGCCGCCGGCCAGCAGCAGGCCGGCGGCGGACATCGCGGCGAGACGCCTCGCGCGCTGTACTCGCATGGGAAATACCTTTCTGCCGGACATACGTCCGCTACGCGGCACGTCCGCTATGCGGCACATGCACTGTGCGGCATTTCACTCATAGAGCTTAATATCCGACAAACCGGACGGCACTTCGGAAGATCACCTACCGTGATCCTCCGAGGTCGCGGGCCCCGGAGTGGGGTCCAGATACACCCGGCCGATCGCCGGGAACGCGGCCCGCAGCCGCTGCTCCGCCCGCTCGCACGCCCACTCGATCTCGGCGGCCGTGGAGACGTCCCGGAAGTCCACCTTGGCGGCGACCAGCGCCTCGTC
Organism: Streptomyces sp. NPDC090088; assembly: GCF_044747345.1. Lineage (NCBI taxonomy): Bacteria > Bacillati > Actinomycetota > Actinomycetes > Kitasatosporales > Streptomycetaceae > Streptomyces > Streptomyces sp. NPDC090088. The sequence continues at coordinate 392,099 of NZ_JBIVDZ010000001.1, read as the reverse complement.
CGGCCCCTGCACCAGCGTGGTCAGCTCCAGTACGGCCACGATGTGCTCGGACTCCAGCAGCTCCGCGCGGATCCGCTCCCGTACCTGCTCCGGCAGCGGCCGTCCGATGAGCAGCTCGGCGTTGGACCGGCCCAGCACCCAGGCGACGTAGAGCAGGAGCAGGCCGATGAGGAGGGAGGCGAGGCCGTCCCAGACGCCGGAGCCGGTGAGCTGCCCGCCGAGCAGGCCGCCGGCCGCGAGCACCAGGCCGACGAGCGCGGCCGAGTCCTCCAGCACCACGGCCTTCACGGCGGTGTCGGGGGTGTACCGGAGGTAGCGCTTGAACGGTGCCTTGAAGCGGGCCGCCTCGCCGCGCGCCTGCCTCAGCCCCGTCCGCAGCGAGTACCCCTCCAGCACGAAGGCGACGGCGAGCACGATGTACGAGACCAGCGGGTCGCCGAGCTTCTCCCCCTCGGCCAGGGTGTGGATGCCGTCGTAGAGGGAGAAGACGGCGCCGCCGACGAAGGTGGCGACGGCGGCGAGCATGGCCCAGATGTACCGCTCGGGGCCGTAGCCCAGCGGGTGCTCCTCGTCGGCGGGCTTCTCGCTGCGTTTGAGGGCGGTGAGCAGCAGGATCTCGGTGACGGTGTCGGCGACCGAGTGCGCCGCCTCGGAGAGCATCGCGCTGGAGCCGCTGATCACCCCGGCGACCGCCTTGGCGAGCGCGATCCCGAGGTTGGCGAGGGCGGCGACGATCACCGTGCCCGTGCTCTCGCCGCCGCTCGGCCGGGCTTGTTCCGCCTGCTGGACTTGCTGGGCTTGGGCCATGCCCCAGTCTTACCTGGGGACGCGGACCACACCCTCCTGGATCACGGAAATGGCCAGTGAACCGTCCTGGGTGTAGATGCGGGCCTGCCCGAGCCCGCGGCCGCCGTGCGCGGACGGCGACTCCTGGTCGTACAGCAGCCACTCGTCGGCGCGGAACGGCCGGTGGAACCACATGGCGTGGTCGAGCGAGGCCCCGACGACGTCGCCGACGGCCCAGCCGCCGCGGCCGTGCGCGAGCAGGATCGAGTCGAGCAGGGTCATGTCGGAGACGTAGGTGGCGAGGACGACGTGCAGCAGGGGGTCGTCGTCGAGCTTGCCGTTGGTGCGGAACCAGACCTGGCTGTGCGGCTCGCGCGGCTCGCCGAACTTCCCGTACGGCGGCTCGTCGACGTACCGCAGGTCGATCGCCTCGCGGGCCTCCAGGAACTTCTCGACCACGGCGGAGGGCAGATGGTCGTAGCCGCGCAGCCGCTCCGCCGAGGTGGGGAGGGTCTCCGGGTCGGGCGCGGGCGGCATCGGGGCCTGGTGGTCGAGGCCGTCCTCGTACAGCTGGAAGGACGCGGAGAGGGCGAAGATCGGGCGGCCGTGCTGGACGGCGACCGCGCGCCGGGTGGTGAAGGAGCGGCCGTCGCGGATGCGCTCGACGTTGTAGACGATGGGCGCGCCCGGGTCCCCGGCGCGCAGGAAGTACGCGTGCAGGGAGTGGGCGTGCCGGTCCGCCGGGACGGTACGCCCGGCGGCGACCAGCGCCTGGGCCGCGACCTGCCCGCCGAACACGCGCGGGACGACGGCGGACCGGGACTGGCCGCGGAAGATGTTCTCCTCGATCTGCTCCAGGTCGAGCAGGTCGAGGAGATCACTCAGTGCCTCGTTCATGGCACCTTTTCTACTGGCCGGGGATTGCGCGGGCCTTACAGGCCCATGTCCTTCGCGATGATCGTCTTCATGATCTCGCTGGTGCCACCGTAGATGCGGTTGACGCGGTTGTCCGCGTACAGGCGGGCGATCGGGTACTCGTTCATGAAGCCGTAGCCGCCGTGCAGCTGGAGGCAGCGGTCGATCACGCGGTGGGCCACCTCGGTGGCGAACAGCTTGGCGCTGGCGGCCTCGGCGGGGGTCAGCTCACCGGCGTCGAGGGCCTCCGTGGCGCGGTCGACGACGGCCTCGGCCGCGTCCACCTCGGCCTGGCAGGCGGCCAGCTCGAACTTGGTGTTCTGGAAGGCGGCGACGGGCTGGCCGAAGACGACCCGCTCCTGCACGTACTGCTTGGCGAACCGTATGGCGGCCTTGGCCTGCGCGTAGGCGCCGAAGGCGATGCCCCAGCGCTCGGAGGCGAGGTTGTGGCCGAGGTAGTAGAAGCCCTTGTTCTCCTCGCCGAGGAGGTCCTCGACGGGGACCTTGACGTCGACGAACGCGAGCTCGGCGGTGTCGGAGGTCTTCAGGCCCAGCTTGTCGAGCTTGCGGCCGACCGAGTAGCCCTCGGCCTTGGTGTCCACGACGAACAGGGAGATGCCGTGGCGGCGGTCCTCCTTGGTCGGCGCGGAGGTGCGGGCGCAGACGATCATGCGGTCGGCGTGCACGCCACCGGTGATGAAGGTCTTGGCGCCGTTGAGGACGTAGTGCGTGCCGTCCTCGGAGAGCTTGGCGGTGGTCTTCATGCCCGCGAGGTCGGAGCCGGTGCCCGGCTCGGTCATCGCGATGGCCCACATCTCCTCGCCGGAGACGAACTTCGGCAGGTACCGCTTCTTCTGCTCGTCCGTGGCCAGCAGCTTGAGGTACGGCAGGCCGAGCAGCACGTGCACACCGGAGCCGCCGAAGGCGACGCCCGCGCGGGCGGTCTCCTCGTACAGGACGGCCTCGAACTTGTAGGAGTCGATGCCGGCGCCGCCGTACTCCTCGTCGACGCGGATGCCGAAGACGCCGAGCTCGGCGAGCTTGTAGTAGAAGTCGCGGGGGGCCTGCCCGGCCGCGAACCACTCGTCGTACACGGGTACGACCTCGGCCTCGATGAAGGCGCGGAGGGTCTCCCGGAACGCCTCGTGATCCTCGTTGAACAACGTACGGCGCACGCCGCCACCTCCAGGCACGTCCATCTGTCTAAGCGCTTGCTCAGAGCATTACCGTACCGGCGGGTAGGCGGATGGGTCCAGGGCATGGGAGGGGGGACGGGCGTAACGCTCGTCACGCCGGGGAGGGCCGGTCACTCGGCCGCCGCCGCGAACGCCCCCCTCGCCATCCGGTGCAGCAGGACCGCCGTCACTCCCCGCCTCGGCAGGGAACCCGGTCGGCCCAGATGCGGGGTGGAGTTCAGCAGGCCGAAGACCGAGTGGACCGCCGAGCGGGCCGCGGGCTCCGCCAGGGCCGGGTAGACCTCGCGCAGGACCTCCACCCACAGCTCGACGTACTGCCGCTGCAGCTGCCGTACGAGCTTGCGGTCGCTGTCGCGCAGGCGGTCCAGCTCCCGGTCGTGCAGGGTGATCAGTGGACGGTCGTCGAGGGCGAAGTCGATGTGCCCCTCGATGAGGGAGTCGAGGACCTCCTCGGCGGGGACCCCGTCGGCCTCCGCCAGACGCCGCTTCGCCCCCGTCAGCAGCTGCCCGCTGATCCCCACCAGCAGCTCCGCGAGCATCGCGTCCTTGCCCGCGAAGTGCCGGTAGAGACCGGGCCCGCTGATGCCGACCGCCGCGCCTATCTCGTCCACGCCCACACCGTGGAAGCCGCGCTCGGCGAAGAGCCGGGCGGCCTCCTTGAGGATCTGCTCGCGACGGGTCGGGGCGTCGGTTCTCGTGACCATGAAGACAATTCTAGACAGGGAGGTTAGCGGTCGTTAACCTGAGGGAAATGCGTTAACGCTCATTAACACGATGAGGGGATCGCGGCATGGACCAGGCACCGGAGCTGACGAGCGCGGCGGACCCCGCGTCGGAGGCCTTTCGGGCCAACGAGGAGGCGCACCGCGTCCTCGTGGAGGAGCTGCGCGGCAGGCTCGCGGCGGCGGCGCTGGGCGGCGGTGAGAAGGCCCGGGCCCGGCACACCGCGCGCGGCAAGCTGCTGCCCAGGGACCGGGTGGACACCCTGCTGGACCCCGGCTCGCCCTTCCTGGAGCTGGCCCCGCTGGCCGCCGAGGGGATGTACGACGGGGCGGCCCCGGCGGCCGGCGTGATCGCCGGGATCGGGCGGGTCAGCGGGCGCGAGTGCGTGATCGTCGCCAACGACGCCACCGTCAAGGGCGGCACGTACTACCCGATGACCGTGAAGAAGCATCTGCGGGCCCAGGAGGTCGCCCTCGACAACCGGCTGCCGTGCGTCTACCTGGTGGACTCCGGCGGGGCCTTCCTGCCCATGCAGGACGAGGTCTTCCCCGACCGCGACCACTTCGGGCGGATCTTCTACAACCAGGCCCGGATGTCGGGGGCCGGGATCCCGCAGATCGCGGCCGTCCTCGGATCCTGCACGGCCGGCGGCGCCTACGTCCCGGCCATGAGCGACGAAGCGGTCATCGTCCGCAACCAGGGCACGATCTTCCTCGGCGGCCCCCCGCTGGTGAAGGCCGCCACCGGCGAGGTCGTCACGGCGGAGGAACTGGGCGGCGGCGAGGTCCACTCCCGCGTCTCCGGGGTCACCGACCACCTCGCCGAGGACGACGCGCACGCGCTCCGGATCGTCCGGAACATCGCCGCGACCCTCCCGGCCCGGCGCGCCCTCCCCTGGGAGGTCACCCCGGTCGTCGAGCCGAAGGCCGACCCCTACGGCCTCTACGGCGCCGTCCCCGTCGACTCCCGCACCCCCTACGACGTCCGCGAGATCATCGCCCGGATCGTCGACGGCTCCCGGTTCGCCGAGTTCAAGAGCGAGTTCGGGCAGACCCTGGTCACCGGCTTCGCCCGGATCCACGGCCACCCGGTCGGCATCGTCGCCAACAACGGCATCCTCTTCTCCGAGTCCGCCCAGAAGGGCGCCCACTTCATCGAGCTGTGCGACCAGCGCGGGATCCCGCTGGTGTTCCTGCAGAACATCTCCGGATTCATGGTCGGCAAGGACTACGAGGCCGGCGGCATCGCCAAGCACGGCGCCAAGATGGTCACGGCCGTGGCGTGCACGCGCGTGCCGAAGCTGACGGTGGTGGTCGGCGGCTCGTACGGCGCCGGGAACTACTCGATGTGCGGCCGGGCGTACTCCCCGCGCTTCCTGTGGATGTGGCCCAACGCCAAGATCTCCGTCATGGGCGGCGAGCAGGCCGCCAGCGTGCTGGCCACGGTCAAGCGGGACCAGCTGGAGGCACGCGGCGAGTCCTGGCCCGCCGACGAGGAAGAGGCCTTCAAGGCGCCCGTCCGCGCTCAGTACGAGCGCCAGGGCAGCGCCTACTACGCGACGGCCCGGCTCTGGGACGACGGGGTCATCGACCCCCTCGACACCCGGCAGGTGCTCGGACTCGCCCTGACGGCCTGTGGCAACGCGCCCCTGGGTGAGCCCCAGTTCGGCGTCTTCCGGATGTGAGGAGGGGACTCGTGTTCGACACCGTACTCGTGGCCAACCGGGGCGAGATCGCCGTCCGGGTCATCCGTACGCTGCGGTCGCTGGGCGTGCGCTCGGTGGCCGTGTACTCCGACGCCGACGCGGACGCCCGGCACGTCCGGGAGGCCGACACCGCCGTACGGATCGGTCCGGCGCCGGCGGGCGAGAGCTATCTGTCGGTGGAACGGCTGCTGGCGGCCGCCCGGTCGAGCGGCGCCCGGGCGGTCCACCCCGGTTACGGCTTCCTCGCCGAGAACGCCGGCTTCGCGCGGGCCTGCGAGGAGGCGGGGCTGGTGTTCATCGGCCCGTCCGCCGACGCGATCGCGCTGATGGGCGACAAGATCCGGGCCAAGGAGACGGTGGCGGCGGCCGGGGTGCCGGTGGTGCCCGGCGGCCGTGACCCCGAACTGGCCCTTGCCGCCCGCGAGTTGGGTGCGCCCGTGCTGCTCAAGCCCTCCGCCGGTGGCGGTGGCAAGGGCATGCGGCTGGTGCGTGACCTGACGCTGCTGGACGAGGAGATCGCCGCCGCCCGCCGCGAGGCCCGCGCCTCCTTCGGCGACGACACGCTCCTCGTCGAACGGTGGATCGACCGGCCCCGGCACATCGAGATCCAGGTGCTGGCCGACGGCCACGGGAACGTCGTCCATCTCGGCGAGCGCGAGTGCTCGCTCCAGCGGCGGCACCAGAAGGTGATCGAGGAGGCGCCCAGCGTGCTCCTGGACGAGGCCACGCGGGCGTCGATGGGCGAGGCGGCGGTGCAGGCGGCGCGCTCGTGCGGGTACGTCGGCGCGGGCACGGTGGAGTTCATCGTGCCGGGCGGCGACCCCTCGTCGTACTACTTCATGGAGATGAACACCCGGCTCCAGGTGGAGCACCCGGTCACCGAACTGGTCACGGGGCTCGACCTGGTGGAGTGGCAGCTGCGGGTGGCGGCCGGCGAACCGCTGCCGTTCGCCCAGGCCGACGTCACGCTCACCGGGCACGCGGTCGAGGCGCGGATCTGCGCCGAAGACCCGGCGCGGGGCTTCCTGCCCACCGGCGGCACGGTCCTCCTGCTGGACGAGCCCTCCGGGGACGGCGTCCGCACCGACTCGGGGCTCAGCGAGGGCACCGAGGTGGGCAGCCTGTACGACCCGATGCTGTCCAAGGTGATCGCGTACGGCCCGGACCGGGAGACCGCGCTCCGCAAGCTGCGCGCGGCCCTCGCGGAGACGGTCACGCTGGGCGTGCAGACCAACGCCGGGTTCCTGCGCCGGCTGCTCGCCCATCCGGCGGTGGTGGCGGGTGAGCTGGACACCGGGCTGGTCGAGCGGGTGGTGGACGACCTGGTCTCCACCGACGTACCGGACGAAGTGTACGAGGCGGCGGCGGCCGTCCGGCTGGAGGCGCTGCGGCCCGTCGGCGCGGGCTGGACGGACCCCTTCTCGGTGCCGAGCGGCTGGCGCCTCGGGGGCACCCCCAAGCCGGTCGGCTTCCCTCTCCGGGTGCAGGACCCGGTGGAGTACGTCCCGCGCGGCACGCACACCGTGAGCGGTGACCGGGTGTCGGTGACGCTGGACGGTGTCCGCCACACCTTCCGCCGGGCCGCCGACTGGATCGGCCGCGACGGCGACGCCTGGCAGGTCCGCGACCACGACCCGGTCGCCGCGTCCCTCACGGGGGTGGGACACGCGGGGGCCGACTCCCTGACCGCGCCGATGCCCGGCACGGTGACCGTGGTGAAGGTCGCCGTCGGGGACGAGGTGACCGCGGGTCAGAGCCTGCTGGTGGTGGAGGCGATGAAGATGGAGCACGTCATCGCCGCCCCGCACGCCGGCACGGTCACCGAACTCGACGTGAGACCCGGTGCCACGGTCGCCATGGACCAGGTGCTGGCCGTCATCAACCCGGTGGAGGACGCGACATGACACTCCCCATGGTCGTCCCGGCGACCGACCTTCCCGCCCGGGTCCGGATCCACGAGGTCGGCGCCCGCGACGGCCTGCAGAACGAGAAGTCGACGGTCCCCACCGACGTCAAGGCGGAGTTCGTGCACCGCCTGGCCGACGCGGGCCTGACGACGGTCGAGGCGACCAGCTTCGTGCACCCCAAGTGGGTGCCCCAACTCGCCGACGCGGAGGACCTGTTCCCGCGCGTCCGCGACCTGCCGGGCGTCGCCCTGCCCGTGCTCGTCCCCAACCAGCGCGGCCTGGACCGCGCCCTGGCTCTCGGCGCCCGCCGGATCGCGGTCTTCGCCAGCGCCACCGAGTCCTTCGCCAAGGCCAACCTCAACCGCACGGTGGACGAGTCCCTGGCCGTCTTCGACCCGGTCGTCCGGCAGGCGAAGGAGGCCGGCGCGCACGTCCGCGGCTATGTCTCGATGTGCTTCGGCGACCCCTGGGAGGGAGCCGTCCCGCTCCACCAGGTGGTCCGGGTCTGCAAGGCGCTGCGGGACATGGGCTGCGACGAGCTGAGCCTGGGCGACACGATCGGCGTCGCGACCCCCGGCCACGTCCTCGAACTCCTCTCCCTGCTCAACGAGGAAGGCGTGCCGACGAACGTCATCGGCGTGCACTTCCACGACACCTACGGCCAGGCGCTCGCCAACACCTACGCGGCCCTGGAACACGGCGTGACGACGGTCGACGCGTCCGCCGGCGGGCTCGGCGGCTGCCCGTACGCCAAGTCCGCCACCGGCAACCTCGCCACCGAGGACCTGGTCTGGATGCTCCAGGGCCTCGGCATCGAGACCGGAGTAGACCTCGGCAAGCTCACCGCCACCAGCGTGTGGATGGCCGAACAACTGGGCCGACCCAGCCCGTCCCGTACCGTCCGCGCCCTCTCCCACCAGGAGTGACGACCATGGACCACCGCCTCTCCCCCGAACTGGAAGAACTCCGCCGCACGGTGGAGGAGTTCGCGCACGACGTCGTGGCGCCGAAGATCGGCGACTTCTACGAGCGTCACGAGTTCCCCTACGAGATCGTCCGCGAGATGGGCCGCATGGGCCTGTTCGGGCTGCCGTTCCCCGAGGAGTACGGCGGGATGGGCGGCGACTACCTCGCCCTCGGCATCGCCCTGGAGGAACTGGCCCGCGTCGACTCGTCGGTGGCGATCACCCTGGAGGCCGGGGTGTCGCTGGGCGCGATGCCCCTGCACCTGTTCGGCACCCCGGAGCAGAAGCGGGAGTGGCTCCCCCGGCTCTGTTCCGGCGAGATCCTCGGCGCCTTCGGTCTCACCGAGCCGGACGGCGGCAGCGACGCCGGCGCCACCCGCACCACGGCCCGCCTGGACCCCGCCACCGACGAGTGGGTGATCAACGGCAGCAAGTGCTTCATCACCAACTCGGGGACCGACATCACCGCTCTGGTCACCGTCACCGCGGTCACCGGCCGCAAGCCCGACGGCAAGCCGCTGATCTCCTCGATCATCGTCCCCTCCGGCACCCCCGGCTTCACCGTCGCCGCCCCCTACTCCAAGGTCGGCTGGAACGCCTCCGACACCCGCGAGCTGTCCTTCGCCGACGTCCGCGTCCCCGCCGCCAACCTGCTCGGCGAGGAGGGCCGCGGCTACGCCCAGTTCCTGCGCATCCTCGACGAGGGCCGCATCGCCATCGCGGCCCTCGCCACCGGCCTCGCCCAGGGCTGCGTGGACGAGTCGGTGCGGTACGCCAAGGAACGCCACGCCTTCGGCCGCCCCATCGGCGCCAACCAGGCCATCCAGTTCAAGATCGCCGACATGGAGATGAAGGCCCACACCGCCCGCCTCGCCTGGCGCGACGCGGCCTCCCGCCTCGTCTCCGGCGAACCCTTCAAGAAGGAAGCCGCCCTCGCCAAGCTCTACTCCTCCACCATCGCCGTCGACAACGCCCGCGACGCCACCCAGATCCACGGCGGCTACGGCTTCATGAACGAGTACCCCGTCGCCCGCATGTGGCGCGACTCCAAGATCCTGGAGATCGGCGAGGGCACCAGCGAGGTCCAGCGCATGCTGATCGCACGGGAGTTGGGGCTGGTGAGCTGAGGCGGCCGGGGGCGGCGGCCCGTCAGGCGCCTCCTACTCGCCGTCCGCCTCCTCCAGCGGGTCCAGCGGGTATCCGGCCTCCACCGCGCGGCGGTACCAGTCCCGGGCCTCGGGTTCTTCGCCGTTGCGGCTCAGGACGTATGCCAGGCGCACCATGGCCGGCGGGTAGCCGTGGTGCGCCGCGCGCCGGTGGACGGCCTGGGCGCCGTCCCAGTCGCCGGCCCGTTCGAGGGCGAGGCCGAGGTTGCAGAGCTGGAGCCCGGCCCTTCGGGAGGACAGCTTGGACAGGTACTGCCGTTCGATGCTCTCCAGCCCCTCGCGGCGGTAGGCGTTGAGCAGGAGGTTCGTCGCGCCCCTGGTACCGAAGGGGGTGGCGGCCCAGGCGAACGGCAGACCGGCGCAGATCGCCAGCGCCGCGATCGTCCACGACGCCCACGCCGGCGTGCCGATCGCCGAACGGCTCCACCCCGTGGCGGCGTCGAGGACGAGCACCACCGGCACCCCCGCGGAGACCACGAAGAGGATGGCGAGCGAACGTCTGCTCCAGCCGTAGTTCACCGCACAAGGTGAGCACGCCGAGGGGCGGGCATCAAGAGGTGTCAACACAAGTTGCCGCGCGCAGAGTTGGGGCGGCGGAGCCGGTCGCGCACGGGTGACGCCAGGGGCGGGCCTGGACAAGATCTGAGGTTAGGCTAACCTAAGCAACGACTTGTCCGGCGGGGTTTCCGCACGTCCGAAAGCAGCCACAGCCATGTCCAACGTCAGAGCAGCCCACCTCACCCGCCGCGGCATCCTCGCCGCGGGCGGCGCCCTCGGTCTCGGCGCCGCGCTCGCGGCCTGTGGGGACGGCGACGCGAAAAGCGGCTCCTCGGACAAGGAGACGACGGCCGCCGCCAAGTCCGGTCCCTGGACGTTCAAGGACGACCGCGGGACCACGGTGAAGCTGGACAAGGTCCCGGCGGACATCGTCGCGTTCGTCGGGGTCGGCGCCGCGCTGTACGACTACGGCATCGAGGTCAAGGGCGTCTTCGGCCCGACGAAGACGAAGGACGGCAAGGCCGATGTCCAGGCCGGCGACATGGACGTCAGCAAGCTGACCGTCCTCGGCAACGAGTGGGGCCAGTTCAACGTCGAGAAGTACGCGGCCCTGGCCCCGGACGTCCTGATCACCACGATGTTCGACGGCGCCGGCACCCTCTGGTACGTCCCGGACGAGTCCAAGGACAAGATCGCCAAGCTCGCCCCGAGCGTCGGCATCTCGGCCTACGACCGTCAGCTGACCGTCCCGCTCCAGCGCGTCTGGGCCCTCGCCGAGTCGCTCGGCGCGGACATGACGGCGAGCAAGGTGACCGACGCGAAGAAGCGGTTCGAGGAGGCGTCCTCCCGGCTGCGCGCCGCCGCCAAGGCGCACCCCGACATCAAGGTGCTGGCCGGTTCGGCCGCCCAGGACCTGTTCTACGTCTCCGGCTCCAACCTCTCCGTGGACCTGGAGTACTTCAAGGCCCTCGGCGTGAACTTCGTGGAGCCCTCGGCGTCCGTGCTGAAGGCGAGCGGCGGCTGGTACGAGTCGCTGAGCTGGGAGAACGTCGACAAGTACCAGGCCGACATCATCATGATGGACGACCGTACGGCGACCATCCAGCCCGCCGACATCACCCAGGCCACCTGGAAGAAGCTCCCCGCGGTCAAGGCCGGCCAGGTCATCGCCCGTTCCCCCGAGCCGATCTTCTCCTACGACAAGTGCGTCGCGATGGTGGAGAACCTCGCCAAGGCGATCGAGACGGCGAAGAAGGTCAGCTGAGCCCCACGCCCGCAAGTCCGACAACTTCCTGAGTCTCAGGAGCTCATATGACGACGGCCGTAGCCGCCCCGTTCCGTTTCTTCTCCCTCCAGGTCGTACGGACGAGGCGGCTCGGTCCGTCTCTGGTCCGGGTCGCCTTCGCCGGTACCGATCTGGCGCACTTCCACTCCCACGGACGCGACCAGTCCCTCTCCCTGTTCCTCCCCGCCGAGGGGCGGACCGAGCCCGCCGTGCCGATCGAGTTGGGCGACGGCTGGTGGCAGGGGTGGCGGGAACTCCCGGACGACGTACGGGCCGTGATGCGGTCGTACACGCTCCGGGCGCTGCGCCGCGACCCCGACGAGATCGACATCGACTTCGTGCTGCACGGGGTCGAGCCGGGGGCAGCCACCCCGGCCGGACCCGCCTCCCGGTGGGCTTCGCGGGCGGGCGCCGGGGACCGGGTCGCGCTCCTCGGCCCGGCGATCGCCGACAACCGGGCGATCCGCTTCCGGCCGCCCGAGGACACCGATCTGGTGCTGGTCTGGGGCGACGAGACCGCCGTACCGGCCGCGACCGCCATCCTCGAATCCCTGCCCGCGGGCACACGCGTCCGCGCCTGGCTGGAGGTGCCGCACGCCGGGGACGTGCAGGACGTGGTCACCGAGGCGGACGCGGAGATCACCTGGCTGGTCGGCGGCCGGGATGCCGCGGGAGAGATCCGGGCCGCCCGACTCCCCTCCTGCGAGCGCCCGTACGCGTGGATCGCGGGTGAGTCGGGGCGGGTGAAGGAGCTGCGCCGGCACCTCGTCGGGGAGCGGGGGATCGACCGGCGCCGGGTCACCTTCGTCGGGTACTGGCGGCAGGGCCTGACGGAGGAACAGCTCCGGGCGGCCGGCGAGTAGTTACGCTCACCGATCCGCCGACCCGCCGACGTGACGGCTGTCACGGGAGGGGCAGCGTTTCACCCGTGTTACTTAGGTTAGGCTAACCTAAGTGGAGCCGATCGCTCCCCTCCCCCGCACGGATCGTCCCGGAGGCCCCCCTCATGCGCTCGCACCTGCTCAATGACCTGACCGCGGAGCACTACCGTCGCTCCGTGACCGAAGGAGTAGAGCGGGTGGCGGCCAAACTCGCCACCACCGACCGGCCGTTCACGGGTGTCACCGTCGACGCCCTCGCTCCCGCCATCGACGCCATCGACCTGGACCGGCCGCTGCACGACACCAGCGCGGTCCTGGACGAACTGGAGGACGTCTACCTCCGGGACGCCGTCTACTTCCACCACCCCCGCTACCTCGCCCACCTCAACTGCCCGGTGGTCATCCCGGCGGTGCTCGGCGAGGCGGTGCTCTCCGCCGTCAACTCCTCCCTGGACACCTGGGACCAGTCGGCCGGCGGCACCCTCATCGAGCGGAAACTGATCGACTGGACGACCGCCCGGATCGGCCTCGGCGAGGCCGCCGACGGGGTGTTCACCTCCGGCGGCACCCAGTCCAACCTCCAGGCGCTGCTCCTTGCACGCGAGGAGGCCAAGGCCGAATCCCTCGCCGACCTGCGGATCTTCGCCTCCGAGGTCAGCCACTTCAGCGTGAAGAAGTCGGCGAAACTGCTCGGCCTCGGCCCGGACGCGGTGGTCTCCGTGCCCGTCGGCACCGACAAGCGGATGCAGACCGTCGCCCTCGCCCGCGAACTGGAGCGCTGCGCGCAGGAGGGTCTGGTGCCCATGGCGGTGGTCGCCACCGCCGGCACCACCGACTTCGGCTCCATCGACCCGCTCCCCGAGATCGCCGAGCTGTGCGAGCAGTACGGCGTGTGGATGCACGTCGACGCGGCCTACGGCTGCGGACTGCTCGCCTCCCTCAGGCACCGGGACCGGATCGCCGGCATCGAGCGCGCCGACTCGGTCACCGTCGACTACCACAAGTCCTTCTTCCAGCCGGTGAGTTCGTCCGCCGTGCTGGTCCGGGACGCGGCCACCCTGCGGCACGCCACCTACCACGCGGAGTACCTCAACCCGCGCCGGATGGTACAGGAGCGCATCCCCAACCAGGTCGACAAGTCCCTGCAGACCACCCGCCGCTTCGACGCCCTCAAGCTCTGGATGACCCTGCGCACCATGGGCGCCGACGGCATCGGCGAGCTCTTCGACGAGGTCTGCGACCTGGCCGCCGAGGGCTGGAAGCTGCTCGCGGCCGACCCGCGCTACGACGTCGTCGTGCAGCCGTCCCTGTCCACCCTGGTCTTCCGCTACATCCCCGCCGCCGTCACCGACCCGGCCGAGATCGACCGCGCCAACCTGTACGCCCGCAAGGCCCTGTTCGCCTCCGGCGACGCCGTGGTCGCGGGCACCAAGGTCGGCGGCCGCCACTACCTGAAGTTCACCCTGCTCAACCCCGAGACCACGACGGCGGACATCGCCGCCGTCCTCGATCTGATCGCCGGCCACGCCGAGCAGTACCTGGGAGAGTCCCTTGACCGCGCGTCCTGAAACCCCGAGCAAGACCTACGACTTCGTGGGGATCGGGCTCGGCCCGTTCAACCTCGGTCTCGCCTGCCTCACCGAGCCGATCGCCGAACTGGACGGCGTCTTCCTGGACTCGAAGCCCGACTTCGAGTGGCACGCCGGCATGTTCCTGGACGGCGCCCACCTCCAGACCCCGTTCATGTCGGACCTGGTCACCCTCGCCGACCCCACCTCCCCCTACTCCTTCCTGAACTACCTGAAGGAGAAGGGCCGGCTGTACTCGTTCTACATCCGCGAGAACTTCTACCCGCTGCGGGTCGAGTACGACGACTACTGCCGCTGGGCCGCGAACCGGCTGACCAACGTCCGCTTCGGCACGACGGTGACGGAGGTCCGGTACGAGGACGGGCGGTACGTCGTCACGACGGCCGCCGGGGAGACGTACCGCGCCCGCCACCTGGTCCTCGGCACCGGCACCCCGCCGCACATCCCGGCGGCCTGCGAGGGCCTGGGCGGCGACTTCATCCACAACTCGCGCTACCTCCGGCACAAGGAGGAGTTGCAGTCGAAGGAGTCGATCACGCTGGTCGGCAGCGGCCAGTCCGCCGCCGAGATCTACTACGACCTGCTCAGCGAGATCGACGTCCACGGCTACCGGCTGAACTGGGTGACCCGCTCCCCCCGCTTCTTCCCGCTCGAATACACCAAGCTCACGCTGGAGATGACCAGCCCCGAGTACATCGACTACTACCACGCCCTCCCCGAGGACACCCGCTACCGGCTCACCGCCGAGCAGAAGGGCCTCTTCAAGGGCATCGACGGCGACCTCATCAACGAGATCTTCGACCTGCTCTACCGGAAGAACCTCGGCGGCCCGGTCCCGACCCGACTCCTCACCAACTCCTCGCTCGAAGCCGCCGGTTACGACAACGGCAGCTACACGCTCAAACTCCGCCAGGAGGAGCAGGGCAAGGAGTACGAGATCGAGACCCAGGGCCTGGTCCTGGCCACCGGCTACAAGTACGCCGAGCCGGAGTTCCTCAGGCCGGTCCGCGACCGGCTGCGCTACGACACCCACGGCAACTTCGACGTCGCCCGCAACTACGCCATCGACGTCACCGGCCGGGGCGTGTTCCTCCAGAACGCCGGCGTCCACACCCACAGCATCACCAGCCCCGACCTGGGCATGGGCCCCTACCGGAACGCGTACATCATCCGCGAGCTGCTCGGCTCGGAGTACTACCCGGTGGAGAAGACGATCGCCTTCCAGGAGTTCTCCGTATGAGCACCACCGCCACCCTGACCTTCGCCTTCCGGCCCCTCGACCCGCTCAAGGACGCCGAACTCCTGCACTCCTGGGTCACCCACCCCAAGGCGGCCTACTGGATGATGCAGGACGCGAGACTGGAGGACGTCGAGCGGGCGTACATGGAGATCGCGGCCGACGAGCATCACCACGCGCTGCTGGGGACCGGGGAGGACGGGGCGCCCGCCTTCCTGATGGAGTACTACGACCCGGCCCGGCGCGAGCTGGTGGGGCTGTACGAGCCCGAGCCGGGGGACGTCGGGATGCACTTCCTGACCCCCGCCACCGGCACGCCCGTGCACGGCTTCACCAGGGCCGTGATCACGGCCGTGGTCGCCCGTCTCTTCGAGGACCCGGCGACCCGCCGGATCGTCGTCGAGCCGGACGTGCGCAACACGGCCGTGCACGCGTTGAACGAGGCCGTCGGGTTCGTGCCCGTACGGGAGATACAGAAGCCGGAGAAAAGGGCGTTGCTGAGTTTCTGTACGCGGGAGCGGTTCGAGCAGGCGGTGGCCGCCGTATGACGCTCGCCGACGCGGTCGCCCACCTGTCCCCCGAGCGCTGGGAGCGGGCCAACCGGCTGCTCATACGCAAGGCGCTCGCCGAGTTCGCCCACGAGCGCCTGATCACCCCGGAGGCGGACGGGCCGTCGTACGTCGTCCGCAGCGACGACGGGCTGACCCGCTACCGCTTCTCCGCCGTCCGGCGCGCCCTGGACCACTGGCAGGTGGACGCCGACTCCATCAGCCGTACCCGCGACGGCGCCGAACTGCCGCTCGCCGCGCTGGACTTCTTCATCGAGCTGAGGAAGTCGCTGGGGCTGAGCGACGAGATCCTGCCGGTCTACCTGGAGGAGATCTCCTCCACCCTCTCCGGCACCTGCTACAAGCTCACCAAGCCCCAGGTCCCGGCCGCCGAGCTGGCGCGCGCCGGCTTCCAGGCGATCGAGACCGGGATGACCGAGGGCCACCCCTGCTTCGTCGCCAACAACGGCCGGCTCGGTTTCGGCGTCCACGAGTACCTGTCGTACGCCCCGGAGACCGCGAGCCCGGTCCGGCTGGTGTGGCTGGCCGCCCACCGGTCTCGGGCCGCGTTCACGGCGGGGGTGGGGATCGAGTACGAGTCGTTCGTGCGGGAGGAACTGGGCGAGGCGACCGTCGAGCGGTTCGACGGCGTCCTGCGCGACCGGGGTCTGGACCCCGCCGACTACCTGCTCATCCCGGTCCACCCCTGGCAGTGGTGGAACAAGCTCACCGTCACCTTCGCCGCCGAGGTCGCCCGCGGCCACCTCGTGTGCCTGGGCGAGGGCGACGACGAGTACCTGGCCCAGCAGTCCATCCGGACCTTCTTCAACAACTCCCACCCCGAGAAGCACTATGTGAAGACCGCCCTGTCGGTCCTCAACATGGGCTTCATGCGCGGGCTTTCGGCCGCCTACATGGAGGCCACCCCGGCGATCAACGACTGGCTGGCCCAGCTCATCGACAACGACCCGGTGCTCAGGTCCACCGGTCTGTCGATCATCCGGGAGCGGGCGGCCGTCGGCTACCGGCACCTGGAGTACGAGAAGGCGACCGACCGCTACTCGCCGTACCGGAAGATGCTGGCCGCGCTGTGGCGGGAGAGCCCGGTCGCCTCCCTGAAGGAGGGCGAGTCCCTCGCGACGATGGCCTCCCTCCTCCACGTGGACCACAAGGGCGCCTCCTTCGCCGCCGCGCTGGTCGAGCGGAGCGGACTGACGCCGACGCAGTGGCTGCGGGCCTATCTGCGGGCGTACTTCACCCCGCTGCTGCACAGCTTCTACGCCTACGACCTGGTGTTCATGCCGCACGGCGAGAACGTCATCCTGGTGCTGGAGGACGGCGTGGTCCGGCGGGCGGTCTACAAGGACATCGCCGAGGAGATCGCCGTCATGGACCCGGACGCGGTGCTGCCGCCGACGGTCGAGCGGCTGCGCGTCGAGGTCCCGGAGGACATGAAGCTGCTGTCGATCTTCACGGACGTGTTCGACTGCTTCTTCCGCTTCCTCGCCGCGAACCTGGCGGCCGACGGGGTCCTGGACGAGGACGACTTCTGGCGGACGGTCGCCGAGGTCACCCGCGAGTACCAGGAGTCGGCGCCCGAACTCGCCGAGAAGTTCGCCCGGTACGACATGTTCGCGCCCGAGTTCGCGCTGTCCTGCCTCAACCGGCTCCAGCTGCGCGACAACCGGCAGATGGTGGACCTGGCGGACCCGTCGGGCGCCCTCCAGCTGGTCGGAACCCTGAGAAATCCCGTCGCGGGGTTCTGATCCAGGCAGACGGGCTCCCCCGAGTACGGTCCTCGGGGGAGCCCGTCGTCCTGTCCGCTCAGCCTACTTCGCGGGCCAGGGCACCTGCGGGGAGCGGTAGTAGGCGATGCCGAGCGCGTCCCAGCGCGGGGCCTGGGCGGCGAGCCGCGCCTTGTAGGCGGCCCAGGAGTGGGTGGCGGCCGGCGACCAGCCGAGCTCGGCGACGCCCGGCAGCCTCGGGAACGCCATGTAGTCGATATCGGCGTCCGTCACGATGGTCTCGGTCCACAGCGGCGCCTCCACGCCCCTGACCGCCGCACCGGGCGCCCCGGCGAGATAGGTGCCCGGGTCCCAGTCGTAGGACCGCCGCACCTCCACCAGGCCCGCCCAGTCCTGGCCGAGCCTGGTGTCCTCGGTGTACTTCATGTCGAGATAGACCCGGTCGGCGGGCGAGAGGATCAGCCCGGTGCCGTGCCGGGCGGCCTCGACCACCTGGGCCTTCTCGTCGGCGGCGGTGTCGTCCAGGCCCCAGTACTGGGCGAGGGCCCCGGCGGCCGGGTGCGCGCCGGTCAGCTGGTGCCAGCCGATCACCGTCTTGCCGTACTTCGCGACGATCGGCTGCACCCGGTCCATGAAGGCCACGTAGTCCGCGTGCGGGGTGGAGTGCGCCTCGTCGCCGCCGATGTGGAGGTAGCGGCCGGGGGTGAGGGCCGCCAGTTCCCGGACGACGTCGTCGACGAAGTCGTAGGTGACCGGCTTGCCGACGCACAGCGAGCTGAAGCCGACCTCGGTGCCCGTGTAGAGCGGGGGTGCCGTGCCGTCGCAGTTGAGGCCGGCGTAGGAGGCGAGGGCCGCGTTGGTGTGGCCGGGCAGGTCGATCTCCGGGACGACCTCCAGATAGCGGGAGGCCGCGTAGCGGACGATCTCCCGGTAGTCGGCCTTGGTGTAGAAGCCGCCCGCGCCGCCGCCGACCTGGGTGGAGCCGCCGTAGGCCGCGAGCCGGGGCCAGGAGTCGATCGCGATCCGCCAGCCCTGGTCGTCGCTGAGGTGCAGATGCAGTTCGTTGATCTTGTAGAGGGCCAGCTGGTCGATGTAGCGCTTCACCTGGGCCACGGTGAAGAAGTGCCGGGAGACGTCGAGCATCGCGCCCCGGTAGGCGTAGCGCGGCCGGTCGGTGACGGTGCCGCCCGCGACCGGCCAGGGGCCGGGCTGCACGGTGTCCCTCTCGACGGCCGCCGGGAGCAGCTGGCGCAGGGTCTGCACGGCGTGGAAGAGGCCGGCGGGCTCGGCGGCGGTGAGGGTGACACCGTCACGGCCGCTGTGGAGCCGGTAGCCCTCGGCTCCGAACGGGCCCTCGGCAAGCCGGAGCCGGATGCCCTCGGGGCCGCCGTGGGTGGTGACGGGCAGCCGGTAGCCGGTCGACGGGCGGAGGATGCCCGCGAGGTAGTCGGCGACCCGGCGGGTCTCGCGCGAGCCGTCGACGCGGATGGCGGTGTCCCGGGTGACGCGGTACGGCGATCCGCCCGCCGTGACGGACGCGGGTGCCGGAATCACCTGGCCGAGCGGGGTCGGTGCGGAGTGCGGCGCGGGCTTGGAGGCCGCCGGGGTCGCCGGGGTCGCGCCGGCCGTGAAGGCGCCGGCCGCCGCGACGAGCAGCAGGGACCCGAGGATGCGGGCCGTACGGGGAGTCGTGCTGTGGTGCCGTCTCACATGCGCTCCCATCGGTGGTGGTCCTGACCGACCAGGATTGGTCGAGACCACTCTCCCGCAGATCCGGTGGAACAATCCCTCCATGGCGGAAATCATCCAGAAGGACGGCATCTGGGCCTTCGACTCGGATGCCCTGCGGCTGACTCCGGGGCGGGACAAGAGCGTGAGTGTGCTGCGCCGGACGCTGGGTGAACTGGTCGTCCCGCTGGGGGCGTTGGCGGGGATCTCGTTCGAGCAGGGGCGGAAGTCCGGGCGGCTGAGGCTGCGGCTGCGGGACGGCGCCGACCCGCTGCTGCACGCCACCGGGGGCCGCCTCGCCGAACCCCACGACCCCTACCGGCTGACGGTCGAGCCGGACCGGTACGGGGTCGCCGAGTACTTCACGGACGAGGTGCGGGACGCGCTGCTCCTGGAGCGGGTGCCGGGCACGCCCGTGAGCGGGTACCTGCTGCCGGGGCCGCAGCTGCCGCTGTCGGTCTCCGCCGGGGACGGCACGGCGTCGTTCGACGGGGAGCGGGTGCGGCTGGAGTGGAACTGGAAGACGGAGGACGCGAAGGCCGCCGCCGGTCCCCGGACGCTGGCCCTGGCGGACATCCTGGGCGTGGAGTGGCAGCCGTCGGCCGGGCTGGAGAACGGCCATCTGCGGTTCCGGGTGCGCGGCGCGCCGGCCAGGACCCGGGCCAAGTACGACCCGAACGCGGTGGAG
The DNA here is from genome assembly GCF_044747345.1 of Streptomyces sp. NPDC090088. Taxonomy (NCBI): domain Bacteria; kingdom Bacillati; phylum Actinomycetota; class Actinomycetes; order Kitasatosporales; family Streptomycetaceae; genus Streptomyces; species Streptomyces sp. NPDC090088. The sequence goes on along the minus strand of NZ_JBIVDZ010000001.1, from coordinate 372,537 downwards.
CTGTGGGGGTTCAAGCGCGATCCGCTGATGGCGCTGGTCGCGGCGGCGGTGCAGGCGCGGCTGCCGCATCCGTCGACGGCCGCGGGCACGGACGTGACGGCGGCCGTGACGCGGAAGCCGGAGACGGCGGTGGCGGTGGCGTCCGAGGCCGAGGCCGATCACGACGCGCTGCTGCGCCGCCTGCGGGAACTCGGCGAGCTGCACCGCGAGGGCGTGCTCACGGACGAGGAGTTCACGAGAGCCAAACAGGCGGTCCTCAAACGGATGTGAGGACCGCCTGCCGTTGTTCGGCGACTACTTGGCCTTGCGGGCCACCGTGAAGTGGTCGATGCGGTCGCCGGTCTCGGCGATGCCCGACACGTTCAGCTTGGCGTAGCGGCCGCGCGAGGCGGGCTCGACGTCGACGCGCAGGAACGAGTAGTTGAGGTAACGCACCCGGGACCAGGCGACGGTCTCGTTGACCTTGCCGTCCTTGGTGTTGATGAAGGAGGCGACGGAGTCGACCTCGTTCAGGTGGCCCTCGTAGGAGTCGGGGGCGGTGAAGGCGTAGAGGCTGCGGCCGGCCGCGCCCGCGGTGACGTAGACGACGCCCTCGCTGTCCGAGTAGGCGGTCTCGCCGATCGGGAGCTTCTTGACGACCTTGTCGCCCTTGATGACGTCGGTGCGCTCGTACTGGTGGTTGTGGCCGTTGATGACCAGGTCCACCGTGTACTTCTCGAACAGCGGCACCCACTCCTGGCGCACGCCCCCCTCCGAGGCGTGCGCGGTGGAGGTGCAGTAGGCGCAGTGGTGGAAGAACACGATGATGAAGTCGATGTCCTTCGAGGCGCGGAACTTCTTCAGCTGGCCCTCGAACCACGTGGTCTGGGTGCCGCCCGAGATGCCGAGGTTGGCCGGGATCTCGAAGGAGACGTCGTTCGGGTCGAGCGAGATGACCGCGGTGTTGCCGTAGACGAAGGAGTAGACGCCGGGCAGGTTCGCCTTGTCCGGTCCGTTGTCGGGCAGGGTGAAGCGGGCCTCCTCGCCGCCGTAGCCGTTGGGCGAGTACCAGGCCTCCATGTCGTGGTTGCCGTACGACACCATCCACGGCACGGACTTGGCGACGGACTCGGTCTGGGCGAGGAACTGGTCCCAGGTGCGCGAGTCGAAGCCGGTGTCGGCGGACTTGCCCTGGCCGGCCGGGTCGGCGTAGGCGATGTCGCCGGCGTGCAGGTGGAAGCTGGGGTTCTGGCCGAGGATCAGCGCGTCGTTGGCCAGGCCGTGGTAGCTGACGCCCTGGTCGCCGAAGGCCGTGAAGGTGAACGGCGTCTTGCAGTCGGGCGCGGTGGTGAAGGTGCCCAGGGTGCCGAGGAGGTGGGCCTCGGCCGGGTCGAAGCCCTGGTGGCCGACGCCGTAGTAGTAGGTCTTGCCGGGACGGAGGTGGCTCAGCTTGGCGTGCACGTAGTACTGCGTGTGGTCGGCGCTGGCGCCGACGCCGGCCGGGGTGTACAGGGTGCGGATCTCGGCGTCGATCTTGCGCGAGAGGTCCCAGGGGTGGGCGCCGATGCGCACGAAGGGCTTCTTCACGGAGACCGGCACCTGCCAGGAGATCGTCATCTCCGTGCTGGCGTCGTTGCCGAAGGCGAGGTGGCGGCCGAAGGGGGCGACGAGGGAGCCGTCGACCTGCTCTGCGGCGGGGGCGGCGGACTGCGTGGGGACGGCGGCCTGGGCGGTGCCGCCCAGAACGAACTGACCGCCGGTGATGGCGCCGACGGTGACGGCGCCGCCTCTGATCATCGAGCGCCGGGAGAACTTGGCGCGGAGGTACTCGTGCTGCTCGGCCATGCTGCGGTCGGCGAGCTCATCGGGTACGCCCATACGAGGAATGTCCATGGCGTCTGAAAATCGTCTCCACAAGCAACGTGGCGCAAGACACAGGATGGACAGGTTACGAACAGAGCCCCATAAGAGATTCAACAGGCCGTTGCCCGGAATCGGGCAGGATTCTTGCGAATCCGGCGCCGGTGCTCCAGGATCTACCGGGTGCACGACGAACTCGTTGATCATCTGGCGCGGTCCACGCCCCTGAGCCGGGGCGAGGCGCTGCGGGTGATCCAGGACGTGCTCGCCTACTTCGACGAGCCGGCCGGGGACTACATCCGGCGCCGCCATCGCGAACTCCAGGCGGAAGGCCTGGTGAACGCGGAGATCTTCGACCGGATCGCGGCGGATCTGAAGTACAGGGCGGTCGCCCCGCCGGAGCTCACCCTCCGGCAGCTGCGCCGCATCGTCTACGGCTGAGGAATACGGAACACCTATATATGTGCGGAATTGTCGGATACATCGGTAAGCGCGATGTCACCCCCCTCCTCCTGGAGGGTCTCCAGCGGCTGGAATACCGCGGCTACGACTCGGCGGGCATCGTCGTCACCACGCCGAAGTCCGCCGGTCTGAAGATGGTGAAGGCCAAGGGCCGGGTCCGGGACCTGGAGGCCAAGGTCCCGGCGCGCTTCAAGGGCACCACCGGTATCGCCCACACCCGCTGGGCCACCCACGGCGCCCCCTCCGACCTGAACGCCCACCCGCACATGTCGGCCGACCAGAAGGTCGCGGTCGTCCACAACGGCATCATCGACAACGCCGCCGAGCTGCGCCGCAAGCTGGAGGCGGACGGCGTCGAGTTCCTCTCCGAGACCGACACCGAGGTCCTCACCCACCTGATCGCCCGCTCCCAGGCGGAGACCCTGGAGGAGAAGGTCCGCCAGGCGCTGCGCGTGATCGAGGGCACCTACGGCATCGCCGTCATGCACGCCGACTTCCCCGAGCGGATCGTGGTGGCCCGCAACGGCTCCCCCGTGGTCCTCGGCATCGGCGACAAGGAGATGTTCGTCGCCTCGGACATCGCGGCCCTGGTCACCCACACCCGCCAGATAGTGACCCTCGACGACGGCGAGATGGCCACCCTCAAGGCCGACGACTTCCGCACCTACACCACCGAGGGCACCCGGACGACGGCCGAGCCGACCACCGTGGAGTGGGAGGCCGAGTCCTACGACATGGGCGGCCACGACACGTACATGCACAAGGAGATCTTCGAGCAGCCCGACGCGGTCGACCGCGTGCTGCGCGGCCGGATCGACGACCGCTTCTCCACCGTGCACCTCGGCGGCCTCAACCTCGACGCCCGGGACGCCCGTGCCGTGCGCCGGGTGAAGATCCTCGGCTGCGGCACCTCGTACCACGCGGGCATGATCGGCGCCCAGCTGATCGAGGAGCTGGCCCGGATCCCCGCCGACGCCGAGCCGGCCTCGGAGTTTCGCTACCGCAATCCCGTCGTCGACCCCGACACCCTCTACATCGCGGTCTCCCAGTCCGGTGAGACGTACGACGTCCTCGCCGCCGTCCAGGAGCTGAAGCGCAAGGGCGCGCGGGTGCTGGGCGTGGTGAACGTGGTGGGCTCGGCGATCGCCCGGGAGGCGGACGGCGGCACCTACGTGCACGCGGGTCCTGAGGTCTGCGTGGTCTCCACCAAGTGCTTCACGAACACAACGGTGGCGTTCGCGCTCCTCGCCCTGCACCTCGGCCGGATCCGCGACCTCTCGGTCCGCGACGGCAAGCGGATCATCGAGGGCCTGCGCAAGCTGCCCGCCCAGATCTCGGAGATCCTCGCCCAGGAGGCGGAGATCGAGCAGATGGCCAAGGAGTACGCCGAGGCCCGCTCGATGCTCTTCATCGGCCGCGTCCGGGGCTACCCGGTGGCCCGCGAGGCCTCCCTGAAGCTGAAGGAGGTCTCCTACATCCACGCGGAGGCCTACCCCGCCTCCGAGCTCAAGCACGGTCCGCTGGCGCTCATCGAGCCGGCCCTCCCCACGGTGGCGATCGTCCCCGACGACGACCTCCTGGAGAAGAACCGCGCCGCCCTGGAGGAGATCAAGGCCCGCAGCGGCAAGATCCTCGCCGTGGCCCACCAGCACCAGGAGAAGGCCGACCGCACGATCGTCGTCCCGAAGAACGAGGACGAACTCGACCCGATCCTGATGGGCATCCCGCTCCAGCTCCTCGCCTACCACACGGCGAAGGCACTGGGCCGCGACATCGACAAGCCGCGGAACCTGGCGAAGTCGGTGACGGTGGAGTAGGACCGCTTGAACGTGCGGGCCGGTGGGAACTGCGCGAGCAACCCCCACGCACCCGCACGGGCCGACGAAACCGAACGGACCCCTCACGTGTGCCACATGGCCACGGAGGGGTCCGCTCATTGGATCGCCGGGGACGCCCAACTCCCCGGCGTCGGCTGCCGTTTCAGCCGTGGGCCGTCACCCCCCGGCCGGCAGCCCGCCTCGGAATCGCCGTCGGCCAGTGCGCGAGCGCGGCCGTCGCGGCGTACCAGGCCACCGCTCCCGCCGCCGCGGCGACCCACCCGCCGACCTTGGTCAGTGACGAACTGTCGGCGAAGCTCGCGACCGCGAGGAGCAGCATCGACAGGAACAGCAGCCCGTGCATGGCCTGTCCGAGCGTGTCGCCGCCCGCGAGGGTCAACGACAGGGCCACGAGGGCGAAGAGGAGCAGGAAGAGCCCGGCGCCGTTGGCCGAGGCATGGCCGCCGGACGAGACGGCCCAGGTGAACCAGAGGGCGCCGAGGGCCACATGGCCCGTGCCGTTCGCGGCGTCACGGTCACGGAAGGCCAGCAGGCCGACGAGGAAGAGGGCGACTCCGCCCACGTAATGGGCGACTGACACGGCGTCGGACGTGGTGACGTTGTCGATCACGCCGGTGGTGCCGAGGCCGAACGCCAACAGGGTGATTCCCAGGGCGAGTCGGCCGGCCACGGTAGTGGTTCCGCTTCCCGCGGAGACGTCATTGTCCACGGCGGGCTCCCTTCATGCTTTGTGCAGTTGTGCGCGGTGACCGATATATGCCCTTCACAAGGGCACAAACACCTCTGCACGCCAGAAAATTCAGGCACTGCACGAAGGGAGCAAGGCCGTTCCCACGGCGCATCTCACCTGGGAGAACGGGGAGTTACGGAATGACAACGACGGGCCGCTTGGCCCGCTTGGCGAGCCGCCCGGCGACGGAGCCGAAGATCCGGCCGACGATCCCGTGGGTCGACCCCACGACGATCGCGTCCGCCTCGTACTCCCGCCCCACCTCTTCGAGTTCGTGGCAGATGTCACCGCCGCGCTCGACGAGGATCCAGGGCACCTCGGACAGGTAGTCGGCGCAGGCGAGCTCCAGACCGAGCACCTCGGTGCGGTGGTCCGGCACGTCGACGAAGACGGGTGGCTCGCAGCCGGCCCACACGGTGGTCGGCAGTCGGTTGGCGACATGGACGATGATCAGCCCTGTGCGGGAACGGTGTGCCATCCCGATCGCATAGGCGAGGGCGCGTTCACTGGAGGTGGAGCCGTCGAAGCCGACGACCACCCCGTGCTTGAAGGCGGGATCGCAGGAAGGACGTGACTCTTCCGCCGCCAGCGCATCGGCCGCCGTGGGGTCGGCGACCGGCCGCTTGCGGTCCGCTGGATCGAAGAATTCGTGACCGGCCATGGCTGTCTCGGCGTTGGGATCCTTGTGTAGGGGAGGGACGACAGTGTGCGGCGGAGCTGTGTCCGGGAAACATCTTCCCAACCCCATACCCCCAAGGGTACGGCGGCACGCCTCCTCAGCCCAGATCCCGCGCACTCTCCGTAGGGGACCTTCCCCGGAGTCGGTTAGGGGTTCCCCGGAGCATGCACGAGGCGCGCCCGTAACGCAATGGTTGCTGCCCCGTACAGGCGGTTTGCACAGGATTCGGACAGGCCGGACGCCCACGCACGGTGACCGACCGCCCGAACACGCGTTGATCACGGCACGAGTGCACCACGAGGGAGTACGACAGGGAGTACGACCATGTCCGGACGGCGCCCCACCGCCCCCGAACCACACCCCGCCCCGGACGCCGCGGGCGACGTGGTCCGCTGGGCCGCGTTCTCCTGCGTCCTCGTCCCGGTGGTCCTCCTCTGGTACGGCACCTCGCTGGCCGGCGCCGCCGGAACCGCCTTCGGCCTGGCCGCCGTCACCGCCGTCTGCCGGTTCCTGCTGCGCCGCTCGGAGCGCGGGGCGACGGTCCGGGGAGGCGGACGTCACAGCAAGGGCAGTACACCGGTCGACTGACCGGTTTCCGCGCACACGACCGCTTCTTTTCAGCCAACTTCCCGCCCCTGTCCAAGAGGCGCCCCCACCACCCCCTAACCCCCGTTCCACCTGCACGGAAAGGGTCCAGGAGACCCCTCGCACCCTACGCGGTTTGGCCACTGCGACGAGGCGCACTTCCCTGCACGGCCCGTGAGTGCAACGCTTCGTGATCGAATGCTTCACGCCAAGTTGTCATGTCGACAATCGACGGCGTGTCGAACTGGTCAACGCGACACCGCGGAAACCAGTAGATTCGATCTTGACGTCTTACGGCGGGGGACTCGTGCAGGACCGAGGGGAAACGTGCAGGAGCGACACAACCGAGGAGCCGCGACCACCGAGGGGGGCTTAGCAGGATGAGCCACGACTCCACTGCCGCGCCGGAAGCCGCGGCCCGGAAACTGTCCGGGCGACGCCGCAAGGAGATCGTCGCGGTGCTGCTGTTCAGCGGCGGCCCCATCTTCGAGAGTTCCATACCACTGTCGGTGTTCGGGATAGACCGCCAGGACGCCGGCGTACCCCGCTACCGACTGCTGGTGTGCGGAGGCGAGGAAGGCCCGCTGCGGACCACAGGGGGCCTGGAACTCACCGCGCCGCATGGCCTGGAGGCGATCGCACGCGCCGGCACGGTCGTCGTACCGGCCTGGCGCTCGATCACCGCGCCGCCGCCCGAAGAGGCGCTGGACGCGCTGCGCCGCGCGCATGAGGAAGGGGCCCGCATAGTCGGGCTGTGCACGGGCGCGTTCGTGCTGGCCGCCGCCGGCCTGCTGGACGGCCGCCCGGCCACCACCCACTGGATGTACGCGCCGACGCTGGCCAAGCGCTATCCGTCGGTGCACGTCGATCCACGCGAGCTGTTCGTGGACGACGGCGACGTCCTGACGTCCGCCGGTACGGCGGCCGGAATCGACCTCTGTCTCCACATCGTGCGGACGGACCACGGCAACGAGGCGGCCGGCGCGCTCGCCCGGCGCCTGGTGGTCCCGCCCCGCCGCTCCGGCGGTCAGGAGCGCTATCTCGATCGGTCTTTACCAGAGGAGATCGGCGCCGACCCGCTCGCCGAGGTCGTCGCCTGGGCACTGGAGCACCTCCACGAGCAGTTCGACGTGGAGACACTGGCGGCCCGCGCCTACATGAGCCGCCGGACGTTCGACCGCCGTTTCCGGTCCCTGACCGGCAGCGCCCCGCTCCAGTGGCTGATCACCCAGCGCGTGCTCCAGGCGCAGCGGCTCCTGGAGACGTCGGACTACTCGGTGGACGAGGTGGCGGGCCGCTGCGGCTTCCGCTCCCCCGTCGCCCTGCGCGGCCACTTCCGGCGCCAGCTGGGCTCGTCCCCGGCCGCGTACCGGGCGGCCTACCGGGCCCGCCGGCCGCAGTCCGACCGCTCCGAGGCACCGGAACCGCCCCCGCTGCCGCCGACGGGTCCGCTCCCGGTCCAGTACCCCGAGGGAGTACTGCCGATGCAGACCCGCAGGTCAGCGGCGGTAGGCCTGTCGGCCAGCCTGCCGGGCCCACGCACGGGCAGCTGACGCTCCACCCTGCCCACCCGACACGCTCGGGTGGGCAGGCACCGACCCCTCGCCCACCCACCACCCGACTCGGTGGGACACGAGGCGAGGGGGAAAAGCGACGACCCCCGTCCGGCACCGAGGCCGGCGGCACGGTCGCCCCCGGAGTGTTCGGCGCGGTACCGGGGGCACCCAAACGCCGACGTCAGCTTTAGGGTGGTCGCATGAACGATCGCATGGTGTGGATCGACTGCGAGATGACCGGCCTCTCGCTGTCCGACGACGCGCTCATCGAGGTGGCCGCGCTGGTCACCGACTCCGAGCTGAACGTGCTCGGCGAGGGCGTGGACATCGTCATCCGTCCGCCGGCCAAGGCACTGGAGACGATGCCGGAGGTGGTGCGGCAGATGCACACCACGTCCGGCCTGCTCGACGAGCTGGCCGGCGGCACGACGCTCGCCGAGGCCGAGGAGCAGGTCCTGGCCTATGTCCGGGAACACGTCAAGGAACCCGGCAAGGCCCCGCTGTGCGGAAACTCCGTCGGCACCGACCGCGGCTTCCTGGCCCGGGACATGGCCGCCCTGGAGGGATACCTCCACTACCGGATCGTCGACGTGTCCAGCGTCAAGGAGCTGGCCCGGCGCTGGTACCCGCGGGCCTACTTCAACAGCCCGGAGAAGAACGGCAACCACCGCGCCCTCGCCGACATCCGCGAGTCGATCGCCGAGCTGCGCTACTACCGCGAGGCCATCTTCGTACCGCAGCCCGGCCCGGACTCGGACACCGCGCGGACCATCGCGGCCAAGCACGTCCTGCCTGCGGAATAGCCGCCCGGGAGGCCCCGCGGGCGGCTCCCGGAAAGCCGTGCGCGAGCACCCCTTCGGACCCTGTACACTTTTTCTCGGCCGGTCGGAGAAACCACAAAGTCACCGCCGGTCGTGGTGGGTGTAGCTCAGCTGGTAGAGCACCTGGTTGTGGTCCAGGATGTCGCGGGTTCGAGTCCCGTCACTCACCCTGAATGATCAAGGGCTGACCTGTGAAAACAGGTCAGCCCTTCGTCATGTCCAGAGTGTTGGGAACATCACGGGAACAAGAGGGCTCCAGAGGCCACCCTTTCGCCCTTATCGTCCCTGCATGGCGAGCGTTGTGGAACGACCCAGGAAAGTTGGACCGCCGACCTACCAGGTGAAGTGGCGGCAGGACGGCGACTGGCAGACCGAGAACTTCGGCGGGGATGAAGGCAAGGACCAGGCCGCGCAGTTCCGGAAGCTGGTCGAAGCGCACGGGAACCAGTGGCCTCACGGCTGGGTGCGCGGCGAGGGCTTCGTGGAGACGCCGGCGGTACCGGGGGACGTCGCCCTGGACGAGTACGGGTACCGGTACGTCGACCGCCTCAACAACATCGACGAGCGCACCAAGGATGACTACCGGCGAGACATCCGAATACACCTGTCCTTGATCCAGCACACGGACGTCCGCGGACAGGTGGTGCCGGCCACCATCTGCAACCTTGTCCAGGAGGACGTCGACGTCTGGGTCGGCGTGGAGAAGGCCGGCGAGCGGGACCCGGACAACCCAGCGAAGTGGCTCCGCCGCCCGGCTGACCCGAAGAGCATTCGGAACCGGCACGGCCTCCTCTACTGCATCGTCCAGGCCGCCGTCGAAGCGACTCCCCAGCTGCGCACCAAGAACTGCTGCACCAAGACCCGACTCCCCCGGGCCGACGACGACACCGACGAGGAGATGACGTTCCTCGAGCACGCGGAGTACGGCCGCATAGCCCAGGAGATCAAGGACCCGGACGCGCGGGACCTCGCGGACTGGCTCGTGGGTACGGGGATGCGCTGGGGCGAGGCTACGGCGCTCATGGTGAAGGATCTGGCCCTGGACGCAGCGGCGCCCACGGCGAACGTCCAGCGGGCCTGGAAGCGCTCCAAGAAGGGCAGCGCCGAGGCGTTCTACCTGGGGCCGCCCAAGACTCGGAAGGCGCGGCGCCTGGTGGCGCTGACGCCCGACCAGGTGGCCATGCTGCGGCGGCAGACCAGCGGGTGCCGGCCGGAGGACTACGTGTTCCGTACGGCCACGGGGAAGCACTGGCGGCACGCGAACTTCTACAACCGGAAGTGGAAGCCCGCGGTGGAGGAGGCGGTCGCGAAGGGGCTCCCGAAGCGGCCACGGATCCACGATCTTCGGCACAGCCACGTCGCATGGTTGATCGGCGCGAAGATCCCCCTGCCCGCCATCCAGATCAGGCTCGGGCACGAGTCGATCCAGACGACGGTGGACCGGTATGGGCACCTGGTGCGCGGCTTGGACGACGAGATCACCTCAGCCATCCAGGCCGCCATGGGAGCGCCGGCGCCAGTCGCTCACCTCACGGTGGTGTAGGCCGTCATGGATGTGGGGCCGCCGAAGCGGCCCCACATCCATGATCAGTGTCACCCCTTACCGGCACGGCAGCCTCGGCGGGAGCGACGGCTACGCCTGCGCCCCGGGCTCAGCCTCCAGCGACCCGCCTTCGGTCTGCGCCTGCTGCCCTGAAGCAGGGTTCGGCCACAGGCCGAGTCCTGCGAGGTTGCGTATCTCCTCGGCGGCCTGGGCTCGAGCGTGCGGTGTGAAGCGGTTTCGCACGGCGAAGCAGGTCCCGCCTTCGCGGCCGGCCAGTAAAAGGTAGACCCGGCCGCCGGGCAGCTGGTCGACGTACTCGATGTCCAGGTCGCTGTAACCCTGGGTAGTGCTGCCCGGTAGCGCGCATCTGTCTGGCATGTGACCCCCTGCATGACCGTACTCGCTGCGTCATCGCGTGCATGTTCGAGACGCGATGCAGCCATTCGCTAGCGCCCCCCCAGGCGGACCACCCACGTTGCCATACCGGCCACCCTGTGACCAGTGTGAAACGGTGGGTGATTGAAAATCTCCGTTTGTGTAAGCACTGCTGGTCACAGGGTCGGCGCCCTCTGTTCATCTGTGGCCAACGCTTCTGAGGCGGGGTCAGAAACAGCCGCAAACGGCATGTGCGGTCTGTTTCTCGCGGGGGTGTGACTGCGCCACGCAACGCCATGACCAGGCCTTCCGGACGCCGAAGCGGCAGGTTGCGCGACCGAAGCGGAGTTCCCAGTTCACGAGCTGGCGTGGCATATGCAACTACTGTGCGCAGTCACAGGTGCCGCCAATGGTCGGTTTCCGGTCAGGATGGGTCGACGTTCCGACGCGTCTGGACCATCGCTCGCACCCACGCCTGATCCTCTGAGCTGAGTCCCTGGAAGTCATGGATGAAGGCAAGCGTTTCCGGATCTTCGCCGTCGCGTACCGCGTCGAGGCCGAAGAACTGGGCGGCGGCCGCATCCTGGAGGAGCGGCAGCGGCAGCCTGAAGGCGGCCTGCAGAGCGTGAAGCTGGGAGTAGGTGGGCGCCTTGGTGCCCGGGACGGCCTTGATCAGGTTCTCCAGGGTGCCGCGCTTGTATTGGACGCCGGCCTCCGGGTGAGCCGGGTCGATGCATGCCGCCTCAAGCTCGCGGTAGCTGAGACCCAGCTCCTCCTTGCGGGTACCTAGGAGCTCGGACAGATCCGTCCGTCCCGTCGCAGCGTCGCCGCCCGTCATCGACCCAACCTCGTCTCCCGGTCACCTGTGCCCATGTGGCCAGTGGTACGCACGGGGCGTACGCCCTGTTCAGCGGACCGCAGTCCCGGCCGCGTTGGTCACAGTGTCCAGGTTTTTGGACAGGTCGCGCCAGTCCACACGGCGGCTTTGACCAAATCCCCACCTACCGAGCTGCCCAAAAATCTGGACACCGTGCCCAAACTCATGCACTATGAGCCGTGCCCAAAAATTTGGTCAGAGTGCCCAAGAGGTGTGCCCATGGTTCGTGAACCCCGATATCGGCTGGTCAAGCCCCACCTGCTGTGCGAGCTGATGGAGCGGACCGGGACCGGGGCCGAGATCAGCGGCCGCGAGCTGGCGAGGCAGGTCGGCATTCCGCACGGAACCGTCGACGCCCTCTTGAGCGGGGCCACGAAGACGCAGCCGACTGGTGTCGCTCACGAGATCGCCCGGGTCATCGGCGTTGACCTGCTGATCCTCTGGGCCCCCACCGGCAGATCGGTGCCTGACGACGAATCAGTTTCGGACATCTCCCGTGCGGCGGTGCCCGCGTGACCAGCCGACGCCGGTTCACGTACGAGGAAGCGGCGGCCGAACTGCCCGAGTGCGTCACGGAGACGTGGCTCCGCAGGCACATCAAGAAGCTGCCGCACACGAAGGCCGGCAAGGCCGTCTACTTCACGGACGCCGACCTCGAGCGGATCGACAGCCTCTTCCACCATGAGCCGTCCACCGGCCCGCTGGCCGCCAGCTCGGCGCCGCCCACGCAGGCCGGCGCTCACCCGCTCAGCCACCTGCGCCCGCTGCCCTCGCGCAGCAGGGCGCTGAAGACCGCGCTCTAGACGCGGCGCGGGGCCCGCCCGGATGCGACCCGGACAAGCCCCGCAAGTCGATCACCTCACCACTCTGAAATGAGGTTCACGTGGAGAAGGCTACCGAGCCCGCCGCGCCCACCGCACCGCCGAGAGACTCCTTCGCGCATGCCGCCGCCGTCGCGGCCGAGATCGTCACCCCGCTGTTCCCCGCGCCGTTCAGTGTCCATATCGATCGGGACTGGCCGGAGGGCTGGCGCGTCGACGCGAAGTTCTACAGCCACGATGCGCGAGGGCTCCTGGACCTCGCTGCCGCCCTCGACACCCTGCTCACCCACTCGACCGTCAGCGATGGCATCCGGCTCGAGGCCATCGGCCGCGTGAAGGGGATCGAGGTCTGCGGCTGCGCCGTCGTCACGGCTGTGCAGGCCGCCGAGTTGACCGGTGAGCCCGCGCCCGCCGCCGAGACGGCCATCCCCGAGACGATCGGGCAGGAGCCGGTGCCGCTCGGTGCGAGCGTCCTGGCCGTGGTGCAGGCCGTTGCCCCCACCCAGCCGGTCAGCACCGTCGGCCTGGACGCCGAGGACGTCGCCCGCTGTGTGCGCTGTGGCTGCACCGAGGACCACGCGTGCGAGGGCGGCTGCGTCTGGGTGCCCAACCGGCAGATGGTCGACCTGTGCAGCGCCTGCGCGACGTCCGAGGAACTGCAGGTCATGAACTACACCGCCGAGGTCTCGGACGGTGGCGAGTGATCCAGGACCCGCAGCGCGTCCCGCACAAGCTGCACTCCGCCCTGCAGATGGCCACCGGGCTCCTCGACCTGCCGCTGACCGTGGCCCAGCTCGAGGCCCTGGCGCTGGAGCTCACGGGCCCGGTGCGTGCGCTGGTCGCCGAGGCCGTCGCTGCCACCAGCGATGACAGCCCCGTGCGGTACGCGATCGCCGACCCGAGCGTCATCGAGGCCGGTGAGTTCGAGGTGACGGAGTACGCGGGGTGCATCACGCGCATCGGCCTCGACGTGGACCTCGACTCGCCAGCCGGCACCGTCAAGGACAAGGTGCGACGCCAGCCGGACGTCACCGCGATCGAGATTCGCGACGCCCACACGATCGCCATCACGGTCGAGCCGGGGTCGCTGGACGCCTGGCGCTGGTGGCTGCACCAGTTCGGCATCGACCCGGCCACGGTCCAGGCCGCCGGCACGGCGATGACCGCCACCGGCCGCAAGGACGACGCAGCCGTGTACCTGCGCGGCGACGGCGTTGCGGCTCTCTATGTCGACCGCGCCGCCGCCGAGCTCATGTGCCTGCTCGCCCCGGCCAAGGCCACGTCGTGAACGGGCCCGTCACGGCAACCGAGTGGCTGGCCGCCGGGGGCATCGGCACCGCGACCAGTGCGGTCTTGCTGGGCTTACTCAAGCTCGCCCTCGACGAGGGTCCGCTCACGGACTACTGGGCCACCCGCAAGGACGAGACACGGCGTCCCCCGGCCCTTCCCGCCCGCGCGTCCAGCCGCCGCCAGCACGCCGCAGCCGCCTTCCCCCAGCACGCCGAGACCATCCCGCTCCGCGTGCAGTCACTTCGCGCACGCCACAGCAAGGACGCCGCCTGACATGGAACTGATCGAGACCACCTACTTCGGGTGGAACGCGCTCGCGCACGCGGCCGGCTGCCAGACCCCGGTCTGGGACGACGCCGAGGTGCTGCGCGAGGAGGGCATCCGCCCCCTCGCCGGCAGCACTGAGCCGCACGGCTGCGCGAACGGCGACTGCACCCACGCGACCACGTTCGACCGGCTCCGGTTGCGGCTGCTGTGCCGCGACTGCGACACCGTCCACACCATCTCGGCCGAGAGCCTCGGGCAGGCCCTGACCCATACCTCGGCGACGGGTTGGGGCCAGCGGCCCCGCCAGATCGGCGAGGTATGGCTGTGGCCCGGACGCCCTGTCGTCCCCGGCGGTGAGCCCACCCAGTACCTCGTCACCCGGCAGGCCGCCACGGTCACCGAGGCCACCCTGTACGGGATCACCTCCCGCTACCGCGACGCCTCCGGCACCCCGTTGTGGATCGCCGCCGCCGTGCCCGACCCGGACGGCGCCCACCAGGTCTCCACCCTGCGCTGGCGGTACTCCTCCAACGGCCTGGCCGAGCTCGAGGACGCCGCCGCGTTCATCGCCGACGCCGAACTGCCCGCCGTCCGCCCGCTGGTGGTGAGCGTCTGATGTCCCAGTCCCTCAACACCGCTGCCAAGGACGCCTACACCAGCCAGGCCGCAGACGATAACGCCCAGAACGCTGAGAACGAGGCCAAGGCCGCCGAGGAGTTCCTGACCGCCGCCCGCCGCTGCGCCCGCGAAGTCCTGGGTGAGGCCGCTGACGAACTGGCCTGGGAATACACGCCGTGGGACCGCGCGCCCAAGGACACCGAGGAGGCCCTCGCCTCGTTGGACCCGGGCCGCTTCCACTCGTTCGCGCTGCGCTACACCTGCGCGGCCGAGCCCGTCGACGTCCAGTTCGCCCTGATGGCGACGTGCGTGAGCTGCGGATGCCGCCAGTTCACCCGGGTCACCAGCCTCGCGCAGCTGGGCCAGCTCCTGGCGGAGGCCGACCAACTGGCGGCGCAGCACCAGGACGACGAACCGGCCCGCGAGGTAGCCGAACCGCTCGCCTGCCTCGCCGGTCTGCCCGACCGGGCCACGCTCATGACGCAGGTGGCCACCCGCCTCCTGGCGCTGCACAGCGACGCCGGCCTGCGCGTTGACCTCGCCAGCCTGTACGGCCATGCCGACCGCGACATCAGCGGCGAACTCCACCTCAAAGCCACCTCCGCCGAGGCCGCCGCCAGGACGGCCAGGGCCCTGGGCGTAGAGGCAGAGGTCAGGGTCTTCGGCGACGCGCACTCGTACGTGATGCGGAGGGCGAACGCCACCACGACCGTGGACGGCATCAGCATTCAGCTCTCCGGCTACACCCGGCTGCCGGACGACGAGGCGGCCGCGTGGCTGGCCGAGCAGGAGCAGACCGCCGACGGCGGTGAGAGCTGATGCCGACCCGCGCGCAGCGCCCGCGGCTGCCCGAGACCACGCCCGGGCAGCTGGCGGCCCGGCAGGCCTGGAACCAGGGACTGGTCGGCGCCAGCCGCCCGGCTGACACCGCGATGCCGTACGAGGTGTGCACCGCCGACAGCTGCGGGAGCCCGGCCAGCGGCCTGCGAGCGCCGGTCCCCGGCATGGTCCAGGTGCGTGACGCCGGCCAGAACCACGGGACGCACTGGTACTGCCCGGGCCGCTGCACCGTGCTGGCCCGAACCCGCGCCGAGCTCCGCGCCATCCCCGTGCGCCCGGACGGTGACCGGTGACCTCCCGCACGGACACCATCGCCACCGCGCTGACCCACCCCGAGTTCAGGCGCCCGTTCCTGGGCCAGGAGCTGCGCGGCGCGATGGTCCAGGGCCTCGGGCCCGGATCCAGCGAGCCTCGGTGGACAGCCACCGTGCCGCAGCTGGCCGAAGCGATCGACACGGCCCTGACCAGGGCTGAGGAGAAGGACACCCCCGCAGGCGGCAGCACCACCGCCGACGCCTCGGGGACGGCGGACACTCCTCACGCCCTGGTCATCAGGCTCGTCGGCCCTGACCACGTCGGCACCTGCGAGTGCGGGCGCGCGATCGGCCGCACCCCACGCACCCGGTCCCTGGACGGCCTAGCTGGCCTGTGGGAGCAGCACGCCGGTCAGGCCACCGACCCCGACACCGCATGGGCGGATGCCCTCAACTCCCTTCCCACGCACACAACTCCGATAGGAGCGTCATGAGCGAGATGCACCCCGAGCGCCCGCTCGTCCCGGGTCAGCCTGAGGAGCCGCTGTCTCCGCTCGCGCAGGCTGAGGAGGCCAAGCGCCGCCGGGACCTCGACGGCGAGCTGTCCGCTCTCATGCAAGGCGGCATCGACCTCGCCTCCGCGCCCTGGTACCCCATGCGCCCCCGCGACCTGGTCCACATCCACTACGAGAACACGCCGACCATGCCCGTCTTCGGCGAGACGTACGTCATCGGCGACGCTGGCCAGGGCCTGTTGAGCATGGAGCTGCTGGCCCACACGTGCAGCCTCGACGAACCGATGGGCCTGGTTGGGCACTTCGCGGCCGAGGCCACCGACTGCCCGATCTTCGAGGCCTGGTTCGAGGGCGGCCCGCACCGTCTGACGATCGTCCGTGACGGCCAGGTCGTCCACGACGGCCCCTCCCGCAGCCTCGGCCCCACGGCCGCCGCCGGCGCGCTGACGGCGGCGCAGGACCTGGCCGACGCCGCCCGCGACGCGAAGCGGTACCTGGAGCGCGGCGAACCCGAACTGGCCCTGGCCCGACTGCAGTCGCACAGGCCTCTGCCGCCGTGCGGGATCGCGGGGCCGATGCCGGAACACGCCGACTGCGCGCGCCCGCGCCTCCACCGCGGCGCCTGCAGCGACGACCCCGACTACCTCGAGCCCCCGCACGAGTGCCCGGCGCTGCCCGAGCAGCTGCACGCGGTGGTGACCGTCGGCGCGAAGGTGGACGACGTCGGCATCGAGGGCCTGTACGAGGAGCGGGACGCGGCCGTCGACCACGCCTCCGGGTTCGCCACCTACAGCGAGGAGCTCACGGGCCGGCACGTCATGCCGATGCCGCACGGCGGCACGGTCGTGCGGCTGCCGCAGCCGAAGGAGGCGCACGGCGTGCAGCTGGCCGTCGTCGTCGCGCTGCCGGTCCTGCCGGACCCGCGCGCTGCGGACGAGTGGGCGGCCGAGGGGATGGCCACCGCGCTGGGCCCGGACGACTACGACGACTTTCGGGACGACGCCGAGTGAAGCCCCTGGACCGGCGAGGCAAGCCCCCGGCCTGCGAGTGGCTCGCCTCGCCGGTCCACAGCCTCACCTACGCGCGCCTCCACACCTCCGGCTGGTGGTGCGACCGGCACGCCCCCAGCACCTGGCCGACCCACCGCCAGCCCTCACCTGGCACCAGCACCGAGGCAGCCGCCCCCACCGGCGCCGAGCCCAGCAAGGACCACGCGTCATGACGTCACCCGCTCCCCGCCCGGTACCCAAGCCCGGCCCGCCGCGCCCCCGCCCGCCTATGCCGTCGACGCCGGCCGCCGCGCCGTTGACTCCGGTCACGGCATCGTCCGCCGGTTCCGTACTGATCGCCCCCGGCAAGCTCCGCCAGGACGAGGTCCTGCGGGCGGTGTACCAGCGAGGCATCCGGCTCAGCCGCATGCTCCCCGAGGCGCGCCTGGTCGCTCTCACGCTGCTGCCGTACGCGAACTACAAGTCCGGCCTGATCCAGCGCGTCCCCACGCCCGAACAGCTCGCGTTTGGCACCGGTCTGGCCCGCGGTCAGGTCCTCGTCCAGGTCGAGGTCCTCGCCCAACGCGGATGGCTGACCCGGCAGCGGCTGCACTCGGGCCCGAACGCGGGCCAGGAGGTCCTTCAGCTCCGCGTCCCGGCCCTGGTCCTCGAGCAGATCCGGCAGACGCGCGATCACGTCGGCTGACCTCTCCCTGGCATCCGAGCCCCTCGGGCGTCCCCCACGCCTGCGGATGCCTCTGGCCCCGCTCGCCGCCCCCAGGCGAGCGGGGCCCCCACTCGCCTCAACTCCCGCATCAGAAGGATCCGATGTCCGTCGCCGCGCTCGCAGCCGACCCGGCTGCACCGCACCCCGAGCCGCCCCGCGCGGCTGCCGGGGCGCGCCCGCGCGACGGCGGCCTGACCGTCAAGGTCCCCCTGCGCCTGGTCGTAGGTGCTCAGTACCCCGACGTGGCCCTGAGCACCTACGTCAAGGTGAAGGCTCTGTCGCTCCGCCCGGAGGGATGCACCGCCCGTGTCATCCGTCTGGCCGAGTTCCTCGGGATGTCCAAGAGCGCAGTGGAGCGAGGCCTGCGGCCCCTCACCCGCCCGGACACCGTCGACGGGATCACTGAGGTCCCGACCGTCCGCCGTACGGCCCGGGGCGGCACCGGCGAGTCCGCGCACCGCGTCACCCGGCCTCTGGCCGAAGACGAGCTGTGGGCGCAGATCCCGGTACGTGCGGCCGAGACCCTCACCCCGCGCCTGCTGCGCCTGTACGCGCTCCTCGCCTACTCCACCGCCCGCCGGATCCCGGTCACCGTCGCCGAGCTCGGCGAGATGCTCCACCACCACACCGGCAAACACGCCGGCGAGCACCTCGGCGAGCGGCAGGCCCGCCGCCTGGTCGACGAGCTCGCCGAGACCGGCTGGCTCACCGTGCACCGCCGGGAGGGCGAGCAGGGCCGCCACGCCTACGAGACCCACCGCCACCCGCTCCACACCGTCCCGGCCCCGGCCGAAGAGGCGCCCGCCGACGAGCAGTTGGCCCTGTGGGACGCCGAGGCTTCGGACTTCTATGACGGATCCGGTTCGGATCTTGGTGACGGATCCCTCGCGTCTAAGGAAGACCACCCGACTGACCGACCCGACAAGACGAACCCAGTGGGGGTTTCCCGCCGTAGGCGAGGTGACCGTGAGTGGGGCCCGGCTCCTGTGGAAAACGCAGACAGCACGCTGCCGGACACGTTCCGCCCGGGCCCGTCTCGCGCTGCGCGCGGGAACCGCCCCACCCCCACCGGACGCGCCCCGTACACCGGGCCGGAGCTGCGCTGGACCCAGCGCATCCACACCAGCCTGGCCCCCGTGCGACACCTGCTGACGGACAGCGTCAGCCGGTTCATGCTGCGGCGGGTCGCCCGCGAGATCGGCCGCCAGCTCGACAACGCCGCGGTGAACCTGATGTCCCCGGAGCGGATGGCCGCCCGGATCGCCAGCCGTTACCGCGACGCCCGCACGATCGGCGACGTCGGCGCCTGGCTCCTGGCCGTGGCCGTCGTGCCCGGCGGATGCGGGCTGTCGCTGTGCGAGGACGGCTACACCTGGCCGACCGGTGAGCCGTGCGAGACCTGCGCCCACAAACGGCAGATCACCCGCGAGGAATGGCGGCGCGCCCGCGCATGGGGCGAGCAGCTCGCCGAGCTCCGCCACCGGGACCTGTCGAAGGCCACGTACCGCGAGCGCACCGAGGCCTCCGACGAGGAGGTCCTGGCGGCCGCCGCGGTGTACGGGCCCGAGCTCGCGCTCCACCGGTATGGCGTCCTGCGTGCCGGCGAACTGCTGCGCGCTGCGTACGGCGCACACCCCGAACTCTCCGCCGTTGCGCCCCAGTCGGCGGCTACTCCGTCCCCGCGCGCCATCGAGGAGGCGCCCATGCGCCACGACTACATGCCCGAGTCGTTCCGAACTGCGGTCGGCAGGGCCCCGCTGACCGGAGCGCTCGAGATCACCTGCCCCGAGCCCGGCTGCCTCGCCGAGGAGGGCCAGGCCTGCCAGTCCAAGCGCGGCCGCCGCCGGGCCGAGCCGCACACCGCCCGCACGGTCGCCGCCCAGGCGCGCGGAGAGGAGAGCTGATGCCCACCACCCCGCACCCCACCCGCGGTGTCACCGACTGCACCCGGTGCAACGCGCCGATCCGCTGGGCGACCTGGGGGGACGGCCCGCAGCGCGGACAGCGTGTACCGCTGAACGCCCTGCCGTCCCCGGCCGGCGGCCTCGCTGCACACACCAACGGCCCGGGCGCCTTGGTCGTCCGCCAGCTCGACGCAGACCGGCCCGAGCCCGAGCTCCTGGAGTGGAAGGCCCTGCTGCACTGGACCAGCTGCACCGGCCTCAGCACCCCGCAGCCTTCCGCGCCGGCCCAGCGGTCACGGCCGGCCCGGCGCAGACCCACTGTGCAACCTCCGCTCTTCGGCCAGCAGCCGGGGCGAGGTGCCCGGTGAAGCCGCCCGTCCCGTACTTCGGCAGCAAGCAGACCGTGGCCGAGTGGATCGTCTCCCTCCTCCCTCCGCACCAGCACTACGTCGAGCCGTACTGCGGTGGGCTGTCGGTTCTCCTCGCCAAGTCGGCGTCGCCGATGGAGACCGTCAACGATCTGGACGGGGACCTGGTCAACTTCTGGCGGGTCCTGCGCGATCGCCCTGACGAGCTGGCGCGCGCGTGTGCGCTCACCCCGCACTCTCGCGCTGAGCTGACCGGAGCATGGGAGCCGACCGAGGACGACGTGGAGCGGGCCCGGCGGGTGTGGGTACGTCTGTCACAGGGCCGCGGCGGCATGATGCGCCGGAGCGGGTGGCGGCACTACACCACCTCATCCGGGTCCAGCTTCGGCATGCCCGACCACCTCGACGCCTACCGCGGCAGGTTGCTGCCCACAGCCGAGCGAATCGCCTCCGTCAGCCTGGAGTGCCTGCCGGCCCTCACTGTGATCGGGAAGTACGGCGCGGCGCCCGACGTGCTGCTGTACGTCGACCCGCCCTACCTCGGCACCACCCGCAGCCACCGCAACCGGTACGGCACCGAGATGCGCGGCGAGAACGAGCACCGGGAACTGGCCGCAGCCCTAACCGACTGCAACGCCGCGGTGGTCCTGTCCGGCTACGACAGCCCGCTGTACGCCGAGCTGTACGCCGGCTGGCATCGCTACGCACAGCGGACCACGACCGGCAACGCGGCCAACGACCGAAGCCGTACCGAAGTGCTCTGGGCCAACCGACGCCTCGGGTCCGGGCAGGCCTGCCTCTTCGAGGTGATGCCGTGACCGTCCCCGTGGAGTCAGCGCCTGAGCCGTTCTACACCGGCAGTAACGGCCGCTCTCTCTCGCCCGAGCAGCGTGCCGAGATCGAGCGACGCACTCTCGTACTGCTGCTGAACGGGGCCACGTTCCAGGAGATCAGGGACGCAGTCGGAATCACGGCACCGACCATCGCCAGTATCCGCCGTGATGCTGGCCTGCCCCCGTCCGGGAACCAGGGCGGGGGGCCCGCACGAACGATCGACGAAGCCCTCGAGGCTGCTATCGAGCCGTACGGCGACGGCCACGCGCGGTGGACCGGCCCGATGGCCGGCCGCATGCCCACCCTCCACGCCGAGGGCCAGCGGTTCAACGGCCGCAGGCTCCTGTTCTCACGTCACCACGGACGCCAGCCCGACGGCCACGTCCGCGCCGACTGCGGTGAATCCGCGTGCGTCGCCGGCGCACACGCCACCGACACCCTCATGCGCAACTCCATCCCGCAGGAGAAGCCGGTGACGATCCGCGCCCTGACCAACCTCCTCGACGAAATCGACCGCGAAGGCGGTCCTCAGGCTGCCCGCGACAACCGACTCCATCTCTCCTCCCAGGAGCCCACCATGGCCACAGCACCCCAGCCGCTGCCCTCTGTACCGGCACTCGCCACGGTTCCCTCAGCCACCGGCCCGCATGCCGAGGCCTCCGCCGACTCCAGCCGCAGGCCGTCAGAGACCCTGCAGCTCGGCAGGCTTCTGAAGTGGGCCGAGGAGCACCATGACGAGGACGTCCAGGCCACGGCCGCCCGTACCCGGGCTGCCCTCACCGGCCTGCGTAACCGGTACGACGCCGATCAGGAACTGACCTCGCTCACTCAGGAGCGGGAGAACCTGCAGCGTCGGCTCGCCGAGATCCAGGCCCGCCAGGACGAACTGGCCCCGCCCAAGCCGAAGAAGCGTACGGATCCGAACGCCGCGGCGGCGCGCGCCTGGGCGCGGGAGAACAACGTCGGCTGCCCGGGGACCGGCCGGGTGCCCAAGGCCGTGATGGACGCGTGGCGCGAGGCCACCGGCGGCGCGGCGTGAGCGAGTCCGTCGAATGCCCCCTGTGCCACACCGAGACCCGGTCCGCGGCCGCCAAGGAACGCGGCGGGATCGGCGGCCGCTGCTGGCGCAAGCTCCGACCCGACCAGCGCGCCGCGCTGCGCCGCGCCCCCGCCCGGATCCGGGCTGTTCTCACCCAGCCCGTCCCGACCACCGACGGCCAACTCCCGCTCGAGACTCAGGAGATCAGCCAGTGAGCAGCCCCGAACATGACAGGCCCGTCACCATCGGCACGGCCGGCCTCCCGCAGATCTTCACCGAGCTCGTCGCGGAACGCGCCCGGCAGGACGAGAAGTTCGGCGTGCAGGTCCACCCCGACGGCACCGGCCCCACGGTCGAGATCGTCCCCGGATGGACCGCTGGAGACCTGGCCGAGGCCGCGCGCAGCATGTGCAACCTGCACGCCCACCAGGGCATCCTCACCTGGCGCGACGTCTTCGGTGAGGAGGCCGCCGAAGCGCTCGCAGAGTCAGACCCCGTCCGTCTGCGCGCCGAGTTGATCCAGGTCGCCGCTGTGGTCCTCGCCTGGATCCAGTCCATTGACTTGCGCTCCGGCCGCCTGCCGTCGCCGGCCACGCACGCTGAGCGCCGCGACCAATTCGCCAAGGTCATCTTCGAGCGGTGGAACTCCGACCGTCCATGGGCGGGCGCCAGCGCGGACGACCGGATCGTGTTCGGCGTGGACGCCGACGTGGCGATCGCCGCCGCCGACGCCGTGGCCGGTCTCTTCTACGCGCTGCCCCTGCGCCGTGATGTCTACCGCGAGGTCGCGGACCGCCTCGACATCTACGCCGAACTCGAGCGCGTCCAGCTGGCTGGCGTCACCGCCATCCCTGGCCGGGTCCGCGAGTGGGCCGACGAACTGCCGACCGAGTCCCCTCAGGCAGCCGCCTCCCTTCCCGCGTCCAGCACCGTCCCCGACGGGGTCCAGGAGCCGCAGTCATGACCGTCCCCACGCTGCCCGGCCTCCTCGTCCTGGCCGCCTTCGGCTGCCTCGGCCTCGGGCTGGCCTCGTTCGCCGTGGCAGGTGTTCTCTGCCTGCGCCACGTCCTGCGTGGTGGCCGCGCCATCACTCGCGTCCGCGCCCTGCACAGACAGGCGACCCACGGCACCACCTGCATCCACTGCGCCGCGTTCGGCCCCGCATACGACAACACCTGGCCGTGCCCAACCATCCGCGCCCTCGACGGCGAGGTGGCCGTGTGATCGCCACCATCGTGGGCGCGGCCTGCCCTCTCCTTACGCTCGCAGCACTGATCGGCCTGCCCATCGCCGCTCGCCTCCGGCGGCGGCCTGCGCCGCGCTTGACCCGTACGCACCGCGCCGTACTCACCGCCATCGCCAGCACCGACCGACCCACCGACCTGGCCATCCATGAGGCCACCGGCTACGGGCCAGACCGCATCTACCGCGCCCTCCACATGCTCCAGCAGGCCGGATGGATCCGCGTCCGTACAGACGCACCTACGGCGGCCGCCGAGGACGCCTGGTCCATCTACTACCACCTCACCGACCGGGGCCTGCGTGGCGCCGGTCTCCACACGAAGGACAGCACCGCATGAGCCCCGCTCTGAGCCCCGACACAGCCGCCATACTCCATGCCGCCGAGGCCCTGACCGCACAGCTCCGGCGTATCGCCGACGCCGTCGCATCGCCGTACACCGACGAGGCCGCGACAACCAGCTCTGACAGCTGCCAGTCCGTCGACGTCGACGGCACGTCCGTCCTCGTACGTGGCAGCGGCGACCTCACCGAGCAGGACCAAGAGTTCTTCGCCGAGGTCGTCCGTGCAGCCAAGCGCCGGTACGAGACCGACCATCCCCCGGCGGCAGTCCTGGACGCACAGCGCGCCTCGCGCCGGGCCAGCCTGACCGAACTGCTCGACCGGAACCGCGGGGTCGGTCTCAACCATGAGCAGACGGACCTTCTCCAGCGGCACGTCGAAGCTGAGATACGGGAGGCCGACGCCGCGCGTGCCGAGGCCGAGCGGCAGGAGCGCATGGGCTTGTCGGCGATCCGTGGGGCGAGGAAGCTGCTGGAAAGCCGCGCGGCAAGGCAGCAGCAGCGGGTGGAGCGGGCTGAGGCCGAAGCACAGCGGTGGCTCTCGTTCATCGCGCGGGGCATGGCAACTCACACGCGATTCGGCGTGCTCCTGCCCGACGGTTCTGTTGAGGAGCTGCCGTGCGCGGACTGGTGCTATGCCTGCCGCCTCGAGCACGCCGAGGCCGAGCGGGACGGCGCCTACCGGGAGCGCAACGCCCTCGTCGCCCTGCTCGCCGGGTACACGGACGGTGCGGTCGTCGCCCCGGCCCCGGACGTCGAGGATCCCGGCTGGCAGATCGTTTACCTGCAACTCGACGACCACCAAGCGTCATGGCACTTCGGCCCCCGCGACGCCGACCTGGCCCACCCCATCGAGCACGTGTCCGCCGACGACCCGCGCGCCCAGTGGGACGGCCACACCACCGAGGCCAAGTACGCACACATCACCGCGCTCACGGCCGAACTGCTGCGGCGGTGCGGGCCGGCCTGCGCCGAGCAGCACACCGAGACCGGCCGCTGCGTGGTCGGGAGGGACCGGTGACCGTCAAGTTCTGGAGCGCCGCTGACGGAGAGTGGCGCACGCTGGGTGAGCTCGTGGCCGGCGCCTTCGAGCCGCTCGGCAGCACGACGGAAGCGATGGTGCGGGCGTCCGCCGCCCTGGAGCGGTTCAAGGAGGCGATCCAGGAGGCCGGCGACCGGCCCGCCCCGGTCCCCGTCATTACCCTGCCGAGCGCGCGGCTCCACACACCCGAACTGGTCTGGCCCTACCAGTACGGCAAGGGCACGGTGGAGGTCGCCTTCGACGGCCCGGTGACCAGGTCGCTGCGGACGCTCTTCGAGCCGCTCTTCCTCGCCGCCGACGTATGGCAGGAGCGACGCCTGGCCCGCATCGCCGAAGATCTGGGTCTACACCCGAGGGTCGCCCGCCTGCAGTTCGACGGCGTCCGGCGAGTCCTCGAAGCCGCGGGCATCGGCGATGGCTACGGCCGGCTCACGATCCGGCAACCCGTGCGTCCGCCCGTCGAACTCCCGACGGTGCTGGAGCTCACCTTCGTGTACCCCGACCCGCTCGACTGGCAGTCCACCAGTTCACGCCCCCTCACGATGCGGAGCCTGCCGCGAGCGTCGCAATGACGCGCTGCGAGATCACCGATCTCGAGCCCAGCATGTGCGCGCACTGCCGCCCGCCCGCCCCCGTCGCGGCCTCGCCCCGGCGGGGGCAGCGAGGTACAGAACCGTGGCCGGACGAGGGCCCCGGTACGCCCCCGGCCGGGCCGACGGGCCGCTGGTTCCACGCCGTCCGCGCGGGCACCTGCGCCGTCTGCCACACCCCCTACGCCCCCGGCACCCCGGTTCGGATGTACATCCCGGCCGGCTGGATCGCCTCCTGCTGCGACACCCCCACCTGGTGAACCCCGCCGGGCCGCCACCCTCACACCGGCCCGGCACCGCCCCACCCGCACTACCCCAGGAGACACCCGGTGACCACCACCCCGTGCGCCGCCAGCACCTGCGACCGCGCCCTGCGCGACACCGAGACCACCCTCGCCCAGACCCTGTGCACCCCGTGCGTCGACCTCGTCGGCGTGTGGCTGCGTGAACTGCCGGCGCAGATCATCGTGCTCAAGGGATCCCGCCAGCGCGAGACCACCGGCGACCGGTCCGGCGGTCGCACCGTCCACCGCACCGCGCCCCTGCCCGGCCGCGACGACGTCCTCAACCTCCTCGGCCCCACCGGCTGGACCGACAGCATCCGTGATCCCTACGGCGACGCCCGCCAGGACCAGCACGGCCAACTCCCCATCGCCGGGGTCCTCATCCCCTGGGTCCGCCTCATCGCCGAGGAACGCCGCTGGAACCCCCCGGTATCACTCGCCCCCGAGGCCCTGGCCGCGTGGCTCGCCAAGCCCCAGCCGCTCGCCTGGATATCCCGCCGCCCGTGGGCCGGCGACATGCGCGACGAACTCCAGCACCTGATGCGCGTCGTCCGTGACACCACCCGGCTGCGCCCGCGACGGCGCGCCGTCACACAGCCCTGCCCGCGCTGTGACTCCCTCACCCTGGTCGAGACCGACCACCAGCTGTACACGGAGTGCGGCACCTGCAGGGCCATGTTCAGCCGCGAGGAGCTCGCCCTGGCCGCCCGCATCGCCGTGGCCACGCTCGACGCCGACGCCAGTTGTTCGCCGATCTGACCTGGGCCTGGATGGTCAGGCGACGTCGAGGCCCAGCGCAGTGTCCGGACGGCAGGTGTCGCAGGCCTGGAAGCCCCTGGGATCGTTGACGAGCACTCGCCGGGCCAGGTCAGCCTCAATGGGCCGGCCGGAGGTGAATCCCTTGGTGCAGCTGCTGGTATGGACGAGCGCGGCTGCCGAGGCCTTGGCGGTTCGCTCGACGATGAAACTGCCCTGCGGCCGGCCACCGGACTCACGGCCGACCCCCGGATCCCGGCGGTCCCCCGGGGGGCGCTTGGGTACCGATATGACAGGCCGCGGCATGGCCCGGCGCTCGGCGCGGGCGATCGCGGCCTGGACGGCATCGCGCTGGAGCCGCAGGTAGGTACCGACAATCTCGTGGTCGGCCATCTGCCTGTCGAGGTGCGCGAGGATCACGCGCAGGCGCGCAGGGTCCGGCGGCAACTCGCTCATACGTTCGATTCTAGGGTTAGAGTTCCGCGCCAGCACCCCACGGGTGCCCCATGACATCGAGGTTTGAGTCGCGGGCGAAGGCCCGGGTGTGGCCCGGGCCTTCGGTACTGCCTAGCCTTCGGGCGGGTTTGGCCCGCCTACCACCAGGCGCTGTTGTTGGGGCCGAGGAGCCAGAGGCGGTCGGTGGACGGGTAGGAGTAGTCCAGGCGGACACTGTCCCACTGGTCGTTGTTGGTGTTCTGCAAGGCCATGGCCACGTTGAGGTTGCTCACCGGGCGCCACATCCACCAGCGCTCGGTGTTGCCGCCGCCCGTCTCCAGCCGCAGGCTCCACTTCTGTCGGTCGGAGCCGTCGCAGGAGCGGACCACGACGCGGTTGCCGCGTACCGGGTTCGCCGCTTCCGGCTCCAGGCACCGGTTCGAGGCCCGGTTGCGCAGGGTGGCCGTCCACAGCTTGCTGTTGCTGTCGTACGTGCCGTCGAAGTCCCACGCCTCGGTGATGTAGGAGTCCCACCGGGTACCGCGCAGGGTGATGGCTTCGGCGCCGTCGGCAGTGCTGTCGTTGCCGAGGGCGAGGCGGCTGCCGTCCATCTTGTTGACCAGGTCCTGATTGACAGACGTGTCCGCCGATGCCGGACTGGCCCCGGCCAGAAGGATCGGAACGGCCGCGCACGAGGCGGCCAACAGCGAGAACAATCGCTTGCGCATGGCGTAGCAGTCTCTCTGTGAAGAGGAGCACGTGCAGCGAGCACCCCTCCGGCGGAAGCCGGAGCGTTGTGCCAGGCACGCAACACCCGTTCCACCACGTCAGGCCACCGTCACCAGACCTGGGCAAGCGTCCACCGAACAAACGATCTCTTACGGCCTGCCGGCCGTACCGGCCTACCGGGATGACGGCAGTCCTGCGAGCCCGCGCCGCCCGATCAGGCGCGGCAGGAGAGCGGGCCACCGAGCTCCCCGTTGGCAGGCGGCCAGTCCCCCCGCCGCCGACTACTCCGTGCCTGCGTCGCCCTCGCCGCGCTGCTCCTCGAGGTCCGTACGCCGGCCGGGCCGCGTGATCCGCTTCCGGAAGTAGGGCGCGGCCAGCCCGTAGTCCACGGCGTTCGAGCTGCCGACCTTGACGACCGGCGGGAATGCCGGATCCTCCTGCGAGATCTTCGACAGCCGCTGATGAGAGATCGTCTCGACGATCCCATCAGCCACGAGCCTGCGTGCGAGCTCGCGAAACGACACCATGTCCGGCCCTCCTTCGGCCTCGGCCATGGGCACCATCCTGTCTGACCTTGTTGCCACGTGGCAACAAGGTCGCTACTTTGGATCCGGCACAACCAACGGAAAACCCCTCGCCCCATGCGGAGCTGGCACTCCGGGGCGAGGGGGGACCCGTCCTCAGCGATCACAAGGAGCAGGTCCGCCATGGAGCGTACCCAGGCAGACGTACCGCCCGAAGCCCCACCACCGCACACGGCCCGCCAGCAGTACGGCCGGCCCGCTACCGACGCCCAGGTCCGCCGGATGCTCGGCGAGATGGCCGACCGGCTGGAGCGGAACCGCCCGGGCGAGGCCCTCACCGAGATCGGACTCCTCGCCCTCGTCCAGGCCACCACGCCCGACCCGGTCCTCTCCCGCGCCCTGCGCGCACGGATCCCGGAGGTCACCGGCCGCTCGTCCGTGGTCCGCCGCGACTTCTCCGCGCAGCTGCGCGAGCTCGCGGCGGTCCCGCTGTGCTGCGGCCGCCCGATGGTCCAGGACGGCGAGCAGGACGTGTGCCGGAGCTGTGGCGCCTGGGCCGACCGCGGAGCCGCGCCCGCCTCCGAGGAGGCGTCCGACGGATGACCACACCGCCTCAGGTCGGTAAGACCGCCTCCGTCAAGGTCGACCAGCAGCTGTATGACGACCTGGAGACCATGCTCGCCACCGGTATGAACGTGTCCGACGCCGTCCGATCTGCGCTGGCCATCGTCGCCGGCGTGTACCGCAAGGTGTGGGATGCCGAAGCTGTCCCCCAGGGCACGCGTCCGACGATCGAACGGTTCTGGATCACACGGTGTAACCCTGGTCAGTGGCCCGAGCGCGGCACCTTTCAGACCACCGTTCCGACCGTGTACCGCCTGCGTCCTACGCCGGATCCGACCGGTCCGACACCTCGTCCGACAGCGGGTACGACACCCGGTCCGACTGGTCCGACGCCGAGCCACGCCGGTCGGACGTAGCCGTGCTGGCCGCCGCCCACGTCGTACCGGCGGCCACCGCCGGTCGTACCGGCACCACCCCTGACGCGCCCCACACCTGGCAGCCCGGATGACGGGCGCGCAGTCCTCACCCGGCGGTGACGAGCTGCGCGCCCGCGCCCTCCTGCGCCGCCTCCGTGTCCGCCCCTTCGGCCACCAGGACCTCACCGTGAGTTCTTCCCAGGACCAGCCCCAGCCGCGGGCGGTCACCCCGACCCGCATCATCCCGGCCGGCAGGCCGCTGCCCGCCCGAGCGCCCGAGCCCGGCGAGGCCCCGCCGTGGAGGACACCACCTCCTCCTCCGCCCCCGGCCGTGCCGCCCGCGCCCGCCCCGGTCCCGGCCCAGCCAGACCCGCAGCCTCCCCGGGTCGTCGAGGTCCGGCACGTCCACGAGGTGCTCCTGGTCGCCCCCGAGGAGCCGGCGCCGCGCCTGTGGGAACGCCTCTGGGACGCGCTCGTCACCTGGCGGATGCTCCTCGCCGTCCTCGCCGCGCTCACGCCCTGGGCCTATGGCCGTAGCCCGGTCGGGATATGGGCGCACACCCTCCGCCAGGCCCGCGCCGAGGCCGGCGTCCCCGCCGCGTACGTCATCGCCGGCGTCGCCCTCACCGCGGCCTGGGCGCTGGACCAGCACACCGGCCGGGCCGTGCCCCGTTTCCTCCTCGTCACCGCCCTGCTCGGCTCCCTCGGAGTCCTGAGCTGGTGGGATCCGATCCAGTTCCTCACCGGAGTCACCCGATGACCGGCACCACCCTCACCGTCGGCGGCCTGCTCGCCGCCCTCCTCGTCCTGGTCGCGAACCTGCACCCCTGGTACACCGGCGGCCGCGAGATGAAGCAACTCACCCGCTTCGGGCAGGGCTTCCTGGCCGCGGCCTGCGCGGCAGCCTGCCCCGGCGGCGCGCTCGGCTGGCTCCACGCCCGCTCCGGAGCCGTGGCCAACGGCTCCGGAGAGTCCGTCGGCGCGGCCGCCGCCGGCACCGACACCGGAACCCGGCTCGCCACCGGCCAGCTCGTCGGCCTCGGCATGACCGGTGCCATCGTCGCCACTCTGGTTGTGTTCGTCATCTACCTCACCTACAAGGGCGCCGGGAAGAAGGACCGCCGGCGGCTCCTCGGCGGGGCCTTCGTCGGCAGCGTCTTCCTCCTGACGGCTGGCGTGGCCGGTGCCCTGTCCTGGCTGCCCGGACTCCTCAACGGGATCGGCGACGCCGTGGTCGGCGCCGCGCAGGGAGCGGGTGTCCTGTGAGCCGCCTCAACCGCCCCGCCGCGCGGCTCGCCACTGGATCCGCCGTCGTCCTGCGCCACCTCGGGGAGCGCACCACGGCCTGGGTCCGGCGCGGCCGCCGCACCGACCTGACCGGCTGGCGCGCCGCGCTCGGCTGCTGGGTACGCCTGGCCGCCCTGGCGCTCGGGGCGTACCTGCTGTACCGCCTCGTCCGCGCCGTGCCCAGCCTCATGTGGCTGCTGACCACCGCCTGGACGCTCGCCTCGTGGCGCGCCGGGAAGTCCGTCACCGAGGCCTCCTCCGCGCCCGACGAGGAGACCCCCGGGCCGCCCCCGGCCGAGGCCGTGCGCACGCTCCTGCTGGGCGTGATGGGGGACGCGGACGCGGTGCACCTGCGCACCGTCCTCGCGCACCTCCAGGACCAGGGGCAGTGGGAGGGCCGCACGGTCACCGATCTGCGCACCCGCCTGGCCCTCCTCCACATCCCCCACGACCGCCGCGTCAAGGTCGGCGGGTCGCCCACCTGGGGGGTGCGCCGGCGGGATCTCGAGGCCTCCCCTCCGGGCGCCGCCGAGGAGCCGTCTACCGAGGCATCTACCGCCGCGTGACCTGCACGTCTACCGGCCCATCTACCACCGTCTACCGGCCCGTCTACGGGCCATCTACCGCAAGCTCCGGGGCGGCCGACAGCTGCCAGGCATCCCGGCCGCCCCGGCTCCTCCCACCACCGAGATGACAGGAGACCGCCAGCATGGCACCCACCAACGGGCCCGAGACCAAGGCTCTGCAGGACCTCGTCGACCAACTGCCCGAGCAGGTGTCCACCTGGACGCCCCAGCAGCGCGCCGACTACACCGACCAGTCCGACCGGGCGATGCGCGAGCAGAACGGGTCCGGCCCGGGGCGCTGACCTGACGCCAGATCGACCGGCGAGGTTCATCACGATTAGGTCAATCTCGCCGGTACGCGGCAACCACACCTGGCTCTTACAAGTCACACACCTCGCATTCACCAAAGAACACCCCAGGGGGGACCATGAACGACCAGCAGCCCCAGCCGCCGCAGCAGCAGCCCGGATGGGGCGGCCCCCAGCAGCCCTACGGGCAGCCGCCGTATGGTCAGCAGCCCTACGGCGCCCCGCCGTTCCAGCCGCAGCCGCCGAAGAAGAAGACGAGCGTCGGCAAGATCATCGGCATCGGCTGCGGCGGCATCGTCGGTCTCTTCGTCGTAATCGGCATCGCCGCCGCGGCTATCGGCGGGTCCAGCTCGGACGACTCCAGCGGCTCGACCGACCCCAAGGCCACCACCTCCACGAAGGAGACCAAGGCCGCCGCCGGCACCGGCAAGAGCGACGACAAGAAGGCCGACACCAAGAAGGCCGACACCAAGAAGTCGGGCAACACGGTCGTCTTCAAGGTTTGGGGCACCGCGGCGAAGGGCGTGCTCGGCGACCTCGACATCACCTACGGCTCCGACTCGGACACCCGGAAGGGCACGTTCAAGGACGGCAAGTTCGAAGCCACCCTCCCGCTGAAGGACGACGCCATGTACTTCAACGTCATGGCCCAGCTCCAGGGCTCCGGTGACATCAACTGCTCGGTGACTGTCGACGGGAAGACGAAGAAGGGCCACGCGTCCGGCGGCTACAACATCTGCAACGCACAGCTCAGCAGCAACTTCACCGGCGGCTGGGAGTAGCCAACAATTCTCCCCGGCAAGCCGCGCGCCTCCGCCCCCAACCTCCCGAGGGGGCGGAGGCGCGCACCGTTACGGTCGGAGAAGTTCTCGCGGCGCGGCACTCCGGTCATATGGCGCGCTCATTCGTATGCAGAACACACATTGACCTAAGAGTCTGGATGCACCCGCACGCTGAACTGGGGAAAGAATAGTTCCTCGAATAATTGACAGCAGTTTATTAAGTCGGCAGGATGCTCCTGTGACGCAACCCATCACGGCCCCAGAGGCCAAACTGGTCCTGTCCCCGCACCTCGACACGATCGCCACATGCATCGACCTGGGGTGGAAGCGTTGGCGGGCGCTGGTCGACGGCGACGCGGAGCTCGGGCTGATGCTCAGCAACCGATCTCGGGCAAGCATCGTCAGCGACTGCATCCGCCACGAGGCCCGCACGGCCTTCCACGGCAAGGATGATGTCCACGTCAGCGAAAGGCACGGGGTCACGCTCCTCACCTTCGACGGCAAGATCGTCATGCGGTTCAAGAAGTTCCGCGACGACAAGATGCGCACCAGCGGTCTCCCGACGCAGCAGAGCCAGGACTTCGCCGCGCAGGTCCTGCCGGGCATGGAGGAGCTGACCCATCTGGTGGCGGGCTATCTGCCTGACGACACCGGAATCGGCCTTCACCTGGCGGCCATCACCTGCAGCCTGGACGATGATCAGCTCTGGGTCCTGGACCTGGATCTCGGCTTCGGCGCGCTTCCGGCGATCCCGGTCCCGCTGGCTACTGGTCAAGACCAGCCGGATACGATCGTGCGCCCCAAGACCGACGGGGACCAGGCACAGACGGCTTCGGAGGAGAGGTAACTCATCATGAACCCGCGCCTACTACAGCTTGCGCGGGAGTCACGCGGACTTTCCCAGTCCAAGCTGGCCAGCCTGGCCGGCATGTCGCAAGCTGCGCTGTCGAAGGCGGAAAACCGCCTGAGCACGCTCTCTCCCGACAAGCTGGCCACCATCGCGAACGTCCTCGGCTATCCCGAGGGCCTCTTCGACTGGCCGGACGAACCAGTCGGTCTCGGACCTTCTGGCTTCTATCACCGGAAACAGTCAGGTCTCGGCAAGACCTCACTCCTGCGTATCGAAGCGGACATCAGTCTGCTTCTCATGCAGGTCCGGCGGCTCGAAGCCAGCGTGGAGATCGAACCCGCCTTCCGGTTGCCCATCCTCGACATCGAGGAGCACGAACCGGAGGAAGCGGCCTCCAAGGTCCGAGCCAGTTGGCTGATCCCAGACGGCCCCGTGCCTGATGTGATCCGCGCTGTCGAACGGGCGGGAATCGTTGTCGTACGCAAGGATCTGGAGACACCCAAGATCTCCGGCCTGAGCGTACGACCACCCAACGGCCTCCCCGTGATCATCCTGAACACCGGGATGTCTCCCGCCCGGGAACGCTTCACCGTGCTCCACGAACTCGGGCATCTGGTCATGCACCAGATCCCGTCCGACGACGGAGAACGCGAAGCCGACCGGTTCGCAGCCGAGTTCCTCATGCCCGCCCGTCTGATCAGCCCCTATCTCGCCGGGCTGAACATCCAGCGCGCCGTCCAGTTGAAGCAGTACTGGAAGGCGTCGATGGCTGCGATCATCCGGACTGCCCACCGGCTGGGAAAGATCGACGACCGCAAGTACAAGAGCTTGCAGGTGCAGATGTCTCAGCTCGGCTATCGCCGGGATGAGCCTGCTGAACCCGCACCCGAAACCCCCCGCATCCTGCCCACCATGATCGACCTGCACCGCGGCGAACACGGCTACTCAGACTCCGAACTCGCCACAGTCGTCGGCTTGCACGTTCCCGAGTTCCGCGCCGAGTTCGGCGCCACACGCGGACTGCGTGCTGTCTGACGCCACGACCCTGCCCCTCCTGGACACTCCGGCCGAACCCGGCCGCCCTGGCCGGGAACCACCGATACGTCCCACACGTCCCCAGCAGCACCACCACGCACGACCAGACCAAGGAGCACAATGGGAGACGACGCGCAGCAGGAGGCTAGGGAAGCGCTCTACAAGGCGATCCCCGCCGCCATCGAGGAGCTGAGGGACGCCGCCGGCGCTGAAGGACAGGCCCGGGGACTGAAGGATCTCGCCGAGGCGTACGCCTGGCTGACCATCCCGAACCAGCCTCACGGCTGACCGACGCAGGTCAACGCCCCGTCGCCCCGTCACGACGACGGCGGAGACGGGGCGTCGCCTTCGGCACAGCCGTACGGGCCGTCCTCTGCCCCGCCGCGCCCGCGCGACGTCGTCTCCCCTGGCGCCGCAGCTCCCGATAGCGCCGACCCGCGGAGATCACTGCGCAGACGGGTAGGCAGCGCACGATTTAGGGCGGACCCTATTCATGCGAACATTTGACCGATTCAAAATTGATCAACTGGTCCGGCCGGATCGCACAGCACACTTCCCAACGACTCGCTCGCCACCTGGCGTATGCGACCCGGCGAAAGGCCTGCTCGTGCCCGAATGGACCCTCCACACCGGCGACTCCCTCACCGTCCTCGCCACCCTCGCCAGCCCGGTGGACGCGGTGATCTGCGACCCGCCGTACAACAGCGGCGGCCGCACCAACGCGGCCCGCCGCTCCGACTCCGCCCGCGGCAAGTACGTCTCCGGCAATGCCCAGCACCTGCTACCCGACTTCGACGGCGACAGCCGGGACCAGCGCGGGTACACCAACTGGCTCAGCCTCGTCCTAGCCGAGACGTACCGGCTCGCCCGCTCGGGTGCCAGCGCCCTCGTCTTCACCGACTGGGCGCAACTCCCGGCCACCTCCGACGCCCTGCAGGCAGCCGGATGGATCTGGCGGGGCATCATCCCCTGGCACAAACCGATCAGCAGACCGGTCAAGGACGGGTTCCGCCGCGAGTGCGAGTACGTACTGTGGGGCACCCGCGGTGAGCCCTACCGGCACGCCCCCACCGTGTACCTGCCCGGCTTCGTCACCGGCAGCCAGCCACGCGGGACCGCCCGCCAGCACATCACCCAGAAGCCGCTCACCGTGATGCGCCAGCTCGTACAGATCGTGCCGCCCGGCGGCCTGATCCTCGACCCCTTCACCGGATCGGGCACTACCGGCGAGGCCGCGCTCCTCGAGGGCCGCGCGTTCCTCGGCATCGAGCAGTCCCCGCCGATCGCTGCCACCGCACGCACCCGGCTCGCCGCCGTGGACGTAGCCTAGGCGCACCCTCAGGAATCCGGCCGCGCGCAGCCTCACGCGACGCGGCGGGGTTCCTCGTTTCCTCACCAACCCCTTACGGAACGTGCGAACATTCCAGGCCGCACACCATCACAAGGGGGCCCATAAATGACGAAGATCAAAACCAGACGCAAGATGGGATGGATCACCATCGCGTTCCACTGGACGATGATGGTGTTCACGGTGGGCCTATGGACTCCGGTGTTCCTGGCCGCCCGCCGGCGCCGCCTCACCGTCACCCACGTCCCCAACGGCCACCAGTACACCTACCCGCAGTAGAGGCCCGAGGAGACCGCGTGCGCCCGTACCCCAGCACCGCCCGGGCGCTCCGCGCCGTACGCCGCCGCCACGGCGCCTACCTGCGCGCCATGTACCGCGCCCTCCCGCGCCGCCACGCCCTGAAGGCTGCGGAGGAGGCTGGCACCGATCTCCCGCGGCTCGTGGGCACTTCGGCTGACTACCTTCGTCCCATCCAGGACCACATCGCCGCCCGGACACGGCACTACGAACGGCACTGGGGCCCCGCGCTCGAGCAAGCTTTCCGCGCCTCGGAGATCACAACGCTGGACAGCGTAACGATCAGCACTGCATAATCCGGTGCCAGCAGCACCCTTGTGCCCACACGCCACACGAGCCCCCGCCCGAGCGGGGGTTTTCGCATGTCAGGGGGTGATCACATGCCCCACACCACCGAGGCCGGCCGCGAAGACGCCGACGGGAACCTGTGGTTCACGATCCGCGAGGCCGCCGACTTCACCGGCCGTGACCCCCAGACGATCTACAGCTGGGAACGCCGCGGCCACCTCAACCGCGCGGCCGCCGCCGTCGACGAACGCGGCCACCGCATCTACAGCCAGCAGCAGATCGCCGCCGCCGAACGCCGCGCCCGCCAGAACACGGCCGTCGTCCGCCGCATCGCTCGCTGACCCATCTCCGACGCGCATGGCGTCACCCAACACACCCAGGAGGGCGCCATGGCGCGCACCGCCGTATCCGTCACCCAGATCACCCGGGCCGGCGCCGCCGCCGGCACCGAGGCCTCCGGCGACCCGACGAACAACCACACGATCCCGAACAACGGGAAGATGGTCCTGCAGGTCCGCAACAGCGGCAGCACCGTCGCCCGCACGGTGACGTTCCGCTTCCCCGGCCTCGTCGACGGCCAGGCCGTCACCCCGCGCGCCGTCAGCATCCCGACCTCGGCCACCCGTTGGTTCGGCCCGTTCCCGACCGGCGACTACGGCAGCCAGCTCCTCGTCGACGTCGACAACGCCGAGCTCAAGCTCACCGCGTATGGCGTCTGACGACACCCGATGGCCGCACTCGCCAAGGTCACCGTCGTCTGCCCCGGCTGCCACGAGCCCATGGATCTCTCCCTGATCCTCGACCGGGACGCTCAGCCCGGCCCGGGCGAACTGGTCCTGGCCGTCGACCGCAAAGCCGTGGAGCAGCACCGGGCCCGGCACAACACACCTGCCGCAGACGCCTGACGGCACATCCCCCGACGACACCTGAGAGGCAACCCGCATGCCCCGCCTTCAGATCCTCGAGCTCCCCACGGAGCACCACGGCGACGACATGAGCACGCCGTACCTCCTCGTCGTTGACGAGGCCCCCCACGACCCTGCCGCCCGCGCGGCCTTCCTCCAGGACCTCAAGGACCACGACCTCGTCGCCCGTACGGGAGCCCGCGCCGTCCTATGCTTCGAGAGCACCATGGAACTCCCGGCGAACCAGGTCGTGGCCGGTGAGCAGGCCTACCCCGTCGCCTTCCAAGTCCTGCCCGACTTCACCGAGTTCCGCGCCCAGGTCGCCTCCGAACTCCAGACCACGCAGCAGCGTCTCGCCGAGGGGCAAGTCCGCGTCGCCGCACAGCACGTCACCCCGGCGAAGACGGATGCCGAGCACCGCAACAGCATCGCCGATCTGCTCGTTGCGCGGGCGCAAGAGGACCGTCACAACTTCACCTGCCTGGACACCATCGACGAGGTCGCGGCCTGGCTCCGTGAGGAACAGGGATGAACGCCGGCCACGCGGCGCCCCGCACCGCACGCGAGGCTGCCCAGCTCCTGGCCCAGCAGGGCAAGCACTCCCACCTGCACGCCGAGCACGAGACCGTGTGCATCAGCGGCCACTGCACAGTCATACCGACCGTGCTCGGCACCAGCCTGCGCCCCGAGCCGACAGCCATCCGCCGATACCTGTGAGCGGCGGCAGCTACAACTGGCTCTACGAGATCCAGGACCTCGAGGACCTCCAAGCCCGACAGCACGACCTCGAGGCCATGGCCAAACGTCTCGCAGGCCTCGGCTACGCCCATGACGCCGCCCGCGAGACCGAGGAACTCCTCGTCCTCTTCCGTCAGTGGCAGACCCGAGCAGCCGTCCGCGTATCCCGCCTCGCCGACCTGTGGCAGGCCATCGAGTACTGGGACTCAGCCGACCGCACCGAGGACGCCGTGCACACCGCCCTCGCCACCTACCGTGCCGACACCGACGACACCCCACCGTCGTAGCCCAACCCGGGTGGCCATGTGCCGCGCAGGCATGTTCACGGAGGGACGAGCCCATGCCGACAGCACCTCCAAGCCGCTGTACGGAGCCCGAGTGCAGCACGCTGACGACACGAGGCCGCTGCGAGGAACACCAGCGCGAGCCGTGGCGAGGCAGGCCATCACCCCAAGAGCGCTACGGCATGAGCAGCGGGACCATGCGCGCGCTGAAGGCCCGTGTCTCGGAGCGGGACAACGGCTGCTGCTACGTCTGCGGAGGCGAGGACGCCGACGAGCTCGAGCACAAGATCCCCGTGAGCCAGGGTGGTGCGCCCCGCGACCTGGACAACCTGGGACTGATCCACTCCGAGCCGTGTCACCGAGAGAAGACCGCGCGCGAGGCCCGCGAAGGGGCACGTCGCGCACGCAAGAGGCGATCACAGAGCAACGATCGACGCGCGTGATCGGGGGGTAGGGGAGTCAAAATCACGGGGCAAGATCGTCAGGGGACCGCCGCGGCCAGAGCGGAAGACACCGTCTCAGAATAAATTTCGGGCGCTGGGCCCCCGAGGCTGATCACGCTGGGTAAACATGCAGGTCAGGGGGGTGATCTTATGGGGCGGACCGCACAGCCGGCCGCGCTGAGGCTCATCGGCGGCCGTGGCAACGGCACAGACTCCGGCGGCCGCAAGGTCAACCCGGGGCCGGCCTTCCGCCGGATCGCACCGAACCCCCCGACCTGGATGAGCGCCGAGGCGAAGGCCGAGTGGCGGCGCGTAGCCCCCGGCCTGCAGCGTCTGGACCTGCTCAAGGAGGAGGACCGGGCGACGCTGACCGCGTACTGCGAGACCTGGTCCCAGTTCGTCACGGCCACCCGGACCGTCACCCGCGAGGGCATCACCTCCGAGGTGACGACCATCAGTGCCTCCGGGGCCGAGACGACGCGCACCGTCCCCAACCCGGCGGTGGCGATCGCACGGTCTGCCGGCCGCGAACTCCGCGCGTACGCCGCCCAGTTCGGCCTGACCCCGAGCAGCGAGCAGGCCCTGGCGAGAGGGGCCGATGATGGCGAGGACGACAACCCCTTCGCGTAGCTCCGCCAAGCCGGGCAAGGCCCGGGCGGCGCAGCGCACGGACACGGTCGAGCTGCCGGACGCGGAGACCCTCGAGCGGCTGAAGCTCTCGCCCGAGGTCGCCTGGTACCTGGCCTCTCGCGGTATCCCGCTGCCGGACTGCCCGCCGCTGTTCCAGACCCCGTCGCCGGGCGAGGCGCCGGGGGCGCTCTTCGACCCGGCGCGCGTCGACAAGGTCGTCAACGCGTTCTCCAAGCTGCGGCACACCAAGGGCCAGTGGGCCGGACAGCCGCTGATGCCGGATCCGTGGCAGGTCGCGTACGTGATCGCCCCGGTGTTCGGGTGGGTGCACTGGGACGACGACGCCGGCGACCACGTGCGGGTCGTGTCCGAGCTGTACGTCGACGTCCCCCGCAAGAACGGCAAGAGCACGCTGTGCGGCGGCATCGCGATCTACATGACGTGTGCCGACGGGGAGCCCGGCGCCGAGGTCCTCGCCGCGGCAACGACCAAGGACCAGGCGCGGTTTGTCTTCGATCCGGTGCGGCAGCTCGCCGACAAGGCGCCCGCGCTGAAGGGGCACGTCAAGCCGCTCAAGGACAAGATCGTCCACCCGAAGAGCGGTTCGTACTTCCAGGTCATCTCGAACGTGGCAGACGCCCAGCACGGTGCGAACCTGCACTGCTACGTCTGCGACGAGCTGCACATCCACAAGTCGCCGGACATGCTCGAGACGCTGGAGTCCGGTACCGGCTCCCGGCGCCAGCCGCTCGGCGTGGTCATCACCACGGCGGACACGGGCAAGAGGGAGACGCCGTACGACAACAAGCGCCGGCGGATCGAGCAGTTGGCCCGCCGGGTCCTGGTCGACCACAGCGTGTACGGCGTCATCTTCGCTGCGGAGAAGGACGCCGACCCGCACTCCGAGGCGACCTGGCGCGCGGCCAACCCCGGGTTCGGTGTCTCCCCGACCCGCGCATACCTGGCGAAGGCCTCGCGCAAGGCCGAGTCCTCGCCCGCCGACCTGGCCTCCTTCAAGCGGCTGCACCTGGGGATCCGTACACGCCAGGACGTCAAGTTCCTGCCGCTGGACGCGTGGAACCGCAACGCGGGCATGGTCGACGAGCAGGCCCTTGCCGGCCGTGACACCTGGGGCGGCCTGGACCTCGCCGCGACGTCCGACCTGTGCGCGCTGTGCTGGCTGTTCCCGAACGACGAGGACGGCACCCTGGACGCGCTGTGGCGCTTCTGGACGCCGGAGGACAACATCGAGGCCCTGGACAAGCGGACCGCGAAGGCCGCCTCGAAGTGGGTCAAGGAGGGCTGGCTCACCGCCACCCCGGGCAACGTCGCCGACTACGACTGGATCAAGGCTGCGATCCGCAGAGACCGGGACACCTTCCGGGTCCGTTCGATCGGCTACGACCCGTGGAACGCGAGCCAGTTGACGAACGACCTGACTTCCGAGCGGGCCAACCTGGTCAAGGTCCGGCAGGGCTACCAGACCATGTCGCCCGTGCTGAAGGAGACCCAGCGCCTCATCCTGCAGGGCACGCCGGAGCGGACCGTGCTGCGGCACGGCGGCAATCCCATCGCCCGCTGGTGCGTCGACAACCTCGCCATCGCCATGGACCCGGCGGGCAACGTCAAGCCCGACAAGGCCAACAGCGGCGACAAGATCGACGGCGTGTCCGCGCTGCTCACTGCACTGGCTGAGGTCATCGCCAGGCCCCCGCGCCGGAAGTCCCGGTACGCGGACGAGGACGAAATCATGGTCGTGTAGCGGCCGGAGGGGAGGCCGCGAGATGTTCGCGTGGCGCCGTACAGCTGTACGGAAGAGGGTTGTGGTCAACCTCGCCGACAAGGCGTTCAGCGGGATCCTGTGGGCCAAGCGAGGCCCGCTCCTGGTCCTGCGGGACGCCGAACTCCTCGAGGCCGGCCGCGTACCGCAGCCGGTGGACGGCGAGGTCGTCATCGAGCGGTCGAAGGTGGAGTTCACCCAGGTCCTCGCCGGAGGCGGTAGCTGATGGCGTTCATCGTCTCCTCCGGCGAGCTCGCCACCACCGGGGCCGGAGTGCTGCCGGCGTACGCCCCGATGACACTGCGGGCGGCGCCCTGGGAGTACGAGATGATCTGGCGCACCCAGCCGCAGGTGCGCACGGTCATCGGGTTCATCGCGCGGAACATCGCCCAGCTCGGCGTGCACGTCTTCCGCCGGATCAGCGATACCGACCGCGAGCGGCTGACCGACCACCCGCTCGCGCAGGTCCTCGCCGAGCCGCTGCCGAGGATGACGCAGTACCGGTTCATCGAGCGGATAGTCAGCGACCGGGCGCTGTACGACAACTACTACGGGATCAAGCTCAAGCTGAATGGGCGGCTGCGGATCCTGTCGGTGCCGCCCACGCTGATCCGCCCGTACGGCGGGAACTGGATCGCCCCGGAGTATTTCGAGACCGCGGGCGGGCGGCAGTTCGGGGTGGACGAGGTCGTCCACATCCACGGGTACTCGCCGAACGATCTGACCTACGGCGAGTCGCCGATCGAGGCGATCCGGGATCTGATCCTGGAGTCCTCCGAGGCATCCAAAGCGCGGGCGCAGATGTGGAAAGGCGGGTCCCGGATAACCGGTGTCCTCGTCCGACCGCCTGACGCCCCCGAGTGGGGGCCGGAGGAGAAGGCCCGCTTTCGCGAGATGTGGCGGTCGTTCTCGCAGGGCGGGGGTGCCGAGGGCGGTACGCCGCTCCTCGAAGACGGCATGGACTACAAGGCCGTCGGCTTCAACCCCGAGCAGGCCCAGTACATCGAGGCCCGGAAGCTAACCCGTGAAGAGGTCGCGGCGATGTGGTACATCCCGCCGCCGCTGATCGGAATCCTCGACCACGCCACCTACAGCAACATCAAGGAGCAGCACGCCCACCTGTACCAGGACACCTTGGGGCCCTGGACGGTGGAGTTGCAGCAGGAGTTCGGAGCACAGGTCCTGCCCGACCTGCCGGACAACGAGAACGTCTACTGCGAGTTCAACGTCGAGTCGAAGATGCGCGGGGACTTCGAGTCGCAGGCCGCCGCGGCCTCTACCGCGACAGGCGGACCGTGGATGACCCGCAACGAGATCCGGGCCCGCAACAACCTGCCGCGCGTCGAGGGCGGCGACGAGCTGATCGTGCCCATGAACGTCACCGAGGGCGGCCTCGCCAGCCCGAGAGACACCGCACCGGACGCTGGCACACCCCCAAAAGCACAAGCCCGGCAGGTGTCGGCCAAGGCCGGGCAGTCCTCGCAGACCGCATCGGACGATGAGCTGCGCGAGGAGTTCGTCACCGCGCTGAAGGTCTTGACGGCGGACGAGTTCGCCCGGCTGACGAAGTCGGAGCCGGATGACGCGGAGGCAGTACGGGCCTGGTGGGCGTCGGACCGCGGTGTCCGCCAGGCGAGGTTCCTGAAGGTCATCTCGGACTACATGGTCCGCTTCGGCCTGGCGGGTGCTCGCCGTGTCCTGGAGGAGTTCAACCCGGACGAAGACGGCTGGTCGGCCGATGTGCTGGAGCCGTGGCTGCTGGTCGCCGCGATGCATCATGCCGAACTGCACGACGCAGCCGGTGAGGCAGCTGCGGTCGCAGCAGCTCAGGACGTACCCGAGGACGGCGACCTGGCCGCCGCCCTCCTGGTGGCCGGCGGTGTATGGGCGGCAGCCGCGTTGACACGCAGCCAGACCGCGGCCACGGAGGCCTTGTCGTTCGGCGGCCACGATGCGGCCGAGGCCTCCGGGCTCGGCTTCAAGACCTGGCACACCACCAGCACCGACCCGCGCTCCCAGCACCTCGCCATCAACGGCGCGAAAGTCTCGCTGGATGCCGCGTTCGCCAACGGGCTGCGCTGGCCCGGCGACAGCACAGGCGACGCCGACGAGACAGCGAACTGCCGCTGCACCCTCGACTACGCGAAGGAGGACTAACGCCGTGCGCACGATGGAAGTGACCGCGAAGGTCAAGGCGGCCGGCACCGCGGACGGCCTGGAGGACGGCCAGTTCCTGGCCCTCGTCTCCGTGTTCAACAACGAGGACAGCTCCGGCGACGTCGTACGGCCGGGCGCGTTCACCCAGACTCTGGCGGACTGGACGGCCAAAGGCGACAGCATCCCGGTCATCTGGTCCCACCAATGGAGCGATCCGTTCGCCCATATCGGCCGGGTCATCAAGGCGACCGAGACCCTCGAGGGTCTGGAGGTGCTCGGGCAGATCGACGACCTCGCGGGCGGCGACGAAAACCCGACCGCCAAGCAGGTGTACCGCCTGCTCAAGGGCCGTCGGGTCACCCAGTTCTCCTTCGCCTACGACGTGCCCAACGGCGGCGGGGCGTGGGTGAAGGACGACAACTACCGCTGGGGCGGCTATTACGAGCTGCGCCAGGTCGACCTGCACGAGG
Organism: Streptomyces sp. NPDC090088; assembly: GCF_044747345.1. Taxonomy (NCBI): domain Bacteria; kingdom Bacillati; phylum Actinomycetota; class Actinomycetes; order Kitasatosporales; family Streptomycetaceae; genus Streptomyces; species Streptomyces sp. NPDC090088. The sequence goes on along the minus strand of NZ_JBIVDZ010000001.1, from coordinate 329,677 downwards.
TCGGCCCGTGCCTGCTCGGCGTGAACAGCGAGACCGAGCTGCTCGCCGCGAAGTCCGCGCACATCGCCGCCGGCATCAAGGCCGGCCGCGTGCTGTCCCAGACCAACTACGACCGTCTCACCGCGGCGTACGAGTCGATCGGTGAGGTACTGACCGCCGCCGCCCCTGAGCCCGATCCGGAGAAGGCCCGGTCGGCGGCGGCCCCGAAGAAGAACGACACCCCGGAGGAGACCGGCCAGGCCGGCTCTGCGGCGGCCAGCGGCACCACGCCGCCCGCCCAGCCCCCAGAGCCCGCGCCCGCCAAGGTCGCCCCCGAGGACACCACGAAAAGCAGCACCGAGGACGAGACCACCCCGAGCTCCCGCGAAGCATCCCAGGATGCCGCCAAGGCCGGTTCCGTCTCCGCCCGTCTGCGCACCAGCCTCCGGCTCCTGGAGCTCGAGGCCTCGCTCACGGAATGAGGAGACATGCCCCAGACCATCAAGGAACTCTCCGAGGAGATGAAGGACCACCTCCTCAAGGCCCAGGCGATCGCCAAGGCCGCCGAGGAGGAGAACCGCGACTTCACCACCGAGGAAGCCGCGCAGCTGCGCGAGCACATGTCGAAGGCGACCGCCGCGAAGGCCGCCATCGAGGAGCGCAAGGGCAACGACGAGCTGAAGGCCACCCTGGCCCAGCTCGGCGACGACATCGCCCTGAACGCCAAGACGGACAAGGACGGTAAGCGGCAGACCGCGTCCGGGTTCCAGCTGCCGGACAAGGCGAAGTCGCTGGGTGAGCAGTTCACCGATTCGGCCGAGTACAAGGCACTGCTGTCCCAGGCGCCGAACGGACAGTTCGCGAAGAACCAGCGCGTGCAGTCGGAGATGGTCGGCTTCAAGAGCCTGGTCACCGGCGGCTCGGACACCTCCGGCGGGGCCCTGGTCACGAACGACTACCGCGGCCTGGCCGTCGGCCTGGACGTGTTCCAGCGCCCGCTGCGTCTACGTGACGTCGTCACCCCGGGCACCACCACCTCCGACACGGTCGAGTACGTGCGCGTCACCTCGGTGACGAACAGCGCCGCACCCGTCGCCGAGGCGACGTCCTCGGCGGCGCCGACCGCGCCGAACGGCGGCGGCGCGCTGGTGAACAACGCCGGCGGCGGCTACAAGCCCGAGTCCGGCATCGCCCTCGCGAAGATCACCACCGCGGTCAAGACGATCGCGCACTGGATGCCCGCCACCAAGCGCGCACTCTCCGACGCCGCCCAGGTCCGCACGCTCATCGACGCCTTCCTCATGTACGGCCTGGAGGAGGAGCTCGAGGACCAGATGATCCAGGGCGACAACACGGGCGAGAACTTCGAGGGCCTCTCCAACGTGTCGGGCACCCAGTCCCAGGCCTGGGACACCGACCTGCTCACCACGGCCCGCAAGGCGAAGACCAAGGTCCGCACCGTCGGCCGGTCCATCGCCAACGCCTACCTGCTCCACCCGGTGGACGTGGAGTCGTACGACCTCCTGCAGGACAACGAAGCCAGGTACTACTTCGGCGGCCCCGCCGGCGCCGGCACCGCACAGACCCTGTGGGGCCTGCCGGTCGTCGAGACAGAGGCGGTGCCGCAGGGCACCGGCTACGTCGGTGACTTCCGCAAGGCCGTGCTCTGGGACCGCGAGCAGGCCACCGTCCAGGTCACCGACAGCCACCTGGACTTCTTCGTCCGCAACCTGGTGGCGATCCTCGCCGAGATGCGCGCGGCGTTCGGCGTTCTGCAGCCGTCCGCGTTCGTCGAGATCGACCTGACCCCCTGATCGGAGGCTGACCTCATGCCGTACCTGATCCCCGCCGAAGGAAAGGCCCGCGAGGGCAAGCAGGCCGCGGCGCAGGCCGACATGGCGGCCGTCACCACGACGGCCGCCGCCGGCGCCAACCCGACCAAGGCCGAGTTCGACAAGGTCGTCACCGACCTCACCGCGGCCCGGACGACGATCAACGGCCTGCTCGCCAAGCTCAGGTCGGCCGGCCTGATCGCGCCGTGACTCTGTTCATCCACCGCAATGCCGGAGGGCGCTGCCCGTGCGGAGCCGAGAACGCGACGTGCGGGCCGCCCTCCAGCGTGGTGCCGGTGGACCAACTCATCGAGGAGGTACCCGCGGTGAGCGGACCCCTGAAGAAGTACCGCGTGAAGCGCGGCGGCGTGGAAACCGTCATGAAGCTCTCGGACGCGGATGCCGCCCGGCTCGGTGTGACGGCCGAGGACGCGGTCGACGGCGCCTCCACCATCCAGCCGGTCGAGCCCGTCACCGACGATGCGCCGGACGACGAGACCGGTGGCAGCGACGGCACCGCTGACGAGGGCAGCGAAGACGGTGCCCAGGGCACGGCGCCGGTGATCAGCGAGGAAGCGGGCGCACAGCAGGTGCAGCCCGCGGCGGCGAAGGCCCCGGCCAAGAAGGCGCCGGCCAAGCGGCAGCAGCCGGCCGCCGCGAGCAAGGCGCGCACTGCGGCGGCGAACAAGGCCGCTGACGGTGGCAGCTGACGAGTTCCTCGCCGACCCGGCCGAGCTCGCCGTCAAACTCGGCCGGAGCGAGGACGATCCGAAGCTCCTGTACGCGCTGCGCGCGGCCTCGAGGCGGTTCCGTGGGCAGGTCGGTCACCAGGTCACCCTCGTCACAGACGACGAGGAGACGCTGGACGGGAACGGCCGGGAGTCCGTGCTGCTGCCCGTGTGGCCGGTGACCGCCGTCTCCGCGGTCGTGCTGAGCGGCACCACGCTGCTGGAGGGGACCGACTACGAATGGTCGGAGGCGGGGATCCTGCGGCGCCTGGGATGCTTGCACTGGCCCGACCGGCTGCGCTGCCTGCGCGTCGTCTACAGCCACGGATGGGACGGCCTGGACGAGGTCCCCGGGGACATCCAAGAGGTCGTCCTGGAACGGGCCGAGGCCGGCGTCAACATCCCGGTCGGCGTCCAGTCCCAGACCGTCGGCGGACAGTCCGTGACGTTCGGCGCGCAGGCCGCGACCGGGTCCACGGAGGCCTGGGTGAAGGCGGTAGAGAAGTACAAGGTCCGTACTTCGGGGGACGCATGATGTTCATGCAGTCCGTCGTGCGCGTGCGTGCGCCTCTCGTAGAGGACCGCTACAAGAACAAGAAGCGGGACTGGGACAACCCCGAACGTACGGCGGTGGACGGGGTCAACGTCCAACCGGCAGCCGTACCGGTGCGGTCCCAGGAGGACACCCAGGACCGGCAGATCACGGTCACCGTCTGGAACCTCCAGACGCCCCAGGGCGTCGACCTGGATCTTCTGGAGACGGACCGGATCGAATTCAACGGCATGACGTTGGAGGTCGACGGCAAGGTCGGCCGTTGGCCGGACCCTTTCACCGGCGGCGTGCACCACATCGAGGCACGTCTGAAGGAAGTCTCCTAGTGGCCCGGGCGCGCTTCGAGTTCAACCGCAGCGTCTTCCGGCAGATCGCCTCTGGCCCGGAGATGGCCGCCTACCTGCTCGACCTGGCCCACGAGGGTCTGGCGATCGCCCGGGGGCTCGCGCCCACGTACACAGGCCCAACGTGGGGTGACGCGGGACGCGCCGGCGACTACAAGAAGTCGCTGGACGCGAAGCTGACCCGGAACTCCTTCGGCTACCGCAGCGAGATCGGTGCCAACGTGGCATGGGCGCTGCAGGTGGAGTTCGGCTCGGGCCGCCCCTACACCACTCAAGAGCGGCCGCAGGAAGGGCACTCACCGAAGTGGCGTGTCCTCGGCCGCACCCTGGACGCCATGAGGAGCAACTGATGCCCCGTGTGAAACTCGCCCACTGGCACAGTGGGAACCCGCCGGGCGCCGAGATCGACGTCACCGACCAGCAGCTGGCCGATCTCCGGCGCGACGGCCGTGTCGCCGAGGTCCTCGCCACTGCGACCGAGCCGAGCTCGGCCGAGCAACAGGACCAGGCCACCCAGCCCGAACCGCCTTCCGAGGCGGAACCGGCCTCCGAGGCCCCGGAGGCCGCGCCGGCGCCGAGGCCTCGCAAGCGGTGAGCACGGTGCCCGTCGTCGTCTTCCCGGACGCCGAGCTCGTCGCCGTCACCGTGCTGCGGGCCGCGCTGGAGGCGGGCGTCACCGTCGGCACGGAATGGCCGCAGGACCTGGCCGCCGCGGTGAAGACGGGCGTGGTGTCGGTGACCCGCGGCGGCGGCGCCACTGTCCAGCGGTTCGTCACCGAGGACATCACCCTCGACATCGACGTCCTGGCTGCCGACAAGGGCCAGGCGCACGACCTCGCCCAGCTTGTCCGCGCGTACCTGCAGGCGGCGCAAGGCGCCACCGTGAACGGCGCCCAGATCTACTCCGTCGCGGACATCTCGCTGGTGTGGCTGCCGTATCAGCCCGATGCGGAGACCACCCCGATTCCCCGGTACGTGCTGGTGATGCAGATGCGTCTGCGCGGCCGGCGCGCCGTGTAACCCGCAGCAGTCCCCGTTCCTTTGTGCCCGTCGGCCACCGGCCGCGCGGGTCCCTCGCATGCCTTGGAGGCATCCCGTGGCGCTCGATGCAGACAACGTAAGGGCCGCACTCGGCGGCAAGATCCTGATGGCCCCCAAGGGGAGCACCGCGCCCGCGGACCTGGTGACTCCGTGGGACGCGGCCTGGGTCGACCTCGGCTACATGTCCGACGACGGTGTGTCGATGGACTACTCCACCGACGTCGAGGACATCAACGCCTGGCAGTCCCTCAGCCCGGTGCGCCGGATCCTGACCAGCGTCGACATGACGCTCGGGTTCACGGCCATCGAGCTGAAGTCCAAGACCATCACCGCGTACTTCCCGGGGTCCACGATCAGCGAGGTGACCCCGGGCACGGTGTACCGCCTGGACATCCCCGCGGCCCCCGGCCCGCAGGAGGCCGCGTTCGGCCTGGAGTGGGTCGACGGCGACATCATCAACCGCCTCGTCATCCCGCGCGGTGAGATCACCGACCGGGGCACCATCACCCTCGGCCGCTCGTCCGCCGTCGGCCTCGAGATGACCGTCTCCGCGTACGCCAGCAGCGCGCCGGAGATCGCGACGTGGCTGTCCAACGACCCGGCCTGGGCCCTCGCGGCCTGACAGGTCCGGCTCTCCCTGACTCCCCTGGCAGGCGTGCGATGCGGGTCGCGTCTGCCAGGGGGCACAACCCGCTACCACCCGCCAGGAGAAGACCATGAGCACCACCAGCAAGAACAACCCGGGGACCGAGACCGTCAGCCTCGACGCGCTCATCCAGCAGAAGCGCGACGCACTGCCCGCCGACATCACCTACGAGGCGCTCGGCGTGACCTTCACGCTGCCGCCCATGCGCGCGCTGCCGTGGTCGCTGCAGGAGAAGGTCGGCAGCCTGAACGACACCTTCGCCGTGCTCCAGGAGACGCTCGGCGAGGAGAAGGTCACCGAGATGTACGCGGCCGGGTTCCAGCTCGGTGACCTCGAGGTCATCGCGCTCGACTGGCAGAAGCGGGCCGGCATGCAGCCGGGGGAATCGAAGGCCTCCGCCGCTTCCTGACGGAGCACGGGGAGGCAGTCGAGTGGGACATGGCCCGGTACTGGCCGGGCCGGTCCCTGCTGGAGCTGTACCGGGGCGAGATGTCCTGGCGTGAACTGCGCGTCTTCCTGAGGTACTTGCCGTGGGAGTCGGCCACCGCGCGGGCCGTGCGCAGGTCCAAACCGGAAGAGGACTTCTGGACCCCCGACCGGCAGCTGCTCGCGTCCGTCGTCGACGCGCAGCGCGAGGCCACCTACACGATGGTCAAGCTGCACGGAGATCCGAAGAAGACGAAGCGCTTGAGGCCCCCTGAGCCGATCCCTCGGCCAGGCATCAAGCGGCGCAACCCCACCACGATCCGGTTCGGCGGCCGCCATGGCAGCGGCGCCGAGCAGCTGGCGAAGGTCTTCGGAGGCCGCGCCACCAACTCCTGACGGGAGGTAGGTGGCGTGGCTGGTACCGGTGGTGTGCTCGTCGGCCGCGGATACGTCGCGATCCGGCCTGAGTTCGAGGGGGACTGGGACCGGTCCGTCAACGCGCGCGCGTCCAGCGCGGGCCGCAGCGGCGGGTCGGCCTTCAGCAAGGCGTTCGGTATCGGGCTCAAGGGCATCGGTGCCCTGGCCGGTGTCGCGATCGGCGCGAACCTCGCGTCCACGGCGGCCGGCGCGTCCGCGCTCGCCCCGGCCCTGATCACTGCCGGGGCCGCGGCCGGCGCCCTCAAGATCGGCCTGTCGGGTGTCGGCGACGCGATGAAGGCGGCGTTCGCGGACAGTTCGGCGGACGCGAGCGCTGCAGCGTCGGCGACCAAGGCCGTGGCGACGGCACAGCGCGGGCTGGCCAACGCCCAGCGGTCGCTGGCGGATGCGCAGGTCGAGGCGGCGAAGCGGGTCAAGGACGCGCAGGAGGCCGTGGCGGGCGCCGAGCGGGACCTGGCTGATGCCCAGCGCGATGCCCGCGACGCGCAGAAGGACCTCAACGACGCGCGTGAGGAGGCCACGCGCGCGCTCGAGGACATGAACGTCCAGCTCGCCAAGTCCAAGCTGGACGAGGAGCAGGCGACCCTCGACCTGGCGGCGGCCGAGGAGGCACTCAAGGCCGCGCAGGCCAAGCCGGGGACGGACCCGAAGGACCTCAAGGAACTCGAGATCCGCTACGAGCGGGCCAAGCTCGATCTCCAGCAGCAGCAGACGGAGACGAAGCGGCTCGCCGAGGACACCGCGAAGGCCACCAAGGCCGGCGTCGAGGGCAGTGACCAGGTCCTCGCGGCGAAGAAGAAGATCGCCGACGCCAACGAGACCGTCGCCGACAAGGAGCGGGCGCTCGCCACGGCGCAGGCCAGTGTCGACGAGGCGCGCGCGGACGGGCAGCGGCAGATCGCCGACGCCCAGCGGGCCGTGGCGGACGCCGCGGCTGCCGTCGCGGATGCGCAGGCCGCGGCGGCCGGGCAGGCCTCCGAGTTCGACAAGGCCATGGCCAAGCTGGCGCCCAACGCGCGCAGCTTCGTGTCGGCGGTGCTGGGTCTGGGCCCGGCCTGGACGTCGATGAAACTCGGCGTCCAGAACAGCCTGTTCGAGGGCCTCGACTCCACCGTCACGAACCTGGGCCGGGCCACCATCCCGGTCCTGCAGCGGCAGCTGACCGCGACCGCAGGCGTGTGGAACGCGATCGCCAAGAACGCGGCCGGCGCCGTCACCGCGATGGCCAGGGCCGGCGTCCTGGACCAGATCCTCAAGGGCGCCACCGACAACCTGGCCGTCTTCGAGAACGCTCCGGCACAGATCCTCACGGCGTTCGGGCAGCTCACCCTCGCGGCACAGCCCGCGTTCAACCAGCTGCTCACCCAGTTCGCCGGCGCCATCACCTCGTTCACCGACGGCATCGCCGCATCGTTCCAGTCCGGCGGCCTGGAGACGGCGATCACCACGGCGTTCGGGATCCTGGCCCAGTTCGGGACCCTGCTCGGCAACGTCCTCGGCACGGTCCTGTCGATCGTGAAGGCCGCCAGCGACGCCGGCGGCCAGATCGTCGGCGTGCTCGGCGCCGTGTTCGGCGAGCTCAACCAGATCCTCGCCGCGCCCGAGATGCAGGCCCAGATGCGGACCCTGTTCGCGTCCGTGGCACAGATCGTCAGCGCGATCGTCCCGGCCATCGGGACAGTGATCCAGGCCGCCGTGCCGCTGATCACCGCGATCATTCAGCCCGTCGCGCAGCTGGCCGTCGTGCTCGGTCCGGTCCTGCAGCAACTGGTCACCTCGCTCGGCACCGCGCTGATGCCGATCGTCCAGGCACTCGGCCCGGTCCTGGTGACGGTCGGCACCGCGCTCGTGCAGCTCGTCAGCGCGGTCACGCCGCTGCTGCAGCCCATCGCCGCCCTGATCACCTCCGTGATCACCGCCCTGGCGCCCGCGCTCACCCCGATCGTGAGCGTCCTCACCGCCGTCGTCGGAGTCCTCGTCGGCCCGCTGACGCAGGTGGTCGTGGCCCTCACCCCCGCCCTCACCCAGGTCGGGACGGTCATCGCCACGGTGTTCCAGATGATGGCGCCGCTGTGGCAGCAGTTCGCCGGCGTCCTCGGCCAGGTCGCCGGCCTGGTCGCGAACGTGTTCGCGGCGGCCCTGACCCAGCTGATGGGCGCGGTGCAGCCGCTGATCCCGGTCGGCATGCAGCTGGTGCAGACCGTGTTCGGCGCACTCACCCCCGTCCTTCCGATCGTGGCCGGCGCCTTCGGCACGATCGCCCAGGCCGCGTCGCTCCTGCTGCCCCTGCTGGGGCAGCTCGTCGGCACGCTCGCCGCTCAGCTCATCCCGGTCGTCGGGATCATCGCCCAGACGCTGGGCCAGGTCGCCGGTCTCCTCGCGGGGGCCCTGGCGCAGATCCTGCCGCCGCTGTCGGCCGCGTTCCTCACGCTGGTCCAGGCCGTCTCGCCGCTGCTGCCGCTGGTCGGGCAGCTCGTCGGGATGGTCGTGCAGATGGCGGCCGGTGTGCTGGTGCAGCTGCTGCCGGCCGTGGTGCAGCTGGTGCAGGCCGGACTGAATCTGCTGGTCGCACTGGCCCCGCTGCTGCCGATCGTCGGGCAGCTCGTCGGCCTGGTCGTCCAGCTCGCCGTCGGCCTGCTGTCCCGGCTGCTGCCGCCCATCGTCGCGGTGGCTGCGTTCCTGGTCGGCGGGCTCGCCAGCGCACTGTCCACGGTGATCGGCTGGGTCGCCGGCCTCGTCAGCGTGTTCGCCGACGTCGTCGGCTGGGTGACGACCCGTCTCGGGCCCGTCTTCACCTGGCTGTCCGACAAGGTCATCACGCCGGTGTGGAGCGCGATCAAGTGGCAGATCAAGACCGCGTGGGCCCTGACCATCGGCCCGACCCTGACCGCGTTCAAGCTGGGCCTCAGCGGCCTTGGCACCGTCCTCACGTGGCTGCGGGACAAGGTCGTCAAGCCCGTGGTCGGCGACCTCGTCTCGATCATCAAGTACGGCTACAACAAGGGCATCAAGCCCGTGTTCGACGCGCTGGGGTCAGCCCTCGATCTGATCGGCAACGGGTTCAAGGCTGCCGTGGACGCCAGCCGAACCCAGTGGGACAAGCTCAAGCAGGTCGCCAAGACCCCGGTGTCCTTCGTGATCAACACCGTGTACAACGCGGGGATCGTGGCGCTCTGGAACAAGATCGCCAAGGCGTTCGGGGCGCCGGCGTTGCCCGAGTTCCACCCGAAGGGCTTCGCGTCCGGCGGTGTCCTCGACGGAGTCCTGCCCGGGTACACACCCGGCCGGGACGTGCACCGGTTCGTCAGCCCCACCGGCGGCATGCTCGACCTCAGCGGCGGCGAGTCGATCATGAGGCCGGAGTTCACGCGCGGTGCGGGCTCCGGGTTCGTGAACTACTTCAACCGGGTCGCCCGGTCCTCCGGAGCGGCGGGCGTCCGCAAGGCCCTCGCGCCGGTCCTCGGCGGCAACCCCCGCACCACCGCGGTGGATCGCTCCCTGCGGTACGCGCGCGGGGGGATCTACCCGCACCAGGCGTTCGCGGACGGCGGGGTGTTCGGGTGGATCAAGTCCGCCGGGTCCGCTGTCCTGGGCGCCGGGTCGAAGGCCTGGAACGCCGTGAAGAAGTCGGCCAGCTGGCTGGGTGACACGCTCCTGGCGTCCGCACGTGCGGGCGTGAAGAACGTCGTCGCCCCGCTCCTGGCGGACTTCCCCGGCATGGACACCTCGCTGGGGCAGCTGATCCGCAAAATCCCCGACCGGATCATCGACGCCCTGACCGGCTACTCGAAGAAGGCCGACGCCAAGGGCGCCGGCGGAATCGGGGGGCCGAGGATCCAGGCAGGCCTGCGGTGGGCCCGCACCCAGAACGGACTGCCGTACCAGTGGGGCGGCAACGGGAACCCGAGCTGGGACTGCAGCGGGCTGGTCTCCGCGGTCGAGTCCGTGATCCGGGGCGAGAAGCCACACCGCCGGTGGGCGACCGGTGCTTTCCACGGGAAGACGGCGCCGCCCGGGTGGGTCCTGCACGGCGACTCCGCCTACCGGATCGGCGTGACCAACAAGGGCGTTGGACACACCGCCGGAACCATCGGCGGGGTCAACATCGAGAGCCGCGGCGGCGACGGCGTGGTCATCGGCAAGGGCGCCCGCGGCTACCGCGACAAGCTCTTCACCGACTGGTACGGCTTCCAGCCCGGCAAGCACGACAGCGGCGGGTGGATGGAACCGGGCTGGGCCTACAACGGGCTCAAGACCCCGGAGGCCGTCTTCACCCCGTCGCAGTTCCGGCAGTTCGAGGGCGCGGCGAACGCCGGCGTCGCGGCCGCGCAGGCGGGCGGATCGACCACCTACCAGATCAACGCCCGTACGGCCGACTTCACCGTGGCCGACCTGCAGCGCGTCCAGCGCGTCCAGGAGGCCCGGGCACGAGTGGGGAGGCCGCGCTAGATGCCCCTGATCACAGCCCCATATGTGGCTCCTCCGGTAACGGAGGAGCCACCGGGCAGCGGGACGATCGTCCCCCTCCCGGAGATCGGGTACGCCAGCGTCCAGTACACCGACCCCTCGGGGACGGTGTGGCCGCTCACCGACCGGGACTCCGCCGGCTGGTTCACCCTGGCCGACGGAGTCTCCGGCCTGGGGGCCGTGCCGTACGACCTCACCAGCGACCCGCACCCGCGCGGCGGCGCACGGCTGCGGCACGCCCAGCCGCAGCCCCGCACCATCGTCTGGCCGCTGTTCGTCCAGGGCGCCGACCACATGCAGTTCCTGCAGCGGTGGCGGGCGCTGGCCACCGCCTTCACCCGGACCCTGCGAGAGGAGGAGGGCCCGGGCGTGCTGGAGATCGCACGGCCGGACGGCACGCGCAGGACGATCGAGGTCTTCTACCTGGACGGGTTCGAGGGGCAGAGCAAGCGCGGCTACTACCGCGACGCCGACAGCGCGGTGATCTCCCTGTGGTGCGAGGACCCCTACTGGACCGACCCCGTGCCGCAGGTCGTACACCGTGAGACTGGCGCGCTCAGCTCGTTCCTCAACCCGTTCCCGACGATCTCCTCCAGCCAGATCCTCGGCAGCACGGTGGTCACGAACCCCGGCGACACCACCGTGTGGCCGACCTGGACCATCACCGGTCCGGCCTCCCTGGTGACGTTCACCCACAGCGGCACCGGCGAGTCGTTCACGCTCAACCCCTCGGCGTCGGCCATCGGCCACGGCAACCTGCTCGCCGGCGAGAAAGTCACCATCAGCACCGACCCGCCCGCCGTCACCTTCCAGAACGGCGACAACTGGATCGGCGGACTGAACTGGCCGGCGGCCACCTTGTGGGGGCTGGCCCCCGGCGACAACCCGGTGGCCTTCACACTCGCCGGATCCGGCGCGGCCTCCGCCGTCGACCTCACCTTCAACCCCCGCTACGAGACGGCCTGACATGGCCATCACCCTGCTCACCACCGACAAGAACATGACCGTCCAGGGCAACCCGCTCACCGGCTGGACCAACCTGGACGTGACCACCTCCTTCAACGCGCCGGCCTCCGGCACCGTGACGCTGCCGGCCTACCCGGAGGTCATGAACCAGCTGGTGCCCGGCCGCCGCATCGTGGTCATCCGCGACAGCGCGATCTGGACTGCCGGCCCGATGGAGGAACCGACCAACTACCGGTGGTCCCTCGACGACCCGGGCGTCGGTGTCGTCGACGTCAACTTCAGCGACGACCTGGCCGTCATCGCCGGGAACATCACCTGGCCCGAGCCATCGCTCACCTGGGCCGGGCAGCACGGCAGCACCTACCGGTCGTTCACCGCCACCAACGCCGAGACGATCATCCGCACCCTCGTGAACGAGAACTGCGGACCCGGGGCGATCGCCGCACGCCGCATCCCGAACCTCGTCCTCGACACGGTGGCCTCGGCCGGGACCAACACCGCGGTGTCCACTCGGTTCGAGGCGCTGCTGGACGTGTGCCGCACCGTCGCCTCGGCCGGCGGAGGCATCGGTTTCCGCACCCGCCAGGACGGCAGCCAGATCAAGTTCGGCTGCTACGCCCCCAGCGACAAGACCGCGACCGCCCGGTTCTCGACCGGCCTGGGCAACCTGCGCTCGGTCGCGTACTCGCAGTCCGCGCCGACCGTCACCCACGCCCTGGTCGCCGGGACCGAGACCACCGGCAGCAGCGTCCGCACGTACGTCGAAGTCGCCAACACCAGCGCGGCCAGCGCCTGGTGGCGGGTGGAGAAGTACGTCGACGGCGGCGCCGCCAACGACACCAACGGCGAGCTCACCGCCTCCGGCACCAGCGAGCTCGCCGACGGGGCCGCCCCCGTCCAGCTCGCCACGGTCACCGTCGACACCGACACCCTGCGCGCCGGCCGCGACTACGGCCTCGGCGACCTGGTGGCCGTCGCCCTCCCGCACGGCCTGCAGCTGACCGACGTCGTCCGCTCGATCCACCTGCAGGCCACCCCCGGCGACGGCGAGCAGGTGTCCTCGGTCATCGGCTCCCAGGACGCCACCAGCGACCCCCGCATCGTGCGCCTGGTCCGCACGCTCAACCGTCGGCTCGGCCGGCTCGAGACACGCTAAGGAGCGGCAGTGGCACAGGACAGCTGGCCCTCACCATCACACAACGCACGGGCCCTCACCGACGTGGAGTACGAGCTGCTCGCCGCGCGGTTCTCCGACGACGGCGTCTACGGCGCCCCGAGCGACACCTCCGTGGTCTCCGCCGGCGCCGGCCTGTCGGTCGACGTCCGCGCCGGGGTCTACGCCTCCGTACGCGGGCACGTCTGGTACTCCGGTACCTCCGTCACCAACCTCACCGTCGCCGCGAACGCGACGACGAGCTTGCGCTACGACCGGGTGGTGCTGCGGCTGGACCGCTCCACCTGGAACGTCACCGCCGTGGTCAAGACCGGCACCGCCGGCGCCGGAGTACCGGACCTCACCCGGGACACGGGCAGCACGGGTGTGTGGGAGATCCCGCTCGCGACCGTGTCCGTGGCCGCGTCCGCCACAGGTGTGGGTGTGGCGGCCAAGGAGCTGTACGTCGGGACCAGGGTCCGGCCGTGTACGTCGATCTCCCTGCCTGACCCGCCGACGGCCCCCGGCGAGCTCGTCTTCCAGGCGACGGACGAGAAGTTGATGTTGTGGACGGGGTCGCTGTGGAAGACCGTGTACCACTACTCGGGCATCGTGGCCTGCGACGCGACCCTGTCCGCGTGGACCATCAGCACCTCCTCGGTGCTTGAGGAACGCAACGGCCTGGTCAGTCTCCGCATGGGCTCCTTCTACCGGGCCGGCGGTAGCTTCGCGGCCGGCACCGAGTCGCGGCTGCCCGTGCTGATCCCGAGCGCCTACCGGCACGCCTCCCGCGATCAGTACGGGCTGGCGTACATCAGCGGCGGCGCCGTCGGCCGGGTCATCATCTACTCGTCCGCCAGCGAGCGGGCCGGGCAGGTCTGGCTGACGAACAAGTCCGTCGAGATCGACACCGGAGACTTCGTCCTGCCGATGTCCGGCATGAGCTGGGTGATCTGATGCGCTACCAGTTCGGCGCCGGAAGCGCGGACTTCGTCGTCACCCCGGCAGACGGATTGTGGTCCGTGGCCCAGGGCGCCGCGATCACGTTCTGGGACTCGGCCCACGACGGCACCCAGTACACCGACCTGCTCAACTCCGGTGGCGAGGCCATCTCGTCCGTCACGTCGGACACGTACGGTGCCGTGCCGAGCTTCTACGGCCCGGACGAGATCACCGGCATGTGGGCCGACGCCGGCGGCAGCTCCCGGGCGTGGATGTCCGCACGCGGCGCGTACGCGCCAGCGTCCAGCTCGGCCGTGGAGGGGAAGGGCCTGTACGTACGGCCCGGGTGGGGCAGCTTCTGGCGGGCCGCCCGGGCCGCGGCCGGCACCGGCAGCCGAGCGACCATCGCCGTGGTCGGCGGCTCGTCGACGGTGGGGTTCTTCGCGTCCGATCTGGTCACGAAGAACTGGCCAGCACTGCTCGCATCCTCGCTGCAGACCGCATACGGCGACGGCGGATCCGGCTACCGGTCGAGCCTGTTCTCGGCGAACGGGATCGCCGGATCCGACGCGACGGCCATCACGGCCTGGACCGCGACCGGCAGCTTGGTCGTCCAGTCCGGGACCTGGACCACGGGCGGCTACGCAGCCGGGCCCGGCTGGGGGTACACCTACGCGTCCGTCAACGGGGCGTACTTGACCTTCACAGTGCGCGGGACCAGCGCGGTCATCTACACGCTCGGCGCGGACGGCAGCCGCCCGTCGTGGGCGTACTCCGTGGACGGCGGCGCCGAGACCACCGTGACCGACACGGCCACGACCGGGCTCGCCGTGCTGACCCGGACGATCACCGGCCTGTCCGCCGGCAGCCACACCATCCGGATCCGGCACGCCGGTACGACCGGGCAGTACCTGTCCGTCCTCGGCGTGGCCGGCACCAACGCCGGCGGCGTGGTCCTCAACAACTACGGCGCGAAGAACGCGATCGCCGCGGACTACAACGCCACGCTGCGCGCCGGCTGGAACGGCGGTCCCAGCACGACGGCCGACTTGCTCATCTACATGGCCAGTCCCGAGGACGTCATCAACGGCATCTCGGCGGACGACTGGGCGGCCCAGGTCCGCCAGCACCTGGCCACCATGCGCGACGGCGGCACCCTCACCGGCGCCACCGACGTGGTCCTGGTCCTCCCGCACATCGGCACCGCCGACGCCCTGGGCTGGCGTTACCAGGACTTCGCCGACCGCGCGCTGTCCCTGGCCGTTGCCCACGAGGCCGCCCTCGTCAACTTCTGGGCGCTCGGCCGGAACTCCTGGAACTACTGGTCCAGCTTGGGCTACTGGGCCAACACCGCCACCCCGGGGGCTGCGGGCACGGACGCCGTAGGCATGTCCGACGCTGGCCACGCCTACGTGGCGTCCGTGATCAGCGCGCTGCTGCAGAGCTAAGGAGGCCACATGGCAACAACGCAGGTCGCCCAGGTGATCGCCGTAGCGCGCTCGCAGGTCACCTACAAGGAGGGCTACGTCGAGGGCGGCTGGAACAACATCGTCCGGTACGCCCTCGAGGTCCCCGGGTTGAGCGGATACCAGGGGCAGAGCTGGTGCATGACGTTCACCAGCTGGGTGGCGATGCGCGCCGGGGTGGCGTCCCTCTACCCGCGCGGCGTGGACTGCTCGGCCGGCGTCGCCTGGTTCACGGCCGCATCCCGCTGGTCGTGGTACCCGTGCCTGGGCGCCCAGGTGTTCTACGGGACATCGGGCCAGGACCACACCGGCATCGTCTACGCCTACGACGCCACGTTCATCTGGACCATCGAGGCCAACACCAACACGAACGGGTCGACGGAGGGAGACGGCGTCTACCTGCGCAAGCGCAGGCGGACCGACGCCATCGTCTACGGCTACGGCATGCCGGCCTTCGCCGAGGGCGTCATCACCGCGGACCCGGCGCTCGCCGGCACCGCCGGTTACACCTACGCCGTATCCAACTCCGGCCCCGGCGCGGGCACCCTGCTCCGTGCGGCACTGGCCGCCGGGAACGTAGCCGCCGACGCGGTGTCTGTCGGGGGCCCTCTGACCGCGGGCGGAGTGGCAGTTCAGCAGGACAGCCTGACGCGCATCGGTCTGGACGTCACCGGCTACTCCGGTTCGGCCACCGCGCCGATCGTCAGGTTCCGCGATGCCGACGGCGGCAACGTGTTCCAGATCGACGGTGCAGGGCGGATCGTCTCCTCGGTCAACCCGGGGATGTGGCGGCCGGCGGATCAGGGCCTGCTCGCGTGGACGATGGACCCTGCCTCCTGCACCCCTTCGGGGTCCTCGCTGAGCGCCGGGTACATCTACTTCACGAAGATCATCCTCAGGAACGCCGCGACAATCGCGAGCCTGTGTGCGGTCGTCGGCACTGCGGGCAGCACGCTGACCTCCGGCCAGTGCCTCGCCGGTCTGTACAGCACGAGCGGCACCAGGCTCGCCGTCACCGCGGACATGTCGACGACGTGGAACTCCGCCGGTGACAAGTCGATGGCGTTGACCAGTTCGTACGCCGCAGCTGCAGGCAGCTACTACATCGCCTTGTTGTTCAACGGGACGACGTCCCCGGTGTTCGCCGCGGGCTCGTCGCTGGGTGCCTCCTTCACTCCCGGCAACGCGCACCTGTCCGCCGGGTCGTACAGGTTCTGCCGGTCGGGGTCGGGGCAGACCTCCCTGCCGGCCAGCTTCACCATGTCGGGCGCAACGCCGGACGCGAACAACATCTGGACCGCAGCCGCGTAGACGGGCCTGGGCCTGTCCCCCTTCCGCGACCGGGCCCCGGCTACGGCCAGGACTCGGCTCGTCCAAATCCCGCAGCCCCGCGCCCTTGGCCGGGGCCTTGTCGTATCTGGAGTACCCATGGCCACACCCCTGACAGCTGACTCCCTCGTCGCCGCGCTGCGGGCCGAGGGCGTGACCGTCGTCGAGCACGACGGCTGGCGCACCCACAACCGGGCCGGGCACGGCGCCTGGGGCCCGGTGAACGGCGTGATCATCCATCACACCGTTACCTCCGGCACCGCCTCCTCCGTCAAGATGTGCTACGACGGCCGATCCGATCTGCCCGGCCCGCTCTGCCACGGCGTCATCGCCAAGGACGGCACCGTGTACCTGGTCGGCAACGGTCGCGCCAACCACGCCGGCAGCGGCGACGGAGACGTCCTCGAGGCCGTCGTCGAGGAGCGCGCCACTCTGCCGGCGCCGAACGAGAACAACACGGACGGCAACGTCCACTTCTACGGCTTCGAGTGCATCAACCTCGGCGACGGCAAGGACCCGTGGCCCGACGTCCAGCTCGAGGCCATGGTCCGCGCGTCGGCTGCGCTGTGCCGCGCGCACGGCTGGAGTGCCCGCTCGGTCATCGGCCACAAGGAGTGGACCAACCAGAAGGTCGACCCCAAGGGCTTCGCCATGGCCGACTTCCGTAGCCGGGTCGAGGCCCGCCTGGGCGAGAAGCCGGCCAGCTCTGCGGGATCGACGCCGAAGCCGAGCACGCCGACGTACCAGCCTTTCCCCGGCGTCGCGTGGTTCAAGAAGAACCCGAAGTCACCGATCGTCACCGCGATGGGCAAGCGGCTGGTGGCCAACGGCTGTTCGGCGTACAAGTCCGGGCCGGGCCCGCAGTGGTCCGACGCCGACCGGGCGTCGTACGCCAAGTGGCAGCGCAAGCTCGGCTACACCGGCACGTCGGCCGACGGCTGGCCGGGCGCGAAGTCCTGGGCGGCTCTCAAGGTCCCGTACACCTCCTGACCCACCCGCGGCCTGCGCTCCGCTCGCCGCCCGCTTCCAGACGAAAGAGGCATCATGCCCACCTCCCTGTTCATCTCCGCCATGCGCACGGGCGTCCCGCTCGTCGCGGGCTGGCTGCTCACCCTCGTGGTCAAGGCCGGCGTCACCATCGACTCCGACAAGGTCACCTCGGCCGTGACCGTGGTCCTGTCCCTCGCCTACTACGTGCTGTTCCGCCTGCTCGAGCTGGCCGGCACCCGGCTGCGCGGCAGCGCCCTGCAGAGCGTGGCCGGGCTGGCCCTCGGCTGGGCCCGGCCCCCGTCCTACCCCACGGTCGACGTGATCCCGCCGGTCACCGGGACGTACACCAGCACCACGTCCTGACCCACCCGTCCCCGTCCGCCGTAGAGAGGAGGGCCGTTGGCAGAGGAACTGTTGGGGTTCGCCCCGGTGACAGGCGGGGCCGCGGCCCTCGTCGGGATCATCGTCCTCCTGGTCCTGCGCGGCCAGCTCGTACCGCGCCGCCAGCTCGAGGACCTCCGCGCCGACAAGGATCAGCAGATCGACGACCTGCGCGCCGAGCGAGACACCTGGCGCGAGGCTCACACCGTCAGCGAGGAGGCGCGCCGCGAGTCCCAGGACCAGGCCGGCGAACTCCTCGAGCTGAGCCGGACATCCGCGTACTTCTTCGCCGCTCTGCCGCGAGCTGCGCGGGAGGTGAGTACGAGTGCCGAAGTGGACCAGGCGCCTGCGCCGCCAACGTGAGACCGAGGAGCGCCCGATGACCGACGGGCAGCGCGCGGCCCAGGCCGCGCTGGACCGAGCCCAGGTCGCGCGGGCCCGGGTGCATGCTCAGGCCCGCGAGGTACGGGCAGAGGCGGCTGACTGGCGGGCTCGGCGCGAGCGGAACCACTTCGCCGAACTGGTCCGCAACATGGTGTTGGGAGGTGAGGGCAGATGACGGTGGCCGAGCTCCTCAACGCCAGCGTGTCGGGGGTGGTCGCAGTGTGCGCGGCAGCGTTCATCGCGGAGTACACCCGGCGGGCAAGGTGGGAGGACCACGCCGTGGGCTGGTACTTCGTGGCAGCGGTCGCGACGATAGGGCTGCTGGGCCTGTACACCGTGGTCATCACCATCGTGGTCGACGGCCCGGTGGCGAGCGTGCTGCGCGTTGTCCGCTCTCTGCTCCTGCTCGGCGTCGCCGGGCTCCTGGTGCAGGCGACCGTGTCCGTACGACGGGCGTACCCCCGCCGGCGGAAGAAGACCTGACACAGCACGGCCGCGCGGCCCCCTCTCGCCTTCGGGCGGGAGGGGGCCTTTCGTCATGCCCTGGGGTTCACCGAGCGCTGGGCTCGGGTGATGAGGGCCTGGGCGTCGGCGCCGTACACAGCGGACTGGCTGAGCGTGGTCCAGACCCGCATGTAGGTGGCCACGCTGTCAGCGTCATCGAGCCAGATCTCCGCGTGCCAGTCCTCCGCGATGACCAGACGATCGTCGAGGACCCAGAAGCCGTTCGCCGTGGGAATCCGCAGGCTCGCGCCGAGGGGGACGATGCCGAGTTCCACCGTGTCCATCCCGACCATGCCCGCCAGACGGTCGAGCTGCGCGGCGAGGACGGAGGGCGAGCAGATCAGGGCGTGCAGAGCGGCCTCCCAGATGAGGGCGTGGAACCGGCGGCCTCCCTGGTGGAGCCACTGCTGGCGCAGTATGCGGGTACGGACGGCCTCTTCGGTGTCGCGGACGGAGCCGTACAGGTCGGCGTAGCGCAGGAAGATGGCGCGGGCGTAGTCGGCGGTCTGGAGCATGCCTGGGATCACCGACTCCTCCCAGGCGTAGATGGTCTGGGAGCGGTCGACTTCGATGTTCCAGACGTCCTGGACGGGGCGGTGGCCGGAGGCGAGCTGGCGGCGCCAGGACCTGATGTGCGACTCGAAGCCCCGTAGCCGGGCGAGGAGTTCCTCGGCGACGTCGGGCTGGCCGACGGCTGCGGCCCAGGCGGTCAGGTCCTCGGGGGCAGCGGTCTGGCGGCCGCCCTCGAGCTTGTACACCTTGGAGTGCGGCCAGCCGAGACGTGTGGCGAGCTGGGTGCCGGTGAGCCGTCCGCCCGCGGCCCCGAGGCGCAGCTCCCTCAGCCGTAGGCCGAGGGCCTCGCGGGCCTGCTGGTAGTCCGTGCTCACCGGCGGCCCGCGGTCAGTCGCGCAGTTGCGCGGCGAACTCGGCGGCCGGGACCGCTCCGTGCATGGCGCGGTCGCGGATCTGGCAGTAGCGCAGGACCTCGGTGGGCTCGGTGATGATCTCGACGTCGTGGAATACGTCCTGGTCGTCGAAGCGGAGGCGGGCGACGAGGCGCGAGTCGAAGATCCAGAAGTCCTCGCTGCCGAGCAGGCGAGTGTCGGCCTCGCCGCGGGGAAGGTAGCGGATGTCCTCGCCGGCCGCGGTGTTGCGGGGGGAGTCGATGAGGAGGAACAGCTGGCCCTCGGTGGGCGGCTCGTCGACGATCCGGACTCGCCCGATGGTCTTGTCGGCGAGGACCTGGGCGCGGATGTTCCGGGACCAGTCGTCGTCGTAGTCGAGGGTGATGCTGCCGGTCTCGACGAACTCCGCGTAGGTCGGGTCTTCGCGGTCTGAGGCGTAGCCGCCGCGAGTCTCCAACCGCCAGGCGGTGTACTCGAAGGTCTCGAAGAGCCGGCCGAACTCGTCGAGGCCGATCACCTTGGGCACGCGGTCCATCTCCTTCGGAGCGTGGTTGACGAGCAGCTCGCGCGGGACGGCCACGGCCGCGTCGTCTGGGCCGAGGTGGAGCAGCTGGTCGAGGTCGTCGGCGTCGAGCGGCCGCCCTTGGACGATGACCTCGCCGGAGTCGACGTCCTCGTGCAGAGCGGGGCATCCGCCGTTCTTGCTGTCCGTGCCGGTGAACCGCAGCTGTCGCATGTCGCTGTCGCCTCTCAGGTCGGTGTCGTTCCACTCAGCATCGCCACGGTGGACAGCCTGATCTACAGCCCGCTGCATCCCATCGGAGAACAGCCGAGAACACCAGGCAGTCCGCGGAGAACATTCGAGAACATCTCATCGCCGACGTCAACAGCGCCCGCCTACGGTCCCGTTCATGACCTCGGAACACGCCCTCGATCTGGCCGCCGATCCGCTCGCGGCCGTGGAATCTCTCAGGTCCGCCCTCGACCAAGCGGGCATCGTTCTGCCGTCGCTCAGGGTCGACCCCGGCGGCGCAGCGCTGGGCCTCATCGACCTCGGCCGCGTGCGCGCGAATGTGGCCGCGCAACTGGCCGAGGCCCTGCAGAGGGGAGGCGCTGCAGCATGAGCACGACGGCTCCCTCCATGCCGCCGGACATCCAGACCATGCGCACCAGCGTCACGCTCGTGCTCGCCGCAGACGTCCCCAAGGCAGACCCGCAGGACCCCGACTCCCGGGACGCTCCCGAGCTGCACTTCACCGGCGCCGAGTTGGAGTCGCTCTCGGACACGTACCGGGACCACATCACGGCGCTCATCCCCGCGGTGGAGGCCAGGGCCGAGCTGCTACCCGAGCGCCATGCCGACCGCGTAGCGGCGATGATGTGCGTCGGCGAGGCGAGGATCCGTCTGCGCCTGGGACCCGGCGGCACCGACGCCCTCCGTGGCTCTGTCGCGTCCCGGCTGGCCCGCTCAGTGAAGGCGCTGTGCCGGCACTACGACCGGCTGGTGTCGCGATGACCAGCGCCGCGCCTACTACTGCCGTCTACGATCCGGCGGACCCGCACCGCAGCGGCGCCGCCCTTGTCACCCAGCAGCTCGACGTGCTCGGGCTCGGCGAGCACTGGGTGCAGACCGGCGAGCAGAACGGCCGGCGGGTCGTCGACCGGCGGATCCCGCCCGGGCACGGCTGGTGCCGGGCTGTCCGGGTCTATCAGGCCCTGTGGCCGGCCACGGCAGACCTGTGCGTCGAGGTCGACTGGTTCGCCGACCCGGACATCCCCGCGGCCGAGCAGGACGAGCACTGGCGCACCCGGCTGGCCACCGTCACGGCCGGCCTCAAATTTTTCGGCTATGCGGTCCAGATGCCCGGGCCGCTGCGTATGCCGGGCGTCGACCGGTACCAGCCGCTGATCGTGTCCCGCCTGCCGCGCGGTGCCGCCCCGGCCCCTGTCCCGGCTGACGGCTGGGACCACCTGGAGGTCGTCCCCAGCTACCGGTGGCCCGCCCGAGAGCCCGCCCAGCACCTCGACGTCGTGCTGAAGGACAGCCGCCTGACCAGCTACGTCACCCGCCGCCTGGAAACCCATCTGTGGCCGCCGTACACCACCGCCGCCGCGCTCGTCCTGTGGCCCGGCCCCCAGGACGCGACCGTGGACGACTGGACCAGCGCCCTCGCCCGGGCGCGCCGCGTCCTGCGCATCGCCGGATACCGCTTCCTGGACCACCGACGCCCCTGGGACCCGGCCATCGACCACCTCCCCTACCTGATCGCCTACCGCCGCGAGGACCCGCGATGAACGCTTCCGTATCGGTGCTCTCGGCCGAGGACCAAGGATGGGTGCACGACCTGGTGATGCTCCGGCTGCCCGAACGGATCACCGTCGAGGCCCGTACCGGACAGGACTGCCTGTGGTGCCTGGCTCCGCTCGACACCACCGGCATCGACCTCGAACCAGGCGTGACCCGCTTTCGGAGCTGCGCCGTCTGCTACCTCACCCGGCTGGCCTGGGCGATCACCTGGCGCGACTGGCACACCCACATCCTGGCCTGCGACACCTGCCAGCGGGGCGAAAACTGCATGACCGCCCGAGGCCGCCGCGCCCAGAACGAGAAAGCATGCGCCGCCCTCGGCGAGACCCTGAGCTGCACAGCCGGCTGCCTCCTCCCCATCGACAGCAGCGACCAGGCCGTGGCCGTCGTCTGGGACGGGCTGACGCACTCGTACCCCGGATACGCCCACACCGCATGCTTCCCGGCGGAGGTGCCGCGATGAAGACGATCAGCCCGGAGACGAAGGACCGCGTGGCTAACGCCCGCGGCGAGGGCTACCGGGCGGCCGGCCTCTGCGCGTCCCGACACTCCAGCGGCGCTCTGTGCACCCGCAGCGCCAAGGACCGCCACGGCTCCGGCAAGCACGGCAACCCCTACATCCGGCAGTCACCGACGGACGCCGTCGGCCTGCGCTGGTGAACTCCGGTCCCGGCGTGCGCCGACGCGCCGGGACCGGGCGGGACAGGTCGCCCCCGCCTCCCCCGTCCGCGGCCTCTCACCCGACCAGGTCGCGCAGCTGCACACCCATCGCCTGCGCAATGCGGATCAGCGTGTCGAGCTTCGGAGAGGAGTGACCTTGCTCGATCCGGGAGTACGTCGCCACGTCGATTCCGCTACGGCCACAGACATCGGGCTGGCTGAGGTCCAGCCCCTCGCGCACGCGGCGAATCTGGGCGCCCACCTGACGGCGGCGAGCAATGACCCAGTCGTCGGGTGGGGTGGGGCGAGACACCCGTCAACGCTCGCGGTGTCATGATCGCCGGGGAATAGGGTCAACCCTAATTTGTGTGATCTTGGAGCGGGGTGGGAATCGAACCGGAGCACCCCCCTCCACCACGTCCTTCCCGCGCTCCTCCCCCAGGCGGGCGGGAAGGACCGCAGCGCCCCCGCATCATGCGGGGGCGCTGTCATGTTCGAGGGGCGTAGGCGGAGAAGCCGCCAGGGGACGATCACGGATACAGCGTTTTCTACTCACACCCCGCCCGCGTCGCACTCTCCGTTCCCGGGCTGTTCCCACGGGAACAGAGAGCGGAATTGATCTGCATCCAGCGTCATTGAGCGTCATCGAACGGCACGCATTTGTCCCGATATTCCACATCGCCGCAGGTCACGGTATGTTCAAAAAACTGGTTCGAGTCCCGTCACTCACCCTTCGGTCAGAGGCCGATGATCTGTGATTACAGGTCATCGGCCTCTTTCGTTGTCCGGGGGTCTGCTGGAATCAGTCGGGCGGGTAGATGAGCGTGCCGGAGTCGACGTCGTCGACGTATCGGCCGGCGAGGTCGGCGTAGTACGCGTCGGACGGGTCGCCGTCCGAGAGGTCGGCGGCCTTGACGGTCGGGGATGTGGCGGTGCCGTCGGTGGAGACCGCCGCGGCAAGGTCGACGAGCCGGCCGGGGTAATCGTCGAGCAGGTAGTTGTTGACCTGCTCCCGGGCGGCCTCCTGGGTCGCGGTGCCGGGGTGGGCGGCGGTGAACGGCGGGATGGTGGCGAGGTAGACGGTGATGCCGGAACTCTGGGTGACCGGCTGCTGGTCGACGTAGATCTGGCTGTCGTCGGTGTAGTACGAGCTCAGCCGGGTGTCGAGGGAGGCCAGTCCTCTCTCCACTTCGGTGGCGCAGGTGTCGGCGTTGCCGGCGCAGTTCAGCAGGTCGTCGGCGCCGAGGGAGACGAGGACGGTACGCACGTTGCCCTGGGCCAGCACGTCCCGGTCCTCGGGGTTGAGCGCGTTGGTCGGAACGGTGCCGTCGGTGATCTGCGGAAGCAGGTCGGTACCGGTGCCCGCGTTGAGCACGCCGTAGGCCACGGAGGCGTTCCCGTGCGGATCGTCGACCAGGGCGTCGGTGATCGCGTCGCTCAGGTGATGCCGGCCGTCCTCGCTCGCGGTGTCCCCGTTGACGCTCTGGTCTCCGTAGAGGACCAGCGAGCCGGTGGGCTGTGTGGTGGAGGTGGTGACATCGATGCCCGAGAGGTACGGCAGACCGGTGTACGTGGTCTGCGTGTAGTGGGCGGCGGCCGTGTCACCGGTGCGGTCGGCGGGGTCGCTGACCCAGACGGGAGCACGGGCCACGGAGTGACCGGGCATGGCGGACACCGAGCCGTGCACCCGCATGCTGACCAGTACGGTTGCTTGCTGCCGGACGGTCAAGGCGACCGGGTCGCTGACGGTGTCGGCGCCCGCGGGGATGGTGACGGACGGGGAACCGCCGAAGGTCAGCGGCGTCGGAGCCGCTGCTGCGGTGGCGCCGCCTGTGGCGGTGTCCTGACGGGCGATGGAGGCCGCGTCGAAGGTCACCGGGGTGGCGCCCGTCGCGTTGGACAGGTGGACCCGCACCCCGTTTCCGCTGTCGGTGCCGATGCTGACGTGGGCCGGGACGCGGAGAGTCTGGTCGTCGACGGTGGCTGTGCTGTCGTCGGACAACTGCACTCTGCCGGTGTCCGGGACCGCGGCCCAGGTGCCGACCCAGTGCCGGGCGGTGGGTCCGCTGCCGGTGAGGGTCGTCGGCCGTATGCCCAGCCCGAGGATGTGCAGGGCGGGCCGGCCGGCCTGGACGCCGTCGCCGAGCAGCGGCAGGGAGATGCTACTGACGACCGAGCCGGGGCAGGCCAGCGGGACGCTGACGGCGTAGACCTTGGGGCCGGAACTCGGGCTGGTCTGGGTGTTGTTGCCGTGGTTCTCGTGGGCCAGGGTGATCGAGGCCGCGGCGGGCGGACCGGAGAGCCAGTCCGGCACGGTGTCCAGACGATAGTCCTGGTCGGCGGGGTCGCCGTCCGGGTTCAGGCAGTTGTTCCCGGCGTAGGTGATGGTGCCGGTGGCGCCTGTGACCGCGTCGCCGGTGGCGAAGGCGAGGAAGACCACGGCATCGCCGGTGTCGGCCACGCTGCCGCCCGGCAGGGTGAGGGTCTGGCCGGAGGCCAGCATGTTGTCGTAGGTGCCGGTGCCGAAGTGCGGCAGCGTGATGGTGGCGCCGTCGACGGTCACGGTGCCGCCGCTCCGCCAGCCCGCCGTGCCCGTCAGGTCGGCGGCGTTGAAGCTGTCGCCGGAGCCGTCGGCGTCGGCAGGACTGGTCGTGGTGGTGAAGGTGCTGGTGGCGGTGTTGTTCAGGCAGCCGTCGGTGTCGTTGACCGCACAGGTCGGCCGGACGGTGGACTGCGAGAGAGCGCTGTGCGACGCGGCACGGCGTGGCGGGGCCGCGGTGCCGGACGCCGCGTGGGCCGGCGCCGTCAGTGATCCGGCCGCAAGGGCCGTGGCCGCGACCACGACGGCGGCGAACGGCCCTGACGCGGAGCGTCTGAAAACAGGCATGGCTAAGCGGAAGACGGACATGGAGGTCGGGATCCTTCCCGGGACAGGGGCGGTCCCCCCGGTGGGTCCGCGCCGCTGTGCATTCTGAAGGCCGGTCTGTGCGCGGTGCATCACCAATTTGATCGCCAAGCGGCCGCCTACAGACCGTTTTCGAGTCTTGTGAGTCGAGATGCGTTTCCAGCGTGAGTGATTCTTTGGGTTTCCTGTGGGGTTTCTTTACGTCCGATGCCGACTCGGCCGATTCCGGTCATCCGTGCGGCGGATCCTCAACTTCCCTGTGCACCAGGGGAGGTCGGGAGTCCGTTCGGCTGGGGTGGAGCCCCAGTGCGAACGTCGCTCGCGGGGTGCTGTCCTGGCGGGGTCGGCGATCGCCGCCTTCGTCCCCCGACCGAAAGGCGACCACCCTTCCATGCCTTCCGAGCTCCAGCCTCCGACCGGCCGCCGCGGATTCCTCAAGGGCGCCGCCGGGGCACTCGCCGTCCCGGCCGCCGCCGCGTTCGTCGGCGCGTCGGCCGGGCCCGCCCACGCCGATGACGGCGGGCTGCCCGACTACGCGCCCGTCCCGGCCGCCGCGGCCGGGCCCCAGGTGAACGAGGCCGGCTACTACGTGGACCGGATCGCCGGAAACCTCTACTGGGTCACGGACTCCTTCTACCAGGCCATGTTCCTGACGACCCGGCGGGGCGTCGTCCTCGTCGACGCTCCGCCGACCATCGGGCACAACCTGCTCCGCGCGATCGACGACATCACCCGGGCCAACGGCCGGCCGGGCCGGGTCACACACCTGGTCTACTCGCACTCGCACGCCGACCACATCGGCGCCGCCGGCCTGTTCGGAACCGACGTCGTCCGGATCTCGCACGCGGCGACGGCCGGTCTGCTGGCCCGCGCGGCGGACCCCAACAGACCGCTGCCGACGGTCACCTTCCAGGACAAGTACCAGCTCAAGGTCGGCGGGGAAACCCTGCGCCTGGCGTACCACGGCCCCAACCACTCCCCCGACAACATCTTCGTCCACGCGCCCGAGTACGACACCCTGATGCTGGTCGACGTCCTGTACCCGGGCTGGGTGCCGTTCAAGAACCTCGCGGTCTCCCAGGACATCCCCGACTGGATCAAGGCCCAGAGCATCGCGATGGACTACCCGTGGCAGACGTTCGTCGGCGGCCATCTCGGGCGGCTCGGAGTCCGCGCGGACGGCGCCCTGCAGATCCGGTACATGGACGATCTGGAGGCCAGCACCCGGTCCGCGATCGCCTCCGTGGACCCGGCCCCGTTCTTCGCCAAGTACGGCGCGCAGGGGAACTCGTGGGCGATCTTCAAGACCTTCCTCGACGCGGTCGCGGACGCCGCGGCCGCGCCGGTGGCCGCGAAGTACACCGGAGTCCTCGCCGCCGCCGACGTCTTCACGCGGGACAACGCGTGGACGCTGCTGGAGTCCCTGCGGATCGACGCGGGTGTCCTCGGGCCGTTCGGCATCCACCCCTGAACCACAGGCTCTCGACAACAGACCCTGAACAGCACCGACAAGAGAGGCCCAGCCATGACCGTCCCCCTTCCCGTGGTCTTCATCCACGGACTCTGGCTGCACAGCACCTCCTGGCAGCCGTGGATCGAGCTGTTCCGCGCCGAGGGCTACGACCCGTCCGCGCCCGGGTGGCCGGGC
This sequence comes from Streptomyces sp. NPDC090088, assembly GCF_044747345.1. Taxonomy (NCBI): domain Bacteria; kingdom Bacillati; phylum Actinomycetota; class Actinomycetes; order Kitasatosporales; family Streptomycetaceae; genus Streptomyces; species Streptomyces sp. NPDC090088. The sequence goes on along the minus strand of NZ_JBIVDZ010000001.1, from coordinate 302,682 downwards.
GACCCCGACACCGTCGAGGACGCGCGGCAGAACCCCGAGAGCATCGCCGGCCACGGCATCGACGACGTCGTCGAGCACTACGCGGCCCTGATCGAGGCCCTGCCCGTGCGGCCCGTCGTGATCGGCCATTCGTTCGGCGGGATGATCGCGCAGAAGCTGCTCGGCCAGGACCGCGCAGCCGCGGCGGTCGCGATCGACGCCGCACAGATCAAGGGTGTGCTGCCGCTGCCGCTGTCCGCGTTGAAGGCGACGCTCCCGGTCTTCAAGAACCCGGCCAACAAGCGCCGGTCGGTCTCCCTGACCGCGGAGCAGTTCCGGTTCGCGTTCGGCAACGCCGTCGCGGAGGAGGAATCGGCGGCCCTGTACGAACGCTGGACCATCCCCGCGCCGGGCAAGCCGCTGTACGAGGCCGCCTCCGCCAACTTCAACCCCCACTCGCCGGCGAAGGTCGACACGGACAACAACGGACGCGGCCCGCTGCTGCTCGTCTCCGGCGGCAAGGACCACACGGTGCCCGAGGTCGTCACCCGGGCCACCCTCAAGCAGTACCGGCACTCCGAGGCGGTCACCGACATCATCAACTTCCCCGACCGGGGGCACTCGTTGACGATCGACGGCGGCTGGCGCGAGGTCGCGGACACCGTGCTCACCTGGCTGCGGCGGCAGGGCCTGGAGGCCGGGCGGTGAACTCCGGTCCCCAGGCCGCCGGGACGTCCGCCGGCGACGCGGGCCTGGCCGGGCGGACCGTCGTGGTCACCGGCGCCGGGCGCGGCATCGGACTGGCCGTCGTCGAGGCCTTCCTCGCGGCCGGCGCCCGCGTCGTCGCGGGTTCGAGGGAACGCACCGACGCACTCGACCAGCACGTGAAGCAGGGTGCCGAACTCACCGTCGTGGAGGTCGACCTCGCGACGCCCGACGGTCCGGCCGCGCTGGTCGCCGAGGCCGTGGCGCTCCATGGCGGTGTCGACGTCCTGGTGAACAACGTCGGTGCGGTGCGGCCGCGGGTCGACGGCTTCCTGAGCGTGACGGACGAGGACTGGGAGTGGACGTTCACGGTCAACCTCATGGCCGCCGTCCGCACCACCCGGGCCGCGCTGCCGCACCTGCTCGCCACCGGCGCGGGACGCATCGTCACCGTCTCCTCGGTCAACGCCCGGCTGCCGGACCCGCTGGTCATCGACTACGGCGCGGCGAAGGCGGCGCTGACCAACTTCTGCAAGGCCCTGTCCAAGGAGGTCGGGCCACACGGTGTGCGGGTCAACACCATCGGTCCCGGCCCGGTGGAGACAGCGCTGTGGCAGGGCGCCGGCGGTGTCGCCGCCACGGTCGGCGGGGCCCGGGGCGTCGACCCCCGGGAGGTGGCCCGCGGCGCGGCGGACCAGTCGGTGACCGGCCGCTTCACCCGGCCGTCCGAGGTGGCCGATCTGGTGGTCTACCTCGCCGGTCCCCGGGCGGCGAACATCACCGGCGCCGACTTCGTCGTCGACGGCGGCCTCGTCGACTCGCTCTGACCGGCCGTCACGGCGCGGCGGGCGCCCGGCCAGCCGCGCCTCACCTCCCCTCGTGTCCCCTGGAGAGATCCGTGAGATTCCGCCTGCCCAGATCCCGCCGCCTGGTGGCCGCGGTCTTCGCCCTGGCCGTCGGCCTCGGCTCGACCACCCTCACGGCCTCGGCCTCCGACAAGTCGGCGCCGTCGTCCGGCGAGCGGATTCCCGCCGGCTTCAGTGAGCACAAGACCCGGGTCGCCGGGATCGGCATCGACTACGTGATCGGCGGCCACGGACCGACCCTGGTCCTGATCCACGGCTACCCGCAGACCTGGTACGAGTGGCACGGCATCATGCCCGCGCTCGCCAGGCACTACACCGTCATCGCGCCGGACCTGCCCGGCGCGGGCCGCAGTGACGCCCCGGCGTCCGGCTACGACAAGAAGACCATGGCCGCCGAACTGCACGCGCTCCTGGTGTCGCTCGGCAAGGACCAGGACGTGAACGTCGTCGGCCATGACATCGGCACGATGGTCGCGTACGCCTACGCCGCGCAGTACCCGCACAGCGTCAGGAAGCTCGTGCTCAGCGAGGCCCCGATCCCGGACGCGGGCCTCTACGAATTCCCGTCGCTGACGGCCCAGGGCCCCGGCGCATGGCACTTCGGCTTCTTCTCCTTGCGGACCGGCCTCCCGGAGAGCCTGGTCCGGGGCCGCGAGCTGACCTGGACGACCGGGTTCATGCGGGGCATCGCGGTGCGCAAGGACGCCCTCGCCCCGGACGACCTCCAGGTCTTCGCCTCCTACCTGCGCGACTACGCCCACCTGGAGGCGAGCTTCGCCTGGTTCCGCACGTTCCCGCAGGACATCGCCGACAACGCGCGGTTCCGGAAGAAGCGCCTGACCATGCCGGTCCTCGCGGTCGGCGCCGACGGCAGCCTCGGCTCGTCGGTCGCGAAGCAGGTGCGCCGCTACGCCACCCACGTCACCCCGGCCGTCGTCGCCGACTCCGGCCACTGGATCTACGAGGAGCACCCGAAAGAGATGACCGACATGCTGCTGCGCTTCCTGGACGGCCCCCGATGACCTCAGGAGCGAGAATGACCGGCTTCTTCCCGACCTTCGGCCCGACGCCCGAGCGCGAACCCTTCTGGTTCCTCGGCGGCCAGGCCAGGATCCTGCTTCCCGGTACCGCGACCGACAACCGCCTCAGTCTGATGGAGTTCGCCGACCCGGCCGGCCACGCGCCCCCGCACCACGTCCACGAGGACGAGGAGGAGGTCTGGTTCGTCCTCGACGGCGAGGTGACGTTCTTCGTCGGCGACCAGCGCCACGACCTGGTGCCCGGGCAGGTCGCGTACGGGCCGCGCGGGGTGCCGCACAGCTACCTGGTGCGCTCGCCCGAGGGGGCGCGGATAGCGGTGCTGTTCAGCCCGGCCTGCATCGAGGAGTACTTCCGGGCCAACGGCACCCCGGTGGCCGAGGCCGGGGACCTGCCGCCCGAGTTCGACCTCGGCGCGGTCGTGGCCTCCGCGGAGGCCTTCCACCTGCGCGTCACCGGACCGCCGCCGTCCTTGTGAGCCGCCCGCCGGTCCGCCGAACACACGAAGGGAAACCGACATGCCGTACATCACCGTCGGCCAGGAGAACTCCGCCGACATCGAGCTGTACTACGAGGACCACGGGAGCGGGCAGCCCGTCGTACTGATCCACGGCTACCCGCTGGACGGCCACTCGTGGGAGAAGCAGCTCCCGGCCCTGCTCGACGCGGGCCACCGGGTCGTCACCTACGACCGGCGCGGCTTCGGCCGGTCGTCGCAGCCGACCACGGGCTACGACTACGACACCTTCGCCGCCGACCTCGACGCGGTGCTGACCGAGCTGGACCTGACCGACGCGGTACTCGTGGGGTTCTCCATGGGCACCGGGGAAGTCGGCCGTTACCTGGGTACGTACGGCTCGCAGCGCGTCGCCAAGGCCGCCTTCCTGGCCTCCCTCGAACCCTTCCTGGTCAGGACCGACGACAACCCGGGCGGCGTCGACCGGTCCGTGTTCGACGGCATCCTGGAGGCGGTCACTAAGGACCGCTACGCCTACTTCACCGGTTTCTACGAGGCGTTCTACAACCTCGACGAGACGCTCGGCAGCCGGATCAGCGAAGAGGCCGTGCGGGCGAGCTGGAACGTGGCGGCGGGCGCGTCCGCGTACGCGTCGGTGGCCTGCGTACCCACCTGGATCACCGACTTCCGCGCCGACGTCGCCAGGATCGACGTACCGACGCTGATCCTGCACGGCACGGCCGACCGGATCCTGCCGGTCGACGCCACCGGGCGGCCCTTCCACGCACTGCTGCCCTCGGCCGAGTACGTCGAGATCGAGGGCGCCCCGCACGGCCTGCTGTGGACGCACGCCGAAGAGGTCAACGCCGCGCTGCTGGCCTTCCTGGCCAAGTAGCCGACGGGAACCGGTGACGAGGAGGCGGCGATGACGGGATCCGGAGCGCTGGGGATGAGGGATCACTCCGGTGTCCCGCTCACCCACGGCCGGCCACGGGTCAACGGGGTCGATCTGCACTGTGCGACGGGCGGCAGCGGCGAGCCGGTCGTCCTGATCCACGGCGTGCCGAAGACCATGTTCTTCTGGCGCCACGTCATCCCGCTGCTCACCCCGCACCACACGGTCGTCGCGGTGGATCTGCGGGGATTCGGCGGCTCGGGACGTCCGGCGACCGGGTACGACACACGGACCCTGGCCGCCGACGTCGCCGCGCTCATGGCGACGCTGGGACACGACCGGTACCGCGTGGTGGGCGAGGACTGGGGTGCGGCCGTCGCCTACGCCGTCGCGGCCTTCCACCGCCCGAAGGTCGTGCAGCTCGTCTTCCAGGAGACGAGGCTGCCCGGCCTCCCGGTGCCCGACCTCGGGCCGCTCGCCGCCGAGGATCCCCGCACCGGCTGGCACCGCTCGCTGTTCGGCCTGCCGCACTACCCCGAACTGCTGATCACCGGCCGGGAGCGTGCCTTCTGGACGTACTTCATGCGGCGGATCATGTGGGACCCGAGCGCGTACACGGACGCCGACGAGGACGAGTACACGCGCGGGCTCGAAGAACCGGGCGGCAACCACGCGGTGTTCGAGCTGTACCGGGCGACGGAGACCGATGCCGAGCAGAACCGGCCGCAGTTCGCGGTCCCGCTGGAATGCCCGGTGCTGGCCGTCGGGGGGCGCGCCTACCTCGCCGCGGAGCCCGGGGAGCAGATGGCGCAGGTCGCGGTGGACGTCACGCCTGTGGTGATCGAGCAGGCGGGGCACAACATCCCGTTGGAGGCGCCCGCCGAACTCGCGCGCCGCTACCTGGACTTCTTCGCGTCCGCGGCGAAATGACGCCCGCGTCGCGGCCGGGACGGCGGCCGCGACGCGCCGGTTCCCACGGGGTCACCCCCCGGTCTCCGGGCCGGGTTCGCCGATCGCGCGCGGGATCTGCTTGCGGGAGGTGATACCGAGTTTGCGGAACACCTTGTTCAGATGGAACTCGACGGTCGAGGCGGTGACGAACAACCGCGCCGCGATCTCCCCGTTGGTCAGCCCCGAGGCGGCCATGGCGGCCACCTGCCGTTCCCGCGGGGTGAGATCGAACCTGGTCTCCTCGGTCCGCCTGCGGGCCTTCTCACCGGTGGCCAGCAGCTCGATCCGGGCCCGCTCGGCGTACGGCACCGCGCCGAAGGCGTCGAAGCTCTCGTACGCGGCGCGCAGTTGCTTCCGGGCATCGGATCGGCGCTTGCGGCGGCGCAGCCACTCGCCGAACAGGAGCCGGGTCCGGGCCAGTTCCAGGGCCAGCGGACCCTGCCCCAGCAGTTCGACGGACTCCTCGTAGAACTTCTGGGCATCGTCGCCGTCGGCCGTCAGCGCCCGGCCGAGGGCCAGGGTGCCCAGCGCCCAGGGAGTACCGGCGAGCGGGGCGCGTTCCTCCAGCCGGGCCAGGGCCCGGTCCGCGCTGTCCCGGTCGCCGGTGCGGACGCCGGCCTCGACGATCAGCGGCAGCACGAGGTTGCCGCAGGTCGGAGGGTCCTCATCGAAAACGGCCCGCGCGTGCTTCAACGCCTGCCGGTAGTGGCCCTGCCCCAGCTCGAACAGGGTCAGGGCGTGCTGCGCCATCAGCTGGTGCAGGCCGAGCCCGATGTCCCTCAGCTCTGCGGTCCGCCGAACCGCCGCCCGCAGCTCGGCCTCCCGGCCGGTCAGGGCGAACAGGTGGAGCCTGTTGATGTCCCCTCCGCCGGGAAACCCGGTGGCGGCCACGATGTCGTCGAACTCGGCGTAGCGGACCTCCGCCTCCGTCAGCCGTCCGTCCAGGAGTTCGTAGCGCGCCTGGACGAGCAGCGCGATGCTCAGCGCGTACAGCGCGCCGGCGTCGCGGTCCGTCGCGGCCAGACGGTCGGTGAGCTCGCGCCCCGCTTGGACGTCCCACAGATCGTCGCAGGCCATCAACAGCATCACCGCGAACGGACTGTTCGCGTCCCTGATCTCACCGCCGTCCCTCAGCCCGTCCAGGGCGGTGCGCAGCACGGGCGCGCCGTGCTCGTAGCCCTCGGCCACGCGCCGGGACAGGCCCTCCATCAGCAGGTCCCGGTCGCGCACCGCGGAGTCCGGGTCGTGCCGCGCGGCCACGACCGCCGCCGCGACCTCGGTCAGCGACGAGCCCCGCATGGCGTCGTGGGCGACCAGCGCGGCGTGCAGCGCCTCGCAGAGCAGCTCCCAGGTCAGCCCCGGGTCCTGTGGGCCGAGGCTGGTCACGGCGTCCATCAGCATCGCCGGGACGTCGGCGACGGCGATCCGGAACATCTGCGCGGTCGCCCGTATCCGCAGCTCGCGCGTGCGCGTCACCGGGCCGCCGAGGTCGGCGCCGGCCAGGTCCAGCGCGGTCCCCGCCGCCGGCGCGTCGCCGGACATCAGATGGGCCTGCGCCGCGTCGAGCAGCCGCTCGGCCCGTTTCTCCGGGTCCCCGGTGAACTCGGCGGCACGCGACAGGAACAGGGCCTGCTGGGAGTAGCCGCCGCGGGCGCGGGCCCGCTCGGAGGCGGCCGCCAGGTCGTCGGCGACGCCGTCGTCCACGCCCTCGGCGGCCTCCGCCCGGTGCCAGGCACGGCGGTCGGCGTCCCGGACGGGGTCGCAGGCGGCGGCCAGCGCCGCGTGCACCCGGCGGCGCTCGCCGGGTTCGGCCGCGGCGTAGACCGTCGAGCGGATCAGGGGATGCCGGAAGGCCGGAGGCATGTCCCGGCCGAGGACTCCCACGGCGGCCGCGGGCCGGACGGCGCGGGCGGACAGGCCCAGCCGCCCGGCGGCCCGCCACATCATCCCCGTGTCGTCCGAGGGGGCGGCCGCGAGCAGCAGCAACAGGGTTGCGGTCTCGGCCGGCAGGGCTCGGACCAGGCGCTGGAAGTGGCCCTCGAGAAGCCGGCCCACCGGCAGCGGATCGGGCAACGGGGCGACACCGGACAGCTGTTCGGCAGCCAGGGCGTCGGCCAGCTCCAGCAGGGCGAGCGGATTGCCGCCGGTGCCGGTGACGATCCGGCCGGCCACGTCCGCGTCCACCCGCCGGGCGACGGAGGAGAGCAGGGCCCTGGCCTCCGGCTCGGGCAGACCGGTCAGGGGGTGCATGTCCAGCGCGTCGAACAGGCCGTTGTCCCCGAGCCCGTCGCGGACGGCGATGATCAGGCCCAGGGAGTCGGCGTGCAGCCGGCGGGCGAGGAACGCGAGCGCCTCGGCCGACTCCCGGTCCAGCCACTGCGCGTCGTCGAGCAGGAACAGCAGCGGCTGGTCGGCGGCGGCCTCGGAGAGCAGCGTCAGGGTCGCCAGCCCGACCAGGTAGCGGTCCGCGGGCGGCCCCGGCGCGAGACCCATGGCCGCGTCCAGCGCGGTCCGCTGCGGCCCGGGCAGCCGGCCCGTACCGTTCAGGAACGGCCGCAGCAACCGGTGCAGCGCGCCGTAGCCGAGACCGGTCTCGGTCTCGGCCGCGGTCAGCCGGACCACGCGGAGTTCCGCGGCCCGGTCCGCGGCGTACTCCAGCAGCCGGGTCTTGCCGATCCCGGGTTCGCCGGTCAGCACCAGGACTCCGCTGAGGCCGTCGCGTACCGCGTCGAGCAGCCGCCCGACGGCTTCGCGTTCGGCATGGCGACCGACGATCGGCAGCCCGGACGGGTGTTGGACGCCGTTCCCCACCATGGGACCGCTCCCCTGCTTGTCGCTGTCCTGACATGGGGACGCTAGGAGCAGCGCGGCGGCGGCAGCGAGCGTCATGTGACGGTGGTGTACCGGTCAACGCAGGGCGCTGACCACCGTCCGCAGCTCGGCGCGCGAGGCCACGCCCAACTTGGGGAAGATCCGGTGGAGATGCGAGCTGACGGTACGGTGCGAGAGGTAGAGCCGCTGGCCTATCTCGCGGTTCGTCAGGCCCTCGGCGGCGAGCTGGACGATCTGCAGTTCATGGGCGGTCAGCTGGTCCCGGGCGTCCGGGGCCCGGCGGCGGCTGGTCTCGCCCGCCGCACGCAGCTCCCGGCGGGCCCGCTCCCCCCAGGGGATCGCGCCGAGCGCGTCGAACATGTCGCGGGCGGCACGGAGGTGGTCGCGGGACTCGACACTGCGCCGCCGGCGCCGCAGCCATTCGCCGTAGGCCAGATGGGTACGGGCCCTGATCAGCGGCCAGGCGCCGAGGTCTGCGCCCAGCGCGTCCGCGAAGAGCGGGTCGGCGTCCTCGTCGGCGGCCAGCAGCGCCCGGACCAGACGCAGTTCGGCGTGCAGCACCGGCGCGGAGGTCACCGTGGCGACCTTCTCCAGCTCCGTCACGACCGGGAGCACGGCGTCCAGCCGCCCGCAGTGCGTCGCCGCGTCGACGAGGTCGCCCACGGCCGTCAGCCGCAGCGCGACCTGGAACGCGGGATCCGCGGGATCGTGCAGCCGGCGGAACTGGCCGAAGGCCTCCTCGAACCGGCCCGCGCCCAGCGCGGCCAGCCCACGTGCCATCGACGCGGTGGCCAGCACCGGACGGGCCCCGGCCGGCAGCCCTGTCTCCTCCGCCTCCTCGGCCAGCGCCAGGGCGGAATCCACTTCACCGCGCAACGCGGCCAGCTTGGCGGCGGTGGCGGTCATCAGCGCGTACATCATCGTCTGGCTGGTCTCGCGCGCCAGTCTGCGTGACTCCTCGGTCGCGGCGATCGCCGCGCCGAGGTCGCCGACCACGAGAGCGCTCCACGCGTCAGCGCCGACCGTCCGGGCCAGCAGCCCCAGGCGTCCCTGGGCACGCAACGGGGCGCTGCCGGCCGCCGAGAACGCCCGCGCCAGGTCGAAGCCGCCGACGAGGAGCGCGGCGGTGCTGAGCATCCGGTAGGCGCGGCCGTCGTCGCCCTCCTTCAGGGCGATGTGCCGGGCGCGCTCCAGGACGAAGGTGCCTCGGTCGACCGGTGCGGCGTAGGCGCAGATGGCCAGCCGCCACGGGTCGAGTTCGTCGAGCTCCATCCGCTCCACGGCCCGCAGGACCGTGGAGCGGCCGTGCGGGCCCGGGTCGGACCAGAAGCACAGCTGTGCCGCGCTCCACAGGATCCGCAGCGCCAGCGCACGGTCCTCCTCTGCCATCTCCTCGGCGAGGGCCGTCAGGGAGTTGGCGCCCGACGCATGGCTGTGCAGTCCCTCGTCGAAGCTGCCGCGCAGCCAGACGACCGTGGCGTGCTGCCGTCGCGACAGCGGCCCGGTGAGCGCCTGGTCCAGCAGCCGGGTCACGGTCTCGGGCCGGCCGAGCTCGACGGCGAAGTCGGCGGCGCGCAGCAGCCGTTCGGCTCGGCGGTCGGCGTCCTCGCTGAGCGCGGCGGCCTGTTCGAGGGCCGTGACGGCCGCCGCGATGCCACCGCGGTGTGCGGCCCGGTGAGCGGCGTCCTCCAACGCGGCGGCGACCGTCTCGTCCGGGTCGTCGGCCGCGGCGGCGCGGTGCCGCAGCTGCCGGTCGGGGTGTTCCCAGAGCACGGCGGCGAGCGCGGCGTGTGCGGCGTGGCGGACGCCGGTGGGCATGGTCTGGTGGATCGCCGACCGCATCAGCGGATGCCCGAACCTGATGTCGTTGCCGACGACTTGGACGAGCCGGGCGCGCACGGCCGGGTCGAGTTCCGCGGGTCCGGCCGTGGCGCCGGTGAACAGCCGGGTCGCGCGGTAGGCCTCGGGGAGCGACGAGCTGTCGTTGAGGGCCGCGATCCGCAGCAGACTGCGGGTGATGTCGGGCAGGGTCTCCAGGCGGTCGGTGAAGGCCCGTTCGAGCCGCTCGGTGAGCGGCAGCTGGGACATGTGCGGATCGGCCGACGCGCCGAGGGTGCGGGAGAGTTCGGTCAGGGCCAGGGGGTTCCCGGCGGCCTCGGCCAGCAGCCGGCGATGCGCGGTCGGCCGCAGCTCCGGGGCGCGGTCCGCGAGGAGTTGCGCGGCCTGGCCGTCCGTGAGCGGCCCCAGGGTCACGGAGGTGAGTTCGTCGGAGTCCAGACGCGACCGGTAGCCCTCGCGTGCGGCTCCCACGATGACCACCCGCTCCGTACCGACCCGGCGCGCCACGAAGGCCAGGACGCTGGCGGTGGCGTCGTCGAGCCACTGGACGTCGTCGACCAGGAGCAGTACCGGCGCGAGGGCGGCCGCGTCGGCCAGGAGGTTGAGAACGGCCAGGCCGACCAGGAAGACGTCGGGAACACCGGCCTCGGCCCGGCCGAGGGCGGTGTCCAGCGCCTGCCGGTGCGGGGCGGCGAGCGCGGCGGCCTCCGGGGCCAACGGGCTCAGGACGAGCTGCAGACCGGCGTAGGGGATGTCGCTCTCGGCCTCGGCACCGCTGGTGCGCAGGACCCGGTGGCCGAGCCCCTCGGCGAGGGCGGCGGTCTCGGCGAGCAACGCCGTCTTCCCGATGCCGGGGGCGCCGCGGACCAGCACCGCGCTCCCGTGGCTCCGCGGCTCGGCCAGCAGCCGGCGCAGCAGATCCAGCTGATCGTCCCGACCGACGAGCTCCACGTTCCCCCCATCAGCCGGGTCCCCCGGACTCGGTCTGTCTGGAAGCTCAGAGTACTGCCCCGTGACCGGCCCTCTCGTTGTGGATTGACTATTCCACAAAGTGAGCTACTCTTGCGGCATGGCACGCACCAGGGAATTCGACGTCGACCGGGCGACGGACCGCGCCATGGACCTGTTCTGGCGCCGCGGCTACGCCGAGACGTCCCTGCAGGACCTGCTGCAAGAGCTGTCCATCGGCAGTGGCAGCTTCTACGCGGCCTTCGGCTCGAAGGAACAGCTCTACATCCGCTGCCTGGAGCGCTACACCTCCCTCCAGGGCAGCGACCTGCAGAAGACCCTGGACGGGACGACCGGGATCCGGCCCGCGATACGCAAGGTGCTCACCTCCATGATCGAGGCGGACCTGGCCGAGCCCACGCGCGGCTGCCTCGTGGTCAGCGCCTCCACCCAGTGCGGCGAGCAGCCTTCGGCGGCGGACCGCGTGACCGTCGCCGTCCGGCAGGTCGAGTCCTTCCTCGCCGGAGCCCTGGAGCAGGCGCAGGTCCGGGGCGAGCTCTCCCCGGACAAGGATCCGAGGGAACTGGCGCGGTTCCTCACCACCTTCATCCAGGGGATCCGCATAGTCGGCCAGGCGCGCACGGGGAGGGAGTTCGCGGAGGACGCCCTGTCCGTAGCGATGCGCGCACTGGACTGACCGCCACAGGCGACCCCGACCCACCGCACCCGCACCCGCACCCGCGGGAAGCCATACCGTAATTATGTATTGATCAATCCAGAAAGAATCCGGGAAGGAACCGTCATGGAACTGCACCTCAAGGACAAGGTCGCCGTCGTCACCGGAGCCAGCAAGGGCATCGGCCTGGCCGTGGTGGAGAAGCTGGCCCGCGAAGGCGTCAAGGTCGTGGCCGGCAGCCGCACCTCCACCCCCGAACTGGACGCCCTCGCGGCCGGTCACGACGTCACGTTCGTGCCCGTCGACCTGTCCACCACGGCGGGCGCGGAGACCCTGGTCCAGCAGGCCGTGGAGCGCCACGGGCGCCTGGACATCCTGGTCAACAACCTCGGCGCCGCCGAACCCCGTGAGTCGTTCCTCAAGGTCGACGACGCCGACTGGCAGCGGATCTTCGACCTGACCTTCTTCAGCGCCGTCCGCGCCAGCCGCGCCGCCCTCCCCCATCTGATCGCGACGGGGGACGCGGCCATCGTGAACATCACCTCGATCAACGCCCGGCTGCCCTTCCCCATGGTGGTCGACTACTCGGCTGCCAAGGCGGCGCTGACCAACCTGAACAAGTCCCTGTCCGAGGAGTTCGCGCCCCAGGGCGTGCGCGTCAACGCCATCGCTCCGGGTCCGGTCCGCACGCCGTTCTGGACCGCGCCGGGCGGCTTCGCCGACGCCACCGCCGCGGCCGCCGGGACCACCGCGCAGGAGGCGCTGGACGTCGTCGTGCCGCAGAGCATGGGGATCACGTCCGGACGGATCAGCGAGGCGCACGAGATCGCCGACCTGGCCCTGTTCCTCGCCTCCCCCCTGGCCGCCAACATCACCGGCACCGAGACCCTCGTCGACGGCGGCCAGACCAAGACGCTCTGAGACCCGCACGGCACCTGCCGTGCAGATCCGACTTCCAACCCGAGTGGAGAAAAGAAATGTCGATCGACGCCTCGATCACCCCCGAGCCGCTTCTCCGGCTCGGCCTCGGCTTCATGGCCTCCAAGACGCTGCTGAGCGCGGTGGAGCTGGGAGTCTTCACCGCGCTGGCCGACGGCGGCCGCGACCGTGAGTCCCTCGCCTCCGAGGTGGGCCTGCACCCCAGATCCGCCGCGGACTTCCTCGACGCCCTGGTCTCACTCGACGTGCTGACCCGCGACGAGGACGGCACCTACCGCAACACCCCCGCCGCGGACGTCTTCCTGGACCGGGCCAAACCGTCGTACGTCGGCGGCATCCTGGAGATGGCCAACGCACGTCTCTTCGGCTTCTGGAACAACCTCACCGACGCGCTGCGGACCGGCGCCCCGCAGAACGAGGTCGCGCACAGCGGCGCCCCGTTCTTCGCGACGCTCAGCCAGGACCCGGTCGCCTGGCGCGCCTTCCTCAACGGCATGAACGGCGTCAGCACGCCCCTCGCCGCCGCGCTGGCCGCCGACTTCGACTGGACCGGCCGCCACCATGTCGTCGACCTCGGCGGAGCCCTCGGCGCCGTGCCCGCCGCCGTCCTGCGCTCCCACCCGGACATCACCGGAGCCGTCTTCGAACTTCCCCCGGTCAGCCCGGTGTTCGAGGAGTTCGTCGCCGCCCACGGCCTGACCGACCGCCTCACCTTCCACGGCGGGGACTTCTTCTCCGACCCGCTGCCCGCGGCCGACGTCTACGTCATGGGCCAGATCCTCCACGACTGGAACCCGGAGCAGCGCCGGTTCCTGCTCAAGAAGGCCTACGACGCCCTGCCCGACGGCGGCACCCTCATCGTCTACGACGCCATGATCGACGACGAGCGCCGCCACCACACCTACGGCCTGATGCTGTCCCTCAACATGCTCATCGACACGGAGGGAGGGTCGGAGTACACGGTCGCGGACGCCACCGAGTGGCTCCGGGCCGCCGGCTTCGCCAAGGTGGAGGCCCGCCCCCTCGCCGGCGGCTACACCGCCGCCTACGCCACCAAGTGAGCTAGGAGGACGCCCGGGCCACCAGCGCCGTCGGCAGTACCGCGTGCCGGCGCTCCAGCCCCCGGGCGGCGGCCGGACGCCGGTCGGCGATCTCGGCCAGCAGCAGGTCGATCATCGCGCGGCCCATCTCCTCGATCGGCTGGCGGACGCTGGTGAGCGGCGGGTCCATGTGACGGGCGATGGCCGAGTCGTCGTACCCGACCAGCGCCACGTCCTCGGGGATACGGCGGCCCGCCACCCGCAGCACCTGGCGGGCGCCCGCCGCCATCACGTCGGAGCCGGCGAACACGGCGTCGAGGCGGGGCTCGCGCTCCAGCAGCCGGGCCATCGCCCGCCGGCCGCCCTCCTCGGTGAAGTCGCCGGGCTCGATGAGGAGTTCGTCCGCCGCACGGCCCGCGTCGCGCAGGGCGTCGCGGTAGCCGTCGACGCGGCGCTGGGCTCCGTACACGTCGAGCCGGCCGGTGATGTGAGCGATCGTGCGGCGGCCGCGGGTCAGCAGGTGCTCCACGGCCGACCGGGCGCCGCCGTAGTTGTCGGAGTCCACCGAGGTCAGCGTCTCCTCCGCCGAGCGGGGGCCGCTGATCACGGCCGGGATCTCCAGCTGGGCGAGCAGGTCGGGCAGCGGGTCGTCGGCGTGCACGGACACCAGCAGCACCCCGTCCACCCGGTGCGCGGCCAGGTACTGCGCGAGCCGGCGCCGCTCGCGGTCGCTGCCCGCGAAGATCAGCAGCAACTGCATCTCGGTCTCGGAGAGTTCGGCACCGACGCCGCTGAGCATGTCGGAGAAGTACGGCTCCGCGAAGAACCGGGTCTCCGGCTCGGGAACGACCAGCGCGATCGCGTCCGTGCGGTTGGCGGCCAGCGCGCGGGCGGCGGTGTTGGGGACGTAGCCGAGTTCGTTGACGGCCGCCTCCACGGCCGCGCGGGTCGCGTCGCTGACCCGGGGCGAGCCGTTGATCACGCGCGACACCGTGCCGCGGCCCACGCCGGCCCGGGCGGCGACCTCCTCCAGGGTCGGCCGCCGAGTGCCCCGGCCCCGCTCACCCTTGACCGTCATGGTCGCCGCCTTCCGTTCGCAGCCCTCAGGCCAGGAAATGTAACAGCCGGGGCCCGGCCGCTCCGGGCCCCGTCACGCCCCGGGGCCGTACCGGGTCAGCCCTGCTCACCGGCGCTCGGCAGCGCGTTCCGGCGGATCACCTCCGCGTACCAGTGTGCGCTCGCCTTGGGGATGCGGCGCTGGGTGCCGTAGTCGACGTAGACGGCGCCGAAGCGCTTGGAGTAGCCGTAGGACCACTCGAAGTTGTCCAGCAGCGACCACAGGAAGTAGCCGCGCACGTCCGCCCCGTCGGCGACGGCCTGCCGGACGGCGTCCAGGTGGGAGTGGAGGTAGGCGATCCGCTGCGGGTCGTTCACCCGGCCCTCGGGCGAGACGTAGTCGTCGAAGGCGGCGCCGTTCTCGGTGACCATCAGCGGCAGCCCCGGGTGCGAGGCCGCCAGGTCGGTCAGCAGGGTGTGCAGGCCGCTCGCGTCGATGGCCCAGTTCATCGCGGTGAGCTGGTCGTTGGCCAGATGGAAGGTGACGTCGTCGGCGCCGGTCCACGGGGAGTGGTCGCTCGCGCCGTGGCCGTCGTCGCGGGTGCCGGCGCCGCCCTCGACGGCCGCGGAGACCACGGTCGGCGAGTAGTAGTTGACGCCGAGCAGATCGATCGGGCGGGAGATCTCGGCCAGGTCGCCGTCGTGCACCAGCTCCGCCCAGTCCACGAGGTGCGCGGTGTCGGCGAGCAGGTCCTCGGGGTAGGCGCCGTCCAGGATCGGGCCGGTGAAGATCCGGTTGCCGACCGCGTCGATACGCCGGGCCGCCTCGGCGTCCGCGGCGCTGTCGGTCAGCGGGCGCACCTGGTGCAGGTTGAGGGTGATGGAGGTCTGCGCGGTCGACGGCAGGTTCTCGCGCAGCGCCCCGGTCGCCAGCCCGTGGGCCAGGTTGAGGTGGTGCGCGGCGCGCAGGGTGGCGGCCGGGTCGGTGCGCCCCGGGGCGTGCACGCCGGAGCCGTAGCCCAGGAAGGCGCTGCACCAGGGCTCGTTGAGGGTGGTCCACAGCCCGACGCGGTCCCCGAGGGCCCGGGCCGTGATCTCGGCGTAGTCGGCGAAGCGGTGCGCGGTGTCCCGCTGCGGCCAGCCGCCCGCGTCCTCCAGTTCCTGCGGCAGGTCCCAGTGGTAGAGGGTGGCGACCGGGGTGATGCCCGCTTCGAGGAGTTCGTCGGTGAGCCGCCGGTAGAAGTCCAGGCCGCGCTCGACCGCGGGCCCCCGTCCGGTGGGCTGCACCCGGGACCAGGAGACGGAGAACCGGTAGGCCTTGAGGCCGAGGTCCTTCATCAGCGCCACGTCGCCCTGGTACCGGTGGTAGTGGTCGGCGGCGATGTCACCGGTGTCGCCGTTGCGGACCCTTCCGGGGGTGTGGCTGTAGGTGTCCCAGATCGACGGTGTACGACCGTCCTCGGCGGCGGCGCCCTCCACCTGGTACGCGGCGGTGGCGGCTCCCCAGACGAAGCCGGGCGGGAAGGAGGTGTCTGAGGCCGACTGGGCCGTGGTCTCGGTTCGTACGGCGGTCATCTGAGAGCGCTCCCGGAGTGGCGTGGAGAAGGGGGGAAGGGGAGAAGGGGAGAAGAAGAGAGGCGTGAGAAGGGGGGCGGACACGGTCCTGCCGCGGGGAGGCGGCCGGGTCGCACGCGGCCACCGGCCCGGGCACGGGCCCGCAGCTGGGGCGGACCCGTACGGGACGGCGGCGGAACCGGGGGCGGACCGCCCGGCGTCAGCCCTTGACGGCGCCCGCCATGATGCCTCCGACGATCTGCTTGCCGAAGATCACGAAGACGAGCAGCAGCGGCAGCGTGCTGATCAGCGCGCCGGCCATGACGATGCTCTGGTCGGGGGTGTAGGAGGCGCTGAGCTGGCCGAGCGCGACCTGGAGGGTGGGGTTCTCCTGGTTCAGGGCGAGGAAGGGCCAGAAGAAGTCGTTCCACGCCTGGACGAAGGTGAGCATGCCCAGCACCATCATCGCGGGCCGGGCCGCGGGCAGGACCACGTTCCACACGATGCGGATGTTGGTCGCGCCGTCCACCTTGGCCGCCTCGATGAGCTCGTAGGGCAGGGCCTCCAGCAGGTACTGGCGCATGAAGAAGACACCGAAGGCGCCGACCAGGGTCGGGAAGATCACCGACTCCAGTTTTCCGCCCCAGCCGATGTCCGCCATCATCATGAACAGCGGGACCACGCTGAGCTGCGGCGGGATCGTCAGGGTGGCGATGACCGCGGTCATCAGGGCGCCCCGGCCGCGGAACCGCATCTTGGCGAAGGCGTAGCCGGCCAGGGTGCAGAAGAACAGGGTGGCCGCGGTGATGCAGCCCGACACGATCACGCTGTTGACGATGGCCTTGCCCAGATGGGCCTGTTCCCAGGCGGTCTGGAGGTTGCTCCACAGTCTGCCGCCCGGCAGCAGCGGCGGTGGGCTGTCGAGGACCCGCTGCTGGTCGTGCGAGGCGGCCACCAGCGTCCAGTACAGCGGGAAGACCGAGCCCAGGCCGACGACGACCAGGGCGAGGTAGGTGAGGGGGCCGCCCTTGAGCTGCTGCCCGGCGCCGAGCTTGAGGCGTACGCGGTTCCTGCCCGGGGAGGCGACCGGCGGCACCGGGTCGAGGCTCGGTGCGGTGTTGGTGGGGCTGGTCGTGGTCATCGATATCGCTCCCGTCAGGCCGCGCTCTTGCGCAGGAACCGGCCGACGATCAAGTTGATCAGGGCGATGAGCAGCAGCAGGGCGAGCATGGCCCAGGCCACCGCCGCGGCCGGGCCCAGATGCCCCAGCTTCCAGCCGTAGTTGTAGAGGTAGATGCTGAGGGTTTCGTACTGGTGCTCGTTGCCGCCGGTGGAGCCGAGCGTGCCGCCCTGGAGCAGCAGCGGCTCGCCGAACAGCTGCATGGAGCCGATCGTCGAGATGACGATGGTGAACAGGATCGTCGGCCGCAGCGAGGGGATGGTCACCTTGCGGAACTGCTGCCAGCGGGTCGCCCCGTCGATGGAGGCGGCCTCGTACAGGTCGGTGGGCACGGCCTGCATGGCCGCCAGGTAGATCAGCGCGTTGTAGCCGGTCCAGCGCCAGATGACGATGACCGAGATGGCGATCTTGGACGTCCACTCGCCGTTGCCCCAGTCGGTGTTGCCGATGCCGACGAAGTGCAGCACCCAGTTGAGGATGCCGCCGTCGGCCCGGAACACCAGGGCGAAGACCAGGGCCGCGGTCGCCACCGAGGTGGCGTACGGGGTGAGCACGACCGTCCGCCAGAACGTGCTGGCGCGCAGCTTGTAGTTGAGCAGGTGGGCGAGGCCGAGGGCCACGAGCAGCTGCGGGACGGTCGAGATGACGCCGATCAGGAAGGTGTTGGTGACGGCCGTCCAGAACTCCGAGTCCTGGAGGATCTTGGTGAAGTTGTCGAAGCCGACCCACTCCGACGTGCTGAGGCTCGTCATCTCCACCCGGTGCAGGGCGATCCAGCCCGTGTAGAGGAGCGGGTAGAGCCCGAAGGCACCGAAGACGAGGAAGAACGGAGCGATGTACGCGTACGGGGACGCGAGGTCGTCGAAGCGCCACAGCCGGCTGCGCCAGGTGCCGCGTCCGTTCGGCACGGCACCGGAGCCGCCGGCGGGCGGGGTGGGGGCACCCCGTGTGGGTGTCGTCGTTGCCACGGGGGATTTCCTTCCTGGGGGGATTCGGCCGGGGAACGGGGGCGGGACAGGGCGGGGCGGGACAGGACGGGGCCGGACGGCGGCGTCGGGGTCTCCCGCTGCTCCGGGCCCGGCCGGGGGACGCGGTGCGCCGGTGTCCGGCGCGCCCTACCCACGCGCCGGGCACCGGAACCTCGTACGGCACGGCGCGCGGTACGGGCGGCCGGCGGGGCCGCCCGCACCGCGGGTCGTCAGCCGATCACCTTGTCGATCGCCTCGG
Organism: Streptomyces sp. NPDC090088; assembly: GCF_044747345.1. Taxonomy (NCBI): domain Bacteria; kingdom Bacillati; phylum Actinomycetota; class Actinomycetes; order Kitasatosporales; family Streptomycetaceae; genus Streptomyces; species Streptomyces sp. NPDC090088. Next base: position 284,500 of record NZ_JBIVDZ010000001.1, on the reverse strand, counting down.
TCGCGGCCTTCCACGCGTCGGCGGGCTTGGTGCCCCGCTGCTCCATGTTGTTGATCTGCGTGGAGATGGTGTCCTTGATCGTCGCGTCCTTCGGGCCGAGCACCGCCTCGGGGATGGTCTTGGCCTCGTCCGCGTAGATCTGGCCGATCGGCGCGTTGTTGAAGTACGGGAGCGTCGCGTTCTTCACGCCGGGCAGGTCATAGGCGCCCTTGTTCGACGGGAAGACACCGATCGCCTTGAAGACCTCGGCCTGCTGCTCCGGGGCGGTCAGCCACTTGACGAGCTCGGCGGCCTCCTTGGCGTGCTTGCCGCTCTTGGGCACGGCCAGGAAGGAGCCGCCCCAGTTGGCCGCGGTCGAGCCCGGGGCCTTGGCTATGTCCCACTTGCCCTTGAAGGCGTCACCGGAGTTGGTGGAGATCTGCCCGGCCATCCACGCGGGGCAGGCCACGGTCGCCACGCTGCCCTTGCGCAGCGCCGCCGTCCAGGCGTCGGTGAACTGCGCCAGACCCTGGGTCAGCTTCTTCGACGCGGCCTCCGCGGCCAGGTTCCAGCCCTGCTGCACGGAGGCGCTGTCCTTGTAGATCGGCTTGCCGGAGGCGTCGTAGTACTGCTGCGCGGAGGAGCTGACGACCGCGTTGTACATGGCGCTCGCGGAGTCCATGAAGTAGGTGCCGGACGGGGCCTTCTTCTTGTACTGCTCGCCGAGCTTGAGGTAGTCCTCCCAGCCGCCCGCGACGGCCTTGGCGACCGCGTCGCGGTCGGAGGGCAGACCCGCCTTGTCGAAGAGGTCCTTGCGGTAGCACAGGGACATAGGGCCGATGTCGGTGCCGGCGCCGATGACCGTGCCGTCCGAGGCGGTGGCCTGCTTCTCCTTCCAGGAGACCCAGTCGTCCACGTTGATCGTCTTGCTCAGGTCGGTGAACTTGGCCGCCTGGGTGTCGACGACCTCCTTGATGCGGCCCACCTCGATGCCGGTGACGTCCGCCAGGCCACTGCCCGTGTTCAGCTGCTGAAGGAGCTTGGGGTAGTAGTCCTGCTCGTTGGCGGTGGTCTCTTCCTTCACCGTGATGTTCGGGTGCAGCTTGTGGTACTTCGCGAACAGGTCGGCCTCCTTGTAGCCGAACTGCCCGAAGTCCGCCACCGTGAGAGTGATGTTCCCGTTGGAGTCCGAGGCGTCCGAGTCGCTGTCGCTGCTGCAACCGGTCAGCAGCAGCGCCGAGGCGGTCAGGACCGTTGTGGTCAGGGCCGCCGCTCTGCGGCCGCGACGACCGGGTCGGGTGATGCGCATTCCACTACTCCTTGTTCCAGTGGGGAACGGGATCTCAGGAAACAGACCGCCGGGGACCGGCGATCCGGACCTGCCCTCTCGGTGCGAGCAGCGGCCGGCCCACCGCACTCGACGTGCGGCGAAAAGGTGCTGGTCAACGAGGTGCGGTGACGACAGAGGGAAAGGCCATGGGGTGGTTCGCTCCACACGGGAGAGATTCCCCGGCTACCCGTGGGACCGCTCCCACGCGGCATGCCGGAAGACTGGTTCCTGTCGGGCCGACTGTCAAGACTTGAAAACGGCGTTGTTGCCCAAGCGTGTTGTGGACGTCACGGGAACGTGTCGCGCCGGGGGGTTTCACCGGCCCGACATCAGCCCGCCTCATCCAGGAATCACGCAGGTCACAGACGCGACAGCGGTCGACGTCCCAGGAATTGAGCCGCTCACCGCCGCACGCCCGGGGTTTCCCCGAGCAGAACGCGGCACGCTCGGACCGGACGCCGAGAGGTGAACGATGGGCTTTCCGGGGCGCCTGGCAGGGACCGGACGCCCCGGGCCGGCGGCGGGGCCGCGGGAGCCCGCAGCACCTCTTTGCCATGGGAGCGCTCCCATGCATAATGGCGACAAGCCGACCATGGGAGCGCTTCCATGCCCGATTCGCCGACCGAGGCCTTTCCTCCCGCCTTCCTCTGGGGCGCCGCGACCTCCGCGTACCAGATCGAGGGGGCGGTGCGGGAGGACGGCCGCACGCCCTCCATCTGGGACACCTTCAGTCATACGCCGGGCAAGACGGCCGGCGGCGACACCGGTGACATCGCTGTCGACCACTACCACCGCTACCGCGACGACGTGGCGCTCATGGCGGACCTGGGCCTGAACGCCTACCGCTTCTCGGTCTCCTGGTCGCGCGTCCAGCCGACGGGCCGGGGCCCGGCGGTCCAGGTGGGCCTGGACTTCTACCGCCGGCTGGTGGACGAGCTGCTGGCGAAGGGCATCAGGCCCGCGATCACCCTCTACCACTGGGACCTCCCCCAGGAGCTGGAGGACGCGGGCGGCTGGCCGGCGCGGGACACGGCGTACCGGTTCGCCGAGTACGCGCGGATCGTCGGCGAGGCGCTCGGCGACCGGGTGGAGCAGTGGATCACCCTCAACGAGCCCTGGTGCAGCGCCTTCCTCGGCTACGGCTCCGGCGTGCACGCCCCCGGCCGTACCGACCCGGCGGCCACCCTGCGCGCCGCGCACCACCTCAACCTCGCGCACGGACTGGGCACTTCGGCCCTGCGGTCGGCGATGCCGGCCCGCAACCAGGTCGCGATCAGCCTCAACTCCTCGGTGGTACGGCCGCTCACGCGGGACCCGGCCGATCTGGTGGCGGTCCGCACCATCGACGACCTGGCCAACGGCGTCTTCCACGGCCCGGTCCTGCACGGCGTGTACCCCCCGTCGCTGTTCGCGGCGACGGCGTCGGTGACGGACTGGTCCTGTGTCCAGGACGGCGACCTCGCCGCGATCCACCAGCCGCTGGACGCGCTGGGGCTGAACTACTACACGCCGACGCTGGTGTCGGCGGCGGCCGACGCCGGCGTCGGTCCCCGCGCGGACGGCCACGGCGCCGGCGCCCACTCCCCGTGGCCGGGCGCCGACGACGTCTCCTTCCACCAGACCCCGGGCGAGCGCACCGAGATGGGCTGGACGATCGACCCGACGGGCCTGCACGAGCTGATCATGCGCTACACGCGCGAGGCACCGGGCCTGCCGCTCTACGTCACCGAGAACGGCGCCGCCTACGACGACAAGCCCGACCCCGACGGCAACGTCCACGACCCCGAGCGCATCGCCTACCTGCACGGCCACCTCTCGGCGGTCCGCCGCGCCCTCACCGACGGCGCGGACGTGCGCGGCTACTACCTGTGGTCCCTGATGGACAACTTCGAGTGGGCGTACGGCTACGAGAAGCGGTTCGGGGCGGTGTACGTCGACTACGCCACCCTCGCCCGCACCCCGAAGTCGAGCGCGCGCTGGTACGCGGAGGCGGCCCGTACCGGAACGCTGCCGCCGGCGGGGGCGGCCGTCTGACGACGTCGTTCGGCTGCGGCGCCGTCGTGGCCGGTCGCGCAGTTCCTCCCCCAGCCTTCGGCCGGGTGCCGCGCCCGTCTCACAGGAACCCCTCAGCGGCCGATCAGCGGCCTCCCAACTCCCTGGCGTCTCCTAGGACGTACGAGGTGATCGGACCTCGGGGACAACGGAGGACGTCATGGGTTTCGTCGCGCTGGTGATGGTGGCACTGCTCGTCGCCGGGGTGGTGGCCTTCGCCGGCCGGAACCGGCAGCGGGCCGCGGCCGGTGCCGGGCGGACGGCGCAGCAGGACTTCACCGCCGACGCCGGAGCCGAGGCCACCCGCTGGGTGGACCGGCTGGGCGGGGGCATCGCGACCCTCGACGCGGGCGACGAGCGCGCGGCGCGCCAGGCGCTGGCGGACGCGGCGGAGCGTCATCGCGCGGCGCGGAACCAGATGGCGACGGCGTACACCCCGGCGCAGTACGCGCTGGTGACCCAGACCGCGGTGGAGGGCCTGCACTACGTACGGGCGGCCCGCACCGCCCTCGGCCTCGACCCGGGCCCGGCGCTGCCGCCGATGGGCGCGGCGACGGCGGGGCAGCAGGTGACGGTGGGCGGCCAGACGTACACCTCCGCGGACCGCCCGGGTGCCGGGACGCCGTACTACTACCCGGGCGGTTCGGTCGGCGGCCGTACCGTCCCCGGCGGCTGGTACAGCACGCCGTGGTGGAAGACGGCCCTGGTCGCGGGCGCGGCGGGGGTGGGCGGCATGCTCCTCGCCGACGCCGTCTTCGACGGCTTCCACCACCACGGTCCGCCGCTGGGCGGCCCGGGTGGCCCGGGCGGGTTCGGGGGCGGGGGCTTCGGCGGCCCGGGGATCTTCTGAGCGTCCGGCCACGACACGGCGCGGCGTACGCGGTGGTTCCGCGTCCGGCCGCGCCGTGCCGTGTCGCGCCGTGTCGCGCCGTGTGAGATCTGGTGTCGGCTGCCCGTCGGGCCGGTTCAGGCGGCCGCCCGCGCGGGCGTGCGCAGCGTTCCGAGCGCCCGCTCCCAGGCCAGCAGTTCGTCGACCAGCCCGTGCACCCCGGCCGCCTGCGACTCCCGCGGCCGGAACTGGGTGAAGTCGACGAAGTCCTCGCGCAGCGTCAGCGCCACCTGCGGCCCGATGTCGGCCATCCGCAGCACTCCCGCCTGCGCGCGCAGCTTCTGTACGGCCATCACCGCGCCGAAGACGCCGTAGCCCACGTATCCCACCGGCTTGCCGCCCCACTCCTCGTAGAGGTAGTCGATGGCGTTGGTCAGGGCGGCGGGCGGGGCGGTGTTGTACTCGGGGGTGACGACGACGAAGGCGTCGCACCCGCCGATCCGCTCGGCCCACCGCCGAGTGTGCGGCCTGGCGCCCGGTGTCCGCATCGCCGGCACGGGTTCGTCCAGCAGCGGCAGCGCGTACTCCCGCACGTCCACGAGCTCGAAGTCCGCGCCGTCGTCCACGTGTTCGGCCGCCTGGTCACGCACCCACCGCGCGACCTGTTCGCCGTTGCGGCCGGGGCGGGTGCTGCCGATGATGATGCCGATCCTGGTCATGTCCGTCTCTCCTGCCGGTCCCGGAGTCTGTCTCCGGGACCTGGGACGAGACAGCCCCGCCGGTTGTGACATCGCGGCACCCGTCCCGCGCGGCGCGGTCAGCCGATCGCGGCGAACGCCTTCGAGAAGGCGTTCTTGTCCTGGACGATCGAGCTGCAGGTGGCGTCCGCGGTGGACTTGGCGCCGCCGGCGCACTGCTGGTCGCGGGTGGCCGACCACATGGAGAGCCAGCCGATCCCCTTGGACTTGGCGAAGTCGACCAGCTGGGCGGCGTCGTCGACCTTGAAGACCTCGACGGAGACGTCGTTGACGCCGATCATCGGGGTGACCGCGACGGCCTTCCAGGCGGCGGAGTCGGAGAGGCCGAGGACGCTCTTGATCTGGGCCTGGGTGGCGGTGGCCGCCTGGATGGCGTAGGTGCCCATGTCGCCGTTGTACGCGGGCCCGTAGTCCATCGCCATGATGTTGACGGCGCTGATCTTCACGCCGTTGGCCTTGGCGTCCGCGAGCAGGTTCACGCCGTCCTGGGTGAGGCCCTCGGGCATCACGGGGAGGGTGAACGACACGTCCAGGTCCGGGTGCTGGGCCTGGAGCTTGGCGATGGCCTTGGCGCGGTTGGTGTTGGCCGTGGTGTTGGGCAGCGCGCCGCCCTCCACGTCGAAGTCGACCTTGGTCAGGTCGTAGGCGTCCACGACCTTGCCGTACGCCGTCGCCAGCGCGTCCGCCGAGGAGCAGGTGGTGGCGAGTTCGGAGCCGGACGCGCCGCCGAAGGAGACCCGGACGTCACCGCCCTTGGCGCGCAGGGCGCCGATCTGGGACGCGACGCCGTCGCTCGCCAGGTCGGTCACCCCGCCCCACTTCGGCGTGCAGCCGCCGCCGTCGGTGACGAAGGCGAGGTTGTAGTTCTTCACACCGGTCGCGTTCGCCGCCGCGAGGAGGTCGAACGCCGGGTAGAGAGAGGTGTCGACGTACGGGGCGAAGCCGGCGGAGGCGGTGGTGCCGGTGCCGCTGCTCTGGGTGGGGGTGGCGGAGGCCGTGGCCGTGGGGGTGGCTGTGGGGGTGGCCGTCTTGGTCGCGGTCGGGGTGGGGGTGGGGGTGGCGGACTGCGTCGGGCGGCCGCTGGGCTCGGGGGTGGCCGTGCCGTCCGCCGAACAGCTCGCGTTGTCGATCCGGCAGCCGGTCGGGTCCCCGCTGCCGTTGACCACGAAGCCGACGGTGTCCGCCTCGCCGGCCGCCAGGCCGTCCGTGTCCCACTTCGGCGGCTTCACGGTGACGTGCTGCCCGCTGACGGTGTACTCGGCGTTCCACAGCGAGCTGAGCTTGGCGCCGGCCGGCAGGTCGAACTCCAGCGTCCAGTCCTTCTCCCTGGCACCGCTGTTGTTCGTGACGACGTACTGGGCGGTGTACCCGGTCGACCAGTCGCTGGTCTTCGTGTACGCGGCGCCGACTCCGGCGGCCTGCGCGATGCCGGTGAACAGGATCGCCCCGCCACCGACCACGGCCGCCGCGACCAGACCGCCTATCGCCTTGTTCCTGCCACTGATTCTGCGCCGGTGCGTGCTCATGCGCGTGCCTGCCTTCGCCTGCCGATTGGGGGGTGCGGCAGCACGCTAGCGACCGGGATTCGGACAAACGGCCTGATAGGGACGGCCGTTGGGGATCTTAGGGTGCGCTTAAGGAAGGGATCGGGACCGATTAAAGGTCGAGACCATTCTCCGCCGGCGCATCGACCCCCGGTGCCCCCTGCCCCTGCGCTCCGGCTTCCCGCCGTCCAGCTGGAGCCAGATCCGCACCTCGGTGCCGCCCAGCACCGACGAGCCGATCCGCACGTCCCCGCCCGTCGACTCGGCGAGCCGGCGCACGATGTCCAGGCCGAGCCCGGTCGACCCGGCCGCCCCGGACCCCCGCCCCCGGGCCATCGCCGCCTCGGGGTCCCGGATGCCCTGTCCGGCGTCGGAGACCAGCACGATCACCGCGTCCTCCGCGTTGTGCACGTCGACCGCGAAGGCGGTGCCCTCGGCGGTGTGCCGGAAGACGTTGCCGAGCAGCGCGTCGAGCGCGGCGGCCAGATCGGCGCGGGCCACGGGTATGCGCACCGGCCGCTCCACGCCGGCCACCCGCCACTTGCGGCCCTCGTCCTCGGCGAGCGCCGACCAGAACCCCATCCGCTCCCGCACCACCTCGGCCGCGTCGCACCCGGCCCCCGGCCCGATCGCCGCCGTCTGCGGCTTGGCCTCCCGGGCGGTCCGGATGATGGTGTCGACCTCCCGCTCCAGCTGCGCCACGGCGGCCCGGGTCTGCTCGGCGGCGGTGCCGTCCCCGAGCGAGGCGGCGTTCAGCCGCAGCACGGTGAGCGGGGTCCGCAGCCGGTGCGACAGATCGGCGGCCAGCTCCCGCTCGTTCGCCAGCAGTTGGACGACCTGGTCGGCCATCGAGTTGAACGCGACCGCCGCCAGCCGCAGTTCGGTCGGCCCCTCCTCGGGCACCCGCGATCCGAGCCTGCCCTCGCCCAGTTCGTGCGCGCCCTCGACCAGCCGCCGGGCGGGCCGCACCATCCGCACACCCAGCCGGTCGGCGACCGCGACCGAGCCGACGACCAGTGCCAGGCCGACGGCGGCGAGCACCGCCCAGGCCGTGGAGACACCGTGGGTCACCTCGGACTCGGGCACGTACACCTCGACGACCGCGATGGCCCCGGAGCTCAGCGCCACGGGCTGCAGCAGGGTCGACCCGCCGGCCACCTCCGTGGTGGAGGCCCGCCCCAGCTTCCGTACGGTCGCGATGTCCCGGCCGGCGGCGCGCTGCCGCCCGATGTCGACGGCGGCGCCGCCGTCCGTCGCCGGTATGTGCACGGCCATGCCCGCGTCCAGTCCGGCCGCGGCCACCACCCGCTCCAGCTGGTCCCGGTCGGTGGTGATGGACAGGGCCGGGGCGACGGCGGCCGCCTGCCGCTCCGCGTTGGAGAAGGCGCGGTCGCGGGCCAGTTCCTTGACGACCAGGCCGAGCGGGACCGCGAAGGCGACCACGACCATCGCGGTGACCGCCAGCGCGACCTTGACCAGTGCCCATCTCATCGGACCGGCCCCCGCTCCGCGCCCGGCGGCTCCAGCTTCACGCCGACCCCGCGCAGGGTGTGCAGATACCGCGGCCGGGCCGCGGTCTCCCCCAGCTTCCGCCGCAGCCACGACAGATGGACGTCGATGGTCTGGTCGTCCCCGTACGACTGCTGCCAGACCTCCGCCAGCAGCTCCTTGCGCGGTACGACGACCCCGGGCCGCCCGGCCAGGAACGCCAGCAGGTCGAACTCGCGCCGGGTGAGATCGAGCCGGGTCCCGTCCAACTCGGCCTGCCGGCGCAGCGGATCGACGGTCAGTCCGCCGACCCGCAGCACACTGGACGGCGCCGCCTCGCCGCCGCCGGACCTCGCCCGGCGCAGCACGGCGGCCATCCGCGCCGACAGGTGTTCGACGGAGAACGGCTTGGTCAGATAGTCGTCCGCACCGGCGTTGAGCAGCCGGACGATCTCCGTCTCGTCGTCGCGCGCGGTGGCGATGATGACGGGCACGTCGGTGATGCCGCGCAGCATCTTCAGCGCCTCGGAGCCGTCCAGGTCCGGCAGTCCGAGGTCCAGGATCACCACGTCGAAACGGAAATGGGCGACCTCGCGCAGCGCCTCCAGTGCCGTGCCGACGCTGCGCACGGTGTGCGAGGCGTCGGCGAGCTGCCGGATGAGCGCCGAGCGTACGAACTGGTCGTCCTCGACCACGAGCACACTTGCCATGCGCCGCACCGTACGCCATGCGGCGGACGCTGGTCTGGGCCTGTGGATAACTCGGGACGAGTGCGCGCGGCGGTACCGCTGAGGCAGTATGGCCCGCGATGCGCAGAGGACTCGTACACGTACTGGCTTGGCTGCTCGCCACGGGCGCGGCGGTCACGCTGTCGTGGTGGGGCGTCCACACGGTGATGGCGGGCACGGCCTACGACCCGCCCCGCGCCCTGCCCGTCACGGCGGCGGACGACGACCCGACGACCCAGGGTTCCAAGCCGCTGGCGTCCGCCACCTCCCGTGCGCCGAGTCCCTCCCGGACCGCCGCGCCCCGCCCCTCCGCGAGCCCGACCCCGACGGCCTCCCGCACCCCGACCGCGGCCCCCAGCCCCTCCCCCACGGCCTCCGCCTCCGCTTCGGGCCAGGTCAAGGCCTACGACACGGACGGCGGCCGGGCCGTCTTCGACCTGGGCGAGACCAGCGCCACGCTGGTCTCGGCGACCCCGGGCACGGGCTGGTCCATGCAGGTGTGGAAGACGGAGTCCTGGATCCGCGTCGAGTTCAGCAGGAGCACGGACCGGGTGTCGGTGTTCTGCACGTGGCACGACGGCCCACCGAACGTGCAGGTGGAGACCTATTGAGCGTCCTCGCTGCAGCGCCCCGTCAGGGGCGCGGGGAACTGCGCGACAAGCCCCCACCGGCCCGCAGCTAACGAAACACAGAAGGTGGCGGCGAAGGCGAAGCCACAGCACTGTCATCAGTCACAGCCACTGCCCCGCCCGTGAAGTCCCGCAGCGCCCGCCCGTGTTCGACGCGCCCCGGGTGCGGGTCGGATGCGCAGCGCCGGGTCAGCTCGGCCACCGGCAGCTGGACGTCGGCCGCCATCAGCACCGCGTTGCCGAACCGCTTCCCCCGCCACACCCCGGCGTCCGCCACCACCGCCACCTCCGCGAACCGCGCCCCCACGGTGGCGATCTGCCCTCTCAGGTGGGCCAGCGGCGGCCCGTCCGCCAGGTTGGCGGCGTAGACACCCCCCGGCCGCAGCACCCCGCGCACCGCGTCGAGGAACTCCGTGGACGTCAGGTGCGCGGGTGTGCGCGCCCCGCTGAACACGTCGGCGATGACCAGGTCCGCCCACGCCTGCGGAACCTTGCCCAGTCCCTCCCGGGCGTCCACGGACCGCACCCGGATCCGCGCGCCGGGATCCAACGGCAGTTCCCGCCGGACGAGTCGGACCAGCGCCGCGTCCCGCTCCACGATCTGCTGGGTGGACCGGGGCCGGGTCGCCGCGACGTACCGGGCGAGCGTGAACGCCCCGCCGCCGAGGTGCACGACCTGCACCGGCCGGCCCGGCGGTGCGAGCAGGTCGATCACATGGCCGAGGCGGCGCTGGTACTCGAAGCCGAGGTGCGCCGGGTCGTCGAGGTCGACGTGGGACTGCGGGGCGCCGTCGAGGAGCAGCGTCCACGCCCGGCCGCGGTCGGGGTCGGGTATCAGCTCGGCGAGGCCGCCGTCGACGGCCTCGACGACCGCGTCGGCGGCGCCCGCCGCGCGCCGTGAGTTCCTGGTCCTGCCCATTCCGCCATTTTCCCAGGCGACGGCCGTACGGGAAATTCAGCGGCAGCTGTCCGCGGCCTCGATCATCCGGGCCGCCTCCCCGAGCGCCCGGCGCAGCACCGCGGGATCCGTCGCGAGGTCGGCCTCGCCGGGCGGCAGCAGCCAGTCGGAGCCCTCGACCGGCGGCTCGGGGTTGAGCCGCAGCCCCCGCCCGTCGGTCTCGGTGCACGTGCACGTGGAGCCGGGGACGTCCCAGCCCTCCGCCGTACCGGCCGGCACCACGAAGCCGAGGGTGTCGCCCCCGTCGTCGTGGAGGACGGGCCCCACCGCGTCCCCGGCCCCCCGGCGCAGGATGTCGACCGCCTCCAGGCCCTGCCGGGCCGGCACCGTCACGAGATCGCATCCCGCGTCGTCACAAGGATCGTTGCTCTGGCTGGTCTCCATCCCGGCCTCCACCACGCAGCCCTCTTGCAGTCCATGACGTCCAACGCGCCACCGCGTCAACGGCTACGGCGGAAGTCAGCCGCAAAGGATGGCAGTTCATGGCAGATCGTGGATGAGATATCCGGTTTGTAGCCAAACCCAGCGTCACGGGTCCAACACAGCAGGTACGTTCTTGCCCGCCGGAATCAAGGGTCCACTCGGACAACTCACCACGAGTCCGGCATGGTTCGACGGTTCGCACGAGAGGACCCGGCCATGGCGTCGTCAACCACGACCTCGTCGCAGCCCGATCGGCCGGTACGGCCGAACCTCGCCTTCCGGCAGCTGCGCGGCCGGCACTCACCGGCCGAGTTCGCCGCGCTGGTACGGCGTGCCGCCCGCGAGATCGGCGAGCGGGTGAGCTGTGACGCGCGCTACATCGGCCGGGTCGAGGCGGGTGAGATCCGCTGCCCGAACTACGCGTACGAACGGGTGTTCCTCCACATGTTCCCCGGTCGCACGCTCGCCGACCTCGGCTTCGCGCCCCGGTCGTCCGTTCGCGGACGCGGGGCACGGTCGCCGGAGGACGTGCCCCTCTCCCTCTCGGGAGGTGAGACGCAAGGGGCCGTCGAGCCGTATGACCCGCAGGACCCGTACGAGACGCACGACAACTACGAGGAGAGCGACGTGCTGCGTCGCCTATTCATGACCGGCGGGGGCGCCACCGTGGCCGCCGCCACGCTGGGGCCCCTGGGGTCCACGATCGACGCCGTGGCGGCGGACCGGCCGGTGCGCCGCGCCGGGTCCTCGCACGCGGCCGCCCTGGAGGAGGCCGTACGCCGGATCCGGCTGCTGGACGACCGGCACGGCGCGGACGGGCTGTACCGGCGCGCGGCGGCTCCGCTGCGCGCGGCGTACGCGCTCCTTGACGCGGGCGCGACCCGGCAGACGACCGCAGAGCGGTTGCACTCGGGCGCCGGTGAACTGGCCATCTCGGTGGGCTGGCTGGCCCATGACTCGGGCCGCTTCGACGACGCCCGCTCGCACTACGCGGAGGCGCTGGCGACGGCGCGGATGACCGGGGACCCGGGGCTGGAGGCGCACGCCTTCTGCAACACGGCGTTCCTGGCGCGGGACGCCGGACGCCCCCGGGAGGCGGTCCGCGCCGCCCAGGCCGCGCAGCGCGTCGGGCGCCCGCTGGGCTCGGCCCGTCTGATGTCGCTCCTCGCGCTGCGCGAGGCGGGCGGCTGGGCGGGGCTCGCCGACCGCACCGGCTGCGAGCAGGCGCTGGCCCGTGCCCAGGCCCTCTTCGAGCGGGGCCACTCGGAGTCCGACCCCGAGTGGATGAGCTTCTACGGGGAGGCCGAGCTGGAGGGGCTGGAGGCGCAGTGCTGGTCCATGCTGGGCGACTGGCCGCGGGCCGCGCGGCACGCGCGCCGGGCCGCCGAGCTGCAGGATCCGCACTTCACCCGGAACATCGCGCTGTACACGGCGGAACTCGCCGACGACCTCGCGCGAGGCGGCCACCCGGACGAGGCGGCGAGGGCGGGGATGCGGGTGCTCGACCTCCTGGACCAGGTGCAGTCGTCGCGGATCCAGGGGATGCTGGCGGGAACGGCACGCGTACTGCTGCCGCACCGGCGCGCCGGCGGCGTCCAGGAGTTCCTGGACCGGCACACGTCCACGCCGAGGGTTGTGTAGGCCGATATTCGGGTGCGGGTGGGTGGGGGCTGGTCGCGCAGTTCCCCGCGCCCCTGAAGGGGCGCTGCAGCCGGCCGGCACCGGAAAGCGAGCCTTGCCCCAGCCCTCGCCCCCGGGTCAGCCGGCCAGGTGCCCCAAGTCGTTCCAGCTCTCGATGGCCGGTTCCCCGTAGGCCCAACCCAGCACGGACAGCGAGGTCGGGTTCAACCTGATCCGTGCCGCGAAGTCCAGCGGCATGCCCAGCCAGCGCGCGCCGATCGACCGCAGGATGTGGCCGTGGGCGAAGACGAGGACGTCGCGGTCGGCCGCGCGGGCCCAGGAGACCACCTCGTCGGCGCGCGCGGTCATCTGGGCCAGGGACTCCCCGTCGGGGACGCCGTCGCGCCAGATCAGCCAGCCCGGCCGGGAGGACTGGATCTCCGCGGGGGTCAGGCCCTCGTACGCGCCGTAGTCCCACTCCATCAGGGTGTCCCAGGGGGCCGCGCGGTCGCCGAAGCCCGCGAGTTCGCAGGTCTCGCGCGCGCGTGCCAGCGGGCTGGTGCGGACCTCGGCGTCGGCGAGGCCGTCGAACGGCGGCCGGTGCAGGCGCTCGCCGAGCAGCTTGGCGCCCCGGCGCCCCTCCTCCAGGAGCGGTACGTCGGTCCTGCCGGTGTGCTTGCCGGACAGCGACCACTGCGTCTGTCCGTGCCGGGCCAGCAGGATGCGCGGTGCCATGGAGGACGAACCTTTCGGAAGAAATTCGGAAGCGGGACACCTCCATCATCACCCACGCTGGGAACGCGCCGGGAACGGGCAACCCGGTGGGCGTTCTCCGCGTCTTTGAGGGCTGAGCACCCCGCATGGGCGGGAACACGCGCAACGTAAAGTGTCACGGTCGGCCCGCCGGTCGCCGCGCAGACAGGGACGAGAAGGGGGAGGCAGTCGGATGCCGCAGACCGAGAAACCGGGCACCGAGGTGACTGCGAGAACCCGGCTGCGCTGGTGGACCGAGCTGCCGTTGATCCTGCTGGTGTACGGCTGCTACTCGGCCGGCCGCCTCCTCGCGCGCGGGGACACCGCCACCGCCGTCGACCACGGTCTGGCGATCCTGCGCATCGAGAAGGACCTGCGCCTCAACGCCGAGCACCCGCTCAACCGCCTCTTCACGCACGAGGCGTGGCTCGGCGTGCCGGCCGACTTCTGGTACGCCTCGCTGCACTACCTGGTCACCCCGGTGATCCTGGTCTGGCTGTTCCGCCGGCGCGCCGAGGCCTACCGCCGGGCCCGCACCTGGCTGATGACGTCCACGTTCATCGGCCTGATCGGCTTCACCCTGCTGCCCACCTGCCCGCCCCGGCTGCTGGACGCGAAGTACGGGTTCGTCGACACGATGGCCCAGTACAGCTCCTACGGCTGGTGGGGCGGCGACGCCAGCGCCCCGCGCGGTCTGGGCGGCATGACCAACCAGTACGCGGCGATGCCGAGCCTGCACTGCGGCTGGGCGCTGTGGTGCGGGGTGATGCTGTGGCGGTACGGCAACACCCGGCTGACCAAGGTGCTCGGTGTGGCCTACCCGGTGCTGACCGCGCTGGTGGTCATGGGCACCGCCAACCACTACTTCCTGGACGCGGTCGCGGGCGCCGTCGTCATGGGCGCCGGCTTCCTGCTCGCGCCGTACGTGATGCGGGTCGCCGATCTCGTCCGGCGGCGGATCACCCCGCGCGCCTCTCTCGTCGCAGCGCGCTCGGAAGGCTCGGGCTCCCCGATTGTCAGTGCCGGATGCCAGACTTCGGCGGGTGAGCGAATTCCATCGCAGCGCGAGTCCCGGCTCGCCTCCGGAGCCGAACCGGACGCTGCCCCCACAGACGCGGGGGACGGCGCTCCGGCACCGGCTCGCTGAGCTGCGCGGCCCCGACGTCCCCGCCAAGGCCCTCGACGCGCGCGCCCTCGCCGCGCTCGCCGCGAACCCGGGGTGCAGACGGCGCGCGATCCTGGACGGCGCAGGGGTGGACAAGACCGCGCTGGCGGGCGCCCTCGGCGCGCCGTCGGCCTTCGGCCAGTCGCAGTTCGCGCTGACCCGGGGCAACGCCTTCGAGGCGAAGGTGAAGGCGGACGGCGGGGCGGAGTTGCTGCGGCTGGTGCGCGAGCACCTCGATCCGGGGGCCGAGCCGGCCACGCGGGCCGCCGCCGTACCCGATCTGTCCGCGATCGGCCCCGAGGGCCGTACGGCCCGCACGGCCCTGGCACTGCGCGAGGCCGCACAGGCCACCGAGGCCACCGAGCCCGCCGAGGACAGCGAAGGCGGCGAGAGCAGCCAGGGCGGCCGGGGCGGCGGCTGGGTCCTGCTCGACCATCCGATGCTGGCACTGGAGGTGGCCGGGTCCCCCGCCTTCCTGGAGCCGGACGCGGTGGTGGTGCACCCGGACGGCAGCTGGACGGTCGTGGAGATCAAGTCGTTCCCGATGCTGGACGGTTCCGCCGACCCGGCGAAGGTGGGCGCGGCCGCCCGGCAGGCGGCGGTGTACGTCCTGGCCCTCGAAGAGGTCGCGGCCCGGCTCGACCCGGCCCCGCGCGTGCGCCACGACGTGCTGCTGGTCTGTCCCAAGGACTTCTCCAACCTGCCCACCGCCTCCGCCGTGGACGTTCGCAAGCAGCGCGCGGTCACCGCCCGCCAACTGGCCCGCCTCACCCGCGTCCAGGACATCGCCGACGCCCTCCCCGAGGGCACCTGCTTCGCCCCCGGCCTGCCCGCCGAGCAGCTCACGGCGGCCGTCGAGGCGGTCCCGGCGGCCTACGCCCCCGAGTGCCTGTCCGCCTGCGAACTGGCCTTCCACTGCCGGCAGCGGTCCCGCGCGGCCGACGAGGTGACCACGCTCGGCCGCGCGGTCCGCGCCGAACTGGGCGGGCTGGCCACGGTCGAGGACGTGCTGTCGGCGGCCCGGGGCGAGAGCGGCGACGCCGCCGACCCGGCGGTCGCGGCGCTGCGCAGGGCGGCGGCGCTGCGGGCGGAGGCCCTGGGGGTCCCGTGTCCCTGATCACCACCCTGGCCCGCCTCGAGGCCCTGAGCACCGGCACCGCCCGGGCCGCGGCCACCGTCCGCCACCGGCATGTCTCCGCGCACCCCCTCGTCCTCGTGCCGCTCACCACGGCCGGTGAGGCCGGGGCCCCGCTCGGCGCGCTCGTCGGCACCGACCGGGACGCCCCGCGCCTGCTGGTCGTACCCCAGCCGCGCGACCGCGACCTGCGGTTCGCCTTCCTCGCCGAACTCGCCGACGCCGTCCTGCCGTACCTGGACTCCTACGCCGAGACCGTCGAGGCCGCCGAGCGCACCGAGACCGACCCGGAGACCGGCAAGCGGGTCAAGGTCGAGGTCGAACTGTGCGCGGACGCGCCCCAGTTGATCGTCCCGGGCCGCGCGGGCATCGAGTACGTGCGGCTGCTGGGCCGCTCGACGCGGTTCCGGCGCACGGCGGAGCAGGACCCCGAGGCGCCCTTCCCGGCCCCGCCCCGGGTGCCGTTGCTCGGCCGCTGGCTCACCCACTTCGGCGAGCGCGCCCGCGTCCCCGGTTCCTCGCTGCTGCTCGCCATGACGGACCTGCTGTCCCGGCACTGGGCCACCGGCCAGTCCGGCATCGAGGACCAGCACCTGGGCGCCCTGCTCGCCTGGATCGACCCTCCGCGGGGCAGCACGGGCGCGGAGGCCGCGCGCGTGGCCGAGCTCGCCCGGGACCCCCACGGCCAGTTGGTGTGCCCGCCGGCCGGGCCCGCCACCGACCCCGCCTTCGACAACAAGCTGCTGGCCCCCGCCTTCGAGCGCTACGACCGCGCCCGCACCGCCCTGGCCACCGCCGAGGACGGTCTACAGGCCGACGACCGGCTGGCGATCCTCACCGCCGCCGAGCGGGAGATCCGCGACCTCGTCGAGAGCCGCACCCGGCCCACCTGGGACGCGGTCTGGAGCGGCCTCGACCTGCTGCGCGGGTTGCCCGAGGGCGCCCGGGTCGAGGAGCGGTGGACGCGCGACCGCTGGTCGTTCACCGGCCACCGGGACCGCGTCCTGGCGGGCGAGCCCCCGCAGCCGCGCCGCGACGACGCGGTCACCGCCGCCAACAAGCTGGCCACGCGCGAGCGCGAACAGGCCCGCCTGGACGCCCAGGAGGCGCTCGACGACCCGCTGGTGATGGCGGGGCGGCGGCTGTCCGGGGAGGCGTTCGCGGGCGAGGTCCTCGATGTCGTCATGGCGTACAGCGAGGGCAAGCGGCCCAGCCCGCGCCCGCTGGTGACCGTGCGCACCGAGGACCGGCCGTACCTCGGCGAGCGCGCGAAGGCGTACCGCTCGCTCGGCGGCAAGCCGCAGTCCATGGAGTTCGTCGGGTCCGAGGGCGAGGGGATCCTGGTGCTGCGCGTCCTGGACAAGATGGGCCGCGGCAAGGAGCCGGAGGAGGGTTCGGTCCCGGAGAAGGGCGACCGGCTCACCTTCACCCTGTTCGAACACGAGCAGCGCGGCGGGGCGAAGCTGCCCGACCCGGAGGCGACCCCGTGGACACACGGCGGCCCGCCCGGCGAGGCCGCGCAGGAGGCCCCCGACGCGGTGACGCAGGAGGACCTGCTGTGACAACCACGGATTTCGATCCCGGAACGGCCGCCTCCCGCGCCACCGCCGCGATCCTCCACGACACCCTGAACGGCACCGACCGGGGCGTGGTCGTGGACTCCCCGCCGGGCGCCGGCAAGTCCACGCTGGTGGTCCGCGCGGCGCTGGAACTCGCGGACGCGGGCCGCCCGCTGATGGTGGTCGCGCAGACCAACGCCCAGGTCGACGACCTCGTCCTGCGGCTCGCCGAGAAGAACCCGGAGCTGCTCGTCGGCCGCCTGCACAGCAGTGACGCCGACCCGTACGACAAGGCGCTGGACGACCTGCCGAACGTCCGCAAGTCGGCGAAGGCGGCCGACCTCAGGGAGGCGCCGGTCGTGCTGTCCACCGCCGCGAAGTGGGCGCACGTCCAGGTGGACGAGCCCTGGCGGCACGCGATCGTCGACGAGGCGTACCAGATGCGCTCGGACTCGCTGCTCGCCGTGGCCGGGCTGTTCGAACGGGCGCTGTTCGTGGGCGACCCCGGCCAGCTGGACCCGTTCGCGATCGTGGGCAGCGAGCAGTGGGCGGGCCTGTCGTACGACCCCTCTGCGTCCGCCGTCTCCACCCTCCTCGCCCACAACCCGGGCCTCCCCCAGCACCGCCTCCCGGTCTCCTGGCGGCTGCCCGCGTCCGCGGCCCCGCTGGTCTCCGGCGCGTTCTACCCGTACACCCCGTTCCGCAGCGGCACCGGCCACGGCGACCGCCGCCTCACCCTCGCCGTCCCCTCCGACGGCTCAGGACCCGACCGGGTGATCGACGAGGCGGCCGAATCCGGCTGGGGCCTGCTGGAACTCCCCGCCCGGCACACCCCGCGCACCGACCCGGAGGCGGTCCGGGCGGTGGCGACGGTGGTACGACGGCTGCTCGACCGGGGCGGCGCGGCCTCCTCCGAACGCTCCCCCGACCCCTCGCCCCTCACCGCCGACCGGATCGCGGTCGGCACGGCCCACCGGGACCAGGCGGCGGCGGTCCGCGCGGCCCTGACGGAGCTGGGCGTGAGCGACGTCACGGTCGACACGGCGAACCGTCTCCAGGGCCGCGAGTACGACGTGACCGTGGTCCTCCACCCGCTCTCCGGCCGCCCCGACGCCACCGCCTTCCACCTGGAGACCGGCCGCCTCTGCGTCCTCGCCTCCCGCCACCGCCACTCCTGCATCGTCGTCTGCCGAGCCGGCGTCACCGACCTCCTCGACGACTACCCCTCCACAGAACCGGTCCAGCTGGGCACCCTCGTCAAGTTCCCCGACGGCTGGGAGGCCAACCACGCGGTCCTGGCACACCTGGCCGAACACCGAGTGCCCTGGCGGCCGTGACGAACGCCGAACCAACCCCACCCCCTCGCCGGACGGAGTCCGGCACGCCGCCGGAGGCGGCCAACGGATACAGCCCCCGACGGCTGGGAGGCCAACCACGCGGTCCTGGCACACCTGGCCGAACACCGAGTGCCCTGGCGGCCGTGACGGGCGAGCGCAGAGTCATGCGTCGGCCTCAGGGTCCCCTTGCGCGGGCGCGAGACAATGGACGGTGGCCCATCGAACCGTTGGCACCGAACCGTACGAGGAGGACCAGACATGGCGGAGCCCACGCCGCGTCGGAACGAACCGCGGCGACGCCCCGCGCCCCTGCTCTTCGAGCCTGTGGAGGCGGTCGCCGATCCGGAGCACTTCTTCGGCCTGGAGTCGCTGGACGACCCCGGGGCGCTGCTGAACCGTGCGACGGAGCTGACCCAGGCGTTCCGGGTGGCCACCGACCGGGCGGTGGAGTTCCAGGCGATGGCCGCCGCCCAGCTCGCGGACCCGCGCCGGTTCGACCGTCTGACCCCGGCCGACATCGCCGAGCGGGCCGAGTGGACCGAGGACTACGCGAAGAAGATGGTCGAGTTCGGCCGGGACCTGCTGAGGGGGGCGGAGGAGGCCGAGTCGGCGGAGCCCGTATAGCGGCGAGGCATATGCCAGGCGGGCAAGATACCCCCCTGCGCCCGACCCCGTCCCGGTTTTCCGCAACTCACGGCGAGCGGCAGCTCACGATGGGTATCAATGTCCCATGAGCAGTCCGACGAGCAGCACACCGTACGAGACGCCTCTCCGTGGCCCCGGCGACCGCTCCGACGCGGCCGGGGTCACCCCCGACGGAGCCGCCTGGCTCGCCTCCGCAGGAACGTATCCGCGGAGCACGCTCGCCCTCTGGGAGGAGCGGCCGGACGCCCCGGTCGTACTGCCCTGCGGTACGGCGTTCGACGTGGTGAACACCCCGGCACTGTTCGGCCGCCGCATGCTGGACCGGCTGTGGGACGAGGGGCCCGGCTCCGGACCCGTCGCGGTGTTCCGGGGCCGCATGCTCCTGTTCGCCGCCCCCGGCACCGCCGCCCGGCTGCCCTCGCTGCTGGGCTGGGAGGAGTGGGGCGGCCGCGGCCAGGCCGTACCGCCGCTGCTCTGCCACGGCACCGGCGACGCGGTGACCGTCCCGGCGCTGAACGCGGACCGCTCCCCCACCCCCGCCGGCACCCGCTGGCTGGTCGCCCCGGACACCCGCCACCCGTGGCTCCCCGGTCCGGAGATCCTGCTCTGGGCGGCCGTACGGGCGGCCCGCTCGGCCGTGCGGATTTCGATTTTTCCTCCCGCCGATCAGGATGCTAAGGTCTACGACGTCAGCAGGCGCCGCTAGCTCAGTTGGTTAGAGCAGCTGACTCTTAATCAGCGGGTCCGGGGTTCGAGTCCCTGGCGGCGCACGCGAAGTAGTCGGAAGGCCAAGCTCCTGCGAGCTTGGCCTTCGGGCTTTTCTTCGGCCACCGCGGCTCACTCCAGCGGCTCACTCCAGCGGCCCCGGCGTGATCCGCACGTTCCAGGACCCGGACGCCGTCCGCCCCTCCACCTCCACCTTCACGCCGTCCCCCGGCACGGTGAAGGTCTCACCGAGGGCGACCGGGGCGTCGGCCAGCGGCGGGTAGACCGAGTTCTCCCAGCAGGCCTCCGTGTGCGGGTGGGCGTCGATCACCTCGACGGGGCCGCCGCCGGAGGCCGTCTCGTCCCGGACCCGGTAGACGAGGATGCCCTCCCGGCAGGCCGCGCTGTCGTTGCCCAGGGTGCCGCGCGCCTCGAAGGCCAGCGCGCTGTCCGGCCCGGTGCGGACCACCGCCAGTTTGGTGCCGCCGCCGAGCCCGAAGGCCGGGGCGCCCGCCGCGCCCTGCGCCGGTCCGCCCGGTCCGCCCGGTCCGCCCGGTCCGGCGGAGAGCGGTTCCAGGGTGAGCCGGGTCGGCCCGGCCCCCCGGACGCACGCCACCTGGCGCGGATCCAGCCATCCCAGCTTCCACTTGTGCCAGCCGAACAGATCCGGCGAGAGCCCGAACTGGCTGCCCATCAGATCCCAGTCGCCGACATAGGTGTCCCAGTCGCCCTTGCCGTCCACCGGACGATGGTAGAGGTCGGGGAGGTCGAAGACATGGCCGGTCTCATGGGCGAGAACCAGCCGGTCCGGCGGATGCTTCTCGAAGACGGTGACGACCCGGCGGACATCCGTGCCGTCCACATGGAACGGGGTCGTCAGGTTGACCACCTTCGTGGCGTCGGAGTCCACGCCGGGCGCGTCCGGGTCGGCGACGAAGTACACGATGTCGTAGCGCTTGAAGTCGACCTCCCGGTCGGCCGCCGCGAACGCGTCCCGCAGGTAGGCGGCCCGGAGCGCGATGCTCCAGTCCCGCTGTATCCCGTAGGCGACCGACGGCCGGGGCATCCTCAGCCAGTGCGTCAGCGGGTGCGGCCGGATGGTGAACTTCCCGTAGGAGGCCTGCTCGTAGTACCGGCTGGTGGCCGGGAAGTGGTCGGCGGCGAGTTCCGCGGGGGTGGTGCGGGGCGGCGAGTCCGGGAAGGACAGGAACACCATCACGGCCGAAAGCGGCTGGGTCGGGCGGGTGTAGGCCGCGTTCCAGGTGTCGACGCCCTCGGAGTGGTGCGCGTCGGTGCGGGGCAGGGCGCAGGGGGCGGTGGAGAACGGCTCGGCGGCCGACGGTCCGGTCAGGATCGTCGTCGCGACGAGCGCCGCCATCGTGGTGGACACGGCGGCGGTGCTGCGCAGCGGGAGACGCGGCACGGAAGGACCTCCGGGGCGGTTCGCGGGACACCGCCACCCAGCCTGTGTGAGTTTGTCGCGTTATGACCTGTTTATCTGCACCAGAAGGGTGAGGAACCCCCTGCTCACCACGGGGAGACCCGAACGGCCGACACCCCGACACACTCACGGAACGTCACAAGTGGTCGGGCGCCTCAAGAACCCGTCCAGGTGCGGGCAGAAACGATCTGTCAGAACCGGTGCTTCATCGTGGACACTGGACAGTGGCTGGAAGGCCCTCGGGCCAGCCTCTATGATCGGCACACTTTCCTGCACGGACAGAGATCGAGTGCACTGCGGGAGCGAGCGGTGAGCGGAACCTCCGAAGGGCCGACGCCCGCGGCAGACCTCGACCGGTCCGCCGTCACAGAGAGTGACAAGAGCTATCAGAAGTCGTACGACGAGACGACCGACCCGAACACCTACGAGCACGCCTTCACGGCCGCCGCGCTGCCCATGGCCGTCGTCGACCGCGAAGGCCATGTCACCACCGCCAACGAGGCGTTCGGCACCCTGATCGGTGCCGACCCGGCCGGGCTGACCGGGCGGGTCGCCGCGGACCTGGTGGACCTGGCCTCCGACGCCCGTACCTGGCACGCGTACCGCGAGGTGCTGCGCGGCCGGCAGGCCAAGCTGCGCTGCACCCGCCGGCTCAAGCACCCCGACGGGCACTCGCTGTGGGTCCAGGTGACCGTCGCCCCGCTGTCGAAGACGCGACCGGGCGTGCTGCTCTCGGTCTCCGACATCAGCGAGCGCCGTGAACTCCAGGCCCGGCTGCGCCACTTGCAGATGCACGACCCGGTGACCCGGCTGCCCAACCGGACGCTGTTCTTCGAGCGGCTGTCGGCCGCGCTGGAGGCGGAGGCGTACGAGCAGAGCGGCACCGGCCGGATCGGCCTGTGCTACCTGGACCTGGACGGCTTCAAGGCGGTCAACGACACCCTCGGCCACCGGATCGGCGACCGGCTGCTGGCCGCCGTCGCCGAACGGCTGACCCGGGTCGCCGACGAGGCCGGCTTCGCGCGGGCCGGGGCACCGCTGGTGGCCCGGCTCGGCGGCGACGAGTTCGCCCTGCTGGTCGAGGACTCCACGGGCACCGAGCAGTTGGCCGACCTGGCCGAGTCGGCGCTGGCGGCCCTCCAGGCGCCCTTCGACCTGGCCGGCCAGCGGCTGTCGCTCTCGGCGTCGATCGGCGTGGTGGAGCGGCACGCGGCCGGCACCACCGCCACCGGCCTGATGCAGGCCGCCGACACGACGCTGTACTGGGCGAAGGCCGACGGCAAGTCCCGCTGGACGCTGTTCGACCCGGAGCGCAACGCCCACCTGGTGACCCGCCAGGCGCTCTCCTCCACGCTCCGACCGGCCATCGAGCGCGGTGAGTTCACCCTGGAGTACCAGCCGCTGGTGGGCATGGAGGACGGCCGGCTGCGCGGTGTCGAGGCGCTGATCCGATGGAATCATCCGCAGTTCGGCACACTGACGCCGAATCGGTTCATCGGAATTGCCGAGGAGGACGGCTCGATCGTCCCGCTCGGCCGCTGGGCCCTGACCACCGCCTGCCGGCAGGCCCGCCGCTGGCAGCTGGACCACCCCGGCGAGCCGCCGATCTTCGTCAGTGTCAATGTCGCCGTCCGCCAGGTCTGGGACTCCGACCTGGTCGCGGACGTGGCCGAGACCCTGGCCGAGACCGGCCTGGCCCCGCACCTGCTCCAGCTGGAGCTGACGGAGTCGGCGGTCATGGGCTCGGCCGGCCGCCCCCTCCAGGCCCTCCAGGCCCTGAGCGACATGGGCGTCCGGATCGCCATCGACGACTTCGGCACCGGCTACTCGAACCTCGCCTACCTCAGCCGCCTCCCGGTCTCCGTCCTCAAGCTGGACGGCTCCTTCGTGAGGGGCTTCCAGTACGACGACCCGGGCGACCGCCCGAACCCGGCGGACGAGGTCGTGGTCGAGGCAATGATCCAGCTGGCCCACCGCCTCGGCCTCACCGTCACCGCCGAGTGCGTGGAGACCTCGGCGCAGGCCTCCCGGCTGCGGCACATCGGCTGCGACACCGGCCAGGGGTGGCTCTACTCCCGGCCGGTGGCGCCGGATCGTATCTCCGAGCTGCTGGGCACCCGGAGCTACGCGGACACCCCGGTCGGCAAACCGTAGGCGTCGGCGACCAGTTCGTAGGAGCGCAGCCGCAGCTCGCCGCGGTGGGCGTGCGACGTGAGCATCAACTCGTCGGCGCCGGTGCGCTTCTGCAGGTCGTCGAGACCGGCGCGGACCTCGTCGGCGGTGCCGTGCACGATGTTGGAGGTCCACGAGTGCACGAACTCCTCCTCCATCGGGGAGAACTCGTGCTTCTCGGCCTCGTCCGGGTCGGGGAACAGCCCCGGCCGCCCGGTGCGCAGCCGCAGCATGTTCAGCGCGCCGGCCCGCACCTGGCGCCGGGCCTCGCGCTCGTCGTCCATCGCGAGCACGGAGACGCCGATGAGGGCGTAGGGCTCGTCGAGGACCGCGGACGGGCTGAAGGACTCGCGGTACAGGTCGAGGGCCGGGACGGTGTTCTGCGCGGAGAAGTGGTGCGCGAAGGCGAACGGCAGCCCGAGGATGCCGGCGAGCCGGGCGCTGAAGCCGGAGGAGCCGAGCAGCCAGATCGGCGGCCGGTGCGGCGACTGCACCCCGCCCGGGGTGGTGGCCTGGATCGGCCCGGGGATCGCGTGGATCCTCCGGTACGGGTGCCCGTCCGGGAAGTCGTCGTCGAGGAACCGGGTGAGCTCGGCGAGCTGCTGCGGGAAGTCGTCGGCGCCCTCGTTGAGGGTCTGGGTGCGGCGCAGGGCGGCCGCGGTGGCCCCGTCCGTGCCCGGCGCCCGCCCGAGCCCCAGGTCGACCCGCCCCGGCGCCAGCGCCTCCAGCGTGCCGAACTGCTCCGCGATGACGAGCGGCGCGTGGTTGGGCAGCATGACACCGCCCGAGCCGAGCCGGATCCGCTCCGTGTGCGCGGCGAGGTGGGCGAGGATCACGGCCGGCGAGGAGGACGCCACCCCCGGCATCGAGTGGTGCTCGGCGACCCAGTACCGGTGGAAACCGCGCGCCTCGGTGAGCCGCGCGAGCGCCGCGCTGGTGCGCAGGGCGTCGGTGGCGGTACTGCCGGTGCCCACGGTCACCAGGTCCAGTACGGAGAGGGGGACGGGGGCCGTCCCGTGCGTGATGCCCCGGATCTCGTCTGCCGACACGGTGAGAGCCTCCTGCTGTAGCGGCCGTGAACTGTCCTGAGGGGCGATAACAGGAGGATGGCTCCGCTTATTCCGGGCTTCTTCTTCCTGGCGTTGTTCTTGGCTTTTTTTGGGGGGTCCAGGGGGCGGAGCCCCCTGGTACGGCGACCGGGTCAGACCTGCACGAGGGGCTCGCGGGTGAACAGCGCACCCAGCGCCGGCGCGTTCACTCGCCGGTCCGCCAGCCGCAGGCCCTCCCAGACGGTCACCTGGTTCGCCGTGAGCACCGGTTTGGACAGCGCCTTCTCCAGGAGGGACAGGTGCGCCGCCGTGTGCAGGGCGGTGTCCGGGAGCAGCACGGCCTCCGCGCCGGAGGCGTCCGCGGCACGCGCGAGGGTGAGGACCTCCTCCTCCCCCCACGTCCCCACCTCCGCCGCCGTGACGACCCCCGAGGAGCGGACCCCGGTCACCTCCAGGCCCGCGGCCCGCAGGAAGTCGGCGAAGAGGGCGGCCACGTCGTCCGGGTAGGTCGCGCCGACCGCCACCCGCCGTACCCCTAGCTCCCGTGCCGCGCGCACGAAGGCGAACGACGTGGAGGAGGCGGGCATCCCGGCCGCCGCGGCGAGGGCGCGGACCTGCTGCTGGGCGCCCTCCCAGCCGTACACGAAGCTCCCGCTGGTGCACGCCCACACCACCGCGTCCGCGCCCGCGAGCCGCAGCTGGGCCACCCCGGCGGCCAGCCGCGCCTCGGCGCCCATCTCGCGCAGCGCGTCCACCCGGTGCGCGTCCTCGCCGATGTCGGTGTGGACGACGTCCACCCGGACGTCGCTGCCGAGGAGCTGTTCGATACGGGGGTAGTCGTCCTCGGCGGAGTGCCCCGGGTAGAGGAGTCCGAGCGCTGTCATGTCCACCCTTCCTGCTGTTCTTCCGGCAGTGCGGGCCAGTCACGCGACGCCGCCGAGCCGTCCCGGTGGTCGTCACCGTGACGGATCAGCGCCTGGTACGGCCCCACGGCTCGGGTACCCAGCCTGCGCAGCGCCGCCCACATCGTGACCTGGTTGGCCGACAGGACGGGGAGGCGCAGTTCGGCCTCCAGCTGGGGGATGACGTCGTAGGTGGGGAGGTTGGTGCAGGAGATGAACAGGGCGTCGGCGGCCCCGGGCCGTACCGCGCGCCGGGCCATGGTCACCACGTCCCGGTACGGCACCTGCCAGATGTGCCGGGTCAGCCCCATGAACGCGCAGCCTGCGACCCGTACGCCCGCCTCCGCGACGTACTCCTCCAGAACCCGGGTCACCGAGACGGTGTAGGGCGTGACCAGCGCGAGCCGTCGTACGCCCAACTCGGTCAGCGCGTCGAGGAGGGCTCCGGAGGTGGTCACGGACGGCACCGCGCCGGACCGGGTCATCGCCTCGCACATCGCGCGCTCCCCGGCGATCCCGCCGACGAAGCTGCCGGAGGCGCAGGCGTAGGCGACCACCTCGGGGGCGACGGCCGTCAGCGCGCGGACCGCCTCGCCGAGGGTCTCGTGCTCGCTGACCAGCCGGGCCAGGTCGAGGCTCACCTCGACCGGCACGAAGGGGGTCCTGGTCAGGTGCAGGGAGACGTCGTCCGGCACCCAGCGCCACAGCTCGCGGTCGAGCGCGAAGTCGAAGGGCGCCACGACGCCCACGCCGCGCTGGGGACGAGGTCCGCCCAGAAAGGAGACGTCCATGGGAAGTCACCGGCCTCACCTTGGAGATCGAGGAGGTAACGGTCGACGGATACGCCCGTGTTGACGAAGGTAGGTTCGAGTGCCAGCGTGGTCAATCCGCGCATCTGAGACCTTGCGTCCGCCCATGTCAGACGCTGTCGGACACCGGGAGACCACCCCGAATGACGCCGCCCGTGCCCACCCTGCTGGTCCTCGACGCCGACCCGCCGCCGCGGCTGGGGCGGCTCACCGGCCGTGCCCGGATCGTCCGCACGGACGCGGCCGGCCTGGCGGCCCGGCTGCCGACGGCCGATGTGCTGCTGGTCTGGGACTTCGCCTCGCACGCCGTCCGCGAGGCGTGGCCCGGCGCGGGGCCGAGGCCGCGCTGGGTGCACACGGCGAGCGCGGGCGTGGACCATCTGATGTGCCCCGAGCTGGCCGCGTCCGACACGGTCGTCACCAACGCGCGCGGGATCTTCGACCGGCCGATCGCCGAGTACGTGGCCGCGCTGGTGCTGGCCGTCGCCAAGGACCTGCCGGGGACCCTGGGTCTCCAGCGGGAGCGGACCTGGCGGCACCGGGAGGCGCGCCGGGTGGGCGGCACGCGCGCCTGCGTGGTGGGCTCCGGGCCGATCGGCCGGGCGATCGTCCGCACACTCAAGGCCCTCGACATCACCACGGCCCTCGTCGGCCGCGTCCCGCGCACCGGCATCCACGGCCCCGCCGACCTGGACCGGCTGATGTCCCGCGCGGACTGGGTGATCTCGGCCGCGCCGCTGACCGAGCAGACGTACGGCATGTTCGACGAGCACCGCTTCGGGGTGATGCAGCCGTCGGCCTGCTTCATCAACGTCGGCCGGGGGCAGCTGGTCGACGAGGAGGCGCTGGTGCGGGCGCTGACCAGGCGCTGGATCTCCGCCGCGGCCCTGGACGTCTTCGCGACCGAGCCACTGCCCGCCGACAGCCCGCTGTGGGACGTGCCCGGCCTGATCGTCTCCCCGCACATGAGCGGGGACACGGTCGGCTGGCGGGACGAACTGGGCAGCCAGTTCGTGGAGTTGTACGAGCGGTGGGCAGCGGGCAGATCTCTGCTGAACGTGGTCGACAAGCAACGCGGATACGTGCCCGGTCACTGACCCTCGGGAGGGGCCCATGCAGCTCACCGACCTCACCGACCTCACCGCCCGACAGCTCCTCGACGGCTACCGCACGGGCGAGTTCGGCCCGGTGGAGGCCACCCGGGCGGCGCTGGAACGGGCGGCGCGGATCCAGCCGGAGGTCAACGCCTTCGTCCGTCTCCTGGAGGAGGACGCGCTTGCCGAGGCGCGGGCGGCGGAGGAGCGGTGGCGGCGGGGCGAGCCGAGGGGTCTGCTCGACGGGGTACCGGTCACCGTCAAGGACATCCTCCTGCTGCGCGGCCACCCGACCCTGCGCGGCTCCGGGACGATCCCCGCGGCCGGGTCCTGGGACGAGGACGCGCCCTCGGTCGCCCGGCTGCGCGAGCACGGCGCGGTGTTCGTGGGCAAGACCACCACTCCGGAGTTCGGCTGGAAGGGCGTGACGGACTCCCCGCTCTCGGGGATCACCCGCAACCCGTACGACCCCTCGCGCACCGCCGGCGGATCGAGCGGCGGCAGCGCGGCGGCCGTCGCGCTGGGGGCCGCGCCGCTCTCCCTCGGGACCGACGGCGGCGGCAGCGTCCGTATCCCGGCCGCGTTCTGCGGGATCTTCGGCCTGAAGCCGACGTACGGCCGGGTGCCGCTCTACCCGGCGAGCGCCTTCGGCACGCTGTCGCACGTGGGCCCGATGACCCGGGACGCGGCCGACGCGGCGCTGCTCCTGGACGTGATCGGAACACCGGACGCCCGGGACTGGTCGGCCCTGGGACCGGCGCCGGGGTCCTTCTCCGCGGCCCTCGGCGAGAGCGTGCGCGGGCTGCGCGTGGCCTTCTCCCCCTCGCTGGGCGGGCAGGTGGCGGTCCGTCCGGCGGTCGCGGCGGCGGTACGGCGGGCGGTGGCGGAGCTGGCCGGGCTCGGCGCGTACGTCGAGGAGGCCGACCCGGACTTCAGCGACCCGGTGGAGGCGTTCCACACGCTGTGGTTCGCGGGCGCGGCCCGGCTGACCCAGCGCTTCTCCCCCGAGCAGCGGGCGCGACTCGACCCGGGGCTGCGGGAGATCTGCGGCCGGGGCGCCCGGCTGAGCGCGCTCGACTATCTCGCGGCGGTGGACGTCCGGATGGACCTGGGCCGCCGGATGGGTCTCTTCCACGAGCGCTACGACCTGCTGGTGACGCCGACCCTGCCGCTCACCGCGTTCGAGGCGGGGGCGGAGGTGCCGAAGGGCGCGGGTTACCGCAGGTGGACCGGCTGGACCCCGTTCACCTACCCGTTCAACCTGACCCAGCAGCCGGCGGCGACGGTCCCCGTCGGGACGGACCCCGACGGCCTGCCGATCGGGCTGCAGATCGTGGCCGCCCGCCACCGCGACGACCTGGTCCTGCGCGCCGCGCACGCCCTGTACGAGGCGGGGGTGGCCTCGGCACCGGCAGGCGTCGCGGCTATGCCCTCCGGAAGCTGAGCGTCTCCCCCGCCGCCCCGGTGCGCCACAGGTCGTTGCAGGCCTCGGCGATCTCCGCGAGGCCGTCCACCACCTGCCCCCACACGATCCCCGGCACCCATCCCACGTCCCCGTTGAGCAGCAGGTTGTTGCGCTCGTAGAAGAGGGCCAGGTCGACCACCGTCGTACCGGCGCGCACCTCGCGGTCGTAGCCGTAGGCCTTCGTGCCCAACTCGGTGCCGGCGAAGGAGAAGTAGCAGAGGTCGCCGGGGACGGGGGTGACGGTCGGGTTCTCCAGGGGCGGTTCCGTGCCGGCGAATGGCGGGAAAAGCGCGTAGATCTCGTTGCGGGCGTACTTGGCGTGGTAGACGTCCCCGGCCAGTGGCAGGGCGTCCCAGACGGCGGCGCAGGTGAGCGGGGCGCGGTCGTCGAGGAGGCGGGCGGTGGCGGTGACGCCACGGCTGACCAGCGAGACTTCGAGGTGTCGATTGCCCATGCAATCCATGGTGCATAAGTGGGTCGGGTCCGGGTAGCCGCGCCGCCATGGCTCCACCACATGCGAACGACATAGACACATCTGGGTACGAATCCAGACAAAGTAGGCGTGCCGTGCTCGCAGGTGTCGCCGCCGTCGGCGCGCTCGCCGCCGCCGGGTGCACAAGGGTGGCCACCGCGTCCACCGACAACGGCGGTGACCTGCTGCAACGGCTGCGCGCCCAGGGGGTCGTGCGGCTCGGGATCGCCGGTGAGATCCCCTTCGGATACATCGACAGGAACGGCCATCTGACCGGTGAGGCACCGGAGTTGGCGAAGGCGGTCTTCAAGCGGCTCGGGGTCGACTCGGTACAGCCGGTGCCGACCGAGTTCGGTTCGCTGATTCCCGGACTGAATTCGCAGCAGTTCGACGTCGTGGCCGCCGGGATGTACGTCAACCCGGAGCGGTGCGCGCAGGTGATCTTCGCCGATCCCGACTACCAGATGCTCGACTCGTTCGTCGTACGGAAGGGCAATCCCAAGGGGCTGCACGACTACCAGGACATCGTCGCGAAGAAGGCGAAGTTCGCCACGGGGACGGGCTACGCGGAGATCCAGTACGCGGTCGAGGCCGGGTACAAGGAGAGCGACATCCTGATCGTCCCCGACCAGGTCGCCGGGCTGAACGCCGTGGAGGCAGGGCGGGTCGACGTGTTCGCCGGGACCGCGGTCACCGTCCGCGCGGTCGTCAAGAAGTCCGCCAAGGCCGAGGCGACCGAGCCGTTCGCGCCCCTCGTGGGCGGCGAACCGCATGTCGACGGGGGCGCGTTCGCGTTCCGGTCGGCGGAGACGCGGCTGCGGGACGCCTTCAACGGGGAGCTGCGCAAGTTGAAGCAGAGCGGTGAACTGCTGCGGATCCTGCGGCCGTTCGGCTTCACCAAGGCCGAGATGACCGACCTGACGGCGAAGGAGCTGTGCGGGGGAGGCAAGAGCGGATGACGTCGGGACTGTGGGAACTCGTACTCAAGGGCGTGTGGACCACCGTCCAGCTGCTCGTGCTCAGCGGGCTGCTGATGACGGCCGTCGCCCTGGTGGTGGGCGTGGCGCGGACGAACCGGCACTGGATCGTGCGCTTCCTCGCCGGCTTGTACACCGAGGTGTTCCGCGGCACCTCGGCGCTGGTGATGATCTTCTGGGTGTTCTTCGTGCTGCCGGTCGCCTTCGGCTGGCAGCTGGTGCCGCTGTGGGCGGGCACCCTCGCGCTCGGGCTGACGTACGGCGCGTACGGCGCGGAGATCGTGCGCGGAGCGCTGAACGCGGTCGACCCTGCGCAGAAGGAGGGCGGGATCGCGCTCAGCTTCACGCCCTGGCAGCGGCTGCGGCTGATCCTGCTGCCGCAGGCGGTGCCGGAGATGATCCCCTCCTACTGCAACCTGCTCGTCGAACTCCTGAAAGGCACCGCGCTGGTGTCCATCACCGGCATGGGCGACCTGGCGTTCAGCGGGAACCTGGTGCGGCTGGCGTTGCAGGAGAGCGCGCACGTCTACACGTATCTGCTCCTCATCTACTTCGTGATCGCGTTCGCCATCACCCGGCTGATGCGTGAGCTGGAGAAGCGGCTGAGGGCCGGGATCGGCAAGGGCCCGGGGAACGAGCCGGAGGCGCGGGCGCGCAAGCGCCGGGAGACGACCGGGGTCGGTGGTGTCGCGTGAAGTGGGACTGGAGTGCCGTAAGCGAGTTCATGCCGCGTTTCTGGGACGGTCTGCTGGTCACCCTGCAGGCGCTGGCCCTCGGTTCGCTGATCTCGTTCTCGCTGGGGCTGGTGTGGGCGCTGCTGATGCGCACGCCCACCCGCTGGGTGCGCTGGCCGGTCGGCGTGGTGACCGAGTTCGTGCGCAACACCCCGCTGCTGGTGCAGCTGTTCTTCCTGTTCTACGTGCTGCCCGAGTGGGGGCTGACCTTCTCCGCGCTGACCACCGGTGTCGTCGCGATCGGCCTGCACTACTCGACGTACACCATGCAGGTCTACCGGGCCGGTATCGAGGCGGTCCCGGCCGGCCAGTGGGAGGCGGCGACGGCGCTCAGCCTGCCCGCCCGGCGGACCTGGTTCGCGGTCATCCTGCCGCAGGCGCTGCGCCGGGTCGTGCCACCGCTCGGCAACTACGTGATCTCGATGCTCAAGGACACACCGATCCTGATGTCGATCACCGTGCTGGAGATGCTGGGCCAGGCGCGGCTCTTCTCCCAGCAGCACTTCCAGTTCACCGAGCCGGTGACGGTGATCGGCGTCGCCTTCATCGTCATCTCCTACCTCGCCTCCCTTCTCCTGCGCACCCTGGAGCGTCGCCTTGTCCGTTGAGACCAGCAAGCAGCCGAGTACCACCGATACGACACCCACCGAGCTGATCCGCCTGGAAGGGGTGACCAAGCGGTTCGGGGACAACACCGTCCTCGACGGGCTCGACCTGAGCGTGCAGGCGGGCCGGCACGTCACCCTGATCGGGCCCTCGGGCTCCGGCAAGACCACGATCCTGCGCCTGCTGATGACCCTGACCGAGCCGGACTCCGGCACCGTCACCGTGGACGGGCAGCGGCTCTTCCCGGCGTCGGAGAAGGAGCTGCGGGAGGTCCGCAAGAAGATCGGGATGGTCTTCCAGCAGTTCAACCTGTTCCCGAACATGACCGTGCTGCGCAACATCACCGAGGCCCCGGTGACCGTGCTCGGCCTGCCGAAGGACGAGGCGGAGGCGCGCGCCCGGGAGCTGCTCGACCTGGTGGGCCTCGCCGACAAGGCCGACGCCAAGCCGACCCAGCTCTCCGGGGGCCAGCAGCAGCGCGTCGCGATCGCCCGGGCCCTGGCCATGCGGCCGAAGGTGCTGCTCCTCGACGAGGTGACCTCGGCGCTCGACCCCGAGCTGGTCGCGGGCGTGCTGGACCTGCTCAGGGACATCGCCCGCACCACCGACATCACGATGCTGGTCGTGACCCACGAGATGAACTTCGCCCGGGACATCTCCGACCAGGTCCTGATGTTCGACGCGGGCCGGATCATCGAGGCGGGCCCGCCGGAGCGGATCTTCAGCGAGCCCGAGCACGAGCGGACGCGGGAGTTCCTCGGCGCGGTGCTGTAGATATATCCCGGTACGGCGCCGTAAAAGTTTCCCCGCGTGGCGCCGTGACTACAGGAAGTGAACGCCCGATCCCCCGAGGTCCAGCGGCCGGGACATCCCTCTGGCATATGCCAGAGGGTCTTTGCCGCAGGCGGGAGGGCTGGAATCTCGCCAACACCCCCTCCGTTTCCGGCTCTTGCCCGTTATCGTGGAGAGGATCCGCAGTCCGGATCGCGGCCCAAGCAGTGCTGACAAAGCAGCAAGCCGAGCGAGCGCAGGGGGACCACCGTGGCGCTGAAGCACGAGCCGACCGCCCCGTACCACTCCGCCCAGGACGCGCTCCGTGTCCTGGAGACGGTGGCCGGGCACTCCACCGGCGTCACCGACACCGAACTGGCCCGTCTCACCCGCCTGGACCCCGACCGGCTGACCGCGCTGCTGCGCATGCTGCGCCGCGAGGGCTACGTCGAGCAGGTCGCCGACGGCGCGTACGTCACCGGCGAGACCCTGCGCCGCCTCGGCTCCGCGCACGAGCGGGAGCAGGCCCTCGGCGAGCAGCTCCAGCAGACCCTCGACCGGCTGCGCGACTCGGTCGGCGCCGCGATCTACCTCAGCCGGTACGTCGACGGCGAGGTGAGGATCGGCCAGTACGCGGCCGGCCCGGCCACCCCCGCGGTCAACGAGTGGGTGGACTTCCGCTCCTCCGCGCACGCCACCGCGATCGGCAAGAGCCTGCTCACCCAGCTCGACCACAACGCCCGCCGCGACCACCTCTCCCGGCACAAGATGGCCCGCCTCACCTCGCGCACCATCACCAGCGACAAGCTGCTGCTCTCCCGGCTGGCGGCCCAGCCGCCGACGGTCCCGGTCCTGGACCTCCAGGAGTACGCGATCGGCACGGTGTGCGCGGCGGTGCCGATCACCGCGGGCTCGTCCGTGGGCTGCCTGGCCCTCTCCCTGCCGGTGGAGCACGCCCACCGGCTCCGCCAGGCCGCCGACGCCCTGAACCGCAGCGCGGCCCCGGTGCTGCTCTCCCTCGCGATCTGAACCCGGTCGAAAGCACCCTCGCGGACCAGGTAGTATTTTCTTCGTCGCCAGCCGCGAGAAGAGATTCAGACGGTCGGCGGGAGTCATGCGCCGCTAGCTCAGTTGGTTAGAGCAGCTGACTCTTAATCAGCGGGTCCGGGGTTCGAGTCCCTGGCGGCGCACCGATGAAGGGCCTCTCGTGGACACGAGGGGCCCTTCGGCGTCCTCCGGGGTCAGCCTGCGGTACGTCCGCTCCCCCGGCGGCCGCCACCACACCGGGTCGGCGCACCGCACCCCTTCCCGCCGCAGCGCCGCCCGCTGGATCTTGTTGGTCGCCGTCACCGGCATCCGCTCCACCACCCGGACGAACCGGGGCGCCATCTTCGTCCCCAGATCGGGCTGGGCCAGCAGGAACTCGGCGAAGTCCAGCGGCTCGAACCGCCCGGCGATCGTCGCCATCACCTGGTCCCCGGTCACCGGGTCCGGCACCCCGTACACGGCGACGGCGTCCGCCCCCTCGTACCGCGCCACGATGTTCTCGATCATCGCGGCGGCCAGGTTCTCCCCGTCGACCCGGATCCGGTCGTCGGTGCGCCCGGCGAAGTACAGGTAGCCCTCCCCGTCCCGGTAGAACAGGTCCCCGGTCCAGTACCAGCCTCCCCGGCGCCGTTCGGCCTCCGCCGCCGGGTTCCGCCAGTACCCCTCGAAGGGGTTCGGCGCCCGGTTCACCAGCTCCCCGATCGCCTCCTCCCCGTTGAGCAGCCGCCCCCCGGAGTCGAAGACGGCCACCGGGCACTCCTCCCCCGTCTCCTGGTCGAGGACGACGAGCCCGGCCGCCGCCCGCCCCACCGCCCCCGCCGGTGTCCCCGCCGACCACTGCACGGCCGCCCCGCCCTCGGACGACCCGTACCCCTCCACCAGCCTGACCCCGAACCGCTCCTCGAAGGCCGCCGCGTCCACCGCCCCGGCCTCCGTCCCGAACCCGAGCCGCAGCGGGTTGTCCCGGTCGTCGGCGCGCGGCTCGGTGGCGAGGATGTACTGCACCGCACGCCCGACGTACGTGAAGTAGGTCGCCCGGTAGCGCCGCACGTCCGCCAGGAACCCCGACGCCGAGAACCGCCGCCGCAACGCCACCCCGGCCCCCGCCACCAGCGCCGGCGCCCAGTCGGCGATCACCGCGTTCCCGTGGAACATCGGCATGCAGACGTAGTGCACGTCGTCCGCCCCGACCCCGAACTGCCCGGCAAGGGACCGCCCCGCCGCCGCCAGCCGCCCCTGCGAACAGAGCGCGGCCTTCGGCGCCCCCGTGGAACCGGAGGTGAAGTAGAGCAGGATCCGATCGGCCGGGACGGCCCGCGAGTCATCGGGAAAAGCGCCCAGGTAGGGGGCGAGCAGCGCGCCGTACTCCGGTTCGTCCGTGACCAGGACCCGTACCCCGGGCAGCTCCAGCCCGTCCAGCAACGGCAACCACGCCCGCTCGGTCACCAGCACCGGGCACTCGGTGTGCAGGATGTCCCGGGCCAGCTCGGGCCCCCGCCGGGTCGGATTGATCCCGGCGACGGCGGCCCCGGCGAGCGCGGCGGCCCCCAGCCACAGCGGGAACTCCGGTGTGTTGTCGAGCAGCACCCCGACGTGGGGCACAGCACCGGCGGGCAGCAGGTCGGCGAGCAGCGCCGCCCGCGCCGCGGCGCCCCCCGCCACCTCGTGATGGGTCAGCACCCGCTCCCCGCACCACAACCCCGGCCGGTGGTCACCCCACCGCGCGGCCACCGCTTCAGCGATCGTGCGTATCTCGGCGTCCATGGAGAGGCAGAGTAATTGACACACCGTCAGATTGCAGCGCCCCGTAACGGGCGCGGGGCTGTGACATTTGCGGCTCCGCCGCGTGGGCGCGAGCAACCACGACGAACCCGCACCCGACCGGCGACCTCACGGCCCGAACTCCCCCACCGCCGAGAACATGAAGTGCGCCACCCCCATGAAGACCAGCGCGAACCCGATGAACACCCCGAAGAACGCCACCGTGCACCCGGTCCCCACCGCCAGCTTCCCCGGCGCGGGCGGCTGCGACGTCGCGCCCTCGGGGTGCTCCGGCAGGTAGTACACCGTCACGAAGTCACCCTCGATCACGGTCGACCGCCCGCTCGCCTCGTCGAAGCGGACGACCCGCCCCTCGGCCGTCGTGAACTCGTAGACATGGTGCAGCGTGGTCGTCACGGACGTGTCCCCCGCACCGCCGCTGGTCCTCGTGTACGACCGCAGACAGCGCGCCTCGGCGGTACGCCCGTGACGCCACGTCCGGCTGATCTCGCTCGACCTCCGCAGCGTCTTGACCAACCCGAGGACACCGACGACGACGAAGATGCCGGGAAGGATGTAGAAGAGCGCTTCCACCAGGCCCATGAGAGTCCCCCGCTTCCGAACACCGGTCCGACTGACCGGTGTGGCGGGAACGTACCCCTCCGACCAGTGGCAGGTCCTCAAGCGAAGCTCAGATCAGCCGGGTGTTACCCAGTCGTCGAACGACGCCGGTCAGAACGTGACGTCCGAGCAGGCATAGAACGCGTTGCCCGTGTCGGCGATCGTCCAGACCGCCACGATCACGTGGTGACCGCTCAGCCCCGACGGCAGCGTGCCGCTGTGGCTGAGGGTGGCCGGCGGGCGCTGGCCGTTGTAGGGGACGGTGAGGAACGGGATGGTGTTGAGGTCCGAACGGGCGAGGGCGTGGTTCTGGTTCCACCCCTGCTTGGTGACGTAGTACTTGAAGTCGGTGGTCGCGTGCATCGCCGTGAACTGCCAGCGGAAGGTGTACGACTGACCACCCGTCACCCTGGTTGTCGGCCAGGCGCCGCCCGACGGGGTGGTCGGCGAGCTGAGCTGGGCGAACCTGCTCAGCCCGCCGTTGCAGATCTGCCCGTCGGCCGGCCCGGAGGCCGGGAAGCCCTTGGGGCCCTCGACGCTCTGCGGCTCCCACTGGATGTCGCCGCAGTTGGCCACCGTGCCGTTGGCGCAGAGCTTCTGCCGGCTGACGGGGAGGTCGGTGTAGCCGTGCCCGCTGGCGCCGCCGGTGGAGAGCGCGAAGGCTCCGGCGGTCGCCACGCCGAGCACGACGGCGGAGATCTTGGTCCGTTTACGCATGCTGCCGCTCCTGGAGAACGTGGGGGAGGTTCCGATGAGCCGTGCAGGTCTAGACCAAGTCCCAGATTATTGCCGCTACTTGACCGTGTCTATATCGAAGACGCGTCCATCCCCATCACAGGACGGACTCCGCGCGCCCCGAGCAGAACGCCACCGTCAGGTCCCGCACCAGCACCTTGCGGTCGTAGTCGTCGAGTTCGACCAGTCCGCGCATGGTCAGCCGGGTCACCGTGTCCTCGACCGAGTCCACGACCGAGGTGAGCATGGTGGCCCGCTGCCGGGCGTCCAGCGCGGCGATCCGGCGGCGCTGCATGGCCCCGGCCACCTCCGGGGCGTACTCCACCCGGACCGGCCGCACGGAGAACACCTCCAGGCCGATCCCGGCCGCGTCCGCCGAGACCAGCCGGGTCAGCGCGTCCCCCGCCACCTCGACCGAGCCCCGGGCGGTGCCCGGCAGCTCCACCGGCACCCGGGCCAGCGCGGCCTCCACGCACTCGCGCAGATACGTCTCGTGGTCCTCGACCCCGAGCACGGCCCGCGCGGTGTCCCGCACCCGCCACACCACCAGGACGACGACCCGCAGCGCGACCCCGTTGCCGTCCGCGGCCGGCATCTCCTCGCTGCGCCAGTGCCGCAGCCGGACGTCGACCCGGCGGCGCAGCAGCAGCGGGTTGACCCAGAGCAGGCCGGTGCGCCGTACCGTCCCCCGGTAGCGGCCGAACAGGCCGAGCACCCAGGCCCGGCCGGTCACCCCGCGGGTGAGCCCCGCGAAGCCGAACAGGCCGAGTGCGCCGGCTCCGGCGTACGCGGCCCACTGCGCCGGGCCGAGTCCCGCGCCCGCGTACGCCGGGAGGCGCAGCGCGTGCGCCGCGAGCGGCGGCAGCACCCCCGCCCACCAGGAGGTGGCGAGGCCGCCGGCCACACCGCCGAGCCCGGTGCACACCCCGGCCGCGCCGGGCAGCGCCCGGGCGGGGCGTTCCACCAGTTCGGGGTCGACGGCGGCGGCCGGCCGGGGCTTGGTCATGGCCGGGCGGCGCAGCCGGGGCTGTTCGCCGGTGCCCTGCCGGCGGCCGACCACGGCGGGCCGCAGCGGCACCGACACCGGGTCGGGGTCGTCGCGGAACAGCAGGTGGACGGGGATCTCGGTGGTGACCTCGTTCTGGATCAGCCGGGGGGCCGGACGGGCGGGCGTCCCGTCGTCCAGGGGGTCGTCCGAATCAGGGGTGTGCTCGGTGGTCGTGCTCATGCCTGCCTCCAGCCTCCGCGCCAGATGCTTCATTCAGGTGATCGTCGGGTCCGTCACAGGAACAGGCGGCGCCAGGTCTCCGGCCCCGGGTAGCCGTCGGCCGCGCCGCCGCGCCAGCCCTGGGCGCGCTGGAAGGCCTCGACGGCACGCCGGTCCGCCTCGTCCCAGGCCGGCCCCGGCCCCTTGGGGTAGAAGCGGCCGTAGCCCTTCGCGACCAGCTGCCGGCCGAGCCGGGTGACGTGGTCGTTGCTCGCGCCCGGGCGGAAGTAGTTCTTGCCCGGATAGCCCGGGACCCCGTGCGAGGCGGGGGCGGGCGTCGCCGTCGCGGCGGGTTTGATGTTCTTGCCCTTGCCGCCGGCGAGGAGTTCCCAGGTGCGCGGCCCGGGCAGGCCGTCGGCGGCGGCGCCGGTCCAGCCCTGGGCCAGCTGGAAGGCCTTGGTGGCCCGCTGGTCGGCCGGGCCCCAGACCGGCCCGGGGCCCTTGGTGTACTGGCTGCCGGCGCCCCGGGCGATCAGCATCCGGCCGAGCAGGGTGACGTACTTGTTGTCGGCGCCGGGCCCGAAGTAGACCGCCCCCGGGAACGGTCCGGCCGCCTTCTGGGCCTCGGCGCCCGAGGCGCCCGGGTCCGCGACCACGCCCTTGTAGCGGTAGGGGACGTACTTGGCGGAGTTGCTCCAGTAGGCGTAGGGCGTGGACTGGCGGCGGGCGTGCGGGGGTGTCTGCTCGTACGCGGTGTAGGCGGTGTGCGTGTAGTCCGTCCAGCCGCCGAAGAGCACGACGTGCGAGCCCTTCTCGGGGTTGTCCGGGTTGTGGAAGAGCAGCATGTCGCCGGGTTCGAGCTCCTCCTTGGTGATCTTCGTGCCGAACTGGTCGAGGCTGCCGGTCCACTCGTTCCCGGTCAGGCCCCAGGCCATCGAGACATAGCCGGAGCAGTCCTGCCGGTACCCGTCGGTCCAGTAGAGGGTCATGCTGTACGGCACCTGGGCGGTGACCCAGGTCTTGGCGCGGTTGATGATCTCCGCGCGGGTGATGGGCGGTGTCGTGACCGGGCCCTGGACGGGCTTTCCGGCCGGGCCGTGCAGGGGGGACTTGGCGCCCTGCGGGGTGTCGGGCTCGCCGTCGTCGGGGACGGCGGGCCGGTGGGGGGCGGGCGGGGTGCTGTGGGCCGCGGCCGTGGGGGCGGCCGCGGTGAGGGCGGCGGACGCGGCGGCGGCCACGACCAGGACGCTCCGGGCGGCCGGATGCCCGCCGAAGCGGCCGGGCAGCGGGGCCGCGCCCACCCGCCGCCAGTGGACGCAGCCGGGGCATTCGCAGTCGTTCGCGGGGTCGAATTCCTCGAATACCGGGGCCGGCATGCGATTCCCCTCACACTTCGGGTGGATATGTCCGGGACTGTGCACGTTGATCAGTTTCCCAACTGTCTTCCCGGTGCGCATGCTGACGGTCCGAATGATGTACGGCAGGGGGCCGACGGGGGTCGCCCCGGTGGCCTACGCCCCGGTCGCGGTCGGGAGCACCCTCCCCGGTCCGGTAGAGTTCTCGATGTCAGCAGGCGCCGCTAGCTCAGTTGGTTAGAGCAGCTGACTCTTAATCAGCGGGTCCGGGGTTCGAGTCCCTGGCGGCGCACCGACAGCAGAAGGCCCTCCGCAGC
The DNA here is from genome assembly GCF_044747345.1 of Streptomyces sp. NPDC090088. Taxonomy (NCBI): domain Bacteria; kingdom Bacillati; phylum Actinomycetota; class Actinomycetes; order Kitasatosporales; family Streptomycetaceae; genus Streptomyces; species Streptomyces sp. NPDC090088. Next base: position 245,328 of record NZ_JBIVDZ010000001.1, on the reverse strand, counting down.
AGCGGGGGGCCTTCTCGCGTACACCTCACCGGTCACATCGGGCCACTTCGGCACCCTCTGCCCCTGTCTGTCAACAACCGACACGGTCGGTCCATAGAATCCCCACACGCTCCACAATGAACGCGTATGACCGGTAAACACCGCGTTTCGCTCTTGCGATCATGCTGAGCACCGTAGAACCCTGGTTGTCCAAAGTGCTGGTGTTTCGCGGCACTTGGGGGGTAGATAGCCGGTTGCCAGATCTGCGGGGTGAGGGGCCCCGATCAGGCGTCGGTGCCGAGGGGGGCACCTTTTGACGCGCCCGGCAGGGTCGAGGGGGATCCGAGCGGGCGGTTGGACCGATGAAACACGCGCTGATCTGCGTGTGGGGGGATGACTCATGACGTCGACGCCGATGGGCGCCCGGCAGGAACAGGAATACGACCCGTCACAGACCACACAGCTCCGGGTGCCAGGGCACCGCACCACCGCCGGCGCCCTGGGCCGCATAAAGAAGACACTGCCCAGATACGACTACGAGCACTACAGCCGGCTCGCGGGCCCCCTCACCCAGCCCGATCCGGACACGCCGTACCGGGTGCAGTACCGCTCACTGCTCTCCCAGGAGCCGCACCGCCTGCGCGCCGCGCTGATGCTGGGCGCGGCCCCGCTGCTCTCGCTGGTGCTGCTGACCTGGCTGCTGCAGCCCGAGCACTGGACCCAGCGGGACTATCCGGCGTACGACTTCCTCCCGGCCCTCGACATCGTGATGCTGGTGTCGATCGGCCTGATCGAGTTCTTCCGCTGCATGAACGTGCTGTCGAACGCGCACGCCACCCTGGTCGCCCGCGACCCGGTCCCGGTGGTCCCGGAGACCGGCACCCGGGTCGCCTTCATCACCACGTTCGTGCCCGGCAAGGAACCCCTCGACATGGTCACCCGCACCCTGGAGGCGGCCGTCCGGCTGCGCCACCGGGGCCTGCTGCACGTGTGGCTGCTCGACGAGGGGGACGATCCGGAGGTGAAGGAGGTCTGCGCGCGCCTGGGCGTGCACCACTTCACCCGCAAGGGCGTCGGCCGGTGGAACCAGGCCAAGGGCCCGCACCGCGCGAAGACCAAGCACGGCAACTACAACGCCTGGCTGGAGGCGCACGGCGACGAGTACGACTTCTTCGCCTCCGTCGACACCGACCACGTGCCGCTGCCGAACTACCTGGAGCGGATGCTGGGCTACTTCCGCGACCCGGACGTCGGCTTCGTCATCGGCCCGCAGGTCTACGGCAACTACGACACCTTCGTCACCAAGGCCGCCGAGTCCCAGCAGTTCCTCTTCCACGCCCTGATCCAGCGCGCCGGCAACCGCTACGGCGCGCCCATGTTCGTCGGCACCTCCAACGCCGTACGGATCCGGGCGATCAAGCAGATCGGCGGCCTGTACGACTCGATCACCGAGGACATGGCCACCGGCTTCGAGATGCACCGCGCGAAGAACCCGGCGACGGGGAGGAAGTGGCGCTCGGTGTACACCCCGGACGTGCTCGCGGTCGGCGAGGGCCCGAACGCCTGGACCGACTTCTTCACCCAGCAGCTGCGCTGGTCCCGGGGGACGTACGAGACGATCCTCAAGCAGTACTGGAAGGGCCTGTTCAGCATGGGTCCCGGCAAGCTCTTCAACTACACGATGATGATCATCTTCTACCCGATGTCGGCCCTCAACTGGATCCTGGCCGCGCTGAGCTGCGCGCTGTTCCTGGGCCTGGGCGCCTCGGGTGTGAACATCGACCCGACCGTGTGGCTGATGCTCTACGGCAACGCCTCCGCGCTCCAGATCGGCCTCTACATCTGGAACCGCCGGCACAACGTCTCCCCGCACGAGCCGGAGGGCTCCGGCGGCGTGGCCGGCATGGTGATGTCGGCCCTGTCCGCACCCATCTACGCCCGTTCCCTCATGGACGCGGTGCTGCGCCGCAAGAGCAGGTTCGTGGTCACACCGAAGGGTGAGTCGGCCAGCCCGGACACCCTGTTCGGGACGTTCCGGATCCACTGGTTCTTCATCCTCGTCTTCGGCGGTTCGCTCGTCTCCGGCTTCCTGAACGGCCACTCGCAGCCGGCGATGCTCACCTGGGCCTCGCTGGCGCTGCTGATCACGGCCGCGCCGATCTTCGCCTGGCAGTACACGCTGCGCAAGGAGCGCGGGGCACCGGTGGCGGCGGCCGAGCCGGAGGACGCGGTGCCGGCCGGGTACGTGCCCGCGGGACACGCGCCGCAGCAGCGGCCGGCCTGGGCGCCGCCCGCGGGCGGCGGCACCGAACAGACGATGCGGATCGCGCTCGGCGGGCTGGGGGGTCGTAAGGAATGAACGAGAGTGCCGGCCGCCGCCGGGCTCGTCGTCTCGCGATCGGCACGGTGGTGGTGCTCGTCCTGGCCGGGATGAACGGGCCGTGGGTCTACCGCTTCGGGACCGAGCAGTACCACCAGTACAAGATCAACAGACCCGAGTACAAGGCCGAGAACGGCCACTGGGACGTCATCGAGTTCCCGAAGGAGTACCGCCAGGACACGATCCACGCGGTGCTCCTGCACACCGGGAAGGTGCTGCTCGTCGCGGGCTCGGGCAACAACCAGGACAACTTCGACGCGAAGATCTACGACAGCCGGATCTGGGACCCGGTCAAGGGCACGATCAAGAAGGTGCCCACCCCGGCCGACCTGTTCTGCACCGGGCACACCCAGCTCGCCGACGGCAACATCCTGATCGCGGGCGGCACCAAGCAGTACGAGAAGCTCAAGGGCGACGTCAAGAAGGCCGGCGGCGTCATGATCCTCTACAACGAGAACCCGGACAAGCCGATGACCCTGCCCAAGGGCACCCGGTTCACCGGCAAGCAGAACGGCAGGACGTTCCTCTCCGACGACTCGGTGCTGATCCCGCGCGCGACCAAGGTCTTCGACAAGAAGACCGGCAGGTTCCTGCGGAACAACCCCGGTTACGCGCGGGTCGTCGTGGAGGCCCCGAAGCAGGGCACCCGGTACGAGACCGGCACCCAGGACAACTACAGCATCCAGGGACTGACCGGCGCCGACGCCCGCAACACCTACGGCATCGCCAACAAACTCGGCATGGACAAGCGGGACTTCGAGGGCATCAAGAACGCCTACGAGTTCGATCCGGTCGCCGAGAAGTACATCAAGGTCGACCCGATGAACGAGGCCCGCTGGTATCCGACGCTGACGACCCTCTCCGACGGGAAGATCCTCAGCGTCTCCGGGCTCGACGACATCGGGCAGCTGGTGCCGGGCAAGAACGAGGTCTTCGACCCGAGGACGAAGACCTGGACGTACACCACATACAAGCGCCAGTTCCCGACCTACCCCGCGCTGTTCCTGCTGGAGAACGGCAAGCTCTTCTACTCGGGCTCCAACGCCGGGTACGGGCCGGACAATGTGGGCCGCGACCCGGGGATCTGGGACGTGGACACCAACGCGTTCACCAAGCTGCCCGGGCTGAGCGACCCGAACATGCTGGAGACGTCCGGAACCGTGCTGCTGCCGCCGGCCCAGGACGAGAAGTACATGGTGGTCGGCGGCGGCGGGGTCGGCGAGTCCGCGCTGTCCACCAGGAAGACCCGGCTGATCGACCTGAAGGACCCCGACCCGAAGTTCGTGGACGGGCCCTCCCTGGAGAAGGGGACGCGGTACCCGCAGATCTCGGTGCTGCCGGACGACAGCGTGCTGGTGTCGGGCGGCTCCGAGGACTACCGGGGGCGCGGCGACTCCGACATCAAGCAGGCGCGGATCTACGACACGGCCACCGACTCGTTCAGGCGGGTGGCCGATCCGCTGGTGGGCCGGAACTACCACTCCGGCTCGATCCTGCTGCCGGACGGCCGGGTCATGTTCTTCGGGTCCAACCCGCTGTTCGCGGACAAGGCGAACACCAAGCCGGGCGTCTTCGAACAGCGGATCGAGATCTACACACCGCCCTACCTGTACCGGGACTCCCGGCCCTCGCTGAGCGGCGGTCCGCGGACCATCGCCCGGGGCGGCACGGGCACGTTCACCTCGCAGCACGCCTCGACCATCAGGAAGGTCCGGCTGATCCGGCCCAGCGCCACCACCCATGTGACGGACGTGGACCAGAGGTCGATCGCCCTCGACTTCAGGACCTCCGGGAACAGGATCACGGTGACCGTGCCCAAGGACCGGAACCTGGTGCAGTCGGGGTGGTACATGCTGTTCGTGGACGACGACCAGGGGACGCCGAGCAAGGCGCAGTGGGTGAAGGTGCCCTAGCGCGCCCTAGCCCTCCTCGACCCGGGACAGCCAGGTCGTGAGCAGGGTTTCGAGGGTCTCGGCCTCGGCGGGCGTCAGCAGGTCGAGCAGCCGGCGCTCGTTGCGCATGTGGTCGGTGAACGCGCGGTCGATCAGTTCGCGGCCGGGTCGGGTGAGGGCGACGATCCGGCCGCGCTGGTCGTCCTCGGACCGGCGGCGGGTGACGAGTCCGGCCTCCTCCAGGCGGTTGATCCGCTTGGTCATCGCGCCGGTGGTGACCATGGTGTGCGCGGCGAGTTCCCCGGGCGCCCGTTCATAGGGGGCACCGGCCCGGCGCAGGGCGCACAGCACGTCGAACTCCCCCTCGCCGAGGCCATAGCGGCCGTAGACGAGGCAGAGCTCCTCGGTGAGCCGGTCGGCCAGCCGGTGCAGTCTGCCGATCACCGCCTGCGGGGCGACATCGACGTCGGGCCGCTCGCGGCGCCAGTCGGCCTGGATGAGGGAGACGCGGTCCGGCACGTTCGGTTCGTCCATGCGTTCCATAATAGCTTCCCGGGAAGCTATATTGCCTTCCATGGAAGCTACTCTGCGCCGACGGGCGCTGACCGCGGTCGCGCCGGTGGCCTGGGGCGCCAACTACTACGTCACCCACCAGTTCCTGCCGGCGGACCGCCCCCTCTACGGGGCCGCCCTGCGGGCGCTGCCCGCCGGTCTCGTCCTGCTGGCCGTGTGCCGGCAACGGCCGCGCGGTGCCTGGTGGTGGCGGTCCGCGGTGCTCGGCCTGCTCAACGTGAGCGTGTTCTTCGTCCTCGTCTACGCCGCCTCCCAGCTACTGCCGACGAGCATCGCCTCGACGGTCATGGCGCTGTCCCCGCTGGCGATGATGCTCATCGCCTGGGCCCTGGTCGCCGAGCGGCCCGGCACCGCGCACCTGGCCGGTGCCGCGATCGGGCTCGCGGGGGTCTGCCTCATGCTGCTCACGGGGGCCGACGGCGTCAGCGTGCCGGGGATCCTCGCCTCGGCCGCGGCCATGCTCGTGTCGTCCTTCGGCCACATCCTGACCAAGCGGTGGAGCGCCGGCACCGACGTGCTCGCCTCGACCGCCTGGCAGCTCACCGCCGGCGGCCTGTTCCTGCTCCCGGTCGCCGCGGCGATGGAAGGGCCGCCTCCCGCGCTCTCCCCGGCGGCGCTTCTCGCGTTCGGCTACGTCACCCTGATCGCCACCGCGCTGGCCTTCGTCGCCTGGTTCACCGGCCTGCGCCACCTGCCCGCGGGGACCGTCGGACTGATCGGCCTCCTCAACCCCCTCACCGGCGTACTGCTCGGCACCGCGGTCGCCGGCGAGGTGCTGACCGGCCGCCAGCTGTGCGGGCTGGTCCTCGTCCTGGCCGGCGTCGTCCTGGGCCGGCCCGCACGCACGGAGGTCAGGAAGCCGACGCCAGCTTCAGCGCGTAGGCCGGCCACCAGTCCCCCGCCTGCGGCCCGCCCTTGCACGTCCCGTCCGACTCCCCCGGGCGCTTGACCCACAGGTAGGCGTCCACCAGCGGATCCGCCGTCTTCGTCGTCGGCGGCTCCCCCAGCGCCCGCCCCGGCGGGTTGCACCACCGCTCGTCCGGATTCCCGCCCGCGTACGGCCCGTTGCCGTTCCTGCTGGTGTCGATCACGAAGTGCTTGCCGCCCACCTTCCGCGACAGCTGCCTGCCGTAGGCGATGGAGTCCTCGGTGGAGTAGAAGTTGGAGACGTTGACCGCGAAGCCGTCCGCCAGGTCGACGCCCGCCCGCTTCAGCGGCTGGTAGATCTGGTCGGGGTGGCCCCAGCCGGCGTTGCCCGCGTCCAGGTAGACCTTGGTGTTCTTCAGCGCCTTGAGCGTGGTGATCGCGCCGCGCAGCAAGTCGTAGCGTTCTTCGGCGAATTGGGCCTGCGTGCAGCCGTCGACCAGGTGCAGCACGGCGTCCGGTTCGAGGACGACGGTCGCGGGGCGGTCCTGGATGCCCCGGGCGACCCCGTCGATCCACGCCCGGTACGCGTCGCCGTCGGCCGCGCCGCCCTGGCTGTACTGGCCGCAGTCGCGGTGCGGGATGTCGTAGAGGACCAGTAGGGCCGTGCGGCCGGAGTTCTGCGCGGCCTCGGTGAAGCCGCGGGCCTCCTGCTCCGGGTTCTCCGGGCCGATCCACTCACCGGTCGGCTGTGCCGCTATTCTGCGGATCCGCTCGGCGTCGGCGTCCTTGCCGGCCTGCGCGTAGGCCTTGACCTGGCGGGCCGCGTTGGAGTCGGGGTTCACCCAGAACGGGTCCGCCCCCTCGGGCTGTTGGGTGATCGCCGCGCCCGGGTCGGCGGTCTCCTTCTTGTCGTCCCCGCCGCCCGAGGAACAGCCGGCGAGCAGCAGCACCGCCCCCAGCGCCCACGCCCAGACCGACGAGCGGGCCCCCCTGCTGTCGTACATCCAATTCCCCCCTGGGTGCACTTGGCCAGGCCCCAATCGTGACATACCCGCCGCACTCGCCACGAGATCGCCCAAGAGTTGTCCGCGAGCTGTTACAGCCCGCGGCGACGGCGGCACCGGCGCCGCGCCGCTCGACGCTTGGCGGGCGGGGAGCTAGGCCCCGGCGTCCGTTGCCCTCTAGAGTCGTTTCCAGGCGGCCCCGGCTCCCGGTCTGCCTTCTTCGCCTCCCGCGCCTGACGCCGGGTTACTCCCGCAGCCCGAGCGCGCGCGGTCGAGGACCGGCCCGGTCGGCGGTCTCAGGGGAGCGGGTCGTCGACCGGGCCAGGTGGGTGCCGCGGCGGCGGCGCTATGCGGCGGTTCCGGTGAGGTACGCCGAGACGACCACGTTCGCCGTGTAGCTGTGGGTCGTCCGGTCGAAGGTGCCGCCGCAGGTGATCAGCCGGAGTTCGGCGCGGCCCGACTCCCGTGTTCCGTAAGCCTGTTGTGCGTCGAAGTGGTCGCGGGGCAGGACCCTGATGTCGTCGACGGTGAACTCGGCGACCGTGCCGTCGGCGCGGACCACGCGGACCGTCTCGCCCGGGTGCAGGGCGCTGATCTTGTAGAAGACGGCGGGCCGGGTCTCGGTGTCGACGTGTCCGACCAGGACCGCGGTGCCGGCCGCCCCGGGTTCGGTGCCGGAGCCGTACCAGCCGACCACGCCGGGCTGGTCGAAGGGCGGCGGGTCGACCCCGCCGTCCGGGTCGAGGCCGCGGGCGACCACGGGGGCCTGCACGCCCAGGTCCGGGATGTCGATGCGCTGGGGCGCGGCCGAGGTCAACGGCTTGGCGGCGGGCGGGAGTTCGGCGCCGAGGGGACGGCCGACGGCGGCCACGTCGCCCGTGGTGGCGCCCGTCATGCCGTCGGGCACCTCGGTCACCCCGCGGCCCCACAGCCAGAGCCCGAGCAGCAGGATCGCCCAGGCCACGCCGGTCAGCAGCCGTCCGGTGCCGGCGGGCCGACCGGAGTCGTCGCGGTCGTCGGACATCCCGGTGCCGTCCTCAGCGCGAGCCACGGCCCCGGCGGGCGCCCAGCAGCCCGACGGCGATCGCGGCCAGCGCGGCGAGGACGAGTCCGACGACCGCCTGCGCGGTGTCCGGACCGGCCGAGCGCGACTCCACCGACGCGAGCGGGGCGGTCCCCCCGCCGCCCGCGCGCACCGGCGCCATGGGCGAGGGCAGACCCTGCTGCCCGCCCTGCGGCGACAGGGACGGCTGTCCTACGACGGTGACGCTGCCGGTGAGGACGGAGCCGGCGCAGCTGACCTTCACGGTGTAGGTGCCGGCGCCGGTCGTGGAACGGACCTGGGCCTCGCCGGTCAGGGCGCCGTCGAAGCCCGCCAGCCGGGCGTCCGAGACGAAGGCCGTGGAGGCGGCGCTGCCGGTCGTACCCGAGCAGCCGCTCACCCGCAGCGCGACGACGGAGCCGGGGGCCGGGGAGGCCGGGCTCACGGTGACGCCCCGGCCGTCCGCCGCATGGGCGGCCGCCGGGGAGAGACCGGCGGCGCAGGCCAGTAGTCCGATACAGAGAGTGAGGCGTAGTGAGCCCATCGTGAACCTCCAGATATCTGGAGGCTCCCCCGCACCGGGCGCCCCCGCATCCTCGGGGGGCGCCTTCTTGCTCCGGACGAGTGAGATCAGGTTTCGCACCCGCCCGGTCGGACGGACGTCAGATCCGTTCGACGAGGTCCGCGATCGAGTCCACGACCTGCGACGGCCGGAACGGGTAGCGGTCGATGTCGTCCGGCTGGGTGACGCCGGACAGCACCAGGAAGGTGCGCATCCCGGCCTCCAGGCCGGCGAGGACGTCGGTGTCCATCCGGTCGCCGATCATCGCGGAGGTCTCCGAGTGGCCGCCGATCGCGTTCAGGCCGGCCCGCATCATCAGCGGGTTGGGCTTGCCGACGAAGTACGGCTCCTTGCCGGTGGCGGCGGTGATCAGCGCGGCCACCGAGCCGGTGGCGGGCAGGTCGCCCTCGGTGGACGGGCCGACGTTGTCGGGGTTGGTGGCGATGAACCGGGCGCCGTCGTTGATCAGGCGCACCGCCCTGGTGAGCGCCTCGAAGGAGTAGGTGCGGGTCTCGCCGAGGATCACGAAGTCGGGCTCGTGGTCGGTGAGGACGTACCCGATGTCGTGCAGCGCGGTGGTCAGTCCGGCCTCGCCGATCACGTAGGCGCTGCCGCCGGGCCGCTGGTCGTCCAGGAACTGGGCGGTGGCCAGCGCCGACGTCCAGATGTTGTCCACCGGCACGTCCAGGCCCATCCGGCGCAGCCGTGCGTGCAGGTCACGGGCGGTGTAGATGGAGTTGTTGGTGAGCACCAGGAACGGCTTCTCGGAGTCCCGCAGCTTCTTCAGGAAGGCGTCCGCCCCCGGGATCGGGACACCCTCGTGGATGAGGACCCCGTCCATGTCGGTGAGCCATGACTCGATGGGCTTGCGGTCTGCCATGTCGTGCGTCTCCTGGCGTGCGTCTGCGTACGGCGTACGAGCGGGTCATACGGTCATGCGTATGCGGGGGGGGCGCCGGAACCACGGCGTACCGACGCCCCCAGCCTAGACACAGGTCCGATCACACGGGAATGCCCTGCTCGGCCGCGGTCCGCCGCCGGTCAGCTGCCGGTCGCCGACTTCCAGGCCTCCACGTACGACGTCAGGTTCTTGTCGATGTCGTTCCAGTCGGGCGTGAACACGTCGACGCCGTCCATCAGCTTGGTGAGCGCGATCGCGTTGGCGTCGACGGCCTTGACGTCGGTGCGGGCGCTGAAGCCGCCGCCGATCGAGCTGACCTCCTGCTGCTGCTTCCGCGCGAGCATGAAGTCGAGGAGCTTCTTGCCGTTCTCGCTGTGCGGGGCGCCCGTGAGCAGACCGGCCGCGTAGGGCAGCGCGAACGTGGTGGGCTTGCCGCCCTCGGCCGCCGGGAACCAGATGCCCAGGTTCGGCATGGTCTTGGACTGGGCGTAGTTCATCTGGACGTCGCCGTTGGCGACCAGCAGCTCGCCCTTGTCGACCTTGGGCGCGAGCTTGCCGGTGGAGGCGGACGGGCCGACGTTGTTGGCCTGGAGCCTGCCGAGGTACTCCAGTGCCTGCTTCTCCCCGCCGAAGTCGTGGATCGCCTTGATCAGCACGGCGGTTCCGTCACCGGCGACCCCGGGCGTGGAGTACTGCAACTTGTTCTTGTACTTGCCGTCGAGCAGCTCCTCCCACGTCGTCGGCGCCTGCTTCAGCTCCTTCTTGTCGTAGACGAAGCCGAAGTAGTTGTTGACGACGGAGGTCCAGGTGCCGTCGGCGCCCTTGTCGGCACCGCCGACCCGCGCCGATCCCTCGGGCCGGTACTTCTGCAGCAGCCCCTTGCCGTCGGCCTGCTGGATGAACGGCGGGAGCGTGACCAGCACATCGGCCTGCGGGTTGCTCTTCTCCCGCACGGCACGCTGCACCACCTCGCCGGAGCCGCCCTCGACGTACTTGACCTTGATGCCGGTCCGCCGGGTGAAGTCGGCGAAGACCTTGTCGTACCAGCCGTCGTTGTTCTCCGCCTTGAGCCCGTCGGCGCTGTAGACGGTGACGGCCTTCTCGTCGGCGGCGGCCGAGGAGCCACCGCAGGCGGTCAGGAGCGGAGTGGCGAGCAGCGAGACGGCTACGGCGATCTTGAGCGTGTTTCTGGACGTGATTCCGGGCATGGCGAGGCGAACTCCTTGCGTCGGTCAGGGTCGGTACGGGCCGTGGATCAGCGGTACGAGGCGCGGTTGCGGACGCGGGAGACGACGAACAGCGCGATCAGGGTCGCCGTCATGAGGACCACCGCGAGGGCGGAGCCGGCGAAGAGGGCCCCGCGGTCGGTGGCCGAGTAGATCAGGACCGGAAGCGGGGTCCAGTCGGGCGGATAGAGCATCATCGTGGCGCTCAGCTCGCCCATGGAGAGAGCGAAGCAGAGCCCTGCGGCGGCGGTGAGCGAGGGCAGCAGCAGGGGCAGCCGGACCCGCCACAGCACATACGCCGGCCGGGCACCGAGCGAGGCGGCGGCCTGCTCGTAGGCGGGGTCGAGACGGGTGATCGCGGCCGACACCGACTGATGGGCGAAGGCCGTCACCAGCACGGTGTGCGCGAGGATCACGATCCACCGGGTGCCGTTGAGCAGGAACGGCGGCTTGGAGAAGGCCACCAGCAGCGCCAGCCCGACCACGACCGACGGCACGGCGACCGGCAGCACGAACAGCGCGTCGACCAGCTGCCGCTGACGTTTCCTCAGTGCCGCCCCGGCCAGCGCCGCCCAGGTGCCGACGGCCAGCGCCAGCAGACTCGCGCCGACGGCCGTGACCAGGCTCGTGGTGAGCGCCTGGAGGGCGTCACCCCGGGTGGCCGACCGGAAGTTGCCGGCCGTCAACCCAGAAGGCAGCACGCCGGACCAGTGGGTGGCGAAGGAGGCGCCGAGGACGACGAGGAGGGGCAGGGCGAACAGCGGCAGGAAGAGCACGGCGAACACCGCCCACACCGCCCACTTGGCCCCACGGCTATGCACCAGCACGACGGCTCACCACCCGGTAGAGGCCGTACAGCCCCACGGAGATCAGGACGTTGACGACGGCGACGACACAGGCACCCGGATAGTCCGACTCCAGGATCGCCTTGCTGTAGACGAGCATCGGGAGGGTCGTGACCCCTTTCGCGCCGGTGAACAGCACGATGCCGAACTCGTTGAGGCAGAGGACGAGGACGAGACTCCCGCCTGCCGCGAGCGCCGGCAGCGCCTCCGGCAGGATCACCTGCCGGACGATCCGCGGCGCCCGCGCCCCCAGACTCGAAGCCGCCTCGATCTGCGCGGTGTCCACCTGCGAGAACGCGGCGAGCAGCGGCCGCATCACGAACGGCGTGAAGTAGGTGACCTCGGCGAGCAGCACACCCCAGGGCGTGGTCAGGAACTGGAACGACCCGACGATCCCGGTCGTGCCGTAGATGAAGAGAAGCGCGAGGGTGATGAGGAAGGAGGGAAAGGAGAGGTAGACGTCGATGAACCGGGCGACGGCTTTCGCCCCCGGGAAGGGGATGAACGCGATCACGAGAGCGAGCAGGAACCCGAGGATCAGACACCCTGCGGTGGAGGCGACGGCGATCCAGACGGTGGTCCAGAGCGCGTTGCGGAACGACTCCGAGGCGAAGACGTCGGCGTAGGGCTGGAGCGAGGTGCCGCCGGTGTCCGGACGCACGGACTGCTGGACGACAAGGGCCAGCGGATAGAGGAAAAAGAAGCCGAGGAGCAAAACAGGCGGCAGGACGATTCCCCAGTGGCGCGGGACTGCATCTGATGTGCGGCTACCGCCGCGTGGGCGCGACCAGCCCCCACCGGCCCGCAGCCGAGCCACAACCTCACCCACGGCCCACACCACCCGGCAGCAACACCGCATCCTCCGGCGCGAAATGCAGACTGACGGAATCCCCGAACCCCGGCGGATCCCTCAACTCCCGCACATCCGCCATCACCACCTGCCCGTCCACCTCCACGTACAGCCGATGCGTGGCCCCCCGCCACTGCACATCCGTCACCGTCCCGACCAGCCTGTTCGGCCCCTCCCCCAGCCCCACCAGATGCGGCCGCACACACAACGTGGCCCGCGCCCCCGAGACCGCCCCCGCCGTGTCGACCTCGACCGACACCCCCGCGAAGTCCGCTCCCCCGGCCGCCACGGTCACCGGCAACAGGTTCGCGCCGCCCACGAACGACGCCGTGAACTCGTCGGCAGGCGCCCGGTACAGCTCCCTCGGCGTCCCACACGCCCGCAGCCGCGCCCGGTCCATGACGGCGATCCGGTCGGCCAGCGTCAACGCCTCGACCTGGTCATGGGTGACGTACAGGATCGACACGTCCGGCAACTCCCGGTGCAGCCGCGCCAGTTCGGCGAGCATCCCGGACCGCAGCCGAGCGTCGAGCGCGGACAGCGGCTCGTCGAGCAGCAGCACCTCCGGCCGGATGGCCAGCGCCCGCGCGATGGCGACCCGCTGCTGCTGCCCGCCGGACAGCTCGCGCGGATACCGCCGCGCGTAGGCGGCCATGCCGGTCATCTCCAGCGCCTCGGCGACCCGTTCCCGGGTCTCGCCCTTGCCCGCCCTCCGCGCCCGGAGCCCGAACGCGACGTTGTCGGCGACCCGCATGTGCGGGAACAGCGCGTACTGCTGCACCACCATCCCGATCCCGCGCCGGTGCGGCGGCAGGTCGGTCACGTCGCGCTCGCCGAGGAACACCCGCCCGGCGACGGGCCGTACGAACCCGGCGACCGCCCGCAGCGCGGTGGTCTTGCCGGAGCCGGACGGCCCGAGCAGGGCCATCACCTCGCCGGGCTCGACGGTGAGGTCGAGGGCGTCGAGGACGACGTTCCCGTCGTAGGCGACGCTCACCGAATCGAAGCGGATGCCGCTGCTCATGCGAGCACTCCGGGCAGGTCCGCGACGGAGTCGAGCACATGGGTCGCCCCGGCCGCCCGCAGCGCCGCCGCGTCGTGCGCGCCGGTCAGTACCCCGGCGACCAGGCCGGCGCCCGCGCGGACGCCGGTGAGCATGTCGTACGAGGTGTCACCGGCCACGGCGATCTGGCGTACGTCGTCGGCGGCCGCCGTGTGCAGCAGCGCGGCGAGGACCATGTCGGGGTACGGCCGCCCGCGGCCCCCCGCGTCGGCGGGGCACAGGGTGAGCGGGACCAGGTCCTGCCAGCCGAGGGCGGCGAGGATCGCGTCCTGGGTGGCGCGGGCGAAGCCGGTGGTGAGCACGACCGTACGGCCCTGGCCCTGGAGCCGCTCGATGGTCTCGCGGGCGCCGGGCAGGGCGTGGACCCTGCCCCCGTCGACGAGTTCGGCGTAGGCCGCCTCGAAGGCCTTGTTGGCCTCCTGCGCCTTCGCCTCCTCCCCGAACAGGTGCCGGAAGACGGAGATCTTGGACTCGCCCATGGTGGCGCGGACGTAGTCGATCATCTCGTCGGGGTCCGCGCCCAGGTGGCGGGCGGCCGCCGTGAACGCCTGCTCGACGAGCCCGCCGTCGGCGACGGTCGTACCGGCCATGTCCAGCACGACAAGTCGGATGTCCTCGGTCAATTCCCTCACCAGCCCAGTTCGTTCGCGGTCGTCTCTGCTATCGCGGGCGAGCAGGTCATGCCGCGCCCGCCGGGCCCGGTGACCAGCCACACCCCGTCGGCCACCCGCTGCCGGTGCACGACCCGCGAGGGGTCCGTGCACTGGGCGTACACCCCGGCCCAGCGGTGCCGGACGCGTGGCAGCGGCCGGCCGAGCAGGGACTCGACGACCCCGGCCAGGTGCTCGTACGGCTCCTCGACGGTGTCGAAGGCGAAGGGGTGTTCGTACTCGTGGGTGTCGCCGATGGTGAGGCCGCCGTCGGCGCGCTGCACCATGAGGAGCTGCATGCGGTGGAGGGCGGCGGTCTCCGGCTGCGGCTGGCGGGCGTTGAGCTCGTCCAGGGCCGGGGAGGCGTACGCCGGGTAGTAACGGAAGCTGTCGGCGTCGGCGACCGAGGTGGGGAGGGGTTCGCCGAGCGGGTCGGTCTGCATCATCTGGAGGCGCACCCGGCGCACGGGCAGGTCGGGTCCGGCGAGTTCGCGGACCAGGCCGCCGAGCCAGGCCCCGGTGGCCAGGACGACGGCGTCGGCGCGGTGGACGTCCCCGTGGTCGTCGCGGACGGCTGCCGCGCCCACGACCTCGCGGACCTCCCGGCCGGGCAGGAAGGTGTAGTTCGGGGACTTCAGCAGCTCGGCGCGGAGGGCGAGCTGGGCGGTGCGCGGTTCGACGGCCGCGTCGCGTTCGCAGTGGAGGGCCGCGTCGAAGGCGCCGCGCAGGGCGGGGTTCAGGGCGCGGGCCTCGGCGGGGGTGAGCAGCTTGTGGCCGCGGGCGGCCGCGTCGGCGCGGGCCACGGCGGCCTCGGCGACGGCGAGTTCGCGCGCGCCGCGCACCGGGGTCAGCGACCCGTTGGCCCGGAAGCCGAGCCCGGGCACCCGCCCGCCGATCTCCTCCCACAGCTCCCGGGCCCGCAGGGCGGTGTCGAGTTCCTCCCCGCCCGCGCGCCCGCTCACCCAGATCTGCCCGAAGTTGCGCAGCGAGGCGCCGCGGGCCTCGGCCTCGCGCTCGATCTGCACGACCTCGTGGCCGCGTTCCACTGCCTGCCAGGCGTGCATGGTGCCCACCACGCCGGCTCCTACGACTGTCACTCTCACGACCGCCACGCTCCTCGCGAACCGGTAACCGGAAAGGTCCGGATGCCAACGAGAGCGTGAACTGGTCATCACGTTTGGACTAGACCCGTTATCCTTTCGTGATAATTCAGAGTAGTCGAGAGTCGCCCAAATCGGTACTTTTCAGCCGCCGAGATGCGTCGTGAACGAGAACCGGTCCCCCCGGTACAGCGACCGCACCCGCTCCAGCGGCGCGCCCTCCGTGTCCCGTGACACCCGGTGGATCAGCAGCATCGGCAGGGCCGGCGGGGTGCCGATGAGCAGCGCCTCGCGCGGGGTGGCCAGCACGGTCTCGATGCGCTCGTCGGCGTCCCCGAACGCGATGCCCTTCTCGTGCAGGTAGCCGTAGAAGGAGGAGTCGGGGTGGAAGTCGGCGTCGAGGTCGGGGACCCGGGCCACCGCGACGTACGTGCTCTCCAGCCCGACCCGCTCGTCGTCGGCGAGCAGCACGCGCTCCAGGTGCCAGACGGGTTCGCCGCGCTCCAGGCCGGTCTCGGCGGCGAGCGCCGGCGGACAGGGGAAGCGGTCGAGGGTGACCAGGCTGCGGCCGGGGGTGCGCCCCTGCCGTCGTACGCCCTCCGTGTAGCTGGCGAGGGAAAGCGGCTGCTCCAGCTTGGGCCCCGCGACGACCGTGCCGCGGCCCTGCCGCCGGAGCTTGCCCTCCAGCACGAGTTCGCGCAGCGCCTGCCGGACGGTCTCCCGGGCGACCCCGTACTCCTCCGACAGATCACGCTCGGTGGGGATGAGGCCGCCCTCGCCGAGCGCGCCGACGAGATGGTCGATCCGCGCCTTCACCGCGTAGTACTTCGGGATGCGGCCGTGCTCGGGGATGCCGGAGCGGACGGGGGCGCCGGGGGCCTGGTCGTTCGGGTAGTCCACGCAGGGATCGTCGCAGACGGCGCTTTCCGCGTCGGAGACAGGTCACCGCCGCCGGCGCGCCAGCAGGAACGCGCTCCCTCCCACCGTGAGCAGCGCGACGGTGGCCGCGAGCAGCCCGTGGGCCAGGCCGAGGCCGGTCCGGGCCAGTTCGCGGGCGCGTTCCCCGGCTTCCGCGGCCTCGTCGACGAAGGGCAGCGCGCTGCCCGGGGCGGCGGTGGGGGTGGGGGTGGGGGTCCCGGGGGCGGTCCCGGTGCCCGTCCCGGGGCTGGGCCGAGTGACGGCGGAGGCGGTGGCGGAGGCCTCCGGGTCGGTGGGGTCGGTGGGATCGGTGGGATCGGCGGGATCGGTGGGGTCGGTGGGGGTCGCGGGGACGGCCGGGGTGGCGGGCGCGGGGCCCGTGGGAGGCGGTGGAGGCGGGGGCGGGGGGGCCTCGCCGATGCCGAAGCGGTAGTCGTTCGACTCCCCGACCCACTGCCCGTCCGACCCCTGCCGCTGGACTGCGGCCGCGTTGACCGTGACCGCGTTCGTCACGGCGTCGGAGGCGACGGCGAGTCTGACCTTGACCGAGACGGTCGCGCCGGACGCGATGGTGAACCCCGGGAAGTCGTTCCCGTCGAACACGCCGACCAGCTCCGACTCGTCCGTCTCCGTCAGCATGACCGGCCGGGTGCTCGGACCGTCGTAGAACTCCAGCTCGGTCTGGGAGGGCTTGAGGGCCCTCTTGTCGTCGGCGAGGACGACGACCGGGTGGACGTCGGTGCAGGTGCGGGGCGTGGTGTTCGTGAGGTCGAGATACCAGACGCCGAATCCGCCACCGGCCTCGTAGGTCGAGGGGCCGTCATGGATCCGGGCGGTGAGGGGGAAGCCCTGCTCGTCGGCGCCCGCGCAGGACGCGTCGGTGACGGCGGGGGCGGCGGGTGCGGCCGGGACGGAGAGGGCAGCGGGTGCAGAGAGGGCAGCGGGCATGGCTGAGGCCGCGGGGACGGCGACCGCCGACGACACGGGGGCGAGAACGGCGGCTGCGGCCACGCGGAGGAACAGGGACGTGCTCAGTCGCATGATCATGTGATCCTGCCGCGCCCGGCCGCGACCGTCCGGCCGCCACTCCGCACAGCGGGACCGACTCCGCCCGATCAGCCCCCACCGCCGGCTTCCCCACCACCGTCAGCTCCCCACCGCCTCCCCTCCCCCTCCCCCTTCCGCACGTCCGAACAGCGGGGCGAGCAGCAGGTGGGCCGCGCCCACGGCGACGCCCCGGTCCCCGCCGGGGGCGAGGCGTACGGGGACGGTCGTACCGAGGCCGCTCTCGCGGCGGGCGCGTTCGTCGAGGACGGCGGCGACGCCGTGGACGAAGGTCTCCGGGTCGGCCGCGATCGTCCGGCCGCCGAGCAGCACGAGGTCGATGTCGAGCAGCCCGGCCAGGTTCGCGGCCCCGACGCCGAGGATCCGCGCCGCCTCGCCGGCCTCGCCGCGGGCCATCGCCGCCAGGCACAGCGCCTCGATACAGCCCCGGTTGCCGCAGTGGCACGGCGGCCCGTCGAGCTGGAGGACCTGGTGCCCGAACTCCCCGGCACCGGTGCGCGCACCCCGGTGCACGCTGTCGCCGATCACCAGGCCGGCGCCCAGCCCCGTACCGAGGAGCAGGCAGGCGAAGGAGCCGTGCTCGCCGCCGACGGCGAGTCCGAGGGCGGCCGCGTTGCTGTCCTTGTCGACGACGACCGGCACCCCGAGCCGCTCCGCGAGCGCGTCCCGCAGCGGAAAGCCGTCCCACTCGGGGAACCCGGTGACCCGGTGCAGCACCCCGTGGACGTGGTCGAGCGGACCCGGCGCCGCGACCCCGGCCCCGAGCACCGAGTCGCCCCCCAGCCCGATCAGCTCCCCGGCCGGCTCCGCGACCGCCGCCAGCACGGCCTCCGCCCCGGCGCCCAGGTCCACCGCCGCGTGCCGCTCGGCGACGACCGCGCCCTCCAGGTCCACCAGGACGACCCGCAGCTCGTCGCGGTCGAGCTGGATGCCCACCGCGTGCCCGGCGTCCGGCACCAGCCGCAGCACGGTGGCCGGCTTGCCCCCCGTCGACGCGCGCCGTCCGGCCTCCGCGGCGAAGCCCTCGTCCCGCAGCCGGGCGGTGATCTTGCTGACCGCCTGGGGAGTGAGCCCGGTCCGCTCGGCCAGTTCGAGCCGGCTGATGCCGGCCCCGCCCGCCGTCCGCAGCAGATCCAGCACCAGCGCGGTGTTGTGACTGCGTACGGCCAGCAGATTCGCTCCGGCCGCGCCGCCCGGTCCGCTCCTCGTCCTGTTCACGCCAGCCATTCTCCCCACCACTTGCACTTTGGCAACAGCGTTGCGAAAGTGGGACCCATGACCCGCATGACAGCTGCCCCTCCCCTCCGCGTCGGCCTCATCGGCTACGGACTCGCCGGATCCGTCTTCCACTCCCCCCTGATCGCCGCCACCGAGGGCCTGGCCCTGGACACGGTGGTCACCTCGAACCCCGAGCGGCAGGCGCAGGCGAAGGCCGAGTTCCCGGAGGTCCGGACCGTCGGCACGCCCGACGAGCTGTTCGACCGGTCCGCCGAGCTCGACCTCCTCGTCATCGCGTCCCCGAACAAGACGCACGTGCCGCTGGCGACGACCGCCCTCAAGGCGGGCCTCCCGGTCGTGATCGACAAGCCGATCGCCGGCACCGCCGCCGAGGCCCGCGATCTGGCCGCCCTCGCCGACGAGCGCGGCCTGCTGCTCTCGGTCTTCCAGAACCGCCGCTGGGACAACGACTTCCTGACCCTGCGGAAGCTGCTCGCGGACGGCGAACTGGGCGACGCCTGGCGCTTCGAGTCCCGCTTCGAGCGCTGGCGCCCGCGGCCCAAGGGCGGCTGGCGCGAGTCCGGCGACCCGGAAGAGATCGGAGGTCTCCTCTACGACCTCGGCAGCCACGTCGTCGACCAGGCCCTGGTCCTCTTCGGCCCGGCCACCGAGGTGTACGCCGAGTCGGTCGTCCGCCGGGCCGGCGCCGAGACCGACGACGACACGTTCATCGCCCTCACCCACGCCGGCGGCGTCCGCTCCCACCTCCACGTCTCGGCGACGGCGGCCCAGCTCGGCCCCCGCTTCCGGGTCCTGGGCTCGAAGGCCGGCTACGTCAAGTACGGCCTGGACCCGCAGGAGGCGGCGCTCCGCGAGGGCGAACGCCCGGGCACCTCGGACGGCTGGGGCGTGGAGCCGGAGTCGCTGTACGGCCGTATCGGCGCGGGAGAGTCCCCGGTCACCGGCGGCGGCCGTATCGTCCCCACTGTCCCCGGCGACTACCCCGCGTACTACGCGGGGGTGGCCGCGGCCCTGCGGGGCGAGGGCCCCAACCCGGTGACCGCCCTGGAGGCGGCCGCCGCCCTGGACGTACTGGAAGCAGCGCGCCGCTCGGCGCGGGACAAGGTGACGGTGACCCTCTGATGCACCACCCGCAGATCACCCCGAGGACCGCTCCCGAACTCACCCCGTCGGTGGAGGAGTTGGAGAAGCAGGAACACCGCCTGGTCTTCCGCCAGTTCACGAACGACGACGCGTGGGCGCTGGGCTCCCTGCTGGTGGAGATGGCCCGGGAGCGCCAGGCCCCCGTGGCCATCGACATCCACCGCGCCGGCCAGCAGCTCTTCCACGCGGCCCTGCCCGGCTCGACCCCCGACAACGACGCCTGGATCACCCGCAAACGCCGGGTCGTCGAGCGCTACGGCGCCGCGTCCTACCTGGTCGGCGCCCGGTTCCGCGCCAAGGGCACGACCTTCGAGGAGTCCGCCCGCCTCGACCCCGACGCGTACGCGGCCCACGGCGGCTCGTTCCCGATCAACGTCGAGAACGTCGGCGTCATCGGCTCGGTGACGGTCTCCGGCCTCCCCCAGCTCCAGGACCACCGCTTCGTGGTGGAGGCCCTGGAGACCTTCCTGAAGGTGTAGGGCGGCTCCTCACACGGGGTGGTTGACGTCCGTCATGGACAACTGGTCG
The DNA here is from genome assembly GCF_044747345.1 of Streptomyces sp. NPDC090088. NCBI lineage: Bacteria > Bacillati > Actinomycetota > Actinomycetes > Kitasatosporales > Streptomycetaceae > Streptomyces > Streptomyces sp. NPDC090088. Next base: position 225,501 of record NZ_JBIVDZ010000001.1, on the reverse strand, counting down.
TAGCCGTACCGTGTGTAGAGGGCGTTGCCGATCAGTGCCAGGTCCGGGTAGGGCCCGGTGGTCTCGACGGGCTGCCGGGTCCGCCAGCGCCGTTTGCCGTCGCCGGGGTCCAGGGAGAGGAGGAGGCCTCCTCGGGAGCCGAAGTACAGCGGTCCGGGCTTCCCCGGGGGCGCGATGGGGGCGGACACGGCCGCGAGTGTCCGTTGCGTCCACATCGGCTCGCCCGTCAGGCACGACACCGCGGACAGCTCGCCGTTGAGGCGGGCGAAATAGAGGGTGCCCTCGATCAGGGCCAAGGGGGCGTGGTCGGGCGTGAGGTCGTTCAACGGAACCCGCTCCGGCGCGCCATGGCCGGGGTTGACGTGGTGAACGGCGACCGGGACGTTGGAATCGTCCTTGTACTCCACGAACACCAGCGTGCCCCTGTGGGTTCCCACCGGGGTCACCTCGTGGGGGATGTCCGCGATCTTCCGGAATCGTCCGGCCTCGGAGCCGATGGCGTACACGACGGTCCGGTAGGAGTACGCGCCGTCCGACCTGGGGTTGCACAACGCGTAGGGGCGATGGTCCAGCACCGCCGGGCCGCATGTCAGGCGCTTGTCGGCCCGGCCGACCACCCGGTCTTCGCCGGTGCGCGCGTTCACCGCGACAAACGTCTCTCCGTCCCAGCTCTGGGTGAGTACGAAGTCGGCGGAGCCGTCCCGGAAGACGTCCGCCTGGTGGGCGTTGCCGATGTCGACGAACCAGCTTCGCTTCCCGTCACGCGGGTCGTAGCCCTCCAGACGGGAGTCGTTCGTGCGGGGCTTGGGAACCACGGCGAGGACCGTGCCGTCGCGGCCCACCCCGATCAGGGCTGCCGTCGTGTCGGACTTCGGGTGCTTCCACAGCCGTTTGCCCGTGGCGGCATCGATACGGGTCAGGGCGATCCCGTTGCCCCCGCAGTAGATGTCCTTGGCGGACGCCAGGCAGGTGCGGTCCCCGGCACGGCGGGGAGGCTCCAGGAAGTCCCGCTCGAACCCGGTCCCCGACGAGGGCAGCGTGACCCGCCACGGCTTCCAGCCCGCGGGGAGCGAGGAGTTCAGCAGTGCCCGTGCGCCGTTCCGGCCGGCGGCGTCGATCCGCTCGTGCGGTGGCCCGAAGGCCAGCACCAGGCCCGCCACGACCGCGCCCGTGACGAGGAGGGCACCAGCCGCGATCCATGCCAGGCGCCCCCGGGCAGACCCGCTGCCGCCGTCGGCGGCCGGCGCCGGACCCGGGCCGCCGTAGCCCTCCGCCGGCACCGCCCGCAGGCGGTCCAGCAGCCTGTCCACCGACGGCCGGTGCTTGGCCTCCTTCGCGAGGCACGGCTCCGCGACCTTCCGCAGCGCCGTATGCAGGTCGCCCAGCCTCGGCTGTTCATGCACGACGTTGTAGATCGTCATGTAGGGGGTGTCCGCTTCGAAGGGGCTCACGCCCGACGCGGCGTACACCAGCACCGACGCGAGAGCGAAGACGTCCGTCGCGGGGCCCGCCTCCCGAGGGGAGACCAGTTGCTCGGGCGACATGAACGGTGGAGTGCCCAGCACCCGGCCCGTGGCCGTGAGGGTCCGGCAGTCGGCGCCACGGGAGATGCCGAAGTCGATGACGCGTGGGCCTTCGTCGGACAGGATGACGTTGGACGGCTTGAGGTCCCGGTGCACGACACCCACCCGATGGATGTCACGCAGCGCCTCGGCCAGCCCGATTGCCAGCTCCCGCAGTTCCCGGCCGGACATCGGACCCTGTGCGACCCGCTGTTCAAGGGTGGGGCCGGCCACGTAGGAGGTCGCCATCCAGGGGCGGTCCGCATCGGGGTCGGCGTCCACGACAGCGGCCGTGAAGGCGCCGCTGACCCGGCGGGCGGCGGCGACCTCGTGGCGGAACCGCACCCTGAATTCCGGATCCTCCGCGTATTGCTGGTGGACGACCTTCAGCGCGACCCGGCGCCCGGACTCGGACCGGGCGGCATAGACGACGCCCATCCCGCCGGCCCCGAGTCTGGCCTCCAGCCGATAACCCCCGACCGACTCCGGGTCCGCGGTGTTGAGCATCGCCGAGTACTCCCCCGTCACTGTCCTGACAGCGCGACACTCACGGTAGAAGCGGGGCGGGTCGGCCAGGGCCTCAAAAGGGGGAGGTTACGCCGTTCGGGTAGCGGTCCGGCTCCGTCGGCCGCGCACCTCCGCGCGCGGCGCGATGCGGTCTCCTCGTGTCCCGCACCGCTTCGCACGGCACCGGAGACAGGGCTGCTCGTGACGGTCGCTGTCAGGCGTCCTTGAGCTCCTGCCGCTGACGACCGAGCCCGCCGATCTCCAGCTCCACCACGTCCCCGCCCCGCAGGAACGGCTTCGGCTCGGGCGCCCCCAGCGCCACCCCCGCCGGAGTCCCCGTGTTGATGACGTCCCCGGGGTACAGCACCATGAACTGGCTGACGTACCGGACGACTTCGGCCACCGAGAAGATCTGCTCGGCCGTCGTCCCGTCCTGCTTCAGCTCCCCGTTCACCCAGAGCTTCAGCGACAGCCCCTGCGGATCCCCGACCTCGTCCGCGGTCACCAGCCACGGCCCCAGCGGGTTGAACGTCTCGCAGTTCTTCCCCTTGTCCCAGGTCCCGCCGCGCTCGATCTGGAACTCCCGCTCGGACACGTCGTGCGCGACGGCGTACCCGGCGACATAGGCCAGCGGATCCTCGTCGTCGGCCACGTAACGGGCGGTCCGCCCGATGACGACGGCGAGCTCTACCTCCCAGTCGGTCTTCACGGACCGGCGCGGCACCAGCACGGTGTCGTTCGGCCCGACGACCGTGTCCGCGGCCTTGAAGAAGATGACCGGCTCGGCCGGCGGCTCGGCGCCCGTCTCGCGCGCGTGGTCGTGGTAGTTGAGCCCGATGCACACGATCTTGCCGATCCGCGCCACCGGCGGCCCGATCCGCAGCCCGGCCGCGTCGAGCACGGGCAGCTCCCCCGCGTCGGCGGCGGCCCGGACCCGCCCGAGCGCCGCGTCGTCGGCGAGCAGCGCCCCGTCGATGTCGTCGACGATCCCCGACAGGTCCCGCAGCACACCCTCGGCGTCGAGCAGCGCGGGCCGCTCCGACCCCGCCGTACCGACTCGCAGCAGCTTCATGGTCGTCACCATCTCCCTTGATAGCGGGCGCCCGGCCGATGGGTGCAGCCATCGGAGGACTGGTCGATCCTCCAATGAGAGGGTGCAGCGGGCAAGAGCCTGTTCACGTACTGGACCGTAGCCACCAGGACCCCACGGGCACGACAGACGCCCGTCACCGCCTTCAGCGCCTTCACCGCCTTCACCGCCGGGGCGTCACGCCTGACCGGTCTCCAGCGGCTCCAGGAGGCGCTTGGGCTTCAGGAGCGCCCGGCTGACCGGGTCGGCCGGATCCGGATCGAGTCCCGGTCCCGGCGTGACGAGAACGTCCGCGACGGGAACCACGGTTCCGCAGGCGGGGCATTCGCCGTACGAGCCGAGTTCGGTCCCGCACTCCGCGTGCCGGAAGTAGCGCAGCCGGCGGTCCATGAGGTGCTCGCGCCCCCAGACGGAGAGGGCGCGCAGGGTGGGCCAGAGGGCGATGCCGCGCTCGGTGACGACGTACTCGTCCCGGGGCGGCGACTCCTGGTAGCGGCGCTTCTCCAGGATCCCCACGTCGGTGAGGGTCTTCAGCCGGGCCGACAGGACGGCGCGCGGGATGCCGAGGTGGACGAGGAAGTCGTTGTAGCGCCGGACGCCGTAGAGCGCGTCACGGATGACGAGCAGCGTCCAGCGCTCGCCGACGACCTCCAGTGCGCTCGCCAGCGAGCACTCCTGCGTCACGTAGTCCTTGCCCAGAGCCATGGGGACCACCTTAGTCAGTTTCCCTGCCATGGGTTCAATGAACGAACCGACGGTGCTACGGTACCCCTATGACTAGGTTCAGTGAAAGAACCATGAAGCGTGCGAGCCCGTCGACACCCGACCCCGAGGCGCCCCCGGCCCGGGACGGCCGCCCCACCCTGGCACTGACCAGCGCCGCGACCGCCGTCGCCCTGATGACCTACACGGCCCCGATGGTCACGCTCCCGGACACGGCCGCCGCCCTGCACACCCCCCTCTCCGCACAGGCCTGGCTGCTGAACGGCACCCCGCTCGGCCTCGCCGCCCTCCTCCTGGTGGCGGGCAGCCTGGCCGACGACTACGGCCGCCGCCGGATCTTCGTCGCCGGCACCCTCGCCCTCGGCCTGACCACCGCCCTCGGCGGCCTGACCACCTCCACCTGGGCGTTCACCCTCGCCCGGGTCGCCCAGGGCGCGGCGAGCGCGGCGATCCTGGCGAGCAGCCTGGGCCTCCTGGTCGCCGCCTTCCCGAGCCCGCGCGGCCGGCTGCACGCGACCGGCGTGTGGGGCGCGTTCGTGAGCGGCGGCATCGCGCTCGGCCCGCTGGTCGCCGGTGCGATGCCCACCTGGCGGGTGGCCTACGCGGTACTGGGCGCGGCCGCGCTGATCGTGGCGGGCCTCTCCTTCCGCACCCTGACGGAGTCCCGCTCACCGCGCGGCGGCCGCCCGGACATCGCCGGAGCCGTGACCTTCGGCCTGGCCCTGGTCGCCCTCGTGGCGGCCCTGACCCTGGGCCGGGACGGCTGGCTACGGCCGCAGGTGGGCCTGCTGTTCGCGACGACGGTCGTACTCCTCGCGCTCTTCACCCTGATCGAGCGCCGCCACTCCCCGACCCCGATGATCGACCTCTCCCTCCTCCGCAGCCCCCGCTTCCTGGCCTCCTCCCTCGGCGGCCTGGTCACGGGCCTCGCGGTGATAGGCCTGTTCAGCTTCCTGCCGGCCCTGCTCCAGCAGACGCTCGGCATGTCCGCGATGGACACGGCATGGCTCTTCCTGCTCTGGTCCGGCCTCTCCTTCACGGTGGCGCTCCAGGCCAAGCGCCTCGCGGGCCGCGTCCCGTCCCGGTGGCAACTGACCGTCGGCTTCCTGCTGCACGCGGGCGGCGCCCTCGCCATGCTGGGCGCCCTCAACGCGGGCTCCTGGCCCCGGCTCCTGCCCGGCCTGGTACTGAGCGGCGCGGGCAGCGGCCTCCTCAACGCCGCGCTCCCCCTCCTCGCCGTGGAGTCGGTCCCGCCCGCCCGCGCGGCCATGGGCTCCGGCGCCCAGCAGACCTTCCGCTACATCGGCTCCTGCGCCGGCGTGGCCCTCACCATCGCCCTCGCCACGTCCTCCGGCGGCGGCCTGGCCCACGGCGCGGACGTGGCGATGGTCGTGTCGGCGGCCGTCGCGGTGCTGGGCGCGGCGGGGGTGGCGGCCCTGCGGGAGCGGACGCGTTAGCGCATCCGGCGCCGAAGGGCCTCCCGTCATCAGCGAGGGAGTGCCCGACGCGTCGGACACTCCCTCGGAGCGAGCTCGAACTCAGCTCGGACCAGGTTCTGTTCTGCCGGTCACCGGGCAGCCCGTGCCGCCGGCCGGGCAGAGGGCGGCTGGACGTGCGGAGCGGGAACGGCAGCGGGCTTCCGCATGGGGGCGACTCCGTTCGGCGTGACCTCTTCGAACCCCGACGCGACACCGTTGCCTCGCCATGCGGAGCCGTCCCAGACGAACGCCGCGGCCACCGTCCTGTAGAAGCCCGGCGAGCACGAGGCCCACCCGCCCCAGTCAAAGACAACCTCCGGCCCGTACAGGCCCCATTGGTTCACGCCGGTGCCACCGAACTTCCAGGCGCTGGTACGGCAGTCCACCCACATGGACCCGTTCCATCGCTGAACGATCGCTCGCGTGGCGGCCCAGCCGTCGGGCTCGGTCAGACCGGTACCGCATCCCTGCTTCAACGCGAAGGTCTCGCTGTAGGCGAGGTTGCCGGACAGTACGCCGGGTTTCTTGTGGTCGATTCCGGCGTTTCCTTGGACGCACAGACCGGCGGCGTTGTACACGGTGACCCTGCGGGCCCAGGTGTACGCGCTTGCCGGTTGGGTCCACAGCGCTGCCGTCAGCAACGCCACGAACATGCACAGCGTGGCTTTCAGAGACAGACGGGACATGGTCCTGCTCCCTCCGGTACTTGAACTCACTTGCGACTCGGCGACCGCCGTAAGACACATCACGTCCCCGGCACGCTCGACTCCAGGAATCCGCTGGAATCTACGAGAGTCCGCGAGATGCGCCCATGTGGTCCTGCGGCCGAGGGGCCAGACAGTGGGGCGGCCATGACGTACCCGGCCCCACCGGTGTGTCCGCGACTGCGGACGTTCCGCGACTGCGGACGTGAGTGCTCCGAGATCGTGGACCACGGGCTCACTGACTCATACAAGGTAGGCGATGCGGTCGTCCGTCGCCTGTCGGGCGCCCGGCCCGCCGAACCGCGGGCCCCGACGCCCTACGCGCGCGGCCGCATCGACACCAGCTTCCCCCACACCACCATCCGGTACCGGGACGTGAATTCGGGCGTGCAGGTGGTCAGGGTGATGTAGTACCCGGGCTGCTTGTACCCGTACGACGGCTTCACGATCGACCGCGGTACGGCCCTGACGACCCCCGAGTCACGGGCCGACGTCTGCGGCAGGATCTGGTCCACGGCGTAGGTGTAGGTCGCCGACTTCGTCTCGACCTCGATCGTGTCCTTCCGCCTCAGCCGCGGCAGGTACCGGAACGGCTCACCGTGCGTGTTCCGATGCCCCGCGAGCGCGAAGTTCCCGGCCTGGCCCGGCTGTTGGGTCCCGGGATAGTGACCGACGTACCCGTGGTTGAGCACCTTCGGCTTGCTGACCCCCTCCGCGATCGGCACCCGCAGACCGAGCCGGGGAATGACGAGGATCGCGTACGCCCGGGAGTCCACCACCCGGGTCGTGTACGACGTCTGCCGCCGCCCACCACCGGACCCGCCCGACCCCGAAGCCGACCCGGACGAACCGGAGCCCCCTTTCACCGCACCGCTCGACCCCCCGCCCCCTGCCGACCCCCCGGAGTCCCCCCACTCCCGCTCCAGCGCCTCCACCTTCCGCTCGGCCCCCTGCTTCGCCTCCCGGTTGGTCCACCACAGCTGGTGCACCACGAGCAGCATCAGCACCACGCCCACGGTGACGAGGAGTTCGCCCCCGGTCCACACCGCCCGTCGCCGCCGCGCCCGCCACCGCCGGTCACCGTGCCCCACGACCCACCGCACCGCGCACCTCCCGCCGCCCCCGGTCCGACCCCCGGTTGGGCCCGCACGATAAGACGACCGTCACCAAGTCACCAGAGCCATAGGGCTTCCTCTCACGCCCCCTCCCCACGATCACTTCCTCCACGGGTTTTAGAAAGCAGTGTCACAACTCTCGACAACCCCACACGCCACACCTGATGCTTCCTGTTGGCATGCGGGGGGACGAGTCAACGCCGGTCCGGGAACCGGTGCTTGAGCCGCAACGGAGAGGTTGAGAAGCAGCCATGATCCGACGCAGAACACTCCTGGCCGCCGCGAGCGGCGGCCTCCTGGGCAGCGCCCTGGCCACGGGCACGGCCCGCGCCGACGCGACCATCGCGGTCAGCCCGTCCACGTCGTACGGCACCTGGGAGGGCTGGGGCACCTCACTGGCCTGGTGGGGCAACGTCTTCGGTACCCGCGACGACTTCGCCGACATCTTCTTCACCACCAAGTCGACGACGTACAACAGCACATCGCTCCCCGGCCTGGGCCTGAACATCGCCCGCTACAACCTGGGCGCGTGCAGCTGGAACAGCGTGAGCGGCGAATCGATGGTCGCCTCCGCGAACATCCCCGCGTTCAAGCAGATCGAGGGCTACTGGCAGGACTGGAACAACGAGGACCCCACCTCCTCGGCCTGGGACTGGACGGCGGACGCCACCCAGCGCGCGATGCTCGTCAAGGCCGTCAACCGGGGCGCCACCGCCGAACTCTTCGCCAACTCCCCCATGTGGTGGATGTGCCTGAACCACAACCCGTCCGGCGCCTCCGACGGCGGCAACAACCTCCAGTCCTGGAACTACCGCCAGCACGCCTCGCACCTGGCGTCGGTGGCGCTGTACGCCAAGAACAACTGGGGCGTGAACTTCGCGACGGTCGAGGCCTTCAACGAACCGTCCTCCTCCTGGTGGACGGCGACCGGCACCCAAGAGGGCTGCCACATGGACTCGACCGTCCAGTCGGCCGTACTCCCCTACCTCCGCAGCGAGTTGAACAGCCGGGGCCTGACCAGCACCAAGATCTCAGCCTCCGACGAAACCAGCTACGACCTGGCCCGCACCACCTGGAGCGCCTTCTCCTCCACCACCAAGGGCTACGTCGACCGCGTGAACGTCCACGGCTACCAGGGCTCCGGCGGCCGCCGCGACCTCCTCTACACCGACGTCGTCACCACGGCCGGCAAGGCCCTCTGGAACTCCGAGACCGGCGACAACGACGGCACCGGCTACACCATGGCCTTCAACCTCCTCTACGACTTCCGCTGGCTGCACCCCACCGCCTGGGTCTACTGGCAGGTCATGGACCCGTCCACGAACTGGGCGATGATCGCGTACGACGCGGACACCCTGGCGGCGGGCGCGGTCACCACCAAGTACTACGTGATGGCCCAGTTCAGCCGTCACATCCGCCCCGGGATGAAGATCCTCGACACGGGCGTGAGCAACGCGGTGGCGGCCTACGACAGCTCGGCCAAGCGCCTGGTGATCGTGGCACTGAACACCGCCACCTCCGCCCAGACCTTCACCTTCAACCTCTCCGGCTTCACCACGGTGACCGGCGGCACGAGCGGCTTGGTCCCCCGCTGGAACACGGTGACGACGGGCGGCGACGCGTACAAGTCGTACTCCGACACCTACCTCTCCGGAAAGACTGTGGCGGTGTCGGTCGCGGCGAAGGCCGTCCAGACCCTCCAGATCGACGGCGTGACGATCTGACGACGCCAGAGGGTCTCCCGGGGGACGCCCCCCGGGAGACCCCTGGGAGACCCCCGGGAGTCCCCTCACAACCGCACCCTCATCTCCACCCGCACCTCATCCCCCTCCCCCAACCCCCGCGCCTTCCGCACCGCGCTCTTCAACGGCAGCAGATACCCGCCGCCCTTCGGAAACAGCGACGTCTCGAAGACCACCCCGCCCACCACCGCCTCGACGGGAATGACCCCCCACCCGTACGACGCCATGGCGGCCACGGCCCGAATCTCCTCGGCCTCCTCCTCGGGCACCGGCACGAAGTAGTACGGAGAAGGCCCCCGCCACTCCACGACACACCCACCGAACTCGAACCGCACCGAACGACTCCCCTCGCTACCGACTGCCCCCTATCCCTATCTCTTCTTTGTCACCGCCGGGCAGTACGGTGTCGTTCATGCGCCCCGACACGCCTGCCGAGAACGTCGACCACACCGCCGAAGCGGCACGCCTGGAGCGGACCGCCGGCCTCTACCCCGAGGACGCGGAAGCACTGCTGCTGCAAGCCGCGGCCCACCTCGAACTGGCCGACGCCCGCCCCGCCGCGACCGCCCTCTACGACCGCCTCCTCGCCACCCCGGACACCCTCGAGAACGCGCCCCTGGTCCGCGCCCTCAAGGCCTCGAACCTCTGGGAGTACGACCACGAGGCAGAGGCACGCGCGATCATCGACGGCATCCGCGCCACGGCCCCCCGCGACCCGGCCCCCTGGGTCATCGTGGCCGAGTCCCTCGAATCCCACGACGAGCTCGAAGCGGCGCACGACACGTTCACGGAGGCGGCGACCCACCTCCTCACGGACGCGACGGAACCCCCCTACGCCACGCACCCGGTACTGTTCGGCCGCCACAGGGTCCGCCGCATGCTCGGCCTCCCCCACGACGACTGGGACGCCCGCGCCGACACCCTCCACTCCTCCCCGGTCTCCCTGGACGAACTCCACGACCCCAAGCGCGTCTGGTCCCTGGGCTCCGACAACCCGGCCGAGCTGGAAGCCGAGATCTCCCGCCTCCGAGCAGAACTCGGCGCCTACCGCGAGGCCCTCTCCCGTCCCTTCCCGGTGGCCGTCCTGCACTGGCCGGCGAACGAGCTCTCGGAACTCCTCTCCGCCTACCCGGACCTGGCCACGGAGTACCCCTCCCACCCCGAGCACCTCTCGACCATAGAGTCCTCCCTCCGCGAACTCTCCACCTCCGGCACCCCCAACCTCGGCATCGTCACCGCCACCGTCCCCTCCTACGAGGCCTTCGCCGCCTCCGAGGGCACCTCCCCCGGCGACCCGACCCTCCTCCCCCAGTACGCCACAACCCTCGCAGCGCGGGGGCGGGCGGTGGTGTGGCCGCCGCAGCGGACGTCGGACTGCTGGTGCGGGGTGGGCTCGGTCTACGCCGAGTGCCACGGCGGCACCGACGCCTGAAGCATCCGGCGCGTCCCCCGCTCCCGTCCGTCTGGGGCGTGCCCGGAATCCTGGCCCGGATTCATGGCGTGGAGCTGAGCGATGGGCACCTCGATCTGCCGACCCTGCCCACCGCTCACGGGATCAGTGTTTGCGGAGTTGCGCGGCAAGGGCAGCCAGCGTCCGGGAGGTCTCGGTCAGACTGGATACGGCGGCCTCCAGCTCCGAAGCCAGGCCAGGAACGGCGGTGAGTGCGGGGGCGGCGGTGACAACAGGTGTGCCCCGATAGCCGATGGCACCTTCGTCGTGGCGCTGGTAGTAGCCGGTTAATGCCTGCCCGGCGGGTGCCCCGGCGAAGCGGACGCGGGCGAGCTGCGTCTCGGCCGAGCCGGAGTTACGGGTGATGTCGAGACGGTAGTGCCGGTACGTCCGTGCGTGGCCGTGGAGGGCGAACTCCCGTGTCTCCCAGCGCGCGGTGAACGTCTCGCCGGTACGAGTGTCCAACGGCGTCCATGTACGGCCGTCGTGGGAACCGTGAAGCGTCCAGTCGCGGGGGTCGCGGTCGGGCGCGTCGTTCGCCGACGTCAGTACGAGGCGACGGCGATGGGGCGGGCGAGGGTGAAGTCGAGCCGGGCGGTGTCGTCCCGGGCCAGCCATTTGCTGCACTTCTCATCGAGGAGGTTGTCCGCCACCTCGCCGACGTCATCGAACTCGTCGCTCGCGTCGACATCCGTCACCTCGACGTCCGTGAAGGCGGTGTGCAGTACGGCCGTGCCGGAGTTGCCGTGCTGGTCGCGCCAGCTCACCCGCTCGACGGGCGCGCTCCACCGTCGTCGACCAGCAGCCGCAGGTCGGTCGAGCCGTGCCAGCCACCGCCCCACCCTTCCTCCGTATGAAAGCGGTGCAGGGTGGCTGCCGAGAGGTTCTCGGTCTCCTCGGAGAAAGGCCACCGGTCGGTGAGGTCTCCTCGGTACTCGTACGCCGTACCGTCCTGCGCGCGGTAGCAGCCAAAGAAGCCGAACATCCCGGCCGCGAAGCTGATAGGGGCCTCGGCTCCGTCCTCGCCCCGCCAGGAGAGCTGCGCGGGCAGGAACTGCTCGTCCCCGTCGTGGAAGAGCAGTCTCGGCGCCGGCTGCCAGGGATCGGAGGAGGCGTGGGCCGGCCGCAGTTCCGTACGGTAGGCAAACACCGAGTCCCGGGCAGCCTCCGCCAGCCGGGCCCGCTCCGAGCGCCCGCGTTCCTAGACGGGGTCGAGGGTGATCCGGTACAGCCAGAGCCTGCTGGAGGCCTTGGCCGAGGACTGTACCTTCAGCGTGCTGGTGCCGGGCACGAGCAGATCCCCAGGCACGGCAAAAACGTTGTCATGCGCCAGGTCCCCACCGCCGGGCACGGTCAGATCCTCGGCGAGCACGGTGCCCTGCAGCCGTACGGTCCTGGGCGCGTACCCCGGCGAGGGCCCGAGCTTGGACACGAGCGCCGTGACGGTGAGCGTCGCCTGGACGACATCACACGGACCCTCCACCTGGAAGTCCACCGCCACCGACCCACCCGACCCGCCCCCCAACACCACATGCGATCCGGCGAACCGAGCCCTGCGGTACCGGGCCCGCACATTGGCCAACCGGGCGGACTCAACCGAAAAATCCGCGTATATAACTCTAAATCCTATACTTACTTCATAATTGACAATACAGCACCAGCATTTGCACCCGATGATGCCGACCGTGATCAGGGACCCTAGCCCTCCCGCTGACAGCGGCACACAGAACACCGCCGACGCCACGGTCAACCGTCCCTGGCCTCCCTTTGCCACCCAGCCTGGTCAAAACCTCATCACGGGAACGGTCTCGGCGTACGAGACGCTCGCAGCCTCGGAGGAGTTCATCACCTGGCGATACAACGCTGCACCCGCAGTACGCGACGACACTGACTGAAGGGGCCGACGATGGCTTGGCCGCCGCAGCGCACCTCGGCCTGCTGGTGCGGGCTGGAGCCGTACGCAGCGCGCCATGGGAGTCCCAACCTCCGCATGACGACGTCAGGGACAACTGCCACCTTCACGGGTTTTGTCCACGTGATCGGCTGGGTTCACCGTCGTAGAGTCCGCAACGGTGATACAGCGACGTTGCCAGGCGGGCGGATCGACGGGCTGTGGGGTGAAGCACCCCGACCCGGCCGGCGTGCCACCGCTCAGTGGGTCAGGTCCTCAGGGTGCGGTGGAGATGCCGGTCGGCGGCCGACCGCTGGCCAAGGACCGCTTGCCGCTCTCCGAGATGCCCAGATGCCTCGCGATCGCCCGGATCGGCATCTACTCAGCCCAGCGCAGTCTGCGAACATCTGCCCAGCCCTCCCCCAGGTCACCATCTGCCTCTAATCCGTTGCCAGAGGTTCAGGATTCGGGTCGTGACGTCGAAATCTTCTTTCCTGCGAGGCAAGATCACGATTGCGGCACAGGTGGTCATTTCGTGTAGAGAGCATGGATATTCTGCCTCCAGTCCCGGTTCCTTCGCGTTGAGGTACCTGTTCGGACTGAGACGACTTGCCTATCGCGTCAGGAGCCCCGTGAGTAGCGTTGGTTGGGCTGGGCGGTTGGCAAGGTCATCCGCCGTGGCCGGCATGCCGGGGGCATGGGGGCGCGTGCGCCCGGAGCCGTAGATGGGCACGCGGCGTGGGTGGGGGGAGCTGGAAAAGTTAGATGAAGTCTGAGTACAAACAGTGGCACGAGGTGCTCTCTTCGGAGTTCTTCGGTGCGGACAATGCGCTTCGAAGCACCGTCCTGTACGTCGACGCCGAAGTCGAACGGGAACTGGCCGACCGTGTAGGCATGGGCCTCGCTGAGGCTGTCGCCGGTGAACTCAACTGGAGCGATCCGGACCGACCGCTGTTCAGCCGCATTCAGCGCGAGTGCGAGGTATGGGAGCAGCAAGGGAGCGCGGTCCCGCCGCCCAGCCTGCCGGTGCTGGCTCTGTCCGTTCTGGCTGCTACCCGTATGGCGTCCTCTGACGGCATGCTGAAGACCAATTTCTACGGGCGGTGGATCCAGCTCTTCGGCGAGCAGCTCTCCAGCTCCCGGGCTAACAAGCTCGAGCACGCCTTCCAGGACGTCGCAGTGATGTGGGAGGAACTCGACACCTGGCTTGAGCAGACAGGCGGCCTTTACGGCACCAGCACGGTCAGCACTGACGAGTTCTACTGGAAGATCGGCTTCCCCATCTCGCAGGCGCTGGTGCGGGGTTCGGACCGGCAGGTCCTCACCCGGTTCTTTGCGGCCACCCGCTTGCGGCCGCACAACCCCGACGAGGTCTCTGGCCGCGAGCTGCTACGGCGCCTGCGGGTATGGACAGCAGGACGGGACCGGCGCCTGTCGCCTCGGCTCATGGAGGAACTTTCCAGTGCCCCGGATACGGGCGAAACCCTGATCGCCAGCCTGGTCAAGCGGCTCGCCGATGACTGGGACGGCACCCTCCACGAGCCGGAGCGCGAGCACCGACGCCGCGCCATCGGCCTGAGGCTCGTAGTCGCGGACCGAGGCAGGCGGCTCGAATGGCTCGCAGATGCCTGCAACGGCATCGACGAGACAAGCGTCGCTGTGCCGGGCGGCCGTACGTTCACGCTGTATAAGGCGTACGGGGATGTCTACGAGGGATTGGAGTCGCTGCATCCCTCCTGGCAGCAACTGGAACACGGCCTGCACCTTGAGGGCGACGACCTGGTCCTTGAGTGGGCTCCCCAAGAGGTGGTACTGCTGCGGCTGCACCCGCACCTGGGCGAGTGGGTGAGCACTGAGTACTTCGAGCCCGGCGAGCAGCACTGGATCCTGGCCGCTGACTCGGCCCTCCGCGCAGTGCGCTCCATGGTCGATGCCCTCGGCAGCCGCACCGTCCGGGAAGCGCCGGCGCCGGTGCCTGGTTGGAAGCTGTTCAAGGGCGTGCGTGCTGTCAACGGGATGGCCTTCGCCCGCACTCTCAACCGAGGCGGAGACCACGCGCACGTCCTTGAGCCCCAAATCCGGCACCGCGCTGCGCTGTCCGGTGGTCTGCGCATCGCACCCGAGTACCGGGTGGGTGCCGGAGTAGCAGGCCATTTCCTCCGCGGCGGTGCTCCCGACCTCCTGTTGCCGGCCAACGACTCTCCTGACGGCCGGGTAGAGGTCGTCCTCGACGGCCGCACCGAGAAGCTGCGCGCCGACCCACGAGTGCCTTTTCCGCTCTGCATGATCCCCCTCGAAGAAGGGGATCACCGTGTGGGTACGGCACACAGCAGCCAGGTCTTTACGCTGCACGACGGGCTGCACGAGGGACTGCCGCCCGGCACCGGAACGCTCGGATACCTCTGCGACGGCACCGCCCGGCCCGAGCTGAGCGATGCAGCAGGCTCTGAGACCCGAATCCGCGGTGCAGAGGCGCCGCGCAGTATCAGCCCCCCGCGGACTGAGCTGCTGCGCTCAAGCGTCCTGGAAGCCGTGTTGCTCGATGCCCACGGCGGAGTGCGCCCGGCCAAGCAGCAGTCAGTCCCCGACTGGATGGCCTCCCGTTTGCCCGCACATGCGCTCGGCCCCTGCCTTGAAGTTGAGGTACCTGCTGGCTATGTCTGGCTGGTCTACCGGACAGCGGCCCGCTGGTCGGTCAGGGCGCTGGCAACAGCAGAAGACATACCCTCGCCCGCTCCGGCGCCTGACGACTACGCCTGGGCGTACGCCGTCCTCAGCGCCGCCCAGCGCCTGCAGGACCCTGTCTGGTTCGACTACGTAGCGGCAGCGGAAACGATCAGCGGAAGACGGGGAGCCTGATGGCCGATGCAGGAGACCTGCTGCTGCGCTGGCTGAGCGAGCAGGGCGCCGGCACCCTGTCCGACGCCAAGCAGGGGATGTGGTGGCTGGCAGCCAAGCACTGCCAAGACATCGAACCGGGAGCCCCGGGCCGCTGGCTGCGCGATGCTGTCTCCCTGGCCTACATGGACATAGATTGGCCCAACCGGCGCTGGTGCGCGGCCCCTCCAGTCCTGACCCGATTGCCGCAGGCGCGGGGACTGGCGGTACTCACCGGGAGCCGGACGGCCGCGTTCGAGGCGCGCGTAGCGCAGGCGGGACAGGACGGCTTGCTGGAGCTGTTCCGGGTGCCCAGCGCCCGCCCGCCCAGGGACATCCCTTTGCCCCCGTCCCTAATCGTCCAGTACGACGACGAAGCAGGGCTCGCAAGCTGGGCGGCCGAGCTCGGCGTCTCCTACACACCCTGCTTCGCGCTACAAGGAGCTGCGCTGCTGCCGCCTTTGAGCCCTGAAGCGCCGACCTCTGCACCGGAGTTCGGCAAACCGCTGGAACAGTACAACCTCGAGCGCGGCGAATACCGGCCCGTCCCGCGGCCCCGGGACGATGGCCTGTACCGGCTCAAGCGGCGCGATAGCAAACGCGTATGCCAGATCCTGCGCGACGGCCAGTGGTACGAGACGAGCCACGAGCAGGGTGTCTACCTGGCACTGGAGACCCGGAGCCGGGCAGCGGATGTACTGCGCTGGCTGCCCGAGAAGGACTGCGGGCGTGAGCGGTTCGGGACCCTCTTCGTCGACTGGGGCTACCCCCTGCCAGACCTGCACCGGCGCGTCGCCGTGATGTGCTGCGGCCTCGCGCCCCGCATTAACGCCCAAGCCGAGAACCTCGCCTACGACAACGTGCCCTACGCCATAGCCATCAAGATCGCACAATCGCTCGGCCAGCATCTAGGGGAGAACAACGATGAGTGACACCGCTTCGCAACAGCCTGGGGATGCTGGCCGGGACGTGGACATTCTCGGTACGTTCGAGCACTTGAAGGACGCGCTCTTCCGCTACTACAACACGCCGTTCGGGCTCGCTGACGAGCACCTCCAACGCGAGCGCCAGGACTTGTTTGACGTGAACGGCGGAGCCTGGCAGCGCCCCTTGTTGGAGGTCCGCCCGAGCTACGTCCAGATGGATGCGGGCATCGCGGCCTCCGTGAAGGCAGCAGGAGCCCACCCTGACCTTGCGGAACTGGTACAGCTCGGACTGATGAAGGGCGTCCCCTCGCTCTACGAGCACCAGCACCGGGCTCTGGCCGCCGCTGTGCGGGACGGGCGCGACGTCGTCGTAACGGCCGGCACGGGGTCCGGCAAGACGGAGTCGTTCATGCTGCCCATCCTGGCCGACCTCGTCAGCGAGTCCGCCGCCTGGCCGGCCGCCTCCCTGCCGACGAACCGCTGGTGGACCTCTCCCTACGGCGACTACCAGCCGCAGCGGGCAAGCGAGTCCGGTCGGCATGCAGCGGTACGCGCTCTGGTCCTCTACCCCATGAACGCGCTCGTCGACGACCAGATGATGCGCCTGCGCAGGGCGTTGGACAGCGACGACGCCAGGGCGTGGCTCGCCCGGTCGCGGCCCGGCCACCGCTTCTACTTCGGCCGCTACACCGGGGCAACCCCTGTCCCCGGCAAGATCGGCTCGCCAGCTGGCGTCAAAACACTGCGCAAGGAGTTCACCGCCACAGAGGAGCGCTCCAGCCAGGCGCAGAAAGCTCCCGGCGACGGCCGCTACTTCATCCCCCGCCTGGACGGCGCCGAGATGCGCTGCCGCTGGGACATGATCCAGGCTCCACCCGACATCATGATCACGAACTACAGCATGCTCAACGTCATGCTGATGCGCTCACGTGAGTCGCAGATCTTCGACAAGACACGCCGCTGGCTGGAGGATGTGCCCGAGGCCCGCTTCACCTTGGTCGTCGACGAGCTCCACATGTACCGTGGCACCGCAGGCACAGAGATCGCCTACCTCCTGCGCAACCTGCGTCACCGCCTCGGCCTGGACCACAGGCCGGACAAGTTCCGCGTCCTGGCCGCGTCCGCTTCCCTCGAAGCCCCGCGCGATCTGGACTTCCTGCAGGAGTTCTTCGGCGTCGACCGCAACCGGTTCGAGGTCCTCGGCGGCCAACTTGTGCTGCCCCCGCACACCCGCACCGACATCTCCCAGCACGCCGACGCCTACGCCGCCCTGGACCCGGATCCCGAGGCCGCCCAAGCGGACCAGCTTCTGACCGACACCGGCGCCGGTGAAGCATTGGTCAACGCACTGCGCGACAGCGACCGGCTCATAGCCGATTTCGATTCCGCCGTCGCCGCCCGCCTCTTCCCTACTACCGACACGGCCACGCAAGAGAAAGCGCTGCGCGGAGTCCTCACCGCGTTGCGCCGCTCAGCCAACCCACGGGCCCCCAAGCTGCGCGGACACCTCTTCTTCCGCAACATTCCCGGCGTCTGGGCCTGCTCAGACCCGCAGTGCCCCGACGCCCCGCACCCGGAAGGCACGCAGAGGACCGTCGGCAAGCTGTACTCGCGTCCTACGTCGCGCTGCAGCTGCGACGCACGAGTCCTGGAACTCCTCTACTGCCAGAACTGCGGAGATGCATTTCTCGGCGGCTACGCACCGGCCTCGGCCTTCCGTAACGCGGCGAAGGGGCGCCCCTTCGAAGCCGGCCTGCTCGCGGACCTGCCCGACCTCGACTCGCTACCCGACGCCGCTGCCCTGGGGCCGAGCGCGGCCAACTACGTCGTCTACTGGCCGCGTAAGGAGGACCCGTCGGAGAAGCAAGAGTGGGGTGCTACCTCGGACAAGGGCGTGCTGAGCGCCAACTTCGAGTTCAAGCGCAGCCACTACGACCCGGGCACCGGCACCCTCCGCAACCAGCGCGATCACACCGGCTGGTCCTTCCACACCAGCGTGCCGCAACCTAAGAAGGGGCGGCCCCGGCTCAAGGCTGAGGACCTCCCAGCGGCACCAACCCAGTGCCCCAACTGCGGCGACGACTGGGAGCTCAAGCAGGTCGGCAGTGAACACCTCAGCCTGAGCGACCCGCGCCGCATGCGCACACCTGTCAGGTCCATGCGCACCGGTTTCGAGAAGGTCAACCAGGTACTGACCACCGGGATCCTCTCCCTCCTGCCGAACCGGCAGGCCGTGGTCTTCTCCGACAGCCGTCAAGACTCAGCGAAGCTGTCCGCAGGCCTGGGGCTGCGCCACTACCAGGACCTCCTGCGCCTGCTGCTCGCCAAGGAAGTCGAGGGCCAGGGCGATCCGGTCGACGACCTCGCAGCCGTATCGGGCTTCTACCGCAAGTCCCCCGACAACCCCGTGGACAAGGAGACGGGCAAGGCCGCACGCGCCCGACTGCGCGCCCGAGACCGGGAATCCTTCGACACCTGGGAGAAGCTTCAGAAGCCCCGCGGAGGAGACCTCGACGACGACCTTGACGACGACCTCCCCGACCCGGCAGAAGAGGCCGCGCTCTATAGCCGCCTTAGCCGCGTGCCCAGCCTCGACAGCCACGGCGCCGCCGTCGCCGAACGTCTGGCCCAGCTCGGCATCAACCCCGGTGGCCCGAAGGCGTCCTTGCAACAGACCAGCTACCAGAGAGGCTCCCAGCCGCAGTCCTGGACCTCTCTGTACAAGTGGCCCGAGCCTCCCGGCGGCAAAGTGCGCGACGAATCCAGCCTGGTCCTCAGCGAACGGCAAGAAAACCTGCGCCAGGACATCCGCGAAGCCCTGAGCAACGAGCTGCTTAACGGGTTGTTCGGCAGCGCCGGACGCGACTTCGAGTCCCTGGGCCTGGGCTGGCTCACCCTTGCCTCCGACCAGGCGCCGCTCGAAGCCGAGCGAGCATCCGATGCCGCACTGGCCCGGGCCAGCCTGCGGGTCCTCGGCCACATGCGCCGTTTCGCAGGACTGCGCAGCCCGGCTGACGAACCGCCGAAGAAGCTACGGGACTTCTGGGCCAGCACGGCCGACCACCTGGGGCAGGACCCAGACGACCTCCGGCAGACCGTCGAGCAGATCTGGGGAGAGGCAGTAAAGAAGTACGTCATCCAGCCCGAGCACGTTGCCTTGCGCCACGGCCGAGCAGTGTCCTGGACCTGCTCCGTCTGCCGCAGACGGCACCTCCACCCCGGCGTCGGAATATGCACGAAGTGCCGACGGCCCCTGCCCGCCGTGTCCGAGCCGTTCGAAGGCACAGACGCCGACTACTACGCTTGGATGGCGCACAGGAGGTCTGGCGATTTCCGCCTCAACTCCGCCGAACTCACCGGCCAGACCGACCGCCTGGACGCGCAGGCCCGCCAGGCCCGCTTCCAGGGGATCTTCCTCGATGGCAAGGAGCACGAGCTTCCCGACACCCTCGATGTCCTCTCCGTCACCACCACGATGGAAGCCGGAGTCGACATCGGCCCGTTGTCCGCTGTCCTGATGGCGAACATGCCGCCGACCCGGTTCAACTACCAGCAGCGCGTCGGACGGGCAGGACGGCGAACCTCGCCGGTCGCGCTCGCGCTCACCGTGTGCCGCGGCCGCAGCCACGACGAGCACTACTTCCAAGACCCCAAGCGCATCACCAATGACCCGACCCCGCCGCCGTACCTGTCCACCGGCATGAAGGACATCTACCAGCGGGTCCTCGCGGCCGAGGTGCTGCGCAGGGCATTCGACGCTGTGCAGGGCGCGGATGGGGACGACGCAGGGCTAGACCCGACCCGCAACGTCCACGGCCAGTTCGGCCGCACCGCGGACTGGCCCGCCGTCAGTGAAGCGATCAGCGTGTGGATCAAATCGCACGACGCCGAAGTCCGCAGCCTCGCCGAGGCTCTCGCCGACCGCACGCGCAGAACTTGGTCGTCGGCGCAGGCAGCGGCATGGGTGGCCCAGGAGCTCGTCACCCGCGTCACGCAGATCGCCGACGAGACCCACGGCCACCATGAACTCAGCCAGCGGCTGGCGGAGTCTGGCCTACTGCCGATGTTCGGATTCCCCACCTCAGCCCGTTACCTGTACACGAAGCGCCCCTCCGACTCCTACCCCTGGCCGCCGAGCGGAGTGGTTGACCGGTCGC
Organism: Streptomyces sp. NPDC090088; assembly: GCF_044747345.1. Classification (NCBI taxonomy): domain Bacteria; kingdom Bacillati; phylum Actinomycetota; class Actinomycetes; order Kitasatosporales; family Streptomycetaceae; genus Streptomyces; species Streptomyces sp. NPDC090088. The sequence goes on along the minus strand of NZ_JBIVDZ010000001.1, from coordinate 205,279 downwards.
TAGACATCGCGATCTCGCAGTTTGCTCCCGGCGCCGAGACGGTAAAGGACGGCCAGGTCCACACGGCGGTCGGCGCCGTCGCGTTCGAGCCGACCGGACGAATCCCTCGAGCCGCGGTTGAGCCACTGGGGCAGCCCATCCTCATCGGAATCTGCCGCGCCTGTGGCCACCTCGCAAAGGACGTGGAGGTGCTGCCGGAGCAGGAGGATGCCCCTCCGCGGCCCTGCCGCGCCTGCGGGACGGCCGACGGCTCCTACCGCGAGATCGAACTGCGCGAACCGGCCGGCTTCTACTCCGGCGGCAAGGCCCGCGACTTTGACGGCAACTTCGCATGGAGGGCTCGGTCACTCGCCCCTCGCACCGCCGCAGACCTTGAGCATGGCGCACCGCAGAAGATCGCAGCGCCCGGCATGGTGGTCCACGCCGGCAAGGGGCAGCGATACGCGGTCAACGACAACGGCGGCCGACTGTTCCGCTTCGCGAAAGTAAGCCCGGCTGCACGCTGGTCCGGCGCGTACCTGGAGACCGGGGCGGCTGAGCTGTTCCCCTGGCTGGCGAAGGACATCGCCGTCGACGAGGAACCCCTCACCACCGCTATCGGCGCCACCCAGCACACCGACCTATTCCTGCTCGGACCCCAGGCAGGTGAGATCCCGGCGCTCGGTCTGCGCCTGAACCTCACCTCCGTGCCGCAGAGCACCGGCTTCCCCGATGACCGCTCGGGCAGGCGGGCGGCCTGGTACTCGCTGGCCGCCCTGCTGCGCACAGCCGCGGGCTCGCTCCTGCAGGTACAGCCCAACGAGATCGCATCCGGTATCCACGGAGCGGGCTCCGGGAGCAGCAAGGCGCGTACCTTCGCCTTCCTCTCCGATACATTGGACAACGGCGCTGGCTACTGCACACACCTGGCCGACCGGGAAGTCTTCGAACAGCTCATGGCGACCGCCAGCACGATGCTGGCCGACTTCGCGGACGGTGCACACGGCCGTGACTGCCGCGGCTCGTGCTACCAGTGCCTGCGCGACTACACGAACATGGCGTATCACAGCCTTCTGGACTGGCAACTGGCGAGCGAACTCCTGGCCGTCCTCCAAGGCACGAGCGCCACCGGCAGCCAGCGTGGTCGCCGAGCCGCGGGACTCCTGCGGAACTGGGCGTCCGACTTCCCGCCCGACGATGCGCACTTTGTAGACGACCTGGGGGGCACGGGCCCCGCCGTCCTCTTCGAGGAGCGGGTCTGGGTCGCCGCCAAGGGCCCATTTGAGGCGGCTGACGCCACGCTGTCCTCCCCTCACATCAGCACCGTGCGTGACGCCGCCGCAGCCGACAACCGAGGTGTTCCCGATGTGGTATTCGTCGATGACTTCCTTCTAGACAAAGCCCCGACGCGAGTGTCAGCCATGCTCGCCGACTTCGACAGCGTGTAGAGGGTTCGCCCCTTGCTGTTCTGGGGCCGGAAGGGGCAACGGAGTGCTGATAGGTAGCGCTGCCGTCGCAGCCGTAACTCCGCCTACCGGCTGTCGGCTGCTCGTGCCAAGATGATCGGCTACGGGAGAGGCACAGCCGAGCTGGAGAGAGATATGGGCGACCCGGTACTGTTGCGACGGTTCGCAGCCTGGCTCCAGCCCGGGCCGTCTGCTGAGGACGGAGAACGCAGCGTCTTCTTCAAAGACGGCGTCATCGTGCTGGACACGAACGTCCTACTGAGCCTGTACGAGTACACCGAGACCTCCAGGCAAGAGGTCCTGTCTGCGCTGGAGCAGACCGCAGGACGGCTATGGATGCCTTACCAGGTCGGCCTTGAGTTCGTCCGAGGCCGCCGCAGCACACTGGAGTCCCGCAAGAGAGCCCTAGCCGATGCCGCATCAGAGGTCAACAAGAAACTCATGGCGGCCCGTAAAGCGATAGTCGAGGCCAAGAACGTCGTGTGCGCCCAGCTCGACAAGTACGCCCGAGCTCAGGAGGAGATAGCCAGGCTCGACTCACTCGTCGCGAATTCCGACGTCGATGCACACCTCGACGTGTACCGGCACGAGTTCAAGCGCCACCTGGACATGCTCAAAGCCGACCACGGCTTGGCGTTGAACTCGGCCGATGCGGAAGATCCCATCCTTCCACGCATCGCGAAGCTCTACGGGGAAGGCGTCGGCGAGCAGCCGGACGACGATGTTCTGCGCAAGCGTCTGGAGGAGGCGACCGGCTTCCGGTTCCCGAACAAGATCCCGCCCGGATTCTCCGACTCCGACAAGGACACGCCGCTGAAGTCCGCTGGGGACTTCCTTCTCTGGGCGGAGCTGATCGAGCATGTCCGCCAACTGCCGCCCAGCGGCCGCCGCGTACTGTTCGTGTCGAACGACACCAAGGAGGACTGGTATGAGCAGGGCTCCGGCTCGGGCAGCTCCCGTCCGTGGCCAAGCCTTGTCGACGAGCTGAAGCGGAGGGCCCAGGCAGATTTAAGGATCGAGACGCCGCCGCACTTCTTCGGCGGGATCAGGGAGTTCCTGGACGCCGAGCTCGCCGCAGACACGTACGCGGAGATCGAGCGGGTGTCAGAGGCGTTTGAGGTGAAGGTGCCAGACGCCCGGCTGGTGGTCACGCAGGAGACAGCGCCTCACCTGGATCCGCCGGAGGGACTGGCGCATGCTGCGTTCAAAGCAGTGGGGCTCGCCTCTTCGACCGTGCGTAGCGCTGCGGAGACGGCGTCGCCGTCCTGGCGGCTTTTCCAATGGTGGCTGATCGGTGTGACAGCCCAGCTCGGGCGGCGGGCTGCAGGAGAAGCGGAACCGGCCGTCAGCATCGCTGCGGCTTCAAGAAGCAGCGGACCGCCCTCCGGGGACTGGGTCGCTGGTACCGCCCTCTCACCGGGCGAGTGGCTCCACCGGGACTCATCGTGGATCGCACCCTGGTTCATGGACTTGTTGGGATCCGCTCCGCAGACGGACCGCGCGGTCCTGCGCCAACTGGCAGCACAGCAGGCGGAGAGCAACAGGCGCTCCGGCATCTGACGCCGTGTGCCACGCCGACATCGCTCAGGAAGCACGAGACACGCCGCAGGACCCAGGCCGTCCCGTCCGACGACCACCCGCCGTCACCAGCCGTGGCGACCGGGCTCCGCTCGCAATGGAAGGTAGCCACCAGGCAGGAAAGTTGTCCATTAGCTGCTTCTCAGGCCTGGAGAACCACCTGAACGCACAGCAACTGATCAACCAGCCAGACTCGGCCTTGGCCAGAGACAGCCTCCTGCTCTCGGGCCGTATCGCGATGCACTGCTGCTGACGTCGTTGGCACTCGCCACGACCGTGCGGTTAAGGCCGGCACCGCAACCGGCACGGCTGCCTCTGGCCAAGTCTTCTTGGCGATCACGTGATTCCGCCGAAGACGGCAGTCGGCGCGGAGCGGCGGGGTGGTGCGCTTCCAGACAAAGCGTTCCTCCCGTCCAGATGCAGTTATCGTCGATGCGTTCTGAGACGCCCTCGCTTCATGCACCACGAGTGACTCACCAACGGGGAGAGCATGCTTCCTTTCGAAGAAGCCGACATCCAGGCCGCCACGTCGGTCGCCCTGCGCAGCATGGCGGCCTTGCCAGATCCTGAACTGGACCAAGTCTACGAACACGTCAAGGCGCTCGATCCTACGGGCCGGCGATTCGCCACGGTCCTCCGTGACACCATCGACCAGTTGCTCAACGGCGAGGTGACCGGGCGGTACGACTGGAAGACACTCTTCAAGACCGAGAAGACGCACGCGGGGACCTTGGTAGAGATCAACCTGCAGCGCGAGTTCAGGTTCGCGGACGGTGAGGCCATGGACTACCAGATCGCCGGCATCGACGTGGACTGCAAGTACTCACAGCAGTTCGGCGGCTGGATGATTCCGCCGGAGGCGGTAGGCCACCTCTGTTTGCTGGCCTGGGCGGACGACTACAGGTCACGCTGGAGCATCGGTCTTGTCCGGATACGTGGTGAGTGGCTTAACACGGGCAACAACCGTGATCTCAAGCTCACCATCAAGGCTGCGCACCGAGACAAGATCCACTGGCTGTGGCGGGACGAACCGCTGCCCGAGAACGTGCTCCTCCACATGGATGCCGCCGATTGCGACGCCGTGTTCGCCGCGGGTTCAGGTCAGCAGCGCTTGAACGAACTCTTCCGGCGGGTTCAGAAGCGGCGCATCGGCCGCAACGTGGTGCGCACCGTGGCCCAGCAGAAGGACTACATGAAACGAGTCCGCGGCAACGGCGGCAGCCGGTCGGCGCTGAGGCCAGAGGGCATCCTCATCATGGGGGACTACGCCAGCCACCGCATGATCGCCGACCGACTCGGCCTTCCCCTCCCCGAAGAAGGCGAATTCGTCAGCGCCAGGGTGACACCCTCCGGACCTCAGCACGGGGATTCCCCGCGAGTCTCCCTGGACGGGAAGGAATGGGTCCTCGCTCAGCCAGATGACCTGGTCGTACCCGCACCGGCTCTTCCTTCACACACCAGAGGAGACTGACGCTAGACACGCGGGGCCGCATTTGCCTGCCGCAGTACTCTATAAGCAATTAAATAATCCGATCGCCATAAATAGCACACCATGAGTTTCATCAAATGCTCGGCCCTCAACGTGCCCGGCCCCTACCTGATGATGGACAGCGGAGCCCGGTCGCAGCGAGCTCACCGAACAGGACCGTCTTCTCCTGCTGGAACATTGCCGCCAACTCTGACCGGCTGATACCTCACTACTGATGACTACTCCCACCCCAGAACCAGATCCGTCCAAGGCCGCCTGGGTGCCGCCCGAGGGCTCTTGGGCCTCGTCCGCCGCACGCCGCCGCAACATGCAGGCGATCCGGAGCCGGGACACCACGCCTGAACGGCTTGTCCGCCGGCTGGCGCACGCCCAAGGTCTGCGCTACCGAGTAGCGGCTCGCCCGCTGCCCGACCTCCGCCGCACCGCCGATATGGTCTTCCGGCCCGCGAAAGTAGCTGTCTTCATCGATGGCTGCTACTGGCACGGCTGTCCGGAACATTACGTTTCCCCAAAGACCAATCCCGGCTACTGGTCCGACAAAGTGGCTCGGAACATGACCCGGGACCGCGATACGGACGAGCGCCTGCGGGCAGCCGGCTGGCTTGTCCTGCGCTTCTGGGAGCACGAGTCAGCGGAAGAAAACAGTGCAGAGATCTGCCAGGCGGTGATATCCAGGCGTCCGGCCTCTCCTGGCGGCAAGGCAGACACAGCTACAGAGCCAGGGACATCTTGAGTACCCGCCGGGCCATGATGTTGTCTTCGATCCTCAGAAACTCGTAGGCGATCTCCGCAAGCTGGCGCCCGTCGCGCCCGGTCTGCGCGTAGCGGAGAATCACGTCTGCCTCGGACCCCAGCCCGCATGCCTGGCACGCGGCCACCGCGTGAGCCACTTCGGCCGGCTCGCTGGCCACGCCCACGTGTCTCAGGATGCCGGCAACATCCTCGGCCCTTCGGTTCTGCTTCATGTCCAGCAGGGTCAGCGCGGTGGGCCACTGACCTTGCGCGTGTTGCCGGTCCCCCTGCGCTCGGGGGACCGGCAACACGGTGCGCTCGCAGTTCGCGCACAAAGCCGCCGGCGGTTCGCATGCCTTGACCCGAAGATTCTCAAGCTCTTCCCAGGTGATTGGCATGGAGGCGTCGCTTGTCCTCGCGACTGTCTCGGCCAGTTCGTAGAGTCCGCGGATCACCTCACGCTTTGGCTTGTGGATGCGTGCGTTGAGCAGGTCGGAGAGTGCGCTCGCCGAGGTGTCGCAGCCGCAGTCCCGCCTCGCCAGCTCCTTGTGTATCTCCCTCAGAGAGAGGTCGACCACGTTCAGCAAGCGACGCACGGCCCTGGCCAGCGCCTTTCTCTCCTCCGATATGCCAGCATCCAGTTCTTTGAAGCGACCCGGTCTCGGCACGCCAGCTCCTTCTGTCCCACCCCATCAAAGCTTTGACGACAGTGTGCCTCTGCCCATCCGCCACTGGACACTCAGTGTTGTCCGGATGCTCATCCGGACACCCAGACACTTCGCTTTCAGGCGGACTTGATGTTCCGTTGTGTCTAGCGGGCCACTGTCAGGCACCAACTGCCCTGACACGCAGTCGGGCTGGCCCGCTCAGGCTCTGTGAGGTGCAGATGAGCACGGCCTTGCCTTCTTGGCAGGACAGCAAACTGGGCACGATGAAGCGCGCCGCTCTCTGGCTCGTCCAAGTGGTCGGCGAGGGGAACGTCTTCACCAAAACGGAACTCCGTGACGCCTTTCCGGATGTGGCGCAGATCGACCGCCGCATGCGGGATCTCCGCGACTTCGGATGGAAGATCGACACCAAGCGCGAGGACATCGACCTCGACGCGAACGAACAGCGCTACGTCCAGCGCGGCGAAGCCGTCTGGGAGCCCGGCCGCGGCACTCGCCCGAAGAGCGCGATCACGGTGAACCAGCGCCGGGAGCTGCTGGCTACCTACAACCACAAGTGCAGTTCGTGTGGTGCCACTCCCGGGGACACGTACACCGACTCGGAAGTCACCGCTCAGCTCGATGTGGCCAAGCGCGAGGTCCGGCTGCCGAACGGCACAAAGGTTCAGCAGTACGTCGTCGAGTGCAACCGGTGCCGGGTCGGCGGTATCGGTTCCACGTACGACGTGTCGGCGCTGCTCTCGGAGGCCTCCGCGCTCCCTTCGTTCGAACTCGACATCCTGAAGTCCTGGATCAGGGAGGATGCCCGGACCTTCAGTTCAGTGGAGGATGTCTGGGCGAAGTACCGGGCGCTGCCGGCTGAGGCACGCGAAGCCTTCCGCAGCGGCTTGGGCTAAACGCCGATGGGGGCGGGCCAGCCGCCGGCGACCGCCCCCACCCGTTCCAAACCGGTCCCACAGACCGCTCCAGCTATGAGAGGTAATTCATGCCGACGGACTTCGGCGTCCCGCCCACAGCGAACGAAATCCGCGCCAAAGTGGAGCAGCGTCTCGAAGACGCGCGCTCGGGAGACTCTGTACCCGAAACACTCCGCGTGGAGTTCCGGGGTCGTCCGATCCACGTCGAAGTCATCGACATGCCGGTCGATGGTCTCTACTACAATCCGGCAACTCACAGGGTGAGCGCACAGCGCGCCTACGACCCCGCGCAGGAAGAGGCGCTGACGAAGGACCACTGGTCCGAGGCCGGCCAGGGCTACCTGCACCAGCTGCTGATGGCGAAGCCGTCTGACCCGCACCAGCGCGACCCTGATTTCGAAAAACTGAGGCAAAGCCTCCAGGACCACCGCCAGAACGAGCCTGGGCTCATCTCCCGTGACGGTGTTCTCGTCAACGGAAACACCCGGCGAGCCGCTCTCAAGGAGCTCGGCGTCCAGTCCATCCGCGTGGGTGTACTGCCTGCCAGCTGCACCTGGGACGACATTCGCTCTGTCGAATTGTCCTTGCAGCTCAGGCCCGACCGACGACGTGAATACTCCTACATCAACCGCCTGATGGCCATTGAGGAGCAGATCCAGCAAGGTCTTCCTCTCGCTGCTATCGCCAAGCTGTTCCACACCTCGACACCCGCACTTGAGCGAGATACCTGGGTTCTCGGACAGTTGCGTGATCTAGTGAAGCGCAGCGAGCACGGTCGGACCAAGCTACGACTGATGGATTTTGAAGACGCTCAGGAACGCTTCGCTGAGCTGTACCGGACCTACGCAAAGGAGAAGGCCAAGGACAAAGAGAAGGCCGACACCCTGCTTGAGTACCGGCTGGCAGCCATCGTGCTAGATGTCGCCAAGACCGACATCCGTTTCATCCGCACGGACTTCCGGGAAAACTATCTGGCTCATCGTCTGCCTGAGGGTCCCTGGGACATGCCTGCGGAGTCTCCGAAGGCAGTCTCCATTCCAGGCCTCAACCGCAGTGTGCCAGGGCCTAGTTCTGAGACAGCCAAGGCGCGTGCCCTTACTGACGCGCTCCTCAGAGCCAAGGCTACGCAGAATTCCGGGACCACCGCGACTCCCGAAGAGATGGCCGAGGCCAACCGCTCCATGACCCAGCTGGAGAAGGCGTTCGACGAATCGATCGATGCCGCTGAAGATGCGATCCGTAAGCAGAAGAAGCGGCTTGTCGCTCCCGACCGCATCATCGCCGCAGTCGATGATCTTCAGCAGTGCGTCACAGACCTGGTACTGGCGCGGGGCAACAACAGCCTGGACGAGGGTGCTTTCGATGACACGCTGATCGTGCTCAGGCAAACGCTGGCCAAGCTGTCGGCGGAGGCGTCAAAAAGCATCCAGCTCCCAGGGGAGGGCCTGTCATGGCTGCGTGAAGCCGTGGCAGACCAGCGATGACGCACTCTGACCTCCCTTCTCTCCGGATTGCCTTCGACATCACGAGGACGCGGGCAGTGCTCCGCGCCCGGCCCGGTCTGGAAGGGGACTTCGGGATGCTGGCCACCCGGGTGACTCCGGGTGGCCAGCGTGGCCCACTGACCTCGGATGCCGATCTGGACAGCTTTCTGTTCTCCATCGGCGAGCTGGCCAGCTGGCCCCACTCTGATGTCGAGTGGGAGCCTGAGCTGGCCAGCCTGGTCACCGATGTCCTCGATGACGCCGAGACTGTGCAGACCCGGCTCAGCTCCCCAGCTGTCGTTTCTGATGAAGTACCGCTCGCGCCCGACGGCGTCCACGCACTGCTGGGCGCAGGCTGGCAAGCAGACCTCACTTCGTTCCAGCTGAGGGACATCGCGGAGTTGCTGTCACTTGGACACGGCGCGAACTTCAGCGTTCCCGGTGCCGGCAAGACCCGGACGGCGCTGGCGGTTTTCAGTGCCTTGCGCGAGCGGGGAGAAGTCCGGCGCCTGCTCGTCGTATGCCCCAAGCCAGCCTACGAAGCATGGCAGTTCGAAGGAGATGCCTGCTTCAAGGAGCCCTTGCTCACATCCGTCATGGACAGTGGATTCCCCGATCCACGAGCTGATGTCGTTCTGGTCAACTACGAACGGCTGGCTGGCTCTGTCAGCCACCTGTCAGAGTGGCTGCGTACGGCCCCGGCGATGTTCGTGCTTGATGAAGCGCACCGCATGAAACTCGGAGCCCGCGGTACCTACGGCTCCGCCTGTCTGTCGCTCGGACCGCTGGCCCGGCGGCGCCTCATCCTCACCGGGACACCAGCTCCAAACGGTGCCCGGGATCTGGAGAGCCTGCTCTCGTTCGTCTGGCCAGGACGCGGCAAGCAACTCGTCGTCGAAGCGGTCAGCGGCGGGGATCTCGCTTACGCCAGCCAGGCCCTGCGCCCGCTTTTCACACGGACGACGAAGAAGGAGCTGGGCCTTCCTCCCTTCGAACCCATAGTCCGCTATGTCGATCTTCCCCCACTGCACCGCGAGTTGTACGACGCGCTCAAGGGGGAGCCGTCCGCACGCCGAGGTGACCTGGCCTCTCTCGGCAAGGCAGCTATGCGCACGCTCATGGCCGCAATCAGCCCGGCCCTGCTGGCCCCGAGCGACACCCCTTATGAAGCAATCGCCTTTCAGCTTCCGGCGCTTGACGTCTCCGACGACGACTCGCTTCACACACTGCTCCAGCGGCTCCCTCGGCATGAGCTGTCGCCCAAATATGAGGAAACCGTTCGCATTGTCGCGAAGAACGCGCGGGCCGGCCGCAAGACACTGGTCTGGACTGGGTTCATCCGCAGTCAGAAAACCCTGGAGGAGCTACTGGCGCCGCATGCCCCAGCTTCGGTCCACGGCGCCACCCAAGACCGGGAAGCTGAGCTCAGCCGCTTCCGCGAGGACCCGTCGTGCATGGTCCTGATCTCCAACCCCGCGACCCTGGGCGAGGGGATCAGCCTTCACCAGGTCTGTCATGACGCCGTTTACGTGGACCGCGACTTCATGGCCGGCCGCTTCCTCCAAAGCCTTGACCGCATTCACCGGCTAGGGCTGCCCCCAGGCACCGAGACACGCGTGACCGTACTGGCGGCCCGGGGCACGATCGACGAAATCGTGGCCGTGCGCCTCGAAAAGAAGCTGCACTTCCTGGGCAGCGTGCTCGATGACCCGGCGGTGCGCCAACTAGGCGACCTCCAGGAGGAGGAGACCACGGGCCTGGGCATGGACGCCGATGACATCCATGCCCTACTGGCGCACTTGAACAGCCGACTGCCCTGACGGACGGCTGAGCTGCGACACCCCGTATGTGCGCCGCAGCTCAGCCGCCCTGAGTCACTGACTGGCGGCGCGGTTGCGGTCTGCCTTGAGCACTTCCATGATCGATTCGCCGATGGCCTGTGCGACAGGCGGCGGAAACGCGTTTCCGACCTGCCGGTACTGGGCCGTCTTGCCGCCCGAGAATTCCCAATACGTCGGGAATCCCTGAATGATCGCGGCTTGGCGAACCGTGAGCATGGGCCCTCCGGCACGAAATAGATCGCGGTCCTCAGTGCCGGTCGGCTTGCCGTCTACAGGCGCGTTGGCCACACCCATGCCCGAGACGCCCAGATTTGCCCACGCCTTCTTAGCCCGGCTGGGACCGAGGTCGGCGCCACCGTGCTTCTTGGAGCCGCCCACGAGCGTGGGGGCTACGCCCTTTTTAGCGTCGCATGCCCAATCATCGAAGACCTTCTGCGCTTGGACGGCTTTAACCCCTGTCAAAAAGGGTGCGATACGGTCTTGCATCGTGTCCTTAAGTGCCTTATAGACCGTTACCTCTTCGGCGCTCGGCGCAGGAGCTTCGTACTTCAGATCCTTGAGCACGTCTTTCCGGAAAGCGACGAGGATGGAGCGCGGCCGAAGCTGCGGAACACCGAACTCCGCCGCTTCGTAAACGTCCCACCCCACGACCTCGTAGCCCGGCCGCCCGTCCTCGTCAGCCTCCATCTGCTCAAGGCTGGCCTGGATCCGTGACCTGTAGTCGTCGAACTTAGGGTCCATGAGTCCGCGGACGTTTTCGATCATCACGGCGCGAGGACGGATGAGTTCGGCCAGCTCCAAGATGCGCGGGAAGAGATCACGTTCATCGTCCTCGCCGAGCTGCTTGCCAGCGTGCGAGAAAGGCGGGCACGGCACACCCCCGGCAAGCAGGTCAACCTCGCCCCGCTTGTAGAGGCCGGCACTCTTCACCAAGTCACGCGCGGGGTCGAACTCCGTCACGTCCTGGCAGAGGACATCGCAGTTGGCGCGCTCCCAGTCCCACTTCGGGTGCACCTCGATATTCTCGCGCAGGGTCGCCGCCGCGTACTTGTCGATCTCGATGAGGGCGAGGTGTCTGAAACCGGCCGTGTGCAGGCCGATCGCCTGTCCGCCAGCGCCGGCGCAGATCTCGATCGACGTGTAGCCCCGGTCAGTCCCGGTCATGACCCCTCCTCTTGCACGAACACCAGTGACGCCCCATACGGCAACCATCACAGAGGGTGACATGACCCACTGACATTGCGACTCGACACGGCGGCACACACCAGTGTGCGGCATCCTCTGCCCCATCTTGGTCACCAACAGCATGGCAATTTCGAATACTCGTACGATACCGGTGTGGCGCAGATCAACTGGACGCGTGATGAGCTGTTGCCGGCTTGCGCGCTCGTTGCCGAAAACCGCTGACGTGAGCCGCGGCCAGCCGACAAGCGAGTGCAGAACCTGTCCCAGATCCTCAGGAAGCTTCCGTTGCGCGATGGCGCGGCGGCAGATCCGAGGTTCCGCTCCCATGGCAGCGTCAGCCTCAAGAGCGGCAACATCGTGACAGCCCGTGCCGGGTATCACGGGGTCGCCATGAAGGGCGGCCAGCTGACCGGTGAGGTAGTGGCCGACTTCACAGAGCGTCCCGACGAGATGCTCTCCGCCGCCAAGGCTCTGCGTGCTGGCGTTGCATCCGCCAAGATCGTCGGCATACCCGCCCAGGAGGGCGAGACCGATTTGGCACGCGAAGGACAACTCCTCAGACGCTGGGCCCTCTACCGCGAGCGGAACAAGCCCCTGAGCGACCGGAGGATCCACGCGGTCCCGGAAGAGGGCGTCCCTCTGCGGTGCGGGGTGTGCTCGTTCGACTTCACTGCTAGCTACGGCGAGCTGCGAGACGGCTACATCGAGGTCCACCACAGCCTGCCTCTCCACGTATCGGGGGTGACAGAGACCCGGCTCCTGGATCTTGCTCTTCTGTGGTTCAACTGCCACCGCATGTGCCACAAGAGTTTCCGCGGAGAATCCTGGCGCACACCTGACGTCCTTCGCGAGCAGATGCAGAAGCTTGAGCAGTGAGCCATCCATTAGGCCGCATCCACTTCATCCTCGTAATGCATCTGAGCCAAGTCCAGAACGTCATCGGGGTCATGACCGCGGGCGGCGGACCAGTGGAGCAAGTCGGCAATAAGTTCGATCACCGACTCCTCGATGCCTGCCTCCGTGATCTTTCCGTGTCGGCCACCGCAACCGGCCCGATAACCCTCCAGAGTCTCGGCAGCTCGCTCGACGCGGCGACAGCTCTTCCCCGCGCTGAGCGGAATCTCGCACCACACCGCCTTGCCGGCTGCGGTCAGGACGGCACCCCAATCCAGCGCGCATGCCGCGATGAGATGCAGGCCCCGGCCGCATTCCTCGTCACACTCAGCCGAACTTAGCGCCGGGATGGTACGACTCTTATCGTGGACCTCCACCCGCAGTCGCTCACCTCTCCATTCGAGGATCAAGGTCGCCGACACGCCTTCGCCGACGTGCTTTAGAACGTTCGTCGCCAACTCCGTCACCAGTAGCGCGGCCTCGTCGGCGGCCGCAGGCAAGCCCCATCGTCCTAGCTGACCGACCACCGCTTTCCGAAGCAGGGGCACTTCCGCCGACGCTGCCTCGAACGGCAGGACACAGCGGAGTCGGGGCTCAGGGACCTCGCAACCAGACATGTCGGCTCCTCTTTCCCAGCCACGCGCATGCTGCGCCCGCCGTATCCGTACGACTCCAGCGCGTAGCGATCCGTAAGCGAGGATGGCATAGAGAAATCTCTCTGCGTAACTTCTCACGAGAATCCATCGAGTGAATCTGGTGGTCAGCCAGTTCCCCGCTGCCTAGCCTGAGAGCGATCACCGGGCCACGCCCGGGGCCCGGACGAAGGAGTCGCATGGCCGAGCGGACCACCACCCGCCGCCGCCAACTGGGTGCGATGATGCGCAAGTTGCGTGCCCGTAAGGGCTTGACGCTTGAGGAGGCGGGCGGGCTCGTCGGAGTCTCCAAAGCCACGGTCAGCCGGTACGAAACGCAGGCGGGGCCGGTCAAGTGGATCGTCGTCGATGCTCTGTGCCGGGAATACGGCGCAACCGACGCTGAGCGGCGGGCTGTTGTCGCGCTGGCGAAGGACGCCAAGCAGCAGGGCTGGTGGAGTTCCTTCGCCGACTCCATCCCGGAGAGCATGAACCTGCTGCTCACCCTTGAGGACGAAGCGGTGAGCGAGAGCCACTTCTCCTGCGTGTACGTCCCCGGACTCCTGCAGACCCGCGCCTACAGCACCGTGCTGCAGCGGGCCAACGAGGTCCCCCTGGAGCCAGGCGAGATCGAGCGGCTGGTCGACATCCGCATGAAGCGGCAGGAGATCCTCAACCGGGCACCCAGGCCGTTGCGGCTCTGGGCGATCCTCGATGAGTCCGTGATCCGCCGGGTCGTCGGGTCGCCGCAGATCATGAAGGAACAGCTCGACCGGCTCCTCGAAGCGAACGAGTCGCCCGCCATCACGCTCCAGGTGCTGCCCTTCTCCAAGGGGGCCCACGCCGCCGCCCTCGGCAGCTTCGTCACCATCGGCGGCACCGAGCCGGCCCTCGACGTGGTGTACGTCGACTTCCACACAGGCTCGCTCTTCCTGGAGAAGGACGAGGAACTTGACCGGTACAGACTTGCGTTCGAGTACCTTCGCGCCCAAGCGTTGGACATGGAAGCTTCCTCATCCATGATCGAACGCGCCCGCAAGGAGCTGTGAATGCCCGCCACCGGTGGACTTGCCGAAGAGCCCAGATGGTTCAAGTCGTCATACAGCGGAGGAAACACAACGGAGTGCCTTGAGGCGGCGTTCGGCCGAGGAGAAGTACTCATACGCGATTCCAAGAGACCCGCCGGGTCTCGCCTGAGCATCTCGGCCCAGACGTGGAGCAGGTTCGTGGCCGACGTCGCCGCGTGACTAGCTCACCGCCGCTGCCCAGCCGCCACGCATCAGCCATATTGGCAACTCCCCTGCCCAATGCCAGAGTTGACTGCGTCGGTTGAGACACGGGGGAATGAGCGGGGCAGTGGTGCAGAGGCGTCGGCAGGTCGTGCTGTGCGTGTGTGCTGTCGTACTCGCACTGGTCGCCGTCGGCTACCCGCGCAGCGCTGATGATGTCGTGGCCGCCACCCAGTTCAGCATCGCGTTCTTCGCCACGCTGCTGACCGGCGAGGCCGTGATCTTCGCGCTCACCTTCTCTGCGGCCAGTTCCTGGCCTTCCTTACGGGCGATAGACAGTCATATCGCCTTCCGGGAATGGGTGATCATCGGTTGGATCGCCGCGCTTTTCACGGCCTGCGGCCTGCTGGGCGGCAACAGGATCAGTGCGACCTACGGCGCGTTGTTGTTCCTGTTGGCCAACATCTTCGGGATCTTCTCCTTCATCCAGCTCTTCGGTCTGGCCAGTGTCGGCGGTCGTAACCGGCTGCTGTGCCGGACGCTGGCCGAGGCGCTGGGGCAGACAGGTGGTGCGGGGGGCGGCTCGTCGGACCGTGACTTCGAGAACAGCCCTGGCGTCAACGCCTACCTCAGTGCCATCAGCCAGGCCATGACCAGCAACGATCCGACGGCTGTGCGGAATCTCGTTGATCAGTTGGTCGGGGCCGAGGTGGGCGAGGCGGCGGCCGAGCGTGCGGTCGTGCTCCACATCGACGTGCTGCATCGGCTCGCCCGCGCCGCCCTCGTCAGCGGGGCCGATCCGATCCAGGCGACCGCCTGCGGTCACGTCCTGATCGATTCCGTCATCCGACTGTGCCGACGGTTACCCGACCCGGCCTCGCCGCTCGGCGCGCTCAGCCGGTATCTGGCCTGGCTGGCCAAGACCGCGCTTCTGATGTCGGTCCGGGGCGTCGCGTCCAACCGGTCCGCCCGTGAGCTGGTCGCGCTGAGTACCGATGCCCGGTCGAGGATCCTGCGGTGTGTCGACCCGGACCCGAAGTCGGCCGACGGACCGGACGAGATCGGCACTCTGCTCCCGGAGCCTCTCCAAGTCCTCATGTGGAGCTCGGACTTCGCCGAGTTCCATGGTGCGCATCAGGCCGGCGCCCTGTACGGCGTGTTCGAGATCCTCACCGGTACGAAGTTCATGGGGAACTACTGGGACGGCGCGTCCATCCTCACGCAGCTGCGCCGGTCGCTGTTCGGTGGCGATGGCAACGTGAATACCGCGGCGGCGGACGCAGCGCGGGCGGTCTTCGGGAGCGTCGAGGAGTACGACCACTTCTGGGCCCTTACTTCCGTGACCGCGCTCGCCACTCTGCGGGACTGCCGGGTCGCCCATCCCCCGGAGCTCGTGCGTCCCGAGTTCACCCCTGATCATCAACTGCTGGGCGCGTATCTTCGGACGTTCGCCACCCACCGCTACTTCGGCACGGCGGAGGAGGCGCGTACGGCCCTGCTCGGGCTCGTCTCCCGTACGTCCGTGCCCGGGTCGGCGATTGAGCTGGTGCACCATGGGCGGGTCGGCCGTGCGTACCGGGTGCCCGCCCCGCACGTGGAGCCGCAGCTCCGGCCCGCCGCCATGATCCTCGCCGTCGCGTGCCGGCTGGCTCCGCTCACGCCAGGCGGGTACGAAGGGGAACTGCGCGGCTTCCTCGCCATGCTGCCCTCGGTCAGTCTGAGAATCACCGCCGGTCTGGCCGCCCGCGTGCTGCCCGGGGCCGCCGCGCAGACGGATCCGGTCGAGGCCGTCGTCGTAGGCCTGAAAGTGCTGACGCTGGTCGGGGCGCACACGAGGGAGGGCGCGTGACGGACGAGGGGCTGGACCTGGGTGTCTGGCGTGAGCGTGTCGCCGCGCTGGAGTCGGGTTCGGTGACCGCCGCCGTCCTCGTGCAGTGCGACTTGGCGTGGCTCCGGCCCAATCTCCTCGCCCTCCGCAACGAGATCGACCAGGCCGTCATGAAGGCCCAGTTGCGACGCGGTGACGGATTCACCGTCGACCGCGTGGTCCTGCACAGTCTCCCGGTCGGCTTCGCCGCCGCTGCCCGGACGTTCGAGGAATGGCAGCTCCGGATGGCGGCTGCCGGTCTGCTGCTGTGCGCGGACGGCCGCCCGGCGCCCAGGATCCACCGTCTCATCCTCGGGGGCGACCAGTCGTCCGCCCCCATCCCGGATATGGTCGAACTGCTGGAAAACGGCGACTGGACCGACCACCAGCGGGCCGGGCTGGCGCTGGACATCATCCATACGGTCGGCGCCACCACGCCTCTCACGGGCTACGACATGAACCTGGACGGCCCTTTCGGCGACGCCGATCCCTCCGTCTACATGTGAGCGCGGCCGGTGGCGGCCCACCAGAGACTTTGGAGACCAGGTGCCCCTCTCCCCCGAAATCCCCGAGGACCACTCCTTCCTCGCCCAGGCCATCGAGCTGTCCCGGCACGCCCTGGAGGACGAGGGCAAGACTCCGTTCGGCGCCCTGGTCGTCATCGACGGGGAGGTCGTCGGCACAGGCACCAGCTCGGTCGTCGAGCTGCGTGACCCGACCGCGCACGCCGAGGTCATGGCCCTTCGCGCCGCAGGCGGCAGACTCGGCAGCCATCTGGTGGAGGGGGCCGTGATGTACTCCAGCAGCGAGCCGTGCCCCATGTGCCTGGTGGCCTGCTACTGGGCCCGCGTCTCGCGTCTCGTCTACGCCGCCACCAGCCACGACGTCGCGGTCAACGGCTTCGAGGACCTGCAGTACTACCGGGAGCTTTCCGTCCCCAACGCGGAGCGGACCCTTCTCTCGGAGACCTCGGTCGGCGGCGAGTCCCGTGGGATCGCCGCGGCGGCCCTGTCCGCTTGGGCCGATAAGTTGCCGTTCCCGGTGGAGCCCAAGCTCTGATATCCGCTGTCCGCGCGTCGGCCGGCGTCCGTCAAGCGGACCGGTAGATGCCCTCGCCGTCGTCGTGGGCCCACGCCGCGTACTCCTCGAAGCCCAGGTTGCCGATGCTCAGGTTGGCGTGGACGTCGTGGACGCCTGCCGGTGTGGTGCGGAACTCGGTGCCGAACGCGGTCAGTTGCTCGTAGTCCTCGTCGTCCACGCACTCCTCGCGCGTGAGGGTGGTGATCGCGAGCAGCGGGTGGCTCACGGACCGCATGGTCGTCCGGTCAGCCAGGAACACCACGGCGAGGCTCTCGTCGGCGGAGACCGCGGGGAGTATCTCGTCGGCCGGCGCGTCTGCCCAGGCCGGGTCGTCGACGAAGTGGATGCATGGCTCGTACGCGCCGTCTCCCCACGGCGCCATCAACGCCGCCGTCACGTCCTGCCACGCGCGGTCGTCGTCGTAGTCGGTCCTGACGACCAGGGCGTCGAACTCATTCCGGTCAGTGATGGCGGGCAACATTCTCATGGGGCGCTTCTCTTCAGCTCTCTTCGGCAAAGCTTGGTGACCGTGCCCGACTGTCTCATGCCGGACAGGCTTGGCCGACGGACTCCCTCTGATGCGGCCCTAGGCGCGGGCGGTGCCGGTGCGGAGGAAGGTGAGACCAGGCCCGTGCCGAGCAGTCACAGCATGCCCTGTCGGAAGCGCTTGACGCGCAGGTCGCCGAGGCGGATCGACTGCTTGCGGGTGAACAGCGCCAGTTCGACCACGGCGGTGATCAGCGAGGGCTCCTGCGCCGCGGCGATGGTGGCGGCGCCGGAAATGGAGTGGCCGACGAACACGGTGGGGCGTGATGGGTCAAGGGCGGGAAGAAGCAGAGTCGGGTTCGCGGCCGTCGGTCAGAAGGGTGCCCCCCAGCCGCCCGCTTCTTGGTCAGTGTCGTGCCTCCGTGAGCCGAGTAAAGGGCGCTCCCGCTCCGCTGCGCTCCGCGTCCGTGTCGGCTGGCGCCGATCGGCCCTCGGCCGACCCTTGACTCGGCTCACTCCGGCACGGGGAAGAAGCGAGCGGGCGGCCGGGAAGGGTGGGGTGGGGCTTGCGTGGGATGGCCCTCGGGTGGGTTGTGAGGGGGCCGTTGGCGGGGAGGGCGCGGGATGGTGGGGGCCCAGCTTGCAGTTCGGGGGCTGCCCGAAGGCTGCGGGGGTGCGCCCCGGCGGTGTTCGTCGACGTCGGCCGTGTCCAGGGTGTCCGGGGTGTTCGAGGAGTCCTGGCGGGCGAGGCGTCCCGGGCGGGTGCGGGTGGCGAGTGAGGGAGCCGCTCCCTTTCCAGTGCTCGTCGCCGCTCAGGGGAGGGGGGTGAGGGTCAGGACCGGCCGGAGGCGCGCGAGGTGACGTGGTGGACGGCCTGGTCGACGAGGTCGGGCTGGGCGACGTAGATGTAGTGGTCGCTCTTGGTGGCGACGCTCAGCCTGCTGTTGGTGGAGAGGGCGAGCCAGGCGCGCTGGCCGTCGGCCCAGGCGCGTTCCAGGGCCGGTCCGTAGGTGGGGATGGACTGTGCCAGGTACGGGACCCCGTGCCGGATGACCTCCACCGGGATGTCACCGGCCGAGCGCACCCTTGCGTCGGCGAAGGAGAGCATCTCCGGGTTCTGTCCCTGGCTGACCGCGAGGTACCCGTCGCGCGCCTCGGCACCGGGGCCGGTCGCGGACGCGGGGACGATGCGGGTGAGGTCGGCGGCCATGGTCGACGGGGTGGCGTCGAGCAGGACCAGGCCCCTGACACGGTCCTGGTGTTCGGGGGCGTAGCGGGCGGCGATCAGCCCGCCCAGGGAGTGCCCGACCAGGACGACAGGCTGGCGGCCGGCTACCCGGTCGAGCACGGCGGTCAGCACCTTTCCGGTGCTGTCGATGGTCTGCGGGCCGGCCGGTGCGTCGCTCCCGCCCTCGCCGAGCCGGTCGTAGGAGCAGACCCGGCCCTTCGTGCTGAGCGTCTTCTGTATACCGCTCAGGCTGTCCAGACCGTCGCCCAAGCCGGCCATCAGTACGACGACCGGCCGATGCGGCGCCGGCCTGCCCGTGCACGACACGTTCACCGACCGGTCGCCGACCTTGATCTTCCCGGTACCGGTGAACAGGCTGCCGCTGCGCTTCGCGACCGTGGCCGCGGCGGCCGGTTCCGGGCTGGCCGAACGGCTCTGCTGCACCATGGCCGCAGCAGAGGACGCCTGGGGAAGGCCGGTGAGAGCGGCCCCCGTCACGGCGCAGAGCAGGGCGGTCGTGGCGGTAGCGGTCCTTGTTGTGCGGAACACGGGGCTCTCCAGGAAATCGAGGGAACGGCATCGGATGCCAGCAGCCACAAGGCGCTTGAGGCGAAGGGTTTCTGGCGATGCGTCAGAGACTAGGTTCGACGCCCAGGGCCCCGCCAACAGGCTGACTCCAGTCCGCCCCGGGGGAAAGCCCCACCCTCCAACAGGGCTGTAACACCACCTACGCCCCCGGCCGGATGCCGTGGGGCTTGCGCCGCATGGCCCTTGTGCGGGTTGCGAGGGACCGTGGGTCGTTGAGGAGCCCGCGGGGAACAACGGGGATCGGCTTCTGCGCGGGAGCGGCGCGACAAGGCGAGCGGCACGGGTGGCCGCCCCTGGCGGGCGGTTCGGGTGCCGACGCAGGATCCGTTGCCGGTCGCTTCCGGAGCCCGGCGGGCGGGATTCGGGAGCGTTTCTCGGTGGCTGTGGGGATGCGCCCCGGGAGCGGTTGTCGTTGTGTGTGGTTCTCCTTCACGCGTTCAAGTGGCGTTTGAAGTGGGGAAGTTGACTCGGCTTCGAGCAGAGGAGGATCATCCGCTTCCGGGCGCCGACGGGCGGAGCCCCGCGTGGGGCGCGGGGTCGGGCGCATAGCGGTGCTGGCGATGAACCGATGTCCCGTCGTACGCATCCTCCATTCCGCCATTTGATCCTCCGAGGTTCGGGGACTTTTTCATGAGCACAAGGAATTCCAGACGGCCGGTCCTGTTGACGGCCGTCGCCGCGCTCGCTGTCGCGGGTGGGGTGGCCGTGCCGGTGCCGGCGCTGGCCGACGGTGGGGCCGGGGACGCGACGGCCACGTTGCAGCAGGAGTTCGCGGCTGCCGCCGACGCGTACCACGTGCCGCGTCAGGTGCTGTTGGCGGTGGCGTACCAGGAGTCGGCCTGGGACACGCACGCCGGGGAGTACAGCACGGACGGCGGCTACGGGCCGATGCATCTGACGGACGTCACCCCGGCGATGATGGCCGGCGGCGACGCGGGTGCGGCGGGGCGTGCGGATCTGGGGAAGCTGGCCGCCGATCCGGCGCTGCACACCCTGGAGGCCGCGGCGAAGCTGACCGGGCTGTCGGCCGAGGAGTTGCGCGAGGATCCGTCGGCCAACATCCGTGGCGGTGCGGCGCTGCTCGCGTCGTATCAGAAGGATGTCATCGGGTCCGTTTCCGCGGATCCGGGCAACTGGTATGCGGCGGTTGCCCGTTACAGCCAGTCGGATGAGCGGCAGGGGGCTGCGGCCTTCGCCGGGCGGGTGTTCGCGACCATCGAGAAGGGGGTCGGCCGTACGACGGCCGAGGGCGACCACGTACGGCTGGCGGCCGACAGCGATGTCGAGCCGGTCACCGGTCAGTTGAAGGCCCTGGACCTGAAGTCGGCGGACACGACGGCGACCGAGTGCCCGGCGACCGTCGCGTGCACCTTCGTCCCGGCGGCGGCGTCCAACGGGCAGGTGTCCAACCGGCCCGCCAACGGGATCCGGATCGACAGCATCGTCATCCACGACACGGAGACCTCGTACGACACCGCCGTCAGCCTCTTCCAGCAGGCGGGGGGCTCGGCCGCGCACTACGTCATGCGGGCCTCCGACGGCGCGGTGACGCAGATGGTGCCCACGAAGGACCTCGCCTTCCACGCGGGCAACTACTCCACCAACATGCACTCGATCGGCATCGAGCACGAGGGCTACGCCGCGCACGGCGGCACCTGGTACACGGAGGCGCAGTACGAGGCCACGGCCGACCTGGTGAAGTACCTGGCCGGGCGGTTCGGCATACCGCTGGACCGGCAGCACATCATCGGGCACGACAACGTCGCCGGGCCGAAGTCGTCCCTCGTGTCGGGCATGCACTGGGACCCGGGTCCGTCCTGGGACTGGAACCACCTGATGAGCCTGCTCGGCGCGCACACCGGGCGGCACGGGGTCGGGCCCGTCGGCTCGGTGGTCACCATCGCCCCGCGGTTCGCCGACAACACGCAGACCGTGCAGATCTGCCCGTCCGACGACCCGACCGGCGCCACCACCGCGTGCACCGAGACCCCGCAGCCGTCGAACTTCGTCTACCTGCGCACCGAACCCAGCGACACCGCTCCCCTCTTCGGGGACCAGGCGCTGCACCCCGGCGCGGCCGGCACCGACCGGATCAACGACTGGGGCAGCACGGCGGCGGCCGGACAGCAGTTCGTCGTCGCCGGGCAGGACGGTGACTGGACGGCCATCTGGTACGGCGGGTCCAAGGTGTGGTTCTACAACCCGCACGGGTGCAACACCGCGCCCGCCCACGGGTTGAAGGTGATCTCGGCGGCCGGGACCTCTCCGGTCGCGGTGTACGGCTCCAGCTACCCGGACGCCGCCGAGTACCCGGCGGGTCTCTCGCCCTCGACGCAGGCGCCGCTCAGCATGTACACCGTCCCGGCCGGGCAGGCCTACGTGGCCACCGTGGCGCCGTCCCTCACGGACGACTTCTTCCCCTCCAGCGGTACGGTCGTCACCGGCGCCAAGGCGATGTACACGATCCAGTACAACCACCGCGTCGCCCTCGTGTACGCCTCGGACGTCACGGCCACGGACGTCACGGACGCCTCGGGCTCGTGATGTCCAGCCGCTGACCGCTCGTCGGCGGGCAGCGGGTGCAGGGTGTGCCCAGGGGGTCCAGGCCTCCTGGGCACACGTGTGTCCCGGGTCCGTGCGGCACGCTCCACCGGTCCGTGCGGCCCGCCCTACTTGAACGCCGCCGCGTTCCGCCGGGCCCACCCCCCGAAGCCCCCCGCCGGCCGCCCCAGCACCGCCTCCACGTCCCCGCTCACCTTCGACTCGGCGGCCAGCGGCTCCCCCAGGACGTCCAGCGTCCCCGTGACCGCCTCCTCCGGCATGAACCGGGTCATGGCGGCGTGGGCCTCCTCGCGGGACAGCTCGACGAGGGTCACCTCCTCGGCCAGCGCCTCCGCGACGGCCCGGACCTGCTCGCGCGGGCTGATCAGCGCGGGACCCGTGAGCTCGTACGCCCGTCCCCCGTGGCCGTCCTCGCGGAGGGCCGCCGCCGCGACCGCCGCGATGTCCGCCGGGTCCACGACGGGGAGGGCGGTGTCGGCGAAGGGGGCGAAGGCCGTGCGCTGGGTGCGGATGGTCTCGGCCCAGGCGAAGGCGTTGGAGGCGAAGCCGCCGGGGCGGAGGATGGTGAAGTCCAGGCCCGACGCTCGTACCGCCGCCTCGAACGCGCGCAGGCGGGCGTGCGAGGGCGCGTCCGGGCGGGTGGCGCTGACCTGGGAGGAGACCAGGACGACTCGCTCGACGCCGGCGGACACGGCCGTGTCGAGGAGGAGGGTGGGGCTCTCGCCGTGGGCGTTGAGTTCGCCGCCGAGGACGAGGAAGAGGGCGCGTGCCCCGGTGAGCGCCGGGCGCATGCTCTCCGCGTTCCCGACATCCGCCCGGATCCAGCGGACGCCGGGTGCGGCGGGTGCGGCAGGCACGGCGGGCACGGCAGGCACGACGGGTGCGGCAGGCACGACGGGCGTGCCCGGCACGGCGGGCGCGTCGGGTGTCGCCGGGCGGTCGCGGCGGGACACCGCCACCACCTCCTCCTCGCCCGCCTGCGCCAGCAGGTCCACCAGTGTCCGGCCGATGTTGCCGGTCGCGCCTGTGACGGTGATCATCGTTCCCCCTGAGCAGTTATTAGTTAGTTGACTGACTTATAACCTTGAGGCAGAAGCTAGCACGCCCGCCCCCTGCCCTGTCTATAGTTAGTTGGGTGACCAACTCAGTGGATCGGCGGGTGCGGGCCTCGCAGAAGCGGCGGCGGCTGATGGCGGCGGCCGCGCGGGTGCTGCACGAGCAGGGCGTGGAGCGGACGACGCTCGCCGACATCGCGCGGGAGGCCGAGGTCCCGGTCGGGAACGTCTACTACTACTTCAAGACCAAGGACGAGCTGGTCCGGGCCGCGCTCGCCGAGCACACCGCGCATCTCGACGAACTCACGGGACGGCTGGACGAGTTGGCGGATCCGCGGGACCGGCTCAAGGGGCTGATCGCGGCCTGGGTCGAGCAGCGTGACGTCGCCGCCCGCTTCGGCTGCCCCACCGGCACCCTGGCCGCCGAGCTCGGCAAGCGGGCCGACGGGACGCTGGACGCGGAGGCCGGCGCGGTGATCCGGCGGCTGCTGGAGTGGGCCGCGCGCCAATTCCGCGAGCTGGGACTCTCGGGCCCGGACACCGAGCCGGACGACCTGGCGCTCACCCTCGTCGCCGGGTACCAGGGCATGTCGCTGCTCGCCCACGCCCTGCGCGACCCGGACGTGACGACCCGCGAGGGCGCCCGGCTGCTGCGCTGGCTCGACGGGCTCAACTGACCACGGGTGACCACGAATTGGCGGAGGTGGCGGGCGGGCGGCTGCCAGGATGGCGAGCATGACGACGATCCACGGTGAAGTGGCCGACGGGTTCGAGGGCGTGCGTGAGGCGTTCGCCGCCAACTTCGACGAGCGGGGGGACATCGGGGCCGCCGTGTGCGTGTACCGGGACGGGCGGCCGGTGGTGGATCTGTGGGGCGGGGTCGCCGATCCGGACACCGGGCGGGAGTGGGAGCGGGACACGCTGCAACTCGTGTACTCCGCGACGAAGGGCGTGACCGCCACCGCCGTTCATCTGCTCGCCCAGCGCGGGGAGTTGGACCTGGACGCGCCGGTGGCCGCCTACTGGCCGGAGTTCGGGGTGAACGGCAAGGCGGATATCCCGGTGCGGTGGTTGCTGTCGCATCGGGCCGGGGTCGTCGGGGTCGAGCCACCGGTGCCGGTGGACGCGGCGCTGGACTGGGATCCGATCGTGGACGCGGTCGCCGCGCAGCCGCCGGCGTGGGTGCCGGGGAGCGCGCACGGCTATCACGGGCGGACCTTCGGATGGCTGGTCGGGGAGGTGATCCGGCGGGTGTCGGGGCGTACGCCGGGGCGGTTCGTCGCCGAGGAGATCGCCGGGCCGTTGGGGATCGACTTCTTCATCGGGCTGCCGGAGAGTGAACGGGGGCGGGTGAGCCGAATGGTGTACCAGGAGCCGGCGGTCGATCTCGGCGCCATTCCGCTGGAGGTGATCCCGCCGGAGTTCCGGGAGCTCGTCGCCGCCATGCGCGATCCGCGCTCGCTGTACAGCAGGGCCTTCGCCGTGACCGAGCCCGCGGCGATCGACTTCAACTCCCCCGAGGTACAGGCCGCGGAGCTGCCCTCGTCCAACGGGATCGGCACCGCCCGGGGACTGGCGCGGATGTACGCCTCGCTGATCGGGGAGGTGGACGGCGTACGACTGTTCACCCCGGAGACGGCGGAGTCGGCGGCGGCCGAACAGGCGTCGGGGGTCGACCGGGTGCTGCTGATCCCCAGCCGGTTCGGGACCGGGTACATGCTGCCCACCGAGACCGACCGGATGACCGGCCCGCACGCCTTCGGCCACCCCGGCCGCGGCGGCTCGCTCGCGTTCGCCGACCCGGAGCACGGGATCGCCTTCGCGTACGTGATGAACCACATCGTCGAGGGCGCGGAGGACACCCGCGCGGCCTCCCTCGTCGACGCCGTACGGGAGGCGCCGACGCGGGCATCGCGGGGCTGAGAGAGCGGACCGGGTCAAGAGGTCCCATCAGGCCGATGCCGCGGACGGTCGGGGCACGGGGGTGGGCAAGGCCCGTACGCGGTCCGGATACTGGCCCGCATGGGGACCATCTACGACGGACTCGGGGTGGGGTACGGGCTGACCCGGCGGCCCGACCCGCGGATCGGGGCACGGGTGCGGGCCGCGCTCGACGGTATGACGGACGTGGTCAACGTCGGGGCGGGGACGGGGTCGTACGAGCCGGAGCGGACCGTGCTCGCGGTCGAGCCGAGCCGGGTCATGGTCGAGCAGCGGCCGCCGGGGGCCGCGCCCGCCGTGCGGGGGATCGCCGAGCGGCTGCCCTTGCGGGACGGTGCGGTGGACGCCGTGATGGCCCTGCTCACCGTGCACCACTGGGGTGATCCGGCCGCCGGGATCGCGGAGTTGCGGCGGGTCGCGCGGCGCCGGGTCGTGGTGCTGACCTGGGACCAGCGGGTGTTCCGGGAGCGGTTCTGGCTGGTGCGGGACTATCTGCCGGAGGCGGCGGAGTTCGACGACGGCCGGGCGGTCGCCCTCGCGCGGCTGGCCGAACTGCTCGGCGGGACGGTACGGGTGGAGGTGGTGCCGGTGCCGTACGACTGCGTGGACGGGTTCGGGGCCGCCTTCTGGCGGCGGCCCGAGGCCTACCTCGATCCCCGGGTCCGGGCCGGCATCTCCATGCTCGCGCAGACCGGTGCGGCCGTCCTCGCGCCCGGGCTGCGGCGGCTCGCCGAGGACCTGGAGAGCGGGCGGTGGGCGCGGCGGTACGGCGAACTGCTCGGGCTCGACTCCCTCGATGTGGGGTACCGGCTGCTCGTCGCCGACCTTCCGCCCAGGTGAGCGGCCGATTAGGGTCGGCGGTATGAACGGGGTCGTGACAGCGGTCAGTCGTAATGACGTCTACTCCTTCACCAAGCCGAACCGGGAGAGCATCACGCTGCTCGCCGGGCTCGGTGTGGAGGGCGATGTCCACGCCGGGGTGACCGTGAAGCACCGGTCCCGGGTCGCCCAGGATCCGACTCAGCCCAACCTGCGGCAGGTGCACCTCATCCACGAGGAGTTGTTCGAGGAGGTGTCGGACTCCGGGTTCCGGGTGGCGGCCGGGGAGCTCGGCGAGAACATCACCACCCGGGGCCTCGATCTGCTGGGGCTGCCGACCGGGACGCTGCTGCGGATCGGCGAGCGGGCCGTCGTCGAGGTGACCGGGCTGCGCAATCCCTGCCTGCAGATCGACGGCTTCCAGCAGGGCTTGCTGAAGCAGGTCGTCGGGCGGGACGAGAGCGGGCGGATCGTCCGCAAGGCCGGGGTGATGAGCGTGGTGAAGGTGGGGGGTGTGGTGCGGCCGGGGGACGCGATCCGGGTGGAGCTGCCCGCAGGGGACCACCGGCCGCTGGAACGGGTCTGAGGCGGGGGCGCATCTGGGTGCGGGCAGTGAGCCTGCTCTGAGATTCCCCTTGAATCCCTTTGCGTCCCTTGAAACATTTTCCGCGGCCCACCGCATCAATGAGGTGAGCGGCAGCGTGCCGGGGGCGGGAACGGGGACGGGGAGCTTGGGGATGAGTCAGGGGCCGGTGGAGGACTACGCCGAGTTCGCCGCGGCGCGGGCCGGGCACATGTACCGGTCCGCCTGTCTGCTGACCGCCGGGGACACCCACCTCGCGGAGGACCTGGTGCAGGAGGCCCTCGGGCGGATCTACGTCCGCTGGGGGCGGGTCTCCCGCGTCGGCAACCCCGCCGGGTACGCGCAGACGGTCCTCACCCGGACCTTCCTCGCGCACCGGCGGCGGTTCAGCAGCCGGGAGCGGATCAGGGACTCGTTTCCCGAGGCGGCCGACGCCGACGCCGATCCCTCGCTGCGGCTGACCCTCCTCGACGCCCTCGCGCAGCTGCCCGCCAAGGACCGGGCCGTCGTCGTCCTGCGGTACTGGGAGGACCGGTCGGTCCACGAGACCGCGGACGCGCTCAACGTGAGTTCGGCCGCCGTCCGCACGCGGTCCGTACGGGCCCTGGCCCGGCTGCGTGAACTCCTGGGCGAGGACCTCGCCGAGTACGCCCGCTCCTGACCTCAACCTTGTGGAAACGGTGGTTCGTCATGCCCGTCGAGCAGCAGCACAGCGACAACGACCACACCGGTGACGGCGACCCCTTCGAACGCGAGCTGGCCGCCGCCCTGCGGCACGCCGGCGGCGCCTTCGAGACCGACCGGGTCACGCTCGCCGCCGCCGGGGCGGCCCGGGGGCGGCGGTTGCGGCTGCGGCGGCGGACCGCCGTGCTGGGCGGCGCCGCGGGTGTCGCGCTCGCCGGCGTGGGCGGTGCGCTGGCGGTTTCCTGGGGCGGATCGTCGTCCGTCGCCCGGCCGCCGGCCTCCGTGAGTACGACCCCGCACCCCACGTCCTCCCCCGGCGGCCGGGCCGTCACCTCCGACGAGATGATCAGCACGCTGGAAAGGCTGCTGCCCGCGGGGAAGTTCGGCAAGGCCGAGGGCCGCGGGGCCGACCGGAGCGAGCCGCACTCGGTGCCGTACGCGCAGGTCGTGTACGACGACGGGCACGGCGCCGCCGCCATCAGCGTCGTCGTACAGAAGGTGGAGCCCGGCGGGGACGACGCCCGGCAGGCCGTCCGGTGCCCCGACAAGGTCTATGCGCCGTACGACAGTTGCACGACCAGCCATCTGCCCGACGCGTCCGTCGTCGCGGTGGTCAAGGGCTACGAGTACCCGGACCGGCGCGTGGAGACCAAGCTCTGGACCGCGAACCTCGTCACCCCGGACGGCCACCAGGTGTCGGTGAGCGAGTGGAACGCCGCCGCCGAGAAGGACGCGCCGATCACCCGGGACGAACCGCCCTTGTCCGCAGCGCAGTTGACGACACTCGCGGCGGCGCAGGACTGGCGGGGGATCGCCGACGGCCTGCCGGAGGACCCGACGCGGACCGGGTCCCCGACGGAGGAGCCGACCCCGGCCCAGGGCGACGCCAAGGCGATCCGGCAGACCCTCGCCTCGCTGATCCCGAAGGGGCTGAAGGTCGTGGCGCACGGGAGTGACGACGACGACCAGTTCACGTACGTCGTCGTCGACGACGGCAACGGACGGAGTCTCGTACAGATCAATGTGCAGCCGGACATGGGCGATGTGGCGGGTGACCTGTTCGGCAGCGGGAGCGAGACGCTCGCCGACGGGACACTGGTCGCCGAGCGGCAGGAGCCCGGGGAGAAGGGCGGCGCCGGGGTCGTCATGTGGACCGTGGACACCCTGCGCACCGACGGTTTCCGGGTGGTCGTCAGCGCCTTCAACTCCGGCTCCCAGCAGACCGCCGCCACCCGCACCGACCCGGCCCTGACCATGAAGCAGCTGCGCGCCATCGCCCTCAGCCCGAAGTGGCGGTCGTAGAGCCCTGCGGAACCTCCGGGGCGAGGTGGGAGTTAGCCTCGGGGGATCACGGCAGACCAGCAGGAGGCAGACATGGCGAGGGTTCCCAGTTCGGTGATCGCCGCGAGCGGGCTCGTCGGCGGGTACGGGGTCGCCCGGTGGACGAAGAAGCGGCCGCTGGGCGGAGCCGTGCTGGCCGTCGCCGGTGCCGCCGCCGCGCAGCAGTGGCGGCAGCAGGCGGGCGGCAAGGCGGCGGGGGCCCTGTCCGCCGCGTACGTCGCCGCCTTCGCCGGCTCCCATCCACTGGCGAAGAAGGTCGGCGCCTGGCCCTCCGTCCTCGGCGTGGCCGGCGCGGTGGCCCTGGCCTCCTGGGCCATCGCCGACCGCCGCGCCTGACCCCGTTACGCGCCTGCCCCCGTAACGCGTCAGACGCCCCGCGCCCCGCGCCAGGGTCACACATCACGCATCCGCGCCACGGAATGCCCGCCGATACGCCTGCGGGCTGGTGCCGACCACCCGGCGGAAGCGTTCGCGGAAGGCGGTCGGGGAGCCGAAGCCGGACTGGGTGGCGATGCGTTCGACGGGGTGGCCGGTGGTCTCCAGGAGGTGCTGGGCCCGGCGGACGCGGGCGCGGTGCAGCCACTGCAGGGGCGTCGAGCCGGTCTGGTCGCGGAAGCGGCGGTTGAGGGTACGGGTGCTCATGCCGGCCCGTGCCGCGACCTCGTCCAGGGTGAGGTCGCGGTCGCAGTTGTCCTCCAGCCAGGCCAGGAGCGGCTCCAGGGTGGCGCCGGCGGGGGCCGGCGGCTGGTCGTGGACGATGAACTGGGCCTGGCCGCCCTCCCGTTCCAGCGGCATGACCGACATCCGGGCGGTGTGCGCGGCGACCGCCGAGCCGTAGTCCGTGCGGACCATGTGCAGGCACATGTCCATGGCCGCCGCCGCGCCCGCCGAGGTCAGGAACTGGCCGTTGTCGACGTAGAGGACGTTCGGGTCGACGTCGATGTCCGGGTGCAGCGCGGCGAGGGTGTCGGCCGCGACCCAGTGGGTGGTGGCGCGCAGTCCGTCGAGGAGGCCGGTGGCCGCGAGGACGAACGCGCCGACGCAGACCGACGCGATCCGGGTGCCGTTCGCCGCCGCCGCGCGCAGGGCGTCGGCGACCTCGGCCGGGAGGACGAACGCGGGGTCCGCTACGCCCGGCACGATGATCGTGTCCGCCTCGGCCAGCGCCTCCAGCCCGTACGGCGCCTTGATCGTGAACGCGCCGCCCGCCGCGGTCACCTCCTCCGCCGGTCCGCACACCCGCACCCGGTAGGCGTCCCGGCCGTCGGGCAGCCGGGCCCAGCCGAAGGTGTCGATCGGCACGGTGAAGTCGGAGGGGATGACCTGGTCCAGGACGAGTACGGCGACGGTGTGCATGGCAGGAAAGTAGTCGGTCGACGGGTTGCCGCCAACCGCAGGGGGGTGTTCCTGGCCGGTCGCGGGGGTGGCTGGCGAGAATCCGTCGGCCCGTGGCAGTATCGCCGCTTCTGCGAGATCTTCCCGCCGCCTACGGTCGAGGCCGTGACCAAGTTCCTTCTCGCCGTCCATGTCCTCGCGGCGATCGTCGCCGTCGGCCCCGTCACCGTGGCCGCCAGCATGTTCCCGCCGGCCGCCCGCCGCGTCATCGAGGCACCGGACGACGTCCGGGCCGCCGAGACCCTTCGGCTGCTGCACCGGATATGCCAGGTGTACGCGGTGGTCGGCGTCGCCGTCCCGGTGTTCGGGTTCGCCACGGCGAGCAACATGCACGTGCTGGGCAGCGCCTGGCTGATCGTGTCGATCGCGCTCACCGCGCTCGCGGCCGTCGTCCTCGCCGTCCTGGTGCTGCCCCGGCAGAGCGCCCTGGTGGAGGGCGGCACGGACGGCCGTACCCGGCAGGCCACCGTTCAACTCGCCATGTTCACGGGCGTGTTCAACCTGCTCTGGGCCACCGTGACGATCCTGATGATCGTCCGGCCGGGGTCGACGTCCGGCGCCTGAACCGGCCCCCCGCCCCGGCCCTCGCTCCGCCCCCTGCCCGCCCCCGGTTTCTGTTATCGGGGCCGTGCCCGTCCGTCTCCCTGGGCATGCACGTGACTCGACAGATCAGCCGCCGGAGCATGCTGAAGGCCTCGGGCGCCACGGTGGCGGCCACCGCGGGGCTCGTCGCGGCGGGCCGCCCCGCCGCTGCGGCCGACGGGGCCTTCGCCCATCCCGGCCTGCTGCACACCCGTACCGATCTCGACCGCATGGCCGCCAAGGTGAAGGCGGGCGCCGCCCCCTACACGGCCGGGTTCGCCAGGCTGACCGCCAACCGGCACGCGCAGAGCGGCTGGCAGCCGCGGCCGCAGGCCGTCGTCTACCGGGGCTCGGGCACCCCGGAGAACTACGCGCTCCTCTACAACGACATCCACGCCGCCTACCAGAACGCCCTGCGCTTCCACGTCACCGGCGAGAGCGCGTACGCCGACACGGCCGTCGCGATCCTCAACGCCTGGTCCTCCACGCTCACGGCCGTGAACGGTTCCGCCGACCGGTTCCTGGCCGCCGGGCTGTACGGCTACCAGTTCGCCAACGCCGCCGAACTCGTCCGTGACCACGCGGACTTCGAGCTGTCCCGCTTCCAGGAGATGCTCAGCAAGCAGTTCGGGGCGATGAGCGACGACTTCCTCGTCCGGCACAACGGCGCCGTCGTCTCCAACTACTGGACCAACTGGGACCTCGCCAACATGGCCTGCGTCCTCGCCACCGGGATCTTCTGCGACGACCGCGCCCAAGTCGCCCGCGCGGTCGACTACTTCAGGAACGGCGCCGGACTCGGCTCGATCAGGAACGCGATTCCGGTCGTGTACGACGACGGGGCGGACGCCGGGCTGGCCGAGTGGCTGGAGGCGGGCCGCGACCAGGGGCACGCGCTGCTCGGGGTCGGCCTGATGGGCACGTTCTGCGAGATGGCCTGGAACCAGGGCATCGACCTGTACGGCTACGACGACAGCCGGTTCCTCAAGGGCGCGCAGTACGTCGCCAAGTGGAGCCTGGGCGGCCAGGTGCCGTTCACGGCGAACACCCGGCGCAAGGGCGCGATCGGGGGGTGGTCCGGGAGTGAGACGGTGACGGCCGCCGCGGGGGTGGACCCGGCCATGACGCGGCCCATCTGGGCGATGATCGCCAACCACTACACCAGGCGCCGGGGGCTGTCGGCGCCGTACCTCACCCGGATCGCCGCGAAGGCCGCCCCGGAGGGCGGCGGCGGGGACTACGGCCCGAACAGCGGCGGCTTCGACCAACTGGGCTTCGGGACACTGACGTTCACCCGGGACCGGACGAGTACGGCGGGTACGTCCGCCTCACCGAGTCCGGCGGCGTCGACGTCGGCATCCGCCTCCGCCTCCGCCTCCCCCGCGCCCTCCGCCCAGGGCGGGCGTGGTGACCTCGCCGCCACCGGGTCCGGGGACGTCGTCGGGTGGACGGCGGCCACCGGGATCACCGCGCTGGCGGGCGGGCTGCTGTTGCTGCGCAGGCGGGGGCGCCGGGCGGGCTAGGCCACCCGTGGGTCCTGGCCGCCCGATCGGCCGTATGCGGGCGGCTCGGGGCGTCGCTCCCCCGCCGCCAGCGGCCAGGATGGCCGGAGAGTCACGCCCTGGTGCGGGTGAACCGCGAGCGTCTGGAGACACACACAGGTGACCGTTCTCAACGACCCCGAGCACGCGGACGTCCCGCACTACGACAGCGAGGTCCCGCTGCGCGGCCGGCAGCCCGGCAACGTCGTGGTGAAGTGGCTGACGACCACCGACCACAAGACGATCGGCACGCTGTACCTGACCACGTCGTTCGCGTTCTTCCTGATCGGTGGCGTGATGGCGCTGCTGATGCGCGCCGAGCTGGCCCGCCCGGGGCTGCAGATCGTCTCGAACGAGCAGTTCAACCAGGCGTTCACGATGCACGGCACGGTGATGCTGCTGATGTTCGCGACGCCGCTGTTCGCGGGCTTCACGAACTGGATCATGCCGCTGCAGATCGGCGCGCCGGACGTCGCGTTCCCCCGGCTGAACATGTTCGCCTACTGGCTGTACCTGTTCGGCTCGTCCATCGCCGTCGGCGGTTTCCTCACCCCGCAGGGCGCGGCGGACTTCGGCTGGTTCGCCTACTCGCCGCTGTCGGACATCGTGCGCTCGCCGGAGCTGGGCGCCGACATGTGGATCATGGGGCTGGCCTTCTCCGGCTTCGGCACGATCCTCGGCGCGGTCAACTTCATCACCACGATCATCTGCATGCGCGCACCGGGCATGACCATGTTCCGGATGCCGATCTTCGTGTGGAACGTGCTGCTGACGGCCGTACTGGTCCTGTTCGCCTTCCCGGTCCTCGCCGCCGCGCTGTTCGCGCTGGAGGCGGATCGGAAATTCGGGGCACATGTGTTCGACTCGGCGAACGGCGGGGCGCTGCTCTGGCAGCACCTGTTCTGGTTCTTCGGCCACCCGGAGGTCTACATCATCGCGCTGCCGTTCTTCGGCATCGTGACCGAGGTGATCCCGGTCTTCTCCCGCAAGCCGATCTTCGGCTACATGGGTCTGGTGGCGGCGACCATCTCGATCGCCGGGCTGTCCGTGACGGTGTGGGCGCACCACATGTATGTCACCGGCGGGGTGCTGCTCCCCTTCTTCTCCTTCATGACGTTCCTGATCGCGGTCCCGACGGGCGTGAAGTTCTTCAACTGGATCGGCACCATGTGGAAGGGCTCGGTGTCGTTCGAGACACCGATGCTGTGGGCGACGGGCTTCCTCGTGACGTTCCTCTTCGGCGGTCTGACCGGGGTCATCCTGGCCTCGCCGCCGATGGACTTCCACGTCTCCGACTCGTACTTCGTGGTGGCCCACTTCCACTACGTGGTGTTCGGTACGGTCGTCTTCGCGATGTTCTCCGGCTTCCACTTCTGGTGGCCGAAGATGACGGGCAAGATGCTCGACGAGCGGCTCGGGAAGATCACCTTCTGGACGCTGTTCATCGGCTTCCACGGCACCTTCCTGGTCCAGCACTGGCTGGGCGCCGAGGGCATGCCCCGCCGCTACGCCGACTACCTGGCGAGCGACGGCTTCACCACCCTCAACACCATCTCGTCGATCAGTTCGTTCCTGCTCGGTCTGTCGATCCTGCCGTTCCTCTACAACGTGTGGAAGACGGCCCGGTACGGCAAGCAGGTCGTCGTCGACGACCCGTGGGGCTACGGCCGTTCGCTGGAGTGGGCGACCTCCTGCCCGCCGCCGCGCCACAACTTCGTCACCCTGCCGCGGATCCGCAGCGAATCCCCGGCGTTCGACCTGCACCACCCCGACATCGCGATGGCCGAGGCCGAGGCCCACGGCGTCCACTCATGACCGGCGCGGGACACCGAGTGGGCGACAGGCCGCGGCGGGGAGCCGGCGGGGACCTCGGCAACGAGGCGGAGGGGTACCTGCTGTGGCGGGCCAGGATCGCGGAGGCCGAGCAGCGGGCGCGGGAGTTCACCGGCGCCATGGACTGGCTGACCACGTCCCAGCGCGACGAGATCGAACGCCACTACGTCGAGGACAGCCTGCGGCGCGCCCGGCAGGACCTCGAACGGGTCGCCGCCCGGTGTGTGTCCCTGCGGGGCGAGTACGAGCGGCGGTACCGCGGGCTGCGGGTGCGCTGTGTGGGCTGGGCGCTGGCGGCAGGCGGGGGCGTCGCCCTCGTGGCGACCACGGCGGCGGTGTCGGTGTCGGTGTCGCTGGGCCGTTGAGCCGGCTGGGCCGCCGCTGATCCCTAGGCCTGGGTGGACTCCGGTGCGGCGGCCGTCAGCGGGCGGGCGATCTCCTCCAGCGGGCGGCGCTCCGCGTTCACCGCCAGCGCCGCCGCCACCAGGCCCGCCGCGCACATCAGTCCCGCGCCGATCTGGAACGCCAGCACGGTGTCGCCCACCTTCCCCGTCCCGGTCAGGTCGGCGAAGAGCAGCGGGCCGCTGATGCCGCCCGCCGCCGTGCCGAGGGCGTAGAAGAAGGCGATCGACATCGCCCTGGTCTCCATCGGGAAGATCTCGGAGACCGTCAGATAGGCGCTGGACGCTCCCGCCGACGCGAAGAAGAGGACCGCGCACCAGCACGCCGTCAGCGTGCCCGCCGTCAGCACACCCCGGCCGAACAGCCAGGCCGTGACGAACAGCAGCAGGCCCGAGAGCAGGTACGTCGAGGAGATCATCACCCGTCGGCCCACCGTGTCGAACAGCTTGCCCAGGAGCAGCGGGCCGAGGAAGTTGCCGACGGCGATGACGACGAAGTAGTAGCCGGTGTCGCCCGTCGGCACGTCGAAGAACCTGGTCAGGATCGCGCCGAAGCCGAAGGTGATCGCGTTGTAGAGGAACGCCTGGCCGATGAAGAGGGAGAAGCCGAGGACGGCCCGGCGGCGGTAGTCGTGGAAGACCGTGCGGGCGATCTCGGCGAAGGTGACGCTCTTCCGCTGGTGGATCACCAGTGCGCCGGCCGGTTCGGGGAGCGGGGCCGCCTTCTCGGCCGCCACCTGGCGTTCGACGGCGGAGACGATCTCCTCGGCCTCCCGCTCCCTGCCGTGGATCAGCAGCCAGCGCGGGCTCTCCGGGACGTTCCGCCGCACCAGCAGGATGACCAGGCCGAGGACGACGCCCAGCGCGAACGTCAGCCGCCAGCCGACGTCCATGGGCAGAAGGTCCGTGTTCAGTGCCACGATCGAGAGCAGTGAGCCGCCGATCGCGCCCACCCAGAAGCTGCCGTTGATGACGAGGTCGACGCGGCCCCGGTAGTAGGCCGGGATCAGCTCGTCGATCGCCGAGTTGATCGCCGCGTACTCGCCGCCGATGCCGAAGCCGGTCAGGAACCGGAAGGTGAAGAACCACCAGGGGGCGAAGGATAGGGAGGTCAGGGCGGTGGCGGCCAGATAGACCGCCAGGGTGGTCATGAAGAGCTTCTTGCGGCCGTGGCGGTCGGTCAGGCGCCCCCAGAAGAGGGCGCCGACGCAGGCGCCGGCCACATAGAGGGCGGCGGCCGTGCCGGTGACCTGGCCGGAGGAGATCGGGAGTCCGCTGCCCGGTTCGGAGAGGCGGCTCGCGATGTTGCCGACGACCGTGACCTCCAGGCCGTCCAGGATCCAGACGGTGCCCAGGCCGATGACGATCGTCCAGTGCCAGCGGGACCAGGGGAGCCGGTCCAGGCGGGCCGGGATGCGGGTGGTGATCGTACGGCCGCCACCCGCCACGCCGGTGCCCGCGTCCGCTGCCGCACCCATCGCGCCTCCTCGACCGGGAAAAGGACCCGAAACCCCGGCCGGGTGCCCCGCGGCGGGCGCGCTATGCGCCCAGCGCCCGCGACACCGTGAAGATCAGCACTCCGGCCAGCGACCCCACCACCGTGCCATTGATCCGGATGAACTGCAGGTCGCGGCCGATGTGCGCCTCGATCTTCCGGGTGGTGTGCTCCGCGTCCCAGCCGGCCACCGTGTCGGTGATCAGCGAGGTGATCTCCTTGCGGTACGTCGTCACGACGTGCACGGCCGCGCCCTCGACCCAGCTGTCGACCTTGTCCTGGACCTTGGGCTCGGTGGCCATCCGGGCGCCCAGCGACATCAGCGAGGCGCGCACCCGCAGCCGCAGCTCGCTGCGCTCGTCCTCGGCGGCCGAGACGATCATGGAGCGTACGGCCGTCCAGGCGGACGCGATCAGGTCCTGCACCTCGCCGCGGCCCAGGACCTCGCCCTTGAGCCGTTCGACGCGGGCGCGGGTGTCGGTGTCGGACTGGAGGTCGTTGGCGAAGTCCGTGAGGAAGCGGTCGAGGGCGCCGCGCGCCGGGTGGGACGGCATGTCGCGCATCTCGGCGCAGAAGCGGAGCAGTTCCTTGTAGACCCGCTCGCCCACCTTGCGGTCGACGAACCGGGGGGTCCAGCCGGGGGCGCCGCCCTGGACGGCGTCCATCACGGAGTCGGCGTGCAGCACCAGCCAGTCGTGCGCGCGGGTGACGACCAGGTCCACGACCCGCTTGTGGCCGCCGTCGGCGACGACCCGCTCCAGCATCTTGCCGATGCCGGGGGCGATCTCCTGGGCGTCGGCCCGGCGGGTGATCGCCTCGCCGACCACGGCCTGCACGTCGGAGTCGCGCAGCACGGTGAGCGCGCCGCGGAGCGCTGTCGCGAGCTCGGCCGTGACCCGGTCGGCGTTCTGCGGCTCCGCGAGCCAGGCGCCGAGGCGGCTGCCGATGCCCACGGCGCGCAGCCGCTGCCGTACGACGTCCTGGGAGAGGAAGTTCTCGCCGACGAACTCGCCGAGCGAGACGCCCAGCTGGTCCTTCTTCGTGGGGATGATCGCGGTGTGCGGGATCGGCAGGCCGAGGGGGTGGCGGAAGAGGGCGGTCACCGCGAACCAGTCGGCCAGCGCGCCGACCATGCCGGCCTCGGCGGCCGCGGCCACGTAGTCCGCCCAGGAGCCGGCGCCGGCGCTCGACGCCCACTTGGCCAGGACGTACACGAGCGCGACGAGCAGGAGCAGGCCGGTCGCGGTGCGCTTCATCCGGCGTACGCCACGCCGGCGCTCCTCGTCGGCGGGTGTGAAGGCGTTCATGGACTTGTAGGACGGGGCGGCGGCCGCCCGCCGCTCCCCCTCCACCGTCTCCGTACGTTCCGCCATCCGCTCCACCCGTTCGCAGCCGGTCACCCCTCACGGTGACCCCGCACATATTGTCCCCTCCTGACCTACTCCCGGGACGGCGGGAGAGTTCCCGGCGGCGGGCCGGATCCGCTCCGCTCTCTTGACCCCTCTCCATCATGAGGATTCAATCAACTTTGACCGAACGTTCACAGAAGGGAGGCTTCGCCATGCGCCATGACACGACCGCGTACCCCTACACGCCACCGCCCGCGCGTATCCGGGACGGCCTGGACGAGGCGGCCGTCCGGCTGTCCGGCGTCGACGCGTCGGTGGCCGCGCTGCCGGACACCCCGCCCCGCGCGCCCGACACGGACGGCGACGAGGAGAAGCTGGGTGGCGTCACCGTCACCCACCGGTTCGCCGACGCTCCCGGCGACGGCGGGAGCGTGCGCTGGCACTACGTCGAGTGCGGCCCCGCCGACGCCCCCGTGGTCGTGTTCCTGCACGGCGTACCCGACTCCTGGTGGCAGTGGCACCACGCCCTGGAGGCCCTCGGCTCCGACCACCGCTGCCTGGCCGTCGACCTGAAGGGCTACGGCCAGTCGGAGAAGGGCACGGGCGACTTCCGCCAGGAGGGGGTCGCCATCCAGCTGGAGGCCCTGCTGGACCAGCTGGGGACGGAGCGGTTCAGCCTGGTCACGCACGACAGGGGGACCCCGGTCGGGGACCATCTCGTCGCCCGGCTCGGCGACCGCGTCCTGCGCTACGGCCGGGGGCAGCAGCACCTCTGGCACCTGCATCCCGACCTGCACCCGCAGGAGGCGATGTTCGTCTCGCCCGACGCCCCCGCCATGCTGGCCGACGCCCGCCGGCTCGTGGTCACCGCCTACACCCTGCTCACGGAACGCGGCGTGCGGACGTCCGACCTCGTCCGCACCGTGCAGGAGTTCGGCTACGAGGGGATCAGCACCGCCGTCCCCCGCTACTTCCACTCGTCGTCGTTCCGTCAGGAATGGATCGAGCGGCGCACCCGGCTCATCCCGCGGTGGACGTGTCCCGTCCTGCTGCTGCAAGGGGCGGACGACCCCGTCCAGCCGCGCGAGTTCTACACCGATCCCGAGGTGCTCGCGCAGCTGCCGCCCGGAAGCGGTGTGCACCTCTTCGACTCCGGCCACTTCTGGCCGTTCGAGGCACCCGAGGAGACGGCCGCCGTGCTCCGCGACTTCCTCGGCCGGCCCTGACTAGCGGTCGCCGTGCCGGCGGCGCTCCCGGCGCTCCCGGCGCCACTCCTCCCGCTGTTCACGGCGCTCCCGGTGCCAGTCGTCCCGGGCCGCGTGCAGTTCGTGGCGGGCCGACCTGCGGTCGAGTTCGTCCTGGCGGCGTTCTTCCTTGAGGCGCTGGCGTTCGGCTTTGGTGACCTTGTGCTGGACCTCGACGCCGCCCCAGAAGGCGAAGCCGGTGACGATCACGCGGGGGGCGCCCGGGTCGGGGGACGCGTCGTGGTCGCGTTCGTCGAAGCCGCCCATGATGCCGATGCCGCGCATCACGACCTCGACGCCCGGCGGCACGATCACGCTCATGCCGCCCATGATCGCTATGCAGTTGATCACGACCTCGCCGTCCGCGAAGTTCGCCTCGCGCAGGTCGATCTCGCCGCCGCCCCAGAACGCGAAGCTGTTGAACCGCTTCGGCACCGTCCAGCGGCCCTTGCGCTGGAAGCCGGACATCACCGCGACCGCCCAGGAGGACGAGCCCTCGCCGCCGACGATCCGGCCCGCCCAACTCCCGCTCACCACAGGAGGCTTGCTCAGCGACACGGCCGGCGGGGCGCCCGGC
Source organism: Streptomyces sp. NPDC090088 (assembly GCF_044747345.1). NCBI lineage: Bacteria > Bacillati > Actinomycetota > Actinomycetes > Kitasatosporales > Streptomycetaceae > Streptomyces > Streptomyces sp. NPDC090088. Next base: position 166,534 of record NZ_JBIVDZ010000001.1, on the reverse strand, counting down.
GCGGGCAGATCACGCGTGATCGGCGTCAGCTCGCCGTACGTACGGGCCTTGTACGTCGCCTCCAGCCGCTCCTCGAACTCCTCCATGTCGAGCCGGCCCTCCGCGAGGGCGTCCCTGAGGACCTCGGCGACTCGTTCACGATCGGCGTCGGAGGCGCGCAGCTCCGGAGCATCGTCGGTCATAGAGAGCAGCGTACGAGTTCCCGGCGACGAGGACCATGACGGGGACTAGGCGGTGGTGCGGTCCGCGTACATCTTCGCGATCACCGTCTCGATGTCCGGCTCGCGGACGGACAGGTCGGCCAGCGGGTACTCCGCCGCGATCCGGGCCACCAGCGGCGCCGCCGAGTCCGTCGCCGGGAAGGCCAGCCACTGCCGGGGGCCCTCCACCTTCACCACCCGCGCCGACGGGCCCGCGTCGATGGGCGGGAGTTCCCGTTCCAGGTCGACCACCAGGGTGCGTTCGCTCTCGCCCGCCTCGTGCAGACCGGCGAGCGGACCGTCGTACATCAGCCGGCCGTGGTCGATGACCATGACCCGGGAGCACAGCTGCTCGATGTCCTGGAGGTCGTGGGTGGTGAGCAGGACCGTGGTGCCGCGTTCGGTGTTCAGCTCCCGGAGGAAGTCGCGGACCCTGGCCTTGGAGATGACGTCCAGGCCGATCGTCGGCTCGTCCAGGTAGAGCACGTCCGGGTCGTGCAGGAGCGCCGCCACGATGTCGCCGCGCATCCGCTGGCCGAGGGAGAGCTGTCGTACCGGGACGTCCAACAACGCCTCCAGGCCGAGCAGTTCGACCAGGCGGTCGAGGTTCTCGCGGTAACGGGCGTCGGGGATGCGGTACATGCGGTGCATCAGGCGGTAGGAGTCGATCAGGGGGAGGTCCCACCAGAGGGTGGTGCGCTGCCCGAAGACGACCCCGATGCGGTGGGCCAGCCTGGTGCGTTCGCGGGACGGGTCGATGCCCGCGACGCGCAGCCGGCCGCCGGACGGGGTGAGGATGCCCGTCAGCATCTTGATGGTGGTGGACTTCCCGGCGCCGTTCGGGCCGATGTAGCCGACCATCTCGCCGCGCGCCACCGTGAAGGAGAGCACGTCGACCGCCCGGACCTGGCGGCGCTCCCGTTTCAGGAATCCGGTCTTCTTACGGACCTCGAAGACCTTCTCGACCTCGTCGACCTCGATGAACACACTCGACACGCTCAACTCCCGGTACTCCGATACGACCTGAGACCCGCCCGCCAGGCCACCCCGGCCAGCGCGCAGCACACCAGCGCCACCAGCGGCGGCGTGAACGCCGTCCACTCCGGGAGCCGCAGCGGGTACGGCCGCCCCAGGACGTAGGCGGCCGGCACCCAGTTGACGAAGGCCAGCGGAAGCATGAACGTCACCCCGCGCACGAAGTCCCTGCCGAACACCGTCGGCGGGTACTGGAGCAGCGTCGTACCGCCGTAGGTGAACGCGTTCTGCACCTCGGCCGCGTCCTGTGCCAGGAACTGGAAGGCCGCGCCCGCCACGAACAGCGCGCAGAAGATCGCCGCGCCGGCGGCCAGGGCGAGCGGGATCAGCAGCGCCTTCGCCGGGGTCCAGTCGACGTCGACGGAGAGCAGCGCCCAGGCCAGGACCACCGCGCCCTGGCTGATCCGGCCCAGGCGGCGCAGTGCGAAGCGGTCGGCGCCGATCTGCGCGAGCACCGGGGCCGGTCGGACCAGCAGGGTGTCGAAGGAGCCGTCGCGGATCCGGCCGCCCAGTACGTCCATCGAGCCGAGCACCAGGTCGGCGACGCCGAACGAGGTCGCGGACAGGCCGTACAGGAGGGCGACCTCGGGCAGCGACCAGCCGCCGAGCGAGTCGACCCGCGAGAACATCAGCAGGATCGTCGCGAAGTCCAGGCCGGTCACCACCAGGTTCCCGGCCATCGTGAGGGCGAAGGAGGCGCGGTAGGTCATCGTGGAGCGGATCCACATCGCGGCGATCAGCCGGTACGCCCGCAGTCCCTCCCGGACACGCTCACCCACCCTGCACCACCACCCGCCGGGTCGCCGCCGTCTGCAGCAGCCGGCCGGCCGCCAGCAGCGCCACCGCCCACGCGCCCTGGAAGGCGTACGCGCCCAGCGGGGCGGTCTCGCCCATCAGCACGTCCGCCGGCAGCTGGATCAGCGCCGCCCACGGCAGGACCCGTACGACCTCGCCGAGGCCGCCCGGGAAGACGTTCAGCGGCAGGGTCATGCCGGAGAAGAAGATCCCCGTGATCGCCAGGACCTGGCTGACGCCCATGCCGTCCATGAGCCAGAACACGCTCAGCGCGACCAGGTAGCGGATGCCGAAGCTGACCAGCGTCGCCAGGAACAGCGCGACCAGGAACGCGGCCCAGGTGGCGGCGGCCGTCGGCAGGGCCATCGGGAAGAACACCGCGCCGAACACGAACGGGATCACGCCCCGTCCCAGCATCTGGAACAGCGACCGGCCCAAGTCGATCGACAGCCACCACAGTTGAAGATCGGCCGGACGGTACAGGTCGATCGCGATCTCACCCGTGCGGATACGCTCCATCAGGTCTTTTTCCGCGCCCCCGCCCTGGATCGCGAGCGTCGCGTAGAGGCACTGTCCGAGCCACACATAGGTGACCGCCTGTGCCTGGTCATAGCCTCCGAGGTGCGGTTTCTCGTCCCACAGCGCCAAGTACGTGTAGACGAGGATGATCCCGAAGGCCGTGTTGGTGAACACTCCGGCCGCGGTGGCCGCCCGGTACGTCGCGTACCGTCGGAAACCCCCCGCTGCGACGGCCGTGTACAACCGTCCCGCGCCCACGCCAACCGACCTCCCGGACCGCCCGACACCGAAGCGCAGGAGCCTACTGCGCCGGCGACACCGCAGGCCACGCAATTTCCGTGACCGAAGCGTGCCGGAATCCGGGAACGGAACGCGTGGTGCGAGAGTCTTCAACAGGGGGCGCAGAAGCGTACGAGGTCGTACGGGAACGAACGTACGACGCGAAACAGGAGTCCGTGCACGACATGAGCGACGAGCCGCAGCCGCGACAGCCGAACCAGGGCGGCGGAGGCCCGACGGAGCCGCCGGCCGCGGCCGTGGCCGAGGAGAAGCAGACCCCACCGCAGCCGGTGGCCGAGGCGAAGGAGCCGGAGGAGGCGCGGGAACCGAAGGAGCCGAAGCCTTCCACGGCGGGTGAGAAGAAGGTCGCACCGCCTCGGGCGGCGGCCGAGGACACCCAGACCCGGCAGCTCACGGCGGTCACGGTGCCGAAGGCCCGGTCGGGCGCGCCGGCCGGCGAGAAGCGGGACCCGCAGGACAGACGGGACCAGCAGGACACGCAGGACGCACAGGAGAGGCAGAACGCGCAGGACAGGCAGGACACGCAGACACGGCAACTCGCGGCGATCAGGGCGCCGAAGACACCGGCGCCCGCCGCCGCGGTCACGGCGTCCGCGGCGGAGCCCTCCCCGGTGGGGCCGCCCGCGGCCGGCGTGGAGACGAAGGGGGGCGAGAAGAAGATGAAGCGGCCCAAGCGGACCGGATGGCGGCGGATCATCCCGACCTGGCGGATGGTGCTCGGCACCTTCGTGCTCGGCGTACTGCTGCTGATCGGCCTGTTCTTCCTCGGCTACTCGATGGTGAAGATCCCGGCGGCCAACACGTTCGCCACCAAGCAGTCCAACGTGTACCTGTACGCCGACGGCTCCCAGCTCGCCCGCGACGGCGAGGTCAACCGGGAGAACGTGACCCTCGCCCAGGTCTCCAAGGACGCCCAGCACGCCGTGCTCGCCGCCGAGGACCGCGAGTTCTACACCGAGTCCGCCGTCGACCCCAAGGCGATGCTGCGGGCCGGCTGGAACACCGCGACCGGCAAGGGCACCCAGTCCGGCTCGACGATCACCCAGCAGTACGTGAAGAACTACTACCTGGCGCAGGAGCAGACCGTCACCCGCAAGGTGAAGGAGTTCTTCATCGCGATCAAGCTGGACCGCACGGAGTCCAAGGACCAGATCCTGGAGGGCTACCTCAACACCAGCTACTTCGGCCGCAACGCCTACGGCATCCAGGCCGCCGCCCAGGCCTACTACGGCAAGGACGCCGCCGACCTGGACCCGGCCCGCGCCGCCTACCTCGCCGCGCTGGTCAACGCGCCGAGCGAGTACGACGTCGTCGCGCACCCGGAGAACAAGGCGGCGGCCGTCGCCCGCTGGAACTACGTCCTGGACGGCATGGTCAAGAAGGGCTGGCTGAGCGAGTCCAAGCGGACCGGCATGAAGTTCCCGATGCCCAAGGAGCAGACCGTCTCCACCGGGATGTCGGGGCAGCGCGGCTACCTCGTCGAGGCCGTCAAGAGCTACCTGATCAAGAACAAGATCGTCGACGCCGACTCCCTGGAGGCCGGCGGCTACCGCATCACGACCACCATCGAGAAGAGCAAGCAGGACGCCTTCGTGAAGGCGGTCGACGACAAGCTGATGTCCAAGCTGGACAAGAAGAACAACAAGGCCGACAACTACGTGCGCGCCGGCGGTGCCTCGGTCGACCCGAAGACCGGCAAGGTCGTCGCCATGTACGGCGGCATCGACTACGTGAAGCAGTACACCAACGGCGCGACCCGCGGTGACTTCCAGGTCGGCTCCACCTTCAAGCCGTTCGTGTTCGCCTCCGCCGTCGACAACGACTCCACCACCCAGTCCGGCCAGACCATCACCCCGAACACCTACTACGACGGCACCAACAAGCGGGCCGTGCAGGGCTGGTCCGGCGGCGGCTACGCGCCGGAGAACGAGGACGAGAAGTCGTACGGCCAGATCACCGTCCGCAAGGCCACCGACCTGTCGGTGAACTCGGTGTACGCGCAGATGGCGGTCGACGTCGGCCCGTCCAAGGTCAAGCAGACCGCGGTCGACCTGGGCCTGCCCTCGGACACCCCGGACCTGCAGCCGTACCCGTCGATCGCGCTCGGCACCGCGACCGCCAGCGTCCTGGACATGGCGGAGGCGTACGCCACGCTCGCCAACCACGGCAAGCACGGCACGTACACGCTGGTCGACAAGGTCACCAAGGACGGCACGCAGGAGATCAAGCTCCCGGAGTCCACGGTCAAGCAGGCGGTCAGCCGGCAGGCGGCGGACACCACCACCTCGATCCTGCAGAGCGTGGTCGAGAACGGCACCGCCACCGCCGCGCAGGCCGCGGGCCGCCCGGCGGCCGGCAAGACCGGCACCGCCGAGGAGGACACCGCCGCCTGGTTCGCGGGCTACACCCCCGACCTGGCCACCGTGGTCTCCGTGATGGGCCAGGACCCGGTCACGGCCAAGCACATGCCGCTGTACGGCGCGCTCGGCCTCGCCCGCATCAACGGTGGCGGGGCCCCGACCGAGATCTGGTCGCAGTACACCAAGGACGCCCTGGAGGGCACCACGGCCTCGACCTTCGACCTGGACCTCCAGGCGGGTGCCGAGACCGTGGCCCCGGCCACCCAGGCCCCGGCCACCCCGGGCACCGGCGGCCAGGACAACGGCGGCACCACCGGCGGGAACCAGGACAACGGCGGCACCACCGACGGCGGCCAGGACAACGGGGGCACCACCGACGGCTCCACGACGGACGGCTCCACCACCGACGGCTCCACCACGTCCGGTACGACGACCTCCGGCACCGACTCCGGTACGACGAGTTCGGGCACCACGACCGGGACGACCAGTTCGGGCACCGATTCGGGCACGTCCACCGGAACCACCACCGACGGCACCAGTACGGGGACGACGAGCGGGACCTCGGACGCCGGGACCACGACCGGGACGACAGCAGGGGACAACGGAGGATTCGGATTCCAGTAGCGCCGTTGGCCCCCGGTGGATCCGCCGGTGGCTCCGGTCAGTGGCCGCTGGTCGCCTTGAGGCCCACCACGGCGACCAGCAGCAGGCACACGAAGAAGATCCGGGCGGCGGTGGCCGGCTCCCCGAGCACCGCCATTCCGTACACCGCCGCCCCGGCCGCGCCGATCCCCACCCACACGCCGTAGGCGGTACCGATGGGGAGGGTCTTCGCGGCGTAGGACAGCAGCAGCATGCTGGCGACGATCCCGCCGCCGGTGAGCAGGCTGGGGACGAGCCGGGTGAAACCGTCGGTGTACTTCATCCCCACCGACCAGCCGACCTCCAGCAGACCGGCGACGACCAGCAGAACCCAGGCAACCATGACGAGCACCTCCGAGAGACTCACGGAACGGGGTGCGTCGTCTTTGCCTTCACGGTCCCGGTACGGCGCGTCTCGTCGGGCTGGCTCCTTGGAAGGTAGCAAAGAAAACACAAAAAGGCCTGGTGACCGCAGTCACCAGGCCCTTCTCAGCCTCTGAATCAGAGATACAGGCCGGTCGAGTCCTCCGAGCCCTCGAACCGGTCGGCGGCCACCGCGTGCAGATCGCGCTCCCGCATCAGCACATACGCGACCCCCCGCACCTCGACCTCGGCACGGTCCTCCGGGTCGTACAGCACCCGGTCGCCGGGCTCCACCGTCCGCACGTTCTGCCCGACCGCGACCACCTCGGCCCAGGCCAGCCGCCGGCCGACCGCCGCCGTGGCCGGGATCAGGATCCCGCCGCCGGAACGCCGCTCGCCCTCACCGGTGTCCTGCTTGACCAGGACCCGGTCGTGCAGCATGCGGATGGGCAGCTTGTCGTGTTGGGTGTCGTTTCTGTTGGCGCTCACGCCTGTGAACCTACCCTGCCTCTGGTCAGCTCTTACGCCGCCGGGTACCGCTGAAGACCAGCAGCCCGACCACGCCCACGGCGACGAGGGCGACCGGCACCACGCGCTCCAGCCGCGGCGCGCCCTCCTCGTCCACGAACTGCGCCCTCACGTCACTCACGACCCGGTTGACCTGGACATAGGCCCTCCCGAGCGTGTGATCGACGTTGGCCGCGACCTTGGCCTTCGCATCGCCGACGATGGTCTTCGGATGCACCCGCACCCCGATCTCGTCCAGCGTCTCGGCCAGCACGTCGCGGCGGCGCTTGATGTCCGCCTCGATCTGCGCCGGGGTTCTGGTGTCCGACGTCTCCGCCACCGTAGGCCCTCCGAAGTCTGCCGTACTGCCTGTTCTGGACAGTCTGTCAGTTCTTGCCACCGTCGCCATGCCAGGACCCCCCGTTACGCTAGACCGATGAGCGAGCGACTCCAGCCCGGGGACGTGGCCCCCGACTTCACCCTCTCCGACGCCGACGGCAACGAGGTGTCCCTCTCCGCCCACAAGGGCCGGAAGGTCATCGTCTACTTCTACCCGGCCGCCCTCACGCCGGGCTGCACGAAGCAGGCGTGCGACTTCACGGACAACCTCGACCTGCTGGCGGGTGCGGGCTACGACGTCATCGGCATCTCCCCCGACGCCCCCGAGAAACTGGGCAAGTTCCGCGAGAAGGAGAACCTCCGGGTCACCCTGCTCGCGGACCCCGACAAGAAGGTCCTGGACGCGTACGGCGCGTTCGGCGAGAAGATGAACTACGGCAAGACCTATCTGGGCGTCATCCGTTCCACGGTCGTCGTGGACGAGGACGGCAAGGTGGAGCGCGCCCTCTACAACGTCCGCGCCACCGGCCACGTGGCCAAGATCATCAAGGATCTGGGCATCTGACCCGACTGCCCGGCCGCTAGCATGGCCGGGCAGCACCGCGCGGCCGTGGTGGAATTGGCAGTCACGCTGGGTTTAGGTCCCAGTGGGGTAACTCCCGTGAGGGTTCGAGTCCCTCCGGCCGCACCACTCTCCAGGCGCCCGGCTCTCTAGGCGCCCAGCAGCTCGCGCACCACCGGCACCAGCGCCCGGAACGCCTTGCCCCGGTGGCTGATCGCGTTCTTCTCGGCCGGGGTCAGCTCGGCGCAGGTCCTGCTCTCCCCCTCCGGCTGGAGGATCGGGTCGTAGCCGAAGCCGTTCGTGCCGGACGGGGTGTGCCGCAGGACGCCCCGCAGTTGCCCCTCCACCACGCGCTCGGTGCCGTCGGGCAGCGCCAGGGCCGCCGCGCAGGCGAAGTGGGCGGCGCGGTGTCCGTCGGCGATGTCGGAGAGCTGGGCGAGGAGCAGGTCCAGGTTGGCCCGGTCGTCGCCGTGGCGGCCGGCCCAGCGGGCGGAGAAGATGCCGGGGGCGCCGCCCAGGACGTCCACGCAGAGGCCCGAGTCGTCGGCGACCGCCGGGAGACCGGTGGCCTGTGCGAGGGCGTGGGCCTTGAGGAGCGCGTTCTCGGCGAAGGTGACGCCCGTTTCCTTGACGTCGGGGATGTCGGGGTAGGCGTCCGCGCCGACCAGTTCGTGGGGCAGCCCGGCCCCGGCGAGGATCGCGTGCAGTTCGGTGATCTTCCCGGCGTTGCGGGTGGCGAGGATCAGGCGGGTCATGGGGACCAGTATCCCGGCAGTGCCGGGGCCCCCGCGCCGGGTCCCGTCGGCGAGGGGGCCGGCGCGGGGGTCGGCGCGGGGGCTGGTGAGGGTGCTACGGCTTGCAGACCTTCGTCAGTTCCCCGGCCGCGTCCGTGACCCCGCTGATGTCCGGGGTGTTGTCGCCGTTCTGGACGGCGGTCTGGACCTTGGTCAGGGCCTCGCGCATGTCCTGGGTCGCCTTGTCCAGGTCGGCGTTGTCCGTCTTGCTGTCGATCTTGTCGAGGTCGTTCCCGATGGACGTGATGGCGTCGTCGATCTGGGTCGGGTCGTTCGACGCGTTCTCCACGGCCTGCTGGAGGCGGGTGACGCTGTCGGCGATGGTGTCGGCGGTCTGCACGCAGTCCAGTGCCTTGTCGACCGCGTCGCAGCCGCTGAGCAGGACCGCGGTGAGTGCGGTGGTCGCGGCCACGGCGGCGATGGCGGTGTGACGACGGCCTCGGCGTCGGCTGGCGGCCATGATGGTGTTCCTCCCCGTTGTCAGACTGGCCGGGCGCACGGTTGTACACGCCGTGCGCCCGTACCCATACGGACGCGGGGCCGGCCGCCCGGGTTGCCTCGGCTTTTTTGGTTCCCTTTACTTTTCCGCGGCGGCGGTCTCCAGCGCCGCGCGCTGGATGGCGGCGAGGTCGGTGCAGCCGTTCACCGCGAGGTCGAGCAGGGCGTTGAGCTCGTCGCGGGCGAAGGGCTCGGCCTCGGCGGTGCCCTGGACCTCGACGAAGCGGCCGTCGCCGGTGCAGACGACGTTCATGTCGGTGTCCGCCTTGACGTCCTCCTCGTAGCAGAGGTCGAGGAGCGGGACGCCGCCCACGATGCCGACGGAGACGGCGGAGACGGTGCCGGTCAGGGGCTGGCGACCGGCCCTGATGAGCTTGCGCTCCTTCGCCCAGGTGACGGCGTCGGCGAGCGCGACGTACGCGCCGGTGATCGCGGCGGTACGGGTGCCGCCGTCGGCCTGCAGGACGTCGCAGTCGAGGACGACGGTGTTCTCGCCGAGGGCCTTGTAGTCGATGACGGCGCGCAGCGAGCGGCCGATCAGGCGGGAGATCTCGTGGGTGCGGCCGCCGATCCTGCCCTTGACGGACTCGCGGTCGCCGCGGGTGTTGGTGGCGCGGGGAAGCATGGCGTACTCCGCGGTGACCCAGCCCTCGCCGCTGCCCTTGCGCCAGCGGGGGACGCCTTCGGTGACGGAGGCGGTGCAGAAGACCTTGGTGTCGCCGAAGGAGACGAGGACGGAGCCCTCGGCGTGCTTGCTCCAGCCGCGTTCGATGGTGACCGGGCGGAGTTGTTCGGGGGTGCGGCCGTCGATTCGAGACATGGCCATGAGCCTATCGGGAGCGACGGAAGGGGCTCCTCCCGAGGCGGGAGGAGCCCCTTCGCCGGTGCGCCCGAGGGCTCACATCATGTCTTCGATCTCCGCGGCGAGCGGGTCGGCGTCGGTGCCGATGACGACCTGGATGGCGGTGCCCATCTTGACGACGCCGTGGGCGCCGGCGGCCTTCAGGGCGGCGTCGTCGACCAGCGAGGCGTCGTGCACCTCGGTGCGCAGCCGGGTGATGCAGCCCTCGATCTCGTCGATGTTGTCGATTCCGCCGAGGCCGGCGACGATCTTCTCAGCCTTGCTGGCCATGTTCCTTCTCCCTGATCCGAACCGCTTTGTCGCAGTAACCCACAGTTGGCCCAACTTTGCGAGCGGTCGTGCCGCGTGTGCCGAATGATGGCGAGCACCGCGGCGGAACCGTCTGCCGACTGGTCTACACCAGCTGGTGGGCGGTCGACAAACCCCCGCGGCCGACCCCGCGGTGGAGCCGAGCGGCCCGGAGGACGCGCCCATGAGTGCCGAGAGCGCCGACAGCACGGTCAGTCCCGGGCGGGAGCGGTGGCAGACCCTGTTCCAGGGGCTGCAGAAGATGGGCCGGAGTCTGCAGCTGCCGATCGCGGTGCTGCCGGCGGCGGGGATCCTCAACCGGCTGGGCCAGCCCGACGTCTTCGGCGACCAGGGGCTCGGCTGGACGGATGTCTCCCAGGTGATGAAGGGCGCGGGCGGCGCGCTGCTCGACGGTTCGATCGGGCTGCCGCTGCTGTTCTGCGTCGGGGTCGCGATCGGGATGGCGAAGAAGGCGGACGGTTCGACGGCGCTGGCGGCGGTGGCGGGGTTCCTCGTCTACTACGGGGTGCTGCACCAGTTCCCGCAGGACTGTCCGGGCGGATCGAAGACCCTGCCGGGGATCGGCTGCCAGGTGCGCGACGGGTCGGTGTCGACGTTCACGTTCCAGAACCCCGGGGTCTTCGGCGGGATCGCGCTGGGGCTGCTGACGGCCTACTTCTGGGCGCGGTTCCACCGCACCCGGCTGGTCGACTGGCTCGGCTTCTTCAACGGCCGCCGGCTCGTGCCGATCATCATGTCGTTCGTCGCGATCGTCTTCGCGGTGCTGTGCCTGTGGGTGTGGCCGCCGGTCGGGGACGGACTGGAGAGTTTCAGCCACTGGCTGCGGGACGCGGGCGCGTGGGGCGCCGGGGTGTTCGGGGTCGCGAACCGGGCGCTGCTGGTCATCGGGCTGCACCAGTTCCTGAACGTGCCCATCTGGTTCCAGTTCGGCAGCTACACCACGCCCGAGGGCCAGACCGTGCACGGCGACATCAACATGTTCCTGGCGGGCGACCCGGACGCCGGCCAGTTCACCTCGGGCTTCTTCCCGATCATGATGTTCGCGCTGCCGGCCGCGGCGCTGGCCATCACGCACTGCGCCAAGCCGCACCGGCGCAAGGAGATCGGCGGTCTGATGCTGTCGGTGGCGCTGACCTCGTTCGTGACGGGCATCACCGAGCCGCTCGAGTACTCCTTCCTCTTCATCGCCCCCCTCCTCTACGCGGTGCACGCGCTGCTCACGGGCGTGTCGATGGCGGTGACCTGGGGGCTGGGCGTGCACGACGGCTTCAGTTTCTCGGCCGGGCTCATCGACTACGTCATCAACTGGAACCTGGCGACGCGGCCTTGGGCCATCGTCCCGATCGGCCTGTGCTTCGCGGCCGTCTACTACGTGATCTTCCGCTTCGCCATCACGAGGTTCGATCTGAAGACCCCGGGCCGGGAGCCGGAGGACGAGGTGGAGGACGTCACCAAGGCTTAAGCGGACGGTTGCCGTCCGGCGCACAAAGCGTAGTTCTCCGGTTGCGGAACTGACGGGTTCCTTATAACGCCCCCATCGTGTACAACAGGTCTACACCACTGAGTGGTGTAGACCACCACCGATGGAGGACGTATGACAACCGCCACCACAACGGCGGCTCCCACAAAGAAGTGGGGATCCGGTCTGTTCCAGGGCCTGCAGAAGGTCGGCCGCAGCCTCCAGCTCCCGATCGCCGTGCTCCCGGCCGCTGGGCTCCTGATGCGCCTCGGCCAGCCTGACGTCCAGGCGAAGCTCCATCTTCCGACCGACGTCGCGAAGGTCTTCGCCGGCGCCGGCGGCATCCTCTTCGACGGCTCGTTCGGGCTGCCGCTGCTGTTCTGCATAGGGGTGGCCATTGGCTTCGCCAAGAAGGCCGACGGCTCGACGGCGCTCGCGGCCCTGGTCAGCTTCCTCACCTACTACGCAGTGATCCACCAGTTCCCGATCAAGGACGGACACGACGGGGCCACCTACACGTCGGTCGCCCCCTTCGGCGGTTTCTGGCAGAAGGGGCACGAGGCCGCGACGGCCGCGACCTTCCAGAACCCGGGCGTACTCGGCGGCATCATCATCGGCCTGCTGACCGCCGTGCTGTGGCAGCGCTACCACCGCAAGAAGCTCGTGGACTGGCTCGGCTTCTTCAACGGCCGCCGGCTGGTGCCCATCATCATGGCCGTCGTCGGCGCGGTCCTCGGTGTCCTGGTCGTCCTCGGCTGGCAGCCCATCGGTGACGTCATCACCAGCTTCGGCGAATGGATGACCGGGCTCGGTGCCTTCGGCGCGGCGCTCTTCGGTCTCATCAACCGCGCGCTGATCCCCATCGGCATGCACCAGTTCGTCAACTCCGTGGCCTGGTTCCAGATCGGCGACTACACCAACTCCGCCGGCACCGTCTTCCACGGCGACCTGCCGCGCTTCTTCGCCGGCGACCCAAGCGCCGGTATGTTCATGACCGGCTTCTTCCCGATCATGATGTTCGGTCTGCCCGCCGCCGCCCTCGCCATCGCGCACACTGCCCGGCCCGAGCGCCGCCAAGCCGTGATGGGCATGATGATGTCGCTGGCGCTGACCTCGTTCGTCACGGGTGTGACCGAGCCCATCGAGTTCTCGTTCATGTTCATCGCCCCGCTGCTGTACGCGATCCACGCCGTGCTCACCGCGCTGTCGATGGCCGTGACCTGGGCCCTGGGCATGCACATGGGCTTCAGCTTCTCCGCCGGTCTGACCGACGTGTTCATCAACTGGGGTATCTCCACCAAGCCCTGGTTGCTGATCCCCGTCGGCCTCGCCTTCGGCGCGATCTACTACTTCGTCTTCCGCTTCGCCATCATCCGCTTCAACCTCCCCACCCCGGGCCGTGAGCCCGAGGAGGAGGTCGAGGACCTCACGAAGGCGTGAGGCTCCTCCCGTGACGTACATGACGAAGGCCCCCCGCAGCCCGGCGGCTGCGGGGGGCCTTCGTCGTGTACGTACAGGCCCCACGCGGCGGAGCCGCACATCCGCTACAGCCCTGTAAGTACGGCGGTCAGATCTCGTACGTCACCCTCGGCGCCGCGAGGTCGACCGGGCCGTCGAAGACCTCGCGGGCGTCGGCGAGGTTGACGGCGGGGTCGGTCCACGGCGGGATGTGGGTGAGGAGGAGCCGGCGGGCGCCGGCGCGGGCGGCCGTCTCACCGGCCTCGCGGCCGTTGAGGTGGAGGTCCGGGATGTTCTCCTTGCCGTGCGTGAAGGCGGCCTCGCACAGGAACAGGTCGGTGTCCCGGGCCAGGTCTTCGAGCGCGTCCGTGACCCCGGTGTCGCCCGAGTACGTCAGGGACTTCCCGGCGTGTTCGACGCGGATGCCGTACGCCTCCACGGGGTGGCGGACCCGCTCGGTGTGGACCGTGAAGGGCCCGAGGTCGAACGTGGACGGCTTGACCGTGTGGAAGTCGAAGACCTCGCTCATCGAGGAGGCGGTGGGGGTGTCGGCGTAGGCCGTGGTGAGGCGGTGTTCGGTGCCCTCGGGGCCGTAGACCGGGATCGGGGGGCACGGGCCGCCGTCGTGGCGGTAGTAGCGCGCCACGAAGTAGGCGCACATGTCGATGCAGTGGTCGGCGTGCAGATGGCTCAGGAAGATCGCGTCGAGGTCGTAGAGACCGCAGTGGCGCTGCAGCTCGCCCAGGGCGCCGTTGCCCATGTCGAGGAGCAGCCGGAAGCCGTCGACCTCTACGAGGTAGCTCGAGCAGGCCGATTCCGCGGACGGGAACGACCCCGAGCAGCCGACGACGGTGAGCTTCATGAAGCAGAAACCTCCGTTGGCGGAAACCCAGATGCGCTGGGAACTGGAGTCGGGAAAAAGGGCATGACGGGGGTCGTGCGGTTTGTCGAGCGTAAGGCGCAAAAGGGCCGGTCGCTCCTCCGCCAGGGGCCGTTGTGGGCGAACTCACCTGTGGTGTCACCGGTTCGGCTGGACCGGGGGCGCAGGAGGATTGCGCAAGGGCGCGCGGCGATTATCTCGCGCCGGTAACGTCGTCGTATGGACACGTCATGGTGGCTCGCGCTCGCGGCAGTCGTCCTGCTGGCGCTGGTCGCCACGCTCGTGGACGGGTGGGGCAGGGGGCACCGTCCGCGCGGGCACCGGACGCGTCCGCCGGGGCATCCGCGCGCCACGCGTGAGCAGGTCGGACGGCCCCATCCGGGGGACATCTGGTGGGCCAACGTGCCCTACGAGGACGGTCCCGGCGCCAAGGACCGGCCCTGTCTGGTGCTGGCGGTGCGCGGGAACCGGGCCACCGTCGCCAAGATCACCAGCAAGTACCACGACGAGCGGGCCGGGGTGATCCCGCTGCCGCCGGGCTCGGTCGGGGACGCCCAGGGCCGGCCGAGCTTCCTGGAGACGGACGAGCTGCGCGAACTCGCGGTGTGGGACTTCCGGCGCCGGGTGGGCGTGGTCGACCCGGTGCTGTGGGACCAGGTGCGGCACCTGGCCGGCTGACGGTCAGCTCACCCGTACGGTGACGTGCCACTCCTCGATCGCCTTGCAGGAGACCTGGCCGGGCGCGGTGGGCTGGGCGCACAGCGGGCGGGAGGAGCTGAGGGTGGCGGTGCCCGCGGCGACCGCGTCGTAGGCGGCGGAGGCGTCGCCCGGCTGGAGCACGATCCCGGAGTTCGTGGCCTTCAGCGCGGAGCCGGTGGCGGTGACGGCCTTCCAGGGGCGCTGCCTGCTGCCGTCGAGGCCGAGCCGGAGCTGTCCGCCGACCGCCAGGCAGACGGTACGGCCGTTGTCGGCGGCGGTGAGCTCACCGGTACCGCTGACACAGCCGGTGGAGGCACTGGGCGAGGCCGTGCCGGGCGAGGACGCGCTGGGCGAGGACGCGCTCGGCGAGGGGGACACCGCGCCGCTGCCCTTGTCGCCGCTCCCGCTCTGCGAGCCGCAGCCCGCCAGCAGCAGGAGCGTGGCCGCAGCGAGCGACGCGCGGTGGAACGTCGTACGGCGCATGGGGTGTCCGCCTTTCCGTCGGGGAACGGACCCTTGGTGCCGATGTGACGTATCCCCGGGTCGTACGGATCCCGCACCCGGACGGCTTCCGGGGGCGGGATCCGGTCACTTCGCGAGGCGGGTCAGCCGGTCGTGACGGCGGTGTCGTCGACGACGAAGCTGGTCTGCAGCGAGGAGTCCTCGACACCGCTGAACTTCAGGGTGACGGTGGAGCCCGCGTAGGACCCGAGGCTGAAGGACTTCTGCACGTAGCCGGAGGCCGCGTTGAGGTTGGAGTACGTGGCCAGGGTGGTCGAACCGGCGGTCACCGTCAGCTTGTCGTACTGGGTGCTGGTGGTGGTCTCGGCGGTGTCGATGTGCAGGTAGAACGTGAAGGTGGTGTTGGTGCAGCCGCTCGGGATCGTCACCGACTGGGACAGCGTGTCGGTGTGGGTCGATCCGTAGCCGTCGAGCCAGGCGTAGTAGGAACCGCCGTGCGCCGACTCGCTGCTGGAGTTGGTGATGACGCCGCTGGACGCGGTCCAGGTGGTGTTGCCGGACTCGAAGCCGTTGTTGCCCAGCAGCTGGGACGAGGTGCAGGTGCCGCTGGAGGAGCCGACGGTCCAGGTGAAGGAGGCCGAGCCGGAGGCGCCGGTGGAGTCGGTCGCGGTGACGGTGGTGCTGTAGGTGCCCGCGGTGGACGCCGTACCGGAGATCAGACCGGTCGAGCTGGAGATGGACAGGCCGGTGGGCAGGCCGCTCGCGCTGTAGGTCAGGGTGGCGCTGGCGCTGTCGGTCGCCGAGATCTGGAGGCTGACCGAGGAGCCGGTGGTGGTGGACTGGCTGCCCGGGTTGGTGACGGTCACCGTGTTGCCGGTGCTGGTGCCGGAGGTGAAGGCGGTGGTGCCGTTCGGGGTGCCCCAGCCGGTCGGGCCGTCGTAGCCGGTCTCGGCGGTGCAGAAGTAGGCGGTCGAGCAGGAGCCGTTGTTGCCGCTGGTGACGTCGTACAGGTTGCTGGTGTGCGAGTACGGGTACTTCGCCGGGTAGTCGCTGGAGCCCGGGGTGCCCGCGAGGGCGTAGACGCCGGCGATGATCGGCGAGGAGGCACTCGTACCGCCGTAGACCGCCCAGCCGGAGCCGCCGTAGGTGTCGTAGACCGCCACGCCGGTGGCCGGGTCGGCGACCGCGGAGACGTCGGACTCCATGCGCTTGGTGCAGCCGGTGTCGGTCTGCCAGCTCGGCTTCGCGTCGTAGGAGGAGCAGCCGGAGCCGGTGCCCTCGGAGGAGCTGGTCTTCCACACGGACTCGGTCCAGCCGCGGGTGGAGGAGGAGGTGGAGAGCGCGGTGCCGCCGACGGCGGTCACGTACTGGGAGGTCGCCGGGTATTCGGCGCCGTAGTCCTCGTCACCGGCGGAGACGGTGATCGCGACACCCGGGTGCTTGAAGTACGAGGTGTCCTCGCTGGTCTGCGAGGAGGACTCGGAGCCGCCCCAGCTGTTGGAGACGAACTTGGCGCCGAGCGCGACGGCCTCGTTCTCGGCGGTGCCGAGGTCGGAGTCGGTGGCCGAGCTGGCCTCGACGAGGATGATGTTGCAGTTCGGGCAGACCGCGCTGACCATGTCGATGTCGAGCGCTTCCTCGCCGGCCCAGCCGGAGTCGTTCGTCGGCAGCGAGGTGGTCGAACCGGTCTGGCTGACCTGCTTGAAGCAGCCGTTGGCGACCGTGCACGCCGACAGGCCGTACTGGGAACGGTAAGTGGCCAGGTCGGAGGCCGCGTTGGGGTCGTTGTAGGCGTCGACCACGGCAACGGTCAGACCGGAGCCGCCCGTTGAGGGCAGGTTGTAGGCGCTGTGCAGGTTGGTCGGGCTCAGGCCGGAGGGGGCGGCCGCGAGCGCCGAGGACAGCTGCTGCTTGATGTCGGTGCGGCGCTGCGCGAAGCAGTTGACCTCACCGGGCTTGGAGACGGTGGCGCACAGATGCTTGGTCGGCACCTTCTGGCCGGCCTTGCCGGTGCTGTGCACGGCCTGCCGGGCCGGGTCGGTGAGCGCCTTGGAGTTCTGGGTGACCCGGGAGGTCTGCGCGGTGTGGGCGGTCTGCGCCGCGGCGGTCTGCGCCTGCGCGGTCGGTGCCGCGACGAATCCGGAGACGGTGAGGGCGAGGGCGGGGAAGGCGAAGGCAATGAGTCTTCGCAGGCTCCGTCGTGATTCACGCATGGGGTACTGCCTCCATCAGTGGGGTTACAAGGCAGGCCCGTGACGCGCGTAGCGGCGGCAGAGTGCGCGCAGTCATGAGCATGACATTCCGAACACCCTGCGACGCCGAGGTGCGTGGCATGACAGGACGGTGCAGAACCTAACGGGATCCGGTCGCGGACGGCTCCCCCGGACGAAGATCTTTGCCCCGGCATAGAGAGCGCTTAGCCCCCTCATAGGAGGGGGTTGGCGCGTACATGATGAGGACTATGCCCAGAGCTGACCCTGGAGGGTCGCGATGGCTTCCTCGGTGGTGGCGGCGGTGTAGACGCCCGTCGACAGGTACTTCCAGCCGCCGTCGGCGACCACGAACACGATGTCCGCGCTCTCCCCGGCCTGAACGGCCTTCTTCCCCACGCCGATCGCGGCGTGCAGCGCGGCGCCGGTGGAGATGCCCGCGAAGATGCCCTCCTGCTGCAGCAGCTCCCGGGTCCTGGTCACGGCGTCCGCCGAGCCGACCGAGTAGCGGGTGGTGAGCACGGAGGCGTCGTAGAGCTCGGGCACGAAGCCCTCGTCGAGGTTGCGCAGCCCGTAGACCAGGTCGTCGTACCGCGGCTCGGCGGCGACGATCTTCACGTCCGGCTTCTGCTCACGCAGGTACCGGCCGACGCCCATGAGCGTGCCGGTGGTGCCGAGCCCGGCGACGAAGTGCGTGACCGACGGCAGGTCGGCGAGGATCTCCGGACCGGTCGTCGCGTAGTGCGCGCCCGCGTTGTCCGGGTTGCCGTACTGGTAGAGCATCACCCAGTCGGGGTGCTCGGCGGAGAGCTCCTTGGCCACGCGCACGGCGGTGTTGGAACCGCCGGCGGCCGGGCTGGAGATGATCTCCGCGCCCCACATGCCCAGCAGGTCCCGGCGCTCCTGCGAGGTGTTCTCGGGCATCACGCAGACCATGCGGTAGCCCTTGAGCTTGGCCGCCATCGCGAGCGAGATGCCGGTGTTGCCGGAGGTCGGCTCCAGGATGGTGCAGCCCGGGGTGAGCCGGCCGTCCTTCTCCGCCTGCTCGATCATGTGCAGGGCCGGGCGGTCCTTGACCGAGCCGGTCGGGTTGCGGTCCTCCAGCTTCGCCCAGATCCGGACGTCGGCGGACGGCGAGAGCCGCGGCAGGCACACCAGGGGGGTGTTGCCCACCGCGGCCAACGGGGAGTCGTAGCGCATGCCGATCTCAGGCCATGCCACCGGCGACCGCCGGCAGGATCGTCACGGTGTCGCCGTCGGTGAGCTTGGTGTTGATGCCGTCGACGAAACGGACGTCCTCGTCGTTCAGGTACACGTTGACGAAGCGGCGCAGCTTGCCGTCGTCCACGATGCGGGCGTGGATGCCGGCGTGCCGGGTCTCGAGGTCGTTGAAGAGGTCGGCGATGGTGTCACCGCTGCCCTCCACCGCCTTCTGACCGTCGGTGTACTGGCGGAGGATGGTCGGGATGCGGACCTCGATGGCCATGGTTGCGGGCTCCTGTCGGGAAGTCTGGGTGGTTGGGCGCGCACAGCAGCACGCCGCGGCTCATGGCCGTACGGCGGCAGGGAAACGTCAACAGATGGCGCTGTTCAGCCTGCACAGGTCGACGTGCAGCCGCGCCACGAGCATGCTGCCCGGCGCCTTCTCGCTCACGTCGTTCAGAACCATGGGGTCATCGTATCGATTCCCGGCCGATGTCCTGGAGTGTGATCCCACATACCGGACGGATTCTGACCGAACTTTGAGACATGGCTGGAGGCAGCCGACGTAAGGGGCGCGGGGAACTGCGCGACCAGCCCCCACCGGCCCGCAGGTGCCCACCGGCCGGTCCGGCACCGCCGAAATCCACCGCCGTGGCTGAGCGCCGCCGCGGCGGAGAAGATTTCAGACCACCCTGACCTCCTCCTCCGTCACGTCGCCGTCCACGATGCGGTACGAGCGGAACTGGAAGTCGCCGAGGCCGTCGGTGTCGGCCGTCGAGACGAGGACGTAGTGGGCGCCGGGCTCGTTGGCGTAGGAGATGTCCGTCCGGGACGGGTACGCCTCCGTCGCCGTGTGGGAGTGGTAGATGACCACCGGCTCCTCGTCGCGGTCGTCCAGCTCGCGGTAGAGCTTCAGCAGGTCGCCGGAGTCGAACTCGTAGAACGTGGGGGACATCGCCGCGTTCAGCATCGGGATGAACCGCTCGGGGCGGTCCGAGCCCGCCGGGCCCGCGACGACGCCGCACGCCTCGTCGGGGTGGTCCTTGCGCGCGTGGGCGACGATCTGGTCGACGAGGGCCTGGGTGATGGTCAGCATGTTCGCCAGGATAAGCAAAGGGCCGCCCCGTACCGGTGGGTGGTACGGGACGGCCCGGATGCCGGACGCCCTGAGCGGCTGCCGCGGGGGGCGCCACGAGTGCTCCCCGCGGCGGGCGTCCCGGAGGGGTTGGTCAGTTCGCCTTCTCCAGCGGCGCCGTATCGTGCCGCGCGGCGACCTCGGGGTTGCGGTTCTTCAGGACCAGCCAGCCGACGCCGAGCGCGGCGGCCCAGCCGGCCATCACGTAGAGGCAGACGCGGGAGTCGGCGTCGTAGGCGATCAGGCAGGTCACGAAGAGCAGGAACACGATGGCGATCCAGCTGCACACCGCGCCGCCCGGGGCCGGGAAGGAGGAGGCCGGCAGCCGGCCCGCCTCGACCGCGCGGCGGTACAGCACGTGGCTGATCAGGATCATCAGCCAGGTCCAGATGCCGGCCGCGGTGGCGACGGAGGTGACGTAGCCGAAGGCCTTCTCCGGGACGACGTAGTTGAGGACCACGCCGATGCCCATGAAGAGGACCGAGACGGTGATGCCGAACGCCGGGGTCTTCGACGCGGACAGCCTGCGGAAGACGGCCGGGGCCTCGCCGCTGTCGGCGAGGGTGCGCAGCATGCGGCCCGTGGAGTACATGCCGGAGTTGCAGGAGGAGAGGGCCGCGGTGAGGACGACGAAGTTGACGATGCCGGCGCCGGCCGGGATGCCGATCTTCGCGAAGGCCGCGACGAAGGGCGAGACGCCCGGGGCGAACTCGGTCCACTTCACGACGCAGAGGATCACCGTGAGCGCGCCGACGTAGAAGAGGGCGATGCGCCAGGGCAGGGTGTTGATCGCCTTGGGGAGGGTCTTCTCGGGGTTCTCCGACTCGCCGGCGGTGACGCCGACCA
This sequence comes from Streptomyces sp. NPDC090088, assembly GCF_044747345.1. Lineage (NCBI taxonomy): Bacteria > Bacillati > Actinomycetota > Actinomycetes > Kitasatosporales > Streptomycetaceae > Streptomyces > Streptomyces sp. NPDC090088. The sequence goes on along the minus strand of NZ_JBIVDZ010000001.1, from coordinate 146,097 downwards.
GCTCGACCGCGAGGTAGGCGAACATGACGCCCTGCAGGGTCATCAGGGAGGAGCCGACGCCCTTGGGGAAGAAGCCGTCGAACTGGTAGAGGTTCGCGACCGAGGCGGTGTCGCCGGCGCTGCTGAAGCCGAAGGTCAGGACGCCCAGGCCGATCACGATCATGCCGATCAGGGCGGTGACCTTGACCATGGAGAACCAGAACTCCAGCTCTCCGAACACCTTCACGGAGATCAGGTTGACCCCGAAGAGGATCACCAGGAAGACCAGCGCGGTCACCCACTGGGGGACGGAGGGGAACCAGTAGTTGACGTAGATCGCGGCGGCCGTCAGTTCGGCCATGCCGGTGACGACCCACATCAGCCAGTACGTCCAGCCGGTGAAGTAGCCGAAGAACGGGCCGAGGAACTCCCGGGAGTACTCGGCGAAGGAGCCGGAGACCGGACGGTAGAGCAGCAGCTCGCCGAGGGCCCGCATGATGAAGAAGACGATGGCGCCGGCGAGGGCGTACATCAGGATGAGGCTGGGTCCGGCCTTGGCGATGTTCGCCCCGGCACCCAGGAAGAGCCCGACGCCGATGGCGCCGCCGATCGCGATCATCTGGACCTGGCGGCTGCCGAGCCCGCGCTCGTACCCCTCTTCAGAGGCGCCGGAAGTCTTCTCCGGTGTGTCGACCTGAGCGGAGGTCATGTGTGGTGTGCGCCTTTCTCCATGCCGAACCGGGCCTCTCGTCGGCCTCGGATCGGGTTTCGATCCCCCCGGATGATGGAGCGGTGCCGTGCCGGTGGTGGCCGGCCTGGTGGCGCACCCGGTCGTACACATGGGTGGTGTGTTCGCCGGGCGGTCGTGAAGATTTATCACGCCCGCAACACTGATCACCGGGGTCCGCCGAGGGCGATTGTGGCGCACACCACCGGAAGAAGCGGACAAAGCGCGACCGAGACGGACATATACGGCCGCATCGGTGACAGGATCGTTATCCGGATTTGAGCGTTCTCTGAGCGAACGGAAAATCAGGGCAGATTACGGCATAAGGGTCGCTACCAGGGTCTCCTGGAGGCCGCCGAGCCACAGATAGGCCATCACCATCGGCTTGCGCGGGTCCTCGTCCGGGAGCCGGTAGAGCAGGTCGGTGTCGTCCTCGTCGGTGATGTCGAGCCGGGAGCCGATGGCCAGGCGCAGGTCGTTGAGGGCGCCGAGCCACTGCCGGGACTCCTCCTGGGACAGCTTGAGGACCGCGCCGGACTTCTCCACGGGGGCCAGGGCGTCCAGGGAGCGGATCACCGCCAGGGCGCTCTCCCGCTTGCCGGCCCGCAGGTCGTTCTCGGTGTAGCGGCGGAACTCGGCCGAGTGGTCCCGCTGCTCCGCCGCCGCCTGCTCCGAGTCCGGGAGCTTCTCCGGGTCGCAGTAGGCGTCCGGGAAGAGCCGGCGCAGCACCGGGTCGCTGGGCGCCTCGCTCGGGCCCTCCGCGAACAGCTCGGCGAGCGGATCGCCGGAGGCGTCCTCGGCGGGACCGGGGCCGATGAGCTCCAGGAGCTGGACGGCCAGCGTCCGGATGATCGAGATCTCTACGTCGTCGAGGGCGACGGCCGCGCCGCCGCCGGGGAGCGGTTCGAAGATTCCTGGCATGGAGGGGGTTCGCTGCTTCCGGTCCTGGTCGAGGAGGCTATTTCCGGTCCTGCTGGAGGGTGGCCCACAGTCCGTAGCCGTGCATCGCCTGCACGTCGCGCTCCATCTCCTCGCGGGTACCGCTGGAGACGACCGCCCGGCCCTTGTGGTGCACGTCCAGCATGAGCTTGTGGGCCTTGTCCTTGGGATAGCCGAAGTACGTCTGGAAGACGTACGTCACATAGCTCATCAGGTTGACCGGGTCGTTGTGCACGAGCGTGATCCACGGGACGTCGGGCTCGGGTACGGCGAAGGTCTCCTCCGCCGATTCGGTGCGTTCGATCTCTACGGGAGCGGGTGACGTCACATGGCCCATGCTGCCACGGCCGCCAAAAATCGTCACACTGACGAAATGGGGGTAGCATCTGTTGCCATGAACACTGCGGACCTTGGGCTGCCGGTGGATGTTCCGTCGACGGCGCTCTTCACCGACCAGTACGAGCTGACGATGCTGCAGGCCGCACTGAAGGCGGGTACGGCCGAGCGGCGGAGCGTCTTCGAGGTCTTCACCCGGCGGCTGCCGGAGGGGCGCCGCTACGGCGTCGTGGCGGGCACCGGACGCGTCCTGGACGCGGTCGAGAACTTCCGGTTCGACGACGACGTCCTCGGCTTCCTGGCGGAGCGGTCCATCGTCGACGGGCCGACCCTGGAGTGGCTGGCCGGGTACCGCTTCAGCGGGGACGTCTGGGGCTACCCCGAGGGCGAGGTCTACTTCCCGGGGTCGCCGATCGTACGGGTGGAGGGCTCCTTCGCCGAGTGCGTGCTCCTGGAGACCGTGATCCTCTCGATCCTCAACCACGACTCGGCGATCGCGGCCGCCGCCTCCCGGATGTCCTCGGCCGCCGGGGCCCGCCCGCTGATCGAGATGGGCGCCCGCCGCACCCATGAGCTGGCCGCCGTGGCCGCCTCCCGCGCCGCCTACGTCGGCGGCTTCGCCACCACCTCCGACCTCGCCGCCGGCTTCCGCTACGGCATCCCGACGGTGGGGACGAGCGCCCACGCCTTCACCCTGCTCCACGACCACGAGCGGGACGCCTTCCGGGCCCAGGTGGACTCGCTCGGCCGGGGCACCACCCTGCTGGTGGACACCTACGACGTCGCCGAGGCGGTCCGGACGGCCGTGGAGGTGGCCGGGCCGGAGCTGGGCGCGGTCCGCATCGACTCCGGCGACCTGCTGCTCGTCGCCCACCGGGTGCGCCAGCAACTGGACGAGCTGGGCGCCGTGAACACCCGGATCATCGTCACCTCGGACCTCGACGAGTACGCCATCGCCTCGCTGGCCGCCGCCCCCGTGGACGCGTACGGCGTCGGCACCCAGCTGGTCACCGGCTCCGGGCACCCCACCTGCTCCATGGTCTACAAGCTGGTCGCCCGCGCCGAGTCCGCCGACCCGAAGGCGCCGCTGGTGCCGGTGGCGAAGAAGTCGTCGGGCGGCAAGACGTCCGTCGGCGGCCGCAAGTGGGCGGCGCGGCGGCTGGACGCCGACGGGGTGGCGGAGGCCGAGGTCGTCGGTACCGGCGAGGTCCCGGCCGGCCTGGTCGACCAGCAGCTCCTGATCGAACTGGTGAAGTCCGGGGAGGTCGTCGCCCGCGAGCCCCTGGACGCGGCCCGTGGGCGGCACGCGGCGGCCCGGGCCAATCTGCCCCTCTCCGCGACCCAGCTCTCCCGTGGGGAACCGGTCATTCCGACGGAGTACGTACGGGGGCGCTCGGGTAGCTAGAGCGGGTGCCCGCGTACGCGCCCCGCAAAGCCCCCTCCCCTACGCCCCCGTAAGTCTCTACGCTCGGAGGTTCAGGCCGGGCCCGCACCCCTCTTTTCCGCGTCTCCCCCGTCGACGGACCCGATACCGAAAGCGAAGGACACCGACCATGCGCCGCGCCTTGATCGTCGTTGATGTGCAGAACGACTTCTGCGAGGGGGGCAGCCTCGCGGTGGCCGGAGGTGCCGATGTGGCCGCCGCGATCACGGAGCTGATCGGGCAGGCCCCGGCCGGCTACCGCCACGTGGTGGCGACCCGCGACCACCACACCGCGCCGGGCGGCCATTTCGCCGACAACCCCGACTACGTCCACAGCTGGCCGGCGCACTGTGTCGCAGGCACGGAGGGGGTGGGCTTCCATCCCAACTTCGCCCCGGCGGTCGCCTCCGGCGCGGTGGACGCGGTGTTCAGCAAGGGCGCGTACGCGGCGGCGTACAGCGGCTTCGAGGGCACCGACGAGAACGGGGTCGGGCTCGGCGAGTGGCTGCGCGAGCGGAAGATCGACGAGGTGGACGTCGTCGGCATCGCGACCGACCACTGCGTGCGGGCCACCGCCCTGGACGCCGTGCACGAGGGCTTCCGCACACAGGTGCTCCTCGCCCTCACGGCGGGCGTCGCCGAGGAGACGACGGAACGCGCGCTGGAGGAGCTGCGGGCAGCGGGCGTGGAACTCACCGGGAAGCCGGTGGTCTGACACTTGCTTCGGTAGTGGGCGGCTGCGGGTCGGTGGGGGCTGGTCGCGCAGGCCCCCGCGCCGCTTGCGGGGCGCTATGCGGCCGTGGGTCTTCGGAGGAGGGATCTGATCGGTCTCCAGAGTTCGGTGGCGGTGACACCGTTGTCAGGGGCCGTTCTCCATATGAGGCCGTCGGGGTGGTGGAGGACGGCTGTGATCTCGTCCGGGGTGGGTGGGGCGGCGTTGCCGCGCAGGTAGACGGCGCGCATGCCCAGGTTGCGGAGCCTCGTCAGGGCCCGGGCGCGGTTGTGGGCGTGGACGAGTACGCGGACGGCGGAGCAGCCGTCCGCGGTGGCGGGGCTGGGCAGGTTCAGCGCCACCACCACCCTGCCGTTCGGCAGCTTGCAGAAGCCTCCTGCGGCCATGCGGTCACACCCCCGTGCGTCTCGGTGTCAATAAGAAAGCCACAGGACGCACCTAAACACGATCGGCGGCGACCCGCCAAGGGGGTCACCGCCGAAACGTGTCTGACCTGCGAAGACGCGATTTACTTCACCGCGGGGCCGACCCGGAGGGAGATCGTCGAGCCGTCCCGGGCCTCCTTCTCGATGCTGATCTTCGTGTTGGTGTCAGTGATCTTGACGCCGCCGGCCGGGTTCGACGCGTCGTAGTAGTCGCTCCTGTGGTCGTTGAAGACCGACACCCCGGAGGACTTCCTGATCTTGGTCGCCACGTCCGCCTTGTGCAGCGTGATGCCGTCCGTCGCGTAGAGGCTGAACGGCGAGTCGTAGGCCTGGATGCGGTTGCGCATCAGCGTGCCGTCGGACCACTTCAGCGCCGTCGGGTGCGAGTCGATCGGGAGGATCAGACCGGTACCGGGGTGGACGCTGGTGTTGTTGTCCGCCTCGGAGGTGTCCCACTTCCAGATCAACAGGCCGTTCTGGTACGGGTAGTGCTCCACCCAGTCCGGACGGGTCGTCGAGAAGCCGAAGTTGTACGGGCCGACCTTGAGGGTCTTGTCGTACGACACGTACTGGCGGTTCTCCGCGATGTAGTACTGCGCGTAGTCCTTGGTGAAGGACGCGCCGATGCGGGAGAAGCCGGAGGCGGTCCAAGCGGCGTCCGCGGACTCCGCGTTGTCGGAGAAGACCGCCGAACCGTCCGCCGTCACCGTGATCTCGTCGGCCGCGAAGCCCTTGAGGGCGACCCCGCCGTCGGTCTGGTAGCGGAAGCGGAGCTGGATCTTCTGGCCCGCGTAGGCGTCCAGCGGGTACGACAGCTTGGTGTACGCGTCGACCGAACCGGTGAGCGCCGGCTTGTCGCTGCCGTCGCGCGGGATGGCCGCACCGTTCACCGTGCCGTCCAGGGCGGTCCAGTTGGCGCCGCCGTCGGTGGACACCTCGGTGTAGAGGTAGTCGTAGTTCGCCTCGATGTCGTACCAGCCGTCGAGCGACAGCGTGGCCGACGACTTGCCGGTGAGGTCGACGTCACGGGTCAGCGTGTTCTTGAGGTTGTCGCCGCTGCCGCTCCACCACTGGGCCGAACCCTCGGCCGGGGTGACCACGGTGGTGGTGACCGCCTTGTCGGGGAGCGAGACCACGAGGGCCTGCTTGTTCTTGGTGTTGTACTCGGCGACGCCCAGCTTGTGGCTGGACCTGGCGTCGGCCTTGGCCACGTCGTAGTTGAGCCAGCCGAGCTGGAGCTTGTCCCAGGCGTTCATGTCGCCCGGCAGGTCGCCGATGGCCTCCTTGCCGGTGCCCAGCCAGGAGCCGGAGGACATCAGGGTCCAGAAACCGGTGGAGTTCTCGCCGCCGTTGGTGTCGTACTCGTCCGGCAGGCCGAGGTCGTGGCCGTACTCGTGGGCGTAGACGCCGAGTCCGCCGTTCTCCGGCTGCATGGTGTAGTCGCCGACCCAGATGCCGGTGTCGCCGACCTGGGTGCCGCCGAGCTTGTTGTCGGCCGGGCCGGTGGCGCCGGCGTCGGTGCCGAAGGCGTACCAGCGGTGCGCCCAGATCGCGTCGGTGCCCTGGGCGCCGCCGCCCGCGGACTCGTCCTCGCCGGCGTGCACGATCTGGAAGTGGTCGACGTAGCCGTCGGGCTCGTTGAAGTTGCCGTCGCCGTCGTAGTCGTAGCGGTCCCACTGGTCGTACTTGGCGAGGTCGGCCTTGATGGCGGCGTCGGACTCGCCGGCCGCCTTCTGGTCGGCGACCCAGGCGGTGAGGCCGTCGCGCACCAGGTTCCAGACGCTGGAGCAGGTGGTCGAGCCGCAGGCGTTGTTGCCGTAACGCGCCTCGTTGTAGGGGACCTTGACCCAGTCGGTGACCTCACCGTCGACCGAGTAGCGGCCCGAGGACTGCTTCTCGTAGTACTTCTTCAGCGACTCGGTGTTCTTGCCGGTGCCGAAGTAGAGGTCCTGGAAGTGGGCCTGGTTGTAGTCCGCCTGCCACGCCGTGGAGTTGTCCTTGGTGCGGTCCGGCTGGGCTATCTGGTTGTGCAGCGGGCCGGCCGTGCCGTTGTAGCGCGGGTCGGTCTGGTCGCCGAACTCCACCAGGATCGTGAAGATCTTGTCCGTCTTCTCGCGGCCGAGTTCGACGTACTTGCTGTCGCCCTTCTTGCCCTTGAGCTGGACGACCTTGGATCCGTCACGGTCCTTGACCTGGGCCTTGCCGGATATGACCTGGTCGAGGGCCTCCTGGCGCTGGGCCTCCTGGGTCTTGCTCAGGGGGCCGTCGAGGTCGTGCTCCTCCTGCTTCGCCGACGGGTCGTGCCGGTCGACGGTGGCAGCCTTCGCCGGGGTCGCGGCCTCCGCGACCGCGAAGGTGGCGAAGCCTACGGAGGCGGTCGCGAGCGTCACGCCGACGGCGAGTGCTCTGAACGTCCAGGGTCTGCTGGTCACTTGAGTTCCTCCCCCGCGCCGCGCGCACGGCAAGGAGGACCGGGTGATGGTTGGGGGTCCGTGCGCGCACGTTCAACGCGTCGATTCAAGTGACGACATTTGACTACTGGTTTACGAGAAAAGACAGACCTTGACTCGGAGCGTTCAACTGCACTATGCGGAGAGGAAGTTCGCTTTACGGACGCCGAGGGTGCGCACTGCCCACGACGGAGCCCCCTCAACCGGCGCGCATATGCCTGCGGTTGCCGTATGCCATGCGACCGTGCGCCCCCTGTGCACCGGTACCGTGGGTTAGGTCACGCTTACCGGACGTTCCACTCGGGCATGCACGCGAATAGAGTCGAACGGTGGAACGCCCGGAAACCGGTGAAAACAAGGCCGGTTCCCCCGTCTCACCCCCAATTCTTCCGAGGACACGATTGCCATGCCTCGTCCGACCCCGGCACAGCTCGTCTACGGTTCGTGCACCGTGATCTGCTCGACGCTCGCCATGCTGCTGCTGTCACAGACGAGTTCGGGCATCGGGATCGCGGTCATCGCGCTCGCGGCGCTCGGTCTGGGACTGCTGGTCGCCATGACGGTCCCGCTCCCCCGGCCGCGCACGGTCGCACAGTCCCTGCCCACCCCGACCGCACTGCCCGAGGTGCGGGTCCCCGTGCACCGGGAGACCGTGGCCGCCGCCGCGGCCGAACCCGTCCGGGAGCCCACCGCGCCCTGACGCACCCCCACCAGTGAAGCCGAAGTCGGCGGGTCCGTGAGACTGACGGACCCGCCGACTGCTGTGGTGCCCCCTGCCCCCGCCCCGCTCAGGTGGTGACGACGACCGTCTTCGCGGCCTTGTCGTGCAGCCCCTGCTTGTACGGCTTGTCGAAGTAGCTCCAGCCGCCGCAGATCACGGTCCAGACGCAGGCGCAGCAGAAGGCGAACGGGATCCACAGCACCAGGGCGCGCAGCAGTGAGGTCTGGGCGGAGGGCGTGGCGCCGTCGTTCAGGTTGGCGACCCGCATGCCGAGCCACTTCTTGCCGAGGGTGCGGCCCGACTTGGCGATCATCAGGGTGTCGTAGGCGACGAACAGGACGGCCGCGATCAGCGACTGCGCGAAGGACCGGCCGGCCGAGATCTTGTCCCCGTCCATCTGGTACTCGCTCACCCCGAACGCCCAGGTGAGCAGCACCACCACGATGCCCACCAGGATCATGTCGATGATGCGCGCGAGGGTGCGCTTGCCGCTGTCGGCGAGCGGGGGCATTCCGGCGAGCGGGTCCTCGGGTCCGCCCTGGCCGCCGCCCGCGCCGTAGGGGCCGCCGCCGTAGGAGGGCGGCGGGGGCTGCGCGCCGCCGTACGGAGCGTCGTACGGCGAGCCCGACCCCTGGCCCTCGCCCGGGCCTGACGGAGGCTGCTTCCTGAACGGGTCGTCGTCCGGCGGCTGTCCGGAGCCCGGGGGCGGAGGCGGTTCGGTGCTCATGGCCCGAGTGGACCGCGCGGCGGCCGGGTCCGCATCCGGCGCGCGGCCGTACGGGGTACGGCCGCCGCCTTGTCAGCCCGCGACGAAGGTGTGTGCCGCCTTGTCGTGCCAGCACTGGTGCCAGGGCCGGTCGAACAGGCACCAGGCGACGCCGATGATCCCGACGCCGAGCAGACCGGGCACGGTGTACACCAGCCAGCGGCGCAGCGCGGCGCCGAAGGCCGGGGGCCCGTGGCCCTCGATGTCCTGTACCTCCAGGCCGAACAGCTTCTTGCCGAGGGTGCGCCCCCACTTGGCGGTGGGCAGCACCTCGTAGAGGACGCCGACGACGAGCAGGACGCCGAGCACGATCCCGAGGTACAGGCCGGTCGTGCCGTCGAGCAGCCAGACGGTCTCGGTACGGCCGGACAGCTTGGCCGCGTCGATCTTGTCCTGGACGTGGTCGGCGGCCCGGGTGCCGAGCGGTACGGCGGCCACGGCGGTCACCGCACCGACGACCAGGCTGTCGACGAGCCGCGCCGCGAACCGCTTGCCGAGCCCCGCGGGACGGGCCGCCGCCTGCCGCCGGGCGGCCGCCTGGAACACGTCGTCCACCGGCGGCTTCCACGGCGTCACCTGCTGGTCGCCGGCGAGCTGGTGCACCTGCTGCGCCCACGAGGACTGCCCGCCGCCGGCGCCCGGGGCCATGGGAGTGCCGGACGCCATCGGGGACGGGGCCGCGGCGGACTGCTGCGGGGGTACGGCGGGGGCGACGGCCTGGGCGGCGACGGGGGCCGCCCCCTGCGCGGGCGGGGCGGGCTGCGGCTGGGCGGCCGCCGCCCGGGCCGCGGCCGCCTTGCCGGCGCCGAAGCCGGGGCGACCGGTACCGGGCCCGGCGGCTCCGGCCGCGTCGGCGGCTCCCGTGGCCCCGGCGGCTCCGGCTGCGGCGCCGGGCGCGCCCACCGGCCCCTGCGCACCGAAGCCACCCGCGCCACCCGCACCCGCAGCGCCCGTACTCGCGGAGCCCTGCCCCCCGGACGACCCCGGCGCCCCGAACCCGCCCGAACCCGCCGCGCCGAACCCGCCCGCGCCCGAAGCCGGGGACGGTGTGCCCTCGCCGCGGATCGGGCGGAACGTCATCGTGCCGTCGTCCATGGGGGGTTGGGCCGTGGGCGGGGTGCCCGCGGGGCCGAGTGTCGGCCTGCGGAAGATGAACGTGCCGCCGGAGTCGACGTCCCCCTGGTCGGCCGGCGGGATCGTGGCCGTGCCGTCGGTGCGGGAGGCGTGCCCGTCCGGCCGGGGCGGGGAGCCCGCCGCCGCCCGGGGGTCGGTGCCCCAGGCCCCGCCCTCCGCGGTCCAGCCGGCGGCCGGCCCCGGCTGCGGGTCCTCGTCGAAGAAGTGCGGGCCGGTCTCCTCGACTCCGGAGGGCGCGGGGGACGCGGAGGGCGCCGGGCCGGAGCCGGGCGGCGGAGCGAGCGGTTCGCCGTCGGACGGGGCCGGGCGGCTGGTGCCCGGCACCCACGCGGCACCGTTCCAGTAACGGACGTAGCCGGGGATGGACGGGTCCGGGTAGTAGCCCTCGCGGGGCCGTTCGTCACCGGGTGCCGGGGTTGGGGCGCTCATGTCCGTCGTCCCGTATCTGCTCGGGGGTCGTGTGGGAGCCTCCACATCTATCAGACCCGGGTGCCCGCCACCGCCAGTCCCGCAGGACCCGCCCCTTTCCGGGCGGCCCTGTGCACCCCCTTCACCGCACCCGAAAAAAATTTCCCGGAACCCGCGTAATGCTCGCGGCCCCAGCCCCTCTCCACACGTACGGGCCCATGCGCAGGCGCCCGCACGACTGATCGAGAGAGGAAACGGACGTCATGCATCACACCGTGGTGGAACGCGAACTGGAGCTGCGGCTCATCCTGTCCCCCGAGCGGAGCATCCCGGTCCCGGCGCGGCTCAGCTACCGCTCCGACGACCCGTACGCCGTGCACGTCAGCTTCCACGTCAACTCCGAGTGCCCGGTCCACTGGACCTTCGCCCGCGATCTGCTCGTGGAGGGGGTGTTCCGGCCGAGCGGGCAGGGGGACGTGCGGGTGTGGCCGACGAAGTCGGAGGGCCGCAGCGTCGTGCTGATGGCGCTGAGTTCACCGGATGGCGACGCCCTGCTGGAGGCGCCGATCCCCCAGGTGTCCGCCTGGCTGGAGCGGACGCTGCGGGTGGTGCCCCCGGGGACCGAGGGCGGGCAGCTGGGGATCGATGACGCGCTCGACCAGCTGCTCGCCCAGTGAGGCCGGTGAGGTCTTCGACGGATGGGATCAGAACAGCTTGCCGGGATTGAGGATGCCCAGCGGGTCGAAGACGTTCTTGACGGCCCGCTGCATCTCCACGCCCACCGGCCCGATCTCCCGGGCCAGCCACTCCTTCTTCAGGACGCCGACGCCGTGTTCGCCGGTGATCGTGCCGCCGAGTTCCAGCCCGAGGCCCATGATCTCGTCGAAGGACTCGCGGGCCCGGCGGCACTCGTCGGCGTCCTGAGCGTCGAAGCAGACGGTGGGGTGCGTGTTGCCGTCGCCCGCGTGGGCGACGACCCCGATGGTCAGCCGGTGCTTGTCCGCGATGCGTTCGACCCCTTCGATCAGGTCGCCGAGCCGGGAGCGGGGCACGCACACGTCGTCGATCATCGTGGTGCCCTTGACGGCCTCCAGGGCGACCAGCGAGGACCGGCGGGCCTGGAGCAGGAGTTCGGACTCGGCGGCGTCGTCGGCCGGGACCACCTGGGTGGCGCCCGCGGCCTCGCAGAGCTCGCCGACCGCGGCGAGGTCGGCGGCCGGGTCCGTGGTGTCGAAGGCGGCGAGCAGCAGCGCCTCGGTGGACTCCGGCAGGCCCATGTGGGTGAGTTCGTTGACCGCCTTGACGGTCGTACGGTCCATCAGTTCGAGCAGGGACGGCACATGGCCGCCCGCCATGATCCGGCACACCGCGTCGCAGGCGGCGGCCGCGGAGCCGAACTCGGCGGCCAGCACCAGCTGGCCGGGCGGCTTGGGCTTCAGCGCGAGGACCGCCCGTACGACGACACCGAGCGAGCCCTCGGAGCCGACGAAGAGCCGGGTCAGGTCGTATCCGGCGACGCCCTTCGCGGTACGCCGGCCGGTGGACATCAGCCGTCCGTCGGCGAGGACGACGTCCAGGCCCAGCACGTACTCGGCGGTCACCCCGTACTTCACACAGCACAGCCCGCCCGAGGCGGTGCCGATGTTGCCGCCGATCGTGCACATCTCCCAGCTGGAGGGGTCCGGCGGGTAGGAGAGGCCGTGCTCCTCGACGGCGCGGGAGAGGGTGGCGTTGACGACGCCGGGTTCGACGACGGCGATCCGGTCGACCGGCGAGATCTCCAGGATGCGGTCCATCCTGGTCAGCGAGAGCACGATGCAGCCGTCGGTGGCGTTGGCGCCGCCGGACAGGCCGGTGCGGGCGCCCTGCGGCACGACCGGGACGCGCAGCTCGGTGGCGATCCGCAGGACGTGCTGGACCTGCTCGACCGTGCGCGGCAGCACGACCACGGCCGGGGTGCCGGCCGGGCAGAAGCTCGCCATGTCGTTGGCGTAGGAGGCGGTCACGTCCGGGTCGACGAGGACCGCGTCGGCCGGCAGGCCCGCGAGGAGCCGGTCGGTGAGGTTGCCGGTGGTCTCGTCCCGAGGCGCTTCGATACGGCTCATGATCACAGCGTCGCACCCGGGGCCATCGGTGTGAACCCCACAGGGTCCGTCCTTGGGCCGCATGGATGTGGTGGTCGTATTGACGCACAGTGTCCGGCATGTGCGCGCTCGACAACCGACCGTCCGGACCTGCCACCTCGCTGCTCACGGAGCCGGAGCCGCCCCGCCGGCGGCGCCGGGTGCTGCGGCGGCTGCTGGTCGTCGCACTGGCGGGCGGGGCGGCGGCCGGCGGGGTGCTGCTGCTGTGGCATCCGAACGAACCGCGCCGCGCTCTCCGGCCCCCGGCGGCCGGGCCCCAGGTGAACCGGCAGGCGTCGGCACAGCTGCTGACGGCGGTCGTCAACGGGCTGCCCGCCGCGCTGCCCGACCTCACGACCCTGATCGGTGAGCGGGAGGCCCGGGTGCGGGAGCGGCCGAGGGACGCGCACGCCTGGGCGGTGCTGGGGGCCGCGTACGTGGAGCGGGCCCGCCGGACCGCCGACACCGCCGACTTCCCCAAGGCCGAGAACGCGCTGCAGACCTCGCTGGAGGTGTCCGCCCGGGGCAACTCCGAGGCGCTCGGCGCGCTCGCCGCGCTGGAGAACGCGCGCCGGGACTTCCCCGAGGCCAAGCGGTTCGGCGAGGAGGCGGTGAAGGCGGCGCCGAAGCGGTGGTCGACGTATCCGGCGCTGATCGACGCCTACAACGGGCTCGGCGACTACAAGGCGGCCCGGTCCGCGCTGGACAAGCTGATGGCGCTGAAGGTCGGGGCGGACGTGAAGCCGGCCGTGATGGCGCGGGCCTCGGCCGTGTACCGGGACCGGGGCTGGCGCGAGGACGCGGCGGCACAGGTGACGGACGCGGCGGCGGCCGCGCGGACGCCCGCCGAGCAGGCCGCGTATCTGTGCCAGGCCGGGCAGCTGGCCTGGGAGCGGGGCGACCGCGACGACGCGCTCCGGCACTTCAAGGCGGCCGTGGCCCTCGACCCCGACCAGTCGGCGGCGCGCGCCGGGCAGGGGCGGGCGCTGGCCGCGCTGGGCCGGACGCAGGAGGCGGTGACCGCGTACCAGGGGGCTCTCGCCCATCGCCCGGCCCCTCAGGTCGCGCTGGAGCTGGGCGAGTTGTACGAGTCGCTGGGGCTGGGGCGGGAGGCCGAAGCCCAGTACGGGCTGCTGCGGACGCAGGTGCAGCGGGAGCTGGACGCCGGGATCGACGACGATCTGGTGATCGGGCAGTACGAGGCGGACCACGGGGACGTCCAGGAGGCGGTGCAGCACCTGGAGGCCGAGTGGGACCGGCAGCCCGGCATCGAGGTCGCGGACGCCCTCGGCTGGGCACTGCACCGTTCCGGCGAGGACCAGGAGGCCCTGCGCTACGCGTCCATCGCGACCGACTCGACCAAGGGCGGCGGCATCCGCAGCGCCCTCTACGCCTTCCACCGCGGCATGATCGAACGCGACCTCGACCTCGACGCCCCAGCCCGCCGCCACCTCCAGGACGCCCTCCGCATCAACCCCTACTTCTCCCCCCTCCAGGTACCGGTAGCCAAAACAACCCTCACCGCCCTCGGCCAGGAACCCCCGGAGGAGCCCCTGCCCGGGTGACACCGGCAAGGGCAACGCCCTAGGGACGCCGGCCGAACCCACCCCCGTCGGCTCACAGATTCCCGCGCCGCTCCTGCTCCCGCTCGATCGCCTCGAAGAGCGCCTTGAAGTTGCCCTTGCCGAAGCCCATGGACCCATGCCGTTCGATGATCTCGAAGAAGACCGTCGGCCGGTCCTGGACCGGCTTGGTGAAGATCTGCAGCAGGTAGCCGTCCTCGTCCCGGTCGGCGAGGATCTTCAGCTCGCGCAGGGTGTCGATCGGCACCCGGGTGTCGCCGACCCACTCGCCGAGGGTGTCGTAGTAGGAGTCCGGCGTGTCGAGGAACTGCACACCGGCCGCGCGCATGGTCCGTACCGTCTCGACGATGTCGTTGGTGTTGAGCGCGATGTGCTGGACGCCCGCGCCGCCGTAGAACTCCAGGTACTCGTCGATCTGGGACTTCTTCTTGGCGATGGCGGGTTCGTTGATCGGGAACTTGACCTTGAGGGTGCCGTCGGCGACCACCTTGGACATCAGCGCGCTGTACTCGGTGGCGATGTCGTCGCCCACGAACTCCTTCATGTTCGAGAAGCCCATGACCTGGTGGTAGAAGCCGACCCACTCGTTCATCCGGCCGAGTTCGACGTTGCCGACGCAGTGGTCGACGGCCTGGAAGGTGCGGCGGGCGGGCGGGGCGACGATCGGGGACGCGGCGACGAACCCCGGGAGGTAGGGGCCGTCGTAGCCGACCCTCTCGACGAGGGTGTGCCGGGTCTCCCCGTACGTCGCGATCGCGGCCAGCACCACCGTCCCGTGCTCGTCCTTCAGCTCGTACGGCTCGGCCAGCGACCGCGCCCCGTGCTCGACCGCGTAGGCGTACGCGGCACGGGCGTCCGGCACCTCGATGGCGAGGTCGACGACCCCGTCGCCGTGCTCGGCGACATGGCGGGCCAGGAAGCGGCCCCAGTCGGTGTCCGGCTTGACGACGGAGGTGAACACGAACCGGGCCGAGCCGTTCTCCAGGACGTAGCTCGCGGTCTCACGGCTGCCGTTCTCCGGTCCGGAGTACGCGACCAGCCGCATGCCGAAGGCGGTGGAGTAGTAGTGCGCCGCCTGCTTGGCGTTGCCCACGGCGAAGACGACCGCGTCCATTCCCTTGACCGGGAAGGGGTCGGCCTGCCGGACGGTCGTGTCGGGAGTGTGCTGTGTGGTCTGCGTCATGGTCGAAGGGTGAACCTGGGGGGCAAGGTGTGCAATAGTTCGCGTTTCGGCTGGGCAATATGTTCAGCAGTACGCAAGTGAAGGCGGACTTTCTGTACAGGATGACCATCCGGAGGCGGGCATGGCGATCGATCATCTGGACGGGCGGATCCTGGTGCTGCTGGCCCGGGAACCGCGCGTCGGCGTGCTGGAGATGTCCCGCAGGCTGGGCGTGGCGCGGGGGACCGTGCAGGCCCGTCTCGACCGGCTTCAGTCGAATGGAGTGATCCAGGGATTCGGCCCCCAGGTCGATCCGGCGGCCCTCGGCTACCCGGTCACCGCCTTCGCCACCCTCCAGATCCGGCAGGGCCAAGGCCCGGACGTCCGGGCGCACTTGGCGACCGTGCCGGAGGTACTGGAACTGCTCACCACCACCGGCAGCGGGGACATGCTGTGCCGGCTGGTGGCCCGCTCCAACGCCGATCTCCAGCGGGTGATCGACCGGGTCGTCGGTTTTGATGGCATTGTCCGGGCCTCCACGGCGATCGTCATGGAGAACCCCGTTCCGCTGCGGATCATCCCGCTGGTCGAGCAGGCCGCGGCAGACAGCGAAGGGACCTGACCGACTCGGGACCCGCGACCCGGGGTGAGCGCGCGTGAGCTTCTGGGTGCGTCGAGGGCGAGGACCCGCACCAGGTGGCGCTGGACTGGATGAAGGAGCAGGGGTTCGTGAAGTAGTCCCACTCCGCGGGGAGTTCCAAAGAAGTTGATGCAAAAGAGTGGTTGCAAAGGACTCTTTGCATAGCTATCTTTGTACGCATGACGGAGCACGAGGAACGGAAACAGCGCCGGCTGGACGCCCGCTCGCTGCGGGGGCTCGCCCACCCGCTGCGGATGCAGCTGCTGGACGCGCTACGGCAGCACGGTCCCGCCACCGCGTCCCAACTGGCCGAGCGGCTGGGCGAGTCCAGTGGCGCGACCAGCTACCACCTGCGCCAGCTGGCCGAACACGGCTTCGTCGAGGACGCCCCCGAGCGCGGCAAGGGCCGGGAGCGGTGGTGGCAGGTGGTGGACCAGAGCATCCGCTTCGACAGCGCGGACTTCGAGGACGCGAGTCCCGAGGTGCGGGGGCTGACGGAGGTGTTCCTGCAGGAGGGCGCCGCACGTCACGCCCGCGAGCTGTCCACCTGGCTCGGCACCCGTGACCAGTGGCCCCAGCCCTGGGCCCGCTCCACGGACATGAGCGACATGACCCTGCGGCTCACCCCCGACCTCGCCCTCGAACTGATCGGCAAGCTGCACGACCTGATCGACGGCTACCGGGACCGTGTCCCCGACAAGGACACCCCCGACTCCGAGCAAGTACGCATCCACACGCACCTGTTCCCCATCGAGACGGACTGAGAGGCACCCACCATGTACACCCAGGCCCACCTCGCCCGGCACCACATGACCGACCTGCACACCCAGGCAGAGGCCTACCGACTGGCGAAGCAGACCAAGCCGGAACGGGAACTCCGCACCCGACTCGGCTGGACCCTGGTGGAGGTAGGCCTCCGCCTGGCGACCCCGGCCCCGGCAGCGGCACCCCTTTAGGAACTACGGGACTGCAGCGCCCCTTCAGGGGCGCGGGGAACTGCGCGACCAGCCCCCGCTCACCGCCAGACGCAACTCAACAGCTGGGAACGCTCTTCCCCTTCTCCAACGCCACCAGATCAGACACCGCCCCCTTGAGGCTGGTCACCGGCACCAACCGCAACCCCTTCGGCAGCTCGGCCTTCGCATCGGCGCACTCGTCCCGGGGCACCAGGAACACCGTCGCCCCGTCCCGCCGAGCCGCCTGCGTCTTCAGGGCCACCCCGCCCACCGCCCCCACGGTTCCGTCCGCACTGATCGTGCCCGTACCGGCGATGTTCTTCCCCGCGGTGAGGTCTCCCCCGCTGCCGTTCCCGTCGAGCTTGTCGATGATCCCGAGCGAGAACAGCAGCCCCGCGCTCGGCCCGCCCACATCCGCCAGCTTCAGGGTCACCTTGACCTTGCCGGCGCTCAGATCGAGGTACTTCAGCGCCGCCTGGGTCGCCGCGTCCTGCGACTGCTCCATCTGCTCGGTGTTGTGCTGCTCGACCTCCTTGACGCTGTCGCCGCTCGGGTACACCGCGTCGCGCGGCATCACCGCCCGGTCCGTCCGGAACCAGTTGCCGATGACATCGCTCAGCGACACCCGCGCGTCCGGCCCGGTCGCCTCGATCGTCGTCATCCGCAGCTGACCGCTGGTGGTCCGGGTGGGCGCCCCGGCGATGGTGATCACCGGGGTGCCCTGGTTGTCGCCGAGCACGTTCGCCGTCATCCCGGGCTGGGCCACCGAGAACGGCAACGGCGCGAAGACGGCCGTACCGATCAGAGCCACGACGGGAATCGCACAGACGGCGATGGCCTGGAGACGCGTGAGACGTGAGAGCACGGAGTCAATCTAACGCGACGACCTGTTCAGGCCACCGCCCCGGCACCACCCCGGCACCTCCCTCGCACCACCCCCGCGCCACCCCACCCCGCCCCGGTCAGCGCGGGAGCAGCTCGCGGCGTTCACGGGTGAACCGGCGCAGCGCGTCCGGCAGCGGCTCGATCCCGATCCCGGGACCGGTCGGCACCGGGAGGTGGCCGTCGTCCAGGACGAACGGCTCGGTGATGTCCTCGGCGAAGTACCGGCTGGACGCCGAGGTGTCGCCCGGCAGCGTGAACCCCGGCAGCGCCGCCAGCGCCAGGTTGGGCGCCCGCCCGATCCCGGTCTCCAGCATGCCGCCGCACCAGGCCGGCACCCCGTGGGCGCGGGCCACGTCGTGGATGCGGCGGGCCTCCAGGTAGCCGCCGACCCGCGCGGGCTTGACGTTCACCACCCGGCACGCGTCCATGGCGATCGCGGCCGCCGTGTCGCGCGCGCTGTGCAAGGACTCGTCGAGACAGACCGGCGTCGCGATCCGCCGTTGCAGCTGGGCGTGGCCGTAGAGGTTGTCCTCCTCCAGCGGTTCCTCGATCAGCAGCAGCCCGAACTCGTCGAGCCGCCGCAGGTGCTCCGCGTCGGCGAGGCCGTACGCCGTGTTCGCGTCGACCTGGAGCGGCAGCGTGTCCCCGAACCGCTCGCGCACCGCCCGTACCGGCTCGACGTCCCAGCCGGGCTCGATCTTCAGCTTGATCCGGACGTACCCCTCGGCGAGGTACCGTTCGACGTCGTCGAGCAGTTCACCGACCGAGTCCTTGATGCCGACCGAGACACCGGCCGGCACCCGGTCCCGTACCGACCCCAGGAACACGGACAGCGGCATGCCGTACGTCCGCAGCTCCGCGTCCAGCACCGCCGTCTCCAGCGCGGCCTTCGCCAGCTCGTGCCCCTTGACCTTCGCCGTGGCGGGGCCGACCGCGGCGGAGGTCGGCTCCCGCAGCGCCGCCACCCGCGGCACCAGGAAGTCCCGCAGCACGATCTCCGCGCCGGCGACGAACTCCGAGCAGTACAGCGGCTCGGGGTCGGCGGCGAACTCCGACCAGCCCTCGGCGGTGTCGGTGACGACGTGGAGGAGGAAGGTGTCCTTCGTCGTCATGGTCCCGAAGGACGTACGGAAGGGCGTGACCAGCGGAATCGCGACATGCACGATCTCCACGCGCTCCAGCTTCATACTGCCGTTCCCTCCGTCGTGCGGGCGAGCGTGTACCAGCCGTCCCGGGACATCCCCACGGCCCGGAAGCCCTCGGCGAAGGCCGCCGTGAACACCTCGCGGACGGCGTACCGCCAGCGCAGCGCGAGCGCCGGGTCGGCGGCCCGCAGCCGTACGACGTCCTCCGGCACCCGGCACCACACGGCCCGGTCGCCGGGGTCGCGGCGGGCGAGGACCTCGCCGTCGGGGCCGTGGTGGCTGACCGGGGCGTCACCCGGCACGAGGGAGGCACCGGACGGCACGGGGTCCGCCGTCAGGTCCCAGGTCACGGTCAGCCGGTCGCTCTCGTCGCCGTCGTTCACGCCGTCGGCCATCGGGCCGTAGAAGTCGACGAGGTACTCGGTGCCGGTGGCGCCCAGCTTGGCCAGGTTGAAGCGGGCGTTGCGGCCGACCAGCGGGTCGAAGGTCCAGCGCATGGTGCGGGCGCCGCGCTCCAGGGCCCAGGCGCGCTGGGCCCGCTTCACGGCGTACCCGAGGCCCTGGTCGGCGGCGGCGACGAGGGAGTAGGTGTCGCGGTCCGGGCCGAACACGGCGACGGCCGCCCCGGCCAGCCGCGTGCCGTCGTAGGCGGCGTGCACGGCGCCGCCCGCGTGGACCAGGCTGTGCAGGACCTCGGCCGGGTACGGCGGGGCGGTGCGGGGCGTCTGCCAGACGTCGCTGAAGTAGTCGGTCACGGCCGCGAGCCCGGCGACGTCGTGGACGGTACGGATGCCGACTCCGGTCTCGGTCAGGGTCATGATCCGAGTCTCGGAGCCGACACCCTCCCCCGTGTTGTGCGGACGGACAAGGAATGCGTAGCGTCATGAGGAGATCGGCCAAGAAGCCCTCGTTGAAGACTCCCGAAGGACCCCTATGGACGCCTGCACCCTCGGCGACCTGCTCGACATCGTCGGCGGTCCCTCCGTCCGGCTGCACACGGCCCCCGCCGGGCTGGCCGTGCCGGTGACCGAGGCGCTGCTGTACGACGCCCACGCCCCGCTGCCCCGGCGGCCGGGGGCGCTGCTGCTGGCGGTCGGGGTGCGCGCGGCGGCGGCCGGGCCGCTGGTGCGGGCGGCCGCCGAGGCGGGGCTGACCGGGGTGGTGGTGCGGGGCGCCGACGGGCCGGTCGGGGAGGCGGAGACGCACGGGATCGCGCTGCTGTCGGTCGACGAGGACGCCGCCTGGCACCACGTCCATCTGCTGCTGGCCTCGGCGATCGGCGCCCGCCCGGCGGCCCCCGGAAGCGGGCTCGGCGACCTGTTCGCGCTGGCCGACGCGATCGCGGCCGGGATCGGCGGGGCCACCGCCATCGAGGACCCGCGGCAGCGGCTCCTCGCCTACTCCACCGTGGCCGGGCAGCCGGTCGACGAGGACCGCCGGCAGGGCATCCTGGGCCTCCAGGTGCCGGCCAGCGCCGAGAACACCGAGCAGTACCGCACCCTGTTCGCCGCCGAACGGCCGGTCCGGCTACCGGCGTTGAGCGAGGCCGACCTGCCCCGGCTGGCGATGGCGGTGCGGGCCGGCGGCGAGACGCTCGGCTCGGTCTGGGTGATCGACGGCGGCACGCTCGCGCCGGACGCCGAGGAGACCCTCGCCCAGGGCGCCGCCACCGCCGCCCTGCTCCTGCTGCGCGCCCGGGCGGCCCAGGAGCTGGCCCGGCACCAGAGCGGCGACCTGCTGCGCCGCCTCCTCGACGGCACGGCGGACGCCCCGGCCGCCGCGGTCCGGCTGGGGGTCGAGGGCGAGGTGCGGGTGGTCGCGTTCGCGCTGGACACCACCACCAGCGTGCCGGACGCCGAGCGCACCGCGCTGCGCCTGCTGGACGTCGTACGGCTGCAGTGCGAGGCGCGCTACGGACGGCACGCGTGTGTGCTGGTCGACGGGGTGGTGTACGCGCTGCTGCCCGGTCCGGGGGCCCGGCACCGGCCGCTGGCCGAGGACATCGTGCGGCGGGCCGGGCAGGCGCTGCGGGTGCCGGTGCGGGCGGGTCTCGGCGAGCTGGTCCCGGACGTGGGCGGGGTGGTCGGTTCCCGGGCGGACGCGGATCTGGTGCTGCGGGTGCTGGACCCGGAGCGCCCGGTGGCCACGGTGGACGAGGTGCGCCCCCGGGTCACCCTGCTGCGGCTGGCCGAAGTGCTCGGCGAGCGGCGGGAGTTGACCGCGGGGGCGTGGCAGCGGGTGCTGGCGTACGACGCCGGGCACGGCACCGAGTACGCCCGTACCCTGGTCTGCTGGTTCGACGCGGGCTGCGACATGGCGGGCGCGGCCGAGCTGCTCGCCGTCCACCCCAACACCTGCCGCTACCGGCTGCGCCAGGTCCGCCAGCACGTCGGGATCGACCTGGCCGATCCCGACGAACGGCTGGTGCTATGGCTGCAGTTGCGGGTGCTGGCCGGGCTCAGCGCAGCAGCCACGCCCTGAGGCTCTCCTCACAGGCGCGCAGCTGCCCGACCGGCACGTACTCCCCCGCCGTGTGCGCCAGGGAGGGGTCCCCTGGGCCGTAGTTGAGCGCGGGCACGTCCAGCGCCGCGAACCGGGCGACGTCGGTCCACCCCAACTTGGGCCGGGGCACGGCCCCGAGCGCCTCGACGAGCCCGGCGACCCGGTCCAGCCGGGGCAGCGCACCGCCGACCACCTCGGTGACCCGCACCTCGTACTCCGGGAACAGCCCGCGTACGTACGCCTCCGCGTTCGCCTCCGAACGGCTGGGCGCGAAGCGGTAGTTGACGCTCACCACGCACTCGTCCGGTACGACGTTCCCGGCGACCCCCGCCCGTACGGCGACCGCGCTCAGCCCCTCCCGGTACTCAAGACCGTCGATCACGATCCGCTCGGCGGTGTGGTCGTCGAGCCGCTGGAGCACCCGCGCCGCCTTGTGGGCGGCGTTGACGCCCTGCCAGGCACGGGCGGTGTGCGCGCGCCGCCCGGGCACGACGATGTCGGCGGCGAGATACCCCTGGCAGCCGGCCTCCACCCCCGCGTCGGACGGCTCCATGAGGATGGCGAGGTCGGCGGCGAGGAGGTCGGGGGCCAGGTGGTTGAGGCCGTTGCGCTCCCCTTCGACCTCCTCGCACTCGTAGAGGACGAAGGTGAGGTCGACGGCCGGTTCCGGGACGGTGGCGGCCAGCCGCAGTGCGACCGCCACCCCGCCCTTCATGTCACAGGCGCCGAGTCCGTGCACGCAGCCGTCGGCGAGCCGGGAGGGCAGGTTCCCGGCGGCCGGGACGGTGTCCAGGTGCCCGGCGATCAGGACGCGCCGGTCCCGGCCGAGGGCGGTGCGGGCGACGACGGTGTTGCCGACCCGGTCGACCTTGAGGTGTCCGAGGCCGCGCAGGGCGTGCTCCACGGCGTCGGCGATCCCGGCCTCCGCCCCGCTCTCGGAGGGGAGGTCGACGAGGGCCCGGGTGAGGTCGACGACGTCGGCGGTGAGGTCGAGGGCGGTCATACCAGGTCCCGGGTGGCGAGCTTGGAGTGCCGGATGCCGTAGCAGCCGTAGAGGACGAGGCCGACGGCCATCCACACCCCGAAGGCGATCCAGGTGTCGGCGCCGAGGCTGAACAGCATGTAGCCGCAGAAGCCGACGCCGAGGACGGGGACGACCGGGGAGAACGGCACCCGGAAGGAGCGAGGCGTGTCCGGGCTGCGCCGCCGCAGGATCACCACGGCCAGGTTGACCAGCATGAACGCGAAGAGCGTGCCGATGCTGGTGGCGTCGGCGAGGCTGCCGAGCGGCACGAGGGCGGCGAGGACGGCGATGAAGGAGGAGACGATCACGGTGTTGGCGCGGGGCACCCCGGTGCGCGGGTGCACCTTCGCGAACAGCGGCGGCACGAGCCCGTCCCGGGACATCGCGAACAGGATCCGGATCTGCCCGTACTGCACGGTGAGCACCACGCTGGTGGTGGCGACCACGGCGCCGATGGAGAGCAGGATCGGCCACAGGTTCCCGCCGCCGACGGAGCGCACCAGCACCTCGCTGAGCGTCGCCTCGGTCCCCGCGAACTCCTTCCACGGCATCGCGCCGAGCGCGGCGACCGCGACCAGCACATACAGGGCCGTGACCAGGACGAGGGAGAGGATGATCGCCCGCGGCAGGTCGCGCTGCGGGTTGCGGGCCTCCTCGCCCGCGGTGGAGGCGGCGTCGAAGCCGATGTAGGAGAAGAACAGCGAGGCGGCGCCCGCGCTCATCCCGGCGGCGCCGAGCGGGAAGAGCGGCTGGAAGTTCCCGGCGTGGAACGCGGTGAACGCGACCGCGCAGAAGAGGATCAGGGCCGCGATCTTCACGCCGACCATGATGACGTTGGCGACGGCGCTCTCCCTGGCCCCGCGCAACAGCACGACCATCGCGAGGACGACGATGAGCGCGGCCGGGATGTTGAGCGTGCCGCCGGCGCCGGGCGGGGCGCTGAGCGAGTCCGGCAGGGTGACGCCGAAGGCGAGGTGGAGCAGTTCGTTGACGTACTGCCCCCAGCCGACGGCGACGGCGGCGACCGAGACGCCGTACTCCAGGATCAGACACCACCCGCACACCCAGGCGACGAGCTCGCCGAGGGTGGCGTAGGCGTAGCTGTACGACGATCCCGAGCCGGGGATCATGCCGGCCAGCTCGGCGTACGACAGGGCCGAGAACAGGGCGGTGACGCCGGCCAGCACGAAGGAGACGACGATCGCGGGGCCGGCCTCGGGCACGGCCTGCCCGAGCACCACGAAGATGCCGGTGCCGAGGGTCGCGCCGACGCTCAGCAGGGTGAGCTGGGTGACGCCCATCGTGCGCGTGAGCGGGCTGGCGCCGGCCTCGCCCACGAGGGTGTCGACGGACTGTCGCCGGGTGAGCCGACTCGCGGTACGGCCCTGTCCCCCTGGCCGTGGCCGTGTCCCAACCGTCTCCATGTTCCGGCTCCCTCCGCCGTGGGCACTTTGTCTGGCCCTGATGATGCGGAGGGAGCGGGGTCGGGGTGGTGGGGGGATCGGCCAGAGGGTGGGGAGTGGGATTGGCGGATCGGCCAATGCGGGTGGGTGGGCGAAACAAAGGGGGCCGGAGGACCGTGGGTGGGTGCGGGTGCGTGGGGGCTGATCGCGCCCACGCGGCGGAGCCGCACATCGACACAGCCCCGTGCCCCTGACGGGGCGCTGCCGCTACCGCAGCGCGTCCGCGACCTCCCGGGCCGCGTCCATGACCCGCGTCCCCACCCGCTCCGGCACGGCATCGGCCAGCATCACGACCCCGACGCTGCCCTCGACCCCGGTCACCCCGAGCAGCGGGGCGGCCGCCCCGCTCGCCCCGGCCTCCAGCTCGCCGTGGGTCAGGGTGTATCCGGGGTCGGCCCTGGGCGAGTGCCGGGCGGACAGGATCGCCTTCCCGGCGGCCCCGCGGTCCAGCGGATGCCGGAACCCGGCCCGGTAGGCCACGTGGTAGTCCGTCCAGGTCGGCTCGACGACCGCGACGGCGAGCGCCTCGGTCCCGTCGACCAGTGTCAGATGCGCCGTCGCCCCGATGTCCTCGGCGAGCGAACGAAGCGCCGGCAGGGCCGCTTCCCGTACGAGCGGATGAACCTGCCGGCCCAGACGCAGCACGCCCAGCCCGACCCGGGCTCGCCCGCCCAGGTCACGCCGTACCAGCGCATGCTGCTCAAGCGTGGCGAGCAACCGGTACACCACGGTCCGGTTCACGCCCAGTTTGTTGGAAAGCTCGGTGACGGTCAGCCCGTGGTCCGTGTCGGCCAGCAGTTTGAGGACCCGTAGTCCCCGGTCGAGCGTCTGAGAGGTCTCCGCGGTCACGACGCCCACTCCTTAAGTGGTGAGGTCGGCAACCTCCGACGCGGCGGATGCGTCGCCGAGTCCCGTCAGCGACGCGCTTCAGAGGCCGCCGATCGGCATGGCGGCCCGGCGGCTCCGGGCCCAGTCGCTTCACGGCTGCGCTCCGCGGCGGCGCTGCCACGGGGCGTGTGCGTAGCGGGACAGTAGCGGTGCGGGTTCGCTGAGCGGAAGTCTCCGTCCAGAATCCGGTCACACACCGGTATGGACTACTTCGATTTGAACCGGTATGTGCACAGCAAGTACCCAGCGCCCTCGCATGAGCGCCCCGAAAGGGGCGCGGGGAACTGCGCGACCAGCCCCCACTCGGCCGCAGCCGAAGTCACCGCATCCGCGTGGCCCACTCCTGCACCTTGGCAATACGCTGCCGCAACTGCCCCGCAGTCGCCTCCGCACTCGGCGGCCCCCCGCACACCCGCCGCAGCTCCGTATGAATCACCCCGTGCGGCTTGCCGCTCTGGTGCACATACGCGCTGACCATCGTGTTCAGCTGCTTCCGCAGCTCCATCATCTCCTTGTGGGAGACGACGGGCCGCCGCTCGGCCGGCAGCTCCAGCAGGTCCGCCTCGGTGTCCGGCTTCTTGCGGCTGTGCGCGATCTGCCGGGCCTGCCGCTTCTGCAGCAGCATCTGCACCTGGTCGGGTTCGAGGAGACCCGGGATACCGAGGTAGTCCTGCTCCTCCTCGCTCCCGGGGTGGGCCTGCATGCCGAACTCGGCGCCGTCGTAGAGCACCCGGTCGAAGACGGCCTCGGACTCCAGCGCCTCGAAGGAGAACTGCTCCTGCTCGCCGGTGTCCTCGTCCTGCTCCTTGTTCGCCTCCTCCATCTCCTTCTCGGACTCGGCGTACGGGTCCTCCTCGCCGTCCTTCTTCGGCTTGTCGAGGGCGTGGTCGCGCTCGACCTCCATCTCGTTGGCGAAGGTGAGGAGATCGGGGACCGTCGGCAGGAACACGGACGCGGTCTCGCCGCGCCGCCGGGACCGCACGAACCGCCCGACGGCCTGGGCGAAGAAGAGGGGGGTGGAGATGGTCGTGGCGTAGACGCCCACCGCCAGCCGCGGCACGTCGACGCCCTCGGACACCATCCGCACCGCGACCATCCACCGGTCGTCACTCGCGCTGAAGTCGTCGATCCGCTTGGAGGCGCCGGTGTCGTCGGAGAGGACCAGGGTCGCTTTCGTCCCCGTGATCTCGCGGATCAACTTGGCGTAGGCGCGCGCCGATTCCTGGTCGGAGGCGATGACCAGGGCTCCGGCGTCCGGGATGGCCTTGCGTACCTCGGTCAGCCGCTGGTCGGCGGCGCGCAGCACGGCCGGCATCCACTCACCGCGCGCATCGAGCGCGGTGCGCCAGGCCTGGCTGACGGCGTCCTTGGTCATGGGCTCGCCGAGCCGGGCGGCGATCTCGTCACCGGCCTTCGTCCGCCAGCGCATGTTGCCGCTGTAGGAGAGGAAGATGACCGGGCGCACGACGTGGTCGGCGAGCGCGTTGCCGTATCCGTAGGTGTAGTCGGCGGACGACCGCCGGATCCCGTCCTGCCCCTCCTCGTACGTCACGAAGGGGATGGGGTTGGTGTCGGACCGGAAGGGCGTACCGGTCAGGGCCAGCCGCCGGGTGGCCGGCTCGAACGCCTCCAGGCAGGCCTCGCCCCAGGACTTGGAGTCACCGGCGTGGTGGATCTCGTCGAGGATGACGAGGGTCTTGCGCTGCTCGGACCGATTCCGATGGAGCATCGGCCGCACGCCGACACCGGCGTACGTCACCGCCACCCCGTCGTACTCCCGGCTGAGCGGGCCCGCGCTGTACTCCGGGTCGAGCTTGATCCCTATCCGGGCCGCGGCCTCCGCCCACTGCTTCTTCAGGTGCTCGGTGGGGGCTACGACGGTGACCTGCTGCACGACATGGTGGTGCAGCAGCCAGGAGGCGAGCGTCAGCGCGAAGGTCGTCTTCCCGGCGCCGGGCGTGGCCACGGCCAGGAAGTCGCGTGGCTGCTCCTGGACGTACTTCTCCATGGCCCCCTGCTGCCAGGCCCGCAGCTTGCTGGCGGTACCCCAGGGCGCCCGGCCCGGGAAGGCCGGCGAGAGATGGTGAGCGGAGGAGGAGGCGGTGGTAGTCACGATCTCCGTAGCAAGGTCGGGTATGACAACCGGGCCACCCTACCGGCGCCGTACCGCTGTCAACGCGCGGACAAGGCCGGGTCACCCCCGGGTGGGACTCACGTCACAGATCACGAAGCCGTGCGGTCGCCGGGGTCCCGGAGCCGGGCCGCCACCCAGGCCCCGACGAGCGCCACGCCCGCCATCGGCAGGAACACGACGGCGAAGGCGCCGGGGTGGGAACCGGAGCCGGCCGTCCCCGTCATGCTGCCGCCGCCGAGGGCGGCGAAGGCCGCGCCGGTCGCGGCGAGCAGCACCACGTTGGACAGGGCGTCGGAGATCTGGAGGGCGGCGGAGTTGGTGCCGGCCTCCTCGGGGGCGGAGAGCCGGAGCATCAGGACGCTGGCCGAGGCGATCACCAGCCCCATCCCGAAACAGCCGAAGCTCCAGGCGACGGCGACGGTCCACACCGGCACGGCGGGCAGCAGCACGCTGGGGGCGGTCGCGACCGCCGCGGCGACCAGCACCATGCCGAGGGTCATCAGCCGTTCCCGGTACGGCTGCATGCCCGGCCGCGCCTGCACCCACGAGCCCACCGCCCAGGTCACCCCGCCCGCCGCCAGTGAGAACCCGGCGAGCGTGGGGGACAGCCCGCGCTGGGTGACGAGCATCAACGGCACGAACGACTCGGCGGAGATGAAGGAACCGGCGGCGATCCCGCGCAGCAGCACGACCGACGGCAGGCCGCGCACGGCGCGGTACGTCCCGCGGGGCAGCAGCCCGAGCACGGACGGTACGAGCAGCGCGGCACCGGCGGCCCCGGGCAGCAGGGACAGCCATCGCGGGTCCTGGGCCGCGTACTGGAGCAGCCCCGCGCCCAGGGAGATGCCGAGGGCGAGCCGGATCCGCCGCCGGTCGAAGGCCTTCGGGCCGCCGCCCGGCACGGGACCGCCGGCCCGGCGCCGTATCTGCGGCAGCGCGAGCGCCAGCGGAAGGAGGACGAGCACCGGTATCCCGAGGAACACCCACCGCCATCCGAGCTGCTCGGTGACGGTCCCGGCGGCGAGCGGCCCGACGATGGACGGCACCACCCACCCGGCGGCGAACCCCGCCAGGATCGAGGGCCGCAACCGCTCCGGGTACGCCCGCCCCACGACCACGTACAGCGCGACGATGACCAGCCCGCCGCCGAACCCCTGCACGGCCCGGCCCAGGATGAACACCCACATGCCCTGCGCGGTCCCGGCGACCAGGAGCCCGGCGGCGAACGCCCCGATGCCCGTCGTCAGCGCCCCGAGCGGCCCCTTCCGGTCCGACCACTGCCCGGCCAGCACCATCCCGAACAGGCTGGTCGTGAAGTACCCGGAGAAGGCGAACGCGTACAGCGACAGCCCGTCCAGCTCCCGGGCCGCGACCGGCATCGCCGTCCCCACGGCCGTCGCCTCGAACGCGATCAGCAGCACCACGGACACGATCCCGACGCTCAGCGCCCGGTACGACCGCCCCAGCACACCCTCGTCATCAATTCTGTCGGCGGTCTCATCCGCGACAACGGCGTCGCTCGGCTCAAGGGCGGTCATGCCGACCACGGTAAGGCCCAAGCGCCACTTTGGCCCCTGTCGAGAGCCGTACCCCACCTCGGACCTTGGTCGTAGACCCCCTCCCGTTTCATGAACGCCGTATGGCAGTCCCATTGCACCCCCACCGACCCCCTTGTCCCCCTCCCCCACACCCCCATACCTTCATCTCACCGACACGGCCGTGTGCCCGAGTGGCTTAGGGACTCGCCTGCAAAGCGAGGTACGTGGGTTCAATTCCCGCCACGGCCTCCACCTGCCTGACCGGGCAGAACGAGAAGGGCGGCACCCCGCATGGGGTGCCGCCCTTGTGGTCTTCCGTCTCATCTCCCGTCTCAGTCGTCGCTGCAGTAGTCGCACGTTTCAGGCACAGGCTCCTCGCCCCAAGTGCCGCCTTCCGCGTCCCCTTGCCCAGCGTCGGTGAGCTCCCCAAGATGGGTACGGCGTCCGGGGATCGAGGGGGACAACAATGATCACTGCGCAGCACCGACGCGTAATTCTCTGGACCCTAACGGGATTGCTCACGGTCCTCTTTATACTGATTACACCCTTCTTACTTGAAGGAGTAGCCCCTTCAAGTAAGGATTGGCAAAAGCTCAGCAACATCAGCCAGGCATATGGAGCGCTATCGGTCTTCTTTTCCGCAGCCGCTCTCCTCGGGGTAGTCGCATCCTTGGCTCACCAGTCACGGCAGACGGAAGTCTCGATCGAGCAAGCAATACGAGCTTCACACCAAAACGTAATTGAACTGGTATTGAGCGATCCTGACCTCATGGCAGGCGGCGAGCCACCTCCGGTCGAAATGACACAGCGGCAGGCGAGGCAAGCGATTTTGGCGAATCTCTTCGTCAGCAACTGGTTGGCTACCTATCGTCTCAACCGCATGACTGACGACGCACTGCGAGTACTGCTGGCACACCATTTCAAAGGTGAAGTTCCCCGCCTCCACTGGGCTGCAGCTGGGGAGCATTGGCAGCAGCTCGCTAGTGCTTCCAAGGCACGCAAAGAGGTCCGTTTCGTTTCCATAGTGAACGAGATGTACAGGCAAGCGGTCTCCCAGGGGCCACCAACCCCTGCCAGTTCCTACTTCTCGGCCAACGCGTAGCAACTGGGCTGATAACCTGCCCCATCGGCCGTCGCCAGAACATGCTCGCTGCGGCCAACGGAACAGGGCACGCCGCTTGCTTGCGACCTCTTTACGATCCGAGAATCCCAAGCGACGCGACATTTCCAATGAAGGTCCTTCTCAGTTAGTCGGCACCAGCGCGCCGGACGCGCCGTCGTCAACGCCGTTGGGTCGATTCATTTCGCTATTCCAGATCAGACAGTCGACCTGTCGCACAATGTCGGCCTGTATCGCGTCGCCCATGTGCTGATACCGGGCAGTTGACCACTCTATGAGACCCATAACAGTCAGGTCGATTCGGAGATCAGTCGCAATGCGTGGTTGAGATTGGATTGATCCACCCCAATGAAGGTTGACGTCACTCCTGCGTCTGCGCGGTCTCTTCGACGAGCCTGAGGTGACGGATCCGGAGTGGCCGGCGACCCAAGCAGCCCTGAGCGAGGCGCTGGAGACCCTTCGGCAGGCCATGCGCTCAGACCTCGGCTCCCTCCTAGAACCGGAAAGGGCGGCACCCCCTGGGGGTGCCGCCCTTTCCGGTTCTGGTTACCAGCCGACGGCGACCAGGAGCCACTGGGGGTTGGCGTGGGAGATGAAGGAGGACTGGCCGGCGACGTCGTCGTAGGGGAAGCCGTAGGCGAGGTGGTTCAGGGCGTTGTCGTGCCAGAACTTGGCGTAGTAGTTGGCGGGGGCCGCCGTGTAGAACTGGGCGGGGTCGGACTGCTGGGAGGCCGGCAGGGTGGCGACGTGGCGGTTGAGGGCGGCGCACATGGTGGGGTCGGCGGCCAGGGAGGCCGCGCAGCCGAAGATGTCGGAGGTGGCGGCGGTCACGCCGACGGACTGGGCGTACGAGGTGAAGTAGTTCGCGTTGGTGCCGCCAGCGCGGAAGCTCGGGTCGCTGCCGGGCGCGATGATGCGGTACGGGGCCTGGGTCTGGGCCAGGACCTTGAACTGGCTCGGCACGGCGTCGGTGAAGCGCTGGAAGGTGGTGGCGCGGTCCTCGGCGAAGGTCTGCCGGTTCTCGCCGACCTCGGTGTCGTAGCCGTCCTTGGTGTGCAGGCGCATGGCGAGCTTCAGGCCGAAGGCGTCGACGCGGGTGGTGTTGCCGTTGAAGACGTTGTCGCCGACCGTGAACTCGATGAAGTCGTAGTACGCGCTGGTGGGTGAGCCCAGGTAGAAGTACATGCGGCCGGCGGAGTTGGCCGGCATGTCGAGGTAGGGCTGCTCGGCGATGGAGTGGGTCTGGCCGTTGAAGCTCCAGTACACCTGGCTGTCCGGGTACTTGCCGTTGGTGCGGTTGAGGATCTTCACCTCGACGGCGTTGTTCGCGGCGGGGATGTCGCTCGTGCTGCCCCAGAAGTCGTCGGGCGGGGTGGTGGAGCCGGGGCCGTAGACCTGGAACTCCCAGAGGGAGTAGCCGTACGGGGTGGCCCGCGTGGTGCCGTGGAGGCGGACGTAGCGGCCGCTGCCGGTGACGGTCAGGTTCTGGGTGCCGCCGGTGGCGGTGGTCGTGGAGTAGACGGTGGTCCAGGTGGTGGCATCGGTGGAGGTCTGGATCTGGAAGGCCTGCGCGTAGGCGGCCTCCCAGGCCAGGGTGACGCTGCTGAGCTGCTGGACGGAGCCCAGGTCGACCTGCAGCCACTGCGGGTCGGCGAAGGCCGAGGACCAGCGGGTGCCGGTGTCGCCGTCGACCGCCGCGCTCGCGGGGAAGGACGCGTTCTCGGTCGAGGACGCGGTGGCCGGCCTGCCCTGGGACAGCAGCTGGTCGGCGGCGTGCGCGGGCGGCGACGGTGCGAGAACGGCGAAGAAGGCGGCGATCAGGACGACGACCAGACCGAGAGCCGTGCGCGGGTGCACGGCGCCGGACGGGGGTCTGCGGGTGGGCACGCTGACGGAACTCCGCATGCGGGTCTCCTCAAGCCGGTACGGCATGTGTGGGGATGGAGCAACAGCAGACGTGAGAGCGCTCCCTCGGGTTGTAGACCCGCCGATGCCCGCCGTCAACAACTGAAGCCGAAATCACTGCGGTTGCGGGGGCTCGGACGGAACGACGCTGGTCCGGGCGGTCATTGCGTGTGCGGGGCGTCCGTCGTATTCGGCTTCCGACCGCTCGGACGGCTCGAAGTCGGGCTGTCTTTACAAGCCTTGACATATCCGGTACGGACCAAGGTGCTCTGTCCCCCGTGGGAGCTACGCGCAGGTGTCCACCGAGCGGTGACGATTCCTGGGCGGCCGGTCCATAGCGTTCGGACCAGTCGCGGCGCCTGGGCCGCGCATCCCTGGGAGGAAGTCATCATGAGGGTGGTCTGGCAGCTCCTGGCCGTCGCGGCCGTCTCCTTCGCCGGCGGGCAGGCGCTCGCGGCGGTGGACGGAAACTGGTTTCTCACACTGCTCCTCGGCCTGCTGACGGCCGTGGTCGCGGTGCCCGTCTACGGGTGGGTGGTACGACGGACCGAGCACCGGCCGACGCCCGAGGTGGGGCGGGACGGCGCCCGGCCGGCGTTCGGGCGCGGGGCGCTGATCGGCGCGGCGGCGTTCGCCGGGGTCATCGTGAACATCGCCTTCCTCGGCGACTACACGGTGCACGGCCTGGGCTCGGTGACGAGCGCGGTGGGGCTGGTCGGGTTCATGGCCGCCGCCGCGGTCACGGAGGAACTGCTGTTCCGGGGCGTGCTGTTGCGGATCGTCGAGGAGCGCTTCGGGACGTGGGTCGCGCTCACGTCGACCGGTGCGCTGTTCGGGATGATGCACCTGCTCAACAAGGACGCCACCGTGTGGGGCGCCCTCGCCATCGCGATCGAGGCCGGCGGCATGCTCGGCGCCGCCTACGTCGCCACCCGCACCCTGTGGCTCCCCATCGGCCTGCACTTCGGCTGGAACTTCGCCGAGTCCGGCATCTTCGGCACCGAGGTCTCCGGCAGCGGGTCGCAGAAGGGGCTGCTGGACGCCACCACCTCGGGGGCGCAGCTGATCACCGGCGGCGAGTTCGGGCCGGAGGCCAGCATCTACTCGGTGCTGCTCGGGATCCTGGTGACGGTCGCGTTCCTGCGACTGGCCCGCCGACGGGGACATCTGATGCCCCGTCGCCGCCCGGGCACGACGGCCGACTCCGTCGCTACACTGCCCCGGTGATCAGTCCTCGGCGGGCGTCCGGGTGGTGGCACCGGCTCGACATCACGGTCCGGGATCTGCCGCTCGGGCTGCTGCTCCTGGCCGGGTCGTTCCTGCCGGCGCTGCACGGCAAGGGGACGCAGGTCGGGGATCTGCCGAACCGTCCGTTCGACGCGCTCGCCCTGCTGGCGCTCGGGCTGGAGTGCCTGCCGCTGGCGGTGCGCCGGCGGTGGCCCGCCGTCTGTCTCGCCCTGGTGTCGGCCGGCTTCGCCATCGACCAACTGCGCGGCTACCACTCGGTCGCGGGCACCGCGCTGCCCCTCGCGCTGATCAGCACCGGGGCCCATCTGGAGCGGCGCCGGCGGGCTTCGGCGCTCGTGTTCTCCGTGGCCTATGTGCCGATGGCGGTCGCGCTGTACCGGCTGGGGTCGGGCGGCGAGACGGTCACCGGGTTCGTGACGTTCTACCTGGTGCTGGTGCTCGCCTGGGGCGCGGGGGCCTGGCTGCGCGCCAACCGGGTCGCGGAGGCGGAGCGCCGGCTGCGGGTCGCCGAGGACACCCGTACCGCCGAGCGGACCCGGATCGCCCGCGAGCTGCACGACGTGGTGACCCACCATGTGACGGCGATGGTCGTGCAGGCCGAGGCGGCCCGCTATCTGACCGCCGCGCCCGACCGTCTCGACCAGACCCTCGCCGCCGTCACCGACACCGGCCGCCGGGCCATCTCCGACCTGCGCCATCTGCTCGACCTGCTCAACCCTGACCACGGCACCGGCACCGGCGCCGACAACGGCACCCGTCACGGCGCTCGCCACGGCACTGGCACCGACGACCGGACGCCGCCCGCCGGCCGGCTGCGCACGCTCGTGGAGCAGACGCGCCGGGCCGGGCAGCCGGTGGAGTTCACCGAGGAGGGCACGCCGTCGGAGTCGGCCGGCAGCGCCGACCTGGTCGCCTACCGGGTGGTGCAGGAGTCCCTGACGAACGCCCTCAAGTACGCCCACGGCAGCCGCACTTCGGTACGGGTCCGGCACAGCGAGAAGGAGATCACCGTGGAGGTCGGCACGGACGGGCCCGACGGGTCGGGCGGGACCGGCGCGTCCGGCAGGTCCGGCGCGTCCGGCAGGTCCGGCAGGTCCGGCGCGTCCGGCAGGTCCGGCGCGTCCGGCAGGTCCGGCGCGTCCGGCGCGTCCGACGGCCCCAAGGGCTCTGGCGGTTACGACAGCCCAGGCGACTCCGGCGGCCCAGGCCGCCCCGGTGGCCCCCGCCGCCCCGGCCGACCGGTCACATCCCCCGGCGGCAGCGGGCGCGGCCTCGCCGGTCTTCGTGAGCGCGTCGCCGTTCTGGGTGGCGAGTTCAGCGCGGGTCCGCGGGCGGACGGCGGGTTTCTCGTGCGGGCCCGGATACCCGCGGGGAGCCCCTCGTGACCGCCGCGGACGGGGCGCCGCTGCGGGTCCTGGTCTGCGACGACCAGGTGCTGGTCCGCACCGGTCTGGCGACGATCATCGGCGCCCAGCCCGACCTGGAGGTGGCGGCCGAGTGCGGGGACGGGCAGGCCGCGGTCGACCTGGCCGGCCGGCTGCGCCCGGACGTGGTGGTGATGGACGTCCGGATGCCGGTCCTCGACGGCATCGAGGCCACCCGGCTGCTGGCCGGCGCCGGGGTGCCGCATCCGGTGAAGGTGCTCGTGGTGACGACGTTCAACCTGGACGAGTACGTCTACGAGGCGCTGCGCGCGGGCGCGAGCGGCTTCCTGCTGAAGGACGCGCCGCCGGACCGGCTGCTGCACGGCATCCGGACCGTGGCCACCGGCGCGGCCCTGCTGGACCCCGAGGTGACCCGCCAGCTCGTGGGCCGCTACGCCGCCCGGATCCGCCCCGCCGACGGGGGCACCCCCCAGGACGTCCCGCTGACCCCGCGCGAGCTGGAGGTGCTGCGGCTGATCGCGGACGGCCTCTCCAACGGCGAGATCGCCGCGACCCTCGTGATCAGCCCGGAGACCGTCAAGACCTTCGTCTCGCGCATCCTCACCAAGCTCGACCTGCGCGACCGCGTCCAGGCCGTCGTCTACGCCTACCGGCGGGGCCTGGTGGCCTGAGCCCGCCCGCCCCCTGCCCCGGCCCGGCTCCCGGCCTCCTGCTCCCCCGCCCTTTACAGCACCCCGCCCGCCTCGTCCTGGAACACCTCCGTCCAGTAGTGCCAGTCGGCGTCCGTCGTCACGGGGGTGGGGTCGATGGTCGCGAGGGTGTGGAGCATGGTCGCGGCGAGCTGGTCGTAGGCCTCGGTGGTGAGCTCGTGGCCCAGGTGCTCGTCGATGGTGCGCTCGTGGTGGAGGAGCCAGAGGGTGTAGGCGAGGGTGGAGATGTCCGTGTTGAGGGGGTAGAGGGTCGCCTCGGGCTGGGAGAAGTTGAGGATCGCGCCCGTGGTGCCGTCCACGACCAGGCTGTTGTCCTCGGCCAGGTGGCCGAGGCGTATGAGCCGGTCGGCGTGGGCGGGGAGGTCGTCCAGGGGGAAGCCGCCGGAGTGGACGTCCGTGAAGTACTCCCGGAGGGTGGGCAGCGGGGCGTCCGGGTCGAGGTGGAAAAGGACCGCGTCCTCCGGCAGGCCCGTCTCGCGCAGGAAGCGGCGGGTGGGCTCGTGGGTGAGCGTGGGCGGGAAGTCGACCTCTTCGAAGCGGGCCACCCGGCCCTGCCCGAACTCCTGGTCCAGGAGCCGCGCCGGCAGGTCGACGGCGAGCCCGGAGTCGGTGCCGGGGCCCGCGACCAGGCTGAGGGGGCGGATCAGCGCCGTCGCCTTCCAGTACGGCGGGACCCGGCCGGCCGTGCCCTCCTCGAAGAGCTCCAGGAGCTTGCGGGACGCCTCGGTCGCCGCCTTGGTGCCGTAGATCCCGGCGAGGGAGGCGAACCGGCCGCGCAGTCCGGTCAGTTCCTCGGTGACCGCGGCGAACCGGAGCAGCGTCTCCAGCGAGGGTGCCAGCGGGCGCGGGTCGGTGGGGTCGAGCAGGTAGGCGGTGGAGATCTCGCCGGTGCCGCCGTCGAGGAGGATCGACTCGGTGTCCAGGCCGGCCGGGGCCAGCAACTCCCCTATCACCAGCCGGTCCCGGAGTTCCTCGGCCAGCCGGGACGGTCCGTCGGTGAGGTCGGCCAGCGTGCGCAGGCCGGTGGTGCGCAGCGGTTCGAAGGTCAGCAGGCCGCCGCTGTCGGGCAGTCCGGGGCCGGTGAGCCACAGGCGGGTCGGTTCGTGTGTGATGTATCGGTCCAGTTCTGCCTCGGTCAGCGTGATCGCCGCCGCACCGCTGCCGGTCGTGCTGGTCGTGCTCATCGCCGCCCCCGCGATCAAAGAGTTGAACAAGTTCACGTCGTATGAGAAGTCTGATGGAAAGCCAGAGGGAAAGTCTGACGGAAAGTCTGACGGAAAGTCCGGTGGACGGGTGTCCCACTGCCCAGAACACTACGCCGCGCCACTGACAACGCCCCGCAGAAGAGACGTCAGACGACCCTCGCCCGTTCCGTCCCAGTGAGAATCGCCTCCACCGTCTGTTCCACCGTCAGCTCGGAGGTGTCCAGCCACAGGCCCAGCGGGGCGGTGTCCCGCCGCAGTCCGGCGTCCAGATCGGCCACCGTCCAGGCCCCGTAGCCGGTCTTGGACCGCCCCGCCTCCCGTGCCGCCACCGTCTCGGGACTGGGGGCCAGGACCACCACGTACCGGGGGCGGGTCCGGATCAGTTCGACGTACGACGCCAGCTCGGGTCCCAGCAGCACGTCCTGGACGATCGCCGTGAAGCCCGCGTCGGCGTACGCGTCCGCGGTGGCCGCCGACAGGCGGTGGCGGAGGCGGAGTTGGGCCGTGGCCTCCGCCGACGCGCCCGGGGTGTAGTCCTCCCGGCCGGAGACGACCATGCGGCGGAACAGGTCGCCGCGGACGTGCGCGGCCCGTGGCAGTGCCTCGGCCAGCGCCTGCGCGACCGTCGACTTCCCGGCCGCCATGACTCCGGTGACGACCACGACCCCGGACAGGCTCACTGGCCGGTGACCACCGCGGCCTGCGGGCGGATCGGGAGGCGGTTGACCGGGCGGCCGGTGGCCGCGCGGACGGCGGAGGCGATGGCCGCGGGGGAGGTCACGACCGGCACCGCGCTGACCGACTTGGCGCCGAAGGGGGCGACCACGTCCCGCTCCTCGACCAGCTTGACGATCCGGATGTCGGGCGCGTCGAGGGCGGTCGGCAGGGCGTACCCGGTGAGGTCGGGGTGGCGGATCAGCCCGCGCGGGGTGCGCAGGTTCTCGGTCAGGGCGATGCCCACGCCCTGGGTGACACCGGCCTCGATCCGGGCGTTGAGCTGCGCCGGGTTGAGGATCCGGCCGACGTCCTGGGCGACGGCCAGCTCCACGACCCGCACCGAGCCCAGCTCGATGTCGACGTCGACGACCGCCCGGATCGCGCAGAAGGCGAGGCCGACGAAGGCGTCGCCCTGGCCCTCGGCGTTCAGCGGCTCGGTCGGGTGCGGGCGGCACTGCGCGGTGGCCCACAGCTCCTTGCCGTCCAGCGCCTCGGTGACGGTGGTCGACAGCACGCCGTCGTACGAGGTGATCTTGCCGTCGGTGATCTGGAGCAGCTCGGTGGACATGCCGAACTTGTGGGCCAGGGGTTGCAGGAGCTGGGTGCGGACCATCTTCGCGGCGCGTTCGACGGCCCCGCCGGAGACCCAGGTGTGGCGGCCGCGGCAGCCGGGGCCGGCCGGCGGCTGGTCGGTGTCGACGGGGGCGACGTGGACCTCGTCGATGCCGAGGGTCTCCTGGACGATCTGGCGGGCCAGGGTGGTGAAGCCCTGGCCGGACTCCACGGCCGCGCAGAGCACGGTCGCGATGCCGTCGTGGACCTTGACGGTGGCGGTGGAGACCTCGTCGGCGCCCTCGGCGCCGAGCATGTGGACCATGCCGAGGCCGTAGCCGACGCCCCGGCGCACCGCGCCCGGTTCGCCCGCGCCCTCGGGGCCGCCGGGCAGCAGCCACTCGTCCTCGGGGGTGTCCTTGGGGAGCTGCGGGAGCGGGAAGTCCCGGACCGCCTGGAGGAGTTCGGCGACGGGGGCCGGGCAGGTCACCGTCTGGCCGATGGGCAGGACGTCGCCGGTGGCGAGGGCGTTGCGCAGCCGGATCTCGGCCGGGTCGATGCCGAGTTTCTTCGCCAGCTTGTCCATCTGCGCCTCGTAGGCGGCGCACACCTGCATGGCGCCCTCGCCGCGGACGTGGCCGGAGGGCGGGTTGTTGGTGCGCACGGCCCAGCCCTCGATGAAGGCGTTCGGGACGACGTAGGGGCCGCAGGCGAAGGAGACGGCGGCGGCGAGGGACTCGGCGGAGGTGTCGGCGTAGGCGCCCGCGTCGAGCAGGACCTGTGCCTCGACCTTGACCAGTTTGCCCTCGGCGTCGGCGTGGTGCCGGTAGCGGAGCAGGGTGGGGTGGCGGTGGGCGTGGCCGAGGAAGGACTCCTCGCGCGTGGCGGTGAGTTTGACCGGGCAGCCGGTCTTCAGGGCGAGCAGGCCGAGCGGCAGCTGGAAGCCCTGGTCCTCGCGGTCGGCGGTCGCGCCCGGCACGCCGGTGACGACGATCTTCACCTGTTCGAGCGACAGGCCGTAGCAGGCGGCGGCCGTGTTGCGGTCGGTGTGCGGGTCGGTGGAGGCCAGGTACAGCTCGACCCCGCCGTCCGGGCGGGGCACGGCGAGGCCGGCCTCGGCGCCGATGGGGGCGGGGTCGGCGCGGCCGATGCGGTACTGGCCCTCGACCACGATGTCGCCGGTCGCGTCCGGGTCGCCGTGCTGGAGCGGGATGTGCCGGATCAGGTTGCCGTCGGGGTGCAGCGGTTCGGCCTCGAAGGACTGCTCGGGGTCGATGACCGGGTCGAGCACCTCGTACTCGACGATGACGGCGGCGGCGGCCATCCGCGCGGTGTCGGGGTGGTCGGCGGCGACGGCCGCGATGGGCTCGCCGTGGTGCCGTACGACCTCGGAGGCGAAGACCGGGCGGTCCGGGGTGCCGCGGCCGTGCCGGGGGGTGCCGGGCACGTCCTCGTGGGTGATCACGGCGCGGACGCCGGGCATGTCGCGCGCGTGGCTGGTGTCGATCGACACGATGCGCGCGTGCGGGTGCGGGGAGCGCAGCACGGCGGCCCACAGCAGGCCCTCGGCCCACAGGTCGGCCGCGTACGGGAAGGTGCCCTCGGTCTTCGCGCCCGCGTCGGCGGCCGGCAGCGACACGCCGAGGCCGTGCGGGGGCTCCGGGGCGGAGGCGGCGGCGGTCTCCGTGGCGGTGGTCGTGGTGACGGTCTCGTTGGTCACGCCTGGCCTCCGTCCGGGCCGTAGGGCTGGTCGCCGTAGGGCTGATCGTCGTAGTTCTGGCTCTGGTCGGCGAAGTTCTGCCCCTGGCCGCCGTACGTCTGGCTCTGATCGCCGTACGTCTGGCCCTGATCGCCGTAGGTCTGACTCTGATCACCGTAGGACTGGTCGTACGACTGCTCGTGCGGGACCCGGATGCCGGCTCCGAAGGTGCCCGGGGAGTCGAACGCCGAGGCGTTGACGCCACCGGCGCCGGGGCCCGCCTGATGCGGAATACGGGCCTCGTCGCCGTCCGTCTCAGCGTCCGCGGCGGCATGTGCCTCGCGTTCGGCGACGACCTCCTGGACGGCGTCCAGGACGCCCCGGTAGCCGGAGCAGCGGCAGAGGTTGCCGCACAGCGCCTGGCGGGTCTCCAGCTCGGTCGGGGCCGGGTTGCCCTCCAGCAGGTCGTGGACGGTCATCGCCATGCCGGGGACGCAGAAGCCGCACTGGACGGCTCCGCAGCGGGCCAGGGCGCGCTGGACGTCGGAGGGGCGGCCGTCCTGGGCCAGGCCCTCGACGGTGCGGACCTCGCTGCCGGCCGCGGTGACCGCCGGCACCAGGCAGGAAGCGACCAGCCGGCCGTCCACCTGGACGTTGCAGGCGCCGCATTCGCCCTGGGAGCAGCCGTCCTTGGCGCCGGCCAGGCCGAGGCGCTCGCGCAGGACGTACAGCAGGGACTCGCCGATCCAGGCGTCGGTGACGGGGCGGTCGGCGCCGTTGACGCGCAGGACGTAGGAGGCGAGGGGGTGGTCGTCGATCGCCTCGGTCTCGGGGTCGCCGTCCGCGGCGTCCGTGCCGGTGTCGTCGTCGGGGGCGGTCGCCCCGTGCTCCGCGGACTCGCCGTCGGCGGCCCGCGGGTCGGACGCGGGGTCAGGGCGCGACGCGCCGTGGGGCTCGTCGGCTTCGGCCCGGCCGGGTGCGCCGTCCGCGGGTCGGCCCGTATCGGCCGGTTCGCGCGCTTCGCCCGGCGCGGCCACGTCGGCAGCGTCGGCCACAGGTGCCCCACCGGCAGCCGCGGAGGCGATACCGGCGGCCGGAGTGTCGCCGCGCCCCGACGGGGCCTCAGAGGGCGCTCCAGGGCCCTCCTCGGGGTGTTCCCAGGCCTGGACCTCCGTCGCCCAGGGCGCGGCCGCTCCGCCGGGCAGGGTGGACGGCGGCGTGCCGCCCCACTGCTCCATGAGCGCGGATGTGGTGAACTCGCCGGATTCGTCCGGAACATCACCCCTGGCGACCGGGATGGACCACTGGCCGGTCACATCGTGACCGGGCGCGGGCGGGGGTTCTTCGTACGTCCACTGCTGGGTCGAGGCGGGGTTGTACGTGAACCGGTCGTCGACGGGCTGTTCCTGGGGGACCGCGTTCGGGTCGGGCCACTGGGCGCCGTCGGCCGGCGCACCCCAGGTCTCCGTGCCGGGGGCGACCGCTATCTGCGGCGGCACATAGCCGTGGCCGGGCGCGGCCAGGGGGCTGTCGCCGGACAGCAGGGCCTCGATGCCGCCCTCGGGGAGCTTCACGAAGGCGGTCGCACCGTCGTCGTAGTCACCCTGGGGCAGCGGGTCCCAGCGGCTGCCGCCGGTCGCGGGCGCGCCCTCTCCGCGCTGGTCGTCGGTCATGACAGCGCCCTCCCCAGAGCTCGTCGGGCCAGCGCGGCGACGGTGCGCCGCAGGTGCAGTACGGCGGGCGGAAGCGCCGGCACCGAGCCGTCGGGCTCGGGGGCCGGGTCCGGGATGCAGGCGGCGGCGACGTACTCGCCGAAGGCGGCCAGCGCCTCCGGGACGAGCGCGCGGTCGTTGTCCCAGTCGATCAGCCGGGCCACCCACTGCTCGGCGTCCAGGGGCCTGAGCGGCATCGGCGCTATGGCCCCGACGGCGCATCTCACCCCGCGCCGCGCGGGGTCGAGGACGAGCGCCACGGAGGCCACCGAGCGGCCGGGTCCGGTGCGTCCCGTGGCCTTCAGGAAGACCTGCGGGGCATGCAGCAGCGGCACCCGCACGAAGCCGATCAGTTCGCCCGCGCGGAGCATCTCCACGCCGGCCAGCAGGTGCGACACCGGGATCTCTCGACGGGATCCGCCCGGCCCCGCGATGATCAGCGTCGCCTCCAGGGCGGCGAGCACCGGCAGCGCGTCGCCCGTCGGCGCGGCGGTCGCGATGTTGCCGCCCAGGGTGCCCGCGTTGCGGATGTGCGGCGGACCGGCGGCCCGCGCGGCGGCGGCGAGCGCCGGGATCAGGGCGGCGAAGTCGGGGCGGCCCATGCGCGCGTGCGTGAGTCCGGCGCCGAGCAGCGCGTTGCCGTCCTGGTACTGCCAGCCGCGGATCTCGCTGATCCGGCCGAGCCCGACCAGGGCGGCGGGCCTGAGCTGCCCGGAGTTGACGGCGGCCATCAGGTCGGTGCCGCCGGCCACGGGGACGGCGGTGGGCATGGCGGTGAGGGCCGCCACCGCCTCGTTCAGCGTCGTGGGCAGCGTGACGGCCTGCGCCGCCTGCGGTGCGTGCGTGGTCAAAACCGGCTGCCCCTTCCCGCTGCCCCACCTGGTCCCACCTGTGTGGCCGTACGGTACGTGCTCACAGGGCGGACGTGGCAACTCTGGCACATCTTCGCAAGCCTCGAACGCACGGGTCCGCTAGGAGGCATTCGCCCACCTCACCCGCAAGATGGTCCGTTTTCATACGGCATCACCCGTGCATGCCGAATGACACTCTTCGGTGACCCTTGGGGTCTTTTTCCATTACGCGTTCGGAACCGGGAGATGGCCGGAGGGGATCCGGAGGGCAGCGGGAGGAGAGCCGGAGGGCAGCCGGTGAAGGCCTAACGGTTCGGGGGCGGGCCGTCGATCGGGCGGCCCTGCACCCCCGGACGGCGCTGCCAGGGCAGCGGTCCGGACGGCGGCCGGTAGGCCACGCCGAGCGCGTCGAGCCGCCCGTAGTGGGCGGTCATCCGCCGCTCGAAGTCGGCGAAGTCCCGCTCCCCCGGGGCCGGCAGGGCACTCCAGGCGACCTCGGCGAACGCGGCGAGCCGGGGGAAGGCCTGGTAGTCCACGCGCGCGAGGTCCTCCATCACCTCGGTCCAGACGTTGGCCTGGGTGCCCATGATCCGCTCCGCCTGGGACGCGTCGAGCCCCGGTGGAACGGGCTCGAACCGGTACACGTCCTCCAGGGTGCGCACATACCCGATCGGTACGGGCTCGTCCGCGCCGTCCGCCTGACGGTGATCCAGATACACGTACTGCTCGGGGCACATGACGACGTCGTGCCCGGCCCGCGCGGCCGCGATCCCGCCGCCGTACCCGCGCCACGACGAGACGGCGGCGCCCTCGGCGATCCCGCCCTCCAGGATCTCGTCCCAGCCGATCAGCCGGCGCCCGCGCGCGGAAAGCCACTTCGCGAAGTGGCCGATGAACCACGCCTGCAACTCGTCCTCGTCGGCCAGCCCGAGTTCCGCGATGCGCGCCTTGGCGGCCGGCGAGGCACGCCACTGCTCCTTGGGGCATTCGTCGCCGCCGACGTGAATGAACTCCGACGGGAACAGCTCCAGCACTTCCTCGAACACCCCCTCGTAGAACCGCAGGGTGTTGTCAGTGGGGGCGAGTACGTTCGGAGAGATCCCCCAGGTGTCCCAGACGGTCAGGGAGGCGGTGTCGATGACGTCCGTGTTGCCGAGTTCCGGATACGCGGCGATGGCGGCCTGCGAGTGCCCGGGCACGTCGATTTCGGGGACGACCGTGATATGCCGCTCGGCCGCGTAGGCGACGATCTCCCGGATGTCGTCCCGGGAGTAGTGGCCGCCGTGCGGCTTCTCCTCCCACAGCGGTGAGGCGCGGTGACCGAATTTCGTCCGCGCCCGCCAGGAACCGACCTCGGTGAGCCGGGGGTGGCGCTCGATCGCGATGCGCCAGCCCTGGTCGTCCGTCAGATGGAAGTGGAAGACGTTGAGTTTGTGCGCCGCCATGAGATCGAGGTAGCGCAGCACGCCTTCCTTGGGCGTGAAGTGCCGGGCCACGTCGAGCATGAGGCCGCGCCAGCGGAACCGGGGGGCGTCCTCGACGGTGATCCGCGGCAGCGCCCACTCCGCGGCCGATGACAC
Organism: Streptomyces sp. NPDC090088; assembly: GCF_044747345.1. NCBI lineage: Bacteria > Bacillati > Actinomycetota > Actinomycetes > Kitasatosporales > Streptomycetaceae > Streptomyces > Streptomyces sp. NPDC090088. Next base: position 103,329 of record NZ_JBIVDZ010000001.1, on the reverse strand, counting down.
CGGCGCCCGGCGAAAGGCGTCGGGGCCGAGGAGTTGCCGGAAGGTCTGCGCTCCCCAGAACACACCGGCCGCGTCACCGCCCTGGATCAGGTACGGCCCGTCGTCGTTGACAAGGCGGTAGCCCTCCGGGGGCAGGTCCGGTTCGATACTGAGCACGACGCGGTTCGCACCCTCGCCCGCCTCGGGAAAGGGCAGTCCCGTCGCCGCGCCGACGGTGGCCCGCAGCCAGCGCGCGACGCCCTCGGTGCCCGGCCGCGCGTCCAGTGCCGTGGCCCGGTCCAGAAACATGTGGCCATCGGTGTTGCGGGCGGCACGCGCCGGTGCCGGAATCAGCTCGGTCTCTGAAGTCACGTCAGTCCTTAACCGCTCCGCCCAGTCCGGAGACCAGCCGTCGCTGTACGAGTACGAAGAACACCAGCACCGGAATCGTCATCACCGTGGACGCCGCCATGACCCCGCCCCAGTCCGGGTCGTCCGGCTTGAAGAACACCAGCAGCGCCATCGGCAGCGTGGACTGCGACGTGTCACTGATGATGAAGGACTTGGCGAAGAGGAAGTCGTTCCAGGCGGAGATGAAGGAAAACACGCTCGTGGCCACCAGGCCCGGCAGGACGAGCGGGAAAAGGATCTGCCAGAGAAAGCGCGACCGGCTCGCGCCGTCGATGTACGCGGCCTCCTCCAGGGCCTCCGGCACCCCTTTCACGAACCCCCGCAGCATCCAGATCGCGAAGGGCAGCGAGAAGGCGATGTGGGGCAGGATCAGCGAGCCCAGCGTGTTCAGCAGACCGAAGCCCCGCATCTGGAAGAACAGGGGGATGGTGAGGGCCTCCACGGGCACCATCTGGGCCACCAGAAACATGATCAGCAGGGTGGTCCGGAAGCGGAACCGGAATCGGGTCACGGCGGTCGCCGCGAGAAAGGCGACGAGCGCCGAGACGATGACGACACTGCCCGCGACGACGAGACTGTTGACGAAGTAACGGCCGAATTCCTGCTGTCCGAACACCCGCCGGAAGGAGTCCAGCGAGGGCGAGAGCGTCCACGGCCGGGGCCGGTCGGACTCGATCTCGCCGGCCGGTTTGAAGGCGCCCAGCACCATCCAGTACAGCGGGAAGGCGACCACGACGGCGATCGCCAGCGCCGCCCCCTCGGCCGCCAGCCGCCCCGGCCGCCGTACGAACCCGCGCACAAGATTCACGACGGTCACAGCTCCTCTCCCTGCCGGCGCAGCAGCCGCAGGTACACCAGGGTCACGGCGAGCAGGACCAGCAGCGTGACGACTCCGATGGCGGCGCCCAGCCCGTACTGCGAGGAGGCGAAGGCCTGCTGGTAGGCGTACACGTTCAGCACCAGGTTCTGTCCGGCGATCCCGCCCCCGCCGGTCATCACGTAGATCTGCGTGAAGACCTTGAAGTCCCAGATCACCGACTGGATGGTGACGATCGTCAGGATCGGCCGCAGCATCGGCGCCAGTACCGACCGCCAGATCCGCCACTGCGAGGCCCCGTCCAGCGCGGCGGCCTCCAGCACCTCGGACGGCACGGCCCGGATCCCGGCGTACACGGTGACCATGACGAACGGGAAGGAGCACCACACCACTTCCAGCAGCACCAGGAAGAAGGCGCTGTACCGCCCGTACGTCCACGAGTGGTCCCCCAGGCCCAGCAGCCGGTCCACCGGCCCGAAGTCCGGGTCGAAGAGGAACAGCCAGACCGTCGACCCGGTCACCGCCGGAGTCGCCCACGCCCCGAGCGCCGCCATCATCAGCACCAGCCGCGGCAGCGCCCGCACCCGCGTCAGCAACACCGCCAGCGCACACCCGACGGCCAGCGTCGACACGACACAGGCGGCGGCGAAGAGGACCGTGGCCAGCAGGACCGACCAGAACTGCTGGTCGCCGAAGACGTCCGCGTAGTTGTCGACCCCGACGAAGGCCGTGGGCTCCCCACCACTGACCTGAGCCTGCGTATACCGAAAGACCGAGATCAGCCCCAACTGATAGATGGGGTAGAGAAGCAGCCCTCCGAGAATCACCAGAGCAGGGGCGAGATACAGCCAAGGGTGCCACCCAGCGCCCCCGAAGGGGCGCGGGGCTGCATTGAATTTGCGGCTGCCGCCGCGCGGGCGCGACAAGCCACGACGCACCAGCAGTCGCCCCCGCTCGGCGGCCACCCCCACGGTGGGCGTCATCCGGCGGAGCCGAACGCCGCGTCCATCTTCTTCGCCGCGTCCTCCGACGCCGCCGCCACACTCTTCTTGCCGCTGACGACCTCCTGGAACATCGTCGGCAGCACCAGCGACGAGTCGATCTGCGACCACCCCGCCGAAGCCGGCACGAACTTCGTCCCCGCTCCCAGCGTGGCGACGAACGGCTTCACGAACGGCTCCTTGGCCGCCGCCCGGTCACGGACGTCCTTGAACGTCGGCAGGAACCCCATCGCGTCGAACATCGCCGCCTGCGTCCTCTTGGCGGTCAGCGCCTCCATCAGGTCGACGGCCAGCGTCCGGTGCGTCGTGCTCTTCAGCACGCCGATGTTGTTGCCGCCCGCGAAGGCCGGCGCGACGGACCCGGCCGTCACCCCCGGCAGCGGCACCACCGCGTACTTGCCCTTGACCACCCCCGCCTCCACGGCCGTATGGCTGAAGTCGCCCCCGATCGCCATGCCCGCCTTGCCCGCGGCGAACGCGGTGATCGTGTCGTTGCCGCCGAAGCCGGCGCACTTGGCGGCCGGGCAGTTGTCGTCGCCGAACAGCGACGTGTACTCCTTGATGCCCTTCTGGGCGGCGGCGCTGTCGATCGCCGAGACGTACGAGTCCCCCTTGGCCGTGGCGAGTTCGCCGCCGTTGGCCCAGATGAAGGGCATCGCGCCGTAGGTGTAGGCGCCGCCGACGACGAGGCCGTACAGGCCGGGTTCGGCCTTGCGGACGGCACGGGCCGTGGTCGCCAGTTCGGCCAGGGTCGCCGGCGGCTTCAGGCCGAGCTTCTTGAAGACGTCGGTCCGGTAGTAGAGGGCGCGGACGCCGACGTAGAAGGGGGCGCCGTAGACCTTGCCGCCGACGGTGACCGACTGCTTCGCCGTCGGGTCGGTGTCCTTGGCCTCGGACCAGGCGCCGAACTCCTCGGTGACGTCGAGGAGTCCGCCGTCGTGGACGTAGCCGGCGGTGTCGGTGTTGCCGTACTCCATGACGTCGGGGGCCGAGGCCGGGTCGTTGAAGGCGGCCTTGACGCGCTGCGCGCGCGTGTCGACCGGGATGTACTCGACGTCGACCTTGGTGCCGCTGTGCGCCTTCTCGAAGGCGGCGACGACCGAGTCGACGACCTTCTGCTTCGGGTCGTTGCCGACCTCCTGGAAGAGCCACACCCGCAGGGTGCCGCTCTTGTCGTCCTTGTCGGACGCGGAGTTGGAGGAGGTCTGCGGGGCGCAGGCGGCCAGGAACAGGGCGGCGACGAGGAACGCGGGGACGGGGAGCTTCATGGAGTGACCCTCCGGAGCACGCTGAGAGATCGGGCAGCGTTGCAGCATGTGCAATGCCGGTTTCGCTCTGCACAACACCACGGAGGTTAGGGACAACATGAACACGCCGACAAGAGGTCTCGACCACTCTGTGACCGGGGGACGCACTCCGTGCAACGCACGGACACGACAAAGGCCCCGGAGCGCGCCAAAGCGCGCCCGGGGCCTCAGAGAGCCGAGCCGGAAACCGGGGGGTTACTTGTCCTTGCCCTCGTCGTCGCCGCCGCTGCCCATGGACTCGTAGATCTCCTTGCACATGGGACACACGGGGTACTTCTTCGGGTCGCGGCCCGGCACCCACACCTTGCCGCACAGCGCCACGACGGGGGTGCCGTCGAGGGCGCTCGCCATGATCTTGTCCTTCTGGACGTAGTGGGCGAAGCGCTCGTGGTCACCGTCGCCGTGGGACACCTGCGGCGTCGGCTCTACAAGGGTCCCCGTACCAGTCCCGCGCTCGGGCTCGAGAGTGCTCATGCCGCCAAGGGTACTGAAGCCGCCATGCATCACATGAATCAGTTGAGCGAAGGGTCGTCCGGGTACGTGGCGACCATCGCCAGTTCGCTGCGCTGGCGGCGCAGGACCTCGCGCCAGAGCCGTTCGGGGGACGGGGAGGAGACGTCGCCCGGCTCGGACTCGACGACGTACCAGGCACCCTCGACCAGTTCGTCCTCCAGCTGGCCGGGGCCCCAGCCGGCGTAACCGGCGAAGATTCTCAGGGAGCCGAGGGCCGAGGCGAGGAGTTCCGGCGGCGCCTCCAGGTCGACCAGGCCGATCGCGCCGTGCACCCGGCGCCAGCCCAGCGGGGCCCGGTCGCCGTTCGCACCGCCGGGGATGACCGCCACGCCGAGCGCGGAGTCCAGGGAGACCGGGCCGCCCTGGAAGACGACCCCGGGCTCGCCGGCGAGGGAGGCCCAGCCCTCCAGGATGTCGCCGACGTCCACCGGGGTGGGGCGGTTGAGGACGACACCGAGGGAGCCCTCCTCGTCGTGGTCGAGAAGGAGCACCACCGCGCGGTCGAAGTTCGGGTCCGCCAGGGCGGGCGTGGCCACGAGCAGCCGCCCTGTGAGCGAGGACACCTCGGTCATGGCAGACATGATCCCGCATCTTCCGGTCGCATGGGGAGCCAATGCGGGCCCGGGAGTGAATGCAGCTCAGGGCGGAAGGGAGCGCCCCCGGCGCACGGTGACGGGCGGTGACCCCATGTGCCCGAAGAGGAACCGTTCGTGTTGTGACACAGCTATGACGTAGCTGGGCGGTCCTTGGGCTTACGGCAGGGGGCCGATGGGCGATTACTCTGTCTTTCCGGCCCTGCCACAACTCCACGGAACGCGAGATTCATGACCGTCAACGACGATGTCCTGCTTGTCCACGGCGGCACCCCGCTGGAGGGCGAGATCCGTGTCCGCGGTGCGAAGAACCTCGTACCGAAGGCCATGGTCGCCGCCCTGCTGGGCAGTGCGCCCAGTCGGCTGCGCAACGTTCCGGACATCCGTGACGTGCGCGTCGTCCGCGGCCTGCTGCAGCTGCACGGGGTGACGGTGCGTCCGGGCGAGGAGCCGGGCGAGCTGGTGCTGGACCCGACGTACGTGGAGAGCGCGAACGTCGCGGACATCGATGCCCACGCGGGGTCGAGCCGGATCCCGATCCTGTTCTGCGGGCCGCTGCTGCACCGCCTTGGGCACGCGTTCATCCCCGGTCTCGGCGGCTGCGACATCGGCGGCCGACCGATCGACTTCCACTTCGACGTGCTGCGGCAGTTCGGCGCGACCATCGAGAAGCGCGCGGACGGCCAGTACCTGGAGGCCCCCAAGGGGCTGCGCGGCACGAAGATCCGGCTGCCGTACCCGTCCGTGGGCGCGACCGAGCAGGTGCTGCTGACGGCCGTGATGGCCGACGGGGTCACGGAGTTGTCCAACGCGGCCGTCGAGCCGGAGATCGAGGACCTCATCTGCGTGCTGCAGAAGATGGGCGCGATCATCGCGATCGACACGGACCGCACGATCCGCATCACCGGTGTGGAGAAGCTCGGCGGCTACACCCACCGCGCCCTGTCGGACCGTCTGGAGGCCGCGTCCTGGGCCTCGGCGGCGCTGGCGACCGAGGGCAACATCTACGTCCGGGGCGCCCAGCAGCGCTCGATGATGACGTTCCTGAACACCTACCGGAAGGTGGGCGGTGCCTTCGAGATCGACGACGAGGGCATCCGCTTCTGGCACCCCGGCGGCCAGCTGAAGTCCATCGCGCTGGAGACGGACGTGCACCCCGGCTTCCAGACCGACTGGCAGCAGCCGCTGGTGGTCGCCCTGACCCAGGCCACGGGCCTGTCGATCGTGCACGAGACGGTCTACGAGTCCCGCCTCGGCTTCACCTCCGCGCTCAACCAGATGGGTGCTCACATCCAGCTGTACCGCGAGTGCCTGGGCGGCTCGGCCTGCCGCTTCGGCCAGCGCAACTTCCTGCACTCCGCGGTCGTCTCCGGCCCCACCAAGCTCCAGGGCGCCGACCTCGTCATCCCCGACCTCCGCGGCGGCTTCTCGTACCTCATCGCCGCCCTCGCGGCCCAGGGCACCTCCCGCGTCCACGGCATCGACCTCATCAACCGCGGCTACGAGAACTTCATGGAGAAGCTCGTCGAACTCGGCGCGAAGGTGGAACTGCCGGGCAAGGCGCTCGGGTAGCGCCTGGCGGAGCGGTACGACGATGGGGCGGCCCCTGGTGGAGGGGCCGCCCCATCGTCGTGTTACGGGCCGCAGGCCGTCCCGTGGCCTGCGGACTGCAAGGTCACTTGCCCTTGGCGGCTTCCTTGAGCTTCGAGCCCGCGGAGACCTTCACGCTGTAGCCGGCGGGGATGTTGATCGGCTCGCCGGTCTGCGGGTTGCGCGCGGTACGAGCGGCACGGTGGGTGCGCTCGAAGGTCAGGAAGCCGGGGATGGTGACCTTCTCGTCGCCCTTGGAGACGATGTCGCCGACGACATCGGCGAACGCGGCCAGCACGGCGTCGGCGTCCTTGCGAGTCACCTCGGCACGGTCGGCCAGCGCGGCCACCAGCTCACTGCGGTTCATGTTGTTACTCCCGTGTTCTTCTTGCCATTGAGGCGTGCCACGCGGCGGAGCCGCATGTTGGGCCGGGACGCATCCTGCCCCCACCTGCGGCGGGAACGCCAATCCGGGTGCCGCCCATTACCCTACGGGTGGGCCGAAGGAGGGGTTTCACGACGCGCCGGTCGGATGGCGTGGCATGTTTCACAAACGTTTGCCCCGGTTGGGTTTCGGGTGCGGCCCGGTGGGGGCTGGTCGCGCAGTTCCCCGCGCCCCTAGAAACTTCAGGCGCCCTTCGCCGCTTCCCTGACCGCGCCCGCCACCGCGCCCGCGACCTTCTCGTTGAAGACGCTGGGAATGATGTAGTTGGGGTTCAGCTCGTCCTCGGTCACGACGTCCGCGAGGGCCTTCGCGGCCGCGAGCATCATGTCGGTGTTGACGGTGCGGGACTGCGCGTCCAGGAGGCCGCGGAAGACGCCCGGGAAGACCAGCACGTTGTTGATCTGGTTGGGGAAGTCGGAGCGGCCGGTGGCCACCACGGCGGCCGTCTGGCGGGCGACCGCCGGGTCCACCTCGGGGTCGGGGTTCGCGAGTGCGAACACGATCCCGCCCTCGGCCATGGCGGCCACGTCGTCGCCGTCGAGGACGTTCGGGGCGGAGACGCCGATGAAGACGTCGGCGCCGCGCACGGCCTCCTTCAGGGTGCCGGTGAGGTTCTCCGGGTTGGTGTTGTCGGCGATCCAGCGCAGCGGCGAGTCGGCGGAGGCGCCCACCAGGTCCTCGCGGGCGGAGTGCACGACCCCGTGGATGTCGGCGACGACGGCGTTCTTCACGCCGGCCGCGAGCAGCAGCTTGAGGATGGCCGTACCGGCCGCGCCGGCCCCGGACATGACGACCCGGATGTTCTCGATGGCCTTGCCGGTGACGCGAAGTGCGTTGGTCAGGGCGGCGAGGACGACGATCGCGGTGCCGTGCTGGTCGTCGTGGAAGACGGGGATGTCGAGGGCCTCGCGCAGCCGCGCCTCGATCTCGAAGCAGCGGGGGGCGGAGATGTCCTCCAGGTTGATGCCGGCGAAGCCCGGGGCGATCGCCTTGACGATCTCGACGATCGCGTCGGTGTCCTGGGTGTCGAGGCAGAGCGGCCAGGCGTCGATGCCGGCGAACCGCTTGAAGAGGGCCGCCTTGCCCTCCATGACCGGGAGAGCGGCCTTGGGGCCGATGTTGCCGAGGCCGAGGACCGCGGAGCCGTCCGTCACGACCGCAACGGAGTTGCGCTTGATGGTGAGGCGGCGCGCGTCCTCGGGGTTCTCCGCGATCGCCATGCACACGCGGGCCACGCCCGGGGTGTAGATCATGGAGAGGTCGTCACGGTTGCGGATGGGGTGCTTGGCCTGCATCTCGATCTTGCCGCCGAGGTGCATCAGGAAGGTACGGTCGGAGACCTTGCCGAGGGTGACGCCCTCGATGCCGCGCAGCTGCTGGACGATCTGGTCGGCGTGCGCGGTGGAGCTGGCCGCGATGGTGACGTCGATACGGAGCTTCTCGTGGCCGGACGCGGTGACGTCGAGGCCGGTGACCGAGCCCCCGGAGGACTCCACGGCGGTGGTGAGCTGCGAGACGGCGGTTCCGCTCGCGGGCACCTCCAGCCGGATGGTCATCGAGTAGGAGACGCTGGGCGCCGTTGCCATGGCCGACTTCCTTCGTTGTTTCACCGTGTCGCTGGTTTTGCCGTCCGATCGTCGCACCTACCGCCGGGTAGGCGTTAGCCGGGCCTTATTACGTGCGTATTGTTCGCGCAAAAAAGAGGCCCACGTCACACAGTGACGTGGGCCTCTTCTCCGTTTATGACACCGACCCGCCATGCTCGCCTCGCGGCAAGTGGTCGCTCGTAGCGACGAAGGTTGGGCCCGGGGGCTTGGATCGGGCCGGTGTCACGACAAGGCTAACAAACGGATCCCGTACGGCCATTCCCGTCCGGGGACTTCACAGGAAACCTCCAGCCGAACGGGCCTGTCGCCAGCCCCGTGCCCGGCCTCGTGCTCAGTCCCGGAGCAGGTCCGGCACCCCGGCCGCGTCCGGTTCGTCCCGCTCGCCGGAGACCACCGTCAGCTGCTGGGTCGCCCGGGTGAGGGCCACGTACAGCACGCGCAGCCCGGCCGGGGACTCGTCGGCGATCTCCGCGGGCGAGACGACGACCGTCGCGTCGTACTCCAGACCCTTGGCCTCCAGGCTGCCGAGGGCCACCACCCGGTCGCCGAGCCCGGCGAGCCAGCGGGCGGCCTCGGCGCGCCGGTCCATGGCGACGACCACGCCGACCGTGCCGTCGACCAGGTCGAGCAGGTGCTCGGCCTCCGCGCGCACGGTCTTCTCCAGCGAGTCGCGCACGGGGGCGAACCGGGGTTCGACACCGGTGGAGCGGACGGCCGAGGGGGACGTGGAGCCGGGCATGGCGAGGGCCAGCACCTTGGCGGCGAGGTCGGCGATCTCCGCGGGGTTGCGGTAGTTCACGGTGAGCTCGAAGCGGCGGCGCGGGCGGGAGCCGAGGGCCTCGTCGCGGGCCTCGGCCGCCTCGTCGGGGTCGGACCAGGAGGACTGGGCGGGGTCGCCGACGACCGTCCAGGTGGCGTGCCGGCCGCGGCGGCCGACCATGCGCCACTGCATCGGGGTGAGGTCCTGCGCCTCGTCGACGATGACGTGGGCGTACTCGACCCGTTCGGCCGCCAGCCGTTCGGCGCGCTCGCGCTGGGACTCCTCGCGCACCGGCATCAGCTCCTCCAGGCCGGTGAGCTGGTCCAGCGGGTCCGCCTCGCGCTTCCTGCGGGGGCGGACGGGGGCGCCGAGGATGGCCTGGAGCTCGTCGAGCATGGCGATGTCGTGCACGGTACGGCCGTCCCGCTTCAGGGAGCGGGCGACCCGGCGGACCTCGCCGGGGTTGAGGATGCGGCGGGCCCAGCGGCCGAGCCGGCGCTCGTCGGTCATGGCCGTGAGGACGGCCTGCGGGGTGAGCTCGGGCCACCAGGCGTCGAGGAACGCGATGAAGGAGTCCTCCGTGACGATGTCCTCGTCGAAGGAGGCGCGCAGTTCGGCGGCGAGTTCCGGGTCGCTGTGCCGGCCGGCCGCACCGGAGCGGGCCCAGAGGGCGTCGAGCAGGAGCTTGCGGGCGCGCGGGCGCAGGAGGTTGACCGGGGCCGTGCCGCCCAGCGCGTTGTGTCTGACGCGGTCCAGTTCCTCGGCCTCCAGCTCCAGCCGGCGGTTGAAGGCGACGACTCTGAGCCGGGTCGGTGAGTCGTTCAGCTCCAGGGCTCCGCGGGCGGCCTTGCGCAGCACCCGGAGCATCCGGGAGGAGCCCTTGGCGCGGGCGGTGGCCGGCGTGTCGTAGAGGGTGGCCTCGGCGCCGTCGACGAGGGAGCCGATGGCGCGGATGGCGACCTGGCCCTCCTCGCCGAGGGACGGCAGGACCCCTTCGGTGTACGCCACGAGGAGCGGGGTCGGGGAGACGATCAGGATGCCGCCCGCGTAGCGGCGCCGGTCCTGGTAGAGCAGGTAGGCGGCGCGGTGCAGGGCGACGGCGGTCTTGCCGGTGCCGGGGCCGCCCTCGACGTAGGTGACGGAGGCGGCGGGGGCGCGGATGACCAGGTCCTGCTCGGCCTGGATGGAGGCGACGATGTCCCGCATGGTGTGGGTGCGGGCCTGGCCGAGGGCGGCCATCAGGGCGCCGTCGCCGATCACGGGCAGTTCGCGGCCGTCGAGGCGGGCGGTGAGCTCGGGGCGCATCAGGTCGTCCTCGACACCGAGGACCCTGCGGCCCTTGGAGCGGATCACCCGGCGTCGTACGACACGCCCGGGATCCACCGGAGTGGACCTGTAGAAGGGAGCCGCGGCGGGTGCCCGCCAGTCGATGACCAGGGGGGCGTAGTCCTGGTCGAGGACGCCGATGCGGCCGATGTGCAGGGTCTCGGCGATGTCGGCGGAGTTGTCGGCGCGGACCGCGCCCTCGGCCGGTTCCACGGCGGTGTAGGCGCCGTCGGGCCCCTTCTTGCCGTCCCTGCCGAGGAGCAGGTCGATCCGGCCGAAGAGGAAGTCCTCGAACTCGTTGTTGAGCCGGTTGAGGTGGACGCCCGCCCGGAATACCTGGGCGTCCCGCTCCGCGAGTGCGCCGGGCGTACCTACCTGACCGCGCTTGGCCGCGTCGTTCATCAGGAACTCCGCCTCGTGGATCTTCTCCTCAAGACGCCGGTACACCCGGTCGAGGTGTTCCTGTTCGACGCTGATCTCACGGTCCCGAACGGAGTCCTGGACCGAGTCCTGGACGGCATCCTGTTCGGGGCCGTGAGAGCCGACCGCGGATTGCTGAGCCTGAGCGGCCACCGGGCCCCCTTCTGACGTGCTGGGCAGCCGTCAACCGTACGCGAAGGGGGCCCGCTGAAGCTACGCGCTGACCGAGACCAGCTTCTTGCCGTCGAAGGTCATGACCTCGAAGTGGTCGATCTGGCTGGGGGTGAAGGCGGCGCCGCCGTGGACGTAGAGAGGCTCCTTGGCCTTCGCCGTCTTGGCGTCCGTGATGCCGTAGCCCCAGTTCGGGACGGACCAGGAGGTCACCGTCTCGCGCTCGCCGTTCTTGCCGACGGCGATGAGCGAGCACTTCTTCGGGCCGGTGACGTTCTTGAGCTGGAGGACCGCGTGGGTGCCCCAGTCCTTCTTCTCGACGGCGACGGTCGCGGTGACGTGGGTCGTCGGGTCCGTGGCCGTCTGCTTGTCGGACATCGTCTGGAAGGCCTGCTGGGCCGGGCCCATGGCGATGTCGCCGCCGCTGCTGCCGCTGTCCGAGCCGCTCAGCGCCACGCCGGCCGCCGCACCGCCGGCGATCAGCACGACCGAGGCGGCCAGGCCGAAGAGGCTGCGCCGGCTGCGGACCTTCCGCTTCTCGGCGACCTCGACGACGAGCTTCTCCACCATCCGCGGGCTGGGCTTGGCGGACAGCGACTCACCGATGGACGGTGTCGATCCGGAGCCCGGCAGATCGGCCAGGGCGGCCAGCATGGGCTCCATTCCGGCCAGCTCGTCGAGCTGCTGGGCGCACCACTCACATCCGGCCAGATGGGCCTCGAAAGCGGTTGCCTCGGCATCGTCGAGAATCCCCAGCGCATACGCGCCGACCGTCTCGTGCTCATTGGGCACCGGAGATTCCTGCATAGCACCAGACATACCCGAACCACCTGTGCCGAACCCGCCGTGCCCCCCGTACACACTCATCACGCCGTCACCCCCCGCTCCTCCAGAGCCAGCTTCATCGACCTGAGGGCATAGAAGACCCGCGAACGGACGGTGCCGCTGGGTATACCCAGCGTTTCGGCCGCCTCGTTGACGGTACGCCCCTTGAAGTACGTCTCGACGAGCACCTCCCGGTGGGCCGGGGTCAGGTCGTCGAGCGCGTCGGACAGCGTCATCAGCCACAGCGCCTTGTCGATCTCGTCCTCCGCGGGGATGACCTCCAGCGGCGACGGATCGACCTCCTGCGGCCGGGCCTGCCGGCTGCGGTGACCGTCGATGACGATGCGGCGAGCGACCGTCACCAGCCAGGGGCGTACCGATCCGGTCGCTCGATTGAGCTGGCCGGCGTTCTTCCAGGCACGGATGAGTGTCTCTTGCACGACGTCCTCGGCGCGTTGCCGATCACCGGCGACCAGCCGAAGGACATACGCAAGGAGTGGTCCGGCGTGCTCTCGGTAGAGGGCACGCATCAGCTCCTCATCAGGCTCCGAGGGCTGGGACATGCGATGTCGGGCCCTCGATCCACGTTCATTGGCCACGGCCGCATCCTTGCGCACGCCCACCTCCGGTGTCCGGGGGTTCCCCCAGTCGGTCGCTCCCCCACCGGTACGGAAGTGGCATGCGGGGTGTTCAACAAGACCCCACATTTTTCAGCTGGGTGACATGACGAGCGGGACATGACCGCACATTCCCACCGCGTGATCTTTACATTTCCGACACAACGTCGACGGCGGTCGAGCTGCCCGTACGCGCCCGTCATCAAACGGAGTGTTGTCGAAATCACTTTGAAGAAGCTTCGATGAAGATCCGACAGAAGCCGTGAAAGGGACAGGAGTTGCGGAGATCCCGTCCGGTTCAGGCGCGGGCGAGCGCGGCGCGCCGCCGGTGCCGGGCCACCCGCTCGCGGTTGCCGCAGACCTCGCTGGAGCACCAGCGGCGCCTGCGCCCCCGGGACGTGTCCAGGTACACGAGGGGGCAGTTGTCGCCCTCGCACTCCCTGATCGCCGCCCGCGCGACGGGGTCGGTGAGCAGCTCCACGGTGTCCCGCGCGACGGCCGCGAGCAGGGCCGCGCACTCGGCCGGACCGGCCAACTCCCGCACCAGGACCCCGCCCTCGCCCGGCACGGCGCGCGGGGCCGGGGGCGCGGCGGCGCGGGCGAGGTCGTTGACCCGGGCGAGCGCGAGATCGTACGACCGTGCGCTGCCGTTGTTCCGGCCGGTGTTCCGGTCGCGCACCAACCGCTCCACCTGGGCGCGCAGTTCGCGGAAGTCCACGAGCCAGCCGGTGTCGGCGTGCGGCAGCGGGGTGCCCGGCGGGACGAGTCCCGATCCGGTGATCCAGGCCCGCAACGGCCCGAGCGCGTCGAGCCGTTCGCCGGGGTGCGTGGTCGCCAGCAGGTCCAGGCAGACCCGCCCGGCGTCGAAGCGCAGCTCGTAGGGGGCCGCGGCCGTACCCAGTGCCATGTGCCTGCCACCGCCTTAGGACAGGGAACCGTGTTCCTTCACAGTGCCCGGCGCGGCGGGCCGCCGGAAGCCCTCGTACCGGTGTTCCACGAGGTTCCCGTCCGACCCGCACCCGGCGGGGACACCGGAGCACGGCGTACGGGTCGTCCCCGTTCGGTCCGGGGACCCCGGCAGGCCTCGCCGCCCCCGCCGACGACCGTGACGCTGTCTCCTGCGAAAGCACAGCGAGCCGCCCCAGGGGGGACCCCGCCGGGGGACGGCGGTTCAGAAAGGACACGTTCATGAGCATGCGCACCCGGGTCGTCGCGCTGGCGACGGCCGTACTGCTGGGGGCCGGTGGTGGCCTGGCCCTGGCACCGGCCGCGAGCGCCGCCCCGTACCACGGGATAGACGGCGGCGGCTCCGTCCTCGACGACTGGCAGGACGAGGAGAACCTCGGCGTCGACGACTACGCGAGCAGCAACGCGACGGCCCTGTGGGAGACCGTCCTGTGGGCGGACGGCGCCCAGTGGCAGGACGACGACGGCGACTCGCACCCGTTCACCAAGAGCCTGATCGACGGCTCGTTCGGCCCCGAGACCGAATCGGCCACCCAGTGGTGGCAGGACCACTTCAACCTGTCGGACAACGACGGCGTCGTCACCGACCAGACCTGGACCTTCGCCCAGCAGCGGCTCACCGGCCCGGCCTCCGGCGGCATCGTCACCTACAACGGCACCGTGCGGAAGGCCACCTTCAAGCGGGTCAGCAACAAGTACCGGGTGCGGATCAAGGGCACCGGGTCCTGGCGGATCGCGTACTACGACCAGCTCGGCTGAGCGCGCTCCCGGGGCGGGCGGCCGGCCGGTCGCCCGCCCTGCGGGGCAGCGCCCACAGCAGCCCGGCGGCCAGCAGCGCGGCGAGGACGGACGCGGCGAGCGCGGCGGTCCGCCACCGCCGCTGCCCCGTGGGCGGCTCGGGCGCCGCTTCCGCGGGCGGCTCCGCCGCGCCCTGCGGCCAGGCCTGTTCGGCCAGTTCCCACAGCGCCAGCAGCCGCGTCCGGTCCCCGCCGCCGAGCCGGCACAGCATCTGCGCGGCATCCCTCGGCGGCAGTCTGTCCCCGCTCAGATAGCGCTGCCAGGACGACTTGCTGTACGCGGTGCGCCGGGCCAGTTCGGCGAGGCTCAGTCCGGTGCGGCCCTTCAGGACGCGCAGATGCTCGACCAGGTGCCGGGCCTCCCCCGGCAGTGCGGCCGGCAAGGGCTGCCAGCGTGTCATTCCGTCCCCCCGTGTGCCGTGTCGGCGCCAGCCTGCCGCCCGGGCGGCAAGATCCGGCAGAGCGCATGCGCGCGGTCCCGGGGCACGCGCGGTCGCACACGCGCGTCCGCACGGGACGGCCCGGCCCACACGGGCAGGAACGGACCCGAGTGGTGACCCGGGGACCGCCCCCTACGGCCCGTGGCCGGGAGGCGGTCCCCACAACGTCGTACGACGGTCAGCCGGTCCGCCCACCTCCGGTGGCGAAAACGCACCGCACCCCGCGCCCCCAGACCGCTCCACGGCCGGGTCGTCGGCGGCCGGTCTCACGCGTCGGCGTACTTGGTGTCCGCCGCCGGGTCGAGTGCGAGCCGGTAGCCGCGCTTGACCACCGTCTGGATCAGCTTCGGGGCGCCCAGGGCCGTGCGCAGGCGGGCCATCGCCGTCTCCACCGCGTGCTCGTCGCGGCCGGCGCCCGGCAGCGCGCGCAGCAGTTCGGCGCGGGCCACCACCCAGCCCGGCCGCCGGGCCAGCGCCCGCAGCAGGGACATCCCGGCCGGCGGCACCGGCTTGAGCGCGCCGTCCACGAGGACGGCGTGCCCGCGGATCTCCACCCGGTGCCCGGCGACCGGCAACGCCCGCGCCCGGGACGGCAGTTCCTGGCAGAGCAGCTGGACGAGCGGACCGAGCCGGAAGCGTTCCGGCTGGACCGTGTCGACGCCGAGCGCCTGCAGCGGCAGCGCGGTGACCGGTCCGACGCAGGCCGGTACGACGTCGTGGTTGAGGGCGGCGAGCAGGTCGCCCCGCAGCCCCCGGTCCTCGGCGCGCGAGAGCAGCGAGGCCGCGGCGGGCGCGCTGGTGAACGTGATGGCGTCGACGGAGCGGGAGACGACCGCGTCCAGGAGCCGGTCCACCGGCCCGAGGTCCTCCGGCGGCATCCACCGGTACACCGGCACCGGCACCACCTCCGCACCCGCCGCCCGCAGCGACTCCACGAACCCGGGCAGCGGCTCCCCGTGCAGCTGTACGGCGATCCGGCGGCCGTCGACGCCCTCCTCCAGGAGGCGGTCGAGCACCTCGGCCATCGACTCGGAGGACGGCGACCACTCCTCGGTCAGCCCGGCGGCCCGGATCGCCCCCTTCACCTTGGGCCCGCGGGCCAGCAGCTCCACGTCCCGGAGCCGCCCGAGCAGCTGCTCGCCGACGCCCCAGCCGTCGGCGGCCTCGACCCAGCCGCGGAACCCGATCGCGGTGGTCGCCACCACGATGTCCGGTACCTGGTCGACGATCTCCTTCGTGGCGGCGAGCAGTTCGCCGTCGTCGGCGAGCGGCACGATGCGCAGGGCGGGGGCGTGCAGGACGGCGGCACCGCGCCGCTGGAGCAGTGCCCCGAGCTCGTCGGCGCGGCGCGCGGCCGTGACCCCCACGGTGAATCCCGCGAGGGGACCGTGCTGACCGCCGCCGTCGCCCGACCGCTGCTGTTCCTCGTACATGGCTGCTCTCCTAGCTGACCCGCATGCCGAACGAGCCTGTCAACGGTCCGTGACAGGCTCGGTTCGACTTGATGTCACCAGTGTTACGTCACACCTCGGCGTAGCTGAGCTGCGCCTTTGTCTCGGTGGCGGCTGCGGCCCGCCCCTGCGCGGCGGGCCGGCGAAGGTATACGGCCCAGGTGACCGCGAAGCACAGGCCGTAGAAGGCCAGGAAGGCGACGAAGGCCCCGGTGCCGCTGCCGTAGGAGAGGTACGACTGCCGGAAGGCGAGGTTGATGCCGACGCCGCCGAGCGCGCCGACGGCCCCGATGAGCCCCATGGAGGCCCCGGACAGCCGCCGCCCGTAGGCCGCGGCCTCGTCACCGGCGAGCCCCTTGGCGAGTGCCTTGGTCTGGAAGATGCCGGGGATCATCTTGTACGTGGACCCGTTCCCCAGCCCGCTGAGCACGAACAGCACGACGAAGACGGTGACGAAGAACGGCAGTGACTTCTCGATGCTGGCGATGACGAGGAGGCCGGTGGCGGTGGCCATGCCGACGTAGTTCCACAGGGTGATCTTCGCGCCGCCGTACTTGTCGGCGAGCCAGCCGCCGACGGGCCGGATCAGGGAGCCGAGCAGCGGGCCGACGAAGGTGAGGTAGGCGGCCTGCAGCGGGGTGCGCCCGAACTGGACCTGCAGCACCTGCCCGAAGGCGAAGGCGTACCCGATGAACGAC
This sequence comes from Streptomyces sp. NPDC090088, assembly GCF_044747345.1. Lineage (NCBI taxonomy): Bacteria > Bacillati > Actinomycetota > Actinomycetes > Kitasatosporales > Streptomycetaceae > Streptomyces > Streptomyces sp. NPDC090088. Next base: position 86,595 of record NZ_JBIVDZ010000001.1, on the reverse strand, counting down.
CCGAACGTCCCGACGTAGAGGAAGGACATGATCCAGGTGTGGGCGTCCTTGGCGGCGTCGATCGCGGCGCCGGTGTCGTTCTTCACGGTGGCGAGGTTGTCCATGAAGAGCGCGGCGAGCACGGCGGCGACGACGATCAGCGGAATGTAGATGCCCAGCAGCACGCGCGGCCCGCCGCTCGCCCCGATGATCGCGAGGGCGACCAGCTGGATGACCGGCACGCCGATGTTGCCGCCACCCGCGTTGAGCCCCAGCGCCCACCCCTTCTTCCGCAGCGGGAAGAAGGCGTTGATGTTGGTCATGCTGCTCGCGAAGTTGCCGCCGCCGATGCCGGCCAGCAGCCCGACGAGCAGGAACGTGTTGAACGACGTCCCCGGCTTCATCACCGCGAAGGCGGCGACGGTGGGGACGAGCAGCAGTCCGGCGCTGATGATCGTCCAGTTCCGGCCGCCGAAGAGCGCGACGGCGAAGGTGTACGGCACCCGGACGACCGCGCCGACCAGGGTGACCATCGAGGTCAGCAGGAACTTGTCGGCCGGGGTGAGCCCGTACTCCGGGCCCATGAACAGCACCAGCACGGACCACATGGTCCAGATCGAGAACCCGATGTGCTCGGAGAGAACCGAGAAGATCAGGTTCCGGCGTGCGACCTTCTCGCCGGTCGCGTTCCAGAACGCCTCGTCCTCCGGATCCCACTCCTGGATCCAGCGACTACGGGAAGTAGGGGCTGGGGCTGTCATGACGCCTCCACGGTGCTCCGCGTGCTCGGGCTGCTACGAGTGACTAGGCCCGAAGGTAGGGACGCGTCGTTTCCACCCTGTACCTACGAGTGACCGGAAAGGAACGTTGCTCTCACCCTGGGGGGAGGGCGGGTGAGAGGTCGGGGTGGGAGGGGGTACGGCGGCTGCTGAAAGCAGGGGGGCGGGCGGCTGCCGGTCGTAGTCGGCGGGGCTGCGTACGGGCCCGGCCGCTCTGGCCACCGTGAAGACGGCCCACTGTCGGGTTGACAGGGGGACTACCGGACGGGAGCCGACTGCATCGGCGCTGGCACAGACATCCGTATCGGCTTGCCGAGCGGCGGATACCGCAGGCGTCTCATCACCACGAGCGGGTTCCCCCGCATCAACATCCGGGAGCGGCGCCCCGACTCGACTCACGCGGCAGAAACGGACCGTCGGCTGACATTCACCTTTGCCCTGGTGGTTGGCAGGTGAGCATCGTGTGCGGCTCCGTACCCCCTCCCATTTCCTGGACGGGAAGCATGACAAGCACGCATAGGATGTGGCGCCTGCTCAGGGCCATCACGGTACCGGCGAGGCAAAGAACTCAGGGGGAGACAGCAACGTGAGGACCGTCAACCCGGACGACCTGGAGCAGCTCGCCAAGCTCTTGCAGGGGCGAGGCGGTGTCCAGGACAAGCTTGACGAGGCCTTCACGAGAGCCTCCCGGCTGAATGTCTCCGGCAAGTTGGCGGCACTGAAGCCCCTGCGGAGCTGGGTCACCGACACCGGGCCGGACCTTCGCAAGCGTGCGGGGATCGCCCGGTTGGAAAGCGGCGATCCGGAGGCGGGCCTACGCTGGGCCGGTTTCAGCGGCGAGGACATTCGGAACCACAAGGGCCAAGAACTCACGCCGGACCAGGTGCTGCTGGCCAATTCGGTGGCCGCAAGCGATGATCCGGCAGCCAAGTCCTTGCGGCGGGGCGACGACGAGTCGATCGACGCATGGATCGAACGCCTTGAAGTGACCGCTCTGACGAAAATTCCCGGCCTTCAGCCGCACGAGAAGACAGTCGCGGCATTCGTCGGGGCCGTCAGAGAGTACAAGGGGTTCACTGATACGGCCGCAGAGACAACCCTTGTTGCGACGACCCTGACGAGGGTTCTGGTGGGCAACCGCATCCGCACTGCGTGGCGTACGGGCGGATGGACTCAACCCATCCAGGACAGCGTGTACAACCTGGTACGGAGGAGCGGAAACAGGGTCCTGGTGCGTTGGGGCAGGGACGTAAGGGCCTGGTATCCGGAGCTCAAGTCGCTTAACGCCCCGGGTTCGTGGCTTCCCACGAAAATTGCCAACCTCGTTTACCGAAGCCAGGGATTCCAGCAACTGGGACGCCTCCCTGGAATGTCCTCGGTGCAGACCTGGGCCAGCAGCAGGGGATGGAACAGGCTCGCCGGTTCCCGGTTCATGGATATGGGACCGAACTCGATCGTCCGATTCATTGGCGGAAACAACGAGTTGGCGGCAGCGTTCGGAGAGACCACGCACGCGGGCGTCGCCGCCAGAGCGGCCAGCGCCAACCTCTTCAAGGTCGCCGGCAACGCCTACACGGATGCGCGCAGCGTGCAGGGACTGGGCCGGGGAGCAGCGGCGCTCAGAGGCCTGACCACCACCGGCAAGGTGGCCGGCGCCTTTCGCGGCGTCGGTGTGCTGGGCGGTATCGCCTCGACCGCCATCAGCGCCAACACGCTCTATCACGATGGCTTGCCCTGGGAAAAGGGTAATTTCTCAACACGGGAAAAGGGTGCTTCCTATGTCGCGGATGTCGCCGAGACCGGGTTCAACGCATCCCTGACCGCAGCCACCCTCGCACCCAACCCCATCACCATCGGTGCCACCGTCGTGTTCGGTGCCGTCTACTTGGGTGCCAAGGTCGTACAGCACTGGGACGGCATCAAGAAGGGCGCGGGCGAGGCAGCGGAGGCGGTTGGCAACGCCGCCGAGGAAGCCGTGACGGACCCAGTAGGCACGGCTAAAAAAGTCGGCCATGCACTCAATCCAAAGAACTGGTTCTGACCCTGCGCGCAAGGAAGAACGAGGCGCCGCGGGATCACCTGCCCGCAGCGCCCTGATGCCCTCAACGCTTCACGCGTCGATCGGGTTCTCCTCGCCCCCGATCAGCTCCTCCTTGTCCGGGAGAAGGTCAGTGATCTTCTCCCAGATCTTTCCGTTCCGCGTGCGCACCAGGCGCAGTACGCTCTCGGGCCCGACCTGCCCTTCCAGGATGGGCTCTTCGGGCTTCTCCCTGACCCAGTAGCCACGCGGCCCGCAGTCCCACACCGCCAGAGCCCGGATCATCGCGGCTCGCTGCCCCTCGTGCCTGCCGTCCCAGGCAGTACTGATACGCCATGTCGCGTTCAGGGCCATCACGAGTTCGGCGAACTCGCCCAGTTCCGGCTCCGTGGGGCTACCGGACTCGATCAGTGCCTTGAGAATGAGATCTCTGGTCGCGGCCTCGTCGCCCTGCCCCTGGTCCAGAACCGACAGTGCCGCGTCGAGGGCACCCATTGTCGTCTCGATACAGGAGACGTCCGAGTTCGCTTGGTCGTCGGCCTGCAGGTTGACCATACGCGCCAACTCCCAGACCAGACTGTGCGGGGCGATGGGCGTGTACTCGGCCTCCTCGTCTCCGGGCCAGCCTTCGTGAGCGACCACCGACTCCTGACCGACGATGACCCCATGGTTGATCGTCCCGTGCTCGCCTGTGACCTCCACTGTCGCAAGGACCAGCGGAGCAGCCAAGGCGCTGAGGAGGCCCCTGAGGATCGGCGCCAGTTCGCCCTCCTCGCCGACCAGGCCGATCCGCTGGAGTTCGACCAGCGATTCCCACAGTTCCTCGGGCGGTGTCTCGCCGTCCAGAAGGTGCGCGAGGACCGCGATGTGGCGGTCGGCCAGGCGAAAACGTGCGCGCGAGCTGTCGTAGGAAGGCATGGAAGGCGTCTTACCTCGGTCTCTCGTGGCAAAGCCGCCAGAACTCCCCCGACGGCGTGCGCTGTCTCTTCAGGGCGCCGCATTTCATGGCCCCACGGCCACCGTATGGCACGTCGCTGTCGCGCTCCCGATGCGTTGTCGAGCATGACGTGATGAACAGGGCGTTCGTCGAGATGCGGTACAGGGGGCACCGATGCCCAAGGCTCCCTGTACCGCCATCTCCACGTCCGGACAAGGTAGTTGCGCGAGATCGGACTCTCTGGCCTCGGGTCGCCCGGTGACACTGTCGCCATGCCCTGGATAGGCTCTGGTCATTACATTGCGGAAGCGATGGAGGGAGTCGTCGGTGGTGTTCGGCAAGCGTAAGGCGCAGGAGCAGGGGCCTCCTGTCCCCGCCGTCGACTGGAGGGACGTTCGCCGCTTCACCATCGGAAGGACCGAGCGATCAGTCATCCATGGCAAGAAGCCCCAGCTCGGTCGTCTCGCGGTGCGGGTTCCCCGACAGGCGAAGGACGTCCGGACCTATGCGCCCTGCGGCTATTTCCGGACCGACTCGCCCAGCAATCCGGTGGATGAGCCGATGCTCTACGAGGACGAAGCGGCCCAACGGGTTCTTTGCACCGTCGACGATCCCATGGACGTCGGCAAGGAGGTGCACCGTAGCGTTCGGGACAGTGAAGGGCGGGTGATCGGCACGATCCGCCGCATTCCCTCCTCGAACAGGATGGTTCACCATACTTGGCGAATTGACCAGCCGGGCCAGCCCGAGATCGCAGGACGCAGCCAATGGTCGCTCGCCAACAACAGCCCGAAGGGCTTGGCGTTGCGTGGCCTCGAGTCGACCCTCAATGCGGTTATGGAGCTGGCAGCGGACGGCGACAACCGAACCACTGAGGGGCGCACACTCGAATGGAGAACCGAGGACGAGCTGGTGATGGTCTCCAAAGGAATCCCGCAGATCGACAGCAGCATTGATATGTCGATCAAGGTGGGGTGGCTGGATCGACGTCTGGCATTCGCCGTCGCCATGGTTCCGGATTTTCCCAAGCTATAGCCCTGAACCGCTCCGGGGCTCGCGGAGGCGTGAGCTTGGGCCCCGGTGGGGATCTGACCGGCCACCCTTGTGCCACCTGATCAGACCCCCGTCGACGAAGCACCTCACCTGTTGACGGACTGGATCTCCTGCACGGTGACATCCTGCGAGCGGCCGAAGGAGCCGGGAGCCAGGTCGTGGGTGCCGCCGCCGTCGCTGCCGGTCCAGCTGATGTCCCAGGTGATGGTGGCTTTGAGCTGGTACGAGCCGTTGCCGGACGAGCGGAGGTACTTCACTCCACAGGGTGGTGTCTTGTCGGCGTCCCCCGCGGTGTACTTCTCCCCGACACTGCCGTTGTCGAACTCGCAGACCCCGGAGGCCGGGTAGGTGACGGCGTCGGAGGTGCCCGGCTCGATCTTGAGGGAGACGGGTGTGGCGGTGGTCGTGGCCCACATGCCCAGGGCGTCGATGCGCGCGGTGACCGACACCGGCCTGAAGGTCGCCCGGTCCAGCCACGCCCACGTGGGGAGGTTGACCTTCGTGGTCCCGGCGGGGGCCAGGCTCACGTCCTTGGAGGGCACCCGGATCTCGTTGTAGGCGAGTTGGGCGAGGATCTCCGGCGTGACGGCGTTCTTGATGTTGGCCGGCGGCGCGTCACCGGTGTCCACCCAGAAGTAGGGCTCCTTGCATTGGTCCCAGCCGGGCGGGAACGACTCGTTGACGTACGAGTCCCACCAGTAGCCCTTGCCGGTCTTGTCCTTGTTGAAGTCCTTGTAGGGGTGGCCGTTGACGTACCGGTCGCGCTGGGTCGCGTCCCACCCGTCACCGGTCGAGCCGGCCTCCCAGATCGGCTCCAGGTACGCCTGCAGCTCGGCCGGCGTGTACTTCGGCGCGTACCAGCACGCCGGCGGGGTCCAGGACGTGGTGGAGGTGATGGACCCGACGGAATCGCCGGAACCGTTCTTGGAACGGTCGTAGACGATCATGCCGACGGTCGAGGAGATCTTGCCGTCGCCGGAGGAGTCTCCGTGCTCCTGCGACCCCTGACCGTTGTTTCCTTTGCCGTCGAGGTCCGCATAGGCCGCTTGGGAGGCGAGGACGGGAGCACTGGCCAGCGCCAGGACCGTCGCAATCCTCACCAACTTCCTTATGGCTGGCACGCCTTGTCCCCCCTGTTTGAAACGATGTCAGTGGTCTGCCAGACACCATCGGCGTTCTTCGTGAGCGTGGTGTGGTAGAGCACATAAGACCTGGAGGTCGCCGCGTTCCGGTCGACCTTCTTGGTCTTCTTGTTCTTGACGAAGGCCTTGCTCTCGTCGGAGCAGTAGGTGACGTAGGCCTGCTTCGCGCCGGAGAGGGTCACCTTGCGGTCGAAGAAGCGGATCTCTCCGATCCACGTGTCGCTGTCGTTGATGAACCCATTCGCATAGGTGATCGACGACTCCAGCGCCTTCCCCGTGTTGTAGAAACCCAGCGCCTTGGTACCGGTGCTCCCCTTGAAGATCGCCTCGTCCACGGCGTTGACGCCGAGGGCGCTGTCCGCGAGAACGGCGTCCTTGGTCGCGTCCCCCGTCTTCGTGTCCTCGAAGACGTTCTTCGCGTCGGAGGGGAACGTGATCTTCGGGCGCCCCGCGGCGTCCGCCGTCGAGGCCGACGCGCTCGGTGAGGCCGAGGACGATGTGTCGGTGTCCGCGCCCGCGATCTTGTCGTTCGACTTGGAGTTGTCTCCCCCTCCGCCGCAGCCGGCGAGCAGAAGTGCCGTTGCCGTGCCGGCGGTGAGAGTCGTGAGCAGGCGGAGACGGCGGGTCACGGTGGGCTCCTGACGGGGCGGGTGATGTCGTAGAAAGCAGCCGATACGGTAGCCGGGAGGACGCCGACGGCACCAGAGCGAATGGTCGCGTCCGCTTCGCGCGAAGCGGCAAGAAGCGGGGCATTGAGGGGTCAACCGGCGTGCCGGCGGCGGCCATTGGTGCGTTCCTGTGACATTGCGGCAGCGGTCCGTGGCCGGGCTGTTGGCCGCTGCAAAGGGTCTGTCAGGTCCGAAGGCGCCGTCAGGTCCGGCGGCGGGAGCCGGAGCCGGGGGGTCGCGGGGTTCCGGACGGCCACAGTCGGGGGGTGCGGCCCGCTGCCGCGTCCTCGATCCAGCCGAAGGCAAGGATGGCGAGTGCGATGAGCGGCCAGACGACGACGAACATCCAGAGGCCGTAGGTCGAGTCCAGCCAGCCGGCCGCGCGGTCGGACTCCATGAAAGGCAGGTTGTAGGCCTGGTCGATGATGGGGACCGTGGCCATGATGAGCATGTTGTGCCAGAGGTAGATCGTCACCGCGCGGTTGTTGGAGAGGGTGACGAGCCGGTCCCAGCGGCGGAGGCGGCCGGGCAGCTCCGTCCAGGACGGGGCGTACTGGAGCAGCAGCACGACCGCGCCGAAGGACCAGCAGGCCTGGGCCAGGGGGATGTCGTTGAGGTCCCAGCCGTCGGGGCCCTGGTGGCCCGACGCCCACCACAGGCCGACCGCCATCACCAGGCAGGAGAGCGAGACCGCCGCGTAGCGCGGGACCTTCGCCAGGACGCCTTCGTGGTGGGCGAAGCCCAGGAGCCAGCAGCCGCCGTAGACCGCGAAGTCCGTGACCGCGTTGCCGGTTTCGCCGGGGATCGTGATCAGGCCCGTGCCGACGACCGCGGTCAGGGCGAGGGGGGCCAGGACCGTCGGCAGGGGTGCCCGGCGGAACGCCCGGAGCAGCAGCGGGGAGAGCAGGACGAACCAGAGGTAGGCGCGCAGGTACCACAGGGGGCCCGCCGCCTGTTCCGCCCAGGTGTCGTCCAGCAGGCCCGACGCCGAGCCCAGGTGTTCGGGGTAGGGCGGGGCGCCGACCGGGACGACGTAGTCGAGCAACTGCCCCCAGCCGGTCCAGCCGCCGCCCAGATCGGGATCGCGCAGCGGGTTCCAGCCGGCCACCACCATCAGGGTCAGCAGCACCGCGCCGAACAGCCACAGCGGCGGCAGCAGCCTCCGCAGCCGTCCTCGGATCACGCTCGCCGCCGGGCGGTTCAGGCTGCGCGCCATCAGTGCGCCCGCCAGCGCGAACATCACGCCCATGGAGGGGAAGAGGACGGTCAGCCAGGGCCAGCCGAAGAGGTGGTAGACCACCACGCGGAGCAGGGCGAGGGAGCGGAGGAGGTCGAGGTAGCGGTCCCGGCCCGGTCGGCGCCCCGCGGCAGCCGTCGTCGCGGCCTCTGTCTGTGTCATGCCGCCCGCCTCCCCTGACCGGCCGCCGTCCCGCCCGCCGCCCCGCCCGGTGCCTCGACCACACCCGTGCGCCGCAGCTTCTGCCAGCGCAGCCGGCCGCCGGTGAGGGCCGTGATCCAGGACTGGAGCAGGACGACGTACATGAGCTGGCGGTAGAGGATCTGCTGGAGCGGGAGGGAGATGAGGTGGGTCATGCGTTCGCGGTCCAGCCGGAAGGCGTAGGCCGCGCAGACCGCCTGGACGGCCAGTACGCCCAGCCAGGCCCCGATCGTCTGCCGGGTGGGGCCGAAGAGGATGCCGTAGAGGAGGAACGCGTCGATCAGGGGTGCCAGCAGCGGGGCGACCACCATGAACAGCGAGACCAGTGGCAGGCCCACCCTGCCGAAGCGGCCCGACGGGCCCCGGTCCAGCAGCGCCCCGCGGTGTTTCCAGATCGCCTGCATCGTGCCGTACGACCAGCGGTAGCGCTGGGACCAGAGCTGGGAGACGGACTCCGGGGCCTCGGTCCAGGCCTTGGCCCGCTCCGCGTACACCACCCGCCAGCCGTGCCGGTGGATCGCCATCGTGATGTCCGTGTCCTCGGCGAGGGTGTCCTCGCTCATCCCGCCGACCTGTTCGAGGGCGCTGCGGCGGAACGCGCCGACCGCGCCGGGGATGGTGGGCATGCAGCGCAGGACGTCGTACATCCGGCGGTCCAGGTTGAAGCCCATCACGTACTCGATGTGCTGCCAGGCGCCGATCAGCGAGTCCCGGTTGCCGACCTTCGCGTTGCCGGCCACCGCGCCCACACGCGGGTCGCCGAAGGGCTGGACCAGCTCCCGTACGGTGGCCGGTTCGAAGACCGTGTCGCCGTCCATCATCACGACGATGTCGTGACGGGCGTTCAGCAGGCCCCGGTTGAGGGCGGCGGGCTTGCCCGCGTTCACCTGGCGGATCACCCGGACGTCCGGCAGGCCGAGGTCCTCCACGATCCGGGCGGTGCCGTCCGTCGAGCCGTCGTCGACGACGAGGATCTCGATCGGGTGCTCGCCCGCGCTCAGTGAACGGACCGTGTTCTCTATGCACTTGGCCTCGTTGTACGCGGGGACGAGCACCGAGACCGGTTCGGTCACCGGCGGACCCCAGCGGAAGCCCTTGCGGCGGACCCTGCGGGTGTGCGCGAAGGAGAGCAGCAGCATCAGGGCGAACCGGGCGAGCACCGACGCCCCGATCACCGCGAGGGCGACCACCAGCACATCCGTGACGCCGTCCGCCGCCTGGACCAGGAGGATCCAGGCCCGGCCCTGCCACAGGTCGGAGCCGGTGACCGGGGTGTGCGCGCTCGGTGCGTTCAGGGCCTCGGTGAGGTTGTCGAACGTGTAGCCCTGCCGCTCCAGCCGGGGCAGGAACTCGTCCAGGGCCTCGACCGTCTGGTGGCGGTCGCCGCCCGAGTCGTGCATCAGCACGATCGCGCCCTTGCCGCCGCGCGGGGTCGCGTTGCGGATGATCTGCCCGACGCCGGGCTTGCGCCAGTCCTCGCTGTCCGTGTCGTTGACGACGGTGATGTAGCCGCGGCTGCCGATGTACTCGGTCACCGGCCAGGAACGGTCGTCCATCGCGTCGGCGAAGGAGGAGTACGGCGGCCGGAAGAGGGAGGTACGGATGCCGGCCGCGCCGGTGATCGCCAGCTGGGTCTGGGACAGCTCCCAGTCGATCCGCTTCTTCGACTGGTACGACAGGTCGGGGTGGCTGAAGGTGTGCACCCCGACCTCGTGGCCCTCGGCCACCATGCGCCGGACCAGCTGCGGATAGCGGGAGGTCATGGTGCCGGTGACGAAGAAGACGGCGTGCGCGTGGTGCTTCTTCAGGACGTCCAGGACCTTCGGGGTCCAGGTCGGGTCGGGGCCGTCGTCGAAGGTGAGGACCAGGTGGCGGTCGGGGATGCGCAGTGACGTCGTACGGCCGCCCCGCGTGTCGATGACCGGACCGCCGTCGAGGATCTTCTCGGGGACCTTGTCGGTGGCGGCCTCGGGGCGGACGCGGTGGTCGGCGAGGATCTCGCTGTGCACGTAGCCGCGCAGCATCAGCATCGCCATCACGGCGACGAGCACCAGCACGGGCAGGGCCAGCCGCATCGGGAGGCGCGTCGGGAGGCCCGTCGGAAGGCGCACGGGCAGGCGGCGGCGCCGGGAACCGCCGGCGCGGGCCGTGGCGGCGGGCTCCTGGCGGTGGGAGCGGGGCGCCATCACAGGACGGGGGCGGCGGACGGGCCGGCGCCGGCCGCGGTGCGCGGGGCCGCGCCCTCGGCGACCGGGCCGCCGGTCGGGGCGGCCGACTCGCTGGGCGAGGCCGGGGGCGAGGACGCGGGCGAGGCCGGGGTGTCCGGGGAGGGCGCCGCCGAGGACGGCGGGGCGGACCCGGACGACGACCCGGGCTGCGGCGAGGCCACGGCGCCCGCGGTGCCCCCGGCCGACGCCGTCGGCCGCACGTCCGAGGAGGGGCTCGGCCGGACCGCCGGCCCTCCGGTGCCCGTCGCCCGGGAGGAGCCGCCGGCCGTCGGGGTCGTACCGGCGCCGGCGACCGGGCCGGCCACCGAGGAGCCGTCGTCCGCGGACCGGCCGGAGCGCCCGGGCCGCGGGGAGTCGTGGACCTGGCCGGCCGGCTTGTCGGCGTCCTGCCCGGGCACCGGCAGCCAGGGCGCGTCGGAACTCCCGGACAGCAGGGTGACGACGATGACGACCGCGTACACCGCGCAGGCGAGGGCGACGGCCATCCCGAGCCGGCGGAACCGACGGCTACGACGCCCGGACGCGTCGACGAACACCGGCGCGTCGGAGCCGTCCGCCGCACCGGGCCGGATCCGCACCGCCCCGACCTCGTTCTGGACGGTCACCTCGGCGGGGTCGTGCACGGGGGCCGGGGGCCCGTCGTGCGGAGCGGCCGGAGTCCCACCGGGGTCCTGCGCGGGAGCCTCGACCGGCTCACCGCCACGGCCACCGGCTCCACCACCGCCACCGGCACCACCGCCACCACCGCCACCGGCACCACCGGCACCACCGGCACCACCGGCACCGGCTCCACCGCCGCCGCTGTCACCGCCGCCCCCACCACCCCACGGGTCCCGTAACAAGCCGACCGGCAGCAGCTCGGTCGGCTCGGCGCCGTCAGGGTCCGGAGCGGGTGGCTCCGGGTCGTCTCCCCCGGCCATCGGTACATCCCGGGCGTCCAGGACCACCTGGGGCAACTCCGGTTGGGTTTCTTCTCGCCAACTTTTCACGCGCGTACATCCCCCCACGGGACTGTTCCGGGCGCGTTGACGAACCCGAGCACACGTCGTCGGAACCAGGCCCCCACCCGGGTCCGAGCGCCCCCTTCCAGCTCTCCGTGCTCGGGGCCATGAAGCTAGCGCACGCGGGGATGCCGTGTTCTCGATGTGTCATTTGCGGTCGTCCATCACCTCTTGATCACTGGCCGGAATCCATCCGTCGGCCGGCCGCTGAAGCCACCCTTCCGCCCGCCCGAGTTCGGCGGCCGCCCGCCGCAACGCGTCCACTCCCGGATGGACCAGCCCCTTTCGCCACACGAGCGACACGGGCGACAACGGCACCGGAGCGATCAAGGGGCGCGAGACCGTCCCAGGTATGGCCGGAAAACCCACTACCGCGAGGATCGGATTCCGGGTCTTGGCCATGAGTCGCTGGAACTCCTCCTCCCCGACGGCCAGCGGCGCCGGTGGCGCGACCGCGATACCTCGCCCTTCGAACAGGTGAAAGGCCAGGTCAGTCCATTCGAGGGTGCGTTCGTTCCCGGCACCGGCGTAGACCGTCTCGCCCGCCAGCGCGGCCAGCGGCACCGATTCCAGCGCCGCGAGCCGATGATCGGAGGGGAGAATTACGGCCATGGGTTCGAATCGCACGGGCTGGTGTTCGAGCCCGGAGCGCAGCGCCGGATCCAGTCCCGCGAACCGTCCGAAGGACGCGTCGAGCCGCCCGGCGAGCAGTTCGGCGGCCGCTCCGGTGAGCCCGCTCTCGTAGCGGGCCATCAGCTCGCCGTCGGGGGCGAGTTCGCGGGCGCGGTACAGCACCCGGCGGCCGGTCTCCAGGCCCGGCGAGTTGAGGTCCACCAGCAGCGGCCGGGCCTGCCCGAACGCGGCGAGCAGCGCGTCCTGGGCGGCAAGCACCCGGCGGGCGTACGGCAGCAGCCGGGCCCCGTCGGCGGTCAGGGCGACCTGCCGGGTGGTCCGGACGAGCAGCTCGGCGCCCAACTCCCGCTCCAGTCGCCGTACATCACGGCTGAGCGCCTGCTGGGCGACGTACAGCCGGGCGGCGGCTCGGGTGAAGTGCAGTTCCTCGGCGACCGTCACGAAGACGCGGAGAAGCCGAGGGTCCAGGTGAACGGGAGAAGCGGGCATCGGGCGAACCTACCGGTACCCGACGGCACCCGAGGCTTCCCCCGGGCCACTCGGCGGCCTGCTCGACCGCCTGCTCGACGAACCCGCCTGACAACAATGCGACAACGCGGTCCGCCCGGATCCATATCCGGCACCAGTACTATCGGCGCCCTGGCGCCGCCGGAGGCGTTCGCCACCGCCTTCCGGAAGGACCCGAGAACAGTGCAGTCCCCGCTGCCCCGGCGGCCGAAGGGTCCGTCGGCCATCGCCGCGGCGTCCGCCTCCCACACCGCGGCGAGCTCCGGACCCGAGGGCGATTCGGCACCCAAGGCCCGATCCGACGCCACCAGGGTCCCCATGTCCGCGACGGCGGCCGCGTTCGTGGCCGAGAGCGCGCCGAGCCGCGAGGCCGCCGGTACGCGGCCGGACCGGACGGACACGGGTACGGCGGACCCGAGTACGGCAGGCACGCGTACAACAGGCACGCGTACAACAGGCACGCGTACAACAGGCGCCCGGTTACCCCGGGCGGCGCTCCTGGCCGGGGCCGCGGTGGTCGTGGTCGCGCTGATCGCAGGCGCCTTCCTCGTCGGCCGCGCCGGTGGCGACGACACGCGGCGGTCGAGTGCGAAGCCCGATGCCATGCCGGGCACAGCGGGCACCGCCGGACCGTACGACAGCACGCCGAGCCTGCTCGGTCCGCCCCCGGCGTCCGTGTCGCCGTCCGCCTCGCGGTCCGCGTCACCGTCCACGGATGCCACCGGCGCGTCGTCACCATCGTCGGCCACGGGATCGGCCGAGGACGGCCGAGCCACCGCGCAGGCCACGCCGTCCGCCGACTCGGCCAAGGACACCGGCACGGCACGGACCGGGGCGGGCGGCGACGGCGGCTCCTCCTGCGTCTCCGCCAAGGGCTCGGGCGCTCTCACCGACTACAGCGTCTGCGTGTCGTCCGGGACCCTCACCCTCCGCGTCACGTTCCACCGCTCGCAGCCCTTCTACCACGCCTTCTTCAACACCGACGGCGACAGGACGACCGGCTACCGGCTCCCCTATCCGTCGCCCTCGACCCTCGGCGCCGACTACATGATCGAGAACGGCAGCCTCTACCGGAGCCGGGGGACCGACTGGTCCTGGACCGAGACCGAGACCCGCCCGAAGTACACGGTCAGCGGTTCGACGCAGACCTGGACGCTGCCGCTCAGCGGGATCGGCGCACCGACGGGCACCCAACAGCTGGAGTTCAACGCCGGATCCGACTACACCCCGGTGCTCACCTTCAGCCCGAAGTAGCCGGGTGGTCGCGTACCGCGTGACCCGGTACCGGCTGACCGGACGAACCGGCCGGCGTCTCGGCGAACTCACAACCGGAGTGCGTGAATCGGCGCCGAGCAGGTGTTGGACCCCCTGATCGGCTCCGGGCGACGGTGGTGCCCATGCCGCAACCGACCGAACCGACGCCCCAGCAGACGCTCTACACCGTCACCGCCGACTCCCTCGTCGCCGTCGACTTCACCCCCCGCCACCACGGCCGCGACCACGACCGCCACCACGACCGCGCACCCAGCCGCCACCACGACCGCGCACCCGACCGCCACCGCGACCGCAACACCGACGACAGCCACAACCGCAACGCCGACGGCAGCCACGACCGCCCACGTCACCCGCGCCGCCCGCCCGGCCCCTACCGCCGTCTCTTCGCCCTCCCCGGCACCCGCGCCTTCACCGCCGGGAACCTGCTGGCCCGCCTCCCCATGGGCATGTTCAGCATCAGCGCGGTCGTGATGATCGCCGGTGCGCGGGGCTCGTACGCCCTCGCCGGCGCGGTCACCGCGACCGGACTCGCCGCCACGGGGGTGACCGGGCCGTGGATCGCGCGGCTCGTCGACCGGTACGGGCAGGCCAGGGTGGCCGTGCCCGCCACGCTCGCCGCCGTGCTCGGCAGCCTCGCCCTGCTGCTCTGCGTGCGCTACGACGCCCCGGACTGGACCCTGTTCGCGGCCTACGCGGCCACCGCCTCCACCCCCAACCTCGGCGGGATGTCCCGGGCCCGCTGGGCCCACCTGCTGCGCGAGGACCCGGACGCCCTGCACACCGCGAACTCCTTCGAACAGGCCGCCGACGAGCTGTGCTTCATGCTCGGCCCGGTCCTGGCGTCCTTCCTGACCGGCACGTTCTTCCCGGAGGCCGGCACCCTGGCCGGCGCGGTCCTGCTGCTCGCCGGCATGCTGCTGTTCACCGCCCAGCGGGCCACCGAGCCCCCGCCCGGGACCGCGACGGGCACCGCGAGAACACCGCTGCGCGTCCCCTCCCTGCTGCCCCTGCTCGCCTGCTTCGTCGCGACCGGCGCGGTGTTCGGCTCGATGGAGGTCGTCACGATCGCCTACGCCGACGCGCAGGGCCACCGTTCGGCGGCGGGTGCCGTCCTCGCCCTGCAGGCGGCCGGCTCCTGCGCGGCGGGGCTGGTGTACGGCGCCCTCAGGCCGGCGGGACCGGCCGAGCGTCGGCTGCCGGTCTGCCTGCTGGCGATGGCCGCCCTGATGTCCCTCCCCCTGCTCGCCGCCCGCACCCTCGACAGCCTCTGGGCGCTCGCCCCCGCGCTGCTCGCGGCCGGGACGGCGACCGCCCCGACCATGGTGACCGCGATGACGCTGGTCCAGGACCGCACGCCCGCGGACCGGCTCAACGAGGGGATGAGCCTGGTCGTGACCGCCCTGCTGACCGGCATCGCCTGCGGCTCCGCGCTCGGCGGCTGGGCGGCCGAGCACCTCTCGCCGACGGCCGCGTTCACCACGCCGGTCGCGGCGGCCGGCACCGCCCTTCTGGTCGGCGCCCTCAGTCGAATCGCTTCCGGCAATTCCCGCCGGACCCATTGACGATCTCACAGCCCGCACCTACCTTCCTGCGTCGAAGCGCTTCGACGTCCGGCATCGAACTCATTCGACGCCGGACGAGCACCATCCATCCGACTCCCTGGGAGGCACTGGATGTTGACGGCACGAAGGCGAACGGCGACCGCGGCGGTGATCCTCGCCGGATCACTGCTCCTCACCTCCTGCGGCGGCTCGGGCGGCAGCACGTCCGACGCGAAGACACTGCGGCTGTGGCACTACGAGGCCCCCAACAGCGCGATGGGCATCGCCTGGAACGAGGCCATCAAGGAGTTCGAGACGACCCATCCGGGCGTCAAGGTGAAGTACGAGGAGAAGAGCTTCGAGCAGATCCAGAAGACCGCGCAGATGGTCCTCAACTCCTCCGACGCGCCCGACCTCATGGAGTACAACAAGGGCAACGCGACGGCGGGACTCCTCTCCAAGCAGGGACTCCTCACCGACCTGACCGCCGAGGCGGCCCGGCGCGGCTGGGACAAGAAGCTCAGCGCGGGCGTACGCACCACCAGCCAGTACGACGCCGACGGCGTGATGGGCTCCGGCAAGTGGTACGGAGTGCCCAACTACGCCGAATATACGATGGTCTACTACAACAAGGACCTGTTCAAGAAGTACGGGATCGCCGAGCCGAAGACGTTCGACGACCTCACCGCGGCGATGGACACGTTCGTCGAGCACAAGGTCACACCGCTGGCGAACGCGGGCTCCGAGTACCTGGCCCAGCAGTACCTGTACCAGCTCGCGCTCTCCAAGGCCGACCGCTCGTGGGTCGACAAGTACGAGCTGTACCAGGGCAAGGTCGACTTCCACGACAGCGCCTGGACGTACGCGGCCGACACCTTCGCCGACTGGGTGAAGAAGGGCTACCTCGCGAAGACGTCCTCCGGTACGACCGCCGAACAGGCCGGGGTCTCCTTCATCCAGGGCAAGGCGCCGATCCTGTTCTCCGGCAGCTGGTGGTACGGCCGCTTCCAGTCGGAGGCGAAGTCCGACTGGGGCAGCTTCCTGTGGCCGGGCTCGAACCTCACCCTCGGCTCCGGCGGCAACCTCTGGGTCGTACCGAAGAACTCCGAGAACAAGGACCTCGCCTACGACTTCATCGACATCACCATGTCGAAGAAGATCCAGGACCTGCTCGGCAACAAGGGCGGAGTCCCGGTCGCCGCCGACCCGGCCGCCGTCACCGACCCCAAGTCCAAGAAGCTGATCGCCGACTTCAACACCCTCAGCGCCCGCGACGGCCTGGCCTTCTACCCGGACTGGCCGGTCGCCGGCTTCTACGACACCCTCGTCTCCGAGACCCAGAAGCTGATCACCGGCAGCGAGAAACCGGACGCCTACCTGAGCAACCTCCAGACGGCGTACGACAAGGGCACCAAGTGAGGGTGCGCCGGGACTCGTACGCCCTCTTCCTCCTCCCCGGCGCCCTCGCCTTCCTCGCGGTCGTGATCGTCCCGTTCCTGATGAACACGGGCGTGAGCCTCACCGACTGGCAGGGCGTGGGGAGCCCGCACTGGGCCGGGCTCGCCAACTACCGGGAGCTGCTGCACGACACGGAGTTCTGGGCGTCGTTCCGGCACAGCCTCTTCATGGTCGTCGCGATGGCGGTGCTGCCGACCGCGCTCGGACTGGTGCTGGCCGCGGCCCTGTTCGACTACGTCGGCAAGCACTTCGGCACCCGGATCGCGGCCGTCCTGCGCGCCTGCTTCTACCTCCCCCAGGTGCTGCCGGTCGCGGTCGCCGGCATCGTCTGGAGCTGGATCCTCGCCCCGGACGACGGCTCCCTCAACGCCCTCCTGAAGGCGATCGGTCTCGGCACCTGGCAGCAGGACTGGCTCGGCGACCCGGACCTCGCCCTCTACACGGTCATGGGCGTCCTCGTCTGGGTCCAACTCGGCTTCCCGCTGGTCGTCTTCATGGCCGGGCTCGGCCGCGTCGACCCCCAGCTGTACGAGGCGGCCGAGCTGGACGGCGCCGGCTGGTGGCGCCGTTTCCGGCACATCACGCTGCCGCAGCTCCGCCCGGAGGTGTACGTCGTCCTGACCTGGTGCACGATCGCCGCGCTGAAGGTCTTCGGCGCGGTGTACGTGCTGACGAAGGGCGGCCCGGGCGGCGCCACCGACGTCCCCTCCTACTTCTCCTTCACCACGTTCTTCGAGAAGACCCAGGTCGGCTACGGCTCGGCGATCTCCACCGTCCTCACGGTGATCATCCTGGCGCTGGCCGTGCTCGGCCTGAGGCTGCAGAGCCGCACGGAGGACGCATGACCACCGCCCTGCGCCGCTACCCCGTCCTCGTGGCCCTCTGCCTCGCCGCCCTCTTCATGATCGTGCCGTTCCTGATCGTGACAGTGAACGCGGTCAAGTCCCCGTCGGAGTACTCCCGGCACGGCCCGCTGAGCCTCCCCCACGGCCTCTACCTGGACGGCCTCAAGGACTTCTGGCAACGCGTCGACTACACCCAGAAGCTGGTCAACTCCACCCTCATCAGCGGCTCGGTGGCCGTTCTCGCCACCGCCCTGTCCGTCCTCAACGCCTACGCGATCGGTATCGGCCGGATCCGGGGCCGCACCTGGGTGCTGGCCTTCTTCGTGCTCGCCAACATGGTGCCGCAGGAGGCGCTGGTCTACCCGCTCTACTACCTGAGCAAGCAGGCCGGCCTCTACGACACCCGGCTCAGCGTGATCATCGTGTTCACGGTGATCCAGTCGGCGTTCGGCACCTATCTGCTCTCCTCGGTCCTCGGGCAGTTCCCGCGCGAGATCGTCGAGGCGGCCCGGATCGACGGCGCGAACAAGTGGCAGATCCTGGTCCGGATCGTCGTCCCGGTCAGCCGCCCGACCCTCGGCGTGCTCCTGGTCTTCTTCTTCATCTGGACCTGGAACGAGTTCCTGCTCCCGCTGGTCATGCTCGTCTCGAACGACAACCAGACGGTGTCCGTCGCCCTCGGCGTCCTCCAGGGCCAGCGCCTGATGGACGCCACGATGACCAACGCGGCCGCCCTGCTCGGCGTCCTCCCGGCCATCGTCTTCTTCCTCGTCTTCCAACGCACGCTCACCCGGGGCATCGCCGTGGGCGCCGTCAAATAGGAGGTACGTGAGTGAAGTTCACCGACGGCTACTGGCTGCTGCGCGAAGGCGTCACCGCGGCCCACCCGGTCGAGATCCTCGACGTCACCGCCGTGGCGGGCGCCCTGGAGATCCACGCGCCGACCCAGCCCATCCGCCACCGCGGCGACCTGCTGAAGGGACCGGTCCTGACGATCAGCGCGCACACCCCGATGCCCGACGTCATCGGCGTCACCTTCACCCACTTCGAGGGCGAGCAGCCGCGCGGCCCGCACTTCGAGCTCGCGAAGGAGGACCTCGCGTCCCAGGTGTCGTACGACGACGAGTACGCGACCCTGACCTCCGGCTCGCTGACCCTGCGGCTGAGCCGTACGGCCCCCTGGCGGCTGGACTTCCTCTCCGGCGGCCGCGTCCTCACCTCCAGCGGCCCCAAGGGCATGGGCATCATGCGGGACGCGGCGACGGGCGCCCACTATCTGCGGGAGCAGCTGGGCCTCGGGGTCGGCACCTCGGTCTACGGCCTCGGCGAACGCTTCGGCCCGCTGGTCAAGAACGGCCAGGTCGTCGACATCTGGAACGCCGACGGCGGCACGGCCACCGAACAGGCCTACAAGAACGTCCCCTTCTACCTCACGGACGCGGGCTACGGCGTCTTCGTCGACCATCCGGGGAAGGTGTCGTTCGAGGTCGGCTCGGAGGCGGTGTCGCGGGTCCAGTTCAGCGTGGAGTCGCAGCAGCTGACGTACTACGTCATCCACGGCCCGACCCCCAAGGACATCCTGCGCAAGTACACGGCCCTGACCGGCCGCCCGGCCCTCCCGCCCGCCTGGTCCTTCGGCCTGTGGCTCTCCACGTCCTTCACCACCTCCTACGACGAGAAGACGGTGACCTCCTTCATCGACGGCATGCGGGAGCGCGAACTCCCGCTCTCCGTCTTCCACTTCGACTGCTTCTGGATGCGGGAGTTCAACTGGTGCGACTTCCGGTGGGATCCGCGGGTGTTCCCGGACCCGGAGGGGATGCTGGGGCGGCTGCACGAGCGCGGGCTGCGGGTGTGCGTGTGGATCAACCCGTACATCGCACAGCGGTCGCCGCTGTTCGCCGAGGGGAAGGAGCTGGGACACCTGCTGCGGCGACCGGACGGGAGCGTGTGGCAGTGGGATCTGTGGCAGCCGGGGATGGCGCTGGTGGACTTCACGTCCCCGGCGGCGCGCGACTGGTACGCGGCCAAGCTGGAGGCACTGCTGGCCCAGGGGGTCGACTGCTTCAAGACCGACTTCGGGGAGCGCGTCCCGGTGGACGTGGTCTGGTCCGACGGCTCGGACCCGGAGCGGATGCACAACTACTACACGTACCTGTACAACCGGACCGTCTTCGAGGTGCTGCGCAAGCACCGGGGGGAGGCGGAGGCGGTCGTCTTCGCGCGGTCGGCGACGGCCGGGAGCCAGAAGTTCCCGGTGCACTGGGGCGGCGACTGCGAGGCCACCTACGAGTCGATGGCCGAGTCGCTGCGCGGCGGGCTCTCGCTCGGCCTGTCCGGCTTCGGCTACTGGAGCCATGACATCGGCGGCTTCGAGGGCACCCCGACCCCGGCGCTGTTCAAGCGGTGGCTGGCCTTCGGGCTGCTCTCCTCGCACAGCCGACTGCACGGCTCGTCGTCGTACCGGGTGCCCTGGCTGTTCGACGAGGAGGCCGTGGACGTGCTGCGGCACTTCACGCGGCTGAAGCTGAGCCTGATGCCCTACCTGTACGAGGCCGCGCGCACCGCCTCGGCGGAGGGGGTGCCGGTGATGCGGGCGATGGTGCTGGAGTTCCCGGACGATCCGGGGTGCGCGCATGTGGAGCGGCAGTACATGCTGGGGGCGGATGTGCTGGTGGCGCCGGTGTTCGATGACGGGGGGTATGTCACATATTACTGTCCGCGAGGCACCTGGACCCACTTCCTGACCGGCCGGACGGTCACCGGCCCCGGCTGGGTCCGCGAGCAGCACGACTTCCTCAGCGTGCCGCTCCTGGTCCGTCCCGGCGCGGTGATCCCGGTCGGCGCGGTGGCCGACCGCCCCGACTACGACCACGCCGACGGGGTGACCCTGCGGGCGTTCGGTCTCGACCGGGGCGCGCAGGTCACGGTCCCGGTCGGGGACGTCACCTTCACCGTCGTACGCGAGGGGGACACCCTGCGGGCCTCGTGCAGCGACCCGGCGGCGCCCTGGGCACTGGCGGCCGGAGAGCGAACGGCGCGGGCGGCGGCCGGCACCGGGTTCCTCTCCCTGGAGCTGGGCTGATGGTGAAGATCACCGACGTGGCCCGGCACGCCGGGGTCTCCCCCAGCACCGTCTCCTACGCGCTCAGCGGCAAGCGCCCCATCTCCGACGAGACCCGGCGCCGTATCCAGGCGTCCATCCGCGAACTGGGCTACCGCCCGCACGCCGGCGCCCGTGCCCTCGCCAGCAGCCGCTCCAACGTCCTCGCCCTGGTGATCCCGCTGCGCGCCGGCATCCACGTCCCGGTGGTGATGCAGTTCGCGGTGTCCGTGGTGACCACGGCCCGCCGCTACGACCACGACGTGCTCCTCCTCACCCAGGAGGAGGGCGAGGAGGGCCTGCACCGGGTCGCCGACACGGCACTCGTCGACGCCCTGATCGTGATGGACGTCCAGCTCCACGACCCCCGCCTCCCCCTCCTGCGCGCCCTGGAACGACCGTCGGTACTGATCGGTTTTCCTTCTGACGCGACCGGCCTGACCTGCGTCGACCTGGACTTCAAGGCGGCCGGTGAGCTGTGCGTGGAACGGCTGGCGGGACTCGGACACCGGGTGGTCGCACTGGTCGGCTCACCGCCCGAGGTGTACGTCCGCGAGACCGCCTTCGCCCAGCGCGTCGTCCAGGGCTTCACGGCCGCCGCCCACCGCAACGGCATGGCGTCCTCCGTCCACCCCTGCGCGGCGACCCCGGCGGGAGCGCGCCGTATCGCCGAGCAACTCCTGCGCGAACAACCGGCGTTGACAGGCGTCGTCGTCCACAACGAGGCCGCCCTGGAGCCCCTGATCGACGCCTTCGAACACCTCGGCCTCCGCGTCCCCACCGACCTGTCCATCACCGCGATCTGCCCGGACGAACTGGCGGCGGGCCTGCGCGTCCCGGTCACCTCGGTGGCCCTGCCGGCCACGGAACTCGGCGAGCGAGCGGCGGAGTTGCTGATGCGGAAGCTGGACGGGGACGAGGACGCGCCGGACGCGACGCTGCTGGCACCCCGCCTGACCGAACGCGCGAGCACGGCTCCGCGGCTGGCCTGAGGATCACCGGCCCCGACGGCATGACAAAGGCCCCGGTGCTCCGTCGAGGAGCTCCGGGGCCTGTGCCCACATGGGATGAGTGGAGATGGCGGGAATCGAACCCGCGTCCAACGGTGCGGAATCAGGGCTTCTCCGTGTGCAGTTCGCTGTGATTTTCTCGGCCCCGGCAATCACGCGAACAAGTCGCCGACGGGCCCAGTCACTGTTTGATTTCCCATCCGACCCCGTGACCGGGCCGGATGGTTTAGTCCCCTAGATTATGCCAGGGTCCGGGTCGGGAACATCCCCGGTCTGACACCCGTTAGGGCCTTCACTCACTGCTTATTAGGCAGCGAGGGCGAAGGCGCGGGAATCGCTCTTGGAATTGGCGATTATTGGTTGCGACATATGGTTAACGAGATCATTGCCGCTTCCTCGACACGCTTCCCCTGCTTCGACAGCCGCTGTCGAAACCGATCATCCCCATGTTGTTTTTTCAAACCCCTCCGAGGAGGGTGCGCACCCGCTGTGAGGTGCAGTGCCATCGTACGTGAACAACGAGCGACGTGGCCACCGTATTCCGGCGGTGTTCCGCCCTACGCGCCCCGCTGCCTGCGCTTGGCCGCCGCGATCGCGCGGTCCGACTCCCGCCGGTCCTGCTGCTCCCGCAGGGTCTGCCGCTTGTCGTACTCCTTCTTGCCTCGCGCGAGCGCGATCTCGGCCTTGGCGCGGCCGTCCTTGAAGTACAGCGCGAGCGGCACGATCGTGTGGCCGGTCTCCTGGGACTTGACCTCCAGCTTGTCGATCTCCTCCCGGTGCAGCAGCAGCTTGCGCTTGCGGCGCGCGGAGTGGTTGGTCCAGCTGCCCTGGTGGTACTCGGGGATGTGGGCGTTGTGCAGCCACGCCTCACCCCGGTCGATCTGGACGAAGCCGTCGGTCAGCGAGCTCCGTCCCTCACGCAGCGACTTCACCTCGGTGCCGAACAGCACGATGCCGGCCTCGTAGGTGTCGACGATCGCGTAGTCGTGCCGCGCCTTCTTGTTCTGCGCGACGATCTTGCGCTTGCCGCCCTTCTCGCCGTCCCTGGCTTTGGCGGCCGTCCCCTGCTGTTTCTGCTGGGACTCTTTCGGTACGTACATTCCCTTGGCCATAGTGCTCTCCATTTTCGCACTACGGAGGGGGTGCGGGGGAAGCGGATTAGCAGCGGCTTCCGCGGCCGCCCCTACGACGGATCGCCCAGGCCGCTCAGGACCGTCTCCGCCCGCTCCAGCGCCCCGGAGGACACGTCCAGGTCGGGGGTGATGCCCCGGCCGTCGACGGTGTGGCCCGAGGGGGTGCGGTAGTGGCCGACGGTGAGCTCGGCGACCGAGCCGTCGGGGAGGCGGGTGGGCATCTGGATGGAGCCCTTGCCGAAGGTGCGGGAGCCGAGGACGACCGCGCGGCCGCGGTCCTGGAGGGCACCGGTGAGCATCTCGGCCGCGCTCATCGTGCCGCCGTCGACCAGCGCGACCAGGGGTCTCGCGGTGTCGCCGCCGGACTCGGCGTGCAGGGAGCGCTGGGCGCCGTCGACGTCGTAGGTGGCGACCAGGCCGCCGTCGAGGAAGGCGGAGGCGGCGGTGACGGCCTCACTGACCAGGCCGCCGGAGTTGCCCCGCAGGTCGAGGACGATGCCGGCGTCGACGGGCGCCTGCCGTACGGCGGTGCGGACCAGCTCCCCGGAGCCCCGGGTGAAGGCGGAGATCCTGATGACGGTGATACCGGCGGCCAGCTTGCGCACGCTCACCGAGTCGGTGGACAGCAGCGCCCGGCGCAGGGTCTCGCTCCACGCGCGCGTGCCGCGTTCGAGACCGAGGGTGACGGTCGTACCGGCGCGGGCGTCGGTGGCGTCACCGCGCAGTAACGAGACGACGTCGGTGACGGGCCGCCCGTCGACGTCCTCGCCGTCGACGCTGCGCAGCCGGTCGCCCTTCCTGATGCCCGCCTCGGCCGCGGGCGAGCCGGCCTGCACCTTGGTCACGTCGATCCGCCCGCCGGCCGTCCGCCGGGCCCACAGCCCGACGCCCGTGTACTGGCCGTCGAGCGCTTCCTCGAACTCCTGGTACTCGCCCTCGGAGTAGACCGCGGCCCACCGGTCCCCGCTGCGGCTCACGGCCCGTTCGGCGGCCTCCATGGGGGACTTGCCGTCGGCCATCGCGTCGGCCGCGGCCTTGGCGACGTCCTCGTGCCCGTCGGCCGAACGCGCGGCTCCGGTGGGTGTCTTCCGGTCGGACTGCCCGGGGTCGGGAAACGCCCCGGTGGCCGCCCCGGTCACCAACAGCCCTGCGAACACCAACGTCAGAGCCGCCCCCCGGCGAACCCGGCGGGGCTGACAGAACAGCTCTCGGCCTGACATGCCGGTGAGTCTAGGACAAGGCAAGAGGGCCGTACGGGCGGTTGCCCGTACGGCCCTCTTGGCATGCGTCACACCTTCAGGTACTTGCGCAGCGCGAAGAACGCCGCAAGCGCGGGCATCAGCAGGCTCGTTGCGAGGATGAGCGGGAGCTTGGTCAGCACCGCGTCCCAGCCGATGAAGTTGATCAGATTCAGCTTGTGGGACAGGTCCAGGCCGTGGTCGATGATGAAGTAGCGGGCGACCACCAGGAATCCGCAGGCGACCGTGCCGCCGATCAGGCCGGCGACGGCGGCCTCCGCGATGAACGGGGCCTGGATGTAGAAACCGGAGGCGCCGACCAGGCGCATGATGCCGGTCTCGCGCCTACGGCTGAACGCGGAGACGCGCACGGTGTTGACGATCAGCATCAGCGCGACCACCAGCATCAGCGCCATGACCATGCGGGCCGCCCAGTTCATGCCGTTGAGCAGGCCGAAGAGGTTGTCGAGGATGCCCTTCTGGTCCTGGACGGACTGGACGCCGTCCCGGCCGTCGAAGGCGGTCGCCACGACCTGGTACTTCTCCGGGTCCTTGAGCTTGATCCGGTACGACTCCTGCATCTGGTCCGGCGTGAGGGAGTCGGCGAGCGGCGAGTCGCCGAACTGCTCCTTGTAGTGCTTGTACGCCTCGTCCTGGGACTCGTACGTGACCTTCTCGACCACCGACATCTTGCCGAGGTCGGCCTGGATCTGCTTCTTCTGGTCCTCGGTCACCGCGCCCTTGGCGCAGTTGGGGTCCGACTCGGCGTCGCTCTTGTTGCAGAGGAAGATCGAGACGTTGACCTTGTCGTACCAGTAGCCCTTCATGGTGTTGACCTGGTCGCTCATGAGGAGCGAGCCGCCGAAGAGCGCCAGGGACAGGGCGACCGAGACGACGACCGCGAAGGTCATCGTCAGATTGCGGCGGAGACCGACTCCGATCTCCGACATTACGAACGAGGCACGCATGGCGTCCGGTTATGCCTTTCCGTCAGTGCTGGTAGCCGTAGACGCCGCGGGCCTGGTCGCGGACGAGTCGGCCCTTCTCCAGCTCGATGACGCGCTTGCGCATCTGGTCGACGATGTTCTGGTCGTGGGTGGCCATGATCACGGTGGTGCCGGTCCGGTTGATGCGGTCCAGCAGCTTCATGATGCCGACCGAGGTCTGCGGGTCGAGGTTGCCGGTGGGCTCGTCCGCGATCAGCAGCTTGGGCCGGTTCACGAAGGCGCGCGCGATGGCCACGCGCTGCTGCTCACCGCCGGAGAGCTCGCCGGGCCTGCGGTCCTCCTTGCCGCCGAGCCCGACGAGGTCGAGCACCTGGGGCACGGACTTGCGGATCTCGCCCTTGGACTTGCCGATGACCTCCTGCGCGAAGGCCACGTTCTCGGCGACCGTCTTGTTGGGCAGCAGGCGGAAGTCCTGGAAGACCGTCCCGAGCTGGCGGCGCATCTGCGGCACCTTCCAGTTGGAGAGACGGGCGAGGTCCTTGCCGAGGACGTGCACCTGGCCGTGGCTGCACCGCTCCTCGCGGAGGACCAGCCGCAGGAAGGTGGACTTGCCGGAGCCGGAGGACCCCACGAGGAAGACGAACTCACCCTTCTCCACTTCCAGGGAGACATCCCTGAGTGCGGGGTGGGTCTGCTTGGGGTAGACCTTGGAGACATTGTCGAATCGGATCACGGATGCACCACGGGTCGCCGGGGGTAGATGAGCGTGACCATACGCGAGTCCGGTGAGGAAGCGCAGGCGCCGGTCACGGTTGGGTGAGGCTTGTGCGCTTTTGTTCCGGGGTGGCGCCCTCGGAGTGCCGGGGCGAGGTCGGTGGACGGCCGCGCTCTTTCCGGGGGAACCTGGCACAGTGGGAGGGGAACGTTCTCGTTCCGCAGAGCGTTGTCGGGGTAGTGGCCGGTGCAAGGAGGGCGAGCGCATGACGTACGACCGGTTGGTGTGCGCGAACTGCGCGGCGCCTGTGAGCGAGGGCCGGTGCCCTGTGTGCCGGGCCAACCGCGAGCGCCTTCAGCAGGAGAACTTCCTGGGCGGCCTGAACCCGATGGCGCTGATCGCGCTGCTGGCGGTGCTGATCGCCGCGGTGGCGCTGCTGGCGGCGCACCAGACGGCGTAGGAAGCACACAAGAGCGAGAAGAAGGGCCCGGAGCGAAAGCTCCGGGCCCTTCTTCCATACTGCGCACACGCTCCGTGGGCGGGCGGCTACCGTCAGGCGGCAGCGCCGCCGCGGCCGCTCATGAGGCGCGGCAGGATGCGGAAGCCGATGCCACCGGCGATCATGGTGGCGGCGCCGACGATCAGGAAGGTCGTCTGCGCGGCACCGGTCTCGGCGAGCTGGTCGCCGCCGCCCTGGGCCTCGGTGTTCGAACCCGAACCGGTGTCGGTGAGGGAGGAGGAGCCCTCCTCCTGCGCCGAGGTGCCCGAGTTGCCGTCGGTGCCGGTGTTGTTGTTGCCACCGGTGGTGCCGGTACCACTGGTGCTGGTGCTGCCGTCGGTCGGGGTGTCGCTGGTGGGCTCGTCCGTGGGCTCGGTGGGCTCATCGGTCGGCTGGGTGGGCTCGTCGCTCGGCTCGCTCGACTCCGAGGGCTCCTGAGTCGGCTCGCCGGTCGCCGTCTCGGTCGGCTCGGCCGAGGTCGTCGGGATCTCGGTCGGGTCGTCCGTCGGGTCATCGGCGGTGCTGACGGTCGCGGTGAGGCCGCTCTCGTCGGCCTCGACGCCGATGGAGAGGGCGGAGGCCGCACCGGCGGCCGTCAGCGAAGCACCGGCGGCGATCACGACGCCGGCGGCTATCCGCGCGACCCGGATCCGCGTCTTCTTGGTCATCTGGTTGCTACCCCCAGTAGCTGAATGTCAGGTTGGCGGCGCTGGGGCCGTGCTCGACGGAGACAGCTGCGATTGCGGAGGGCCCCCGGTTCACATGCGCCCCAGAGATACGCATGCCACTCTTCACCCTTCCCATTTTTCAAAGCAACGTCAAGGCCGTTGCGTACGCGATGTCCAGTTGCGCACCCAATGCACGGAGTTGAAGCGTGTGAGTGTGATGTAAAACCCAGACAACTGCCGTGCACGGCGCGGGAAAAAAGAGAACTGCCGCCACGGGGGCGGCAGTTCGGGGTCGTCCGACTCACCATGGGCAAGTCGACAAATTTACTTCTCCTGCTGCTTGCGCCAGCGAATTCCGGCCTCCAGGAACCCGTCGATCTCGCCGTTGAACACGGCCTCGGGGTTGCCCACCTCGTACTCGGTCCGCAGGTCCTTGACCATCTGGTACGGGTGCAGGACGTAGGAACGCATCTGGTTGCCCCAGGAGTTGCCGCCGTCGCCCTTGAGGGCGTCCATCTTGGCCTGCTCCTCCTGCCGGCGCCGCTCCAGCAGCTTGGCCTGGAGGACGTTCATCGCGGTGGCCTTGTTCTGGATCTGCGACCGCTCGTTCTGGCAGGAGACGACGATGCCGGTGGGGATGTGGGTCAGGCGCACCGCGGAGTCGGTGGTGTTCACGCCCTGGCCGCCGGGGCCGGACGACCGGTACACGTCCACGCGCAGCTCGGACTCGTCGATCTCGATGTGGTCGGTCTGCTCGACCACGGGGAGCACCTCGACACCGGCGAAGGAGGTCTGGCGGCGGCCCTGGTTGTCGTAGGGCGAGATCCGCACCAGCCGGTGCGTGCCCTGCTCCACCGAGAGGGTTCCGTAGGCGTACGGCACCTGCACGGCGAAGGTGGTCGACTTGATGCCGGCCTCTTCCGCGTACGACGTCTCGATGAGCTCGGTCTTGTAGCCCTTCTGCTCCGCCCACCGCAGGTACATGCGCTGCAGCTTCTCGGCGAAGTCGGCGGCGTCGACACCGCCCGCCTCGGCGCGGATGTTCACGAGCGCCTCGCGGGAGTCGTACTCCCCGCTGAGCAGCGTCCGGACCTCCATCTCGTCCAGCGCCTTCTTGACGGTGGCGAGCTCGGACTCGGCCTCGGCACGGGTGTCCGGGTCGTCCTCCTCGTCGGCCATCTCGAAGAGCACAGCGAGATCGTCGATCCGCCCGCGCAGCGCCTCGGCCTTCCTGACCTCGGCCTGCAGGTGGCTCAGCTTGCTGGTGATCTTCTGCGCCTCGTCCGGGTTGTCCCACAGGGACGGCGCGGCCGCCTGCTCCTCGAGCACGGCGACGTCTGCCCTCAGCTTGTCGAGGTCCAGAACGGCCTCGATCGACTCCATGGTCGAGGAGAGGGACTTGAGCTCTTCGGATACATCGACGACTGCCACGCCTCCAGCGTAACGGCTCCGCCAACCGAGGATGGCCTACGGGCCTCGCCCGCCCTTTCGCCTTCTCCCCGGGGTCCGGGGCGGAGCCCCGTGGCGGCCTGCTCTCACGGCGTCGACGTGCTGTGCGTCTCCTGCGAAGGGGAGTCGTCGGAACCGGACGACGACGCCAGCCAGGCCCCGACCCCGACCACCGCCGCGACCACCACCCCGGCCACCGCGAACGTCACCTTGCGTCGCCGCGCGGCGACCCGGTGCCGGGCCGACCCCGGCCGCGGCGCTCCCGAGGCCCTCGGCGCGCGGGCGGTGCCCCGGGCGCCGCCCGCCAGCTCGTCCGCCGCGGGCACCCGCATCGACGTGTGCGTGTCCCGGTTGGAGTCCGGCTTGGCTCCCGGCACCAGGGGGACGGCCCCCCGGCGTCGTACCCGCTGCTCGTCCGCGGCCGGTGCGGCGGCCGCCGTCTCCTCGGCCTCCTCCGGCGTCTCCGTCTCCGGCTCGTCGACGTCCAGCGGCGGCATCCCCGCCAGCGTCGGCAGCTGCTCCCGCAGCCGCGCGGCCAGCTCGGACGCCCGCAGCCGGGAGGCCGGCGCCTTCGCCAGGCACTGCACGAGCAGCTGCCAGAGCTCCTCGGGGATGCCGGGGAGGGGGACGACCGTCTCGGTGACGTGGCGGCGCAGAACCGCGCCCGGGTGGCCGCCGCCGAAGGGGGTGAAGCCCGCGAGGAGCTCGTACAGGACGGTCGCGAGCGCGTAGATGTCCACCGAGGCGCGCGGCGGCAGGCCCTCGACGATCTCGGGGGCCAGGTAGTCCGGCGTACCGATGATCTTCGTCGCGCGGGTGCGCTTCGGGGAGTCGATCAGCTTCGCGACGCCGAAGTCGGTCAGCAGGGCCGGGTGGGAGCCGCCGGGGCCCAGCGGGCCCTGCATGTCGAGGAGGACGTTCTCGGGCTTC
The DNA here is from genome assembly GCF_044747345.1 of Streptomyces sp. NPDC090088. Classification (NCBI taxonomy): domain Bacteria; kingdom Bacillati; phylum Actinomycetota; class Actinomycetes; order Kitasatosporales; family Streptomycetaceae; genus Streptomyces; species Streptomyces sp. NPDC090088. The sequence continues at coordinate 57,381 of NZ_JBIVDZ010000001.1, read as the reverse complement.
ACGTCCCGGTGGACCACGCCCGCCGCGTGCGCCGCCGCCAGCCCGTCCGCGACGTCGGCGACGATGGCGACGGCCGCCTCGGGGGCGAGCCGCCGCTCCCGCTCCAGGCGGGTGCGCAGGTCCGTGCCGCGGACCAGGTCCATGACGAGGGCCAGGTCGTTGCCGTCGACGACCAGGTCACGGACGGACACGACATGGGGGTGCTCCAGGCCCAGCAGCGCCGTGCGCTCCTGTACGAAGCGGCCCACCAGCTCCTCGTCGGACGCGAGATCCTCGCGCAGCAGCTTGATGGCGACGGGCCCCTCGGGCCCCTCGCCCAGCCACACCGTGCCGGCGCTGCCCCGCCCAAGGATCTGGTTCGCGGTGTACCGGCTGCCGATCTTCCGTGCCAAGACTGCTCCTACCGACGCGTGTTGCCGATAAAAGTACGCGTCCGAAGAGCCAACCTTCACCACGGAGGCGGAAATCACCCGCCAGGTGTCGACAAATCCCCAAACTCGCGATCAGTTGCCGGAGCCGCCGCCGTTGCCCAGGTCGCCGATCCAGCTGCTGACCGTGCCCGCCCAGTCGCTCAGCTGGTGCCAGTAGCCGCGGCCCTGCCCGACCCAGGTGTGCACCGGGGTCAGGTCCCAGATCAGCCAGCCCGCGACGAACAGGACGACGACCATGAACAGACAGCCCTTGAGGCAGCCCAGGCCGGGGATCTTCATCGGGTTGGCGCTGCGCTGCCGGGGCTCGCGCGGGGCGCGCTGCGGTTCGGCCGGGGGCGCGTAACGCTGCTGCGGCTGCTGCTGCGGGGCGTACTGCTGCGGCTGGTGGCCGTACCCGCCGGGCTGCTGCTGGCCGTAACCGGCGGGCTGCTGCCCGTAACCGCCCTGTCCGCCCTGGCCGCGGGGCTGCGGCCGGCGTACCGGCTGCTGCTGCGGGGCCTGACGCTGCGGCTGCTGCTGCGGCCGGGCCACCTGCCGCTGCGGGCGGCGGCGCAGCGGGTCGTCGTTCGGGTCGAGGTACTGGACCTGCGTCTGCTCGTTGCGGTCGCGGGCCGCGCGGAGCTGGGTCTGCCAGGGGTGCGGCTGCTCCGGCTGCTGCTGGCCGCCCGGCTGGCCCTGGGGCATCGGCGGCAGCACGGCCGTCGGGTCGGCGGCACCGGTGTTCGGCAGGACGGCGGTCGGGTCGGCGGCGCCCATCGGGCCACCGGTGTGCGGCAGCACGCTGGTCGCGGCGTTCGGGTCGTACGCCCCCGCGCCGACGCCCGTGTTCGGCAGCACCTGGGTGGGATCGGCCGCACCCGGTACGGCGGCCGGCGCCGGGTCGGGGGCGAGCAGCGCGCCGACGCCCTCGGCCGCCGCGATCTGCGCGGAGTTCGCGTGCACGCCGACGCCCTCGGCGACGACCCGCAGCCCGCGCGCGAGGTTCTCGGCGCTGGGCCGGTCGTCGGGGTTCTTGCGCAGGCAGCGCTCTATGACCGTCCACAGCGGGTCGGGGACCGTCGAGGGGCGGCGGGGTTCGGCGCTGAGGTGCTGGTGGAGGACCTCCAGGGCGCTGCCGCCGGAGAACGGCGGGCGGCCGGTGACCAGCTCGTACAGCAGGATGCCGGCGCCGTAGATGTCGACGGCGGAGGTCTGCGGGCGGCCCTCGGCGGACTCCGGCGCGATGTACGCGGGCGTGCCGACGAACTCGTGGGTGCGGGTCAGGCCCGGGGAGTCGGCGAGGCGCGCGATGCCGAAGTCGGTCAGCATCGGGTGCATCTGGCCGTTGTACTGCTGGAGCAGCACGTTGGCGGGCTTCAGGTCTCGGTGCACGACGCCGTCGGCGTGGCTGGCGGCGAGCGCGTCGGCGACCTGGGCGGTGAGCAGCGCGGCGGCGACGGGGGTGAAGGGGCCGTTCTCCCGCAGGTAGCGGTGCAGGTCGGGGCCGTCGACGAGGTCCATGACCAGGGCGAGGAGATCGCCCTCGACGACCAGGTCGCGGACCCGGACGATGTTCGGGTGGGTCAGCCGGAGCAGGACGGAACGCTCCCGCAGGAAGCGCATCACGATGTCGGGGTCGTTCGCGAGCTCTTCCTTGAGGACCTTGATCGCGACGGTCTCACCGGGCTGGCCGGGCACGGCCGCCTCGGCGCCCGCGGTCTCCCGCTGGCGGGCACGCCAGACGGTACCGGTGGCGCCGCGTCCTAGCGGCTCCTCCAGGAGGTACTTGCTGCCTACCGGCCGCACGTCATCCGCTCCCTGCTGCTTGCTGGTCTGTCCGAACCCTGTGTCCAACCTCGTGTCCGACCCACTGTAGTGCCGTGTCGCCTGGCACCGGGCTGTCGTCCGGCTGTGCTTTCCCCCGCTCTGTAGGCGGCCGGTAAGCGTTCCGGACGTATCCCCATACGTAGACGTTCCCGCACGTGTTCGATGGAAAGACGCTCGCTTCGCTCCGGTGGTTGCCGAGGCCGGACGTGACCGATCTCAAGTGATCGTCCGCGCGGTATTGGTCAGGCACTTTTGGGGGCAGAGCTGACCAATCAAGATCACTTACCATCGGGTCGTGGGCGTGTTGTCAGTGGCAGGTGCGAGGATGCGTGCGACAGCAGAACTGGCCGACGCGCTAGTGGTGGTGGGGGGATGTCCGCGCCCGCGCAGAAGGGACCGCTGACGGCGATGCAGATCCGGCTGACCGTCGTAGACCCGCTGGGCCCTGCCGCGCAGCGGGGCCGGGCCGTGAGCCGCGACGTGCTGGTGACGGCCCCGGCGGGCACCGACCTGGCCGCGGTGGCGTCGGCGCTGGCCGCTGCCGTCACCGGGGACGGCAGCCTGGGCGGCCGTGAGCCGAGCGGCGCCCCGGTCGTGCTGTACGCCGGGGTGGAGCGGCTGGACGCCCGCCGCCGCATCCTGGGCGAGCCCCCGCTGGTCGACGGCGCCGTGCTGTCCCTGGGCGCGCCCGCCGCCCCCGAGCCGCATCCCGAGCTGGACGACGCCCCGACCCAGCTGCATGTGATCGCCGGCCCCGACGCGGGCGGTGTCCATCTGCTGCACGGCGGCCAGATCACCATCGGCCGCTCCGCCGACGCCGACGTCCCGCTCGACGACCCGGACGTCTCCCGGCTGCACTGCGCGGTCACCGTCGCCGCCGACGGCCGGGTCGCGGTCGCCGACCTGAACTCCACCAACGGCACCACTCTGGACGGCACCCGCGTCACCGACCGCCCGGTCCGCCTCACCGCGGGAGCGCTCCTGCGCATCGGGGAATCGGCCCTGCGGCTTACCCCGTCCGGGGGACCGGGGGCCCGGGTGGGCACGGCGCCCGACGGCGAGGGCTGCGTACGGGTGCTCACGGACGGCGAAGGGCCGGACGGTGACGGCTCCGCCGACGCCGCCGCCGTGACGGCACCGGCGGGCCGCACCCATCACGCCTACGGCACGGCGGCGGCGGGCTGGGGTGCCGCGGGCGGAGCGGCGGGCGGCCAGGGGTACGGCCCGGCCGAGCCGGCGGTCGTGCCCGCGCAGGGCGAGGCGCCGCGGATCGAGAGCCGGGGCGGGCTGCCGTCCGACGGGCGCGGTGGCGGGGTGCCGCAGGCCGGGCACGGAAGCGGACCGGCGGCGGGGAGCGGTGTCGGGTCGCCGCGCGCCGGGTACCCCGACGGATTCCCGGCGGCCGGGCGCGCGGACGCGTCGCCGTCGGCCGGCGAGGCGGCCGGGAGCCACGGCGGGCTGCCCGGCCCGCGCGCCGGCTCCGGCCCCGCACACGCCTACGGCGACACCCACGCCGGGCACGCCGGAGTCCTCGGCGGCCCGGGCCCCCGCTCCACGACGACCACCGGCACCACGGGCGCCCCCGGATCCACCGGGCCCACGGCCTCCGCCCCGGCGACCGGACACCGGTCAGGCAGCGCCTCCTCGGCCGGACACCCGACCGACGGTGCCGCCGCCACCGGACACCCGGCCGACGACACGTCCGCCGACGGCCCCGCCCACCCCGGCCGGCGCAAAGGCACCCCCCTCCGCGGCACCGACGCCCCCGCGCTGCCCGGCGCCCGCAGGCGCGGCGGCCTCGGGGCCTGGGCGCGGCGGCTGGCCGGCGGTCGCGGTGAAACCCCGTCGGCCGCCGACGGCGAGACCACGTCCGCCGAGGACATGGCCGCGTCCCCCGAGACCCCGGCCGCCCAGCCCGACACCTGGCCCGACCCCGCCGCACTCCTGCTGACCGTGCTCGGTCCCGGCCCCCGGCTCTGGGAGCGCGGCCCCGCCCACCCCGAGGCGCTCACGGTCCGGCTCGGCACGGCGGACCGCCCGACACCCGACGGCTCGGGACTGCTCCCCGCCGTGCCGGTCACCGCCGACCTGCGCGAGGCCGGAGCACTCGGCCTCGCGGGCCCGCGCACCCGCCTCGCCGGCCTCACCCGCGCGGTGCTGGCCCAGCTCACCGCGCTGCACTCGCCCGACCTGCTGGAGATCGTCCTGATCAGCGCGGACCGGGCCCGCCCCCTGGAGGAGCGCACCGCCGAGTGGTCCTGGCTCGGCTGGCTCCCGCACGTCCGTCCGGGCCATGGCCAGGACTGCCGTCTGCTGCTGGCCTACGACCGTGAACAGGCGGCGGCCCGGGTGGAGGAGCTGCTGCGGCGGGTGGAGGACCTGTCCGCCCCCCGCCGGCCGGCAACCCCGTCCGACCGCCCCGACCTGTCCGGTACGGCGGCGGACGCCCCGCCCGCCGACACCGCCCACCGCCCGTCCTGGGCCCGCGACGCCCTCGCCGAGGACGGCAGGGGCGGCTTCCCGGGGCCGTACACGATCGTCGTCGTGGACGGCGATCCCGGCGGTTCGGCCCTGCGCGACGCGGTGGCGCGGCTGACGGTCGCCGGACCGCGCGCCGGGGTGCATGTGCTCTGTCTGGCGGAGACGGCCCCCGCCTCGCCCACCTCCCCGGTCGACCGGACCTACGAGGAGGCGTGCGCGGTGACGCCGACGTTCCGGGAGTGCGGGGCCGTGGCCCTGCTCAGCGGGGACGTGGCGACGGCACTGCACCTCATGCGGGTTTCCGGCGGCCCCGTCGGCCCCGGCACCCTCGCCGCGGTGGACGCGGTCTCCCCCGCCTGGGCGGAGCGGTTCGCGAGGGCCCTGGCACCGCTGCGCCCCGACGGCCCGGCCGGCGACCGGCACGCGCGCGTGGCCGCCCCGCTCCCCCAGTCCGCCCGGCTGCTGGACGAGCTGGGGCTGGCCCGGGCCACCCCGGCCTCGCTGATGGCCCGCTGGGCGGACGCGGCCGACGACACCGAGTCGCTGGGCGGCCGGGCCCGCGCGGTGCTCGGCGCCGGTCCGCGCGGCCCGCTCACCGCGGACCTGGTCACCGAGGGACCGCATCTGCTGATCGAGGGGCCGTCCGGCAGCGGCCGTACGGAGCTGCTGCGGGCGATGGTCGCCTCGCTGGCCGCCGCCGAGCGCCCCGACCGGCTCGGGATCGTCCTGATCGACGGCCGCGACGGCACCGGCGCCGGGCACGGCGAGGGCCTGCGGGTCTGCACGGACATACCGCACGTCACCACCCACCTCACCGCCAACGACCCGGTGCGGATGCGGGAGTTCGCGCAGTCGCTGAGCGCCGAGCTGAAGCGGCGGGCCGAGCTGCTGGGCCGCTCCGACTTCGCCGACTGGCACGGACACCGGGAGATCTCGGGCCGTATCGTCCCCCAGCGCACGCGCGGCACCGCCGCGGGCGCCGGGGACATAGAAGCCCCGCCCAGCTCGACGCTCCGGCTGCGCCCCTCGGCCGGTGCCGCCGCCCGGCAGCGCACCGAGGCGCCCCCGCCGCTGCCCCGGCTGGTGGTCGTGGTCGACGACCTGGACGCCCTGGTCTCCCCCGCCCTCGGTTCCCCGGGCCGCCCGGCCGCCGGTTCCGTGATGCGGGCGCTGGAGGCGGTGGCGAAGGAGGGCGACCGGCTGGGCGTCCACCTGATCGCGGCGTCCGGCACGGGCGGCCGTACGGCGGAGACGGAACCGGCACGGCAGGCCACCTTGCGTGTCACCCTGGACCCGCCGTCCGCGGGCCCCGACGAACCGGCCCCCGGCCGCGGCCGTCTGGCCACCCCCGACGGCCGCGCCACCGCCTTCCAGGCGGGCCGCGTCACCGGCCGTATCCCCCGCACCGCGACCCAGCGCCCCACCGTCGTGCCCCTCGACTGGCAGCGCATGGGCGATCCGCCGGCCCGCCGCCCGGTCCGGGAGCTGGGCAACGGCCCGACCGACCTGGCGCTGCTGGCGAGCGCGGTGGAGCGGGCGGCGAAGGAGGTTTCCGCGGCGGAGGTTCCTTCGCTTTTGTGAGCGGGGTCACTGATCACAACGCGATCACGATCCCCCGCCCTCACCCGTAGGCACCCTTGCCGCGCAGGCGGCCCCCGCGTAGACCGGAGCGCACGGGACAGAGTTCTGACGTTCAACGAGGAACGACGAACGGGGAAGTGATGCGCGGTAACAGCAGCACCATCCGGACAGGCAGGGCCGTCACCACACTCGCCGCGCTTCTCGCGGGGGCCCTCGCGCTCAGTGCGTGCGGAAGCAACGACAAGAAGGACGACAACGGCGCGACGAGCAGCGCCAGCACCCCTGGTGCCACCCTCGCCCTCCCGAAACTCGACGGCACCACCCTTGAGGTGGCCGCCGTGTGGACCGGGCAGGAGCAGAAGAACTTCAAGCAGGTGCTCGCGGAGTTCGAGAAGCGCACCGGTGCGAAGGTCACCTTCGTGCCCGCGCAGGACCCGATCATCAACTTCCTCGGCTCGAAGATCGCGGGCGGCCAGCCGCCGGACATCGCGCTGCTGCCGCAGCCGGGCGCGATCAAGCAGGCCGTGCAGAAGGGCTGGGCGAAGCCGCTGAGCGCCGACACGCTCTCCGAGGTGCAGAAGAACTACTCGCAGGGCTGGCAGGACATCGGCAAGGTCGGCGGCAAGCAGTACGGCGTCTACTACAAGGCCGCCAACAAGTCGCTGATCTGGTACAACGCCAAGGTCTTCGAGAACGCGGGCGCCCAGGAGCCCAAGACCTGGCAGGACCTGCTGACGACGGCGCAGGCGGTGTACGACTCGGGCGTCACCCCGTTCTCGGTGGGCGGCGCGGACGGCTGGACGCTGACCGACTGGTTCGAGAACGTGTACCTCTCCCAGGCGGGCCCGGAGAAGTACGACCAGCTCGCCCAGCACAAGATCAAGTGGACGGACCCGAGCGTCAAGCAGGCGCTGACCACGCTCGCCCAGGTCTGGGGCAAGAAGGGGTACCTCGCGGGCGGCGCGTCCGGCGCGCTGCAGACGGAGTTCCCGGCCTCGGTCACCCAGACCTTCACCGGCGGCGACCAGCCGAAGGCGGCGATGGTCTACGAGGGCGACTTCGTGCAGGTCAACATCGGTGAGACCAAGGCGAAGGTGGGCACGGACGCCAAGGTGTTCCCGTTCCCGACGGTGGGCTCGACGGCGCCGGTGGTCTCCGGCGGTGACGCGGCGGTGATCTTCAAGGACTCCAAGGGCGCCCAGGCGCTGGCGAAGTTCCTGGCCTCCCCGGACGCGGCGACGATCCAGGCGAAGCTCGGCGGCTATCTCTCGCCGAACAAGAACGTGCCGAACTCGGCTTACCCGAACGAGGTGCAGCGCACGATCGCCAAGTCCCTGATCGCCTCCGGCGACGACTTCCGCTTCGACATGTCCGACCAGGCCCCGCAGGCGTTCGGCGGCACCCCGGGCAAGGGCGAGTGGAAGGACCTGCAGGACTTCCTGCAGAACCCGAAGGACGTAGCGGGCACCCAGGCGAAGCTGGAGAAGGACGCGGCGGCCGCCTACGGCAGCGGAAGCTGACCCGGCGATGGCCGCACCCACGACGACGGCCCCCGCTCCACCGGGCCGCCGCAGGAGCGTGACCGGCACCCGCAGAACCGTGGCGGCTCTCTTTCTCCTGCCCGCCCTGGTGCTGCTCGGCGCGCTCGTGGTCTACCCGATCGGGTACTCGCTGATCCGCAGTTTCTACAACGCGAACGGCGACGGTTTCGCCGGCTTCGACAACTACAAGGCGATCTTCACGGACGACGGGATCCGCACCGCCCTGAAGAACAACATCATCTGGGTGGTGTTCGCGCCGACGGTCTCCACCGCCCTCGGCCTGATCTTCGCGGTGCTGACCGAACGGGTGCGCTGGGGAACGGCGTTCAAGCTGGTCGTCTTCATGCCGATGGCGATCTCGATGCTGGCCGCCGGCATCATCTTCCGGCTGGTCTACGACCAGGACCCGGACAAGGGCGTCGCCAACGCGGTCTGGGTCGGCGTCCACGACACCTTCGCCCAGTCCTCGGCGTTCCCGAACGCCCACCCGGGCCGAGAGTCGCCCCTGAAGGCGGACGGCGGCGGCTTCATCACCGCGGCCACCGTCCACACCGGCCAGACGGTCACCCTTCCGCTCGTCGGTGTCGCTCCCGACCAGATGCCCGACGGCGTCAAGAAGGCCGTGGCGGCGCGGGCCGAGCCGGGGAAGATCACCGGCACCACCTGGCAGGACTTCACCCGCGGCAAGGGCGTCGGGAGACTCGGCGCCCCCGACCCGTCCGAGCTCGGCTACTCCGGTATGCGTATCGAGGCGGTCAAGGACGGCAAGGTGGTGGCCACGGCGAAGGCGGCGGGCGACGGCACCTTCACGCTCCCGGCCGCCGCCGACGGGGCTCAGCTCCGACTGCCCGCGAGCAACTTCAAGCAGCCCTACAACGGAGTCGACTGGCTCGGCCCGTCCCTCGTCACGCCCGCCATCATCGGGTCGTACATCTGGATGTGGGCGGGCTTCGCGATGGTGCTGATCGCGGCCGGACTGGCGGGTGTCCCCCGGGAGCTCCTGGAGGCGGCGCGCGTCGACGGGGCCACCGAGTGGCAGGTGTTCCGCAAGGTCACCGTGCCGCTGCTGGCACCGGTCCTCGCGGTCGTCACCGTCACCCTGATGATCAACGTGCTGAAGGTCTTCGACCTCGTGTACATCATCGCGCCGGGCTCCTCGCAGGACGACGCGAACGTGCTCGCCCTGGAGCTGTACCGCAAGGGCTTCTCGGAGGGCCAGCCGGGCATCGCCAGCGCCATCGCGGTGTTCCTGCTCCTCCTGGTGATCCCGGTGATGTGGTTCAACGTGCGCAGGCTGCGGCGGGAGGAGCGGCGATGAGCTGGGTGCTGGAGAAGCTCAACAGCGGTCTGGTCCGGGTCTTCCTCATCGTCGTCGCGCTGTTCTGGCTGGTCCCGACGATCGGTCTGCTCGCCTCCTCCCTGCGCTCCCCGGAGGACATGAGCGCGAGCGGCTGGTGGACCGTCTTCAGCAAGCCGTCCCAGCTCACCTTCGACAGCTACCAGAAGCTCCTGGAGAACGGTGACATCACCGGCTCCCTCTGGAACACCGTCCTGATCACCGTCCCGGCGACGGTCCTGGTGGTGGTCATCGGAGCGCTGGCCGGTTACGCGTTCGCGTGGATGGAGTTCCCGGGCCGGGACTGGTGGTTCCTGATCGTGGTCAGTCTGCTGGTGGTGCCCGTGCAGGTGGCGCTGATCCCGATCGCGGAACTCTTCGGCAAGATCGGCCTGTTCGGGACGATCCTCGGGGTGGTCCTGTTCCATGTCGGCTTCGGGCTGCCGTTCGCGGTGTTCCTGCTGCGGAACTTCTTCGCGGAGATCCCGCGCGAGCTGCTGGAGGCGGCCCGGCTGGACGGCGCCGGCGAACTGCGGCTGTTCGCACGGGTCGTGATGCCGCTCGGCGGGCCGGCGATCGCGAGCCTGGGCATCTTCCAGTTCCTGTGGGTGTGGAACGACATGCTGGTGGCGCTGGTGTTCACCAAGTCCGGGACGCAGCCGATCACGGTCGCGCTGCAGACCCAGGTCCGCCAGTTCGGCAACAACGTGGACGTGCTGGCCCCCGGCGCCTTCATCTCGATGGTGATCCCGCTGGCCGTGTTCTTCGCGTTCCAGCGGCAGTTCGTGACCGGGGTGATGGCGGGCGCGGTCAAATAACCCCACAAGAGGCATCGAAAGAGGGCGAGTCGGCCATCGGCTCGCCCTCAGCCACTCACGCACAGTCACTCACATGACGTAACGAACCGTAACCGCATCACTCCATTGGCCGTTCCCGGGCAGAACGCCCGCGCCGACCGACCCATGGATGCCCCTTGCCCAGGTTCAGTGTCATCGTCCCCGCGTACCAGGTCCAGGCGTATCTGCCCGAGTGCCTGGACTCGGTGCTCTCGCAGTCGTACCCCGATCTCGAACTGATCGCCGTGGACGACCGCTCGCCGGACGCCTGCGGCACGATCATCGACGAGTACGCGGCCCGCGACGCGCGCGTCCGGCCCGTGCACCTGCCGGAGAACCAGGGCCTGGGCGGCGCCCGCAACGCCGGGACGGCGCAGGCGCGCGGCGACTACCTGCTCTTCCTGGACGGCGACGACACCCTGACCCCCGACGCGTTGCGTGCGATCGCCGACCGGATCAAGGAGACCGGCGAGCCGGACGTCCTCGTGTACGACTACGCGCGGACGTTCTGGACCGGCCGCGCGGAGCGCGACAAGCTCGCGTCGCAGCTGACCGAGCAGGGTCCCGCGCCCTTCCGGCTGGAGGACCGGCCGGGTCTGCTCCGGGTGCTGATGGTGGCCTGGAACAAGGCGTACCGGCGGGAGTTCGTCGAGGAGCACGGCTTCCGCTTCCCGCCCGGCTACTACGAGGACACCCCCTGGACCTACCCGGTCCTGATGACCGCCGGGTCGATCGCCACCCTCGACCGGGTGTGCGTCCACTACCGGCAGCGGCGGGGCAGCATCCTCGGCACGACCAGCCGCCGGCACTTCGACATCTTCGACCAGTACGACCGGGTCTTCGCGTTCCTCGACGGGCGGCCCGAACTCGCGCTCTGGCGGCCGGTGCTGTTCCGCCGCATGATCGACCACTTCTCGACGGTGTTCACCCGCCGGGACCGGCTCCCGAAGGGCGCCCGCGCCGAGTTCCTGCGCACGGCCCGCGCCCACTGCCGCCGCCACCGGACCAAGGGCGCCCCCGTCCCCTTCCGCACCCGTATCCGCCACGCCCTCGTCCACCACGGTCTGCACCGCACCTACCGCGCCCTCCAGCTGGCGATGTCCGTGCGCCGCCGCGCGGTCAAGGCGGGCGTCAAGTCCCTCCGCGGCCTGCGCTCGGCCCTCCTCCAGCTGCACTACCGGGTCCAGCTGCGCCTTCCGCTGCGCGCCGACCGCGCGGTGTTCGCCGCCTACTGGAACCGCGGCCACGGCTGCAACCCGGGTGCGCTGGAGGCCGCGTTCCGCAGCCACGCCCCGCACATCCGCACCGCCTGGATCGCCCGCCCCGAGCACCAGCACACGGTCCCGCCGGGCCCGCGCCGGCTGCGCCCGGGCAGCTTCGCCTACTGGACGGCGCTGGCCCGCTCCAAGTACCTGGTGAACAACGTCAACTTCGACCGCCGGCTGCGCAAGCGCCCCGGCCAGGTGTTCGTGCAGACCCAGCACGGCACCCCGCTCAAGCACATGGGCCTCGACCTCCAGGAACACCCGGCGGCCGCCGCCGACCTGGACTTCGAGGAACTCCTGCGGGGCGTCGGCAAGTGGGACTACCTGCTCTCCGCCAACCGCCACACCACCCTGACCTGGGAGCGGGTCTACCCCGGCGGTTACACCACCCTCGAATACGGCTATCCGCGCAACGACGTCTTCCAGCAGGCCAGCTCGGCCGACGTGGCCCGGATCCGGGAGTCGCTGGGCGTCCCCGAGGGCGCCGTCGCCCTCCTCTACGCGCCCACCCACCGCGACTACCGGCGCACCCAGCGCCCCGCCCTCGACCTGGACCGGATCACGCGCCGGCTCGGCCCGCGCTTCGTGGTCCTGGCCCGCGCCCACTACTGGCACGGCGGCCCGCTCGGATCCGGGGGCCGGGTGATCGACGTCAGCGACCACCCCGGCGTGGAGTCGCTCTGCCTGGCCTCCGACGCCCTGATCACCGACTACTCGTCGATCATGTTCGACTACGCCAACCTGGACCGGCCGATCGTCGTGCACACCGAGGACTGGGACGCCTACCACGCGGCCCGCGGCACCTACTTCGACCTGCGCTCCGGCCCGCCCGGCGCGGTCGCCCGCACCGAGGACGAGCTGATCGACATCTTCGCCAGCGGCCACTGGCGCGGCTCCCGCTCCGCCCAGCTGCGGGCCGCCTTCCGCGAGCGGTTCTGCCGGTACGACGACGGACGCGCCGCCGAGCGGGTCGTACGGCATGTGGTGCTCGGCGAGCCGGCCGGGCTGCCGGAGGTCATCCCGCTCGCCGAACGCCACCCCGTCCCCTCGGCCGCCGCGGGGCTCGCACACTCCCCGTTGGCCACCGTTCCGCAACCTTCCGGCCATCTGCCCGTCACCGAGGGCCGCTGAACACCGTTTGCCTTCCAGGGAGTCTCCTCATGCCCCCCAACACCTCGCGGCCCACTCCGTCCCGGCCGTCCACCTGGCGACCCACGGGGAGGCCGGGCCGCATGGACACCTGAGAAAGAGCAGCATGCCCCGCTTCAGCATCATCGTCCCGTCCCACGGGGTCGCCGGCCGGCTGTCCCAGGCACTGGACTCGGTCCTCGCCCAGTCCTTCGGCGACCTGGAGCTGATCCCGGTCTGCGACGCGCCCGACGCCCCGGCCGCCTCGGTCGCCGCCGGTTACGCCGAGCGCGACTCCCGGGTCGCCCCGGTGCACTCACCGCCGTCCGCCGGGCTGAGCGGGGCCCGCAACACGGGACTGCGGGCGGCGAACGGCACGTATCTGCTCTTCCTCGACGGCGACGACACGCTGGTCCCGGGTGCCCTCGCGGCGCTCGACGCACGGCTCACCGAGACCGGCGACGTGGACGTCCTGTACTTCGAACACGAGCGGACGCCCTGGTGGGAGGGCGAGCCGACCAACCCGGCGGCGCCGCTGCTGGCGGTCACCCCGCCGGGCGGATTCGCCCCGGACCGGGCACCGGCGCTGACCGGCGTGGCACTGCCCGCGTGGAGCGCGGCCTACCGCCGGGCGTTCCTCACGGACCAGCGGCTGCTCTTTCCCGACGGCCACTTCACGGACCTCGGCTGGGGTGGGCTGACCGGCATCGCCGCCTCCCGTCTCGCGGTGCTGCGCTCGGTGGTCGTACGGCACCGGCCGCGCCGGCAGGGCAGCCGGCTGAATCTGCCGGGGCCGCACCAGCGGGACCTCCTCGACCAGGTGGAGCTGGTGCTGGAGCGGGCCGCCGCGCTGCCCGGCGAGCGGGCGCGGCCGCTGTTCGAGCAGCTCTTCGGGGTGGTGCTGAAGACGGCCGCGCGGCCGGACCGGCTGCCGTCCGGGCACCGCGGCTTCTTCCGGCGGGCGGGCCGGCTGCACCGCAGGCACCGGCCGGCCGGGTTCCGGCTGCCCGGCGGGAGCCTCGGGATCCAGCACCGGCTCCTCGCGGCGGGCGCGTACACGGCGTTCCGGGCGCTGCGCGGCGCCAACCGGACGGCGGCCCGGGCGGCCGGGCGGCTGCCCCGCCCGCGGCTGCCGCTCACCCGGCTGCGCTACGCCCTCGACCTGCGCCGCCCGCTGGATGCGAACCTCGCCGTGTACTGCGCGTACTGGGGGCGCGGCTATGTCTGCAATCCGGCCGCGATCCACGCCGTGGCCCGCGTGCTCGCCCCGCACATCCGGTCGGTGTTCCTGGTCGAGGCCGGCCAGGAACACACCGTGCCCGAGGACGTCGAGTACGCGGTGATCGGCAGCCGCCGTTACTGGCAGGTGCTGGCCCGCGCCAAGTACCTGGTGAACAACGCCAACTTCGCCGAGGGAGTCGTCAAACGGCCGGGCAGCGTGCACCTGCAGACCCAGCACGGCACCCCGCTGAAGCGGATGGGCGTCGACCAGTCCACGTACCCGGTGGTCGCCGCGCAGACCGGCAGCTTCGGCAAGCTGCTCGGCCGGGTCGACCGCTGGGACTTCAACCTCTCCGCCAACCGCCACTCCACCCAGACCTGGGAGCGCGCCTTCCCCGGCTCGTACCGGACGCTGGAGTACGGCTATCCGCGCAACGACGTCTACTACACGGCCACCGCCCACGACGTGGTCCGCGTCCGGCGCGCACTGGGCGTCCCGGACGGGAAGACGGCCGTCCTGTACGCCCCCACCCACCGCGACCACCACACCGGCTTCGAACCGGGCCTGGACCTGGAGGCGTTCTGCGCGGCGGCCGGCGAGAACGTCGTCGTCCTGCTGCGCGCGCACTACTTCTACGACCGGGGGCGGCGGGCGGGCGGCGGCCGGGTCATCGACGTCACCGCGCACCGCTCGGCCGAGGACGTGTGCCTCGCGGCGGACGCGCTGATCACCGACTACTCCTCCATCATGTTCGACTACGCCAACCTGGACCGGCCGATCGTCGTGTACGCCGACGACTGGGAGGTCTACCGGCAGACCCGGGGCGTCTGCTTCGACCTGATGGCCGAGCCGCCGGGCCCGGTCGCCCGCACCCCGGAGGAACTGGCCCGGATCTTCCGCGACGGCTCCTGGGCGGGCCCGGAGTCCAAGCGGCTGCGGGCCGAATTCCGTACCCGCTTCTGCCAGTTCGACGACGGGCTGGCCGCCGAGCGGGTGGTACGGCGGGTGTTCCTGGGCCGGCCGCCGGAGGCGGTCCCGGCGGTGATCCCGCTCGCCGAACGCCTGCCCGCCCCGGCCGCGACCCTCGTCAGGAGCTGACCGTGCCCCGACTCAGTCTGATCGTCCCCTGTTTCCAGGTGCAGGGCTTCCTGCGCGAGTGCCTCGACTCGGTCCTGGAGCAGTCCTTCCACGACATCGAGGTGATCGCCGTCGACGACCGCTCCCCGGACGGCTGCGGCGCGATCCTCGACGAGTACGCGGCCCGCGACCCGCGAGTGAAGGTCCTGCACCTGCCGGAGAACGTCGGTCTCGGCCGCGCCCGCAACGCCGGACTGCCCTACGCCACCGGGGACTTCGTCTTCTTCCTCGACAGTGACGACACCCTCACGCCGGGCGCGCTGGGCGCGATCGCCGACCGGCTGGCGGAGACCGGCGACCCGGACGTGCTGGTCTTCGACTACGCCCGCACCTACTGGTGGGGCGGCACGCGCCGCAACGCGCTCGCGGAGGTCCTCGGCGCGACCTCGGAGGTGTTCACGGCGGACGAACACCCCGCGATCCTGGACCTGTTGATGGTGGTGTGGAACAAGGTCTACCGGCGGGACTTCGTCGAGGAGAACGGCTTCCGCTTCCCGCCGGGCTACTACGAGGACACCCCCTGGACCTTCCCGGTCCTGCTCGGCGCCGCCCGCATCGCCACCCTCGACCGGATCTGCCTGAACTACCGCCAGCGCCGCCAGGGCAACATCCTCTCCACCACCAGCCGCAAGCACTTCGACGTCCTCGACCAGTACCGGCGGGTCTTCGCCTTCCTCGACTCCCGCCCCGAACTGGCGCACTGGCGGCCGTATCTGCACCGGAAGATGGGCGAGCACTGCCTGGACATCCTCGCCAAGCCGGACCGGCTGCCGCCCGCCGCCAAGGCCGAGTTCTTCCGGCGGACGGCGGAGCTGTACCGGGCGTTCCGGCCCGAGGGGGCCGACTTGGGGGTGCTGGGCGGCACGTACCCGGCGTACCTGCTGCGGCAGCGGGCCGGACGGCTCGGCCGGGAGGGCGGCCGGCAGGCGCGGCGGGTACGGCGGACGGCGGGGGCACCGGCCCGGCGCGCGCTCACCGGACTGCGCGCCCTGCGCGGCCTGGACGAGGACCTGGTCCTGTACTCGGCGTCCTCGCACCAGGGCCTGCTGGGCGACCCGGTGGCCGTGTACGACAAGGCCCGGGAGATCGCCCCGCACCTGCGCGGAGTGTGGGTGGCGAAGGACGCGGAGGTGGCGGCCGGGCTGCCGGCGGACGTGGAGCACGTACTGCTGGACTCCCCGGACTACCACCGGCTCACCGCCCGGGCGAAGTTCTTCGTCAACGACGTCAACTGGCCGGGCGCGCTGGTCAAACGCCCCGGCAGCGTGCACGTCCACACCCACCGGGGCACCCCGCTGAAGTACCTGGGCGCCGACCTGCTGGGCAAGCCCGGCGCCCGGCTCGGCTTCGACGTGCCGCAGATGCTGCGCCGGGCCGACCGCTGGGACCACAGCCTGGTCGCCAACCGCCACTCGGAGCTGGTCTGGGAGCGGGCCTACCCCTGCCACTTCGCCTCCGCCCGCACCGGCAGCCCGCGCAACGACGTGCTGGTCAGGGGCGGCCGGTCGGACTTCCGGGACCGGCACGGCATCCCCGCCGACCACACGGTCGTGCTCTATGCCCCGACCCGCCGCGACTACGTCCGCGGCGGGCACGTCGAGCGGATCGACCTGACCCGGTTCGCGGCCGACCTCGGCGCGGGCCACACCCTCGTGGTCCGGCTGCATCCGTCCCTGGTGACCGGGCCCGCGCGCGGCCTGGGCCTGGCCGAGCTGCACCGGCGCGGGATCGTGGTCGACGCGACCGCCGAACCGCACGCCGCGCAGGTCATGCTGGCCGCGGACGTCCTGGTCACCGACTACTCCTCCCTCATGTTCGACTACGCCAGCCTGGACCGCCCGATCGTGGTGCACGCCGACGACTGGGCCACCTTCACCGCGAGCCGGGGCGCCTATCTCGATGTCACCGCCGAGGCACCGGGCCATGTGTCCCACTCCTACCGGGAGCTGGCGTGGCTGTTCGCCTCGGGCGGCTGGCGGGACGAGGAGTCCGCGCGGCTGCGGGCCGACTTCCGGTCCCGGTTCTGCGAATTCGACGACGGACGGGCCGCCGAACGGGTCGTACGGACGCTGCTGCTCGGCGAGCCGATGCCCGCCGACGGCGTACGGCTGCCGGAACCGGCCTCGGGCCACCGCCTGCCGGCGTCGACATGAGGCCGCGCATGGGGCCGCGCGCCTGGGTGTTGCTGCTGGCCGCCGTGTTCGCGCTGTGCCAGCTCGGCGACGTGACCGGCCGGGACACACCCGACTCCAAGAACTACGTGTCGTACGCGCTGGCCCTGGGCGGGGCGGGCGAACGGCGGGCGGCGGCCGAGACGGTCGACTGGGCGTGCGCCGGTGAGGCGTCGGCGGCGGAACGCGCGCAGCGCGTGGACGTGGTGCGCTTCCATGCGCCGAGCCCGGCGGGACGGGTGTTCGCGGACTGCTGGGACAGCGAACTGCGGCGCGTGGACCGGCGGTTGGACGCCGGGCAGACGGACGGGCACATCGTGCCGTTCGTCGGCCCCCGGCTGCGGGCCATCTTCGAGGTGCGCCCCGGCTATCCGGTGTTCCTGCTGCCGTTCGTCACCGTGCTCGGGGTGACCTGGGGGGTGTGGCTGGCGAGTGTGCTGGTCACGGTGGCGGGCGGGGTGCTGGTCTTCCGGGTCCTGCGGACGGTGTCGGTGCCGGTGCCGCTCGCGCTGACCGGGCAGGCCCTGTACTTCGCCCTGCCGGTCGGCACGACCGCGATGCGACCGATGACCGAGGGCCTGCTGCTGGCGCTGACCCTGACCGCCCTGTGGGGGTGCGCGCTGGCCCTCACCGGGCGGGTCCGGGCGGGCACGGCACTGGTGGCGGGCGCCCTGCTCGCGCTGTACGCGGTGAAGCACTCGCAGGCGCTGTTCCTCGGGGTGTGCCTGGCCGGGGCCGGTGCGGCGGTCGCGCTGTGGCGGCGCCGGCACGGGCGGCCGCCCGGGCGCGGGGTCACGGTGATCGCGGCGGCGGGGTGCGCGGCGGTCGCGGGCACGCTGCTGCTGGTACGGCTGCTGCGCTACCCCTCCGAGGCGGAGAGCGTGCAGGACCTGCTGACCAGCCACTACACCCATCCGGACCGGGTCCACCCATGGCGGGAGTTCCTCCATCTGGAGTGGGACTTCTGGGTGGAGTGGCTGCGCCGGCAGCTGACCGCACCGCTGTTCCTCGTCGCACTGGCGGCCGGGGCGCGGGGTGCGCGGCGGCGGCCGGCCTTCGGGATCTTCCTGCTGGCGGCGGCGGGCACCGGGATCCTCACCCAGGCCGCCCATCCCGACATCACCATCGGCGGCGACCGGCTGATCGTCCTGGCCTGGCTGCTGCCGGTGGTGGGGGTGCCGCTGCTGCTCGAACCGCTGGTGCGGCGGGGGGCGGCGGTGCCGGCGCAGGGCACTCCCCGGGCCGTCGGCATCACCCGATGACCGCTTCACCCGATGACCGGCATCGCCCGATGACCCGCTTCACTCGGTTACCGGCCTCACCCGATCAGGTGAAGGTCGGCAAAGCCGGCGGGGCGGGCGGGAAGGCTCGGCAAATGGTCCGACCTGTCCGTTCCCTCCGGTGAGCACCGGCGCCCTGGTCCGGCGCGCCACCGGCGGCTCCACCGCCCTGCGGGGCGGCCGGGTCCGCAGACTCACCCCGTACCAGGTCTTCGGCCTGCTGTTCTGGCTGCTGATGACGCTGGCGTACTGGCGGGTGCCGCCGTGCTGCGAGGCCGGGCAGCACGCGGCGGCGGTGGAACGGCTGCGGGCCGGTCTCACGGACGCCGCGGTGTCGCCGTACGTGCTCGCCCAGGGCGCGCTCGCCCGGCTGACCGGACTGACGGGATGGCAGCTGCTGCGCGTCTGCGGCCCGGTCCATCTGCTGGTGCTGCTGACGGGCCTGGGCCGGCTGGTCCGGGTGCTCACCCCGCGCCCCTGGGCACCGGTGCTGGCCCTGGCCTTCCTGGCCGTGCTGTGCGGCACGGAACCGGCTCCCGGCGCCGGCTCGCTGGCCCTGCTGCCGCTGACCGGGAGCCTCGGCTACCCGTCCGCGCTCGCCCTCGGCCTCACGTTCTGGGCCTGGGCCCTGACCGGCGCCCGCTCCCGCGACCTGCGCCGGGTGCGCTACGTCGGCCCGAGCGGGCTGCGCAGCCTCTCCGGATACGCGGTGCTCGGGGCGCTGTACGGGACGGTGGCGCTGATCGACCCGGTGATCGGCGTCGGCGCGGCAGCCGGGGCGGTGGCCTTCGTGGCGGGGTGGCAGCGGGGGTGGCGGGGCGCGGTGCGGTGGCGGTGGGGGGTGTTGGGCGGGGTGGCGGCCGGGGTGGTCGTCCTGGGGATGCACGCGGGTGTGCTGCCGCGGGCTTACGGGTCGTACGGGTCGTACGAGGGGGTGATCCCCCAGTGCTGGCTGGCGCTGATCGGGGTGCCGGCGCTGTGGCTGCGGGCGCGGCGGGCGGCCGGGCAGGCGATGCGGGGGCGGGCGGCGAGGGAGCGAGTGGTGCGGCGGCGGGCTGCGTGGCTTGCGGCTTGGCGCGATCCGCTCGTACTGCTGTTCGCTCTGGAGTCTCTGCTCGCGGTATACGGCCGACACGGCTTGGGCGAGCTGCTCGGGCCGGCGCTGCTGGCACCGCAGTGCGCGCTCGCCGTGGAGCTGGCGGCGGAACGGCCCTGGCCGGGGTGGCGGCGGGCGCTCGGCTGGGCCGCGGCGGGCGGGGCCTGCCTGGGCTTTCTGGCCGCGCAGGCCGGGGCGGTGGTCCCGCGTTCGGTGGACCCGGTCGGCTTCGTCCAGCCGCCGCGCTGGCCGTCGTACGACTGGGCGGCCCGGCACATCGGGCCCGGCGAGCCTGTGCGCACGGACGCCTACTACGCCGTCCGTCTGCTCCCCGGGTACGGCATCGAACTGGACGACGGCCACGACCACCGCCCCCGGGCGCGCTGGCTGCTGCTGACACGGCAGGAGCGGCTGCCCGCGGGGGCGGTGGTCGTGGACTGGAGCCGGCGGACCGGGGAGGTGCTCGCGCGGCTCACCCGTACGAGGGAGGTACCGGTGGCGGCTCGGCCGACTACTCGACGATGAGCTCGACCGGGATGTTGCCCTTGGTGGCCTTGGAGTAGGGGCAGAACTCGTGGGCCTGGTGGACCAGCTTCTCGCCGGTCTCGTTGGCGAGCTCCTCGGGAAGCTCGACGCGCAGGGTGACCTTGAGCGCGAAGCCGCCGTCGGACTCGTCCTTGCCGATGCCGACCTCGGCGGTCACGGAGATCTCACCGGTGTCGACCTTGGCCTGGCGGCCGATGGCACCCAGGGCGCTGGCGAAACAGGCGGCGTAACCGGCGGCGAAGAGCTGCTCGGGGTTGGTGCCCTGGCCGTTGCCGCCGAGCGCCGGCGGGAACGCGAGCGCGAGGTCCAGCTGCCCGTCCGAGCTGACCGCCCGTCCCTCCCGGCCGGTGGCGGTGGCGGCTGCGGTGTAGAGCGCGTCCATGGAAGACCATCCCTCTCGAAATTCGCTGGTTCGGCGTTCCGGCGGCCCTGTTCCGGCCGCCCTCACGACCACAAGTAGAGCACACAATTAAGTTGCGTACAACTGAATGGCTCGCAAGAGCTACGATTGAGCCATGACCGCGACGACCCCGACCCCAGCCCCCGCCCCCGCCCCCGAGTCGGAGTGGCTCCATCTGGACCGCCAGATCTGCTTCTCCCTGCACGCCGCGTCCCGCGCCTTCAACGGCGTCTACCGCGTGATCCTCAAGGACCTCGGGCTCACCTACCCCCAGTACCTGGTGATGCTGGTGCTGTGGGAGCAGGGCGACCTGCCGGTCAAGAAGCTCGGCGAACACCTGCGGCTGGACTCCGGCACCCTCTCCCCGCTGCTCAAGCGCCTGGAGACGGCGGGCCTGGTCCACCGGGAGCGCAGCGCCCGCGACGAGCGCTCGGTGGAGATCCGGCTCACGGAGAAGGGCGACGCGCTGCGCGAGCGGGCGCTGGAGGTGCCCCGCCGCATCGTCGCGGCGACAGGCTTCGACGTCGACGAGATCCGCGACCTCAAGGCCCGCCTGGACCAGCTGACGGGCACACTGGACGCGGCGGCAGCGGACGCCCCCTAGGGGCGCGGGGCTGTATCGATATGCGGCTGCCGCCGCGTGGGCGCGACCAGCCCCCACCGGCCGCAGATCACATGCGACCCTCCTCCCCCCGGATCGGCCGCACATACAACCGCAGCGCGACCCGATCCACCACGATCTCCTCCCGCAAGACGAACTGCTGGTTCAGCACGGCCACTTTCGCCCGCTCCGTCGACAACCGCGGCCGGTACCCGCTCACCAGCGCGTACTTCTCCACCACCGCCCACACCTGATCCACCCCGGCCAACCGCCGCCGCAGCGTCCCGGCCCCCACCTCGTGCCCGTACAACGTCCCCGAGGCCGGCCCCGGCTCGGCCAGGGCGACGTCCCACGTGGTCCTGAAGTCGGCCGGATAGGCGAGCTGCGTCCCGCGCGCGTGCGCCGGCAGGTACAGCACCGGGTCGCCCGGCCGCAGCGCCCGCGCCGCCGCCTCCGCGACCGCGCCGAGGTCGTCGGGCCGGGTGCCCGCGACCCGGTCGTGTCGCAGCAGCGGAAGCTGGTGGGTGAAGGCGAGGACGAGTGCCAGCACCCCGGCCAGGGTGAACGCGGGCGACCGGGACACCGTCGCCGTGCCGTGCGTCCAGAGCCGGCCCGACAGCCCGGCGACCCGGTCCGCGCCCAGTGCCACCAGCAGGGGCGCACCGGCGAGCGCGTACAGCACATAGCGGTCGACGTACAGCGGTGTGAGCTGCGAGGCCAGCATCAGCACCACCGGCGGCAGCACGGCGAGCGGCAGCGCGACCGCCGCGAGGGTCAGTTCACCGCGCCGGCCCACCAGCCGGGTCAGCCCGAGCAGCCCCAGCGCCAGGCACGCCCAGTACACCCCGTCGGTCGGTCCGAGGTACTGGCGCAGCAACTCCTGCGCGGTCTCCACGTCCGGCTCCCGCAACCACGCGACCTGGGCCGACTGCCTGTGCGAGGCGACGACCATCGGCAGCAGCGACAGCGCCACGCCCCCGGCCGCGCAGCCCCACCCCCGCCACACCCTTCCCGACGAACGGGCCAGTGCCAGAGTTCCCGCGTGCGCGAGCAGCAGCAGGACGGCGAACTCGTGCAGCCAGCAGGTCAGTCCGAGGACGGCGCCGTACCAGCACCAGGCCCGCCGCCCGCCCCGTTCCGCCGCCCGTACGAGGAGCAGCGTCGCTCCGGTCGCGCCCGCGGCGACCAGGGCGTAGGAGCGGCCCTCCTGCGCGTAGTGGCCGACCAGCGGGGTGAGCGCGTACATCAGTCCGGCCCACAGGCCGACGCGCGGCCGGGCCAGGCGGGTGCCGAGTGCGGCCACCAGGCCCGCGGTGACGGCGGCCGCGCACACCGAGGGCAGCCGGAGGTCGACCTCGCCCGGGCGGCCGGGGGCGGCACCGAGGACGATGTGCATCAGCAGGTAGTACAGGCCGTGCACGGCGTCGACCTCGTGCAGCAGCCGCCAGATCTGCGGCACCGTGCGCCGGGCGACCTGGTAGGTGACGGCCTCGTCGCGCCACATCCCGCCGCGGCGCAGTCCCCAGAGTCCGACCGCGAGCATCACCGCGGCGGGGACGGCCACGGCCGCTCCGCGGCGGCCGCGGCCGGGACGCCCGCGCGGCGATCCGCCCAACGGGTTCGGCCGACTCGTTGGAGTCGGCCGTCCGGTGTCCGTCGTTCGCGAGGTCCGCGGATGTGCTTTTACGAGAGGCCCGATACTCACCACGGCCCGATCTTTTGCGATTAGCCAACCTTTGCCGGGTATTGACGGCGTATCGGCATGGATACACCATCCGCGCGGCTTACGCTCACGGTTGATGAATCGCCGCTCGTACTTCCCGCTCCCCCGCGCCCCGTTCGCCTCGGCTGTTCGACTCCCGGGTCTCCCACGGCCCGTCCGGCTCCCCGGTCTCCTCTGCCTCACCGCCTTCTGGATCGCCACGCGCGCGCTGATGCTGTGGCTCCTCGTCCACAACAACGAGCGAGTGCTGGGACACGGAGCGGTCGCGCGGGAAGTCTGGCGGCTCTACTTCCACTGGTTCGGCGTTCTGTCGCACGGCGCGTTCCCGGCGCACGACACGTTGTGGCAGTACCCGCCGGGCGCCGGCGCGGTGCTGCTCGCGCCGGGGCTGGTGCCCGGGCTCAGCTACTTCCAGGCGTTCGTGGCGCTCACCCTGGCCACCGACGCGCTGATCACGGCGGCGCTCGCCCGCGCGGGCACGCGCCCCGGCCGCACCCTGCTCGGCGCGGCCCTGTGGACCGGCGGTCTCCCCCTCCTGCTGCACCTCCCGCTCGCCCGCTACGACGTGGTGGTCACCGCCCTCGCCGTGCTCTCCCTGCTCACGCTGTCGCGCTCCACGCGCGCGAGCGGGGTGCTCGCGGCCCTGGGCGCGCTGGTGAAGGTGTGGCCGGCGCTGGTGCTGCTGGGCGTCGAGCGCGGACGCCCCACCCGCACGGCATGGCGCTGGGCGGCCGTCACCGGAGGCGTGACGCTCGCCTTCTTCGTGCTGGCGTTCCGCAACCCCCTCGCCTTCCTCCGTCAACAGGGCGGCCGGGGCGTGCAGATCGAGTCGCTCGGCGGCACCGCGCTCAGCCTCGCGCGGCACGCCGGCTGGCCCGGCAGGGTCCGCTACCAGTACGGCGCGATGGAGCTGGTCGGCCCGCACGTGCACGCCGTCGCGACCGCCTCGCTCGTGCTCACCGCGGTCGCCTGCACGCTCCTGCTGCTGTGGCGCGTCCGCGCCCGGCACTGGACCGAGGCCACCCCCTACGACGCGGCGCTGAGCGCCGTGCTCCTCTTCACCGTCACCAGCCGGGTGATCAGCCCGCAGTACATGATCTGGCTGCTCGGGCTGGCCGCCGTGTGCCTGACCTCCCGGCACACCACCCAGCGCCCGGTCGCCGCGCTGGTCGTGACGGCGACCGCGCTCAGCTCCGTCGCCTACCCCGCCTTCTACTCGGAGGTCGTCGGCTGCACCTGGACGGGCTGTCTGCTGATGCTGGCCCGCAACGGGCTGCTGGCCGCGGCGGCCGTCCTCTCCCTCACCCGCCTGTGGCGCGCCACCCGCCGCCGTACGAACACGGTGAGCGGCCCCGCGATCGCCGGCAGCCGTCCCGGCCGTCCCCGGATGTCCGTCGCAGCTGCTTCACTGGGAGACGACCGCGGCTGAGGCAGACCACTGACGGAGGGGACCGCCACACATGACCTGGCTGATCACCGGCGGCGCCGGCTACATCGGGGCGCATGTCGTCCGCGCGATGACCGAGGCGGGCGAGCGGACGGTCGTGTACGACGACCTGTCCACCGGCATCGCCGAGCGCGTGCCGGAGGACGTGCCCCTGGTGACCGGCTCCACCCTGGACGGCGAGAGGGTCGCGCACGCCCTGGCCGAGCACGAGGTGACCGGGGTCGTCCATCTGGCGGCGAAGAAGCAGGTGGGCGAGTCGGTGGACCGTCCCCTGCACTACTACCACGAGAACGTCGAGGGCCTGCGCGTCCTCCTGGAGGCCGTGACGGAGGCCCGGGTCCCGTCCTTCGTGTTCTCCTCCTCGGCCGCCGTCTACGGCATGCCGGACGTCGACCTGGTGACGGAGGAGACGCCCTGCGTGCCGATGTCTCCGTACGGCGAGACGAAGCTCGCGGGCGAGTGGCTGGTCCGCGCGACGGGCCGGGCGACCGGCCTGTCGACCGCGTCGCTGCGCTACTTCAACGTGGCGGGCGCGGCGAGCCCCGAACTCGCCGACGTGGGCGTCTACAACCTCATCCCGATGGTCTTCGAGAAGCTCACGGAGAACGCCCCGCCGCGCGTCTTCGGCGACGACTACCCGACCCCGGACGGCACCTGCGTCCGCGACTACATCCACGTGGTGGACCTCGCCGAGGCCCACGTGGCCGCGGCCCGCGCCCTCCAGGCCGGCCCCGGCCGCGAGCTCACCCTCAACATCGGCCGCGGCGAAGGCGTCTCCGTCCGCGAGATGATCGACCGCATCAACACCGTCACCGGCTACGACCGCGCCCCGACCGTCACCCCCCGCCGCCCCGGCGACCCCGCCCGCGTCGTCGCCTCCGCGGACCGCATCACCACCGAACTCGGCTGGAAGGCCAAACACGACGTCCACGACATGATCACCTCAGCCTGGCACGGCTGGACCCGCCTCCACCCGGAAACGACCAGGGACTGAGCCGCGCCGGTTCGTGAGCTGCCGTCAGTCGCGGTCCCGGCGGGCCTGTTTGAGTTCCTCGGAGAGGGTCCAGGCGTCGGCGACGGGGCCGAGGTGGGCGAGTTTTTCGGGGTTGAGGACGAGACGGATGGCGTGGACGCGGCCGTCGAGGATGTCGAGGGAGAAGGTCTGGAGGGTTTTGCCGTCGCGGTCGCGGAAGACCGCGCCGGGCTGGCCGTTGACCTCGTGGGGTTCGCAGGTCACCTGGACCCGGGCCAGGACGGGGAAGACGGCGGCGAGGAGGCGGGCCACGTTCTGGGCGCCGGCGACCGCGCGGGCCAGCTGCGGGGCCTTGCCGCCGCCGTCGCCGACCAGGGAGACGTCGGCGGCGAGCAGGTCCTGGAGGGCGGCGACGTCGCCCTCGTGGAGGGCCTCGAAGAAGCGTGCGGCCAGTTCGTCGCGTTCCCGGCGGTCCGCCTCGAAGCGGGGGCGGCCCTCGGCCATGTGGCGGCGGGCCCGTGTCGCGAGCTGACGGCAGGCCGGCTCCGAGCGGCCCACGGCCGCCGCGACCTCGGGGAAGCCGAAGTCGAACACCTCGCGGAGGACGAAGACGGCGCGCTCCAGGGGGCTGAGGCGTTCGAGGAGCAGCAGGGCCGCCATCGAGAGCGAGTCGGCCAGTTCCGCCGACCGCTCCGGGTCCTCGTAGGGGTCGGCGAGCAGCGGCTCGGGGAACCACGGGCCGACGTACGCCTCGCGCCGGACGCGGGCGGAACGCAGTACGTCGATGGAGATCCGGGTCACCGCGGCCGACAGGAACGCCTTGGGCGACCTGACCTCCGTCGGTGAGGCCTCGAACCGCAGCCAGGTCTCCTGGACCGCGTCCTCCGCCTCGCTCACGCTGCCCAGGATCCGGTACGCGACCGAGAACAGCAGCGGCCGCAGGTCCTGGAACTCCTCGGTCTTGTTCATGTCCCGCTCCCTCCCCCTTCGATCCTTCGATCGTCCGAGCCTTCGGCCGTCCGGACCTTCGCCGCTTCGGCCCTTCGCCCTCTCGGCATCAGAACGCGCCGGGGCCGAACCGGCCCACCGCGACGGCCAGCGCGATCACGAGATAGACCAGGTTCAGGGCCACGAACGCCCGTTCGCCGCGCCGGCCGTGGGTGATCATCGCGCCGATCATCAGCAGGGTCCAGGCGGTGGCGGTCACCGGCACCAGGACCGGTGCGATGCCGGTGGCGGCCGGCAGGACCAGGCCCGCCGCGGCCAGGAGTTCGAGGACCCCCAGCGTTTTCACGAAGCCGTCTCCGACGGCACCGGTCCAGCCGCCGCCGTGGGCCGCGGCCAGCTTCTCCCGCGGCACGAACGTCTTGCTGATGCCACCGGTCAGGGCCACCGCGGCGAGCAGTCCGGCGGCGATCCACAGGGCGAGGTTCATCGTCCACTCCCAGGTCGAGGATGTCTGCGCCCCCTACGACGAGACGGCCGACCCGCCTGTGACATCCCCGGCCGAGTGGTTCACAGCGCCTTGAGCGCCTCCGTGGTCCCGCGGGCCAGCGCCCCCAGATAGCCCTTCGGCAGCTTCGGGGTACGGATCACCACCGAGCGCCAGTACAGCGGGCCGGAGATCAGGTCCATGGCCAGGTCGTCGTCGAGGTCGGCGGCGAGTTCGCCGCGCCGCTGCGCCGACTCGATGATCTTGCTGGCGACGCCCTCCTGGCCCTCGCGCAGCGTCTTCTGCATGGCCTCGGCGATCTCGGGGTTGCGGGCCGCCTCGGCCTGGAGGTCCGGGATGATCTGCGAGGCCACGGGGTGGCGCAGCGCACGGGACGTGACCTCGTACAGGAGCCGCAGGTCGCCCTCCAGGGAGCCGGTGTCGGGCACCGGCAGGCCCAGCACGGCGAGGGCGGAGACGACGTCGAGGACGAGGTGCAGCTTGGAGCGCCAGCGGCGGTAGACGGCGGTCTTGCCGACGCCCGCGCGGCGCGCGATGCCCTCGATGGACATCCGGGCGTAGCCGACCGCCGCGAGCTCCTCGAAGACGGCGGCCCGGATGGCCTCGGTCACGTCCTCGCGGAGGACGGCCGCCCCGGCGGGGGCTCGTCGGCGCGGACGCGTCTGGGACTCCTCGGCGTTCGTCGTCATGTCACCCAGCATAGGGGCGTAACGACGAAACGGTTGCGTCCCGACGGGTCACCGACACCGGGCCGCCACCCGATCGCCGCAACGCGGTCGCACTGAACACGCCCCAGCTCACCGCCGTACCCGAACACGCGCTCCACCCTTTCGCACAACGAATCGGTCGCGCCCCGACTTCGGAAGTGTCACGGCACACACGCACCCGTGACGACGAAACGGTTGCGTTCCGACGCCAACTCGGCCTACGCTCCCGTTGCGACGATACGGTCCCGTCCCGACGTAAGAAAACGTGAAGAGAAGCGTAAGGAAACTTCGGATGACGGGCCCGGCGCCCAGCCGGACGCCGCAGCACCCCCACCCCCCGAGTGAAAGCAGCGGATGTGACCCAGGTTCTCCACACACCGCCCCCGACTCCGGTCTCGGCCGAGGACGACCTCGCGGCGCTCGCCGCCCGGCACGGCCTCTCGGTCAGCGGCGCCCGTCCCACCCTGCCCCAGTACATCCGGCAGCTGTGGGCCCGACGGCACTTCATCGTCGCGTTCGCCACCGCCAAGCTCACCGCCCAGTACGCCCAGGCGAAGCTCGGCCAGGTCTGGCAGGTCATGACCCCGCTGCTGAACGCCGCGGTGTACTACTTCATCTTCGGCATCCTGCTGGGCACCAAGAGGGGCGTGCCGGACTACATCCCGTTCCTGGTCACGGGCGTGTTCATCTGGACGTTCACGTCGAGCTCGATCATGACCGGCACCCGCGCGATCGCCGGCAACCTCGGCCTCGTCCGCGCCCTGCACTTCCCGCGGGCCGCACTCCCGATCTCCTTCTGCCTCCAGCAGCTCCAGCAGCTGCTGTTCTCGATGTGCGCCCTGGTCGTCATCCTGCTCTGCTTCGGCGTGCCGGTGGCCGCCTCCTGGGTGCTGGCCATCCCGGCGCTGCTGCTGCAGTTCATGTTCAACACCGGCATGTCGCTGATCATGGCCCGCTGGGGCGCCAAGACCCCGGACATCTCCCAGCTGATGCCGTTCGTGCTGCGCACCTGGATGTACATCTCCGGCGTCATGTGGAGCATCGACAGGCTGACCGGCAACCACAAGGGGCTGCCGAGCTGGGTGGCACCGGTGCTCAAGGACAACCCGGCCGCCGTCTACATCGACCTGATGCGCTACTCCCTGATCGACAGCTTCCACTCCAGCCAGCTGCCGCCGCACGTATGGCTCGTCGCGACCGGCTGGGCCGTGGTCGTCGGGGTCGGCGGGTTCATCTACTTCTGGAAGGCTGAGGAGACGTACGGCCGTGGCTGAGAACCTGAGCGACACCCCCATGGACGAGACACCCGTCGAGCGTGAGCCCCGCATCGTGAGCGACATCCCCACCGTCGTCTGCGACGGCGTCGACATCGTCTACCGGGTCAACGGCACCGGAGCCGGACGCGGCTCCGCCACCGCCGCCCTCAACCGCATGCTGCGCGGCAAGAAGCGGACCGAGAACGCGGCGGGCGTCCGCAAGGTGCACGCGGTCAAGAACGTCTCCTTCGTCGCCTACAAGGGCGAGGCGATCGGCCTCATCGGCACCAACGGCTCCGGCAAGTCCACCCTGCTCAAGGCCGTCGCCGGCCTGCTCCCGGTGGAGAACGGCGCCATCTACACCGACGGCCAGCCCTCCCTCCTCGGCGTCAACGCGGCCCTGATGGGCGACCTGACCGGCGAGAAGAACGTCTACCTCGGTGGCCTCGCCATGGGCATGTCCCGCGAGGAGATCAAGGAGCGCTACCAGGACATCGTCGACTTCTCCGGCATCAACGAGAAGGGCGACTTCATCACCCTCCCGATGCGGACCTACTCCTCGGGCATGGGCGCCCGGCTGCGCTTCTCCATCGCCGCCGCCAAGGACCACGACGTCCTGCTCATCGACGAGGCCCTGGCCACCGGTGACGCGTCCTTCCGGATGCGGTCCGAGGAGCGCATCCGCGAGCTGCGCCAGCACGCGGGCACGGTGTTCCTGGTCAGCCACAACAACAAGTCCATCCGCGACACCTGCGAGCGGGTGCTCTGGCTGGAGCGCGGGGTGCTGCGCATGGACGGCCCCACCGAGGACGTCCTCGCCGAGTACGAGGCCTTCACCGGCGACAAGTCCGACAAGACCAAGGCGAAGCCCAAGGCGAAGCCGAAGGTCGCCCCGTCTCCCTCCTGACCGGGACCTACGACAGGAAAGGCGCCCCGGGCCGTCATGGCCCGGGGCGCCTTTCCTGTCGTACTGCCTCCTGCTCGTGACTACCGCGCTGTACGGCTACGAGTGCGTGCGCAGCAGCGTTCGCATCGTCCGCATGGCCACCGACAGGTTGGCCAGGTCGAAGGAGTCCGAGCTGCGGATCTCCTCCAGGGTGGCCCGGGCCCGGCCCAGGATCGCCGAGTTCTTCTGCTCCCAGGCCGCGTAGCGCTGCTCGGGCGTCGAGGTGCCGTTGCCCACGGCGAGCACGTCGGCGGTGAGCATCGCGTGGGCCGCGTACAGGTCCTCGCGGATGGAGGCGCGGGCCATCGACTGCCAGCGGTCGGCGCGCGGGAGCTCGATGATGCGGTCCATCAGCTGGGTGACGCCGAGCCGGTCGGCGAGGTCGTAGTAGACCTCGGCGACATCCAGCGGTTCCCTGCCCATGCGGTCGGCCACCGAGACGATGTCCAGCGCCGGGAAGGCGGAGGAGAAGCCGGCCACCCGGGTCGCCAGCTCGTCCGGGACACCGGACGCGGACAGCTCGTCGTACACGTGCTGGTACCACTCCGCGTCCGCGCCGCGCAGCAGCTTGGGCAGCTGCTGCCAGACCTGTTCGACCCGCTCGGAGAAGAAGTCGACGGTCTCGGCGAGCTCCAGCGGCTGCGGGCGGTTGTTGAGCAGCCAGCGGGTGCCGCGCTCGACCAGACGGCGCGAGTGCAGCCGGATCCGGGTCTGGACGGCCGCGTCGACCCTGTTGTCCAGTTCCTCGACGCCGTCCCACACCGGGGCGGAGCGGAAGATCGCGCGGGCCGCGGTCTGCGCCCGGACGATCTCCTCCAGGGAGGCCCCGGTCTCCTCGCGGAGCCGGTGCAGATACGTCGTACCACCGGTGTTGACCGTGTCGTTGACCAGGACCGTGGTCGTGATCTCGCGGCGCAGCGGGTGGCTGATGAGCGCGGCGGCGAACTGCTCGCGCAGCGCGGTCGGGAAGTAGGCGTGCAGCAGGCTGCTCAGGTACGGGTCGTCCGGCAGCGAGGTCGCCAGCAGCTCGTCGGCGACGGTGATCTTCGTGTACGCCAGCAGGACGGCCGTCTCCGGGCCGGTCAGGCCCTGGCCGGTGCCGATGCGCTCGCGGATCTGGCGGTCCGTGGGCAGGAACTCCAGGGCGCGGTCGAGGTGGCCCTCGCGCACCAGGTGGCGCAGGAAGCGCTGCTGGGCGTGGAGCATGTCCTGGGACTGGGCCAGCGCGTTGGCGATCGCCACGTTCTGCGCGTAGTTGTTGCGCAGCACCAGGGCGCCGACCTCGTCGGTCATCTCGGCGAGCAGCTTGTTGCGCTGCTTGACCGTCATGTCGCCGTCCGCGACCACACCGTTGAGCAGGATCTTGATGTTCACCTCGTGGTCCGAGGTGTCCACGCCCGCGCTGTTGTCGATGGCGTCGGTGTTGATCTTGCCGCCCTGGCGGGCGAACTCGATCCGGCCGAGCTGGGTCAGGCCCAGGTTGCCGCCCTCGCCGACGACCTTGACGCGCAGGTCGGCGCCGTCGACGCGGATGGCGTCGTTGGCCTTGTCGCCGACGTCCGCGTTCGACTCGGTGGACGCCTTGACGTAGGTGCCGATGCCGCCGTTCCACAGCAGGTCGACCGGTGCCGCCAGGATCGCCTTCATCAGCTCGGCCGGGGTCACCTTGGCGACCTTGTCCTCGATGCCGAGGGCCTCGCGGATGTGGCCGTTGACCGGGATGGCCTTGGCACTGCGCGGGAAGATCCCGCCGCCCGCCGAGAGCAGGTCCGTGTCGTAGTCGCCCCAGCTGGAGCGGGGCAGCTCGAACAGGCGGCGGCGCTCGGCGTAGGAGGTGGCCGCGTCCGGGTTCGGGTCGATGAAGATGTGCCGGTGGTCGAAGGCGGCGACCAGCCGGATCTGCTCGCTGAGCAGCATGCCGTTGCCGAACACGTCACCGGACATGTCACCGATGCCGACGACCGTGAAGTCCTCGCTCTGGGTGTCGACGCCCAACTCCCGGAAGTGCCGCTTCACGGACTCCCAGGCGCCGCGCGCGGTGATGCCCATGCCCTTGTGGTCGTAGCCCGCGGAGCCGCCGGAGGCGAAGGCGTCGCCGAGCCAGAAGTTGTAGCTGCCGGCGACCTCGTTGGCGATGTCGGAGAACGTCGCCGTGCCCTTGTCGGCCGCGACCACCAGATAGGTGTCGTCCTCGTCGTGCCGGACCACGTCCTGCGGGGGCACGATCTCGCCGGCCACCATGTTGTCGGTGATGTCGAGCAGCGCCGAGATGAACGTCTTGTAGCTGGCGATGCCCTCCGCGAGCCACGCGTCCCGGTCCTTGCCCGGGTCCGGCAGCTGCTTGGCGACGAAACCGCCCTTGGCGCCGACCGGCACGATGACGGTGTTCTTCACCATCTGCGCCTTGACCAGGCCGAGGATCTCGGTGCGGAAGTCCTCACGCCGGTCCGACCAGCGCAGACCGCCGCGCGCGACCTTGCCGAACCGCAGGTGCACGCCCTCGACACGCGGCGAGTACACCCAGATCTCGTACGCCGGGCGGGGCGCCGGGAGGTCGGGGATGGCCTGCGGGTCGAACTTCATGGAGACGTAGGAGTGCGGCCTGCCGTCGACCGTCTCCTGGAAGAAGTTGGTGCGCAGTGTCGCCTTGATGACGGTCAGGAAGGACCGCAGGATGCGGTCCTCGTCCAGCGAGGCCACCTGGTCGAGCGCCGCGTCCAGCTCCTCCAGCAGGGCGTCGGTGATCTCCAGGCCGGCCTTCTGCCGGTCCGGCGACATCCGCGCCTCGAAGAGGGAGACCAGCAGCCGGGTGGTGTGGACGTTGTGGCGGAGCGTGGTCTCCATGTAGTCCTGGCTGAACGTGGAGCCGGCCTGCCGCAGGTACTTGGCGTACGCCCGCAGCACCATCGCCTGCCGCCAGCTCAGCCCGGCGCTCAGCACCAGCGCGTTGAAGCCGTCGTTCTCCGCCTGGCCGGTCCAGGTCGCCGCGAAGGCGTCCTGGAACCGCTCGCGGCCGTCCTCGCCGAGGTAGTCGCCGTTCGCGCTGCCCTGGACCTTCGGCACCCGCAGGCCGAAGTCGTAGATCCAGGCGGTCGTCCGGTCCGCGCAGCGCAGTTCGTACGGCCGCTCGTCGATCACCTCGACGCCGATCCGGTTGAGCACCGGCAGCACGGCCGACAGGGAGATCGCCGCGCCCTTGCGGTAGATCTTGAAGCGGCGCTCGTCGGGGGCGGCGCCCACCGGCTCGTAGAGGCTGAGCGCGAAGTCGTTGCCCTCCTCCTCGGTGAGCCGCTCCAGGTGCACGAGGTCGGCGACCGCCGCGCGCGGGGTGTGGTCGGCCTTGTAGCCCTCGGGGAAGGAGTTGGTGTACTTGCGCAGCAGCTCGGCCGCGCGCTCCTCGCCGCACTCGGCGTTGAGCGCCTCACCGAAGGCGTCGGCCCAGGAGCGGGCCGCCTCGACCAGGCGGGCCTCGATGCGGTCCTTGTCGGCGTCGGACAGCTCGGGCAGCTCGGTGCCCTGCGGGACGCGGACGACGAAGTGCAGTCGGGAGAGGATCGACTCGGTGTTCCAGGCCGTGAAGTCGACGCTGGTGCCGCCGAGCTCCTCCTTCAGGATGTCGATGATCCGCAGCCGGACGCCGGTGGTGTAGCGGTCCCGGGGGAGGTAGACGAGGGCCGAGTAGTAGCGGCCGTACTCGTCCTGCCGCAGGTACAGCCGCAGCCGGCGGCGTTCCTGCAGGTAGAGGACGCTGGTGACGATCGACTCCAGCTCGGGGACCGGGGTCTGGAACAGCTCGTCGCGCGGGTAGGTCTCCATGATCTGGAGCAGGTCGCGGCCGTCGTGGCTGTTGGGCGAGAAGCCGGCCCGGTCCAGCACCGCGTCGACCTTGCGGCGGATGACGGGCACCCGGCGCACCGACTCGGTGTAGGCGGCGGACGAGAACAGACCCAGGAAACGCCGCTCGCCGACCACGTTGCCGTCCGCGTCGAACTTCTTGACGCCGACGTAGTCCAGGTACGACGGCCGGTGCACGGTCGACCGGCTGTTCGCCTTGGTCAGCACCAGCAGCTTGTGCTCGCGGGCCTTGGCGCGCGCGTCGGCCGGGAGCCGCTCGAAGGAGGGGCTGACCGGGTGGCCCTCCTCGCCGGCGTGCTGCGGGTCGGAGCGCAGGATGCCGAGGCCGGTGCCGGGCACGGCGGCCAGGGAGTCGTCCTCGCGGAGCTGGTACTCGCGGAAGCCGAGGAAGGTGAAGTGGTCGGCGGCCAGCCAGCGCAGCAGCTCGCGGGCCTCCTCGACCTCGGGGCGCGGCAGGTCGCCGGGCACGGGCTCGTCACCGAGTTCCTCGGCGATACGGGCGGCGGCCTCCCGCATCTTCTCCCAGTCCTCGACGGCCTCGCGGACGTCGGAGAGCACGCGCAGCAGGTCGGCGGTGATCTGCTTGAGGTCCGAGCGGTCGGTCTCGCGGTCGATCTCGACGTGGATCCAGGACTCGACGTGCGCGTCGTGCGGCAGTTCCCCGTCCGTGGCCGGGGTCGGCAGCACCTCGATCAGCTTGCCGGTGAGGTCGCGGCGGACGACGAACTGGGGGTGGATGACGACGTGGATACCCCGCCCCTGCCGGGTCAGCTCATTGGTGACCGAGTCGACGAGGAACGGCATGTCGTCGGTGACGACCTCCACCACGGTGTGGCTGCAGGTCCACCCGTTCTCCTCGACGGTCGGGGTGTGGACCCGGACGTTGGCGGTGCCCTGCGGACGGGTCTCGGCAAGACGGTAGTGCGAGACGGCGGCGCCGAAGACGTCGACCGGGTCGCGGTCGGCGAGGTCCTCCGGTGCGGTGTGCAGGTAGTAGCGCTGGAGGAACGCGAACACGGACTCCTGGTCCGCCTCTCCCGTCGTCCCAGTCGGTAGGTGCCCCCCTGCCGGGCTGTTCTCAGCTACCCGGGCGGCCCGATCGAGCAGCTCGGCCTTGGCTTCGTCCAGCTTGGTCTGCATTGTCCTCTGGCTCCTGTCGCGCGCCATTGCGTGACGTAGAAGGAAGTACGGGCTCTTCCCCCTGCGGCTCGACGCCACGGCCGGGGTGTCCGGTCTGCTCCGACGCTATGCCGCAAGGTGAGATGAGCGGGGGGTATTGAGCCATATTTGAGCTGCTCCGCAGGTGTGATGCTGCTCTCGGCAGCGCCCCTGCCAGGGCCGCTTTCGGCGCCCTCCGCCCGGGAAGACCAGCGACCGCCGCCCGGTCACGGAGGTGTTCCGTGCTCACCGGGCGCAGGGCAGGGGCGGTGACGCCCCCGCGAACTATCGCGCTGATCACGCCACCAGGCTATCGCTCCCCACCCGGGGCCCGTCATGAGCCGTATGTGTACAAAACAGGGGGGCGAACTTTGACACTCTGCACAGGGACGGCGGCCCCGAGGAGGCTTACGCCACCATCCGCTCCGCTTCCTCGACCGCCTCCGCCAGCGAGTCCACCACCGGGACCCCGACCTCCTCCAGGCTCGCCCGGCCGTGCGAGCCCCCGGTGTACAGCACCGCCTTCGCGCCCACGGCGTGCGCCGCCACCGCGTCGTCCGCCGCGTCCCCGATCACCACGGTCCGCCCCGGCTCCACGTCCCCCAGCTGCCGCAGATGCCGGACCATGTGCTCGGCCTTGCTGCCCCCGGACGGCCCGACCCGGCCCTCCACCCGTACGAAGTGCGGCTCGATCCCGAACCCCCGCACCAGCGGTACGAGTTCGTCGTGCACGTACATGCTCAGCAGCGACTGGCTGCGCCCGGCCGAACGCCACCCGGCCAGCAGCTCGGCCGCCCCGTCGGTCAGCCCGCACAGACCGCGGTGCTCGGCGTAGTAGCGGTGGAAGATCACGTCCATGACCTCCCACTCGGTGTCCGTCGGCAGCCGCCCCATCAGCCGCTCGTAGAACCTCGGCACCGGCACGCAGTACAGCGCCCGGTACTGCTCCAGTGTGATCGGTGCCAGGCCCAGCTCGGCCGAGGCCGCGTTCGTCGCCCCGATGATCGCGTCGTTGTCGTGGAACAGCGTGCCGTTCCAGTCCCAGACAATGTGTGCGCTGTCGTGCTTCCCCATGCCAAAACGCTACCCGCCGCCACTGACAATCAAGACCGCGGGTGCGTCACCGCAGGTCACACACGCCCCGTCGGCTCAGTCGAGCCCCATCAGGTTCGGGATCTCCTGCGTGGCGTACCAGAGCAGCTCATGGTCCTCGGCCCCGTCCACGACGAACTGGGCGTCGTCGTCCCCGCCGTCCGCCGCCGCCAGCGCCCCGGCCGCTGCAGTCACGTCCTCCTCCGCGTCGTCGGAGTCGACGTGCACTGCGGCCGCCTTGGCCAGCGCGACCGTGCCGGTCACCCGCACCTCGCCCAGCGCCGCCGGGTCGAGCCCGCGGTCCGGGTCGGCCGTCGCCGTGCCGTCGGGGACGTCCACGGCCACCACGACCCGGCGTCGCGCCGCATCCGGCTCTGCGGCCAGCAGCCGCAGCGAGGCCAGGGCGGCCCGGTTGAGCGCCGCGTACTCCAGTTCCTCCACGTCGTCGGAGAGGTACCACTCGCGCAGCGCCGGCGTGACGGCGTAGGCGGCGAACGGACCGGTCCCCAGCTCGCCCGTCTTGTGCGCCTCGGCAAGCCCGGAGAGGGTCAGGGGGACATAGACGCGCATGCTGGCCGCTCTTTTCTCGACTCTTCGACTCCGCGGGTCCCCCGAAGGTCCTGACGCCTCCTGGAGGGCCTTCAGGATACGTGCGGGCGTCCCCTTTCGGGTCCCGGGCGGTGACGCCGGGAGCGTCCACCCGGCACCCTCCGATTCACCCGGTGCCGGCCGCCGTCCGACCGGGTCCGGGCGCCCCGGATCACTCGGATAGGTGAACATTCCCGGGCCCCCGACACGGGCCGCAGACGCCTTGCTGCCGCCGTCCCGGCCCCCGTACAAGATCCCCGACCGCAAGTTACCGCCCGGTACTCCGGGCCCGTCGAACGGGGATCCCCATGAACAAGGTCATGACCAGGACCGCCCAGCTCCGCCCGGGCACCCGCCCGCCCGGCCGCCGGGACTCCCGCCGCCCCGGAACGCCCTCGTCCCGCAGGCCGCTCACCCCTCCGGCGGCCCCGCCGAGCCCCCGCCCCACGGACCTCTTCGCGGAGCGCCTGCTGGCCGTCCTCAGCGGCCGCCGGCCCGTCCACTGGATGCTCCGGCACACCGCGGGTCCCGCCTACGACGATCTGGCCCGCCTCGCCGAACGCGGCCCCCTGCGCACCCGCGGCGCCGACCCGGTCGTCCGCGACATCGGCTACTACGTCCCCCGCACCGGCGCCCTGGAGGTCTTCGCCCGCATCGCCGCCGGCGACCAGCTCCGCGCCATGGCCTTCCGCCTCGAACAGGGCCCGGACCTCCGCTGGCGCTGCACGGCCGTAGAACTGGGCGGGCCCCGAGCACCGCGCGGCAGCTAGGGGTTGGGCCGGTCCGGGGGGCCAGGCCCTCCTGGGAGGGGCTGGCCCGGTCTCAGGGGAGGCTGGGCCAGCATCCTAGGAGGCTGAGCTTTGGGCGGTCCTAGAAGGAGGCTGGGCCGTCCGGCAGGCGCGGGAGGGCCTTGTGGCAAGCCTGAGAGGGCTCGGCGTGGTCAGATCCCGGAGAAGCCCTGAGCTAGCCACAGAGGACCCGCTGGACAAGCCGAGGGAGGCTGGGCCGGGCAAGCCACAGAAGGCCAGCCGGCCGAACCGAAGAAGGCTGGGCCGGGCAAGCCACAGAAGGCCAGCCGGCCGAACCGAAGAAGGCTGGGCCGGGCAAGCCGAAGGGCCGGCCCCCCCTCCGGGGTGACCGGCCCTTCCGACGTGGTGGTGTCGCCGTCACTTCCTGCGGCGGCGGCTGCCCTTCGCCTGCTTGCGGCGCTCCGCTCGGGTCAGGCCGTCCGCCTCGGAGCGGGCCGGCTCCTCGTCGTCGTAGGTGAAGTCGCCCTCGACGAGGCCGCCCTCTCCGTCCACGGTGGCCGCGGAGAAGTGCATGCCCCGACGCTGCGGCGCCTCCAGGCCCTTGGCGCGGATCTCGGGACGGGAGCCCGCCTGGGCCGGCACCGCGTCCTGGACGCTGTCGGAAACCGCCTCGGTGTCCTCGACCGGGACCTCCTCGACCTGCTGCTCGACCTGGACCTCCAGGTTGAACAGGTAGCCGACGGACTCCTCCTTGATGCCGTCCATCATGGCCGTGAACATGTCGAAGCCCTCGCGCTGGTACTCGACCAGGGGGTCCTTCTGGGCCATCGCGCGCAGGCCGATGCCCTCCTGGAGGTAGTCCATCTCGTAGAGGTGCTCACGCCACTTGCGGTCCAGGACCGACAGCACGACGCGGCGCTCCAGCTCCCGCATGATCTCGGAGCCGAGCTGCGACTCGCGGGACTCGTACTGCTCGTGGACGTCGTCCTTGATGGACTCGGAGATGTACTCGGCGGTCAGGCCCGCGCGGTCGCCGGCCGCCTCCTCCAGCTCGTCGACGGTGACCTTCACCGGGTAGAGCTGCTTGAAGGCGCCCCACAGCCGGTCGAGGTCCCAGTCCTCCGGGAAGCCCTCGGCGGTCTCCGCGCCGACGTACGCGTCGATGGTGTCGTCCATGAAGTGGTGGATCTGCTCCTGCAGGTCCTCGCCCTCCAGGACGCGGCGGCGCTCGCCGTAGATGACCTCGCGCTGCCGGTTGAGCACCTCGTCGTACTTCAGGACGTTCTTACGGGTCTCGAAGTTCTGCTGCTCGACCTGCGACTGCGCGGACGCGATCGCACGGGTCACCATCTTGTTCTCGATCGGCACGTCGTCCGGCACGTTCGCCATGGACATCACGCGCTCGACCATCTGGGCCTTGAACAGGCGCATCAGGTCGTCGCCGAGGGAGAGGTAGAAGCGGGACTCGCCGGGGTCGCCCTGACGGCCGGAACGACCGCGCAGCTGGTTGTCGATCCGGCGCGACTCGTGCCGCTCGGTACCGAGGACGTAGAGCCCACCGAGCTCCTTGACCTCCTCGAACTCGGCCTTGACCGCCTGCTCGGCCTTCTCCAGGGCGGCGGGCAGCGCCTGCGCCCACTCCTCGATGTGCTCCTCGGGGTCGAGGCCGCGCTGGCGCAGCTCCGCGTCGGCGAGGTCCTCGGGGTTGCCGCCGAGCTTGATGTCGGTACCACGGCCGGCCATGTTGGTGGCCACCGTGACGGCGCCCCGGCGGCCGGCCTGCGCGACGATCGTCGCCTCACGCTCGTGGTGCTTGGCGTTCAGCACCTCGTGCTGGATGCCGCGCTTGGAGAGCTGCTGCGAGAGGTACTCCGACTTCTCGACGGAGGTCGTGCCGACCAGGATCGGCTGGCCCTTCTCGTGCTTCTCCGCGATGTCGTCGACGACCGCCTCGAACTTGGCGACCTCGGTGCGGTAGATCAGGTCCGACTGGTCCTTGCGGACCATCGGCCTGTTCGTCGGGATCGGGACCACGCCGAGCTTGTAGATCTGGTGGAACTCGGCGGCCTCGGTCATGGCCGTACCGGTCATGCCGGACAGGCCGGGCTGTTCCTTGCCGTTGTGGTCGTGGCGCTTGTAGAGGCGGAAGAAGTTCTGCAGGGTGATCGTGGCGAGCGTCTGGTTCTCGTCCTTGATGTCCACCCCTTCCTTCGCCTCGATCGCCTGGTGCATGCCCTCGTTGTAGCGGCGGCCGGCGAGGATACGGCCGGTGTGCTCGTCGACGATCATGACCTCGCCGTCGAGGACGACGTAGTCCTTGTCCTTCTTGAAGAGCTCCTTCGCCTTGATGGCGTTGTTCAGGTAGCCCACCAGAGGGGTGTTCACCGACTCGTAGAGGTTGTCGATGCCCAGCCAGTCCTCGACCTTGGAGACGCCGGACTCGTGGATGGCGACCGTGCGCTTCTTCTCGTCGACGTCGTAGTCGCCGGTCTCCTCCTCGCCCTTGAGCGGGTTGCCCGCCTCGCCCTTCTTCAGGCGCAGGACCAGCTTGGCGAAGTCGCCGTACCACTTGGTGGCCTGGTCGGCGGGGCCGGAGATGATCAGCGGCGTACGGGCCTCGTCGACCAGGATGGAGTCGACCTCGTCGACGATGGCGAAGTTGTGGCCGCGCTGGACGAGCTCGTCCTGGGCCCACGCCATGTTGTCGCGCAGGTAGTCGAAGCCGAACTCGTTGTTCGTGCCGTACGTGATGTCGGCGGCGTACTGCTCGCGGCGCTGGGCCGGGGTCATGTTGGCGAGGATGCAGCCGACCTCGAGGCCCAGGAACTTGTGGACGCGGCCCATCATCTCGGAGTCGCGCTCGGCCAGGTAGTCGTTGACCGTGATGAGGTGCACGCCCTTGCCCGACAGCGCGTTGAGGTACGCGGGCAGGGTGCCGACGAGGGTCTTGCCCTCACCGGTCTTCATCTCGGCCACGTAGCCGAGGTGAAGGGCCGCGCCGCCCATGATCTGCACGTCGTAGTGACGCTGGCCGAGGGCGCGCTTGGCGGCCTCGCGGACGGTCGCGAACGCCTCGGGAAGCAGGTCGTCGAGGCTCTCGCCGTCTTCGTAGCGCTGCTTGTACTCATCGGTGAGGGCCCGCAGCTCGGCGTCGGAGAGGTCGACGAAGTCCTCTTCGATGGAGTTGACCTGGTCCGCGATGCGGTGCAGCTTGCGCAGGATCTTGCCTTCGCCTGCACGCATGATCTTCGAGAGGACGGACACGGGGGTTTGTCTCCTTGCCGGTCGGGCCTGGGACGGTCGGTTTCCATTGGACGTACTGAGCAACGGCCATCGTATGCGAGGACCCGGGCGCGCCGGGAGGCCTGTCGGCCCGAGGACCGTCCACCGCTTTCCTGAGGGCCCTCTGAGCCCGTTTCGTATGACCGGTCCGGGTGGTCGCAGGTTGTCTGCCGCTTCACAGGGGACAACGGCCGGGCCCCGCGGATAGTGCCGCGCCGGGGCGAGGAATTGCGCGAAATGTGATCACGCGCTCACAGACCGCGAAACACATGGCGCCCCGGACACCCGGGCGAGCAGAATCGGCCGATGGAACCCGTCACGCTCACCACCCCGCGTCTGCTGCTGCGCGCGGTCGGCCCGCAGGACACCGACGCGGTGTACGCGGCCGTCCAGGACCCCGACATCCAGCGCTGGACGACGATCCCCTCGCCCTATCTCCCGGAGCATGCCCGCAGCTTCACGGAGCAGATGGTCCCCGACGGCTGGACCGAGGGTTCGATGTTCACCTTCGGTGTCTTCCTGCCGGCCGGGGAACTGGCCGGGATGCTCGCCCTCACCATGCGCTCCCTGGGCGCGGCCGAGGTGGGCTTCTGGACCGCCAAGGAGCACCGCGGCCACGGCTACACCACCGAGGCCACCCGCGCGGCCGCCCACTGGGCCTTCACGCGGATGGCGATCGACCGGGTCGAGTGGCGTGCCGAGGTCGGCAACCACGGCTCCCGCGGGGTCGCGGAGCGCGCCGGCTTCACCATCGAGGGCACACTGCGCTCCTCCCTCAACAACAAGGGCGTACTGCGCGACTGCTGGGTGGGCTCCCTGCTGCCCTCGGACCTGGGCCTGCCCTCGGCCGCGCCCTACCTGCCGGCCCCTTCGCAGGGCTGACGTCCGAGCCATAGTCCCAGTTCACGCCGTACTGTCAGTGCCACCCTCTATCGTCCGGCCCATGACGACCCTCCCGCGCCCCACCGCCGCCCTCTCGGCGGACGAAGCCCGCCGTGTCGCCCTGAGGGCGCAAGGCTTCCTCGGCGCTCCCGACCGCCGCTCGGGCGTCCGGGGCGTGCTCCGCCACCTCGGCGCGGTCCAGCTCGACACCATCTCGGTCCTCGCCCGCTCCCACGAGCTCATCCCCTACGCCCGTCTCGGCTCCGTCGGCCGCAGAACGGTCGAGGACGCCTACTGGACGACCGGATCCGCCGGCGCGTCTCCGACATCACCCCACGCCTTCGAGTACTGGTCGCACGCGGCCTGCATCCTGCCCATCGAGGAGTGGCCGCACTTCGCCTTCCGCCGCCGCGCCTACCGCGACCGCCCGCACTGGGCGCACGAGCTCCCCGACGGCGTGTACGACCAGGTCATCAAGCAGCTGCGCACCGAGGGCCCGCTGACCGCCACGGAACTGGGCGGCGCGAAGAAGACCAGCGAGTGGTGGGACTGGTCCGGCACCAAGGTCGCCGTGGAGCGCGCGCTGATGTACGGCGAGGTGGTGTGCGTCGAGCGGCGCGGCTGGAAGCGGGTGTACGACCTCGCCGAGCGGGCGGTGCCCCGGGCGCTGCTCCACGACGAGCTGGACGACACCGAGTGCCTGCGCCGCCTGGTCCGGCTGGCCGGACAGTCGCTGGGCGTCGGCACGCGCGCGGACATCGCCGACTACCACCGTCTCAAGGGCGAGCAGGTCGACGCGGTGATCGCCGACTCGGGTCTGGTCCCGGTGGAGGTGGAGGGCTGGTCCAAGCCCGCGTGGGCGGATCCGGCGGCCCTGGCGACGCCCCCGCGCGGCCGGCACCGCACCACCCTGCTCTCCCCGTTCGACTCCCTGATCTGGGACCGGGCGCGCACGGAGCGGATCTTCGGCTTCACCCACCGCCTGGAGGCCTACGTCCCGAAGCCGAAGCGGGTGCACGGCTACTACGCGATGCCGGTGCTGGCGGGCGGCCGTCTCGTGGGCCGTGTGGACCCGGCGCGCGAGGGCAGCGACATCCTGGTGGCCCGCCAGGTCACGCTGGACGGCCCGAAGGCGGTCCCGGCGGTGGCCGAGGCGCTGGTCGAGGCGGCGAGCTGGGTGGGCTGCACGACGGTCCGCGTGGAGCGGGTGGACGCCCCCGAGCTGCGCGAGCCCCTCCTGCGTGAGGTGACCCGCGCGCTGATGGCCGCGCTGCGCTGACCGGCGCCGGCCTCGGTGCCTGCGCCGACGGTCTCAGCGGATCTCGAGGATCTTCTCCCGCATCGCGTAGACCACGGCCTCCATCCTGGAGTGCAGCTGCAGCTTCTCCAGGATGTTGCGCACATGGTTCTTCACGGTGTTCTCGGAGATGAACAACTCCTTCGCGATATCGCGGTTGTTCATCCCCGTGGCGACGAGCTTGAGCACCTCGAGTTCCCGGTCGGTGAGCCGCGGCGCCGGCACCAGCCGGCGCTCGTCGGTGCGCTGGATCATCGACTTGAACTCGGTGAGGAGTTTCGACGCCATGGACGGGCTGATCTGCGACTGCCCGTCGGCCACCGCGCGAATGGCGGTGGCCACCTCGTCGGTGGAGATCTCCTTGAGGAGATATCCGGTCGCGCCCGCCTTGATCGCGTCGTAGAGATCGGCCTCTTCGTCGCTGATCGTCAGCATGATGATCTTCGCGCTGGGCGCGACCTCCTTGATGGAGGTGCAGGCCTCGATTCCGCCGCGCTTGGGCATCCGGACGTCCATCAGCACGATGTCGGGCAGCAGATCGGCGGCCTTGTCGACGGCCTCCGCGCCGTCACCCGCCTCGCCGACGACCTGGATGTCCTCCTCGGCGGCGAGCACGATCTCCAGCCCACGGCGGAAGAGGGCGTGGTCGTCCACCACAAGGACTCTGATCGGCTCCTTGCGTGGAGTACCGCCCGCGTCCGGGCCCATGCCGACGACGCCGTCGGCATCCCCGTCCCGCATCGGTCCGAAGCTGTCCGCCATCGTTCCTCCCCCTGAAGGCTGTGGCCTGTGGTGCTGTGCCATCGCCAACCCAAGGCAGCGGCCCACCGGTTGGGCCGTTGTGGCCATGATTCCATGCCCGGGTGACAACGCGGTGACCGAGCGGGGCGCGAAGTAGTCGCACACCGGTGCCCCTGGGGGCGCACACGCGCTTCCAGGGGCACAGGCTCACCTGCCGGCCGAGCCGGTCAGCCGCCCAGCGTGCCTCCCGCCGCGGGCGGTTGCGCCTGGGCGACCATCGGGTCCGTGTTGAGGTGGATGACGCCGTAGTCGTACGCGTGCCGCCGGTAGACGACACTCGGCTCCTTGGTCTCGGAGTCGACGAACAGGTAGAAGTCGTGTCCGACCAGTTCCATCTCGTAGAGAGCCTGGTCGAGGGTCATCGGGGCGGCGACATGCGTCTTCTCGCGGACGATGAGGGGGCCTTCGCCCTGCACCTCGAGGGAGCCCATCTTCGTGGTGGGCACTCCGTCCGTGTCACCGGAATGGACGGGGCTGCCGTTCCCGTTGAGCGTCGCCGCGCCCGGGACGTGGTCGGGGACCTCGGCGGCCGGGATCCGCCGTGCGCCGCGGCGCGAGAACCGCTTGTCGTGCTGCTTGCGCAGGCGTGCGTCCAGCTTCTCCGCCGCCAGGTCGAGCGCCGCGTACGGGTCACTGGCCGCTGCCTCCGCCCGGATCACCGGACCGCGGGAGCGGAGCGTGATCTCCACTCGGTCGCAACGGTCGGCCTGTCGGGGGTTGGGCTCCTTGGACACCTCGACGTCGAGGCTGATCACCTTGCCGTCGAGCTTCTGGATCTTCTCCAGCTTCAGCTTCTCGGCCACGTGCTTGCGGAACCGCTCGGGCACCTCGGTCTTGCGGCCCTTGACGACGATGTCCACGCAGAACTCCGTTCCCGGATCGCTCCGCTCCACTGGCGGAGCATCTCCCTTTTGCACCCAACTCCGGTGAACCCCGGAGCCTCGGACTCGGCGACTTCACCTCCTCCTCCCCCATGGGCAAGATCTGCACCCCAGCACCGCGATGATTACGGAAAACGCGCGGCACGGCATTCGGATACGGGAGGTATGGCCTGCGGCTTTCTCCCTCACAACCGAACATATCTCGCCCGGACGGATGTCGTCACCCTCTACTGATGCGTACCTCCATTCAGGTGAATTGGTCCGGTCACTAGCTGCAACGATGCACGTTCACAGTCAGTTCCGGTTCTTTTCGAAAGAATCCGGTGCAGCCGCGACCACAGCCGCACGGAGCGGCCACGTGGGGGCGGTCCCCTGGGCCATTCCCGGTGCGTCCCGTGTCCACCTCGTTCGTACTTCCCTCGGTCCGGCCGTCCGTTCCTCCCTTCCTTCCCAGGCCGCGCGCCGATACACAGCCGCTGTCCCCTCTCCTCCCCCACCGGGCCCCGTCGCCTCCCGCACCGCACGCGCCGCCTCCGCGAGCGTGGCGCCGGTCGTGACGAGGTCGTCGACGAGGACGACCCGGCCGCCCGCGAGCAGTCGCCCGCCGCCCGCCGTCACCTCCAGCGCACCGGCGAGATTCGCCCGCCGCTGCCGGGAGTTGAGCCCCGACTGGTCGGCCACGGCCCGCCGCTGCCCCAGCACCGGGGCCACCCGGGCCGAGGTCCCGGTGCGCCGCAGCTCCGCCGCCGCCGCGAGCGCGATCCGGCGCACCGGATCGTGCCCCCGCGCCCGCACGGCCCACGGCGCGGAGGGCACCGGGACCAGCAGCACGGGCCCGGGCGCCGGGACACCCTCCGCATCCGCCAGATCGCTCCACGAGCCGACGACACGCACGGTCCGGTGCTCCCGGAGCCCCGCCCGCACCGC
Organism: Streptomyces sp. NPDC090088; assembly: GCF_044747345.1. NCBI lineage: Bacteria > Bacillati > Actinomycetota > Actinomycetes > Kitasatosporales > Streptomycetaceae > Streptomyces > Streptomyces sp. NPDC090088. The sequence continues at coordinate 12,506 of NZ_JBIVDZ010000001.1, read as the reverse complement.
TCCCGCCAGCGCCGCGCCCAGGGCACCCGCGAGTGCCAGCGCGCCCCGTTCCTTGTGGGCGAGGAGAGCCGCCCGCACCTCGTCCGCGTAAGGCGCCGCCGCGTACACCGCCGGCAGCCCGGGCGGTTCCGACGCCGGCCGCACCCGGCCCGGTACGGCCCCGCTCAGGGCGGCACGGCACTCGGGACAGAGCACCGTGCGAGGCGTCCCACAGCCTCCGCACTCGGCCGGTAGCACCAGGTCGGTGAGGTCCTGCCACCACCCCCGCATGTGCCCACTGTGCCAACACCCGGCCGGACCGGCCACCCCTGTGGACAACCGCCTGTGGACAACTCCACGCGACCCGCACACCACGTCACCCACAGGAGTGAGAAGACCGGCGCCCCGGCCGGGAGAGGCCGCCTGGGCACCCGTACAACGGTTGCCCGAAGCACACGGCCACAGGGCACGCCTCGAAGCGCGTTCACCCGCCGCACACGACAAAGCGGCCGCCCCGCCGGCTCGAAGCCGGACCGGGACGGCCGCTCACACCGCTCTCCGCGCTCAGCCCGGATAGACCGGCGCCGACCCGTCCTTGAGGAGTTTCTGCCACTGGTCCCCGGTCGGCAGCCGGACGATCCCGTCGTCCTGCGAGTCGGCCACCAGCGGCACCCTGTCGTCCTCGGACGCGGCGATCGCCAGGACGCCCGTGAGGGCTGCGGGCGCCGGACCGTCCGGTGTGGAGCCGTCGACCTGGACGTACCGCGTCTGCTGCACTCCACCCTGCTCACGACCGACGACCACGAGCGTGCTGTCCCCGGCCCAGGACATCGCGGTGACCTCCTCGGAGCCGGGCGTGGCGGAGCGCAGTTCGAGGACCGAAACCTCCTGCTGGTCATCGGACTTGGTGCGCTCGATCCGCCCGACGAGCAGCGACTGCTTGCCGTCCTTCTCCACGACGAGCGCGATCCGCACCCCGTCGGCGGCGACCCGCACGTCCTCGATACGGCCGTTCAGCTCGGGGACCTGCACGGTCAGCGGCTGGCCCACACCCTGCGCCAGCATGTACAGCTGCGGCTTGCCGGGATCCCGGTCGGCCACCCACAGGTCGCCCCGGGCGTCCCAGCTCGGTGCCGTCAGCCGGTCGTCCTCGGTCGCGCCGTGGCTGGTCAGCACGGCGTCCCCGAGCGAACCCGCGGAGGCGAGCGAGGTGACGTACAGCGACCTGCCGTCGCTGGTGACCCCGGCCGCGGTCCGCTCGTCGCGGGCGACCGCCACCGACCGCAGCGGCTTGGTGCCCGCACCGAACGGTCCCGGTACCGCGACCGCGCTGGTACCCGCACCGCCGGTCGTCATCCGCACCAGCCGGTGCTTGCTGTCGAGGAGGTACAGGTACTCGGGCCGCTTGGTGGACGGGCGCCAGGCGGTGGTCTCGGCCTGCTCCTCGCCGACATCGCACATATGACCGCCGTTGACGGACTGCAGCGCCACCGTGTCCACGGTGGGTGTCAGGTTCCGCAGCGTGAACAGCAACTGGGTCGCCATCTCGGTGCACTTCGCCGTGCCGATCCGGGACGCCTTGACATTGAGCGGCACGGTGAGCCGGTTCTGGTCGTCCGGTACCAGCCCGGACACCCCCTTCTTCAGCGCCGTACCGGTCGGGAAACTCGACCACACCACCGGGCCCAGCCAGCTGGTGGGCCCGTTGAGCAGCGAACGCACCAGCTGGGTGGTCGGATCCACCCGGGTGCGCACGAAGACGGGATCAGCGACCGCCACCGGCTGCCCGGTGCCCGCGGCCGAGGTGTCCGACGCGAAGTAGTACTTGTTGACGGACGTGTAGTTGCGCTGGAAGTCGGACTTGCCCATCACGACACCCTGCGGCAGCGTGTCGATCCGCCACTGCCCGCTCTTGGCGTCCTTCGTCAGGTGCACCGTCTTGCGGTACGACCCGTCGGCCGGCGAGTAGGCCTGCTGCGCGTCGACGGTCGCCACCCGGCTGCCCTGCAACGCGTAGGTGATGCTGTCCTCGTCCTCCCGGCCGACCGGGCGCGCGGCGGTCTGGATGCTGGGCCCGTTCGTCAGCACCGTGGCCCGCAGCTCCGGCCGCCAGGTCTTCGCGGCGGCCGTGGTCAGATACTTGCGCGCCGTGTCAAAGTGCGGGTCGTCGCTGGTCAGGGCTTCCAGGAAACCCTGGAGGATCTCGGTGGAGGAGGCGTCCTGCTGCGGCGGCATGGCGAAGACCCGCACCTGCGTGTCCTGCCGTGGCGTGGACTCGACATCCCGCAGGTCGCCGCTGTCCGGCATGGAGGCGCAGCCCGCCAGCAGTACGGCCCCACAGGCGGCGTACACCACCGCGCGCACCGGTCCTCCGGGCCGGGCGCTCCCCTCGCGGTCAGCGCCCACGAAATGCCTCCCCTGGCTTGTTCGGCTGCTCCGGCCCGGCGACGCTCCCGTCGTCGGCGGCACCGGTCTCGGACGTGCCCTCCTGGCGCCGCGCGCCCCCGGTGGGCCGGGGCACCACGCGCGCGCCGTTGCCGGGCAGCGCGGTCGGATCGGCGGTGGGGGCCGCGGTGGCCAGCCGCTGCGTCATGGGGGCCAGCGGCGACGGCTGGCCGCCGCCGGGCTGCACCGGCACGGTCGCCCGCTTGTCGCCGCCGCCGCTCGGCAGACCGGCGTCGTCGAGTCCGCGGTTGCGCCGTGAGTCCTTGGGCTCCAGGGGTATCGGCGAGCCCCGCAGCGGCTCGTCCGCGGTCCGCGGCAGCGTCAGCCGGAACTGCGAGCCGCCGCCCGGCTCCCCCCACGCCTGTAGCCAGCCGCCGTGCAGCCGCGCGTCCTCCAGGGCGATCGACAGCCCCAGGCCCGTGCCGCCGGTGGTACGCGCGCGTGCCGGGTCCGCCCGCCAGAAGCGGCTGAAGACCCGGGTCGCCTCACCGGGCTTGAGCCCGACGCCGTAGTCGCGCACCGCGACCGCGACCGCGCCGCCGGCCGCGGCCAGCTTGACCACGACGTCCTTGCCCTCGCCGTGCTCCACGGCGTTGACGACGAGGTTGCGCAGCACCCGCTCCACCCGCCGGGCGTCCGCCTCGGCCACCACCGGCTGCAGATCGCCGACCACGCGTATGTGCGTGCCCTTGCGCTCCGCGAGCGGCGCGGCCCCGCTGACCACCCGCCGCACGACCTCCCTGAGGTCTATCGGCTCGGCCTCCAGCGCCGCCGCGCCCGCGTCGAAGCGGCTGATCTCCAGCAGGTCGGCGAGCAGTGACTCGAACCGGTCCAGCTGGTCGGCGAGCAGTTCCGCGGACCGCGCGGTCACCGGGTCGAAGTCCTCGCGCGCCTCGTGGATGACGTCGGCCGCCATCCGCACGGTCGTCAGCGGGGTGCGCAGCTCGTGCGACACGTCCGACACGAACCGGCGCTGCATCCGCGACAGGTCCTCCAGCTGCTGGATCTTCAGCTGGAGGTTCTGCGCCATCTTGTTGAAGGCCTCGCCGAGCCGCGCGATGTCGTCCTCGCCGGTGACCTTCATCCGCTCCTGCAGCCGCCCCGCCGACAGCCGCTCGGCGATGCCGGCCGCCATCCGCACCGGCGTGACGACCTGGCGCACGACAAGCCAGGCGATCGCCCCGAGCAGGACGACGACGAACAGCCCGGCGGTCGCCAGCGTGCCCTTGACCAGGCTGAGGGACTTCTCCTCCTGCGTGAGCGGGAAGAGGTAGTACAGCTCGTACGGATCGTTGTTCGGATCGCTGACCTGCTTGCCGATGACCAGCGCGGGCTGCGACTCCTTGTCGTCCGTGTACATGATCCGGGTATAGCTCTGCGCGGCCGTCGCGTTGCCGTTGATCCGCGCGCGCAGATCGTCGGGCACGCTGGCCGTCGGATCGACCTGCCCGGAGGCACGCGTGCGCCCGCCGCCGCTGTTGTTGTCACCCGCGGGCAGCGTGACCACGTCGAAGGCACCCTGGCCGCCACTGGACAGGGACTCGACGAGGTCGCTCATCCACGAGGTGACGTTCTGCGACTGCCGGCCGTCCGCCGACACCGCGGTGTCACCGGTACCGGTCGCGGCCTCGTCGGCCTTCTGCTTGGCCACCGCGAAACCACCGGTGGCCTGGCTCTGCGACGCCTTCACCTTGGCGTCCAGCAGGCCGTTGCGCACCTGCCCGATGACCACGAAGCCGAGCAGCAGGACGACGCCCAGCGACATCAGCAGGGTCGTGACGACGACCTTGAGCTGGATGTTGCGCCGCCACAGCCGCATGACCGGCAGCAACGGCCGACGCACCCAGCGCATGAAAAGGCGCAGGACCGGACTGCCCTGGACACCGCCCTGGAGCAGTCCGCCCTCGAAGAGCAGCCGCCAGCGCGAGCCGGGCCTCTTTCCGCCGACAGGCCGCCCCGGACGGTCCCCGGACCGGCCGGGGGCCGAAGCGGCACTGTCCCCGGACATGTCAGCTGGGTCCCGCCTTGTATCCGACGCCACGGACGGTCACCACGATCTCCGGCCGCTCCGGGTCCTTCTCGACCTTGGAGCGCAGCCGCTGGACGTGAACGTTGACAAGACGGGTGTCCGCCGCGTGCCGGTAGCCCCAGACCTGCTCCAGGAGCACCTCACGCGTGAACACCTGCCACGGCTTGCGGGCGAGCGCGACCAGCAGGTCGAACTCCAGCGGGGTCAGCGCGATCGACTGCCCGTCCCGCTTCACCGAATGCCCCGCCACGTCGATGACCAGGTCACCTATGGCGAGCTGCTCCGGCGCCGGCTCCTCCGACCTCCGCAGCCTGGCCCGGATCCGGGCCACCAGCTCCTTCGGCTTGAACGGCTTCACGATGTAGTCGTCCGCGCCCGACTCCAGGCCCACGACCACATCGACCGTGTCGCTCTTCGCCGTGAGCATCACGATCGGCACGCCGGACTCCGCCCTGATCAGACGGCACACCTCGATACCGTCCCGCCCGGGCAGCATCAGGTCCAGCAGCACCAGATCGGGCTTGGTCTCACGGAAAGCGGCCAGCGCCTTGTCACCGTCGGCTACGAAAGACGGCTCAAAACCTTCACCACGCAGCACGATGCCGAGCATCTCGGCCAGTGCGGTGTCGTCGTCGACGACAAGGACTCGTCCCTTCATAAACGACATCATCCCATTCTCATAACAGTGAAGGTTGCGCAGGTGATCAGGGTCACCGGCCAGTGACCATAGTCGCAGGGGACCGTCACTGTCTGCCCCCGTCCGCAGACCTCGATTCCGGCAACGGCTCTCCACCCTCGGGCCGAGACCACTCGCGGTACGACCTGCCCACAGCTGGTGGCCAGCAATACGCTACGCCCATGCCCCTGGGAGACACGGGGTGTGAGCCTCTCACCGTGGGACCCGGTGGCCTGCCGCCCTCTCACCGAACGCACCGGGATCTTCCGCGCGAGCGGCGCCCACCGGGTCAGCCGACCGTCACCTGGCGCACAGTTCGGCAAGGGCCTCGGCCGTCACGGGCGAGACGACGCCTTCCTCGGTGACGATCGCCGTCACCAGCTCCGGCGGCGTCACGTCGAACGCCGGGTTGTAGGCCTGGGTGCCCAGAGGCGCCACCGGAACCCCGCCGCCCGCTCCCACCACCGGCATCTGCGGCGCTGTGAGCTCGGTCACCTCATATCCGGGGCGCTGTTCGACCTCGATGGCCGCCCCGTCCGGCGTCTCCGGATCCACCGTCGTCACCGGCGCCACCACGATGAACGGCACATGGTGGTACCGCGCGAGCACCGCGAGCGGATAACTCCCCACCTTGTTCGCCACCGATCCGTCGGCCGCGATCCGGTCCGCCCCGATCAGTACCGCGTCCACCTCCCCCGCCGCGAACAGCGAACCGGCCGCGTTGTCGGTGAGCAAGGTGTACGCCATACCGCTGCGCGCCGCCTCGTACGCCGTCAGGCGAGCGCCCTGCAGCAACGGGCGCGTCTCGTCCACCCAGAGCCGCCTGAGCCGCCCCGCCCGGTGCGCCCGCAGGGCCACCGCGAACGCCGTGCCCTCCCCTCCCGACACCAGCGAACCGGTGTTGCAGTGGGTGAGGATCCGGTGCCCTCCGCCCGGCAGCAGCTCGTCCAGCAGCGCGAACCCGTGCTCGGCCATCCGCGCGCTGGCCTCGGCATCCTCCCGGTGCAACGCCCGAGCCGCCCCCAGCGCCGCCGCGGCCGCCGCCCTGTCGTCACCACCACCGGCCAGAGCGGACCGGTACGCCGCCACCGCCCTGCGCACCCCGACGGACAGGTTCACGGCGGTGGGCCGCGCGCTCGACAGCGCCGTCGCGGCCTCGTCCACGTCGAAGCCCCGCACGGCGGCGAGCGCGACGCCGTACGCCCCCGCGATCCCGAGCAGCGGAGCTCCGCGCACCGCGAGCGAACGGATCGCCTCCACCAGCGCCGGCGCGTCCGTGCACACCAGCTCGACCTCCTCGGCCGGCAGTCTGGTCTGGTCGAGAAGGACCACGACGGGACCTTCGGGTGGCTCCTCCCATCGGATCACCGGTATCCCCGTCGGCCGCTTGTCCTCGCCGGTTTGCGCGTACTGATCAGCCATGCGGTCAGTCTGCCCCGTATCCGGCAGACAATTGAAGGTACGCAGCCTCTACCGCGGCCGGTCACTGGGCGACATCCCCATGGCACGATGGCAGCCAACCTGCCACCGCGACCGCGGACGGGCACCGTGAAGGAGCTTCGATGAACGACACTCCGGGCTGGGCCTCGCCCGGATCCGCCCCGTCCGACGGGCGGGAACCCGGCGCGTCCGCCCCTGCCGACCGCCCCGTTCCCGCAGGGCCTGCCGATCAGCCGGGTACGGACCCACAGGGCTCCGACTCGAAGTGGTCCAAGGAGCAACCCCCACCCGGCCAGTGGTCCGCGCCCACGGGCCCCCCGGCACCAGGCCAGGCACCGCCGCCCCCACCTCCCGGCCCCGGCTGGGGCGGCCAGCCCCCCGGCGGCGGATACGGAGGCTACGGCGGCCCCGGTGGTCCGGGCGGCTACGGTCCCCCTGACGGATACGGCCCGCCCGGCGGATACGGAGCCTGGGGCGGCGGCTGGGGCGGCCCCCCGCCCGCCGCCAAGCCCGGCGTGATCCCGCTGCGCCCGCTCGGCGTCGGCGAGATCCTCGACGGCGCCGTCTCCACCATGCGCACCTACTGGCGCACGGTCCTCGGCATCTCCCTGACGGTCGCCGTCGTCACCGAGGTCGCGGTGATCCTCCTTCAGGGCCTCGTCCTGAACGACACCGAGACCACCGACGCCCTCAACGACCCGAGCGCCTCCCTCAGCGAGGTGTCCCGCGCCGCGGGCGAGGTCATGCTCAGCTCGGGCGCCGTCCTGCTGATCTCCCTGGTCGGCACCATCATCGCGACCGCCCTGCTGACGACCGTCACCAGCCGCGCCGTGCTCGGCAAGTCCGTGACCACCGGCGAAGCCTGGCGCGACGCCCGCCCGCAGGTCATGAAGCTGTTCGGCCTCATCCTGCTGACCGGCCTCATCGCGGTCGGCGTCCTGCTCGTCGGCGCACTGCCCGGCATCGTCGTCGCGATCGCCGGCGGCCCGGGCGGCGCCATCGCCGGCCTGCTCGTCCTCGGCATCCTGGCCGGCGTCGTCGTCACCGTGTGGCTGATGATCCGCTTCTCCCTGGCCTCGCCCGCGCTGATGCTGGAGAAGCAGGGCATCGTCAAGTCGCTGGGCCGCTCCGCGAAGCTGGTCCGGGGCTCCTGGTGGCGGGTGTTCGGCATCCAGCTGCTGGCCACGATCATCGCCAACATCGTGTCGTCGCTCGCCGTGATCCCCTTCACCGTGCTCGCCGCCTTCCTCAGCGGCGACGGGTTCTCCGGCTTCCTCGAGGGCACCAACGACAACTACGGCTGGACGTTCCTCGTCATCAGCGGAGTCGGCGCGGTGATCGGCTCCATGCTCACCTTCCCGATCAACGCGGGCGTCACCGTGCTCCTCTACATCGACCAGCGCATCCGCCGCGAGGCCCTCGACCTCGAACTGGCCCGCGCCGCCGGCGTCGAGGAGTACGGCAGCGCCACCCCAGGCACCGTCCCGGGGAGCTGATGCGGTGAGCCTGACGGGGGGAGTCCTCACGGCGGTACCGGCGGCCCTGCCGCGCGCCGCCGACGAGGCGGTACGTGGCCTGCTGCGAGCCCGGGACACGGCCTTGCTGTCGCTGACCGGCTCGGGCGACGAGCCGCCGGTGACCATTCCGCGCGACCCCGCGCGGGAAGCGGCGCGCCGTGAGCTGTCCAAGCGGATGTACCACGAGAACGATCCCGGGCTGTTCCAGCGCGCCGTGAACGCCATCCTGGACTGGGTCGACCGCCTGCTCTCCGCGGCCGCGTCCGCGACGCCCGGCGGCGCGCTGGGCCTCGTCGTCGTGGTCCTGGCCGTCGTCGCCGTCGTGGGCGCCCTGTGGTGGCGGCTGGGCACCCCGCACCGCCAGCCCACCTCCACCGCCGCCCTGTTCGACGACCGCCTCCGCAGCGCCGCCGAACACCGCGCGGCCGCCGAGGCCCATGCCGCCCAGGGCCACTGGAACCAGGCCCTCCAGGAACGCATGCGCGCCGTCGTCCGCGCCCTGGAGGAACGCGCCCTGCTCGACGTCCGCCCCGGCCGCACCGCCGACGAGGCCGCCGCCGAAGCCGGCCGCGCCCTGCCCGCCCACACGGACCGGCTGCGCGCCGCCGCCCGGGAGTTCGACGACGTCACATACGGCGGCCGCAGAGCGACCCAGGCGTCGTACGAGCGCATCGCCGAACTCGACCGCGACCTGGAACGCACCAAGCCGATGCTCGTCAGCAGCACCCACAGCACGGCCCACAACACCCGCCAGGGAGCCGCCGAATGACCATCGGCACAGCCCTCCCGGCCACCACCTCCACCGCGCCCACCACCCGCCAGGTGTGGACCCGCACCCGAGGCATCGTCCTCGCCGTGGTGCTCCTGCTCGCCGGGGCCGTCGCCATCGCCGTCATCCGCTCCGACAGCAGGCACGGCGATCTCGACCCGCGCTCCGCCGACACCTACGGCAGCCGCGCCGTCGCCGAACTCCTCGCCGACCGGGGCGTCGACACCCGCGTGGTCACCACCCTGGCCGACGCTCAGGCCGCGGCCGGCCGCGACACCACCCTCCTCGTCGCCGTCCCCGACCTGCTGACCCCGCGTCAGCAGACCCGGCTGAGGGCGTCGACCGCGGGATCGGGCGGCCGCACCGTCCTGGTCGCCGCCGGGAGTACGTCCGTCGAACGGCTTGCCCCCGGCGTCACCGCCGATCCCGCCACCAGCCTGAAGTCCACGCTGAACCCCCACTGCGACCTCGCGGCGGCCCGGCGGGCGGGCAGCGCCGACACCGGCGGCATCCGCTACACCACCACGCACCTCGACGCCGACTCCTGCTACCCCAGCCAGCGCCTGGCCACCCTGATCCGCGTCCCCGCGGCCTCCGGAGGCGGCGACACCGTAGTCCTCGGCGCGCCCGACATCCTCCTCAACGACCGGCTCGACGAGCAGGGCAACGCCTCGCTCGCCCTGCAACTCCTCGGCTCGCGCCCGCATCTGGTCTGGTACCTCCCCTCGCTCTCCGACTCCTCGGCCACCGGCACCGGCGAACAGAAGAGCCTCTTCGACCTGCTCCCCTCCGGCTGGCTCTGGGGCACACTCCAGCTCTTCATCGCCGCGGGCCTCGCCGCCTTCTGGCGGGCACGCCGACTCGGCCCCCTCGTGCCCGAAAGACTTCCCGTGGCGATCCGCGCCTCCGAAACCGTCGAAGGCCGCTCCCGCCTCTACCGCAAGGCCAACGCCCGCGACCGCGCGGCCGCCGCTCTTCGCTCCACCACCCGCACCCGCCTCGCCCCCCTCGTAGGCGTCCCGGTCTCCCAGGCGCACGCGCCCGAAGCCCTGCTCCCCGCCCTGTCCGCCCACCTCCACGGCGACGGACAGACCCTGCACTCCCTCCTCTTCGGACCGCCGCCCGGCGACGACGAGGCCCTGATCGCCCTCACCGACCAGCTCGACGCCCTCGAAAGAGAGGTACGCCGTCCATGATGGACCCGACCACTGACAACGCCGGGACCACCGGGAACCCGGCCGACGCCCGGGCCTCGCTGGAAGCCCTGCGCGCCGAGATCGCCAAAGCCGTGGTCGGCCAGGACCCCGCCGTGACCGGCCTCGTCGTCGCTCTCCTCTGCCGCGGACACGTGCTCCTTGAAGGAGTCCCCGGAGTCGCCAAAACGTTGCTCGTCCGCGCCCTCGCGTCCGCACTCGAACTGGACACCAAGCGAGTCCAGTTCACCCCCGACCTCATGCCGAGCGACATCACGGGCTCCCTCGTCTACGACACCCGCACCGCCGAGTTCTCCTTCCAGCCCGGCCCGGTCTTCACCAACCTCCTCCTCGCGGACGAAATCAACCGCACCCCGCCCAAGACCCAGTCGTCCCTCCTCGAGGCCATGGAGGAGCGCCAGGTCACGGTCGACGGCACACCCCGGCCGCTCCCCGACCCGTTCCTGGTCGCCGCGACCCAGAACCCTGTCGAGTACGAGGGCACGTACCCCCTCCCCGAGGCCCAACTCGACCGCTTCCTCCTCAAGCTGACGATCCCCCTCCCCTCCCGGGAGGACGAGATCAACGTCCTCACCAGGCACGCCGAGGGCTTCAACCCGCGCGACCTGCGCGCCGCCGGCGTACGCCCCGTGGCAGGCCCCGCCCACCTCGAAGCCGCCCGCGCCGCGGTCGCCAAGACGACCGTCTCCCCCGAGATCACCGCCTACGTCGTCGACATCTGCCGTGCCACCCGCGAGTCGCCGTCCCTCACCCTCGGCGTCTCCCCGCGCGGCGCCACCGCCCTGCTGGCCACCTCACGCGCATGGGCCTGGCTGACCGGCCGCGACTACGTCATCCCCGACGACGTCAAGGCCCTCGCCCTGCCCACCCTCCGCCACCGCGTCCAACTCCGCCCCGAGGCCGAGATGGAGGGCGTGACCGCCGACTCCGTCATCAACGCGATCCTCGCCCACGTCCCGGTCCCCCGCTGATGCCTCTCACCGGCCGCGCCGCCCTCCTCGCGGCAATCGGATCGATCCCCATCGGCCTGTGGGGACCCAGCTGGACAGGCATCCTCGCGGTCGACGGCCCACTGGCCCTGGCCTGCGCCTGCGACTTCGCCCTGGCGGCACCGGTACGACGCCTCGTGCTGACCCGCTCCGGCGACACGTCCGCACGCCTCGGCGAGACCGCGGACGTCACCCTGACGGTCACCAACCCGTCCGGACGACCGCTCCGGGCCCGCCTCAGGGACGGCTGGCCGCCCAGCAGTTGGCAGTCCGGCACGGAGGTCGAGGCCTCGCGCCACCGCCTCACCGTCCCGCCCGGCGAACGCCGACGCGTCACAACCCGCCTGCGCCCCACCCGTCGCGGCGACCGCCAGGCGGACCGCGTCACGATCCGTTCCTACGGCCCCCTCGGCCTGTTCTCCCGCCAGAGCGGCCACAAAGTGCCCTGGACCGTACGGGTTCTGCCCCCGTTCACCAGCCGGAAGCACCTGCCGTCGAAACTCGCTCGATTGCGTGAACTCGACGGCCGCACCAGCGTTCTGACGCGAGGTGAGGGCACCGAGTTCGACAGCCTGCGCGAGTACGTCCCCGGTGACGACACCCGCTCCATCGACTGGCGCGCAACGGCACGGCAGTCCACGGTCGCCGTACGCACCTGGCGTCCCGAACGCGACCGGCACATCCTCCTGGTCCTCGACACCGGCCGCACCTCCGCCGGCCGGGTCGGCGACGCCCCGCGCCTGGACGCCTCCATGGACGCGGCGCTGCTCCTCGCCGCCCTCGCCTCACGCGCCGGCGACCGCGTGGACCTGCTCGCCTACGACCGTCGAGTCCGCGCCCTCGTCCAGGGCCGCTCGGCGGGCGACGTACTTCCGTCCCTGGTCAACGCGATGGCCACGCTGGAGCCCGAACTCGTCGAAACGGACGCACGCGGCCTCACCGCCACAGCCCTCCGTACGGCTCCACGCCGCTCCCTGCTCGTCCTTCTGACGACGCTCGACGCAGCCCCCGTCGAACAGGGTCTGCTTCCGGTGCTCTCCCAGCTGACCCAGCGCCACACCGTTCTGATCGCTTCAGTGGCCGACCCGCACATCGCCCGTATGGCAACGGCCCGTGGAGACGTCGACGCGGTGTACGAAGCAGCGGCCGCGGCACAGGCACAGAGCGAACGGCACCGGACCGCGGAGCAACTCCGTCGGTACGGTGTGACGGTTGTGGACGCCACGCCTGATGATCTCGCTCCGGCACTGGCGGATGCGTATCTGGCGTTGAAGGCGGCCGGCCGACTCTGAACCGCAATGGGTAGGCCCTGTCGCCGGACGGGCCTACCGATTACCCCCTAAGCGCCGAGCCCTTAAATGCAGAAAGGCCCACGCCATACGGCGTGGGCCTTTCCTAATATTTGTTCGGCGGCGTCCTACTCTCCCACAGGGTCCCCCCTGCAGTAC